>JBBSSH010000001.1:0-356766 GCA_038242265.1 Propionibacteriales bacterium
GCTGGCGACATCGACGGTCGCCCCGGAACTGGTCACTGTCGGCACCTGGTCGATCTTCCCATTCGACAAGTCGATGATCGCCACTCCTGCCGTGGTCGTGCTCGGTTCCTCCCCCGAGGGCGTCGTGTAGACGTAGGCAAGCCGCTGGCCGTCTGGACTCAGCCGCATGGTGGCGTTCCTCCCGTCGGGAAGGGTGACGCGGTGGTAGCTGCCATCGGTGGCCGAGACGAGTACCGTGCCCGCGGTGGAGCCGAACGCCACCGAGACGCGGCCGATGGCCAGACTTTCGGTCCCTGAGCGGACGTGTTGCGGGACCTCGTCGATGCGGCTCGGGATCGCGCCGTCGGGAGCAGGCCCGCTGGCCGGAGCCGCCACCTGGGACGACCCCACCAGCGAGGGCGCCAGAGACAACGAGATCAAGCCTCCCACGAACAGCACCACGACGAGCGTGGCTGCGGAGGTGGCCAGGCGGTCATTGCGTCGCAGTCGTCGCCCGCGATCCCACAGCGCAGGATCCGGGGACGGTGTTCTCGCCGCACCTGCAAGCCGATCGAGCTCTTCACGAATATTGGTCATGACTGCACCTCCACGAGGTCAGCGAGGTCGGGCGCGAGAATGCGCAGGCGGGTCAGGGCATGGCGTGTCGTGGATTTCACGGTGCTCACCGATACGCCGACCGCGGCGGCGGTCTGCACCTCGGTGAGGTCCTCGAAGAAGCGGAGCACGAGGATGGTGCGCTGTTTGGTGGTGAGCCGGGTGAGCGCGTCCTCCAGCGTCAGGCGCAAGTCCGTGTCGGGTGGCGCCACTCCTGCGTCGTGAGCGCCCAGCGACACCTCGGTCAGACGGCGGGTGCGCCACCAGGAGATGTTCTGGTGATACATGATCCGGCGGGTGTAGGCCTCCGGTGAGGTGGAGATTCGTTCCCAGTGCTGGGCCGTCCTCACCAGCGCATGCTGGACCAGATCCTCGGCCGTGTGGTGATTGCCGGTCAGCAGATAGGCCGTACGTGACAGGGCGCCACTGCGGGCGTGGACGAAGTCATCGAACGCGGACCGATCGGTCATGGGCACCTCCTCTCACCCACTACGACGCCGAGTGGGTCGACTTCGGGTGGTAGGAGGGTCGAACTATTTTCAGGCCAGAGCTCGCAGGGCTGCTTCCACGTCGGAGTCGCTGTTGTAGAGGTGGAAGGACAGGCGCAACCGTCCTGCCCGCACCGCGGCCTGAATGTTGGCGGCTGCCAGCCGCGACTCCACGTCGGGTGGACTCGGGAGTGACACGATCGCTGAATCACCGGGCGGGAGACCGAGTCCGTCGCGGAACGCATTGGCCAGCGTGAGGTCATGGGCATGGATCCGGTCGATCCCGATCTCCAGCAGGAGGTCGAGTGCCGGCGCATGACCGACCCAGCACCCCCAGGCAGGGGAGACGTCGTAGCGGCGCGCGTCGGTGGCCAGCCGCAGCGGCGGACCGTAGATGGCGTCCCAGCGTGAATCGCCGGCGTACCAACCAGCAGCAAGGACCGGTAGTGGTGGAGCGCCCGGGTCGACGAAGAAGAAGCAGGTGCCACGGGGGCCGAGCAGCCATTTGTAGCCGGCGCCCACGACATAGTCGGCGCGGAGGCGTTCCAGGGGCAGCCAACCGGCCGCCTGGGTGACGTCGACGAGCGTGCGCGCATCCGCCCGGGCGGTCGCGACATCCAGCGCAGCCAGGTCCACGAGGCGACCGTCCGAGGACTGCACTGCCGACACGGCGACCAGATCGACCTCGTCGGTGATCGAGTCGACGAGGCGTTCGAGAGGCACCAGTCTGAGGTCGAGGTCGGCGTGCAGGAAGGGGAACAGCACCGAGGTGAAATCCTCCTCGGCTGCCACGACCACGCTCTGGGGCGGCAACGAGGCGGCGACCAGCCCCACGAACTGGGACGCCTGCGAGCCGGTGGCGACATGCTGGGCCGGCTGCCCGATCATCTGCGCAAACGCGGCACGACCGCGATCGACATACCGGTCCAGGTCCACGGCATCGACAGTGCCGGCATGTCGCGAAGCCTCGAAGTCGCGGATCGCTTCGACACTGCGCAGCGGGGCCAACCCCAGGGTGGCGGAGTTGAGGAAGACACCGCTCGCAGCGAACTCGGACGGGGCCAGGCTCACAGTGCTCACGACGTCTCCGGCGGAACTAGCGCGCTCGGCGGGAGAGTCGCTCGAGGTCCATGATCACCACGGAGCGAGGCTCCAGCCGCAGCCATCCGCGGGAGGCGAAGTCGGCGAGTGCCTTGTTGACCGTCTCCCGTGAGGCGCCGACCAGTTGGGCGAGCTCCTCCTGGGTGAGGTCGTGATGGACGTGGACGCCGTCGTCGGCGGTGCGTCCGAATCGTTCGGCCAGATCGAGCAGGGCCTTGGCCACGCGACCGGGGACGTCGGAGAAGACCAGGTCGGCCACCACGTCGTTGGACTTGCGCAGGCGCGCGGCGAGCTGGGAGAGCAGGGCACGGGCCACCTGCGGGCGACCGTCGAGCCACTTGAGTAGATCATCGTGGGCCAGCGAGGCGAACGTGACATCCGTGACGGCAGTGACGGTGGCCGATCGCGGGCCTGGATCGAAGAGGGAGAGCTCACCGAACATCTGACCGGGCCCCATGATGGCCAGCAGATTTTCCCGACCATCCGCAGCTGAGCGCCCGAGCTTGACCTTGCCCTCGATGACGACATAGAGCCGGTCACCGGAGTCACCCTCGTGGAAGAGCACATCTCCCCGTCGGAGCGCGGCCTTGGCCATCGAGTCGCCCAAGGCGGTGGCCGCCTCGTCATCGAGCGAATTGAACAGCGGTGCCTGGCGAAGCACGTCGTTGTCCACGTCAGTCCTCCAGAGGAATTGTGTCCCCGCGACGGTCGGCTACGGGGTCCCTGCTGATCCTAGCCGTGGTCTCGGTCACAGGCGGCACTCCGCC
This sequence comes from Propionibacteriales bacterium, assembly GCA_038242265.1. Lineage (GTDB taxonomy): Bacteria > Actinomycetota > Actinomycetes > Propionibacteriales > Nocardioidaceae > Nocardioides. The sequence goes on from JBBSSH010000001.1 coordinate 2,951, forward strand.
CGGATGACACGTGGGATCAATCGTCAGATCGGTGTCGGACCAGGTGTCGGATCAGGCGTCGGACCGCATCCCGGATCCTGGTGCGGAGCACAGTGTCGCAGGGCAACCGTAGGCTGGACCGGTGCCAGCAAAGCCTGCGTCTGCGAAGCCCGCTCCCGTCAAACCCGAGACTTCCCTGGTCCGTCGGGCCCGCAAGATGAACCGGATCCTGGCCGACACCTATCCAGAGGCCCGCACCGAGCTCGACTTCACCAACGCCTTCGAGTGCCTGGTCGTCACCGTCGTCTCCGCCCAGACCACCGACCGGCGGGTCAACGCGGCCAGCCCTGCCCTGTTTGCCGCCTACCCCACGCCCGAGGCGATGGCAGCAGCCCCGCGTGAGCACCTGGAGCAGTTGCTCGGGCCGTTGGGGTTCTTCCGGCAGAAGAGCGACTCGGTCCTCAAACTCAGCCAGGCGCTCGTCGAGCACTACGACGGACAGGTCCCCGGGCGTCTGGAGGACCTCGTGACGCTGCCCGGCGTGGGTCGCAAGACGGCCAACGTGGTGCTGGGCAATGCCTTCGGCGTGCCGGGCATCACCGTCGACACCCACTTCGGGCGGCTCTCGCGGCGCTTCGGCTGGACCGAGGAGACCGATCCGGTCAAGGTCGAGCACGCGGTCGGCGCGCTCTTCCCCAAGAAGGACTGGACGATGCTGTCCCACCACCTCATCTGGCACGGGCGGCGGCGCTGCCATGCCAAGAAGCCGGCCTGTGGCGCCTGCCCGGTGGCACGACTGTGCCCCTCCTACGGCATCGGCCCGACTGATCCGATCGAGGCCGAGAAGCTCGTCACCACCCAAGGCCCGGCATGAGGCGGATCCTCGCAGTGCTCGTGCTGTCCGCCAGCCTGAGTGCCTGCGCGTCGGGCTCCGGCGACCGGACCTTCGACGTGCGACCACCTGACATCCAGGTCGACACACCTGCCCTGCGCAAGGTCAAGGCTCGTATCGGCATGGACGACTGCACCCCCGGCACCGGTGCGGCCGTCGACGGCGGGCTGCCCGAGGTGACGCTGCCCTGCCTGGGGGGAGGTCCCGACGTCGAGCTGTCCTCCCTGCGAGGACCGCTGGTCATCAATCTGTGGCAGGGCTTCTGTGACCCCTGCCGCAAGGAGATGCCGGCGCTGGAGTCGTTCCATCAGCAGTACGGCGAGCAGGTGGGGGTGCTCGGCATCGACTTCAACGACGTCAAACCCGGGGCAGCCCTGGCCTTGGCCGAGGACACCAGCGCGACCTATCCCTCGTTGGCGGACCCTGGTGGGGAGTTGATGACCGAAGACGTCTTCGCCATCGCGAGACGCGGACTCCCGGCCTTCATCTTCGTCGATGCCGACGGCGTGGTGGTGGGGCAGGACTCCGGCGGGGTCGACTCGGCGCAGGAGGTCGTGGCCCTGGTGGAGAAGCACTTCGGAATCGCCCTGTGAACGGACTCCCCGGCTGGATGGGACCGGTGGTGCAGGCCACCCGGACCATCAGCGTCCACGAGCTGACCCATTTCATGCCTCCGGAGGGCAACGACGCCCGGCTCGGCGCTGTGCTGATGGTCTTTGCCGATCGTGTCGACGACCCCAGCGCGCCGGACGACCTCGAGCATCGCGGCGACCTGTTGCTGACCGAGCGGGCCCACCACATGCGTTCCCATCCCGGGCAGGTGTCCTTCCCGGGAGGGTCCCTCGATCCGGGGGAGACACCAGTGGAGGGAGCCCTTCGGGAGGCGCAGGAGGAGATCGGGCTCGACCCTGCCAGCGTGGAGGTCTTCGGCGAACTCCCCGAGTTGTGGCTGCCGCCGAGCAATTTCGCGGTGACGCCGGTGCTGGGGTTCTGGCGAGACCCCGGCGAAGTGCGGATCGAGAGCCCCGACGAGGTGCACGCCATCCACCGGGTGGCCATCGCCGACCTGCTCGACCCTGAACACCGCATCAGCGTGCGTCACCCGCGCGGATGGGTCGGGCCTGGTTTCCTGATCGGAGAGGACAAGGACGTCATCCTGTGGGGCTTCACTGCCGGTATCATCGCCCGGCTCTTCCGCTATCTCGGATGGGGCACGGACTGGGACACGGCCCGGGTGCGAGACCTGCCCGATCACATGCTGCAGGGTGAGCCCAGGCACACCGACCTGGCGCCGAACACCCGGCTCGAGGAGTAGCGCATGAACGTCCTCGACTGGTGCCTGCTCCTCCTGGTGGGCATCTACGCCGTCTCGGGCTACTGGCAGGGCTTCGTCACCGGTGCGTTCGCCACCGGCGGCCTGATCCTCGGCGGCCTGTTCGGGGTCTGGGTCGCGCCGGTGGCGCTGGGGGAGGCCGCGCCCTCCCTGTGGGTCTCCCTCGGGGCACTCTTCATCGTGATCCTTGCGGCCTCACTGGGGCAGGCGGCGCTGCAGTTCCTGGGTTCCCGCATCCGTGACCACATCCCGTGGCAGCCGGTGCGGGCCGTCGACGCGGTCGGTGGTGCTGCCCTGAGCGCTTTTGCCGTGCTCCTGGTGGCCTGGGCGCTCGGGGTTGCGGTCTCGGGCACCCGGATGGGGACGATCACCCCACTCGTCCGAGACTCGACAGTGCTGGCCAAGGTCGACCAGGTGCTGCCGGTGCGAGCCGGCAACGTGCTGCAGACCTTTAACAACGTCGTCGGCACGACGTTCTTCCCTCGCTACCTCGAGCCCTTCGCGCCCGAACGCATCGTGGCCGTGGAGCCCGGCGATCCACGCATGCTGAAGGACCCGGACGTCCTTGCAGCCCAACCGAGCGTGATCAAGGTGCGGGGCGCCAACGGATGTGGCAGCGGAGTCGAGGGCACCGGCTTCCTCTTCGCTCCCGGCCGCTTGATGACCAACGCGCATGTGGTGGCCGGGGTCACCCGCCCGGAGCTCGAGATCAACGGCTCGACGCAGGTGGCCTCGGTGGTGCTCTATGACCCGGAGCTCGACATCGCCGTGCTTGCCATCGCTGAGGAAGGGCTGCCCCATCTGACTCTCGACCCGAAAGCCGAACCGGACGACGATGTGGCGGTCGTCGGCTATCCGCAGGACGGCCCTTACTCCATCGAAGTGGGGCGGATCCGCAGCGCCCAGCGGCTGCGTTCGCCCGACATCTACGGCGCCGGCACCGTCATCCGTCAGGTCTTCTCCCTGCGGGCACTCATTCGCCCTGGGAACTCTGGCGGTCCGATCCTCACCTCGGGTGGCAAAGTGGCCGGCATGGTCTTCGCCGCATCGGTGAGTGACCGGGAGACGGGCTACGCACTCACCGCCGAGCAGCTCAGTGAGTCGGCCGCGCAGGGAATCAGCTCCGACAGGCCGGTCGACACGGGAGAGTGTGTGCGCTGAGCCCGTGGATCCGAACCCTCAGGCGTGACCTTTCAGCGCCTGAGGGATCTGCTTGCCCTGGGTGATGGCTCGCTCGGGGGCCTTGACCTTCTTGACCTGCTTGACGCCGATCAGAGCCAGGATCGCACCCAGCAGGGTGTAGGCGCCGAAGACGATGAGGAAGGCCCAGTGCAGGCCCAGTCCGGCCCAGTTGATGAAGTAGGCGATCGAGACCGACAGCATGATGATCGCCAGCAGGAGCAGGAAGGCGGCCACCGCGAAGAAGACAACGCCGGCCCCACCGTGCTTGAAGCTGACCTTGAGCTCGCTCTTGGCGAGCTCGATCTCCTTGGAGACCAAGGTGGAGATGTCGCGGGACGCGTCCATGACGAGCGCGCCGAGCGTCGGATCGGTGTCCTTGACCGGTTCGTTTGCCATGCGGAAGATCCTTCTTCGGAGACGTTTCTGCGGACTTCCTGACCCTACACAACGGGAGGGACAGGGTCGTCCTCGACAGGGCGTCAGCACACGCGTGCCTAGAATAGTGTCTCTGGTGTGCCGGGAAGTCTGGTCGGCCCGTGGCGACCGGCCGCGGTGAAGTTGTCCCACCCAACCCGGAAGGACCCGCCACCGCATGGCTTCAGGAACCCACAACCCGCACGACGACCCGCAACTCGACGACCTGTGGAAGACCGGCCCCTCCTACATCGCCAGCAACAAACCGCTGGCGCGACTCGTGGCCCGACCCGTCCGCGAGTTCCTGCGCATCGAGGCGGCGGGATCGCTGCTGCTGTTGCTGGCCGCAGCGGTGGCGCTGGTCTGGGCCAACAGCGGCTGGGCGGAGTCGTACGACGCGCTCTGGCACACCCACCTCGTCCTGGATGTCGGCCCCCTCCATCTCGACGAGTCGCTGCAGCACTGGGTCAACGACGCCTTGATGGTGATCTTCTTCTTCGTGGTCGGCCTCGAGATCAAGTACGAGTTGGTCAACGGTGACCTGCGCGACCCCAAGACTGCTGCCCTGCCGATCGTGGCCGCGATCGGCGGAATGGTGGTGCCGGCAGGTCTCTACCTCGCCTTCAACCCGCCCGGCAGCAGCGGTGTGGACGGCTGGGGCATCCCCATGGCCACCGACATCGCCTTTGCCGTCGGCGTCCTCGGTGTCCTGGGACGCCGTATCCCCTCGGCGGCGCGGCTCTTCCTGCTGACGCTGGCGATCGTCGACGACATCGGCGCGATTCTGGTCATTGCCGTCTTCTACACCGCCGACCTCTCCCTGATGTGGCTCGCGATCGCCCTGGCGCTGCTGGCGGCCATCGTCGCTGCGCGACTGCTGCGCATCTGGAGCATGGTGATCTACGTGGTCCTCGGCGTCGGCGTGTGGTTCGCCCTCCTGCAGTCGGGCGTGCACGCCACCCTGGCCGGTGTGGCGATAGGGCTGCTTGCGCCGGCCGGGCCGTTGCTCAAGGAAGAGGTCGCCCGCTCGTATGCCGGTCGGGCTCTGCGCGACCGAGTCCTGGACCCCGACGAGTTGGCGAAGATGCGCTTCCTGCTCAAGGAGTCGGTCTCGGTCGTCGAGCGTCTGCAGAACACCCTGCACCCGGTCTCGGCCTACGTCGTACTGCCGATCTTCGCGCTCGCCAACGCCGGCGTCGACCTGGGCGCCTTCGGCAAGGTCTTCGACTCACCCGTGGGGCTGGGCATCATCATCGGCCTCGTGGTCGGCAAGCCGATCGGCATCCTGCTGGCTTCCTGGATCGCCGTACGCCTGGGGCTCGGCAAACTGCCCGAGGGCGCCAGCTGGCCGATGATATTCGGTCTCGGTGCGGTCGCGGGCATCGGATTCACGGTGTCGATCTTCATCGCCGGGTTGTCCTTCCCGGGTGTCCAGTTGCTCACTGACGAGGCAAAGATTGCCATCCTCCTGGCGTCCGTGGTCGCAGCTTTCGTAGGGGTGGCACTGCTGTTGTTCAGCACACGGGGCCATACGGAGGACACGGATGCAGACGCTTCTGAGGACACACCCGAGGACACCTCCGAGTCGGTCGACGCCGCGGCGCCGTCGGGCGCCGACGCCGGAGACTGAACCGCAGGTGAGCCCGCCCTGAGCGGTGAGTGAGGCGGGTTCTGCTCGTACCAAATCCAGCTCCACTCACCGCTGAGCCGACCGGGCGGTGAGTGAGGCTGATTTGGTACGTCCCGGAACCAGCCTCACTCACCGCTCGCGTCGCAAACTGGCCGCTCGCGTCACCAACTCACCGCTGGCGCAACGAGGTCACTCCTCCGACGTCGCGGCGGAGCTCTCCTTGTTCTTGATCAGGTCCATCACCGTGGAGTCGGCAAGCGTGGTCATGTCGCCGACCTCACGGTTCTCCGCCACGTCCTTGAGCAGGCGCCGCATGATCTTGCCCGAGCGGGTCTTGGGCAGCTCGGGAACGATCATGATCTGGCGCGGCTTGGCGATCGCACCGATCTCGTGGGCGACGTGCTTGCGCAACTCCTCCACGATGTCCGGCCCGCCGTTGGCGCCGTCCTGGGTGAACTCGTCGCGCAGGATCACGAACGCACACACGGCCTGGCCGGTCATGTCATCGGCGGCTCCGACCACGGCGGCCTCGGCGACCTTGGGGTGGGAGACCAGCGCCGACTCGATCTCGGTGGTGGAGAGGCGGTGGCCCGAAATGTTCATCACGTCGTCGACGCGACCCAGCAGCCACACGTCGCCGTCGTCATCGAGTTTGGCCCCGTCGCCGGCGAAGTAGAGCCCCGGCCAGCGTGCCCAGTAGGTGTCCTTGAACCGCTGGTCGTCCCCCCACAGGGTGCGCAGCATCGCCGGCCACGGCTTGCTGAGGACGAGGTAGCCGCCGTTGCCGTTGCCGACGGACTCGGCGTCGTCGTTGACCACGTCGGCCGCAATGCCGGGGAGGGCCTTCATCGCCGAACCGGGTTTGCCGGCGGTGACGCCGGGCAAGGGGCTGATCAGGATCTGGCCGGTCTCGGTCTGCCACCACGTGTCGACGATCGGGCAGCGGTCGTGACCGATGACCTCGCGGTACCACATGTAGGCCTCAGGGTTGATCGGCTCACCGACCGAGCCGAGCAGTCGCAGCGAGGACAGGTCGAAGCCGTCCGGGATCTCGCGACCCTGCTTCATGAACGTACGGATCGCGGTCGGGGCGGTGTAGAAGATGGACACCTTGAGGTCCTCGATGATTTTCCACCAGCGACCCTTTTCGGGGGTGCCCTCGTACATGACCTGCGTGGCGCCGTTGGCGAGCGGGCCGTAGACCATGTAGGAGTGGCCGGTCACCCAGCCCACGTCGGCGGTGCACCAGTAGACGTCGTCGTCCTTCAGGTCGAAGACGGCCCAGTGGGTCCACGACGTGCCGACGAGATAGCCGCCGGTGGTGTGCAGGATGCCCTTCGGCTTGCCCGTCGTGCCGGAGGTGTACATGACGTAGAGCGGGTGCTCGGCGTCGTGCATCTCGGCCTCGTGTTCGGTCGAGGCGGGCTCGACGACGTCGTGCCACCACAGGTCGCGTCCCTCATTCCACGTGACGTCCTGACCCGTACGTCGCACCACGAGGACGTGCCGCACCAGGTCGCCGGTCTTGGCGACCGCTTCGTCGACGGCAGGCTTCAGAGCACTCGCGGCGCCGCGGCGGTAGCCGCCGTCGGAGGTGATGACCACGTGGGCGTCGCAGTCGGTGATGCGCGAGGCGAGCGCGTCGGCGGAGAAACCGCCGAACACCACGGTGTGGGGAGCGCCGAGACGCGCGCAGGCGAGCATCGCGACGACGACCTCGGGGATCATCGGCATATAGATCGCGACCCGGTCGCCCTTCTTCACGCCCAGTTCGGTGAGTGCGTTGGCGGCCTGGCAGACCTGCTGCTGGAGGTCGGCGTAGGTGATGTCGCGGGTGTCGTCGTCTGGCTCGCCGACCCAGTGGATGGCGACCTTGTCACCGTTGCCGGCCGCGACGTGGCGGTCGGCGCAGTTGACCGCGGCGTTGATGGTGCCGCCGACGAACCACTTGGCGAACGGCGGATTCGACCAGTCGAGCACCTGGTCCCACTTCTGGCCCCAGTCCAGTCGCTCGGCGGCGTCGCTCCAGAAGGCGTCGCTGTCGGCGTCGGCACGGGCGTACGCCTCGGCGGTGACGTTGGCGTTCGCCGCGAGTTCGGCAGGGGGCTCGAACCGTCGGTCCTCGTTCATCAGGTTGGACAGAGTCTTTTCCGACAACGTGCTCTCCTCGGCTCTTGCGGATGGGGGAAGCCCTCTCGCCGAACCTACTCCGGCCCGGCGAGGGGGTCACGCGGGTGCGATGCCCGGCCGTCGGCCGGGTCAGATTCGCCAGGCGGACGTGAGACCGAAAATGCACTCGTCGGGCTGGACGACCGCATGACACGCTGCTGCCCATGGAACCGGCTGACTTTTACTCAGGAATCGTCGCGAACGCCTACGGCAAGCTCAAGTCCGCCACCTTCGATCCCGAGCCGTACGTGGAGTTCGTGCAGATGCACGGACAACCGGCGCTCGAGATCGGCTGCGGTGACGGCGAACCGATGCTCGACCTGTGTGCCGCCGGGCTTGACGTGGACGGCGTCGACTCATCCCTCGACATGGTCGAGAAGTGCCGCAAGCACGCGGCCGCGCGCGGGGTCACCCCCCAGGTCTTCCATCAACGCGTGGAAGACCTGTCGTTGGAACGTCGCTATGCGGCGATCTATTTCGCGGGTCCGACGTTCAACCTGCTGCCCGACGACCAGATCGCAGCACGGGCTCTCCACGCCGTCGGCGAACACCTCACCGAAGACGGCGTCGCGCTGATCCCGTTCTGGGTGCCGGGTCGCACACCCGAGACAGAACTGGGAGTGACACGCAGCGCGAAGGATGAGTCCGGAACCGAGTTCCGTTACACGCCGCTCTCGGAGACCTACGACCGCCAGAGCCGTACTCGCACCACGACGGCCCGCTACGAACAGGTCATGAAGGGCCAGACAGCGGTCGCCGACCGGGAGTGGGTCATCCACTGGCACACCCCGGCCTCAATACGACTCCTGTGTGCGGCCGCTGGGCTGGACGTCATCGACCTGGTCGACGACGACTCCGGTGAAGCTGCGTCTGACACGTCGTCGTACTTCACCCTCACCGTCGGGCGCCGACGGTGAGCGAAGAGCGACGGGTGAGTCCGATAGAGAAGAGCGAGCGTTCACTGGTGGCGAAGGTCGCCCTGACGATCGTGGCCCTTGCCGTCGTCGTGAGCTCGGGCGTCGGCGTTCGCTGGTGGACCCACCCGAGCATCTTCGACGGCGGCGCGATGGCGGGCACCGCGACGTAGTTCGTCCAACGGGTCAGGGGGGGGTGTCAGCGTTCGCAGCGCCGCTCGCGCTCGGCATTGCACGTATCGCGACCCTTGCCTCCGTCGGCGAAGTCGACACCGCGCCGACCCATGAGTAGGTCCCGACCCGGGCCCCCGCGGAGGACGTCATCGGAGTTGGTGCCGAAGAGACGATCGTTCCCACGCCCGCCCAGAGCGGTCATCCGACGTCGTGGACACTGTCGCTTGGGAGTGGCTCGATCACCCAGCGGCAGCAGCTCGTCGTCGCCCCCGCCACCGCGCAGCACGCTGCTGGCGCAGGCCGCGGTGGCCAACCTGTCCCGGCCGGGCGTGCCGGTCAGACGGACGTGCTGGGCGACCCCGTAGAGCATCTGCGGCACCGTCACGAGAGTCGTCACCAGCGTCCCGTCCACCTTCACCACCCCTGAGGATCCGTCGATCACCACTCGGCGACCGGGCGCAACGACTTCGATCCACCCGTCCTCAATGTCGCCGGTCAGCGCGCCGACGACAGCGGGCAGCGGCTCCCCACGGCCCAATCTGTAGGTGACCAGGTCACCACCGCGGTCGGCCAGGACCGTGTCGTCGAGACTCGCCTCGACCCAGTCCTCCTGGCCTCCGCCGACGAATTCATCGCGCCCGGGACCGAGATCGGTATCGGTGTAGTTCTTCTCGCCCTCGGAGATGACGACGTCGTCACCTGCTCCAGCGTTCACCCGGACGCTACTCCCGTCGTCTCGAGCTGAGATGCAGACCAGGTCGTTGCCGGCTCCGGCGACGACCTCGTCAGCCAGCCCCGAAACGATCACGTCGGCCCCGGCGGTGCCCATCAGGCGGGCCTCGTCGGTGCCCACGATGGTGGCTGCCTCGCCGCGACAGGACGGCCCGGCGGTCATGGCGCTGGTGGTCATGTCGCTAGCGGTTATGGCGCTGGCGGTCAACGGGGCGGTCAGGGCCAGACCCAGGACAGTCAGGATGGTGAACGTGGTGGTGCGGCGCATGATGACCTTCTTCACGGTGAGGTGGACGGGGGAGAGACGGGACGGATGTCAGTGGCGTTCGCAGCGGCGTTTGCGCTCGGCGTGGCACACATCCCTGCCCTTGCCGCCGTCGGCGGTGTCCCAGCCGGGTCCGCCCTTCAGGACGTCGCGTCCACGCTGGCCTTCCAGATGGTCGTTGTCACGTCCGCCGATGAGGCGGTCGTCGCCTACGCGACCGCGGATGTCATCGCGCCCACGACCTCCCCGCAGCGTGTCGGGGCCCAGTGTGCCCTTGATCTTGTCGTGGCCGGCGCCGCCGTTGGCGTTCATGCCGTAGGTGCTGTCGGGCTTCGTGCAGTGCACCCAGGTGTCGAAATGCACCTCTTCGGTCTCCCAGATGGTGTCGTTGCCGTTGCGGCCGCGCGCCGCGTTCTCACAACCCCCGACGCCGAGCCTGTTGGGGCCGTTGGTGCCGACCAGGACCACTCGCTCTGCAAAGAGCTCGGCGTCCTCGAAACTGTTGGCCTCGAGCGAGTAGGGCGACTTTGTCCCGACCGAAAGATGACCTGAGGCCAGGTCGAGGTCGAGGAGTCCGGAGTAGGAGGTGAGGTAGAACAGGTCGTGCCCCTTGCCGCCGGTGAAGGAGGAGCCGGGCTTGGGTTCGGCGCCTCCGTAGAAGCGATCATCGCCCGCCCCCAGGTCGAACCGGGAGACGCGATAGTCCAACAATTCGTCGACGATCGTCTCGTCAGCCGTGCTGCCGATGAAGTCGAGGTCCCCGGAGCCCTCGCGGACGCTGCCGAGGTAAAACTCCTCGATGCCGGTCCAGTTGGCGAGCACCTGAGGACCTTCGGAGAAGCGACCGAGTTGGTTGTCGATCACCGCATCGACGGCGCCGGTGGACAGATCGATCGCGTCCTCGCCGCCACCCCCGTCGAAGGTGTCGGGGCCGGTGGCGGGGTCCCGACCCGGAGGCACTGCGCGCATGTAGTCATTGGCATCGCCGCCGATGAAGTGATCGACCCCGGTCTCGAGGTCGACGGAGACCCGCGTGCGCGGTGAGGGTGATCCGTCCACCACGTCGTCCCCGGGTCCGGAATTGATGGTGACCACGTAGCGCAGGCCTGCGGCCTTGTCGGTGACGCACACCAGGTCGTCCCCGCCGAGAGTGTTCACCTCGACGGCCCCGTTGGTCAGCACCACGTCGCGGCCTTCGGTGCCCAGGAGCTTCAGTCGTTTGCCGGGCCCCACGATTGTGGGCGTTTCCCCGCGACACGTGGCCCCTGCGGCAGAGGTGGCAGCGGAGGCAGCCCCGGAGGTGAGGCCGAAGGTCGTTGCTCCCAGGAGACTGAACCCCATCAGCGCGGTGGTGGTCAGGCAGGTGGTGCGTTTCATGGTCATCTCTCCTTGAGGTGCGGATCCGAGCGTGCCGGCGTTCATGGAGTGTGATGCGCTGGGCAGACGATTGGTTGCCCAGCGCGTGGATCAGTGGCGTTCGCAGCGGCGCGTGCGCTCGGCGCGACACACATCCGTGCCCTTGCCGCCGTCGGCGGTGTCCCAACCGGGGCCGCCCTTGAGGACGTCATTGCCTGCCTGACCCTTGAGGTGGTCGCGGCCGGCACCGCCGGCCAGCAGGTCATCGCCGAAGCCACCGCGGAGCAGGTCGCGGCCCGGACCGCCCCGCAGGACGTCGTTGCCACGGGTGCCGCTGATGTCGTCGTGGCCACCGCCGCCGTTGGTCCTGAGCGTTTCGGCGCATCCGGGCGAGGTTTCGAACATCCAGTCGTACGTCCTGGAGATCTCGTCGCTCCCCCTGCGCCCGCGGACCTGGCCGTCACAAGCACTCAGCGAAAGTTCGTTGTCCCGGTTGTCCCCGATCAGCACGACCTTCGAGGCGAACAGACTGGCGTCGTCGAAGCCCTCGGCAGTGATCGAGTACGGCGTGATGTCACCGATCGTGACGACGCCGGACACCAGATCGAAGTCGAGGAGTCCGGATCCGGAGGAGAGATAGAACAGGTCGCGCCCCCGACCTCCGGTGATGGTGGACCCGGGCCGGGGATCTTCGCCACCGTAGAAACTGTCTGCACCGGCGCCCAGGTCGACGCGGGTCACTCCTGCGGCGGTGGAGAAGTCGACCACCATGTCTTCGGTGGGGCCGCCGACGAAGTCCAGGTCGCCGCGGTCCTCCCCGGGGGTGCTGGTGATCCAGAATTCTTCCATTCCCGTCCAGGTGGCCCACAGGTCCGATCCCCCGGTGAGCCGCCCGCGGGAGTTGTCGATGACCACGGGGGCGGTGCCTGCCTGCACACCGACGGTGTCATCACCGCCGCCCCCGCTGAAGATGTCGGGCTGCATGGCAGGGTCCGGACCCGGTGGCACTGCATCGACGTAGTCGTCGGCCTCGCCACCGATGAAACGGTCCACGCCGGTGCCGAGTTCGACCTCCACGGACTGACGGGGCGAGGTCGTCCCGTCGACCACGTCGTTGCCCGGCCCGGTGATGATCTCGAGGTACTCGTACTTGTCCTCGAGTCGGCGCGTGACGCAGACCAGATCGTCTCCGCCCAGGGTGTTGATGCGCCGGGCACCGTTGGTGACGACCACATCGCGGCCTTCGGTGCCTCGTATTCGCCCATCCGATCCGACGATCGTCGCCGCCTGACCCCGACAGGTCGCGGCTGCGTTGGGCGTGGCAGTGGCAGTGGGTGGCGCTGCCCCGAGGAGGCCCAGCCCCAGGAGCGCGGTGGCGGTCAGACAAAGGGTGCGGCGCATCGTGATCTCTCCTCGAGGTGGGGAACCTGCCATCACTGGCGGTCACAGAGTGGGATGACGCTACTGGCAGATTTGTTGCCGTGAGCCGGCCACGACTCGTGGGCGCAGTGGCGCGAGGGATGGAGCCGTCAGCGGAAGTCGATCAGCAACATGTCTGTGTCGGAGCCGTCGCTGATCTTTCCCCCGGCAGCCGCCCCGGCGGCGGTTGATTTGTCGGCCGCATCGGCGGCCTCGGGGCGCTGCTCCGTCTGATCAATGACCTCAGCCCGGTAGCAGTGGGCGAAGTAGGGCAGTTCCATGCCGACGGAACCACGACCGAAGTCGTCGTAGAAGGAGAGAATCTGCGCCAACTTGGTCTCGCGTTCCGGCGGGTCGAGCTCAGCGATGTGGGAGCGCGACTCGACCAGTTCGCCCAGCGAGTGACGATTGATGTGCTGCCAGTGCTGGAAGCTGTGGGCGTCCACCTCGCCGAAGAGAGGGCTGTCCTCCAGAAAGGACGTACTGGCCAAGGCGTCGGTCCCCTTGGCATCGACACCACCGATCTGGGCGCTGAGTCGCTTGACCCAGGGGATGCGCTGGTCGAAGAGATTCCACACCAACGCGAGATGGCCGCCCGGCTTGAGCACCCGGGCGATCTCCGGAAGTGCTCGCGCGTGGTCGAACCAGTGGAAGGCCTGGGCCACCACGACCACGTCGACGGAGTGGTCGTTGGCGGGGATCTTCTCGGCACCGCAGCGACGAGCACTGGCGCCGGGGACCCGCTCGCGGAGCACGTCGAGCAGTGAAGCGTCGGGTTCGGTGGCGTGGACGGCATGACCCTGCTCGACCAGTGCGGAGGTGAGCCTGCCGGTGCCGGCTCCGAGTTCGAGCACGATCATCGGATCGTCCCCGGTCAACCACGTCACTGCCGAGGTGGGATAGCCGGGACGTCCCCGGTCGTAGGCAGCCACCATCGAGCCGAAGGACCGGGCGTGCGCAATGGGCTCCTGATCGTTCATCGGCTTCAGGCTACTAGCGTTGACTCCATGTCTGACCCCCTCGCCTGGTTGACCTCCCTCGAAGGGGTCCCTTCGGCCTACGCCGGCACCCGTGACGGCATCGACGTCCTGCTGCGTGATCGCGGCCTGCGCAAGACATCGCCGGAGATGACCGCACGGTCGTTGCTCCTCGGCGCGCATGCGAGCGCCGTCCTGGACGGGTCGAGCGCCACGATCGAGGATGTCGTCGCGGGCGAGGTCGACGCGATCGCCGCCGATGCCGTCCGTCTCTCCGCCACGATGCTCGCCATGGCACCGTTGCTCAAGACCGCACCGCTGCAGGCCATCGCCCGTCTCCACGCCGTGGCCGGGGCCGCGGCGGTGACGCCCGAGGAACTCGGACGGCCCCGTGACGCGGCCTCCGCCGACCGGTTGCGCGGCATCGCTGAGCTCCTGCTCGCACCGACCGAGGCGCCGGCGCTGCTGGTCGCCGCGATCGTTCACGCCGACGTGGTCACCGCAGCTCCGTTCGTCTCCCACAACGCCATCGTGGCGCGAGCGCTGGAGCGACTCGTGCTGGTCTCGCGTGGCGTCGATGCCAAGTCGCTCATCGTCCCGGAGGCTGGGCATCTGACCCTGCGTGCGGAGTACGAGTCCAACCTGCGGGCCTATCGTGACGGCGGCCAGCGCGGGGTCCATGCGTGGGTGCTCTATGCCGCCGAGGCCTTCGCAGCCGGTGCAGAGGCGAGTCCGCTGCGGTCGCTGGGCTGATTCGTCCGGGCACGCGAACGGCACCCTCTCGCAAGGAGAAGATGCCGTTCGCTCACACGTGCAGTTGGCTACCAAGCGTGCACTCACAAGTCGCTGCCCTCGAGTGGAACTCGAATGGCTAGCACCCCATCGGATGGGTAGATCGCCGCGTGGGTACCAGGAACACGTGTTGCTCTGTGGAGTTGATACCCCAGTTCTAGTCCGTCTCGCCGGCCTTCGCAAGGCTTGACTTTGACGATCGCCAGTGGGTGCGATCAGCCGTGCTGCGCGCGCCTGCGGTGGTTGGCCCACAGCACACCACCGGCAGCGACTGCGCCCCCCACCGCGAGTGCGGCGAGGGTCGGTTTGGCCGGAGGGAGCGGAAAGCGCGGACGCAGGGCGACCGGTCGTACGAAGCTCAGCACCGGCCAGTCGCGGCTCGCTGCGATGCGTCGCAGCTCCTTGTCGGGATTGACCGCGAAGGGGTGGCCGACGACCTCGAGCATGTAGACGTCGGTGACCGAGTCGCTGTAGGCGTAGCACGCGGTCAGGTCATAGCCCACCTCTTCCGCGAGGTGCTCGATCGCGCGCGCCTTTTCCTCGGCGTAGGCGTAATAGTCGATGTTGCCGGTGTATTTGCCGTCGACGATCTCCATGCGGGTCGCGATCACCCGGTCGGCACCCAGCAACTGTCCGATGGGCTCCACCACCTCCGCGCCGCTCGCGGAGACGATGACGATGTCGCGACCGGCGAGGCGATGCTCCTCGATGAGAGTGACTGCTTCGTCGAAGACCAGTGGATCGACGATGTTGAGCAGGGTGTCGGTGACGATCTCGCGCACCGTGGCGACGTCCCACCCGGCACACAGTTGCGACATGAACTGCCGCATCTTCTCCATCTGGTCGTGGTCGGCCCCACCGATGAAGAACACGAACTGGGCGTACGCCGAGCGCAGCATCGCCCGCCGCGAGATCAGCCCACCGGCCTGGAACTCACGGCTGAAGGCCAACGTGCTCGACTTGGCGATGATCGTCTTGTCAAGGTCGAAGAAGGCCGCAGTGGGGCGGGTCATGACTTCATCGTAGGGGTCATCCGCCGTGAAAGGTGGCCCGCCAACCATCCACAGTTGCGGCAGTGCGCGGGTTCTCCACGGGTTGGGGTTGCCGGAGCGACGCTGGCCGCTCGCAACGGGGAACCTCGCGGCATGAGCGCACTCCTCATCACCCGGTCCCCTGATCTCCACGATGCAGTCCTCCGCCTCAGCGCAGCGGCCGGCCTCGAGCCCGAGGTCTTCGCCGACCCGGTGGCCGCCCTGGGAGCGTGGGCAGAGGCGAGTGTGGTGCTCGTCGGCGCCGACCTGGCCGGCGAGGTGGCCGAACTCGCACCGCAGCGCCGCGACGGGGTGCACGTCGTGGCGATCGCGCCCGGTGAGGCAGTCTTCCGTGCCGCGGTCGGGCTGGGGGCGGAGTCGGTCGCCGAGTTGCCGGAGGCGGCCGACTGGCTCGTCGAGACCCTCTCGGAAGTGGGCGAGCACGCTGCAGGAGGACGACTGATCGGGGTCATCGGAGGCGCGGGTGGCAGCGGGGCCACCACGTTGGCCTGTGCCATGGCGCAATGGCACGCCAGACGCGCACCGACGATCGTGGTCGACACCGATCCACTGGGCCCCGGCCTCGATCGGCTGCTCGGGCTGGAGGAGACCCCGGGAGTGCGGTGGGAGTCACTGATCGACACCGCAGGGCGGCTGGGATCCCGCTCACTGCGGGAGAGCGTGCCCCGCCGTGGTGACCTGGGAGTGGTGACCTGGTCCGGGGTGCGGCGCCACCTCGACCTGCCCACCGTGCGCCGCATCCTCCCTGCTGCCCGACGGGGCCACGACCTGGTCGTGCTCGACCTGGCGCGTCACGGCGGGGCGCAGATGGTGGAGCTGGCCGACCGCTGTGTCGAACTGGTCTTCGTGACCCCTGCGTCAGTGCCCGGGCTCGCAGCCACGGCACGGCTGGTCGCTGATCTTGGCCGGACCACCGGTGCTGGGCTGGTCCTGCGGCCGGGCGCTGTCAGTGATGGCGACGCCGAACGAGCCACCGGGCTGCCTCTCCTCGCCGCCATGCGCGACCAACGGGGCCTCCAGGAGGCCCTGGACCGCGGCATCGGGCCGTTGAGCAGGCGGGGCCCGCTGGCTCGGGCCGTGCGTGGGATGCTGCCGAGGGAAGCCGCATGAGCTCGGTGTCGGCTGCGGTGCTCGATGACGTACGCCGCCGGCTGGCTGCGTCGGTGGGCGAACTCACCCCTCACCGTGTCGCCGAAGCGCTGCGGGCCTCGGGAATGCCCGTCGGTGACTCGACGGTCCTCGACGTGCACGACAGGCTGCGCCGCGACGTCCATGGTGCGGGACCCCTCGAGCCCCTGTTGCGTCTGCCGGGAGTGACGGACGTGCTGGTCAACAGCGCCACCGAGGTGTGGGTGGACCGAGGTCACGGGCTGGAGCCCTGGGACGTCACCTTTCCCGACGACGCCGCCGTGCGACGACTCGCCCAGCGGCTGGCGGCTTCCGGGGGGCGCCGTCTCGACGACGCGACCCCCCATGTCGACGTACGACTGCCGGACGGCACTCGCTTCCATGCGGTGCTGGCACCGGTCTCGCGTCCGGGGACAGCCATCTCGCTCCGGGTGGCGCACCGGGGAGTGTGGACGCTGGATGAGCTCATCGATGCGGGAGCGATGTCTCCGGACGGTGCGCGCCTGCTCCAAGCGGTGGTGACGGCTCGTTGTGCGTTTCTGGTGACGGGTGGCACGGGCAGTGGCAAGACTTCGATGCTGTCGGCCCTGCTGTCCTTGGTGGACCCGACCGAGCGGGTGGTGCTCGTGGAGGACTCCAGCGAACTGCGTCCGGAGCACCCGCATGTCGTGGGTCTCGAAGCGAGGCCTCCCAACATTGAGGGCGTCGGTGAGATCACTGTGAGCACGCTGGTGCGTCAGGCGCTGCGGATGCGTCCGGACCGCCTGGTGGTGGGGGAGGTGCGCGGAGCCGAAGTGGTGGACCTGCTTGCGGCGCTCAACACCGGACATGCCGGAGGTTGCGGCACCCTCCACGCCAACTCTGCGGCAGACGTACCGGCTCGCATCGAGGCACTGGCGTTGGCTGCCGGACTGCCCCGCGAGGCCGCCCACAGTCAGTTGGCCGCTGCGCTGGACGTGGTGATCCATCTGGGTCGCGACGCTGACGGCCGTCGGCGGGTGCGTGAGGTGGCGGTACCGCAGCGAGACGGTTCGGGGATCGTGACGTTGCGCACTGCTGCCACGTTCGAGGCAGATCGCGTGCAGCCAGGGCCAGCGGCAGCAGAGCTCACCGAACGACTCGAGGTGTGTGCGTGGTGAGCCCGTGGGTTGCGTCCGGGCTCCTCGCAGCAGCGGTACTGGTGTTGGTGCCGCGCGCTGCGGCTGCCCGACCCGTGGCTGTGCCAGTGAGCGGACAAGAGGGTGGATCCGACGGGCCAGGTTCCGGTGGCCGGACCCTCTGGCTCACCGGAGTGGATCTGTGGGGAAGGCGCCGGCGACGTCAGCGCGCTGCTGACACGACGGCGGTCCTGGAGGTGTGCGACCTGTTGGCCGCAGAGCTGACGGTGGGCCGACCTCCCGGAGTTGCTCTCGAAGCGGCGGCGCGGCAGTGGCTACCGCTTCTGGTGGTGGTCGAAGCCTTCACTCTCGGCGCAGACGTGCCGTCGGCCCTGCGGTCGCTGGCTGCTGAACGGCCCGGTGCGGTGGATCTGGCTCTGGTGGCAGGAGCCTGGCAGGTGGCACATCACTCGGGACATGGGCTGGCCACGGCACTGGCTCGCACCTCGCGCGGGATCCGGGCACGGCGACGCACCCGTCGTCTCGTCGACTCCGAGCTGGCGTCGGCCCGCGCAACGGCACGTCTGGTGGCGTTGTTGCCGGTCGTGGTGCTCCTGATGGGCTCCGGAGCTGGTTCCCACCCCTGGGTCTTCCTGGTGACCACACCGTTCGGACTCGGCTGCCTGGGTGCCGGGCTGAGTCTCATCGGGCTGGGGTTGTGGTGGATCGAGCGCTTGGCTGATGCGGCGGCCTCGACGTGATGTGGCTGTCCGTGGGCTGCGCGATCCTGGCCGGGTGGCTGCTGTCGCCCACCCCCATGCCGACGACAGGGGTGGGGCCGGCGCTGCCAGCGTCGCGACGACTGCTCTCGCTGCGGCCGGTGGCCGCGCTGGGTGCGGGTCTGGCTGTGTGGGGTCTGATCGGCGGCCCGATGGGGCCGATGACGGGAGCCATCGGGGCCGTTGTCGCCTGGCGGGTGTTGGCGCAAGCCGAGCCTGCGGCGGTGCGGCGCGAAAGGGAGGCGGTGGCCCGCGAGTTGCCACACCTCGTCGATCTGTTCGGCTCCACGCTGCGTGCCGGTGTCGAACCGCTGGCAGGGCTGGCAGCCGTCTGCCAGGCACTCCCCGGACCGGCGGCTACCCGGCTGTCCCCGGTGCTGGAGCAGTCGCGGTGGGGTGCTGCCCCCCACCAGGCCTGGGACACCGTCGCGCAGGATCCGGCGTTGGCCCTGCTGGCGCGCGCGATGATCAGGTCGGAGTCCTCGGGAGCCTCGGTCGTCGACGTGGTCGAGCGGCTGGCCGACGAACTCGAGGGCGAGGCACTGGCCAGCGCAGAGGACGCCGCTCGCCGGGTCGGGGTGGCGGCTGCAGTTCCGCTGGGTGTCTGCCTGCTGCCAGCCTTCCTCCTCATCGGAGTGGTGCCCACGGTGGCCTCGCTGCTCTCCTCCATCGCGCTCTGAGGGACACCGACGAGGACCTGGCAGAGATGTGGCAGGGATGTGGCAGGGATGTGGCGGGCCCGGACATGTGCACAGTGCTGCGAGATCAGTGGTCTTCCACAGCCTCGGGGAGGGCTCCGCGCACCGCGACCGAAATCCACGAAAGGTAGGTCCAGAGGGGCTCAGCAGGAGCCCCACGACGCAAGGAAAAGCCATGGACAACAAAGCCAGTCTGCACGACGAGCGGGGCATCACCACCGCCGAATACGCTGTCGGCACCGCTGCAGGCGCCGGCTTCGCCGGGTTGCTCTACAAGATGCTCACCGGTGGCTTCGGGGACAAGTTGCTGGGGCGCCTGTTCGACCACGTCATGACGCTCCTGGGCATCGGCTGAGCATGAGCGCACACCTCAGGGGAGAGCGGGGGGCGGTGACAGCTGAGCTGGCGTTGGGCGTGCCGTTGCTGTTGGCACTCACCGCGGGGTTGGTGTGGATGCTGACGCTCGGTGCCGCTCAGGTCCGGGTCATCGATGCCTCCCGTGAGGCGGCCCGGTCGGTCGCTCGCGGGGACACCACGCAGGCAGCCGAGTCGGTCGCGCTCCGGATCGCTCCTGCTGGGGCACGGGTGAGCATCGTGACGGTTCAGGGTGAGGTCACGGTCACCACGAGCGTGCGGGTGCGAGCCCCCGGTGGGCTGCTCGGCTCGCTGCCAGGGGTCGTGGTGTCCGACGCAGCGGTCTCGCTGATGGAGGACGGGTGAGGCGCCGGGAGGAGGGGGCGGCGACCGTACTGGTGATCGCGATGGCCGGGATGCTGATGTTCGTTGTCGTCGGTCTGTCGATCGTCTCGGGCCTGGTGACTGCCCAGCGGCGAGCCCAGGCTGCGGCGGATCTGGCTGCGCTTGCTGGTGCCACGACTGCGGCAACAGGTGGCGATCCGTGCGCCCAGGCCGCCCGGATCGCCGCGGCCAACGGTGCCCGCCTCGACACCTGTGCGGCCACACAGGGTGACGTGGTGGTGCGCGTGCTGGTTCCGGGCCCGACCTGGTCCGGTCGTGTCGTGCAGGTCAGGGCGGCAGCGCGGGCCGGCCCCGGACAGGAGGGATCGTTCTCAGAGCCGTGACGGAGATCGACTCACGTCACACAGCCCTCAATCGGTCACGGAGGTCGACAGCACACGCCCCTGCCGGTCAGCCGCCAAGTTGGCTCTTTCGCCGTACTCGTTCACCACGTATGCGTGGAACAAGTCAGCAGGCCCCTCGGCGTTCTCGGACACGTAAACCGAGATCCGTGACTCGGTTGGATCTTCCACCAACGCCTCGGCCCGGTGGAGGACCTGCTCCGGAAGAGCGGGGTCCACGTCGGCGAGGTCGAAGCGCGGGGAGTCGGCTGTGCTTGCGTTCTCCTCAGCGAGTTCGTGTCCGTCCCACCTGTATCCATGCATCCTCTGGGTGGAGGAATCGACCGGGACATCGACGTAGACATAGTCGCTGTGGAAGGCGGCGCTGAACACCACACTGTCGCCGCGCTGCTCGATCAATGCATCGGTCAGGGCAGCGACGCCGTCCTGTGACCAGAAGATCGGTGCCGGGTTGGGTGTGGCGCTGCTCGTGGAGTCATCACTCGCAGACAACTGTGACCAGACGAAGAGGGTCGCCACCACCGCCATGGCGGCCGCTGCCGCCGCTGGCCAGTTACGGCGTCGAGCGTCCGTGACCGACGCGACCGGCTGGTGAGTTGACGGCGGTTGGCGTGGGGCCCTGTCACGGTTGGACTGAAGGTCGGTGACGAGTCGGTGGACCTGCGCGACCGTTGTCGAGGCCAGCAGCTTTTCTACCCGCAGATCTCGGTCAGCCTCCGTGATCTGCCCTTCGACCCACGCTGCCTTGACCAGATCGATCGCCCGGTCACGGTCCGCGTCGCGTGCCTTCTTGCCCCCCACAGCCATGGGCGGACAATATCGGTGGCGGGCACTGCCCACGGACGCACCCGGGAGATGGGCCGGACGAGATCGCGGGGAGACAGCCGAGGCCCGGAGAATCAGGGCCCAAAGAGTGACGGCATGGGCAGGTCGGTCGAGCCTTCTCAGGCGGTGTCGGTGTCGGTCTCGTGGCGGTCGTGCCGTCGCTCGGCGTCGGCTCTGTCGAGCTTGTCACTGAGTCTGTTGATCTCCTTGCGCTCCTTGCGGTGGGTCAACCCTCGGCGGGTGCCCCACTTGAGGATCGAGAAGCCCCACAGGATCGCAGCGCCGGCCGCGACCCCCACGAGAAAGGCTTGAAGAATGGTCACGTCGAAGTTCAACAACTCGCCGCCAGTACCGGGCTTGCTGACGAAGACCGCCGAGAGGATCGCGATGCCGCCGAAGATCATGAGGGCCAGACCGAGGATCACCATGATTCGAACCTAGCGCTTCGGGGCGCCCGCAAGGAGAGCATCGAGCAGCGCGATCGCTCCGGGTTTGTCGAGCGGGTTGTTCTGGTTGCCACACTTGGGGGACTGGATGCAGGACGGGCACCCCGCTGGACACTCGCAGCTCGCGATGGTTTCCCGCGTCGCGGTCAGCCACTCCAGTGCCGTTCGGAAGCCGCGCTCGGAGAAGCCGGCGCCGCCGGGATGCCCGTCGTAGACGAAGACGGTGAGCAGACCGGTGTCGGCATGGCGCGCGGTCGAGACACCACCGATGTCCCACCGGTCACAGGTGGCGAACAGCGGGAGGAGCCCGATCGAGCAGTGTTCGGCGGCATGGGCCGCACCGGGCACGTCGAGTGTGTCGAGCTCCGCCTCGGTGATCACGGCGTCGGGCACGGTCCACCACACCGCAGTGGTGCGCAGCGAGCGTTGGGGTAGGTCGAGCGGCTCCTCGGACATGACCTCGCCCCCGGGTTGGCGTCGTTTCAGGAAGGCCACCACCTGGTGCGACACGTCGACCTCTCCTAGGAACAGCTCGCAGCCGCCCCACGTCTGCTTCTCCCGGGTGTCGAGGATGGTGATGTCGGTGATCTCGCGGGCTGTCGTGGAATAGGCCGGCTCGTCACGCCTCATGGTCGCCACGTGGTGTTCGAGGTCCAGTGACTCCACCAGCCACGTCTCGCCCTGGTGGACATAGACCGCGCCTGGGTGGGCCTGGTGGTGGGCGCCACCCGCGTCGACCGTTCCGATCACTCGACCGGTGTCCGCCTCGATCAGTTGGAACGGAGACCCGCTCGAGGAGCGGATGTCAGCCAGGTCGGCGGCGCGGCCCGGATGGGTCCAGAACCAGCCGCGCGGACGACGTCGCAGCAGGCCGAGGTCGGTGAGCTGGTCCACGACCTCGCGGGCGGTGGGGCCGAAGATCGGCAGGTCAGCCTCAGTGAGCGGAGCCTCCTGGGCCGCCGCCGCCAGGTGAGGTCCCATGACGTGGGGGTTGGCGGGGTCGAAGACGGAGGCCTCCACCGGCGCTCCGATCAGGGTCTCGGGATGCGTCACGAGGTAGGTGTCGAGAGGATCGTCGCGCGCCACGAGGATGCCGAGGGCGTCCTGTGCACCGCGCCCGGCACGCCCGACCTGCTGCCAGAAGGCGGCACGGGTGCCGGGAAAGCCGGCGATCAGCACTGCATCGAGACCGCTGATGTCGATGCCGAGCTCGAGCGCGTTGGTCGCCGCGAGACCGATCAGGTCACCGCGCCGCAGCGCAGACTCCAGGGCGCGGCGCTCCTCGGGCAGATATCCACCGCGATAGGCCGCTACCTTGCCCGGCAACGAGGGGTCGACGTCGGCGAGGAACTCAGCCGCGGTGGCGGCCACCTGCTCGGCCCCGCGTCGGGACCGGATGAAGGCGAGGGTGCGGACGTCCTCGGCGACGAGGTCGGCCAGCAGGTCGGCCACCTCCGAGGACGCGGCACGGCGCACGGGGGCACCGTTCTCTCCGGTGTGTGCGGTCAGCGGCGGCTCCCACAGCAGCAGTGACACCTCACCGTGAGGGGAATCGTCACGCGTCATCGCCACCACGTCGAGGCCGGTGAGGCGGGAGGCGGTCACCTCCGGCTCGGCGACGGTCGCGGACGCCAGCACGAACGTCGGGTGGGCGCCGTAGAGGGCACACACCCGACGCAGCCGCCGCAGCACGTGGGAGACGTGGGCGCCGAACACGCCGCGATAGTGGTGACACTCGTCGACCACGACATAGCGCAGCGAACCCAGCAACCGGGCCCACCGGTGGTGCGAGGGCAGCAGGGAGCGGTGGAGCATGTCGGGGTTGGTGAGGACGTACTCGCCGAAGTCGCGGGTCCAGTCGCGCTCCTCGCGGCTGCTGTCCCCGTCGTGGGCACCGCAGCGGACGTCGAGGCCGAGGCCGCGCAGTCCGGCAAGTTGGTCGTGCGCTAGCGCCTTGGTGGGCGCGAGATAGAGGCCTGCCGCGCCCCGTTCACCACGGGGTCCCCGGGCCGCGCTGATCGCGGACAGGGCGGGCAACTGGTAGGCCAGCGACTTTCCCGAGGCCGTCCCGGTGGCGACGATGAGGTGCTGGCCGGCACGGGCTGCTTCGGCGGCCACCACCTGATGGCGCCAGGGTCGGGTGACGCCGTGACGTGCGTAGGCTGCCCGCACCTGCGGAGAGACCCACTCCGGCCAGTCCTGGTGCACCGCTTCACGCGCGGGCAGCACCTCAAGGTGACGGAGCCTGTCCTCTCGCCCGGGCACACCGGTGAGTCGCCTGACCAGCGCCGCCACCGGAGGGGGCGCGTCGGGGCGGTCGGGTCTCACCCCGGAAGTGTGGCAAACGGGACCGACATCGCTCAGCCGACGCGTACGACCTTGGACATGGCAGCCGGGAGGGCAACGCTGGAGCCGCCGACGACCACCTCACCCGAGCCGGCGTAACGCGCGCGGATGCGCGTCTTCTTCTTGACCTTGAACTTCACCTGTGCAGTGCCTGTGCCCGACGTGGTGAGGCGCTTGAAGTTCTTCCACTTCTTGCCGACCTTCTTCTGCAGCCGCACCTGCTGCTCGACGAGGGGTCTTGACGTGGAGCCGGTGTCGGCGATCAGCCTCACGCGGGCCGTGACCCGGTCGCGCTCGGTCTTTGCCTTGAGCTTCAGCGAGGTCGTTGCCCCAGCGACCACCTCGAACGTCGAGGGAGCGCCCACGGTGTTGTAGATGGTCTCGCCGTTGGCGTCCTGCCAGAAGGAAACTCTCGGCTGGAGTGTCCAGATGCCCACCGGCTCGGTCACTCCGCAGATCTGGATGGCCGTCCTGCCGGTCAGGGGCGAAGCTTGGAGGTTGCCGACGACGACCGTGTCGCCCGAGGTCCCGTTGGGGTGGATCGCCTGGACCGCCATGGACCAGATCTTCACCTCCGCAGGCAGGTCCACCGTGTAGGCGACCTCGTGGTACGTGCAACCGTCGCCGATGTACGCCGTGTTCGTCGTGGCGGTGGACTCACCGAAGGCCTGCGCCGGGGCGACGGTGAGGACCAGGGAGGCGACGAGGGCAAGCGCGGTCGCAAGGGCGGGGATCTTCATGAGTTTCCTTCGTTGGTCCGGAGGACTGCGTGGGGTGAAGCGCGCTGTCGCGACCTACTACCGAAGAGTATTAGCAGGTCTCGGGTGGGCGGTCCAGACCAGCACGCGGACCTGTGGAGAGCTCCGGTCTGCGCCTTCGATCGGTGTGGTTGCTCCACAGTTCACACCCAAGTGTGCGAGGAGGACTGCGAAGCCGGCTCCACTCGTGGTTTGATACCACCCGGAAAGCATGCGAGGCGCGAGGCGTCTCGTTAGGAACTGTCTAGCTGATTTCGGGGACCGGGGAGCAGTCGTGGATCTCACCCTTGCCACTCGCGAGGTGGATGGGCGCGCCGTCGTGGCGGTGGGCGGCGAGATCGATGTCTACACCGCGCCCAAGTTGCGTGACTGCATCACTGACCTGGTCGCCTCCGGGACCTACCACATCGTCATCGACCTCGAAGCTGTCGAGTTCCTCGATTCCACCGGTCTGGGCGTCCTGGTGGGTGGGCTGAAGAAGGTCCGGGCCCATGACGGCTCGCTCGACCTGGTCTGCACCCAGGAGAGGTTGCTCAAGATCTTCCGCATCACCGGTCTGGCGAAGGTCTTCCGCATCCACGACTCGCTCGACCCCTCTCCCTCCGCCTGACGCCTCCTCTTTCTGCGTGACCTCCCGGTGTGGCCTCGGTCACCCTCTGGCGTGGACGGCGGATCACGCTGCGTAGACTCCGGCGCGTTCATGGATCTGTTCCATTCCTAGGAGGACGCACATGACCGGGATCTTGCCCGCAGTCGTGAAGCCGGAACTCGAAGGTGCCAACCTGGCCCTGGTCATCGTTGTTGCCCTGATCGCGCTCGGCGCGCTCGGGATGGCTGCGATGTTCAGGACTCAGGTGTTGGCCGCCGGCGAGGGCACCGACAACATGAGGACCATCGCCCAAGCAGTTCAAGAGGGCGCCAACGCCTACCTGACGCGGCAGTTCCGCACCCTCGGCATCTTTGCGGCCATCGCGTTCTTCGCGCTGCTCGTGCTGCCGGCCGACGACATGACCGTACGGATCTTCCGGTCGATCTTCTTCCTCGTCGGAGCGGGCTTCTCCAGCGCGGTCGGCTATCTCGGCATGGGCCTCGCCGTACGCGCCAACCTGCGCGTGGCGGCCGCAGCGGAGACCACCGGTCGCGAGGCTGCGATGACGATCGGTCTGCGTACCGGCGCCATGGTCGGCATGCTGACTGTCGGCCTGGGCCTGCTGGGCGCCAGCCTGGTGGTGCTCTTCTTCCAGGATTCAGCCCCCAGCGTGCTCGAGGGCTTCGGCTTCGGTGCGGCGCTGCTCGCGATGTTCATGCGAGTCGGCGGCGGCATCTTCACCAAGGCTGCCGACGTCGGCGCCGACCTGGTCGGCAAGGTCGAGAAGAACATCCCCGAGGACGACCCGCGCAATGCCGCGACGATCGCTGACAACGTCGGCGACAACGTGGGCGACTGCGCCGGCATGGCGGCCGACCTCTTCGAGTCGTACGCCGTCACGCTGGTCGCTGCGCTGATCCTCGGCTCACAGGCCTTCGGCGACAAGGGCCTGGTCTTCCCGCTCCTGATCCCGGCCATCGGTGCTCTCACCGCGGTGGCTGGTGTCTACCTGACCAAGCCCAAGGCGAGCGAGAATGGTCTGACGACCATCAACCGGGCGTTCTACCTCTCCTCGGGGATCGCCGCGCTGGCCAGCGTCGTGCTGGCCTACGTCTACCTCCCCAGCAAGTTCTCCGAGTTCACCAACATCGCCGAGAGCCTGTCCGGCGCCGACGGCGACCCGCGCTTCATCGCCGCTTCGGCCGTGGTCATCGGTATCGTGATGTCGGCTGGCATCCTCGCGCTGACCGGCTACTACACCGGCACCGAATATCGCCCGGTGAAGGACGTCGGCAAGACCTCGCTCACCGGCGCGGCGACCGTGCTCCTCTCCGGTCTCTCGGTCGGTTTCGAGTCGGCGGTCTACACCACGCTCGTGATCGGTGCCGCGGTCTTCGGCGCCTACCTCCTCGGTGGCGCGACCCTCACGGTCTCGCTCTTCGCGGTCGCGTTGGCCGGTTGTGGTCTGCTGACCACCGTCGGTGTCATCGTTGCGATGGACACCTTCGGCCCGGTCTCTGACAACGCCCAGGGCATTGCAGAGATGTCCGGCGACGTCAGCGCGGAGGGGGCACAGATCCTCACCGAGCTCGACGCGGTCGGCAACACCACCAAGGCCATCACCAAGGGCATCGCGATCGCGACGGCCGTGCTTGCCGCGACCGCGCTGTTCGGCTCCTACGCCACCTCGGTCTTCGAGTCCCTCACCGAAGCCGGCGTTGCCGATGACTTCCTCGACTTCAACGTCTTCAACCCCGCAGTCATCGTGGGCATCCTCCTCGGCGCAGCGGTGGTGTTCATGTTCTCGGGCCTGGCGATCAACGCTGTCGCCCGGGCTGCCGGCGCCGTGGTCTACGAGGTACGTCGCCAGTTCCGCGAGATCCCCGGGATCATGGAGGGCACCGGTCGCCCCGAATATGGCAAGGTCGTCGACATCGTCACCAAGGACTCGCTCCGCGAGCTGGTCGCGCCCGGCATCCTGGCCGTGCTGGCTCCGATCGCGGTGGGCTTCGGCCTCGGCGCGACGGCGCTGGCCGGGTTCCTCGCCGGTGCCATCGGCACCGGCACCTTGATGGCCGTGTTCCTGGCCAACGCCGGTGGAGCCTGGGACAACGCCAAGAAGCTGGTCGAGGACGGCCACCACGGTGGCAAGGGCTCACCCGCCCACGAAGCGACCATCATCGGTGACACCGTCGGTGACCCGTTCAAGGACACCGCCGGTCCGGCCATCAACCCGCTGATCAAGGTGATGAACCTGGTCTCGCTGCTGATCGCCAGCGCCGTCGTGTCCATGAGCGTGGGCGAGGACCAGAACGACGTCCTGCGCATCATCATCGCGCTGGTCGCCGTCGCGATCATCGGTGTCGCGGTCTACATCTCCAAGCAGCGTGAGGTCGTCATCAGCGACGACGGGGACGACACCGGTTCGTCGTCGTTCACTCCTCACAAGACCGCCTGAGCACCTGCATCATCCGTACGGCCGTCGACCCTCCCGGGTCGGCGGCCGTACGGCATTTAGACCCCGTCGAAGTGGGGCCGGATGAGTTCCTCGGTCAATCCACCGAGAGCGGTGAGGTCATCAGCGTCCCCCGTGTGCGGGCCCTGCAACCACTGGGCGAAGGACCATATCTCCGAGAGCCGCCACTCCAGGTCGAAGAGCCGCACCATGTCCCGGTCGCCGTCGGTGGCCACACCCTGGTGGACCAGCGTGGCCAGGTCCCGCTCGCGCGGCGCGACGAGCAGGGATTCCCAGTCGATGAGGTAGGTCCGACCGTTCGCCTGCCACGGGTGGTGGACGCCGGGCTCACCCTCCAGTTGGGGGAGCGAGGGCCACACGAAGTCCAGGCCAAGTCCGGCGGCGCTGGCGCAGGCGCCCTCAAACTGTCCGGAGTGTGGCGCGCGCAGGGCAGATCGAGGGTCACGAAGAGCGTGGGTTCGCCGTTTTCCGTCGCTCGCCAGTGGTGCCCACCCCACCCGACGGGCAGGTGCTCGACTGCGTCCGCGTCGGGTGTCCAGTGGTGGCGTACGGCTTCGAGCACTGCAGCGTCGCTGACGTCTTCCGGGCGTTCCTTCATCCCGCGATCTTGTCAGCCGAAGTGGGTGCGGGGACGTCGCAGCAGTTCATTGAGCTCGTTGCTCGTCCGTAGCCCGAGCTCGCTGTGCAGCAGTTTGGCATAGCCGTCCAGGGCCCGCCGTGCCTCCACCTGGTTGCCCTCGGCGAGGTGTGCCAGCAGCAGACGCTTCTGGCCGCTCTCGCGCAGCGGCTCGAGCTGGACCGCGCACAGCGCCGCCTCGACGGCCTCCCCAGACCTGTGTTGCAGGAGCAGATGCGCACTCAGCGCCTCCAGACCATGCAGGACGCGTTGGCGGAGACGTTCTCGCTCGAAGATCACCCAGTCGTCGTACCAGCCGGGGAGCACGTCATCTGGATCGAGACGGCGCCCCTCGAGCACGAGGTCCTCACTGGTGTGGGTGCCACGGACCAGACGATCCGCCCACGAGGACACGGCATGGACGTCCACGTCGACCCGATCATGCAGAGTGACCACGCCGCGGTTGTTGCTGAGCAGATCCAGGCCCGCAGTGCGTAGACGCCACATGGCCGAGCGCAGATTGCCGGCCGCACGATCGTCGGATCCTTCCGGCCACAGGCTGCCTGCGGCGCTGCGCCGGTCCAGTCGACCGCCGCGGAGGGCAACCAGCACGACCAGGCGTTGTGAGCCCTCGGGGACGACGGTCCTGGTGCCGCACTCGAGCACACTGGGCCCGCCGAACAGGCAGAGCAGGGAGCGCTGCTCACAGGTGTGGTCAGGTTCGAGGTCTTCACTCACGATCGACTCCCAGATGTCGATGCCTGATGGATGGCCACCCCTTGATCGAGTGTCAAGCGCGTTTCTTGAGTAAACTGCATTTCGATCCCCGCGTCACGTGGGACGGTGATCTATCGACTGCTGGAGGAACCTCTGGACGAGGGACAGGACCTCTTCGGGATCGCTGAGGCGCCACTGGTCGAGGACCCGACCGGCCAGGTCGTGCGAGGTCATCACCGACACGAGTACGGAGTCAGGACCTTGGGCCTCCACGCGGATCAGGCACACGGCGCACATCTGGTCACTGAGTCCTGCGTGCGGCCCGGATGCCGGCGAGAATGACGCGGCCCACTGCGTCGGGGCGTGCGTCGAAGTGCATGATGTCGCCGCTCTCGCGGCCGAAGTCAATCGCTCCCCACGCCAACCCACCGCTGTCGCGCAGCGAGATGACAAGATCGCGATTCAGCGACATGAACCCGTTGAGAGGGTTGCGGGGGTGGAAGTTCGAGCCCCGCAGACGCATCCGGTTGAGGTCGATCCGGGCTTGGCCGGCCCATCTGGTGGCGGCCAGGTCGAGCGACTCGCCGCTCTGCACGACCCCGACAACTGCACGGTTGCGTTCGACATGGGGCAAGGCGGTGGCGGCGTTGGCGGCCAGCCCGAGATAGCCGACGAACTCACGATCGAGGGTGCGCAAGGTGTCGTAGGCCGTCGCAGTGGTGCCGTTCGCAAGGTCGGAGAGGAACGGGGGAGCAGTGTCGATCACCCGTCCGCCGATCAGGAGCGCTGCCCGGTTGAATGCCTGGCGGGTGGACTCGTTGGAGACAGGGCTGCCGGGGTTTCCCAGGATCCACGGGCTGGCGCTGTATTCGATGTCCACTGCGAGCCCGAAGGAGTGCATCGAAGAGCGGCCACTCCGGGCGCCACCGATCCGCTGACTGATTCCCAGGGCGCGGCCGAGCTCAGCATCGGAGAGGGATGCGTAGGCCGGCTGTCGGCGCAGTGCGGTCTCGGCCGCCAGGAGCCTGGCCATGAGTACGTCGTGGATCCCATTGCGAAAGCGGCGCCCCAACCAGATCGGGTCGACGAATCCGTCCCACCATGTCTCGGGGGCGTGTCCGCTGGTCGCCAGCTCAGTCCGGATGGTTTTCAAGATCTTGCTGGCCCAGTCGTTGCTGAAACCGGAACCGACCTCGGCCGAGGCGATCTCCGCGACGGGAACAGCCTCGCCCGTGGGTTGGACGGTGGACAATCGCTGCGCCTGGGTGAACACCGTGGCCGCGTGACGTCGCTGTTTGACCATCCGATCCCGCAACCCGTTCGGGCACGGCGCCTTGGTGGCCGCCAGAGCCTGGTCGAAATGGGCGAGTTTGTCGGCCACCGTTCCCCAGCGAGCCAGCTTGGTCAGGATCTGAGGAAGACAACCCGAGAAGCGCACGCCGGCGCTCAGCAGCAGCGCTGTCAGTACGAACGTGTCCTGGTCGGGGACGGTGGGGCTGAGCGGTCCGATCCCCGCCGCGCGGATGCGGAGCAGGGCGGGCCGGAGCCACCACGACGTGGTGTCGACGATCATCTGCTGGACGTGGGGCCACACCACGGCATCACGGAAACACGCAGCGACGCGACGCCGGTAGTCCGGATCGCGACTGCCGGTCCCGGGCACGCCGCGCATGAGATAGGTCGCGTTGGTGTCCCGGTCTGCGGATCGGCCATGCAGGGTGTCAGTCGCCGAGCCTCGGGTGATCACCAGGTCTGGGTGGTCGGTGTGCCAGGTCATCTCCCACCCCAGGGGCCCACCCAGAGCACTGGCGAACAGGGTCGGATCCTCCGAGCGCAACTGCCACAAGAACCGGAACAACGCTCCCCGGTCGACATTGAACTGGATCGGTCCCAGGCTCACGCCGGCTCCGTCGTCCCACGCGTTGATGCTCTCCATCCGTCCCTCGACCCGGGCGATGACGGGGAGATAGCAGTCGGGCTCGCGCAGGGGTGAGACGAGTGGAGGCAGGGTCACGCCGTTGACGACACCCCCCGCGTCGCGTGGCGGAGTGCCGCGTCGAACGTTGCGGACGCTGAACGCCGCGGCGCCATGCTTGGCAAGGGCGGCGCGCAGCAGCGGAATGCCGAGCCCGCGCGCCTGTACGGTCGTGAGCGTTGTGGCCCCGGCGAGCCGGGCGGCCCATTCGTTGCGTTGGGCGGTGCGGTCGGCCGTGGTGAGGCCGTAGAAGGAACGCAGCCCGGGAATGTCGACGCGGCGATCACCCGGGGAGTCGGGATCGGCTGGGACGTAGACCCGCTCGCCGCCGTTGACGGTGATGATCTGCACGCCTGAGGCGTCGAAGCCGGCCACGGGAGTCGTCAGCCAGCACTTCTCCGGTCCGAAGGGGGCTATCTGCCAAGTCGTCCCGGTGGCAGTGATGACCTGGTGACCGACCCGATCCGTCAGGGCTTCGATCATGGCCGCGTCGATGTCGGCAGCAGCACGCACCGGTGCTCTGGTGTCCACGCGGTGCGTGAACGGGGATCCGCTCGGTCGATTGAGCGTCAGCGTCCCCAGGACCTCTTCGTCGTCAGGAGCCTGCTCGCCGTGCAGCCAGGCCAGGACACGGTGGTCGGGTGCTGCGTTGATGGTCATGGTTCCTCCTGGGGTGAGTGGCGCAGCGCCCTCCGGGGGGAGTCCGGGGTGCGGGCTGGGTCCGCGAGTGTGTGGTCGAATCGATCGGTGACTGAGGTCGATGGCCAACTGGCAGGCGGCTGCTGCGTCGAGCGTGCCTGCGCCGTAGCGGGCGTCGGCCAGGGCGGGGCTCCGCGCTGTCTCGAGCACCACCCAACGTGTCAGGGCCATCGGCAGCAGACGCGGCAATGCGGCTTCGAACATGAGCGCCACCGTGCCGCTGACATGCGGGGCGGCCATGCTCGTGCCGCTCTTGCGTGTCAGTCCGTCTCGTACCCGGCGACCGTCCACGACGTAGGAGGATCGTGCCGCGAGCACGCGTCCGCCAGGAGCGGCGACGTCCGGTTTGGGGCGTCCGTCGCGACTCGGTCCCTCGCTGGAGAACACCATCGGAAGGTGCTCCGCAGTGTCCATGCCATAGGCACCGACGGCGAGGGGAAGCCGGCCATTGCAGATGGATCCGGTCGTGGACAGTTGGCTCGCGACCGCAACGGGGAAGCGGGACTGGTGGGCGCCCGACGTTCTCTCGATCCAGGCCTCCACACTCCCGCCGTGGATGGATCGTCCCGTCAGGCGTACCGTCCAGCGGCCCGGGGGTGCTCCAGGCATCAAGAACAGATCGACGACGTTGTCACCGTTGTTGGGATCGTTCAACCGTGAAAATCCGGACGCCACGACGTCCGGGCCGATGCGGTGCACGCTGTGCGCACCCGACTCCAGACTCAGCACGGTGGACCCATCGGGCGCGACCAGACTGACAGCGAGTCGGTCACGTCCGGCGAACCAGAGCTCGAGTTCGCTGCCGTCCGGAGGGGGAGGTGGAACGTCCCAGGGCAGGTCCACCACCTCGCCCTCCGCCAGCTGCGCAGACGCGTGCATCCGACTGCTGTGGTAATTGCCGCAGCTCATGATCACTGCCAACCCGACCCGGGTGGAAAGCAGGTGATCCAGGGCGCGGGTCACCAGAAGGGTCTCGTCGTGCGGTCCGCCGGTGCGACCCAGACTCATGTGGATCACGAGAGGGCGGCCAGCGGCCCGGCGTAGGGCCCAGTCGCAAGCCTCGAGGATGCGGGCGGAGTCGCCCAGCGTGTCCTCCTTGGCGGTGTCCTCACCGCGGAGATGGACGAAGGCGAGAGAGGCGCCTGGAGCCACTCCCGGAGCGGAACCTGCGGCTCGGCCACGCCCCAGCGCGATGTCCGCGACGTGGGTGCCGTGCGTGCCCTCCTGACCGGGGTCGACATCGGCATGGTCGTAGCCCAGATGCTCGTGCGGATCGTCGGTGGCCAGAGCCGCGTCGATGGCCTCGCCGCTCAGCACCCGGCCGTACCCGAACGGCTCGGGGCTTGTCGTCGTGCCACTCCCACGCTGGTCCCAGAGGGCCTCGACGCACGTGCTGCCGTCGGCGTTGCGGAGGTTGGCGTGGGTGATGTCGAGACCCCAGTCGAGCACGGCAACCAGGACGCCCTTCCCCGTGAGCGGGGTGGCGCCGGGTCGTCGTGGCAGATCGGCTGGGCGGGCACGGATCTCCGGGATCGTGGTGGCGAGGGCAGGTCCGTAGGTACGGATCGACTTGAGGCTGCGTACGGCGACGTGGCTCCGCACGGAAGCCAGATCCCCCAGGCGTACGCGAGCCGTGACCACGCCGCCGAAGCTGCTGATCACCCTCAATCCGGGGACGTGGCTTCCGGGCGGGTCCAGCCGGGCGATCACCGGCACGATGTCGTCGGAATGTGCCTCGGCCTCCGTCGGCACGGCGGTCGACCCGGTCCGGGTCAGCAACTGCTGGCTCAGAGCCGGATCGACCCACGCGCCCAGTTCGGTCATTGTTTCTTCGCTGTCAGGTCGGCTGGTTATTTGAGCTCTGCGGACTTGACGATCTGGTCCCGGACCTTGCCCGAAAGCAGGTCGAGGTAGTCGTCGTAGACGAGTGCCTCGTCGGTCGAGAAGCGGCTGCCCTTGGTCCGACCGATCGCCGTGACCACCATCTCGGTCGCCAGGTGAAGTGCCTCACGCAGGCGCGCGACCGTGAGCTCGTCAGGCCCCGCTCCTCCCACCTGCGGTGGGGCGGTCGGGGCTACCTCCGGGTCGACCACCGGAAAGGCGGCCGCGAATCGCGCGGCGAGCTGGTCGGGAGCCAGGTCACGCAGGGCGCTCTGCCCGGCGAAGGCCGCGACTGCCGACTCTCCGGCCGCGATGGCCTCGGTGGCACCGACGACTGCGGAGGCGACCCGCATCTCTCGACGAAAGCCGTCGCGGGCCTGGTTGCTCACCGCCATCGTCGCGATAGCAGCCCGTGTGGCTGGTGGACCGGGCACGAGAGTGAGCACCAGCGAACTTTCGGCGCGTTTTCGTTCGGGCTTCTTCATCGACCCGAGCATGGCGAAGCCCATCAATGAGGCGGTATCCATGGACATGTCCCTCACCTCACCTGAACGCCATCATCATGGCCAGGGGCATCATCGAGTCCGAGGACGAACCGCCGCCCGACATCATCAACGGCAGCATCATCATCATGCTGTTGTCGGAGTCCCCGTGAACGTCTGCAGAACCAGTGGTCCTGGCTCCCACCGCGATCGAGTGGGTGTGGTCCTCGAGGGCGTCCTGGGCGGACCGTTGCGACATCATCGACATGACCATCGTCATCATCTGCTGCTGGGACTGTTCGGCCTTGAGCTTGGCGAAGTGTCGGCGCAGCGAAATCCGGTTCTTGGTGGCCTCGGCGCGAAGCTTCACCACGTCCTTCTGCGTGTCCACCACGACCGCGCTCACCCTGCTGCGCAAGGTGTCGAGGTCCTTGCTCAAGGTGTTCACGCGAGCGGCGTCACGGTTGATGCCGACCTGGAGTCGACGCAGGCCCGACTCGAATTCCTGCCGAGTGACCACGGGCTCGGGCAGGCGCAGGGTGGCGTTGCCGGCTGGCGTGTTCAGCGTGGCCGTCGACACCCCCCGACCGGGTGCGCCGAAGGACATCGGTGACAGCGGCGACCGAGGTCTCGGTCTGCTGCCGAAGAGCCCTCCGAGGGCGTTGCCGACCAGTTGCGCGGGGCCGCCGAGCAGGGTTCCGAGGAATTCCGACTCGTCATCCCACGCCTCTGCGCTCGCGGACTCGTCGTCCCAGGCCTCGTCGTCCCAGGCTTCGTCGTCCCAGGCTTCGCTTTCCATGACGGTCATGACATCTCCTGCTCTGTTGTGGTGTGTGTGCTGGAAGAGTTGGGGGGCTGGATCGGCTGGGGGCGAGCGAAGGTCAGACCAGCCCGATGGAGTGCCGGTGCAAGCCAGTCGACGAGGTCGCTGACGGCCGGTTGCTCGTAGCCCGGCCCACCGCGGCCCGAGCAGGCAGAACAGTCGGAAACGAGACCCCAGCACTGCGGGCACGCGCCGATCAGGCGGGCAATCCACGAGGTCATCTCGTTCGCGGCGACCAAGGCTTCGCGAAGCTTCTGGTTGGCCCGCAGCGCCGCATCGAAGCGACGCTCGAGGACGTCCAACGGATCGGGTTCCTCAACGGTGTCGACGGACTGCAGTCGGGTGAGCAGCAGACCTGCCAGTGGATCGTGAGCGGCGCGCTCGGTCAATTGGCGCATCATGGCGACCTTGGCGTCAGCGGGGTCGGTGGGCTGGGTGAACGTGTCACTGCTCATGCGGGAACTTCCTGCCACTCGGTTTCTGCCGGCCAACACTCGTCCGGTGACTCCATTTCGATCTCGCTCTCGTCGTCCCGCTCGTCCTGCTCGTCGTCCTCCTCGGCCTCGAAAGCGGCTTCGGTGGTTTCTTCTGGCCAGTCCTCGGGGGCTGCCTCGGCCGACTCTGTGGTCGTCCACGGAGCGGGGTCCTCGCCGAGCGGCCAGCGGTCGGGCTGCTCAGACCAGTCCTCCGATGTGACGGGGGCGGTCGCCTGGCTCCCCAGTTGTTGACCGAGGGCGAGGAGCAGTGGTGCCAGGGTCGAGACCAGGTCGGCGACGTCAGAGGTGGAGACGGTGCCGTGCTGGGCGGGTGAAGGACGTAGAGCAGGACGCGTCCGCCTCGCGACATCCCGCGTCCGGCGGGGTGCGTCAACACCGCGGGAGGGCGACACCTGGCGGGCCGGAGGCGGGGACGGGCGCGGGGACGGGCGTGGGGACGGGCGTGGGGACGGTGCCGGTCGGGTTGTCGGCGGGGCTGCTGGGCCCGGCGCAGACTGTTGAGCCGCGGTCTGTGCCGCCCCGAGGCCACCTCCGACCAATCCGCCGATCAAGGCGCCCCACGGGCCGGCCACGGCTCCTGTCGCCGCTCCGCTGGCCGCTCCGGCACCGATGTTCCTGAGCCAGGTGAGCGCGTCCTCTGCTTCGTCGTCCGACCAGCTCTCGCCAAACTCCTCGCTCGCCCAGCTCTCCAGCCAGGTGGACTCAAGCTCAAGTTCCGCCACGGTGATCCCTCCTCGACTCGGTGCTCGGGGTCTGGTGTGTTGTCCGTGCAGGGTGTGCGGTGGGGGGTCACGGCGCCGTGGCGCGAGCACTGCGCCGGCGTCTGTTCCGGGTCTCGACCTCGTCACCGTGTCGTCGTGGAGCGTCACCGGCCGGTCACTGCGCCGTCACTCGGGATCTCTCGGCCTGCAAGGCTGTCGCCATGCATTTCGCCGGACCGCTCCGCGAGGCACTGCTCGCGGCCGACTTCACCGATGACCGAGTCAGGGAAGCGCTTGGCGTCGAGGCCCACGCGGCCCTGGGCCGCAACGAGACCCTGCCCGGGCTGCGGCGTACGACGTCGGGCTCGCCGCTCGACACCCTCACTCGGCTCTTCGTGCTCCAGGCTCCGGTGTCCCGCGAGGCCGCCGAACAGTCGCTGCCTGACCTGGTCGACGAGTTGTGCAGCGCTGGTCTGATCGAGGAGAGCGACGGCGAGGTCACCGCCCGGATGGACTGTCGCCCGTACGCGAGCGAGGACCACGACCTCTGGGTCTTCTCCGACCGCACGCCGGGACTGGACGGGTCGCGACTGCGGGTGGGCACCGACCATGTGCTCGGCATCTCCAGTGCCTCCACCAGCCTGGCCCGGCTGACGATGCGCGAGCCCGTGCGTCGTGCGCTCGATCTCGGCACCGGATGCGGGGTGCAGGCTCTCCACCTGGCCGGACACGCCGACGAGGTCGTCGCGACGGACATCAACACGCGCGCGCTGTGGATGACGCGGCTCAACGCGGCCCTCAACGCCCCCGACCTCGACAGCCACATCGACGTGCGGGAGGGGTCGTTCTTCGAACCCGTGACGGGCGAGAAGTTCGACCTGATCGTCACCAACCCACCATTCGTGATCTCGCCGGCGACCGGCGAACAACTGGTCTATCGCGATTCCGGGTTGCCGGGTGATCGCGTCGTGGAGCACATCGTTCGCACCGGACCCGACCACCTCACCGACGGAGGCTGGCTCCAGGTGCTGGCCAATTGGGCGATCGTCGACGGTCAGCCGTGGGACGAACGGCTCGGCACCTGGTTGCGTCCCGACTGCAATGCGCTGGTCGTGCAGCGCGAGCGGCTCGACCCGGCGTCCTACGTCGAGTTGTGGCTCAAGGACAGCGGCCACCACGGCGGCCCGGACTATGCCCAGCGTTACGACCGCTGGCTTTCGTGGCTCGAGGAGAACGGCATCGAGGGCGTCGGCTTCGG
Organism: Propionibacteriales bacterium; assembly: GCA_038242265.1. GTDB lineage: Bacteria > Actinomycetota > Actinomycetes > Propionibacteriales > Nocardioidaceae > Nocardioides. Next base: position 40,122 of record JBBSSH010000001.1, read on the forward strand.
CTGGATCAACATCCGTCGCGGTGGCACCGGCCGCCACGACCTCATCGAGTGGCCCTACGACGTCGAGCAGCCGATCGGGCCGGCCATCCACGCCTGGGGCGAGGCGGTCACCTCGCTGGTCGGCCTCAGCGACGAGGCACTGCTGCGGACCCGGCTCCAGGTGCGCAGCGACGTGCAGCAGGAGACGGTGGGTCAACCGGGCGCGGAGCATCCCTCGGCCATCGTGCTGCGTCAGCAGCGGGGCTTCCGGCGCGCTCGTACGGCCGACACCGTCGAGGCGGCCCTTGTCGGTGCCTGCGACGGTGACCTCACGCTCGGACAGATTCTCGGGGCGCTGGCGCAGCTGACCGAGACCGATGAGGCGCAACTTCGATCGACGTACGTCCCGGTGGTGCGTGAGCTGCTCGGCGAGGGGTTCGTGTCGGCCGTCGAATCTGCTGGCGGACGTCCTCCTGTTGAAGAGCCTCGCCGAGCTGGCGGACGTCGCCGCGCCGGCTGACCGCAATGGCACCGACGCGCTACTGCCGGGGGAGCCCTGAGTCGTCGTAGAGGTCGTCGCCGCTGGGCCAGATATGGCCCACCGAATCCACCTTGGATCTGGCGCGCGCCCCGCTCTCGGGCAGCCGCTCGGCCACCCCGTCCCGCTTGGCCGGCTCCGCCGCCAGCGTCTCGTCGATGGCTTGCGTGGGAGGCAGCGAGGTGGCCTCCTCTGCCAACGCGTCGTCGCGCATCCGGATCAGGTCGCTCCTGAGCTGCTGGCACAGCAACTCAGGACGTCCGGTGGCCAGGAGGTCCGGCGGGGCCAGGGAGGGGGAGTTCCAGGGTCGTGGGGTGGCCCAGGTGAGGCGGCCGACGGCTCCGTGCACCACCTGTCCGTGGCTGGTGAGCGCACCGCGTAATCCCAGATGTCGGGCCACGTCCTTGTGCAGGACCGCGCCGGTGGGGTTGAGAACCCCGTTGGCCTTGCCGACCACCCAGGTGATGCCGGCGGCGATCTGGGCCGGTGGCCGACGGACCAGCAGTGACTCGTCGGCCCGAGCGAGGGCGAGCAGGCAGGCACGCAGCGGGGGTGCGAGCCCGGCCGGCAGCAGGACCTCGGTGAGATCGGTCAGGAGCTCATCCACCACGAGCCACTCCTCATTCGGCACGAGGTCTGGCAGGTCCCTCACCTCCGGCAATGGTGCGGGGGCATCGTCGAGCTCCAGCAGCGCCGCACGGCCGCCCACGAGCCCGTCGAGCCACCCCAGGACCTGTTGGTGTCGGGGAAGCAACGGCGGCGTCACGACGGGCACCCGTCGTCCGTCGTCGTGGCGCCGGGCGATCTCGGCGTACGCGCTGTCGCGCACATCCTCGCTCCATGCATCGACCAGCTTGCCGTCGACGAAGACGAGGTGGCTGAGCCGACCGCCCTCGTGCAACTGGGGTCGACTCCAATGCAGTTCGTGATAGCCGCGATCATCGAACAAGGTGTCCTCCTGACGTCTGAGTGCTTCGACAAGGACACGCTGCGCCACGGGACCGACACGCCTCGACCTGATCGGAGGGTCTTGTGGACAACTCGCTGTGGACGCCTGCTGTGGACGGGAAGTGGTCAATGGGACACTGCCCCCAGTCGCCCGGGGTTGCCCGGAGGCGCCGGAGCGCTACCGTTACGACGCTGACTCATCACTGGGACAAATGAAAGTTGGGTTCGAAGACGTGGCAAAGCTCGTCATCGTCGAGTCGCCGGCCAAGGCCCGCACCATCGGCGGGTACCTCGGCAAGGACTACGTCGTGGAGTCGTCCATCGGACACATCCGCGACCTGCCCAACAACGCCGCGGACACGCCGGCGAAGATCAAGGACAAGCCGTGGGGCCGCCTCGCGGTCGACGTCGACAACGGCTTCGAGCCCTACTACGTCGTTCCCCGTGACAAGAAGAGTCACATCGCCAAGCTGAAGAAGCTGGTCAAGGAAGCCGACGCTCTCTATCTCGCCACCGATGAGGACCGCGAGGGCGAGGCCATTGCCTGGCACCTCCTCGACGAGCTCAAGCCGCCGAAGGGTCTGCCGGTCCACCGGATGGTCTTCCACGAGATCACCAAGACCGCCATCCTTGCCGCGGTCGAGACCCCCCGTGAGATCAACGACGACCTCGTCCAGGCCCAGGAAGCGCGCCGGATCCTCGACCGCCTCTACGGCTACGAGGTCTCCCCGGTGCTGTGGCGCAAGGTCATGTCCGGGCTCTCGGCCGGCCGCGTGCAGTCGGTGGCCACCCGTCTGGTGGTCGATCGCGAGCGCGAGCGGATGAAGTTCAAGGTCGCCGCCTACTGGGACCTCGACGCCACCTTCGACGCCGGCTCCGGCCACGACCCGCGGATGTTCCCGGCCAAGCTCTACAGCGTCGACGACGTCCGGGTCGCCCGCGGTGCCGACTTCGACAACACCGGCGCCCTCAAGGCCAAGACCCCCCGCGTCCACCTCTCCCGTGCCGACGCCGAGACGTTGGCGACGGGGCTGAGTGACACCTCCTACGACGTCCGCTCGGTCGAGTCCAAGCCGTACCGCCGCTCGCCGTACGCCCCCTTCCGCACCACCACGTTGCAGCAGGAGGCCGGGCGCAAGCTCGGCATGAGCGCCAGCGTGACGATGTCGGTGGCGCAGCGGTTGTATGAAAACGGCTTCATCACCTACATGCGTACCGACTCCACGACCCTTTCGGGCGGCGCCGTCGGCGCGGCTCGCGACCAGGTGCGCGAGCTCTACGGTGCCGAATACCTCCCCGACGTGCCCCGGACCTACACCTCGAAGGTGAAGAACGCTCAGGAGGCCCACGAGGCGATCCGCCCGGCCGGCGAGTCGTTCCGTACGCCCGCCCAGACGGGTCTTTCCGGTGAGCAGTTCCGCCTCTACGAGCTCATCTGGATGCGCACCGTCGCCTCCCAGATGAAGGACGCGGTCGGCAACTCCGTCACGATCCGCCTAGGCGGGGCTGCAGCCGACGGCCGCGACGTCGTCTTCAGCGCAAGCGGTCGCACGATCACCTTCCACGGCTTCCTCAAGGCCTATGTCGAGGACATCGACGACGCCTCCAAGCGTCGCGACGACGCCGAGACCCGTCTGCCGTCCCTGACCCAGGGCGCAGCTGTCTCGGCCGCGACCGTGACGGCGGAGGGCCACGAGACCAAGGCACCCTCGCGCTACACCGAGGCCACGCTGATCAAGGAGCTCGAGGACCGCCTCATCGGGCGCCCCTCGACGTACGCCTCCATCATCGGCACGATCCTCAACCGCGGCTACGTCTACAAGAAGGGCACCGCACTGGTGCCGGCCTGGCTGGCCTTCTCGGTCACCCGGCTGCTGGAGGAGCACTTCCCGCGCCAGGTGTCGTACGAGTTCACCGCCGGCATGGAGGACATCCTCGACGAGATCGCCGGTGGTCGCGCCGACCGAGCCACTGAGCTGAGTGAGTTCTATTTCGGCGGTGACGACGTTGTCGGCCTGAAGACGCTGGTCACCGAGCTCGGCGACATCGACGCCAAGGAGATGGCGACCTTCCCGATCGGTCCGGTCGAGGACGGGATCAACCTGCGCGTGGGCCGTTACGGCCCCTACGTCGAGGGCCCCGGCGAGGACGGCGAGGCTGCGGCCGTACGAGCCAATGTGCCCGACGATCTGCCGCCCGACGAGCTGACCACCGCCAAGGCCAAGGAGTTGCTCGCCAACCCGGCCGGTGAGGAGCAGGTGGTCGGTGACCACCCCGACACCGGCCTGAAGATCGTGGCCAAGAACGGCCGCTTCGGTGCGTACGTCACCGAGCTGCTGCCCGAGGACGCACCCAAGAGCGCCAAGGCGCGCACCGGTTCGCTCTTCTCCTCCATGACCCTCGACACGGTCAGCCTCGAGCAGGCCGTCCAGCTGCTCGACCTGCCACGGGTCGTCGGCGTCGACGAGGACGGCACCGAGATCACCGCCCAGAACGGTCGCTACGGCCCGTATCTCAAGAAGGGCACCGACTCGCGCTCGCTGACGTCGGAGGACCAGATCTTCGACATCACCCTCGACCAGGCGAAGGCGATCTATGCCCAGCCCAAGCAGCGCGGTCGGGGTGCGGCGACGCCTCCGCTCAAGGAGCTCGGCAACGACCCGGTGTCAGGACAGCCGGTCGTGGTGAAGGCGGGTCGCTTCGGCGAATACGTCACCGACGGCGAATACAACGCCACCTTGCGCAAGGACGACTCGGTCGAGGCGGTCACCCTGGAGCGGGCGGCGGAGTTGTTGGCCGAACGACGCGCGAAGGGTCCGGCGAAGAAGACGACCAAGAAGGCGACGAAGAAGGCTCCCGCCAAGAAGACCGCGAAGAAGACGGCAGCAAAGAAAGCTCCCGCCAAGAAGACGACCGCCAAGAAGACGACCAAGAAGGCTGCCGCCAAGAAGTCCTGATCGTTCACACGCACAGGCAGTCACCGGCACGCGCACACTCGGGGGAACGAGCCATGACGATGCAGACGACGCCAGAAATGGTCGTAGGCGCGGCCGTTCCCGACGGGTGGCAGCAACCTCGCTGGCGTGTCATCGGGCGACTCGTGGTGCTGCTGTGGCTGGCGATCGCCGTCGTGACGACGGTCAGCGGAGAGCGACAATCCGACTGGGACGATCTCCAGTCCGCCCTGGCTGAGGGCTCTGTCTCCCAGGTCGAGACCGACCATCCACCCCTGCCGGGCGACTGGCACGGCTATTCCACGGTGACACTGCGCTGGCAGGGCCGCTTCCTGCACCACTACGCCGAAGTGGTCTCGGTGAGCGGCTCCGAGGCGTTCCTCAGCGCCCAGGATGAGACAGCGCCGTCCTTGGTCACTGGCGACCCTGTCGAGACCTTGCGGGAGATCGATCCGGACGTACGCATCACCTACGCGACCCACGAGTCCGGCATCACCTGGAACCAGTGGGGATGGCGGAGCCACGGCTGGAGGTGGATGCCGCCAGCGGCAGGGTTCATCCTCGGGTTCGTGTTGATTGCCTCGGGACCACAGCCGTGGCGTGCCACTCGCTGGGCCTGGGCGTGGCTCTTCTTCTTCGGCGGCCCGCTGGGAGTGGCGAGTTATCTCCTGTTCGGCGGCCCGCTGGGCGTGGGCCAGCCCAAGGACCGTAGACCGTTCCTCACCGGAGGTTGGGCCTTCCTGATCGTGATGATCTTTGGCGCTCTCCTACGGGGCGAGCTCACCGGCTGACGGGGTGAGCACTGGGGTGCTGTCGCACCTCGCCCGTAGGGTGTGCGCGTGGATGCCGGAGTCTTCGCAGAGCGCGGCCCGTTCGTCTGCTTCGAGGGCGGCGAGGGGGCCGGCAAATCGACCCAGTCGAAGTTGCTGAGGTCGTGGTTGGTCGAGCGCGGCTACGCCACACTCCTCACCTTCGAGCCCGGCGACACCGCGGTGGGCCGCGAGTTGCGCCGCATCGTCCTCGACCCTGCCACCGGCGAGCTTTCCTCGCGCACCGAGGCGTTGATCTATGCCGCCGACAAGGCCGAGCACGTCGATCGCGTGGTGCTGCCCGCGTTGGCACGCGGTGAGGTGGTCATCACCGACCGTTATGTCGATTCTGCGCTGGCCTACCAGGGCGCCGGCCGTACGTTGGCGCTCGCCGAGGTGGAGCACGTCAATCGCTGGGCCACCGGCGACCTGCGCCCCGACCTCACCGTCGTCCTCGACCTCGAGCCCGCGGCGGGATTCGAGCGCTTCACCGGCCGCGATCGCATCGAGGGTCAGTCGCTGGAGTTCCACCAACGGGTCCGCCGAGGCTTCCTCGCACTGGCTGCGGCCGACCCCGACCACTACGTGGTCCTGGACGCGCGGGCACCCATCGAGGAGATCTCGGCCGCGGTTCAGGTGCGGGTCGCGCCGCTGCTGGGGAACCGATGACCGCGCCCGTGGCGGCTGGCTCGATGGAGACCACGTCGGTCTGGGCCGATCTCGTCGGACAGCGCGCCACCATCGACCTGCTCCAGCAGGCTGCCGTCGGCCACGGCATGACGCATGCGTGGCTCTTCACCGGACCGCCGGGCTCGGGGCGTTCCAATGTCGCGATGGCCTTTGCTGCGGCGTTGCAGTGTGAGCAGGGCGGCTGCGGGACGTGCAAGGCGTGCCGCTCGGTGCTGGCCGGGTCACACCCGGACGTCAGCGTGACGCGCTCGGAGACCTCAACCCTGTACATCAAGGAGATCCGCGGCCTGGTGCAACGCTCGGCGCTCGCCCCGGCGCACGGTCGCTGGCAGATCATGGTCATCGAGGATGCCGACCGGCTCGGCGACCCCGACCACGCCCGCGGCACTGGCAACGCCCTGCTCAAGGCCATCGAGGAGCCCACGCCCAAGACGGTGTGGCTGCTGTGTGCGCCCACCGTCCGTGACGTACTCCCCACGATCCGTTCGCGCTGTCGCACCCTCACCTTGGCCACGCCCGGACCGGCCGACGTGGCGAAGTTCTTGGTGCGCAACGACGGGGTCAGCGAGACATTGGCCAGTTTCGCGGCGCGGGCCAGCCAGGGTCACATCGGCCGTGCCCGAGCGCTGGCGCGCAACGAGGACACCCGGATACGACGCCGCGAGGTGGTCAGCCTGCCGGCCCGGCTGACGACCTTGGGAGCGTGCATGGCAGCGGCGACCAACCTCTCCGAGTTGGCGAAGGAGGAGACCGATGCGATCACTCTCGAGTCCAATGCCGCCGAGGTCGCCGAGTTGCAGACGATCTTCGGCTCCGAGCGCAAGGACACCACCAGCCGGGCCTATCGCGCGGCGATGTCTGACCTGGAGAAGCTGCAGAAGCAGAAGGCCAAACGGCGGGTGCTGGATGTGATCGATCGGGCCCTGATGGACCTGGTCTCGGTCTATCGTGACGCCATCGCCCTCAGCGTCGGCGCCCCCGGGCAGTTGGTCAACGAGGAGCTGCGTGCGGACGTCGCGGTGCTGGCCCGGGCCGCGTCGGCGGAGCAGTTGCTGCGGATGATCGACGCGGTGTTCCTCGCGCGTGAGCAGATGTTGGAGTTCAACGTGCCACCACAGCTGGCACTGGAATCGATGGCGGTCGCACTGCGACTGCCCGGAGAAGGTCACTGACAATGAAGAAGATCCTGGCCATGATCGCTGCCTTCTCGCTGGTCGCAGCGACCTTGGTGACGGCGGGCCTGGCCCTGAGCGCCGGTTTCTCCGACGACGACGCCTCACCTCGTACGTCCCGCTCGGGTGAGCCGGCGCCCGCGTCGGTGACCGAGGCGCCGGACCCTGAGCTGGCGGAGTTCTACTCCCAGACCATCGACTGGACGCCGTGCGAGGACAACGACTCCCATGACTGCGCCACTCTGACGGTGCCGGTCGACTACCAGGACCCGAGTGGCGAGCAGTTCGGCCTCGCCCTGCTGCGGGTGCCGACCGACGGCAATCGGGTCGGCTCGCTGGTGGTCAATCCCGGTGGGCCGGGAGCCCCCGGCACGTCGTACGCCGCCGCGGCCGGCCTGGTCTTCCGCAAGCCACTGCTGGACGGCTTCGACATCGTCGGTTTCGACCCGCGCGGCACCGGTCGTTCCAACCCCATCGACTGCCTCAGCGATGTCGAGCTCGACGCCTACCTCGCTGGTGACCCGACGCCTGACACCCCGGCGGAGGAGAAGGACTACGAAGAGACGACGCAGGACTACGGCCCCGCGTGCGAGGCCAACTCCGGCCCGATCCTGGGCCACGTCACCACCATCGAGGCCGCCCGCGACGTCGACGTGCTGCGCGCCGCGCTCGGCGAGGACACCTTGAACTACTTCGGTGCCTCCTACGGCACCAAGCTCGGCGCGACCTACGCCGAGCTGTTCCCCGAGCGGGTGGGTCGCCTGGTGCTGGACGGCGCGGTTGACGTGGGCCTCGACTTCCGGTCGCTCTCGCTGGCACAGGCCGAAGGCTTCGAGACAGCGCTACGGGCGTACGTCCAGAACTGTCTCGACTCCACCGAGAACTGCTTCCTCGGCGACACCGTCGACGAGGGACTGGCCACCATCAGCGGCCTGCTCGAGGACGTCGACAAGAAGCCGTTGCCGGCAGGAGGGGATCGCGAGTTGCAGGTCGGCAATGCCTTCTACGGCATCGTTGCACCGCTCTACAACCGTGACTACTGGTTCCTGCTGAGCACGGCGCTGAAGTCGGCGCTCGACGGTCAAGGGTCTGGCCTGATGGGCTTGTCCGACCTCTATGCCTCGCGCGGCACGGACGGGGCCTATCAGGACAACTCGATGGAGGCCAACTACGCCATCACCTGCCTCGACGACCCCAGCTCGATCCCGTTCGACGAGGTGTCGGCCCAGGTCGCCGCCTTCGAGAAGGCCTCGCCGACTTTCGGCAGCATCTTTGCCTGGAGCCTGACGGGCTGTGGCGGTTTCACGGTGAAGTCGTCCGAGGAACCGCTCGACATCCGCGGCGAGGGTGCGGCCCCGATCCTGGTCGTCGGCACCACCCGCGACCCCGCCACGCCGATGGCGTGGGCAGAAGCATTGTCGGCCCAGCTCGACTCCGGGGTGCTGCTGCGCCGCGACGGTGACGGTCACACCGGCTACAACGCCGACAACGAGTGCGTCGACACGGCGGTCGAGGACTACCTCCTCAACGGCACGGTGCCGGCGAACCCGACGAACTGCTGAGCCTGACCTGGACCGGGTCAGACCGGCTCGGCGATCGCCTGGATCCGCCGGGTTGCCAGCTCGATCATGACCTGGGTCGCGGGGGAGAGGGTTGCGCCGGTGCGATGCACGATCGCGATGGTGTCGACCTGGCGCGGCCGCAGCGACACCATCCCGGCGTTGGGTGCCAGCCGCGATATGAGTGCCTTGGCGGCGCCACGCGGGATGACGGTGTCGGCCAGGCCCATGCCGACGAGTTCGACGGCGGTCTCGACGTCCTCGACCTCGATCCGGGTGGTCGGGTTCAGGCCAGCCTCGTGCAGCATCTGGCGCAGCACCTGGCGCGAAGTGTCCTCGGCGCGCCAGGTGGTTTCCGGCATCACCAGCTGGGCCTTCGCGAGTCGGGCAGCGGTGACGGGCGTACGCAGTGACTCGGGGTTGTTGCTGACATAGACCAGTTCGTCGGTCGCCACCGGCGTGACGGTCATCCCCTCGCTCTGGACGCGGGGGATGGCGATCATCGCGGCCTCCATCCAGCCTCGGCGCAGCTGCTCCTGGACGTCGCTGGAGTTCTGCCCGATCAGCTCGACCCGGACGCCCGGGTGGCGTTCGAGGACGTCGGCGATCAGCGCCGCGCCGGCGTAGAGCCGGGCGGTGCCGAACATGCCGAACCGGATGGTGCCGGTCTCGAGCTGACGCACCTGCTGCACGGCACGGCGGGCCTCCTCGGCCTGGGCGAGCACCTGCTCGGCGTGGGGGCGCAGGGTGTCGCCTGCGGTGGTGGGGACGATGCCCCGGCCGACGCGGGTGAAGAGCTTCACGCCGAGAGATTTCTCCAGCGTACGGATCTGTTCGCTGACGCTGGGCTGGGCATAACCGAGCTGTTGGGCGGCCGCGGTGAGCGACCCCGTCTCGTACGTCGCCAGAAAGCAGGTGAGTTGATGTAGCGAAAGCATAGGCTCAACCTATGGCATCCGGTGGAAAGATCGGCTACCCCTTCTAATCGGATCTTGAGACGATAGGGGCGTTGTCCATCAGACCCTGAGGAGGCTCCACCATGTTCACCCACCACTGCACCGCCTGCGACCGCACCCAGCTCATGTCCCTCTCCCAGGTGGCCTGGGTGGACGGCGCCGCTGACGGCACCGGCGCAAGTTTCGTTTGCTGGTGCGGCGCGCCGCAGACCACCGATGTCCCGCCGCTCGACACCGCACGCATCGCCGCCTGAGGTTCGCCCGTTGGCGTACGCCGCCGGATTTTCGCCCCTGACCGCCGGGGCGGTATCCTCGTCGCCGTTGCCCGGTTGATCCGCCAATCACTCGGGCAGCACGCCGCCTTAGCTCAGTTGGTAGAGCGAATCACTCGTAATGATTAGGTCATCAGTTCGATTCTGATAGGCGGCCCTGACACCCCTGGGGACCCGAGACCCCGGGGGTGTCTTCTATTTGGCGGCCGGTGGTGTGTGCACCCCGACTGTCGACTCGTCGACCCGGCCCGTGATACCCCGGGTGAAGCGGGAGTAGATCATGGCCAGCGAGCACGGTGACTACTTCGACTTCAACAATCTGAGTGCTGACCGATCCGTCTTCGGTACGGACCGCAGCCGAAAAACCTGGCTCGGCTACGAGCCCGAGTCCGACTACCAGTACCGGCCGCTCCTTCCCCACACATCGTGGAAAGAGCTTGTCGACCTCTGTGTTTCCGCCAGTGCGTGCGCGATTGCGTACACCTCCGCTGCAGGCTGACCCAGGGGTCCAGTCCACGGTCGCGATGTCACACAATTTGGTGATGTGTGACACGCGTCCAGGTTCGATCTCACTAATCTGACACCTGGGTTTGCAGCGCCGATGGGCGACCTGTTCGTGCAGCAGCTCCGTTCAGTTCTCGTGCTTGTTCACTCTCACCGAACTTGGACTGAAACCGAACAGATCTAAGCGTCTGCGCTACAGATCGTCGCGTCCTTACGCTACAGATCGTCGCGCTCGCGCTAGTCCGGCTGCGATGTTTCACCACACAACAGCCCGCTCGGTGCGATGGTGTTCGCATGCCTCGCCTGCTGCCGGAGTCGCCGAAGTTCGCCTCGTTGGCCGAGCGCGAAGTCTGGGAGAGGCTTCGCGACACCCTTCCCGGGGACGTACTGCTCCTGGCGAACGTCGTACTGGTCGACGAGACCCTTGACCACGAGGCAGACCTCATCGTGTTGTTCCCCGATGCGGGGATCGTCGTCGTGGAGGTCAAGGGCGGTGCCGTGCACCACGACGGCGACCACTGGTGGCAGGGCAACAGCAGCCACCAGCACAAGATCGACCCTGTTGAGCAGGCCAGGCGGGTGAAGTACGCGGCGGAGCAGTACGTCGAGGCCGACCCAGGCTGGAGCCGCGGCACCATCGCCTGGGCGCATGCCGTCGTGACGCCGTACTCCACCTTCCCCGCTGACTTCGCGCTGCCTGACTGCCCGCGATGGTCGTTGCACGACAAGGACGACCAGCAGGACCTGGCGCACCGTCTCTAGTTGACGGCGCAGCTCATGCAGCAGGGACGGCGCGCACCCACCCACGACGACGTGGAGGTCGTGTCACAAACGCTGCGCGGCCGGTCGTTCACTTCGCCGGACCGCAACGCCGAGGCAGCCGAGCACGCCAGCGAAGTCGACCGGCTGACTGCCGAGCAAGCAGCCTTGCTGTCGGTCACGAGGCTGCTCAATCGCGTCGAGGTGCGTGGCGGGGCGGGCTCGGGCAAGACGATGTTGGCACTGGCGCAGGCCCGCGAATTGTCACGCGGTCGGGATGGTTCTACGCCGCAGCGGGTCGCCCTGCTGTGCTACTCGATCGGCTTAGCGGAGTTCCTGAAGCGACAGGTCCAAGCGTGGCCAGCGTGGCAGCGCCCGTTCGTGGGGACCTTCCACGAGTTCGGCAAGCAATGGGGCGCACCCGACGGCGATCGCGAGGACAGCGAGTTCTGGGAGACGACCTTGCCGGCCACGATGGCCGAGCTGGCGATGGACCTCACCGACGAGCAACGCTACGACTCGATCATCGTCGATGAGGCGCAGGACTTCGCCGACGACTGGTGGATTCCGGTGCTGCGCGCGCTGCGTGATCCCGAGCGGGGAGGGTTGTTCGTCTATTCGGATGAGAACCAACGCATCTTTGCCCGCTTCGGGCAGCCCCCGGTGCCCCTCGTGCCGTTGGTCCTCGACCACAACCTGCGCAACACCAAGCAGATCCTCGAAGCGTTCGCGCCGCTTGCACCCAAAAGGATGACGGCGCGCGGTGGCGACGGAGTCGAGGTCGGATTCGTACCGTCGGCCGATCCGCTCGACCACGCCGATGATGTCGTCGAGATGCTGCTCGAGGTTGGGTGGGCGCCCGGCAACATCGCGCTGCTCACCACGGGGAATCGACACCCGGAGCAAGTGTCGCTGACACGGTCACGCGGCCAGATCGGCTATTGGCGTACGTACTGGGAGGAGGACGTCTTCTACGGTCACGTCCTCGGGTGCAAGGGTCTTGAGCGGCCGGCTGTCGTGCTGTGCGTCAACGAGGCGGAGCCGAAGGAACGCGCGAAGGAGAAGCTCTACGTGGGCATGTCGCGCGCCACCGACCAGCTGATCGTCGTGGGGGATCCGGCCGTCGTCCGGGCGATCGGTGGACCTGAAGTGGCTGCGCGGCTGGGGATATGACCAGGTCGACGTCACCCGTGCGTGCAGCAGGTCCAGTCGCGTGGGCGACCAATATTGGTGGCCATGCAAGTCACTGTCACCGCCACGTCGATCGGCTCGTGCGGATGACTCAACCTGACTCTTTTCGTCTAGGGCGGACGGTCATCAAGATCGCCGGCCTAGCGATGGTCGAGCGTCTGCGATCACCCCGTCCCGTCGCGTGCACCATCCTGGGGGGCGGGCGAAAGGAGAGGTCGGCCCTTGAAGGAGCCTTGCGTGCATCAGTGTCGGTCGACGGCGCTATCATTCTGACCTCCGATGGAGAGGCACGCGGGCGAGCGCGTTCCCCGTCGTGGAACGGGGCGGGAAGGACATCGTGGGTAGGGCGGTTGTTGACCTCTTCGCAGGCTGCGGGGGGTTCGGTCAAGGGCTCGAGCAGGCCGACTTCGAGGCGGTCTACGTCAATGAGCTACACCCGGACGCACTAAGTACCTACCTACTTAACCATCGTGGCCAGCTGGTGGATCGAAAGGATCGACACTCCAACGACATCCTTGAGATTACGCAGAAGCCCGAAGTGCTGGCTTCCTTGGCGTCGAGTCTTAAGGAGGAGCATGGCGAGATTGCGCTCGTAACCGGCGGCCCGCCGTGCCAGGGGTTCAGCGGAATTGGTCACCGCAGGACTTTCGGGGTTTCTAAGACCGAAATTCCCAGCAATCACCTGTATCGTGAAATGGCTAGTTTTGTACAGGCAGTCCAGCCAAAGGCTTTCGTATTCGAAAATGTCCGCGGACTGCTGAGCGCGAAGTGGTCTCCAGAAGGCGAGAAGGGCGAGATCTGGCGCGACGTGCAGAAGGCTTTCGAGTCGATCACTTTCAAGCGCGGCAGTCAGTTGTTGGAATACGATATTCGTTCGGAGCTCGTTTTCGCGCAAGACTACGGTGTACCGCAGAACCGGCCGCGCGTTCTTCTGGTGGGAATCCGCAGCGATCTCAATCCGACGCTTCCGTCTGGAGACGACGTCGTGGCCGACGGGTTTCTCCCGAGCCCGAATGGGGTGAAGCCGCCCGACCCCGTGGACATCCTTAGCGACCTTGTGGACCCCCACTGGAAGTCCCGATGGGAGACTACCGAGTACCTACGTGATGCCGAGACGGACTATCAAGTTCGGATGAGGACGATGCCCGATGGAACGGTGCTTCCTGCGGGCGCCGTGCTTCAGGAGCAGCAGTATTCGCGTCACGCCGATCACGTGATGGCGCGCTTCCAGCATCTAATCAACCACGGGCACGAGGACCTCCCGTCGGAACTGCAGACAAAGAAGTTCAACCAGAGAGTGATTCCGCGCGTATGGGGACCTAAAGGGCCGAAAATCACAGCCACTTCTCTGCCGGACGATTACATTCATTACGAACAGCCGCGCACTCCGACCGTACGCGAGATGGCACGGCTTCAAGGTTTTCCTGACTGGTACGAGTTTGCAGGGAAGCGTACGACTGGTGGTAGGCGACGCGCTGGTGACCCCTCGATCGGCGACTGGGCCAGGGAGGTGCCGAAGTACACCCAAATCGGCAATGCCGTCCCCGTCGATCTCGCGAAGGCTGTTGGCGCCCACCTCAAGGAGATTCTCGACCTGTAGACCCGATCCGGCGGTCGACTTGACCCGTATTGCTTCACCTTGGCCCGCATTTCCGGTAGAACTGTGGGCGACGGGCCACACTGTGCCCTGACCACTGACAGCGAGGGATCGGGAGTATCGATGGTGGACCGGGAGGGTGCGTTCGCGCCAATCTGGGGCAAGGCAACCGGTGGTCGTTCCGTAGCGATGGACCCTCACCTTAAGAACGCTTCCGGGTTCACAGTTTCGCCAGCGCCCGGGGTCCGAGAAGCATGCAATTGGCTCCGAGGTGGCCTGACGGATCAGTCGTCTCAAAGAATGCTCTTCCTGGTAGGCGGACCAGGTGGAGGAAAGTCGCATGCGCTTGCGCAGATGACCGATGACCTCGACGGAGACGACCCCGAGGACACAGGACTGGCGCAACGCAAGTACTACTTTCGTTCCGGGGAGAGCCGCTTAGCTGTGGTGAACGACGCCTCCATTCGAGGTGCGGATGATCGCCACCCGTTGGTTGATGATGTGAACTTGGCTGTCGCGGCTAACCACTTCTTCCTAGGGTGCGTCAACCGAGGAATCTTGATCGAGGAGGCCCACGCTCTCGCGGGTGACTCCGCGGGGGCCAGCGTCGTCCGGTGGCTCGCTGAGGTCGAAGGAGCTCCGACAGCGTTCCCAGTCGTTGGCGGCGAGCGAGGGCCTGTTCTTGCGCGCGCGGCCCTGCAGCTCGCAGACCGAAACGTCGAGGTCGTAGCCGTTTACGTGGATCACTGCTCGCTTTTCGAGCTGCGACCTCAGGTCGATGAACAGCTGCTAGTCCAGCCGTATATAGTCAGGCGGCTCAAGCAACGCGCTACGACCGACACGCTTGCCATGCCGGCAGGGGAGCTGCTCCGCACCGTGGCAGAGTGCCTTGCCGAGGCTGACAAGCCCGCAGCTCCAGCGGTAGACCCGATCGAAGCGAATGTCTCCAGCTTCGAATCGCTGGCTGTGCAGCGCGGATTCCTGACGCTATTGCGCTCAGCTGAGGCGGTTTCAGGGTCTCGGATGACGTTCCGTGAGGTTTGGGGTGCCATTCTGCGAGCATTGGCTGGCGACCTGCCGCAGACCACCAATCCTGAGGCCTTGACAAGCATGTTCCCGCCGTTGGACCCGGATCTGAGCGCGGTCGCGCGCTTTACGGAGTTGCGATCCCGGGCGCGTCTGCGTTCTAGTCAGGCCATTGTTGGGGCAGAAGTCCCCGCAGAGGCTCGTGCTACGGACCCAGTCCTTCGGATGACAGGGCTCGTTGACCCAGTGCTCGATGCAGTCCCGGGATCGCTGGCCGATTCAGGGTTCGGGTGGGCATCCCCGGTACTTGATGCTTTCTCCGGCCTCATCACCGCGGCCTCACCTTTGCACACCATTCTCGACTCCATCGCTGGTGACGACCCGTTCCGAGAGGCCGTCACGGACTTCGACCGAGCGCTCGACGCCGCATTCGTGTCTGTAACGCAGCCCGAATATGTCGACGACAAGGCAAGACGCGAGATCGTTGCCTGGTACGGCGACTACCTCAGCAGGCTCTACGCGATGAGCAACGGAGTGTCTGCCTTCCGCCAAGAGGTCTCGACGTGGCTCGAGACGCGCTCAAGCCTGCCATCGGCAATCAAGGCTGAGCTCAAGACCCTCCTTCGGCCGACGCGTGCCCCTAACGATCCGCAATCCGGATATTTCTTGCCGCTTTTCAGTAGCCGTACGGTCCCAGTAACGGGGCCATCGGCGGAGCCGCAACTGGTGCTCCAAGGAGAGGATGACGTTCAGATCGATCTGGTATTCCGGGGCGACGCCGTCACGGTGATGATGCGGGAGCTCGGTACGCCAGTCGGCGAGATTGAACTCGACTTTGCTCTGATTCGCACGGCTCAGTCGTGCGCGGGCCAGCGGCTCGGCGTGACCGAGCAAGCCGCTCGAGTCAGCCCTCGTGTCGAGCGTTTCCGCGCGAAGCGCTTGATCCCAGCGAGGATTGCAAAGAGTGAGTTCAAGCTTATCGCTGGGCAAGACCTCACCGACGTATACGTGGAGAGCCTCTGATGGAGTCCGTTTATCTCGATCTCGCACGCCCGCAGTACGTCAGTGTCCCTGAGGGCTTGGTGACGGCGCTTGCCGCGCGGGCCTTCGGTGTCGATTACGGGGTCGATCACGACAATAAGCAGGTTCTCGCTGTCGCGTACCAGTCGAACAACGCAGAAGCGAACCGCGTGACCCCTGCACTGGTCTATCACCAGACACGGCCGATGGGCCCGGGCCTTAAGAAGTTCGGTGACAAACTCGCCGCATGTGGCATCGAATCCGATGCCGATCAGCTAGGACTCTCTCGAGCCGTAACGGGTGCGATCGCCGGTGTTCGGACGAAAGACGGCAAGGTGCGCGCGGCGATTCCGTTGACCCCATCGCTCGCGCTCGCCCAGAATCCGCGTGGCCTGGCTGGAACGCGGAACCCGCCGGACCTGGGTGGCATCCTCGAGACCTTCTTCTTGATGGGGGCGCCATCGGCGGCCGAGGGGAACCCCGTCGCCGCCGATCGTTGGGTGGACGCAGCTGAGCGTCGGCGGGCGGTTGATCGGGTGATCCATGCAGTGGATGCTGCGGCGGCTGGCACGTTCTTTGTCGGCGCGCCGACTCGGATCGCCTGCAACCCGTTGGTGGGAACGAGTGACCAGTTCGCGGGCACTCCCTTCTCGTGGTTTCACCGAGTGTGGGTCAAGCTCTGCAGTCCTGCGTGGGTGGACGCTCTCCCTGCCCGGGTGTGGGTGGACTGGGCGAACACGGTGCTTCGACTCGCTTTCGGGTTGGGCTACCTATGGGAAGTCGCCTGGTACGAGCGGGTGGCCAGATCAGTTGTAGGCGGCGGCACAGAAGGGGCAGATGAGCTTCTAAGGTCTCTTGGACCCCTGCTTCCGTGGAAGGACCAAACGTCAGGAATCAGCGTGCGCGACGTTTCATCCTCCACGAAGTGGCGGGTGTTGCGGAGCAACAGCGTGCGCGAGAGGATCCGGGACTGGGCCAAGGCAAACCGGCAATTCCCGAACGCGGCAGAAGAATTGGTCGCGATGCGGTCAGATGAGGGCTTCCGAGCGCAGCTGACCGAGGCACTCTCTGCGCCTCCCGGCAGTAACGAGAACCTCTGGGAAGCAATCAACTATGCGCTGTTGACGCGTGAAGGCACTGGCCCTGACGCCGATCATTACGGGTTCCTTCGTAAGCATGGAAGAAGGTTCTCCGTGCCTGACCCTGGCGTCGAATGGATAGCCGCTGTCGCGAGCCTGAGCTGTCCTGAGCCCGGTACCTCTACTGATGTTGGGCAGTTGTTAAAAGACCTGCGTGAGCTTGGCCTTCGCCCCGAGCTGGGGGATCTTGTCATCCGGCTAGAGCAGGCGGGCGTAGCGCGAGGCAGCGCGGATGCCGATCAGGCCGTGGCAATTGAATCAGCGTTCTAAGGAGAAATGTTGAAGATCCTTGCCGCTGCCATCGTCCGGCAGCATGTTGATGAGGATGGGCTTCGGACCCTGTATCTGCCGGATCAGCTGCCTCATCTCGCGCGCGAGATCGTGCGCCATGCGAATGCCTCACGGTCGAGCGAGATCCCGTTCTCCATCCTCGTGAGCGATGACCTGACGGAGAATCTGACCGATCATGCATGCCCTGTCGTCGGCATGGGCCGATCAATTCAGTACCGGCGTGACGATCGTCTGGCCGTAGTCTGTGGCGCTCACTCGGTCCCTGCGTCGTTCTCGAGTTCCTTCGGAGCTGTCCTCGAAGCCGACTATCCGGGCGAGAATGGCAACGCCCGCAACGAGCAGCTCACCGCACTGGCCGGAGACGCCACACATGTCATCCTCCAGCAAGCGGGAGTTGATCGGGATTTCGTCGACGCAGAAGTCGCGAGCGAGCGTCTGGCGAACATCTTCGCCACGTTGGCCGGAGCATACGAGCGCATCGCCCAAGGCGGTGACGCCTGGAACGTGTTCTGGCTCCGTCACGTCGGTTCCGGCCTCGATGTCCTGACCGAAGCTCTCGGGGCAGACGAGTCGAACGATGTTGCCGAGAACGCGGACGCCCGTCTAATGCGCGTGTCGTACGCAAGCTTCGGACTTCCGACTCCATCATCCGGCACCGCGTATGGGCTTGGACGCAAGGTTGATGAAGCACTCATGGAGTTCTGGTCGACGTCCGAGAACATCGCTCTGACGCTAAAGCGTCTCCGTCATCACCCCTCTCGCCCCGCTGCCGAGCAGGGCACGCCGCACCAGTTGGAGGAGCTGTCGTTCTCCGGCTTCGGCCGAACAGTCGCTGCCATGGACAACGTCCTGCTCGCCTGGGGGACGCCGCGAGGCAATGTAGGCGAATGGGTTGACGCGTTCAGTGCCCTATCGGAGGGCGAGTTCTTCGCCCCCCAGCAGGGCATGGACTCTGCGCTGAAGATCCACGCGGACGGGGATGTCGCACTGAACATCGCGGGGGAAGGGTCACCGCAGATCGTGGTTTTCGGATGGGACGATCAAGCGAAGGAGCTGTCCTCCGAACCCCTCCGTATCGTGCTGCCCACGTCCCACATCCCCAACCAGCAGGACGTCTCAAGTTCGCAGCTGGGGCTGAGCGTCATTGGCTCCGGCGCTGGGAAGGCAGCCTGGATCGGCACGCTCGTCGTGAAGGCGGGCGAGCTGATCGCCGAAGGAATTATCGTCCTGCCGCGCCCAGGGACGGCCAAGATGCCGGCGCGACCGATTTCATTGTCAACGGTAATTCCGGCAGAAGACCCGCTGGCGGGCTGCGCTGGTTCGGCGGTGAGCAGCGCCATCTATCCGGTGGTGGAGAGAACCGTCGGTGTCTGGACCTTCGAAGGTAAGGGAACTAAGGACACCTTCAAGCCCGGTGTGTACCGAGGCTACGAAACCATCGCGGCGGCCATCGAGGATGCTGGCGTCGTGGCACCCGTCGAAAGTTCAGTGGGCACGATTGTGCGGACGGTGACGTGGGGGGAGGTCCCGACGGCAGTTTTTAACGTCCGTGAGTTCCGGCAGGATCAGCCTGACCTCGTGGTTCGCATGTCTGACCCCGACCTTGTAACGACCAGCGAGGACGAGGTGTCTGTCGGTGAACTGATCGTCCGTTGGCGATCGGGAATCAGCACCGACGAATTCCTATCCCCGTTGCTGGCAGCAGCGCGCGATGGAGTTGTTTCAGCGGGCGAGCCAGACGTCGAGATCCAGCGTTCTTTCCGAGGTCGAATAGAGACCTACTTCGCGCGCTTCATCGACGACGAGACGGTGCTTGACTCGCTTGGACACGTCGCAATGTTCGAGGATCAAGCCGACGTTCCGGACATGCTCGAGGCGGGGTCCAACGGAGCGGTACTGGTGCCCGAAGGGCGCCACGCCTTGTTCACTTCGCACATTGGCTTTCGAGTCAGCGCCGATTTGTGGGGATCCGATGAGGTGGCAAGGTTCCGGAAGGCCATCGTCGATCTTGATCTCGGCAACCGCCTTCGGCGCTCTGGCGACGCGGATGACCGCACCGAATTCGTATGGCCCTCGCGAACCTCATGGGCTTGGGCCCATGGGTCAGAGGTGCTTGAGGAATACCTCGAAGCCTATGAATCCCTGATCCATCGAGCAGCCTCTGGTACACCCCAAGATATGTTCTGGGCGTCATTCCCCTTCTCAGTCAGCCTGTACAGGACTGACGGAACCAAGAAAGCGCGCGCAGTAATAGTAAGCCCGTTGCACCCCTTGCGACTGGCGTGGCTCGCTGCGGCTGAAGATTCGCTTCGCCAAGCTGACTCGGCTGAGCGGTTGGCAGGCGTCCTTGAGGCGTGGAACCTTCCTGCCGTCGGGCCGCAGGCAGATAGCCACAACGGTCGGCTGCTTGCCGTGCCTGTCGACGCTGGCGTCGGACAACTATTCCTGGGCTGGTCAATGCTCGTGGCTGCCAGTGTCGCGGGTCACGAAGCGCTCGAAGGACCTGCACAGGTTGGCGCTCTGCCGGCGCCGGGCACCTCGGTGACCGGGCTCAACGCAGACGCTGTCCGCGCGGCACTGAGGACCTTCCATCGTATGAATCCCCAGGTATCGACTTTGTCGATTGATCTCGCCTCCTCGACTGCGAGCCCACGGCTCGGTGAGATCGACCAAGCGGTCATCGAAGCCATCGCGGCCCCGCCAGAGAAATCGAGCTTGCGCGGAGGTATCCGTGTTCACGATTCGATGAATCGGCTCGGCGAGGCTCCTCTAGCTGACCTTGAGCGCACGTTGGGCGCAAGCCCAGAGCGTCCGGTCAGGTGGTCTAGGTACAAGCACCAGCAGACAGGCGGACCGCAGGCGAACATACGATTCCTGCAAGATGCCGGTGTCAAGGTTGAGGTGTCACCGACCAAGGCACCCGGCTCAGGTTGCATCTCGACGGTTCCGCTGCGCCGCTTCTCCACACCGGCTGAAGCTGGGCAGGGCTACGTGGCACGGGAGTTCCCGGTTGTCGAACCCGGCTCCGGGAGCAGCGCATTTGTTCGCGCGCTCGCCAAGGTGGAGCGCTCGGATCAGGGTGTTCAGATTAGTGCCGAGCTGTTTCAAGCAGCGCTAGTGAACGATTCGGCGGACTGGACCGTGACTGGTGAATCTCTGGTTGGCGCCAACGCCCTCGCAGACATGCTCGCGACACACGGATCCGGCCAGATGCTCTGGGAGTGGCGCCCGCCATTCTTGGAGCAACGGCCAACTCCGCAGCTCGACGCTCGCCCCTTCGTGAGTGTCGTGAGGCTGCCGGCTGCTGTTAGGAACCAGATCAGTGCGCACGTCGTCAAGGCATCGGGTTCAGCGGACGACGTTGATGCCAAGCTCGCGGATGTCATGACCACCCTTGGGACACGGGGCATCGGCTTGTCGTCCCTGATGGCTCAAGGAGGGACTCACGCTGCGGGCGCCGTGGGCTTCTACTTGACTCTTCGACTGCTTGAGAAGGCGGCCATTCCGGATGCCCAACTCCTGATGCTGCCAATTGACGCATGCGATGAATTCCTGCGCGGCCTGGCCAACGAATCAGCCACGACCAATCAACTGCGGAGAGCGGACCTGCTGCTCGTGGCGGTCAAGGCGTCCGGCGTCACACTCGTGCCGGTTGAGATCAAGTGCTACGGCCTTGGCTCGGCCAATCCTCCGGACACTCTCCCGAGCAGTGCAGCGCCTCTCACGGAAGCCTTATCTCAGCTTGAATCGACCTCCGAATTGCTCCAACAGGTCGTGGATTCATACAGCGAACTGACGGGATCTGCACCCGCGAAGGCGGCGCTCTGGCGCCACGGCTTCGCCACGATGATCGAAGCAGCTATGCGGTTGAGGCCCGCTCCGGCGGCTGGGGCGCGTTTGCTCGGTACGACGCTCGCCGGACTTCTTGAGGGAGAGGTTGACGTAAGGCTTGGGCGCTCCATGATCTGTTATTTCGGGCACAACGCCGTGACTGCAGTTGGCACTACTCACTCGCTTCAGCTTGGGCTCGAGGCCCCAGGGAATGACGAGAACAAGGATGCCGGCGCCCTCGTGTGCAACACGCAAGTGGCATTTGACTTCGTACGGCAGGGGAAGGAGACCATTGGGCCCGAATGGCAGCAGCTGATCGAGTGGGTGCTAGCCGATGACACCGCAAAGGAAACGGAGCAATACGAGATCCCGCTGTCATCGAAGACGTCCGCGCGGGCTGAAACCGGGGTTGGAGTCCACGCCGGGCCTTCAATCAAGGTGTCCACGGACAACTTGGTCAAACCCGACGCAGAATCGCAGGTCGACGATGATGAGACCGCCGAGGCTGAGCTCAAGGCCAACTGGGAAGCCGATGAGATCGTCGTGCAGACGGTCGAGGGAATTCAGGCCGATGGGGTTCGATTCGAGATTGGGAAGACGATCGATGGCGTTGGTGCTCACGGCGTCGACTTTTGGCCCAGCAACACGTCTCTCAACCAGATGAATGTCGGAGTCGTAGGTGATCTCGGGACGGGCAAAACTCAGTTCCTGAAGTCGGTCGTCTACCAGCTCAGGAAGGGCGCGAGCGAACGGCAGCCAACGCCGCTCTCCATGTTGATCTTCGACTACAAACGCGACTACCACGATGCTGATTTCCTCACGAGTGTGGGCGGAGAGCTTCAGCGCCCCTTCCACATCCCGTTGAACGTCCTCGCAATTAACGGAGACTACACCCCACAGAAGGCGGTTCAGGCCGGTGGGGCATTCGTTGACATCATCACGAAGATCTACGGCGGCATCGGCCCAGTCCAGAAGAGCAAGGTCCTGATGATCATCAAGGACTTGTTCGCCAAGACGGGTGGATCGGCGCCAACGCTCGGTGAAGTCCTGTCGGCATACCTTGAGGAGAACGCCTTCGACTCGGTAGCTGCAGTGCTAAATGGCTTCGTGCTCAACGAGGTGTTCTCGGAGGATCAGGACGAGCTCATCACGATGGAGCAGATGCTCGACGACAAGGTGCTTGTCCTTGCGGTGAGCGACTTGGGTGCGGACGACGACCTTAAGACGGCACTGATCACACTCTTCCTGAACAAGTACTACGAGTACATGCTGCGACTTCAGAAGTGGCCGTTCGAGGGCGAGATCCCCAACCAGCTCCGGCGCCTGAACTCATTCGTGATGGTGGACGAGGCGACGAACATCATGGCTCGCGAGTTTCCGGTGCTCAGTCAACTCCTTCTGCAAGGTAGAGAGTTCGGTGTAGGCGTAATTCTGGCATCGCAGTACGTCTCGCACTTCAAGGTGGGCAAGACGAATTACGGCGAGACTCTGCTCACCAAGGTTGTCCATAAGGTGCCGAACGTCAACGCGAATGATCTCAAGGCGTTTGGTTTCTCCGGCGCCACGCCTGAGATGGCCGCGAAGGTACCGAACCTCGCGGTTCATTTGGCGCTGGTCAAGACGCTCGGGGTGGAGGGACGCTTCATGCGTGGGACCCCCTACTTCGAGTTGGAGATTGACGAGTAGGCGTGCTGACAGGCGTCTGGATCTCGGGCAGCGCCCGGGCTGTGGAGGCCGCTGATGTCTGTGCTGATCAAGTCGCCGTCAGGCCGCGGTAATATGACCGGGAACACGGATCGTCCGTTGATTTTGGGTCGTTTGGCTTTGCAAGCGATTTGGGATGTTCAGGACTCGCTTCATGCGCGTTCAGTGCCCGACTTTGGTGACTCTTCCCACGTGAGCATGGTCGAGGGCATCGCCACTCACGGCGCGTGGGCCATGAGCTGACGCTAGGTGAGTTGCGCCGTTAACGCCGGCGGTTTGCGCGAAATGAGGTGTCGAGATGCGAATCCCTGATCGAGATTTCCGAACCGCAGATGAAGGGGCGCGGTGACGACGAAGATGGCCCTACATCTTCGGTGACTGAGGGGGATCCATGTTCCTGATCCAGGACGATCTCCACTTGAGCGCCTCCGACCTGACCGCCGCGGCTGACTGTGAGTACGCCCTCCTCCGCACCCTCGACTACAAGCTGGGGTGGGCCGACAAGTTGGCCTTTGCGCAGGACCCGCTCCAGGCGCACATCTCGAAGCTGGGTGACCTCCACGAGCAGCGACTGCTCGAGGAGTTCGAGGCGGCCGGCGACCTCGCTCTTCTCGGCCACGTCGCGCCGCCCTACTCCTTCGCGCTCCTGGAGGAAGCGGGGGATGCGACCTACCGGGCTTTCCAGGAGGAGCCCTTCTGCGTCTATCAGGCTGCGTTCTTCGACGGGGAGTTCTTCGGCTACGCCGACTTCGTCGAGCGCGCAGATGATGGCTGGCTGGTGTGCGACGCCAAGCTCGCTCGCCAGGCCAAGCCGAAGGCCCTGCTGCAACTCGGCGCGTACGCAGAGCAGATCCGTACGCTGGGGTTGCCGCTGTCCTCGACGGTCTCGCTCCTGCTGGGCAACGGAGAACGAGCCGACTACCGGGTCGCCGACATTCTTCCGGTCTTCCTCGAACGACGCGACCGGCTGCGAGACCTCCTCGACCGACACCGGACCGGCGACAGCGCGGTGTCCTGGGGCGCCGGGGGCCTTCTCGCCTGTGGGTCGTGCGATGAGTGCAAGCACGCTGCGGTCGCGGCCAACGATGTGATGCTCGTGGCCGGCCTCCGGATGGAGCAGCGCCGCAAGCTGCGGGCCGCCGGCGTGACCAGCGTGGCCGAGCTCGCGGTGGCGACCAGGCCCGACGGGATGGTCCGGGCGACGTTCGAGAAGCTGCAGAGCCAGGCGCGGTTGCAGTGGAAGCAGGCGCAAGCGGGGCCTGACTCACCGGTCGAGCACGAGCTCACCGCGAGTGCAGCCAAGACGCTCGCGCTGTTGCCCGGTCCCTCGGCCGGTGACCTCTTTTTCGACTTCGAGGGCGACCCGCTCTACGACGAAGGCGACCCGACGCGCGTGGGGCTCGAATACCTCTGGGGCGTCATGGACACCCAGGGGGCGTACCTGCCGATCTGGGCCCACAGCTCCGCTGACGAACGAGCAGCGTTGATCCGATTCATGGACCTGGTGGCCGAGCGCCGCACCCAACACCCCGACCTGCACATCTATCACTACGCGCCCTACGAGACGGCCGCGCTCAAGCGGTTGGCGATGCGCTATCAGACCAGAGAGAAGGAACTCGACGACCTGCTCCGCTCTGAGGTGTTCGTCGACCTCTACGCCACGGTCCGCGGCTCGGTGCGAGTCTCGGCGCCGTCCTACAGCATCAAGAAGCTTGAGCCGCTCTACATGGGCGACCAGCTCCGCTCCGATGCCGAGGACGCGGTGTCCGACGGCGGCGCATCGGTCGTCGCCTACCACGAATATCGCGAGATGCGTCTCGACGATCCCGCAAGCGCGAAGGCTCGGCTCGACGACCTCGCCGACTACAACGAGTACGACTGTCTGTCGACGTGGCGCCTGCGGGACTGGCTGCTCGAACGTGCCACCGACGCCGGCGTACGCGATCAGATCGTCCCGCGGATCAAGGACAACCAGGGTGAGGAGCTCTCCGAGCACGATCCGGTCTTCATCGACCTGATGGCCAGGTCGGGCCCTGAGCAACGCTTCGAACGGACCCCTGAGCAACAGGCCTTTGCCATGCTCGCCACAGCCATCGACTACTACCGCCGCGAGCACAAGGCGTATTGGTGGGAGCACTTCGAGCGGCTGCAGCACCCGGTCGACGACTGGACCGCCAGCCGCGACGTGTTCGTGGTCGAGTCGGCCGAGGTCACCTCCGACTGGGCCGTGCCTGAGGGTCGAGCCACCAACGCACGTCGGGTGCTACGACTCGTCGGCGACTGGGCCCCCGGCAGCAAGGTCGGCTTCGGGGCGCAGGTGGTCTACGCCGCCCCGTGCCCGACCAAGGTCAACGGCCCCGACGGCGCTCCGTACGGCGCGGGGGGCAGCGACGGTGTCGTCGCCGACCCACATGATGCGCGCGTGGTGACTCTCACCGAGAGCCGCCCACCCGGCGACACCTTCGCGAACCTTCCGCTCGCTCTCGTGCCGGCGACACCTCCCAGCAGCAAGTTGATCGAGGGCGCGATCAAGGAGGTGGCCACGGCCGCCGCTGTTGATGCCTCTGGTCTTCCCGCCAGCGCCGCCCTTGACGTACTGGCACGTCGCCCGCCACGCCTTCGCGGAGGGGTGGGTCTCCCCGTCGGCGGGACGACCATCGCCGACGTGGTCGCGGCACTTGTCTCGATGGACAACTCGTACGTCGCCATCCAGGGGCCACCCGGCACCGGCAAGACCTACTCCGGCTCGCGGGTCATCAAGGAGTTGGTCGAAAAGCACCACTGGCGCATCGGCGTGGTGGCCCAGTCGCATGCCGTCGTCGAAACGATGCTCGGCGGCATCATCAAGGCCGGGCTCGATCCGGCGCTCGTCGGCAAGAGCAAGAACGAGACGGCTGGGTTCGGGTGGACAGAGGTGAAGGACAACGTCGTTGCGCGCGCGGGTTTCCTCGAGGAGCACGATGGCGTCGGCTGCGTCTTGGGTGGCACTGCGTGGACCTTTGCCAACGCCGCCATGATCGAGCGCGAGGGGCTCGACCTGCTCGTCATCGACGAGGCCGGCCAGTTCTCTCTGGCGCCCACGATCGGCTCCGCTGTCGCTGCCAAGCGGCTGCTCCTGCTCGGTGACCCCCAGCAGCTCCCGCAGGTGAGTCAAGGCACCCATGCCGAGCCGGTCGATGAATCTGCGCTCGGATGGCTGATGGGGGGCCACGACATCCTCCCCGCTGAGTTCGGCTACTTCCTCGGGCAGTCGTACCGGATGCACCCGGAGCTCTGCGAGCGGGTTTCCGTGCTGTCCTACGACGGTGAACTGACGGCAGCCCCAGCGGCGGCGAAGAGAATGCTTGAGGGTGTGGAGCCCGGTCTGACGGTCGTCACTCTCGACCACACGGGCAACCGCACCGAGTCCCCGGAAGAGGCAGCCGCAGTGGTGTCCCACGTACGCAACCACCTGGGGCGGCGCTGGACGGACCCGGATGATCCGACCTCACCGCGTCCGTTGACCGAGTCCGACTTCCTCGTCGTCGCGCCCTACAACGCCCAGGTCTCTCTCATCCGGCTTACGCTGGATCAGGCTGGCCTGGCCGGCGTACGCGTGGGGACCGTGGACAAGTTTCAGGGCAAGGAAGCGCCCATCGTGATCGTCTCGATGACCGCGTCCTCGCACGGTGACGTGCCTCGGGGCATGGGCTTCCTGCTCAGCCGAAACCGGGTCAACGTGGCTGTTTCAAGAGCACAATGGCAAGCGGCCCTGATCCGGTCTGAGGCGCTGACGTCCTTCATGCCCAGCAGCGTCCAGGGGTTGTTGGAGTTGGGCGCATTTATCGGGCTGTGTCAGCCGTCCGATGCCTCGGATCGCGACCATGCTTCTAGGAGATGATCTAGCACCGTGCCAAAGCCATCGACGTGTCCAGAGGCCTCCAACGCGTCCCTCTCCAGCCGCATCCGGGGGTTGGTGCTCGGGCTCGCACTCGGAGATGCCGTCGGTTCGCAAGCCAGTGATGTGTCGGCCGCCGGCCTGCTGGAGGCGGGGGCTGCCACTCAGTTTGCTGCGTGGACGATCGAGGGGACCCTCCGCAGCGTCACGCGTTATGGTCGCGTCGAACCTGGCCTGCCTGAGGTGGGGATGTATGCCTACCAACGGTGGGCGTTCCTGAGGGGACTGGAGCCAAAAAATCAGGAATTCTGGTTTCCGTTCATGCAGCCAGAGGACGACCCCACACACGCACGCTATCGCGGGTGGCTCGTGGACGACCCGGTGATGGCCAACGTCCGTGGCACGTCTCCCTCCACGGCGAAGGCACTCGTCACCGGCGCGCCGGTCGCCAGCGCCGGATGCCAGGCGTTGCTGCGCACCCTGCCGGTCGCAGCCATGGCGCTCAGCCAGCACAGCTATTGGGACGACAGGCCCGACCCGACCCAACTACAGACCGATGCTGAGGAATGGGGCCGCAACCTTGCGCTCCTCACGCATGACGATGGTCAACGGCAGAGCGTGACCGTCCTGGGGATTCGGATCCTCGTCGAATGCCTGAAGGCGGAGGACGATCTCCCTTCGGCCATCAGTCGGGCGACGCGCAACCCGAGTCACGGAGCAAAGGTGGACATCCTGGGTGTGCTGACGAAGGGACTCCAGGCTCCCTGCGTCCCACAAACCCTTGAACGACTCGCACCCGACAAGACTTCGTGGTCAGCACTTGCCGGCGGCCTCTACGTCGCTCTTTCCTTCCCCGCCGAGGACACGATCGCGGAAGCCATCGAGTTCGCTGGTTGGGCGCCAGACGGCGACTCGGTGGCAGCAGTCGCTGGAGCAATCCTTGGCGCGCGCCATGGCTACGAAGCGCTGCCGGCGAACTGGCTGGGGAGACTCGAACTGGGGTGGGTCATGGACCGCCTCGCCGGTGATCTGGCGGCCGAGGTTCTCGAGCACCAAGGTGGTGAGTGCTGGAAATCCGATGGCCCGGAAGACGGACTCGTTCTCGTGGATCCTTGGTGGGACACGAAGTATCCGGGCATCTGAAACCACGGCACAGCCGCGGGACGTCAGCACCTCAGCGCGTTGGCCTGGACTGACCTTCCACGACACCCTCCATGATCCGCAGCTGGATACGGGAGAGAGCCTCGAGCCGCACAGAGGCAGGGAGCGCCTCGATCTCCCGAGCTGCACGCTCGATCGCGTCCTCGATCGTGGGGCGCGTCCGCCGAGTGGGAGCAGCCCCCGCCATCCGCATCGGCGCCGAAGATGACTCGTCATCGTCCCCGAAGAGTTCATCGAGCGTCATGCCCAGTGTCCGGGCCAGCGGGCCCTGATGTCTGGTCGAGGGCAGGCGGTAGCCGGTCTCGATCTGGGCGATGTAGGGGTAGGAGAGGCTCGTGGCTTCGGCCAGCTGTTTGCGACTCAGGCCGAGCTCTGCCCGGCGAGCAGCGACCTTGCGTCCGAGCTCGATGTCGCCGGTCTTGGGTGAGGTGGCCATCGTTCCATCCTGATTGTCGGACCCTGTCTCTATGCTCTCTGATCAATGGGAATTGTGCAAAGCGCTTCGGTTCGGGTGGTACGCTAAGCACGCGTTAAATGATGCGCAGCGCATAAGGGGTAGATCATGAAGGACACGTGGGCCACGCGATTCATCGACACGCAGGTGGAACGCGCCTGGGTCGATCTGCGACTCCAGCTCGCCGATCGGTTCGCTGCTGGGATGGCGACTGGTCACCTGGAGCCGATCGAGATCACCGCCGGAACGGGCTCGACTCTGACCGTCAACATCGCTGATGAGCACCTGGTGATCCTCGCCGGGGATGACGTCCACACGACGGCGAACGTCGATGCGGCGGCCTACGAGGTCTTTCGGATCCTGCACGACGAATGGCAGGTGATCCACCCGGTCTTCCTCGACTCCCCGGTCGTCGACGTGCCGAAGATCGACGACAACCCGGTCCACGTCGTTGCGCCTGTCCTCGGCAAGGCAGGGTCGAAGGAGCAACTGCACGCGTGGGTCGTTGCCAGCTTCTCCGAAGGCCGGAGCGAGCCAGTCAAGGTGGCTCCCAACGGCTCCATCCAGTGGCGCACCCCAGGCGAGAGAGTCGTGATGGTGCGGGTCCGCAACGCGGGGCGGGTGGAGATCGCCACAGTTTTGGGGCAGAGGGTGGGCATCAAGAAGGCACACAAGGTGATCGACGAGCTGTCGAGGAAATACTTCGGGCTCAAGTTCTTCCTCGTCCAGGACACGCTGATGATGTCCCAGATCGTCATCGCCCAGCCGTTCTGCGGCGAACAGCTCGACGCGGCCCTGCGGACGTTCGTCTCCAACACCGACTCGCTCGGCTGGGTGGCTGAGAAGGTCCTCCGCAAGCGCGTGAAGGTCGAACGCGATGCGCTCGCCAAGGCACAGGCAGCCACGAAAGCAGCGGAGACAGCTCTCGCCGAGGCGCAAGCTCAGGTGAAGACCGCCGAACGAATCGCCGAGCGGCGCAAGCTCGAACGCGCGAGGGCGAGTCGCAACTATGCGCGCGTCAGGGCCGAGCGCGATGCCGCACGGGCCGAGTTGGCCCGGCTCACCCAGCGCGTCGAGCGGGCGCTCGGCCACCAGTCGTCCGACACCCGTGAAGGTGGTGAAGTGGCATGAGTGCCTTTGACATCATCCCCGGCGACCCCGCCTCTTCGGTGATCCTGCACGTCCCACACTCCTCGACCCACATCCCTCCCGAGGTGCGCGAAGGGATCGTTCTCGACGACCAGGCGTTGGCCGCCGAGCTCCACGCCCTCACCGACGCCGACACCGACCTGATCGCCGACGGCGCTGCCAGCGCGACAGCCCTGCGCCCGTGGATCTTCGTCAACAGGGCGTCGAGGTTGGTGATCGATCCTGAGCGATTCCCCGACGAGCGCGAGGAACTCAACGCGGTCGGGATGGGCGCGGTCTATGAGCGCACCACGACCGGGGCCGTGTTGCGCACGCCGAGGACCGAGGAGCGCGAGGCCCTCATTGCGCGATTCTTCACGCCGTACGCCGAGGCCATCGCCGGGCTGGTCCGCGACCGTCTCGCCGCAGTCGGGACGGCCACGATCATCGACGTGCACTCCTATCCGTTGGTGCCCAACGCCTACGAGTTGCACGCCGATGGCCCTCGTCCCGAAGTCTGCATCGGCACCGACGGGGTCCACACGCCGGGCTGGCTCCGTGACGCGACCCTTGAGGCGATGCTCACGGCCGCACCCACCGGCGACGTCGGCCTCGATTCGCCTTTCTGGGGTTGTTACGTCCCCCTCGACCAGTACGGCACCAACCCACGCGTGCGCGCTGTCATGTTGGAGATCCGACGCGACGTCGTCGCTCACCACCTCGATTCACTCATCCTCGCCACCGCGGGACTGATCAACGCTGTCCACACGAAGGAGCCCGCATGACTTCGACCCTGAACGCCGCCCGGATGGACCGCGCTTGCGGCGTGCTGATCGCTTCCGCTGCCGGTGATGCCCTCGGCGCTGGCTACGAGTTTGCCCACGTGGAGCCTGACCTCGTGCCCGCGATGATCGGTGGCGGCCTCGGCAACTTCGCTCCGGGGGAGTGGACCGACGACACGGCACAGGCCGTCGCCATCGCCCGGGTCGCGGCGGACGGCCTCGACCTGCGGACACCGGAGGCACTCGACCGGATCGCGCAGGGGTTCGCCGACTGGTATGCCGATGGGCCGCCCGACGTCGGCATCCAGACCTCCGCCGTGCTGTCGCGTGCCGGCCGCCACCCGAGTGGCGCGGCTATGACGGCGGCGGGCGTGGCCGTGCACGAGGCGTCCGGACGTAGCGCCGGCAATGGGTCCCTCATGCGGACCGGGCCTGTCGCGTTGGCCTACCTCGACGACCCCGAGGGGCTCGTCGAAGCAGCTCTGGCGGTGAGTGCTTTGACCCACCACCAGGATCTGGCCGGGGAGGCCTGCGTGGTGTGGTGTCTGATGATCAGGCACGCGGTGCTGACCGGCGCCTTCCCGTCGTACGACGACATCGCTGAGTGGGTGCCGAACACCGACCGCTGGCGCGAGGTGCTGGCCGAGGCGGAGGCCAAGGACCCGCGCGAATTCACCAAGAACGCGTGGTCCGTCGGGGCCCTGCAGGCAGCGTGGTCCGCGATCACCCACACGCCGATCCCGACGGAGCGTGAGCCCTGCGGTCACCTCGTCGACTCGCTCACCACCGCCATCCGCATCGGCCACGACACCGACACCGTCGCCGCCATCGCCGGCGCGCTCCTCGGCGCACGCTGGGGGATGAGCGCGATTCCTGCGCAGTGGCGACGCATCCTGCACGGCTGGCCCGGTGTGACCGCTCACGACCTGGAGCGGTTCGCCTATCTCACGGCCCGTCACGGGAAGACCGGCAAGTACGGCTGGCCGCTGGTCGATCACATCGACTACGTCCGCCTCCAACACGGCAAGCCTGCGCTCGCCAGGCACCCCCACGACCGGGACGTGTGGCTCGCGTCCGCCACCGCACTCGACCGCCTCCCCGAGGGCGTCGACGCGGTCGTCAGTCTCTGCCTCACCGGACGCACTCAGGTGCCGGAGGCTGTCGAACACATCAACTTCCGCCTCATGGACGAGTCGGATCCGGCGCAGAACCCCAACCTCGACTACGTCCTGATGGACGCCGCCCGCACAGTCGCAGCGCTACGGGATGAGGGGAAGACCGTGCTGCTGCACTGTGTGGCGTCGCACTCGCGGACCCCGGCCGTCGGCATCGCCTACTCCATGCTCCGCGGCGTGCCGCTCGAGGAGGCGATGACCTCCGTCTGCGCGGTGCTCCCGGCAGGGTCCCCGAACGCCGGTTTTCGTGACGCGCTCACGCGGCTGACGTTCGGGGGTGGAGCATGACTCGACACAAAAAGCGGCACCGCCGTTCGACGAAGCGGTTGCCTGGGAGACGCTTGTTGGCTTCGTTTGATGCAATCAAGGGAGATTTCATGAATCAGTCTCCGACTGGCTTTTCCGAGCCTTGACCGGCGGTATGCGCTAGCGGATGTCGTCACCACTCTAATTGATCAATCGAGACTGGGCGTTCGGACTTCGGATCGTCCAGGCGGTAGAAGGGTCATGCCTGCTTGTCACATTCAATGATATAAATCTGACCGCTCTGGCATGATCTGGTCGAATCCAGCGAACGAGTGATCGCTCTCTTCACACTCAGGGGTGCGATTCCCTGAGAAGCGATTGACCGCTAACATGAATCTATGGACGTTGTGCTCCGATGGATCATCCGACTCGGTCTCCTTGCGGTGCTCGCCTTGGTCGTCGTGCTGCTACGGCGAATTCGCTTGGGCGAGCTGCAGCGATTCGAACTTTCCGAGGATGACATAAGTGTTCTCCGGCTTGACCTTTTGGATTACGTTCGTATGCACTCTTACACCATGGGAGCTTGGGTCAAGTTGCGGCCATTCTGGAAACAGCATCGCGTACGCATGGACGGCGACCGACTCAGAGTGTTGAGTCCCCTATTGGAGGAAGCGGTCCTCCTTGTCGAGAAGCCGATCAGCGGTTTCCAGAGGATGGTTGAGAGCGCCGTCGACTGGTTCGGTCTTCCTCTCCCTGAGCAAGTCGTGCTTCCTGAGTTGGTCTTTCGCCGCATGTCACAGGGCGAACCGCTCGTGATCGACAATGTTGTTGTGAATGGCGATTGGGTTATGGGGGATCAGGACAACAGCACCAACGTAGGAACGCGTGCAGGAGGCGACATTGTCGGCGGAGACATGGTGGGGCACGATAAAGCGGGACGCGATGCAAGGGGAGTTCACGCGGGTGGGTCGATGAGCCACAGTGGAAATTCGCACTCGAGCGTGCCCGGCTCCGTTGTGATCACCACCCAACACGAACTGGCGGAAGCGTTGGTTTCCTTGGCTGCTGAGGCCCAGCAGCGTGGCTCTCACGAGGACACTGTGGATGCGTTGCTATGGGCGGCGGACGCTGCTCGATCTGAGGATGACCCTGAGCCTCGTGAGGCCATCCGTATGCAGCGAATATTGGACAAGGCTGAAAATTGGGTACGCACGGCTTTCGCGGCCATCGTCAGCGGCGTGGCCGGAGGTCTTGCTGATCATTGGGTGGTCCATCTCCTGCATGACTGAGGGGCGAGGTTGACTCCAAGGGCGCCTCGGACCAAGATCCCGACTGCACGCTCGCTGCCTCACATCATCCGCCCGAGTAGAGCCTCGGGTGCGAGGTCCGCAGTTCGTCTACCAAATCGGGCCGCTGCGCTAGCGCCGTACGCAATTTCTTCTTCGCCCGTGTGACGCGCTGATCGACGTTGGAGCCGGTGATCCCCAGCTCCGCGGCAACCTCGGCCGCGCTCATGTCCTCGACGAATCGCAGCCGCAACAGCTGTGCCTCTTCGTCCGAGATGAGACTGAAGATCTCATCCCGCAGTAGCGCGCTGATCGCCGGGCTCGAGGCTTGGCGCGACTTGGTCTTCTCCATCAGATCCGCGACGACGTCGTAGGCGTCCTCGTCGGTGGCCCGGACGTTTGCAGCCTTGGGACGGCGTTCGACTGCTCGCCACCGATCCGTGATGGTGCGAGCGGCCACGGTCTCCAGCCACGCGGCCACGTTGTCGGGCTCCGTGTCGTCGGGCCACGTGTGGAGGTATTTGACGAGGACGTCTTGCAGCAGGTCTTCGCGGTCCTCCAGCGACAACCCGAAGCCGTGCCCGCGGGACGCGACGATCGGCACCGCGGTGCGGCGTACGGCCTCGATGTCCATGCCGACGACCCTACGGATCCAGCCGGACCTCCACCGCCGAATCACCGAATGTCAGAAGACCAGAGGCCGTGGCGTCGAAGTGCTTGTCCCGCACCGAACAAGGAGATCCCGATGCACACCTTCACCCTCGTCAATGCCCACTTCGTCACCGACTTCCTCGCCGTCGGAGGAGACCTCGCCTTCGACACCCAGTACGCCGCAGACCAGGCCGTCGAGCTGGTCGACGCTGGTGTCACCCACGTCCTCGACGTCCGCCACGAAGCCAGCGACGCCGACCTCTGGTCGTACGTCCCCGAGGTCAACTATCGCTGGGACGGCATCGATGACGCCGGCCAGCGGGTGCCCGCGGCCTGGTTCGACGGCATCGTCGAGTGGGCGCTCGCGGCCATTGCCGATGGGGGAGTGATCCTCACGCACTGCCACATGGGGATCAACCGGGGCCCGAGCGCCGGGTTCGCGGTCCTGCTCGGCCTCGGCTGGGACCCGGTCGAGGCCCTGTCCGCCATCCGCGCGGCGCGGCCCATCGCGAACGTCTGGTACGCCGAGGACGCCCTCGCCTCGCACTTCGGACGGACCTCGGCCAGCACCGCCGAGCGGCGTACGACTCTGGCCCGGGTCGCCCGCTGGCGGGCGGAGAACCCGCTCGACGTCGTCCGCATCATCCGCTCGATCCGCATCGCCGAAGCGTCGTGAACTACCCCGTTGTTACGTCCCATCCCGCATCCCCATCAGGAATCTGAGGTCACCATGAAGATCAATGCAATGCTCGACGTCAACCTCGTCGCCCACGAAGCCGAGGACGAGGTCGCCGTCCTCCTCGAGGTGGAGGCGCCCGCGGCGCTCGCTGAGGCTGCCCGCCCGCAAGCCTCGCTGCAGGTCGTCCTCGACCGGAGCGGATCGATGTCGGGTCCGCCCCTCGAGGGCGCCAAGAAGGCGCTCATCGCCCTCGTGCGCCGGCTCGAGCCGACCGACAACTTCGGTCTCGTCACCTTCGACGACTCCGCGCAGGTCGTCGTCCCGGCGGGGGCTCTCACCGACAAGGAGAGCGTCATCGCGCAGATCGACGGCGTCCACTCGGGCGGGGGCACCGACCTCTCCGCTGGCTACGTGCGAGGCCTGCGCGAGCTTCGCCGTGTCGCCACCGCCGGGGGCACACTCCTGGTTGTGTCCGACGGCCACGTCAACATGGGCATCAGCAGTCCCGACGAGTTCGCTGCGATCACCGCCAAGGCGTACGCGGGCGGTCTGGTGACCTCGACGCTCGGCTACGGGCAGGGCTACGACGAGACACTGCTGACCGCGATCGCCCGCTCGGGCAACGGCAACCACGTCTTCGCCGACAACCCCGACGCTGCAGGGGCTGCCATCGCCGGCGAGGTCGATGGCCTGCTCAACAAGGTGGTCCAGGCGTTGTCCCTGACGGTCAGGTTCGAGCCGGCGGTCGAGTTCCTGCGGCTCTTCAATGACCTGCCGGCCCAGCAGATCGGCGACGGTGCCGTGATGATCGAACTCGGCGACCTCTTTGCGGCCGAGACGCGCAAGGTGCTGCTCAAGCTCAAGGTGCCCGCGCTGGCGGCTCTCGGTCTGGCAAAGATCGCCACGCTGGAGCTGTCGTACGTCGAGTTGCCGGGTCTGATCGAGCACTCCGTCGGGTTGCCGATCAGCGTCAATGTCGTGCCCGGTGACGAGGCTGCCGGTCGGATCCCGCACCCGAGCGTCCACTCCGAAGTGCTCTTCCAAGAAGCCCAGGACGCGAAGCGACAGGCCTCAGAGGCCTTCGAACGAGGCGATCTCGAGAGCGGCAAGAAGCTGCTCGGGGAGACCAAGTGGCGGCTGCGCAGCGCCCTCGACGTCGCTCCGGAAGATGTCGTCGGCGAGATCCGTGCAGAGCTCGCCGACGTCGACTGCATGGGTGCCATGACCGACGACGTGGGCTCGGCCTACATGTCGAAGCTGAGCCGCGACTCCTACCACCGCAACAACCGCAAGCGCGGTCGTACGGTCCGACCCGACGAGGACTGAGGTCGCGCCTCGGTAGTGGCGAGCGGTCAGGGTGACTCGAGCAGGGCGGGGGCCACCCGGCGGACGATCGTGGCGACGTCCTCAGAGGAAACGGCACGCCACAGCACCTCGCGAGCCGCGGCGTACCTCGGGTTGGGCGGTTTCCCGGTCTTCAGCTGCAAGGCAGCCACTCGATCCGGCCGCGAGTTGTGGGCGTTGTCGGAGATCTTCACCAGGGTCGCGTCAGGCGAGGAGGTGATCTGCTCGATCATCTTCTCGTACGACAGGCTTGGATGGAGATTGGTGGACACCAGAGCGATGGCGGCGAGAGAGCGCTCGGACACCCCCGCTGCGCGCAGGCTCTCCAAGGTCGTCTCGGGGTGGTCCTCGACCGCGTCGTGCAGCATGCCGGCGATCTGGAGGTCGAGGTCGAAGTCGACCAGGCCGTCTGCGACGGCGCGCACGTGCTCCATGTAGTCCACGTCGAGCTTGTCCAGTTGGCCGGCGTGCGCACGAGAAGCCAGAGCATGTGCGTCTTCGAGGGTGATCGGCTCGATGTTCATGAGGTCCCTTCGACGCATTCGGTAATGACACGACCCTATGACGCAGTGCGGACGGTGACAGGGCCTTGGAGGTTTCGCCCCCGTCCACGCTTCGAAGCATTAGCGTGAATAGATGGATGAAGGTGTGAGTGACGGCAAACGTGTACTGCGCAGCGTCGAGGAGTTGTTGACTCACCTGGGCGTCGACTCGTTGGACGAAGCCTCGGATGTGGTCAGCGAAGACACCGAGGCGGACGTTCACCTCGTCCAGGACGGTGACGTTCTCGAACTGCAGATGAGCAGGTTCGGACGCAGCTTGTCTTTCCGACGACCGTCGAGGACTTCTGGGAGGTGGTGCAGGACCTGGAGGAAGAAGTCGAGACGGCGTTGGAGACAAGCCTGGACGCAGGGGAGGGTTTTCCTGCGTGGGATGCGCCCGAACTGTTTCCGAAGGAGTCCAAGCGGACGGCCAGTTCTCGCCGCCGCCAGTCTTGGTATCGCGAACATGTCCTCGACGTCGCGCCTGGTCCCTACAAGAACTATCTCGCGCTGGGCAGTTACCTCGG
Source organism: Propionibacteriales bacterium (assembly GCA_038242265.1). Classification (GTDB taxonomy): domain Bacteria; phylum Actinomycetota; class Actinomycetes; order Propionibacteriales; family Nocardioidaceae; genus Nocardioides. Next base: position 76,913 of record JBBSSH010000001.1, read on the forward strand.
AGTAGAAGACGTGCAGAGAGATCCACGGCTGAACTTCCTGAGCGAGGCTGCCTTCGAGCACGCTGAGGTACGCATTGGTGAGGTCAAGTCGGAGGGTGGTTCCCTCGACCCCATCCGGTTGAGGCGCAACATGCTGTCCAGCATGCCGCTCTGCTTCAACCTGTTCGGCACCATGCGAGGAGAACCCGACTTCCTTCAGCTGTTCAAGGCGTGCTCGACGAGAACGCCGCGAAGATCACTGATGTGGTGTGTGAGTGGGCGCCACGTCCGACTAAGGACTTCTTGGACGACCGAACCGCGCTCGATGCGATCGTCTTTTATGAGACCGAGTCGGGGGAGTCGCGCTTCTGCGGAGTCGAGACCAAGTACACGGAGCCGTTCAGCACGACGGAGTACTGGGAAACTCCCTATGAGCAAGTCACCCGGGATTCCGGCTGGTTCACGGATCCAGAGGCCGCAACGGAGAAGTTGCAGGGTCGGGCGTCTAACCAGCTCTGGCGCAACCTCCTGCTCGCGGCCGCCCTTGAGAAGAGCGGACGTCATGGAACCGGGTGGGTGGCGGTCGTAGCTCTCGCGGACGACCCGGGAGTCAAGGCCGCTGCCGGGGTGATCGAGCCGATGTTGTCGGACGCGAGTCGCCTGAGGTGCGTGTCGATCGAGTCCATGCTGGACGCTGCAGACGAGATCCCGACTTTGCAGAGTTGGTCGACGAAGTTTCGTAGCCGCTACGTCGGCCCCATTCCGAGCTGATCCGCGCGTCACACGCCCACGGTCAAAGACGTTTCGCCGTCGCTTTCCGACGAGCAGAAGGTCATGGTCATGCCCTTCAATGGATGACGAGTTGCTTCGTCACCACAATAAAATGTCATGCTGAGGGTCACAGTTACATTTTATTGATGGTGGTGAACGATGAAGCGAGTTGTAGCGGTCTCTCGCGCCTCCCGAGACGCGCTGGCGGTGCTGGGCGGGCAGGTGAAGCGAGCCCGTATCACGCGTGGTTGGACGCAGAGCGAACTCGCGGTCCGCATCGGAGTCGACGCCCGTACGCTCTCCGCGGTGGAGAGCGGGTCCCCGGGGGTTGCCATCGGCACAGCTTTCAACGCTGCCTTCACCGTGGGTGTCCCCATCTTCGGCCTCGACGGCGATGAGTTGGCACTGGCACGTCGACGCGGCGAGGAGACCTTGGCGCTCCTGCCGAAACTCGTTCGTCCCGCACGTGTAGTCGATGATCGCGACAGCGATGAGGACGATTTCTGATGTACCGCCGAAAAGGGGCGGCTGATCGAATGCCGGTCCCGTTAGGCCCACCGCTCTAATCTGGTCACAGATGCAACTACGCCCCCGCCTCCCGACTCCTCACCCAAGGATCGGGCGCGGGCTCCGTACGGTGGCTATGCCGATCTTGGTCATCGTGTCACTGCTGGTCCTTGTCGGCGTGGGCTTCAGCCTGAGCGAGCCGGCCGTGCCACCTACCCAGGTGACTGCTGGGTCGGGCCCGGGCAAGCATGTGGTTGTAGCGCTCGGTGATTCGGTTCCCGCTGGCGCGGCGTGCGATTGCACGCCGTTCCCGCAGCTGTACGGTCGCCTGCTCAGCCGGCGTACGGGCGCGTCGGTACGGGTGACCAACGAGGCCGTGAGCGGCCAGGACACCGAGGGGCTGCTCGACCAGCTAAAGCAGCCGCGGGTGTCCAGGGAGGTCGCTCACGCAGACGTGGTGCTGCTCACGATCGGTGCCAACGACTTCGGTCCCCGTCATGACGAAGTCGTCGAAGGCGAGTGCACGGTGGGCAGCAAGATCGCGTGCGTGGATGCGGAACTACGTGACATGCGGGCACAGCTGACCACCATCCTGAACAAGATCACTTCTTTGCGTGCGGGACGTCCGACCTCGGTGCTCGTCACCGGGTATTGGAATGTCTTCGAGGACAAGGAGGTCGCCGAACAGGCCTTCGGGCCGGAGGGTTTGCAGGCGTCGATCCAGTTGACCCACCAGGTCAACGACGAGATCCGGGCAGCGTCCGCGAAGGCCGGCGCGCGCTACGTCAACCTCTTCGGTCCCTTCCACCAGCCGGAGCTCGGGGAAGCCACGTTGCTGGCCGACGATGGAGACCACCCCGATGCCGCCGGTCACGCGCTCATCGCACGGACTCTGCTGGCTGCCGGTCTGCCGCGATAGCGGGTACGGGGTGCGGCTGGGCCCGCGCCAGCAGTACGCACCCCAGCCCCGCGACGATGATCGCGCCCAGCGCGGGCAGCTCCCAGCCCGGGAGCACGCGGTCGCCGAGTGCGGTGATCCCGACGAGTCCCGCGAGTGCGACCTCGACGACCCACAGGGTGGCAGTGGCGGATCCGGGTGATCCATGTTCGAGGCTGCGGGCGTAGGCCAGTGAGCCGACGATGCCGAAGGCGAGGATGGTCCAGGCAGTGGGGTGGCCCAGCGTCGCGAACCAGCCGCCGGTCAGGTCGAGGGCACGAGCGCCGATGCCACAGCCACCGAACGACGCACCTGCCAGCGCGGCCAGGGCCATGGCATTGCCGCGGCGGTAAAGAGCCAACAACACAGCAGCGGCGCCGGCGACCGCTCCGAGCAGTGCGGCGGTGAACCACGACGGCGCGAGCTGCGCGGACTGTTGACCCGAGGCCAGCGCGAGCACGACCAGCGCCCCGATCACGCCCACGATCGCCACGCCGTCGCGACGGCGCAGGGGAGTGCCGAGGATGAAGCGCGCGAGCACCACGGTGACCGCGAGCGAGGCGGCCAGCACCGACTGGACGGCGAAGAGCGGCAGATCGCGCACGGCAACCACCGACGCGGCAAACGCCGTGATGTCGAACGCGAAGCCGAGGACGTACGCCGGGTGTCTCAGCACTGCGAACCCGGTGGCGCGCTGCGCGGCATAGGCCTGCAAGACCGAGCCGACGCCGTAGGCGAGCGCCCCCACAACGGCGGCAGTGAGTGCGATCATCATCGCCCGACCCCTGTCATGAAGCGCCCGATCACGGGCAGGTCGCTCAGCCCCTCGGCAGCCGAGATCATCAGCCCCTGGCACAACACCGTGTCGACGCTGCTGAGCACGACATAGCGCGGACGCCATTCCGGAGCGAACTTCTCGTTGAAGCGGCACAGCGAGTTGATCTGCGTACGCCCCGAGAGTGCCTCGAGTGCGCGCTGACGGAAATGTTCGGAGCGGGTGCTCGCCTCAGCGGTCACCACCGTGCGCAGGATGGCAAAGTTGAGCCCGAGACCCTTCTCGCCACGACTCGCCAGCCGTTCGATGGTCCGCACGATCAGGTGCTCCATCACGCCGTTGGGCACGTCGTGGTCGGTGTCGTAACGCATCACGTCCAGCGACCAGCCCCCGATGCCGGGAGCCGGGGTCCACTGGATGAAGGCCCGTGGTCGCCCGTCCTCGTCGCGGGTGACGCTGAGCAGCAGGCCGGTGTCGTCCTCGTCGAAGAGCCGCGACAGCGTCATCGAGAACCCGCGCTCCACTTCGCCGACACGGCTCACCTGTGCCAGCGCGAGGAGGTCACGACGATCGGCCGGATCGAGCTGGGTGGGGTCGTGGAAGGTGACGGTGAAGCCGGCCCTGTCGACGCGGTTGCAGGCCTGACGCAGACCCTTCATGGCGCTGCCACTGAGGCTGAAGGTGGAGCAGTCCACGACGGCCTCGTCGCCGAGGTAGAGCGGGTGGAGCCCGAACGACTCGTAGAGCCCGATCCACTCCTCGCTGGCCCCCATGATGCTGACGCTCCACCCGTGGCTGCGAACGAGATCCATGAACGCCGTCCAGACCGCGCGACGTTCGGCGACCGGACCGATCGGGTCCGGGGAGACGAGGCAGACACCGAAACGCACGGCGTACGCCACCACGCTCTCGCCGTGGAAGAACCAGCGTTTGTCGTCGCGCAGCGCGAAGTAGTCCAGGGTTCCCTCACCGTGAGCCGTGACGACCGCGCGGGCACGGTGACGTTGATGGCGGTGCTCGGCCTCGGAGACGTGCGGCGGTGTGCGGGGTGAGAGCACCATCCACAGGCCCACCGTCAACAGGCACACCGCACTCACGAGCACGGCGGTGGACACGACACCGCTGTGGAAGCCGAGCGGTCCCGCCACGGGGTCGAACTCGGGGAGGACGTCGACGGCGCTGAGACCGAACAGTGCTGCCCCCACTCCCAGGACTCCGAGGGTCACCGCGACAGTTTTCGCGGTCGTGGCCCAGGAGGGGAGGACGCCGAAGGAGTGCCGACGTGCCACCAGCCACAGCGCACCGGCGCCGAGCAGGACCGCCTCGAGGGCATCATCGTGATAGATCAGGTGCGCGGTCATGGCGGCGCTGAGACTCGCCACGGTCAGGATCCAGGCGAGGCGGTGACCGTGGCGCAGCCCACGGGCGGTCATGAGCAGGCCGACCGCCCAGAGCGTGACCGCGACAGACTTGGCGATCGGACCGATGAGCCCGCGGCTGCCGAACACCCCCTGCAGGAGATGACGCAGCGGGGTGGGGAGGACCGAGATGAACACGGCCAGGGCGAGAGCGGCGACGAGCCAGGAGGTGATCCACCTGGTCCGCTCTTCGCTGCACGACTCCGGCACCCGGGCGCGCGCCGCGGCCCGCCGTGCGCCGTACCGAGTGGAGGAGAACCCCGCCATGCCGCTCATCGGGTGACCTCCTGCGCCGGAAGTTTGCCGGAGAGCCAGTCGAGGGTCCGGGGGATCAGTCGCGTCCAGTTGGCGAGGTCGTGGCCGCCGGTCGGGGTGACGATCGAGTCGACCTGCATGGGCGCCTTGGCCAGACTCATGAAGTGCCGGGTGTTGTCGTACCCCAAGTCGCTCTTCTCCTGCTTCGAGATGGTCACCAACAGTGAGGTGGCCGGGGCGGGGCGATGCGCCAGCCGCCAGCCCAGGTCGTTGAGGTTGCGGATCTCCGGTGAACCACCCCACAGGTCCCCGGTGGTGTTGTCCTGCAGCGCGGTGTAATAGCCCGACAGGGAGACCGCGGCGTGAAACGTGTCGGGATAGTTCATCGCCAACTTCGCTGCGCAATAGCCACCGGTGGAGTCGCCGAGTACGCCCCACCCGGTGGCCGGTACGCGATAGCGGCGGCTCATCGCTCTCGGCACGTCCTGGGCGAAGAAGGTCAGGGGCAGCGGGCCGTCCGGCACGTCGGTGCATTCGAAGTCGCGTCGGTAGTTCAACGAGGGCCGCATCATCACCAGCACCATCGGCCTGGCGCGACCGGCAGCAACCTCTGCGCGGAGGACGCTGGGGTACTTGAACAACTGCACGAGATTGCGGTCGTTCCCGGGATAGCCGGAGATGGCCTCGGCGGCCGGGAATCGGGTGTGTGCGAACGCCTGCTGGAAGTATTCAGGCGGTAGATAGACGAAGGCGTGCGACGTGAGCCCGGAGTTGGCACCCTGCATCGTGACCGATTCGAGCCTGCCACTGGTGGCCCACTCGTCCTTGGTCGAGAAGCTGCCGACCGACTGGTGGGTGAGCGACCCCGCTGCCTGCGGATCGGTGCCGTTCTGCGATGACGTGTTGACACTCGGGATCCCCTGGGTCGGCTGGCCGCCCGTGACGATCTCCGCCAGCTGTGACCAGGCGGTGTAGTACTGGCCGGAACGGTTGGCTATCACGGCGATCGCGCCCACGGTGGAGAGCTGGGTCGCAACCACCAGGAGCGCGCACGCCAGGACTGCCCACACGCGTGGTCGAAGTCGGGACCAGACCCAGAAGGCGGTGATGGGGAGCGCGATGATCAGAAGGATCAGCAGCACGAGGAGCGGCACACCCGTTGGGGACATGCCCGCACGTTAGGACCGCCGACCTGACTATTTCCTGACCAGTCGCGGGGAGGAGTCTTCCGGTTCCGCCACCCGTGGCTGCTGACTCGCCTAGCGTGATGAAGTCCTGATCATCGCCTCGAGGAGCCCTCATGTTCGTGCGAAAAATTGCTGCTGCCGTGTCGTTGTCCGTGGTCTCGGTCGGCCTGATGGCCGTGCCTGCCCAAGCGGTCCAGGTTGCACCCAGGAAATTCGCCAACTGCACGGAGATGAACAAGGTCTACGCGCACGGGGTCGGGCGGCCGGGTGCGGTCGACAGGACGTCCGGCCAGCGTGTGGCGAACTTCAAGCGTGACCGGGCGCTGTACGACGTCAACTCCGGCTCGGATCGCGACAAGGACGGCATCGCCTGCGAGAAGCTCTGACTGTCCTAGTCTCATAAGCGGGCCACCGCCATGAGGCGTGCACGCAGACCGAGGAGAGCCAGGTGGAGAAGCTCAATCGAGTCGCGGTGTGGGGAGGCGCTCTACTTGTCCCGCTCTCCCTGATTCTGGGCTACGTCGGATATCGCTCTCTGGGCTCGGCAGCCATGTCACCCGCAGATGCCGCGATGGGAGCCATCCAGCTCTTCGTCCTGGAGGCACCGGCCGACCTCGCTGAGCCGCCCTTCACCCTCAATATTGCCCGCTTCGCAGCCCAAAGTCAACGTCGAAGTCTCGCTAGCGACGTTTGCTCGCGGCTATTCGACTCTTCTGGATTGGCAAACGCTGGACGAGAAGTCGGCGGAGCAGTTGCGCGCCAAGGCCGTCGACGAGTTGCCGAAGCGCGACTCTGGCAATGCCACCGACTATCGGCAGGCGCTGCTGGGGGCGAAGAAGTCACTGGCGAGCCGCTCCCGTCAACTCGACGACGACGCCGCCTGCAAGGTGCTCCTGTGGTTCACCGACGGGGCTCTCGACGTGGATGCCGACACCGGCACCGCGGCCGAGCAGATCTGCCAACCGGGTGGCATCGCCGACTCCGTGCGCCACGCAGGAATCAACGTCGTGGCGCTCGCCCTGTTCACCCCGGGCGCTCGCGTCCCGGATTCACAACGCGACCAACTTCGGGCAGTGGCCGAGGGTAGCGGCGAAGCCACGTCCTGCGGCACCGTCCCTCTGGGGAGCGACGACGCCCACGGTGTCTACCTGCCCGCAGACGACCCCGCCAGCCTTCAGCTGCTGTTCGCAGGTGCTGGCGCCCTGGTCGCCGGAGGCACCTCTGCCGGGGCCATCACCTGCCCGGGCCCCGACTGCCCGGACGGGCGCTACGAACTGCGCGTGGATCCGGGGACGGCTGCGGTGCGCGTCATCGTGCAGGGCACCGGTCGCCTGGCGCTCCGGGGCCCCGACGGACAACGAGTGGTGGTCTCCGACGGGCTGGCTCGTGATCTGTCCGGTGCCCGCCTTGACGTGCTCCAGCGCGACTCTCTCACCACGATCAACCTGACCTTCCCGACCTTCGACCGCAAACCCCAGACGTGGACGCTGGCTCCCAGCGGCGCTGCCACCATCGAGACTTACTGGTTCTGGGGCGCCGAGATCGCAGCGAGAACTAGGTCAGTCATGGCGGGCCAGGACAACGTGGTGGAGTTCAAGATCCAGGACCAGGCCGGTAATGCGATCCCCGCCACCCTCTACGACGACGTGCAGGCCACGGTCAAGCAGGATGGCAGGGATCTGCCAGTCACGATCTCGAACGACGGCATCATCAGCGCCGATTTCCCCCTCGACACCAAGGCCGTGTCGTTGTCTGCGGTCTTTGCCGTCGAGATCACAGCTCGAACCCGTCCGTCCGGCGTGCCGCTCGGACCGATCCAGGGCCGCTTCCGGCTCAAGCTCGAACTGCCGCCGGCCTTCCCGTCAGTCACCCCGGAGACGGTTGACTTCGGTTCGGTTGAGGGGGTGGGCGTTCGCACAGCTGAGCTCCGGGTCACCGGGAGCAAACTGGGTCAGACCAAGGTGTGCCTCGCGGATTCTCCGTTCGTGGTGCCTGGGAGCGAGTCCAGTGTCTCCGCCACCACGGCGACCGACTGTCTGACAGTGCCCCGATCGGGTGAGCGCACCCTGAGCGTGATGCTGGCGCCGGGGGTGTCGGCGGACGGCGTCGCTGAGGGTGACATCGCGCTCGACGTCATCAGCTCCGACGGAGAGCAGATCCAACTCAGCATCCCCGCGTCCCTCGACATGACGCGACCCATCGATCAAGGCAAGCGCTGGATGCTCGTCGCAGCTCTCATCATCATGGCGCTGCTGATCCCGGCGCTGTTGCTGATCGGGAGCAACGTCTTGCTGCTCGGCAAGTTCTCGATGTCGTCGGGCACCCGCATCACCAGCATCCCTGTCAGGGTCAGCCCGGAGGGGCTCTTCCGCCTCGATGGTCACGCACTGGTGGAGCCCGACGACCTACGGAACGCGCCCTTCTCAGGCACCAAACGTGCCAGTCGGATGGACGTGGCTGGCACCGGCGTCCATCTCCGCGCGACACGCCTGTTCTCGCTGCGAGCGCCACGCGGCGTCGCATCCACCTCGGCCGCCAAGAAGCTGGTGTCCGGTTTCGGGGCCAATCAGGGGAGTAGTCCCCTCGAGGCGCCAGTCGGACTCGGATCCGTGGACGCCGCCTTCATCACCATCGACCACCTGAACGGGGAGCAGGAGGCCACCGGACGACTGGTCGTCGTGATCCCCCAGGGGGTGGACGTGGCAGGCGCGAATGAGCGGGCCCGGGTCGTGAGCAGGGATGTCGATTGGCGCCACCTCCTCGAAGAGATGGCGACGACGCCGACGGTCGCACCACCCCTGACTGATCGAGACGGATCTCGGGACGCCCCGAGCGTGGACGAATCCGTCAGCGCCCCCGAGGCATCTCCCGGTGGGGCGGGCCTGCCGGACTGGTTGTCACACGACGCACCATCGACTCCCTCTGCGCCATCGGCGCCACCGGCCGGGCGCAACAGACGCGGTCGATCTGCACGCCCACCCAAGACTTCTCCGGCGGCACCGCCTCACCGCGATGTTCTCCCGCCGTTGCCTGATTTCCTCAGAGATAAGGACTGACTGATGCTGCGACCGTTCATGATGATCGGAGTGGGTGGATCGGGCGGGAAGACCCTGCGCATCGTCCATCACGAGTTGGAGCGCAGGTTGCGCGAGATCGGCTGGGAAGGCGACTTCCCAGCGGCGTGGCAGTTCCTCCATATCGACGTTCCCAGTGTCGCCGACGGCGATGACCCGGACCTCCCCCCGCAGTTGGCCAACTCCGAGTACGCCGGTCTGGTGACCGCCGGGGTTAACTACCGCAACATCGACTCGGCCTTGGCCGGAGGCTCCGGCCGGTCCGATGCCGGGGATGCCATTGCCGGGTGGCGCCCGTCCGCCGACCAGGTCGCCGTTCCCGTGGAACGTGGTGCCGGGCAGTTCCGCGCGCTGGGTCGCATCATCACCCTGGCCAACCTGAAGACCGCCAAGGCCCGGATGGACGACGCCATCCGCAACATCAATGGCCGCGATGTGACGTCCGAGCTCATGGAGCTGACCACCTTGACTGGCGGGACGCCCTCCAGCGTCATCAAGACCCCCATGGCCGTCGTCGTGTCCTCCATCGCCGGCGGCTCCGGCGCTGGCGCGGTCATCGACGTCTGCGATCTGCTGCGTGCCAGCGGCAACGGTGTCTGGCCGGGCGAGTCCATGGGAATCCTCTATTCCCCTGATGTCTTCGACTACCTCGACCCGGCACGCCGACGCGGTGTGCGGCCCAATGCCCTGGCCACCCTTTCCGAGCTCATGTCGGGCTACTGGAACAAGCAGGGACCGTCGAAGGAAACGTCCAACATCCTCAACCGCCAAGGCGTGGCGATCGGCGACATCGACCGCCTCGGACCCCGCTACAACTTCTTGGTGGGAGCCAAGAATGAGTTCGTCACCTACCGCACGCAGAACGACATCTACAACGCCATCGGCAGGTCCCTCGCCTCCTGGATGACCAGCACCAGCCTGCAGGACCGCATGGATGCCTACGTGTCGGGCAACTGGACCTCGTCCGCGATCGCGGTGCCCGACGAGCTCCGGCTCAAGACGAACGAGATGGAGACGCCCTTCACTGCGATGGGTTCGGCGCGCGTCGGTCTGGGCCGGGACCGCTTCCGCGACTATGCGGCACAAAGGTTGGCACGCGCTGCCGTGGAGCAACTGTTGTTCCGTCACGAGAAGACACGTGTCAGAGGCGATGAGCGCCAGTCCCGCGTGATCGCCCAGGAACTGGCCGACCAGCGATTCAGTGCGTTCCTGAACATGTCGCAGCTCAACGAGCGGACCGAGGAGCAGAACGACATCCTCGACGCGATCCGGCCCGAGACACGGAACGACTCCTTGCTCACGCTCAAGGACAGGATCTACCAACAGGTGACGGCTTCCGTGCCGGCCAAGGGCCTCAGTGTCACCGAGTGGCGTGACCGCATCTCGCAGAAGGTCCGAGAGCTGATCGACCGCACGTTGGACGAGTTCGACGTGGCGAACCGCGAGCGCGGCCGAGCCTGGGTGGCGAGCATTCAGGCCGACATCCGTCTCCTGGCCTCCACCACGCTCGGTCTGGAGGGAGTCGTGGTGAGCGGCATCCTCTTCCGCAAGCTGGCGGAGGAGTTGCGCGCTGTTCGCACCGAGCTCGAACAGGAGGCGGGCAAGCAACTACGTGCTGGCGAAAACCTGGAGGGTGAGATCGAGAGCGCCCTGCGCACCGCGGACGGTGACCTGCTGCCCAGCAGTCACCCCAACATTAATCAGGCCGTCAAGCAGGGCATCGCCGCGATCCACTACCGCTCCGAGGCTCGCTTGAGGCAACTCGTGATCGGCATCCTTCCCGACCTCATCGACAACGTGGTGCTGCGCATGGCTGAGGAGATCGAACGAGCAGGAGAAGCCCTCCAGAACGAGCGCGACCCTCGCAACGGACAAACATCGCTCATCTCTTCCTGGCCAGAGGGGGACGAGGTCCCCAAGGTGTTGTTGCCGGCGGCCAATGAGTTCCTCCTCGAGGAACCCGGTTCCTACGGTGCGACTCTCTACGACCTGGCTTCGAGGACCGTGCAGGTCACAGACCGCGACGGAGCCTTCGACAAGGTCCTACGTCTGATCATCGCCGGCGCCCCAGAGCACGAACCCGAACGCCAGAAGTTGGTGACTCAACCAGGCGCCTGGACCCCTCGTGCGCACGAGTTGCAGGTCGAGCTGGCGTCCCAGCAGCGGGCTGCCTTCGACATCAAGATGTCCGCCCAAGACCTGCTCGACCGGGCCATCGACTGGCTGCACACCCCGGGCACTCCGGCGGGCAGCTACGTCAAGGAGGGCTTGTCCCGTTACTTCGATGCCGACCATGTGGAGCCGGCCGAGCGGAGCAAGAGGCTGTCCCGTTTCGAGCGGCAGTTCGCCGCTTCCGTCGATGCAGCCCAGCCCCTGGTGGGCATCAAGAAGAGCGTGCTGGTCGCGGTGCATGGACGACACGACGTACGTAGTGAAACCTTCTTCACCGAACTACCGATCGCGGCGAACTCCGACGAGGCCGCTGTCGTGAAGCGCGTGTTGGAGGCCAAGGGCCTCTGGTCCGCCGACACGGCCAAGGGGTTCACCATCAGCGACCGCGGCTTCATCGACGCCTTCACCGTGCTGGTCGAGCCCTATGAACCAGTCGTCTTCGACTCGTTGATGAAGCCCATCGCGGAGGAGTGGGGCGACCGGAGCAAGACGGCGGACGGTCGTGAAGAGTTCTGGCGTTGGCGTCGGGCTCGCGAACTTCCGGAGTTCATCCCAGCAGCGCCTTCGGTCCGCAAGGCCATGGTGCGAGGGTGGTTCACCGCCACCATCCTCAACCAAGTGCAGTTCGACGACGAGGAGGCGACCATCTTCGTGCCGAACGCGACCGGTGGCAGCGGTGCCTGGCGCTCGTTCCCAGCGCCGCTGCTCGCCGCCGGCATCCATGCGCAGCACGACTACCTGCCGTTGGCGCTGGAGTCACTCCCGCTGGCCTTCGTCGAGATCAGCGTCTCGGCCGAGATCACACCGATCCTGCCCTACCGACGGTTGCGCGATCTCGGAACCAGCGGGAATGGCGGTCTCGACGCCTACGAATCGCCGGTCAAGGAGTTGTCGGAGTGGGTGCTGCACGGTCGGCTTCCCCAGGGTGCGCCGACGCCTCAGGTGGAGCATGCCGGTTCTGGGACCGGGACCTGGACCGAGCGCCGTACGGCCGTTGAGTCCCGGGCCGAGTTGCTGCTCAAGAGCTATCAGGCCCTGTTCGCCAGCGTCGAACGCCGCAGCGAGTCGGCGGTGCCACGCGCCTACGAACTCCGCGTCGACATCCGGACGTCGCTCGAGGAGATCGTGCGAGCAGTCCGCGAACTGGATGACGGAGCGGGAGACGGTACGTGGAACTGAGTGACGACACCTTCACCGTCGTCATCACTGACGACGACGCGGACGGCGAGGCAGTGCGTGAGCTGGCAGCTGACTGGCACAGTCAGGGGCTGCTGCAGGAGTTTGCGATCGTGTCGCCCGCATTCGTCACCGCTGCCGAGCATGGACCGGTCCTTGTCCATGCCTCAGTCGTGGGGCATGCCACACCGATCGAGTTGATGCGTCACCTCGGCAGCCGGCGACGTCGCCTGATCAGGTTGATCGTCCTGCACCCCTTGGTCCATGCGGATTCGTCAGCGCAAGCCCTCGTCGAGGTGTGCGAGCAAGTGGCGACGCTGGTCAAGCGGGCGATGCCCATGGGGACCCGACCAGGTGACGGCGGGGTGAGTCTGCAGCGCATCAACCTGTTGGTTCCCGAGACCGACCTTGCCCCCCAGCAGCCCTCGATCCTGCAGCACGGCTGGGAGGTTAATGCTGTCGTGTCCCCGGAAGACCGACCAGACCTGGACCGTCTGAACATGTTCATCAGAGCTCGGGAAAACCTCCATGGGCATGCCCTTGCTGCCGCGGCGACCGTCGGCGGTCTGTGGGTCGGGATGGGCGAGGCTGCCTTCGACCGCACCGAGTTGGACTCGACCACAGGGGCTGACGACGTGCTCGTCATCCGGTGCCAGGCCAAACTGATCATTGGGGACGACCGGGCAGAACGGATGGCGGTCGCCGCTGTCTCTGCTGTCGCCGGTGTGCCGGACGGCGCTGTTCGCTACATCAAGTGGGGCTTCGTGTCCGATCGTCCCACCCAGTTGGTCGATCAGGTGCTGGGCCGGCTGCTCCGTGAGCCGGACTGGCTGCGGGCCGACCGACCGAGCGAAGTCCTCACCAAGACCGAAGTGCCACTCGGCTCGATGATCGCCGACTGGCTTCGTTTTCAGGCGACTCTGCCGTTGGCCGCTGTTGGCTTCTTCAGCAGCCAGGCACAGGGAGCCGTCGAGCGCGGCGTCACGAAGACGATCGTGGGCACCGAAGCGGGGGAGATCGGCCGCGTCGACCCGGTTACCCCTGACGAAGCGGTGTGGGGAGCCACTGTCCGTATCGACAACCTCGCCCGCGCGTTGGAGCCTCGCCGCCTGGAAGAGGACGCCGCCACCTGGGGACAGAGCACTCCCACTGCCTGGCGCATGCTGCGCGAATTGGCGATCGGTCTCGTCGACGGTTCCGACCTGCCGGCGCCCTTTGCGCGACAGCGACGCGCAGAACTGGACGAGGTGCTTCCCCCGACCTACGTCGTACCCCTACCGAATTCGGGGTCACACGCTCTGCGCGGAGTCGACGTTGCTGCTCCGGTCGACCAGAGTGAACCTGCGGCCGCGCTGGCATCGGCTGCCGACTCTCCCGCCTCATCCGTCGCTGCGACACCCGAACATCCGCTGGAGGAGGTCAGCCAGCGGCAGAAGTCCCTGTTGTGGCAGTTGGCGTCGCGGGTCTACGACAACAGGGCGCACGAGCAGCAGCTTGCTCACTCGGCTCTGGAAAAGGTGGAGCACAACAAGACCGCGCCACCCACCGACCCGCTGACCCGGGCGCGGAAAACCCTCGTGGCGTCGTGGATCACGTCGCTGGTGTTGCTTGCGGTCGGCGCGCTGCTCGTATGGGTCTGGCAAGGGGAGTGGTGGCAACTGTTCCTCGACAAGTACGCCGTTCGCGCCCTGCTGATCATGGCGCTCGCCATCGTGGTCATCTTCTTCATGGGCGGACACCTGTATTACCGCGCGCTGAGGAAATATGAGTGGCAGGTCCGTGTTCGTCTCGACACACTGCGGGTGGCCAGCAACGAGTACGTCGCCGCCAGTCAGCAGGAGAAGCGCTGGACCTTGATGTATGAGGGCGTCCTCGACTGGAGCGACATCCTGGCGGAGCTCCTCCACAGACCCTGGGCAGAGCTTGCCGCTCCCGAACCCGAACGAGACCTGCATCCGCAGGGCCTGCCCGCAGCTGTGGCGCTCGCCGTGCCAGCAGGGGTCAGCATCGACCCTCCTCAGGAATTGGTCGCTGAAGCAGTCGAAGCGATGTGCGTGCGCGGTTGGTTGCGAGGCTCATTCGACTACGTCGTGTCGCGGAGTTTCGCCAATGATCCCGGCCGTAACGGTCGCAGCGGTGACCTCCCTGCAGATCTCGACCTTGGTCTTCGGGAGTTGGGGCCACGCGCGGACCTCCTCCGCACGATCAAGGACCCGCGTGAGCGGGAGTCGAGGACTCTGGCCGTGCGCGACGTCATTGCCGAGATGGTGGCGGATGAGGAAATCCGTACTCCTCCTCTGAAGGTGCGCCGCATTGGCGAATACTCGGGCGGTGAGATTCAGGACCATCGGGCCTTCATCGCCTCCGCGACCCAACCCGCAACCCCGTTCACCCAAGACGTATTCACCGACTCAGCTCTGGTGGCGAAGCGGCACGTCCCGCATCTGACTGCCCTCACGGTGCCGCCAGGGGTCAAGCCCGTGGAGTCCCAGGCGGTCGTCATGCATCGGTCTGGATCTTCGCTCGCCACGCGCGTGGATATCTCGCAAACGCTCCAACCGAGCGAAATCAAGCTGTTCCTGCGCGCACAGCGAGTCCTTCCGCGCACGTCCACTGAGTCTACTGGCGAGTTCAACTGACTTTTGGCCCCGTCGTCATTCCAGCGCAACGCACGACGCGCCGCCGACCCCCGAGGGGTCGACGGCGCGTCAGGGGACGGAGGCGGCTCAGGCCTCCCAGACCCGGAGCCAGTCGACGTACATGTGCTGGGGCAGCTGCTTGTCCTTCATCAGCGACAACTCGTAGTCGGAGGAGAGCATGCTGAGGATGGGGTACTGCGGCTGGCCGGACACGCCGACGCGGGTGCGCCAGGTCTCCTTGCCGTCGATGCGGAAGATGTACATCTTGGGCGTCCATTCGACGGAGAAGACGTGGTAGTTCTTCGACCAGCCGTCACGCCTGTTCTTCAGGTAGCTCCGCGAGTCCTTGATCCAGGAGCCGGTCATGACGGAGCGGTTGCCCCGCTTCCAGTGGATGAAGCTCGTCAGACCGCCTTGGGGGTGCTTGTCACCGAAGTACTCGATGACGTCGATCTCGGCGCCGGCCCTGCTGGGCTTGCCACGACGCTCGACCTGGGGCTGCAGCCAGAAGCTGGAGTGCTGGCCGCGGCGCTTGTGCATCTTGATGCGGGCAGCGGCGAAGCCGTACTTGAAGGACATGGCGTTCTGGGTGCCGACGTGACCGTTGAGACGGTAGTCGGCGCGAGTGGCCTTGCCGCGCTTGACCGCCTTGCACTTGCCCTTGCGGCTCTTGTCCTTGATGACGCTCAGGCGCAGCTTTCCGCCGCCGACCTTGACCGCTTTAGGGCTCCCCTTGGAACAGCGGCGCAGGCTGGACTTCTCATAACTCTGGCCGCGCTGGCTCCACTGCTCACCCAACGATCGTCCGGAGAAATTTTCGGTGAATTCGGGCGTCAGCCAGCGCTCGGTGGTCACCAACTGGCTCTTCACCGGCCGCATGCCTTTGAATTTGCCGGCCTTGACGCGGTAGGTCAGCGGCTCACCGTTGCGCGAGGCCTTGGCGGAGAACTCGGCAATGCCCGAGCGGTCCTGGCGGGCCTTGCCGGCGGTCTTCCAGCCGTTGCCCCGCTGGACCTGGAGGGTGATCGGGCGACCTGCCCTGGCGGGCTTGATCGTGGCCGTGATGGCGGCCTTGGCGGAGTCAGGGTTGGCGACGCCGCGCCCCTGCTGGACGATCTGGGGCAGGACCTGCAGGCTCACGCGGTACCGCTTGGCCTTCAGCGTCGACGACGAGGACACCGCAGGGTCGCTCGAGGAGGAATCGGTGGCCGAACCGATCTCGGTGGTCAGGAGCAGGGACGCGGGCATGAGCAGCGCAATGGCGCTGCCAGCGAACACGCGGCGAGCAGACATATCTGACTCTCTCTGTTCGGGGGCGATGAGCGATTTTAGAAGATGCAACCCCTCGAGGGTGCACACATCACCCCCGGTTTCTCAAATGCTGACGCGTTTGCCACGGTCCGGACCCTGGCCCCGGGGCTAGGGTCGAGCCCATGCATGAACACAAGCATTTCGACGACGAAGCCGCCACCTGGGACGAAGACCCCGGGCACGAGGCGCGGCAGCAGGCGGTGGCGCAGGCCATCATCCAAGCGGTGGATCTCACCCCGCAGACCCGGGCGCTCGACGTCGGCGCAGGCACCGGTCGGCTGAGCATCCTGCTCGCAGGCCGCGTCGCATCGGTCGTGGTGACCGACCCCTCCGCGGGGATGGCGCGCGTCGCCGCGGAGCGCATCGAGGCGGCTGGACTGGGCGACCGGTTGCGCGCAGTCCGGGTCGAGCTCACCCACGATCGGATCGACGAGTCCGGTCCGATGGATTTCGACGTGGTGTGGAGCTCCATGGCGCTGCATCACGTCCGCGACCTGGGGACGATGCTGAGCACCCTGGCCGACCTGCTCGTCGACGGCGGTCGCCTGGCCATTGCCGACCTCGAACGTGATCCCGAGGGCGCCTACCACGCGGGGAAGCCTGACTTCGACGGCCACCACGGCTTCGACCGGGAGGAGTTGGCCGAGCAGCTCGAACAGGCCGGCTTCATCGATGTCGACTTCGTGGACGCCACGACGGTGGTCAAGGACAACGGTGAGTTCGGCGTGTTCCTGTGCACCGCCACCAAGAGCGGGTGACCGGACATGACGTGGGCGTGACGTCGGTGAGGACATCGTACGAGCCGTGGTTCAGTCGGCGACGGCTCCTTGCGGCGGCTGGCATCGGGGCCATGTTCGTGCTCATCACGGCGTTGCGCCTGGCCCTCGGTCAGGACGCTGTCGTGGGTGTGACCCTCTTCTACGTCATCCCGATCAGCCTGGCCGCCCTGGTCTGGGGGCGTACGGCCGGCGCCGTGACGGTCGGCGTGGCGCTGGCACTCCTGGTCCTGTGGGCGTTGGTCGCCGACGTCGAGCTGACACTGTTGGGTTGGGCTGCTCGGGTCGTGCCGATCGTCTTCGCCGGACTCCTGCTCGGCGATGCCTCCGACCGCCTGCGCAGGGCCGAGCAGGCCGAGCACGACCAGCATGAGCGGGAGATGATCCATCGCCAGGCGGTGGAGGTGAACGATTCGCTCCTGCAGGGCATGTCGGCCGCCAAGTGGGCTCTCGAGATGGGCAACCACGAACTGGCGATCAGGGCTCTCGACGACGCGATCAAGGCGGGTCAGACGCTCGTTTCGGAGCTGATCCGTGAGGCTGACATGGGGCCGGTCCACCCGGCTTCACCCCGTGCAGTGCCGCCGAGGACCTGGCGAACGGCGAGTCAGAGCAGCCCGGCGCGTCTACCTGCGCCTGCCAATGCGACTGCCCGCTCAGGTGACGTTCAGGGGGAATGAGTACGGTCTACGACGATGACTCACACCATGCGTACCCGCCCCGTCCTCGGCATCGTCGTTGCCTCCGCCCTGCTCGCCCTCACGTCCTGCGGAGGGAGCGACCCCGCGCCCGACAAGGGGGCAGCCAAGGACGAGCCGACCTCGCAGGAGTCCGCCAAGGATGAGGCGGAGCCCGCAGCCCCCGGTCTTGAGGACATCCCCGACGTGGTGGCGGAGGTCAATGGTGAGGAGATCACCAAGGACGAGTTCGCGACCGTCTATGCCGCACAGTTCGCGCTTGCCACGCAGCAGGCGGAGATGACCGGTCAGGAGCCCGATGAGAAGGCGCTTCAGGAGCAGGCCGTCGCCGGTCTCGTCGACACCGAACTGTTGACCCAGGATGCGGAGACGCGCGGAATCTCGGTGTCCGACGAGGAGGTCGACGCCGAGCTCGCGGCACTGGCCGAGCAGTTCAGCATGGCCTCGACCGACGAACTCTTCGCAGCCCTGAAGGAACAGGGCACGACCGTGGAGCAGGCCCGTGAGCAGGTCGAGACCCAGGTGATGGTCGAAAAGATCGTCATCGAGGACGAGGGCTCCATCGAGCCCACCGAGAAGGAACTGCGCACCCTCTACGAATTGGCCAAGAAGCAGCAGGACGACATGGGCAAGCAGGGCGGCAAGCAGGAGAAGTTCCCGCCGTTCGCCGAGATCAAGGACAAGCTCGCCGAGCAGGCGCGCTCCGAGAAGGTCAACACGGCTGCCCAGGCGCTGCTGAAGAAGCTGCGCGAGGATGCGGACATCACGATCAACCTGTGACGGACGCGTGCTCCCGCTGAGCGGCGAGGTCGAGGGACGCGGCAAGGTCGGCGGCCAGGTCCTCGACGTGTTCGAGGCCCACGCTGATCCGTACGACCCCGGCGCCCGGACGGGCCTCGGGGGCGACGGGTCGGTGGGTGAGCGAGGCTGGATGCTGCACGAGGGTGTCGATCCCGCCCAGCGACACGGCGTGCGTGGCCAGCGTGACCGACTCCACGAACATGGCTGCTGCGTCGTAGCCACCGCTCAGCGTCAGCGCGAAGAGTGAACCGCCACCGGCCTGTTGGGTGCCGATCAGCCCGGTCGGGTCGCTGCCCGACAGTCCGGGGTAGTGGACAGCCTCGACGCCGGGGTAGACGGCCAGACGCATGGCAAGCTCGGCCGCGGTGGCCTGCTGCGCACGCACCCGCAGAGGGAGCGTACGCAGGCCGCGGTGCAGGAGGTAGGCCGCGAAGGGGTGGAGCAGGGCCCCGGTGAGGGCACGCACCTGACGCAGGCGGTTGGCCCACTCCTCGGTGGTGGCGACGACGCCGCCGACGACGTCGCCGTGACCGCCGAGGAACTTCGTCGCGCTGTGCAGCACCAGCGTCGCGCCGTGGAGCGCGGGCTGTTGCAGGACAGGGGTGGCGAAGGTGTTGTCGATCAGGACCGGGACGGGGCCGGCTGCCGCGACGACATCGGCGATGCTCACCAGTTCGAGGGTGGGGTTCGCCGGCGTCTCGACGATGACCATCCCGGTCTGCGCAGTGATGGCCTCGGCGATGCCTGCGACGTCCTCGACCCAGGTGACCGTGGTGCCGAGCAGCCCGGTGGCGAGGACATGGTCGGTGCCGCCGTAGAGCGGGCGAAGGGCGACCACGTGGGGAGCTCCGTGGCTCGCGATTGAGATCAGGCAGGCGCTCAGGGCCGCCATGCCGGAGGCGAAGCCCACGGCCGCCTCGGTCTGCTCGAGGGTGGCCAGGGCGTCCTCGAAACGCGCCACACCGGGCTGCCACAGGCGCTGGTAGACCGCGGAGTCGCCGGGCGCGGGCGGGTGCCCGGTGGCGAGGTTCTCGTAGGAGTCACCGCCGGCCTCGACCGAGGGGAGCGGGTTGGTCGAGGAGAGATCGATCGACGGCACGTGCTGGCCAGCCTCGATGACGCCGGCCATGCCTGCGTGAACAGCGACGGTGTCCAGGTGCGCGCGTGAAAGATCCATGGCGTCATCGTCGGCAGAAAAGGAGGTTTTGACCACCATGGTCGAAGAATCTTGCACAAAACGCGCGTGCGACGCAGGATGATCAATGAGTCCGCCCCGGGAGGCCACATGTCGAAGAAGCCGCTCGACCGTATCGACCGCGCCCTGCTGGCAGCACTGTCCCGTGATGCGCGCGCCTCGGGAGCCGTCCTCGCCGCGACCGTCGGGGTGGCGGAGTCGACCATCTCCCTGCGTCTGCGCGAATTGCGCAGACGGGGGCTCATCCGTGGCTATCGGGCCGACGTCGACCTGGCCGCCCTCGGACTCGCCCTGCAGGCCATGATCGCCGTACGACTGGGTCGTCACGGACGTGATGTGATCGACGACTTCCGGGCCCAGGCCGTGACGTGGCCGGGTGTGATCTCGCTGTTCCACACCTCGGGCGCGGACGACTATCTCCTCCACGTGGCTGCGCGCGACGCGGATGCTCTGCGCGAGTTCGTCCTCGAACACCTCACCACGCACCCGGCGGTGGAGCATGCCCAGACCCACCTGATCTTCGAGCACGCGGTCGGCACCGGCTGGCAGGAGCTCGTCGGCTGACGCTTCATTGCATCCCCCCGGGGGGTTTGCTATCGTCGTCACATAACCCCCCGGGGGGATGCGACCCAAGGAGATCCCATGCAGTTCGTCCAGTACTACGTCGAGTGCCTCTCCCAGGCTTCCTACCTGATCGGTGACGAGAAGTCCGGCCGCGCTGTCGTGGTCGATCCTCGTCGCGACGTGTCCGAATATCTCGACGACGCCCGGGCCAAGGGTCTGGAGATCGTCGGCATCATCAACACCCACTTCCACGCCGACTTCGTGTCCGGCCACCTCGAGCTCGCTCGCGAGACGGGCGCCTGGATCGGCTACGGCCAGGCAGCCAGCCCCGAGTTCGACTTCCGGCCCCTTGCCGACGGTGAGTGGATCAGCCTGGGCGACGTCACCCTGGAGATCATGGAGACGCCCGGCCACACACCTGAGTCGGTGAGTGTCCTGGTGCGCGAAAACGCTGACGACGAGGTGCCGTACGGCGTCCTCACCGGCGATGCACTCTTCATCGGCGACGTCGGACGCCCCGACCTGCTCGCCTCGGTCGGTGTGACTGCCGAAGAGCTGGGCAAGATGCTCTACGACTCCGTGCAGCGCAAGCTCATGGGGCTGCCCGACGATGTCCGGGTCTTCCCCGCGCACGGGGCCGGATCGTCGTGTGGCAAGAACCTCTCGACCGAACGGCAGTCGACCATCGGGGAGCAGCGGAAGTTCAACTACGCCTGCCAGCCGATGAGCGAGCAGGAGTTCGTCGATGTCGTGACCGAGGGGCAGCCGTCGGCGCCGGCCTACTTCATCTACAACGCCACGCTCAACAAGCAGCAGCGTGACCTGCGCGATCTGCACCAGGAGATTTCCGCCCTCAGCGGGGAAGAGATCGCCGAGGCTCTTGGCGGCGGTGCGGTCGTCCTCGACGCGCGTACGTCCGTCGAGTTCACCGCCGGCCACCTGCGCGGCGCCATCAGCGTGCCGGCCGACGGTCGAATGGCAGAAACAGTCGGGATGGTGTTGCTTCCCGAGCAGCGGATCATCGTGATGGCCGACGCGGGCGAGGAGCAGGAGGTCGCGATGCGGCTGGCGCGCATCGGCTTCGACCACGCCGTCGGCTACGTCGATCGCCCCGAGGACTACCTCATGGCCCACCAGGGCGACGTCGAGCAGTCGAGTCGTCTCACCGTTGCGCAGGTCAACGAGGCGCTCGCGGCCGGCGAGATCGAGCTGATCGACGTCCGCAACGTCGGCGAGACAGTCGACGGCACGATCCCGGGCGCCCTCACGATCCCGCTGTCCGAACTGCCGCGCCGTATCGAGGAGATCGATGCTGCCAGGCCGGTGGTGCTCTACTGCGCCGGTGGCTGGCGCTCCAGTGTCGGCGCCAGCGTGCTGCGTGCCCACGGGATCGCGGACGTCTCCGACGTGCTGGGCGGCTACGACGCCTGGCGCCAGGCGTCCCTGGCTGCCAGCTGACCGCCTCGGGGCCGGAGCGTGGGATCAGGCCAACGACAGGAAGAGCTTCTCCATCCGGGCCACGTCGTCGGGGTCGACCTCGCCGCCCGGAGCGGTCAGGCAGGCCTGCATCCCCGTCGAGACGACGGCATAACTGCCGCGCGCAAGGGCCTTGTTGACGGCTGCCAGCTGGGTCAGGACGGCTTCACAGTCGGCGCCCTCCTCCATCATTCGGATGACGCTGCCGAGGTGACCGTGGGCGCGTTTCAAGCGGGTGATGGCCGGTTTGATGGCGGCGGGATCGAGCTCCATGGCGGGCCTGCTTTCGTGCCTGATCGGCGTCGGGATGCCTGAATCATACATCCCCCCAGGGGGTTGTTATGCTAGCCAAAAGATCCCCCTAGGGGGATGTCACGGATGATCAGAAACAAGGAGATGCCCAGACATGGCGACCACCAACCTGACCGGTGCCGAATTCGAGACCACCATTCACGGACACGAGATCGTCCTCGTCGACTTCTGGGCGGCGTGGTGCGGTCCGTGTCGGATGTTCGCCCCGATCTTCGAGAAGGCGTCGCTGGCGCACCCGGACATCGTCTTCGGCAAGGTCGACACCGAGGCCGAGCAGTCGCTCGCTGCGGCTGCCCAGATCTCGTCGATCCCCACCCTGATGGCCTTCAAGAAGGGCATCCTCGTCTTCAACCAGGCTGGCGCGCTGCCCGCGAAGGCGCTCGACGACCTGATCAAGAACGTGCGTGAGGTCGACGTCGAAGACGCCCTTGCCGAGGCCGGGAAGTCGCAGTCGTGACTGCCACGGTCCACCGGAGTGGCCCCCGCGCGGGTGCCTCGCTCGTGCTCGGACTCCTGATGGCGTTCACTGCCGTCGGGTGCGGCAGCGACGGGCCGGCTGCCAACGGCTCCGCCGTCGACGTCGAGACGTTCCAGACGCGAATGGCTGAGCCCGACATGGTGGTCCTCGACGTGCGCACGCCCGAGGAATATGCCGCCGGCCATCTCGCCGGCGCGGTGAACATCGACCTCGAGTCGGCGGACTTCTCCGAGCGCATCGACGAACTCGACCCCAAGTCGTCGTACGACGTCTACTGCCGCAGCGACAACCGTTCCGGTGTCGCCGTCGAGGAGATGGTGGATGACGGGTTCGTCGACGTCGTGCACCTCGACGGCGGCATCGTCGACTGGGAGTCTGTCGGCGGCGACATCGTGGTCGGCTGATTGCTTGACGCCCCTGGTGGCACTGCTCTCCTGCGGCGTTTCGGCGCCATGAGTGCCTGCAGCGCGTGATGGCGCGCCACTTCCGACGGCATGAGTCGAGCGTCACGGACCAGCTGGACCAAAGCACCCACTTCGACGATAGATCGCTCCTACGATTCTGGATATGCGCGCTGTCTTGCTCACCCTGGTCTTGCTGATCCCTGCGCTCAGCGCCTGTTCGGGCGGCGACGCCAAGGAACCATCGACCTCGACGGACCAGGACCAGGTCGTCACTGCGTGGAAGGCAGACGCAGCCAAGGAACTCGGCACGGAGAACTTCGACTTCGCTGCCCTCGAGCAGCAGGCGTCCGTGGACTGCATGCGGAGCACGGTCGACCAGTGGACTGTCGTCATGGCGATGTCGGGGGCCCGTTCCTCCACCGACCTGACGCGCGTGGGCCTGAAACACGCCTGCCCGGCCGCGATGAAGGCCTACGACAAGGCCGGCAAGATCGTCGACTCCACCGATGACCCCATGAGCCTGGTGTGCGGTCCGGACGTCGTGCTGAGCGACGCCGACGCCCAGGCTGCACGCTTGGTCTGTGCGGGTCGCTGACCCCCCCACAGATTCGTCTGCGCGGGTGTGGGGGCCCACTCCTGGTGGGACACTTCCCTCATGTGGACTCGGGGGATGACAGCGCTGCGCCATGTCGTGGTGCTTGCGGTGGTGTTGACGGCGGCCGGCTGTGGCGACGGAGTGGATCTTGACGACGACGCTGCCTGGCGTACGACGTCCGACCCGGTGGAGTTGTCGGGGCTGACCTGGGCGATGGGTTCGGCCGTCCACTTCTCCGACGGCTCGACGATCGACACGGGCGCGCGTGTCCAGGCGTTCGTGACAGGGGGTGACGGGGTCTTCTTCGTGCCCATCGTCGGAAGGTACGACACCTCTTTCAGCGATGCCGACCTGTTCTTCGCGGCTCCCGAGCAGGAGCCGGTGGACACCGGACTCGACGTGGACTCGGAGGGGCTCCGGTCCTCGCCGGACGGCACCCACCTCGTGGTCCTGGACGCGGACCTTGAGAAGGGGAGTGCCGTGATGCGGTTCTTCGACCTCTCCTCGGGTGCGACCCACACCTCCGAGGACGGGATGAAACCACGATCCAGTGACCGCGTGGACGAGTTCTCCGAGTCCGAGGTGGAGATCCTGGGCATCGACGACGAGCGTGTCTATGTGCGTGCGCTCGAGGGGCGCTTCGCCTACGACCTGTCCACCGGCGAGGGGGAGGAACTGGGCGAGAGCGACGACGTACCCGATTACGGCCGCGATCCGGCGACGAGCCCCGATGGCGAGTGGCGAATTCTGGAGACCGCCTCTCATACCGACTACCTGGTGAACACCTCGGGCGACAAGGTGGTGCCGGATGTCGGGAGCGATCGGTGGGATCTTGGTTTCTGGGCCGATGACTCGACCGTGGTCGGCACTCGCGTAGAAGGCCCCGGTGGCACCGGAGAGCCTGACGCGCGTGACAGCACCGCGTTGATGACGTGTGTCATTCCGGCGAACGAATGTGAGGCGTTCGAAGAGACCAGTGGAGAGACGGTCGTGTACCCCCATGGCCTGACCGCTGTCTATGCCACCACGTATCGCAGGGGCAGTGGGACCTGATGGTCGATCCGGAGCTTGCCTACGCGCGCCTCGTCTCAGGTGACGCCAGTGCCCTTCGGGCGGAGTGCCATGTGCTCGACGGGGTGCTCCACGACCTCGACGGAGTGCAGGATGACCTGGTGGAGGCGGCGACACTCCCCGTCTGGTTCGGTGCCGCGGCTTCGATGTTTGCCGCACGTGTCGAGGGTCTAGGACAGGGAGTGGAGACGACACGTCTCATGGTCCAGCAGGCCAGGGGTGCCGTGCTCACCACGGCAGCGGCCTACGAGGGCGCAGTGCGTGCTGCGGATTTCTACATCGGGTTCTGGCGCAATCGCCCTGGCGGGTTTCCCACGGCCATCGAGGAACTCTTCGCCCGCGCGGTCAACGCACGCCTGCTCTCGGTCGGGAGGTCGTACAACGAGCAGTTGGCTGCCGTCGCGGCTGTTCTCCGGGGCGAGGACCTCGATCTCGCGTCGCTCGACGAGGAGACCCGTCGGTGGGTGGAGGAGGGGATGGCCAAGAACGACGAATGGCTCAAGTCCAGCGGATCTGAGCTGGGGCCGCTCATTCCCCATACTGCTGCGACGGGAGACCACCGTGGCCTCGTTCCACAGGGACTCGGCTATGACCCCGGCTCCCACACGCTCGTGCAGGGCTACTACATCGACGATCAGGGCGCCTATCTTGCGCTGATCGACGAGGTCACGGGTCGCGACAACGGCGTTGTCAGGCTGGGTGAAAACTACATCGATGAGGTGGGTGATTCTGTGTACCAGGGCAGTCCCAGCCACGCAGGAGGCGTCACGGTGGACGGCGACGACGTCTATGTCGTGGACAACGGTGAGCTCTACACCTACTCGCTCGCGGACCTCCGCGATCACCCGCCGGGAGAGACCGTCCACCAGTCCGCCCTGGTGCAGAAGGGACTGTCCGGTGGTTCTTACTCCGCGATCAAGGGTGACAGGCTCTTCCTGGGCGATTTCGAGACGGACACGCTCTTCGTCTACGAGCGCAATGACGACGGTGGGTGGGTCCAGGTGCAGGCAGTCGAGACGCCGTCCAACTGTCAGGGTGTCCACGTGCTGGAGGATCAGTTCGTGTTCAGTGCTTCGTCGGGGCGGCACCAGAACCACAGCCAGCTCTATGTCCAGAACTTCGACGGCACCCGCACCGAGCCGTACGACCTGCCGAGCATGTCTCAGGGGGTGGTGGTGGTCGACGGCGACGTCGTGGTCACCTACGAGTCGGGCGCCGAGAAGTTCGACCACGCCCAGCCGGGGCTCAGTGGTTGGTGGTGGGGAGTCGATGACTACAGCGACCTGTGGGCCAACTCGCACATGACCCGGACCCCTCTGTCCGAGCTCGGTCTCGGTGAGGATGTCGAGGTCGCACCGAGCAGCCTCGTGGGCGCGGCAGGTGAGTTCGCTGGCTTGGTGGGTGGCGTCAAGCACCTGGCCGCAGAGCTTTCGGGAGTGCGCATCGAGGCCGCCGATCTGGGTCAGGTTCCTCGGGCTGCGTCCCTCAGCCAGGCGATCAACAAGATGACGACGAGCGGTGGCGACAGCCTCCTGGTGGGGGCACGTGCGGTGGCCGCGGTCGCCGACCTGCTGGAGTCATGCGCGAAGGACTATGCGCGGACCGATGATCGGGTCGACCACACCTTCCGGCGTCTGGCGCCCAAGGAGGCGGCGTGGTGAGGCCCGATCGTCTCTCATCCGGCATGCTGACCCCATGCGCTTCACCGAGCACGAACTGACGCTGGCGGTCACCGCAGCCGCCAAGACGGTGGCTGGCGCCAAGCTCCGCCGCCGTACCAGTGCGGACGCCGCGTGGGACAAGATGACCAAGATCGAGCGATATCACCTGCTCGACACCGTCGGGACGCAGGTATTGCCGGTCCTCCTGGCCCTGCCGGACATCGAGGTGCCATCAGGCACCCGTCCGCACTTCACCGACGGACAGATCGCCACCGCGGTGCAGGAGACGCTCGGCGAGGGCGGCGTGGGAAAGCTGCGGCAGAAGGTGGCCGTGGCGGCGCGAACGATGCTCGTACGCGCCGCTCTCGCGGAGTTGCCGCCGCGCCAGGACCCCGACACCCTCGTGGTGCCCGACTCGCTCTGATGCCTCTGAGCGGGCTCAGACGTTGCGGCGGTACTGCCCGCCCACCTCGAAGAACGCCTCGGTGACCTGCTGGAGCGAGCAGACCCGCGCCGCGTCCATCAGCACCGCAAACACGTTGTCGCCCGAGACCGCAGCTTCCTTGAGACGCGCGATTGCCGCGTCGGCCTCGCTGGAGTGGCCGGCCTGGAAGGCGCGCACGCGCGAGAGCTGCGACTCCTTCTCGGACTCGGTCGCTCGGGCCAGTTCGATCTCGGCCGGCTCCTCATCGCCCGTCGTCTTCTTGACGAACGTGTTGACGCCGATGATCGGCAGCGAGCCGTCGTGCTTGCGGTGTTCGTAGAGCATCGACTCGTCCTGGATGCGACCGCGTTGGTAGCCGGTCTCCATCGCACCGAGCACTCCGCCGCGCTCGTTGATGCTGTCGAACTCGCGCAGGACCGCAGCCTCCACGAGATCGGTGAGGTCGTCGATGATGAAGGAGCCCTGGAGCGGGTTCTCGTTCATCGCCAGCCCCCACTCGCGGTTGATGATGAGCTGGATCGCCAGCGCGCGGCGTACGGAATCCTCCGTCGGGGTCGTCACTGCCTCGTCGTAGGCGTTGGTGTGCAGGCTGTTGGCGTTGTCGTAGATCGCGATGAGCGCCTGCAACGTGGTGCGGATGTCGTTGAAGTCCATCTCCTGCGCGTGAAGTGAACGGCCACTGGTCTGGACGTGGTACTTCAGCTTCTGGCTGCGCGCGCCGGCGCCGTACTTCTCCTTCATCGTCACTGCCCAGATGCGGCGGGCGACGCGGCCGATGACGCTGTATTCGGGGTCCATGCCGTTGGAGAAGAAGAAGCTCAGGTTGGGCGCGAAGTCGTCGATGTCCATCCCGCGCGCGAGATAGGCCTCGACGTAGGTGAAGCCGTTGGCGAGGGTGAAGGCGAGCTGGCTGATGGGGTTCGCCCCGGCCTCGGCGATGTGATAGCCGGAGATCGACACGGAGTAGAAGTTGCGCACCTCCTGCTCGATGAACCATTCCTGGATGTCGGCCATCATCCGCAGGCTGAACTCGGTGGAGAACAGTGCCGTGTTCTGGCCCTGGTCCTCCTTGAGGATGTCGGCCTGCACGGTGCCGCGCACATTCGCGAGGGCGTACGCCGCGAGGGTGGCGCGCTCCTTCTCGTCGGGCTGGCGGGCTTCTTTCTCGACGAAGACGTCGACCTGCTGGTCGATCGCGGTGTTGAGGAAGAACGCCAGCACGGTCGGGGCCGGCCCGTTGATCGTCAACGACACCGACGTCGTCGGAGCGACCAGGTCGAAGCCGTCGAACAGTTCCTTCATGTCATCGAGGGTGGCGACCGAGACGCCGGACGTGCCGACCTTGCCGTAGACGTCGGGGCGCGGGTCGGGGTCGCGGCCGTAGAGGGTCACCGAGTCGAACGCGGTGGAGAGGCGGGTGGCGGGGTTGCCCTCGGAGAGGATCTTGAAGCGGCGGTTGGTGCGGGCCGGGTCACCCTCACCGGCGAACATCCGCGCCGGGTCCTCGTTGTCGCGCTTGAAGGGGAAGACCCCGGCAGTGAAGGGGAAGTAGCCGGGGAGGTTCTCGGCACGCCAGAAGCGGACCAGTTCGCCGTGGTCGGCGAAACGCGGCAGCGAGACGCGGGGGATCTTGTTGCCCGAGAGGGACTCGCGGGTGAGCTTGGTGTGAATCTCCTTCTCGCGGACCACGACGACCTGCTCGTCGCCGGAGTACGACTCGACGACCGCCGGCCACCCGGCGATCTGGTCGGAGACCTCGTGCGGCACCTGCTTGCGGGCACTCTCGAGCAGCGCCGGGACGCCACCCATCTGAGCTGAGTCGGCCTCGTCACCTGCGCCGGCGAGCTCGGCCGCGACCGCCTCGATCCGCTGGAGGCGACGGGTGGACTCGACGAGCGCCTCGGTCTTCGCGTGGTAGCCGCGCACGGTCTCGGTGATCTCGGCGAGATAGCGCACCCGTTCGACCGGGACGACCTGACGGATGCCGGAGGAGTGACGGACGGAGACGGTCGGCAGGGTGCCTTCGTGCACCGCGAGCCCGGACTCGGCGAGGGCGTCGCGCAGGTGTTGGTAGAGCGCGGTGACGCCGTCGTCGTTGAAGGTCGCGGCGCTGGTGCCGAAGACCGGCATCTCCTCGGGGCGCTTGCCGAAGGCCTCGCGGTTGCGGACCAACTGACGACCCACGTCGCGCAGCGCGTCCTTGGCCCCGCGGCGCTCGAACTTGTTGATCGCCACGGTGTCGGCGAAGTCGAGCATGTCGATCTTCTCAAGCTGGGAGGCGGCGCCGAACTCGGGCGTCATGACGTAGAGCGAGTGGTCGACCAGCGGGACGATCCCCGCGTCGCCCTGGCCGATGCCGGGGGTTTCCACGATGACGAGGTCGAAGCCGGCCGCCTTCATCACGTCGATGACGTCGCCCAGGTGGTCGGGCACCTCGTGGGCGCCACGGGTGGCCATCGAGCGGAAGAAGATCCGGTCGCCGTCGAGGGAGTTGGCCCGGATCCGGTCACCGAGCAGCGCGCCGCCACCCTTGCGACGGGTGGGGTCTGCGGCGATCACCGCGACGCGGAGCTTGTCCTGCTGGTCGACACGGAAGCGGCGCACGATCTCGTCGGTGAGCGACGACTTGCCCGAGCCGCCGGTGCCGGTGACCCCGAGCACGGGGACGACGCGGCTGGCTGCAGCGGAGCGGATCTCGCCGAGCATCGTCTCGTCGAGCTGACCAGCCTCGGCGCCAGTGATCGCGCGGGCGATGGCGAAACGATCGCCGGTGAGGATGTCGTCGACCGTGACCGTACGGGTCGTCCAGAGGTCGAAGTCGCACTGCTTGACGACCGAGTTGATCATGCCGACCAGGCCCATCTTCTGGCCGTCCTCGGGGGAGAAGATCGTCACCCCGGAGGCGCGCAGTCGGGTGATCTCGGCGGGCACGATGACGCCGCCACCACCGCCGACGACCTGCACATGGCCGGCACCGGCAGCGCGCAGGGACTCGACGAGGTACTCGAAGTATTCGACGTGGCCGCCCTGGTAGGACGAGACCGCGACGCCCTGGACGTCCTCCTCCAGCGCAGCGTCGACGACCTCCTGCACAGAGCGGTTGTGACCGAGGTGGATGACCTCGCAGCCCTGACTCTGGAAGATCCGACGCATGATGTTGATGGAGGCGTCGTGACCGTCGAACAACGCCGAAGCGGTGACGAGACGGATCGGGTGCTGGGGCTTGTGCAGGTCGGCCATAACATCGATGCTAGGACGTCCAACAATCAACGACCAACCCTACGAGTCAGTAGCTTTCGCGACCTCGTCGCCAGCGACGGCTCGCAGGGTGTCCAGCATCCCCGTCAGACGGCGTACGTCGTCGCCCGCCAGACCCGGGTCGGTGAACACCTGGTCGTTGAGTGCGGCCGTCGCAGTCTCGACCGTGTCGCGCCCGGAATCGGTGATGCGGGCCCGGATGACACGGCGGTCGGCGTCACTGCGCACGCGCTCGACGAAGCCTTGGGCGACGAGCCGGTTGACCGCACTCGTGACGCTGGTGGGGTGGACCTGGAGCAGCGAGCCCAGGCGCGTCATGGTCAGTTCGCCCGCCTTGGTGAAGGCCAGCAACCGCAACACCTCGAAACGGGCGAAGGTGAGGTCGTGGGGGCGTAGAGCGACATTGATCCGCTCCATCAACAACTGCTGGACGCGCACCAACGAGGTCACCATCGCCATGCCGTCGGCAGCCTCGTCCCAACCGTGGGTGAACCATTGCCGCTGAGCCTCGCGGATCGGATCGCGCTTGGCGGCATCAGACCTGTCGTGCGGGGGCATGGCGTTGAGGCTAGTGCTCAGCGCGTCGCTGGGTCAGACCAGAGCCGACAGCACCGCATGCGCCTCGACCATCGCCGGGCCGTACCACGTCAGCAGGCGCCCCGACACGAGCCGCGTCGGGATGCTGAAGGCCTCCGGGCCGTCCTCGGCGGTGAAGACGTAGGGCTCGTCGGGCAGGAGTACGACGTCGGGTGCGGCCGCTTCGATGGCGCTGACCTCGACCGCGGGGTAGCGGCCCTCGAGGTCGCGGAGGACGTTGGTCAGCCCGACCCGCCTGAGCAGGTCGTCGGTATAGGTCGGAGAGCCCACGACCATCCACGGGTCGCGCCAGATCGGCACGGCGACGCGGGCGCGTGGTGCGACCGGCTCGGACCACAGGCGCCGGGACTCCACCAGCCAGTCGGGCTCGTCGAGGTCGAGCGCCTCGGCGAACAGTCGACCCATCGCGTCGAGGGCCTCCGTAACGGTCTCGATCTGGGTGACCCAGACCGTGACGCCAGCATCGCGCAGACGGCGTACGTCCAGTTCGCGGTTCTCCTCCTTGTTGACGACCACCAGGTCGGGGGAGAGCGCCCGGATCGCGGCCAGGTCGGGGTTCTTGGTGCCGCGGACCCGGGCCACGTCGAGGTCGCCCGGGTGGGTGCACCAGTCGGTGGCGCCGACGAGCCGCTCGGGGGCAGAGGTCGCGAAGGCCTCGGTGAGGGAGGGCACCAGCGACACGATGCGCCGGGCAGGGGCGGTCAGGGGTACGTCGGCTCCGAGGTCGTCGCGCATGGTCCCGACCGTAGCCTCTCGCTTCGTGGTTTCTGTCCCAGCCCTATCCCGCCCCCGCCCTCTTGTAACGCGCTGTTAAGTGCACTTGCGCGCGGTAGCAACTGCGCAGGAGTGCGACTGACAGCGCGTGACAAGGGGTCGGCGCGACGAGGTTTGTACGAGGTGGAGATGGGTAGGTTCCCTGCGTGAGTGAGCAGCAGTCGCAGGTCGGCGACGGACGAGTCCACGGGCCACCAGTGGTCTATCTCCCCGTCGAGACCGACGAGCAGGGAGAGGTGGCGGAGTTCAAGATGATCAAGCTCGAGGACGGCCGCATCGCACTGCTCGGCTACACCGCTCTCGACCGATTCATCGATGCTTGGGGCGAATATCAGCCGTGGCTCCTCTTCGACTCGCGTCGGTTGGACGAGATCCACGCAGTGAAGCCTTTCGACCTCAAACTGCTCGACGTCGCCGTGCCCGAGGAATACCGACCCGGCCCTCCTCAGGGGCCGCGATCGTGACGCTCCGACTCGACGCGGGCGCAGCCGAGGTCATCGCCAGTGGTCACGACGACGCTGCGGCCACGGTTGATGAGTCCGCTGGCGGCGCTCCGGGCGCTGTCGACGCCGGCTACGGCTCTGCTCACGTCGCTGACATCCTGGCGGCAGTGAGCGAGACAGCCGGCGAGATCGCGGCCATCAACATCGGCATCGGCCTGTTGGTGCGCGATGTTGCCGACTCCCTCGGCATGACCGAGGAAGCAATCGGTGAAGAGTTCGACTCGATGGCGAGGCTCGACGAATGACCTCATTGGACACCGAGGTCGCGGGAGACCCGGCAGCCGTCACCAAGGCGGCGTCCTGGTTACGCGACACCCTCGCAAAGAATCTCGAGGCGGCAGGCAACGATCAGCAGGACGCGCGCAACAGTTCGCGCGGCATGTGGGAAGGCGAGACTGCCTCGTCCTACCGGAACTTCGCCGGCGATCTGCTCCGGGCCAACGACAAGCACGAAGCGCGGGTCAAGAGGGCAGCAACCGCCTTGGACCAGTACTCCGCCCGCCTGCAGCGTTGCATCAACGACATGACCGACATCAGAGACCGGGCACGGAGCGGCGGTCTGACGGTCTCGGGCACGGTCATCAGCCAGCCGCCGGACGCGCCGTCCGACACGTTCGAGCCGGGGTCGACGCAAGAGCGCGCCCACCTCAAAGCTGTCGACAAGATCGAGTTGTGGAACGACCTCGTCGAAGACAGTGCGTTCGCCCGGCAGTACTTCACCGACTGGGCCGACACCGAGATGCCCGAGGCCGTGGCGGATGCTCGGGAGAAGGATGCCTCCGACACTCTTCTGGATGGGTTGAAGTCCTCGATCCCCACGATCGCGGCTGCGGCAGCCAGCTTTGCAAGCGTCGCGATGCTCGGCAAAGCCGAGGCTTACAAGGCTGCGGCGACCGAGTTTCAGCGCAGAAGCCGAGTGTCCGGTGATCCTCGAATCCGAGGCTCAGCCGGGAGTCCGGTGGGTCGCGCTCAGCTTGACGAGCTCCTTGGCACGGCCAAGTGGCTCAAGAAGGGGGGTCGGTTCTTGGGTGGGCCCGGCGGCCTCATTCTCGACGTGGGTTTTGGAATCCAAGAGGGCAGAGAAACCGGAGATTGGACCCGACCCGTACTCACAACCGGCGCGAGCATCGCCACCGGTGTCGCTGTCGTCGCGGGCGCCGGTGCACTGGCTGCAGCGGGCATCGTCACTGCGCCTGTGTGGGTGGTGGGGGGCGCGGTCATCCTGGCGTCAGGTGCCGTTGCCTACGGTGTCGGCGAGGTCTACGACAACTGGGATGACATCACCGACTGGACCGACGACCGCGCCGACGACGTGAAGAGTTTTGCCTCCGATACGTGGGACAACACCACCGATGTGGTCAGTAACACGTGGGATTCGGTGACTCCGTGGTGAATGAAGCCGAGGGCGCTGGGGGACGGTTGATCCCTCGCTGGGGTTCGGCCCTCATCTTCGCGTCCATCGGGTTGATGGTGTTGATCTGTTTGGGCCTCGCGCTGACAGGACAGGGTCCGTTGGGGTGGTCGTTCTGGGCGGGCTTCGTGACTTTTCTGCTGCTTTTCGTCGCTGCCTGGTCGGCGTTGGTGCGTCGCCGGAAACCTCATAATCCGAGAGTCACCTCGGAGGGGATTCGAATCTTCCGAGCGCCGGCTGCCACGGTGTGGCCGCTGCTGGGTGCGTGGCTGGCGGTCTACTTCGTTGCAGGCTTGTGGGCTTACGTCGCGATCACTGACGTCGAAGCTCTCGAAGCGCCTCGCAGGACCTGGCTGCTGATTGGAGCAGCGGTGGCGTCGCTGCCCGACGTAGCTCGGCTACTGACTGGGCGGTTGCATCGGTGGCAGGTTGAGATCGGACCCGACTCGATCACCTACCGGGGCTATCACACCAACGTGACGTACCCCTGGTCGAAGGTGCATGGCGCCCGAGCGCGTGGTCACGGTCGTGGCCGTGGCCCGACGGGCGTGGAGATCGATGTCAAGGGCGCGGGCAAGGACCCGATCGTGCCGCTCTCGGCGTTCAACGTCCCAGCGGAGCAGTTGATCGAAGAGATCCAGCGCGCCAAGGCTCTTTACCGGTCCTAGCACGAGCCCCCATGTAACGCGCTGTTAGGTGCACTTCCGCGCGGTAGCAACTGCGCAGGAGTGCGACTGACAGCGCGTTACAACAGCAGGGGGTCGACGCGGTGGTCGATGACGCGTTAGCGGAGGGTGCGTTCTCGACTTCGAGGGTCATCGACGGATGTACCAGCGTAGATGTCGCCGAGCCGCGCCTGCGCTCGCCACGGACGGGCGAGGTCGAGTGCCACGTGAAACGACGGGTCAGCCGTGTCGATGTCGCCGACAACGAAGTCGTACTCGGGCGAGACCCCGGCAACGCAACTGCCATCCGGCCCGATCAGCCCGGAGGGGAACAACTCCCGGGTCTCTGCCGGGGCGGACAACCCGATCCAGTAGTTGTTGATCGCCGCATGGGCGCGTGCCTTCGTCGCGAAGATCGAGTCGACGGGGTAGGCGGACAACAACACACAGTCGACTCGAGCGCGCTCATACTCGGCGAACAGCTCCGGGAAATTGACCTCGATACAGACCGCGACACCGAATCTCAGCCCGTCGACCTCGAACACGACAGCCTCGCAGCCGGGGCTGTAGAAATCGTTGATCTCGGTGTTGGAGCACATTCTTTTGTCGTAGCGATCGACGATGGCCCCGTCGTCAGAGATGACGTACATGCTGTTGTGTGGTCGGTGGGGAGCGCTCAGCCGGTGCGCCGATCCGAGAAGGACCCATACCCCTAGTTCACCAGCCAGTGCGCACACTCGATCGATCTCGTCGTCGATCGCGACCCAGTCGACGCCCTCCCAGGAGTGGATCTGTTCCTTCGCGTATCCGGACAACGCTCCCTCGGGAAACTGGACGACTCTGCTCCCTTGCGCGGCCGCCTGGCGCATGACCGAGCGGATGGTCTCACCATTCACCCGAGGGTCTGCAGTGATTGAGGACTGTGCGACGGCGACACGGATACACGACACGTCGATCACTCTGACACGCTGCTGGTTCGTACCTGAGCGACACCGTCGCTTGTCGGACATCGACACCCTACGAAGCGTCGATCCACACGCTGGGGAACCCCCTCGGTCGATCCAGGCGCCTGGGCACCCGGGTGCGTCCCCCGATCAGGTGGCCGAGTCGCGTCACGATCGCCTCGGGGTGCATGGAGTCCGGCAACTCTCCGTAGTGGCTGATCAGGAGACGACCTCCGGGAGCCACCACTTCGTCCAGCAGATGCCTGGTCAGCTCACCCCACAGATGGGAGGGGACGACGTCGTAGAGCATGTGGACCAGGTCGAAGCGGCGCCCGTCGGGGTCGCGCCAGGTCAGGGCATCACCGACCTGGAACCGGTCGGCAAGATGGGGATGGTCGCCACGCGCACGCTCGACGAGCTCGGCCGCCACATCCACGCCGTACGGCTCGACCGCGATCCCGCGCTCGGCTCCCCACTGGGCGAACGAGACGGCCAAGTGCCCGTTGGCACAGCAGTGGTCGAGCACGCTGACGTTGTCCCTGTCACTCCCCAGGCCCTCGAGGGCGTCGGCGAGAACACCGCGAGCATCTCTCCATTCCTGGTCGGACCCGCCGAATCCGGAGCCGCCCTGTGGGGTGTCGGCCCGTAGGTAGGCCCCGACCAGGGTGCGGTGCAGGTCGGCCTGCTGCCGCTCGTACGTCATCGAGGCTCGGTCGACCTCGGCCGCCGTCACCAGCCGCGCGACGGCACCGTCGCCTTGGGCGGCCAGCAACTCGGCGGCCTCCGAGGGCCCGCCCGTCCACCACGGCGCGTCGACGTGTGGCATCCGGGTGCCGGTGTAGCGCCCTCCGTCGACCCAGAACGCGACATGTCGCTGACCCTTGTCGAGGGCGAACGGATGGGTGCCCTGACGGCGGAAGGACATGCGCTGCATGGGAATCCGCAGAGCCGCCTCGTCCCAGGCGTCCTCCCCGGAGTGGAGGTTGCCCGCCGGAACGGTCCAGCGGCCATCCCGGCTGTGGAGCGCGACGAGGACCCCACCCGGAACGGCCAGGTCTTCGATGAAACACACCACGCTGACACGTCGAACCCGCGACCACGGCACGTCCGCGGCCACGCAGGGGCCGAACCGTTCGGTGTCGCGCACCAGGTCGGGCCAACTGCTGTAGCCCAACTCGCCGGCCACGTGGTGTTGGGCGTCAGCCAGCCGGGCGTCCTGGCCACGCGCCTCCGAGAGACGGAGGGTGGCCAGATGTTCCTTGGCGCGGGTACGGGCTTGCTCGAGATCGATCATGACGGTGCTCTCCTTCGATGCCGACGTCCGCTGCTCGGCAGAGAGACCGCTGGGGGCTCTGATGTGGTGGAACGGGTGGGCTCAGCCCTTCCCGCGGACGGGTGGCACCCCTGAGTGCTCACGTGCACACTAGCGCGATCAACGCCTTGCCCACGGCGCGACGGGGACTTGAGGAGGTGCGGCATGTTCCGCACGTCAGCGATGATGGGACGACTGCTCGGGAGGGAGCGCTGGTGACGCGACCAACCTTGTTCCTGCTCGTGGGACTGCCAGGAACCGGCAAGACCACAGTCGCGCGGCGCATGGAGGTCGAGCAGGAGGCGCTCCGCCTCACGAAGGACGAGTGGATGAAGGCGCTCTACGGACCCGGCAACCCCTCGACCGCCTCCGACGTGATCGAAGGTCGGCTCATCGAGGTCGGTCTGCGCGCTCTCGTACTCGGCGTCAACGTCGTCATCGATTTCGGTCTCTGGAGCAAGGACGAGCGCTCCGCTCTACGACGCGCAGCCACCGACCTCGGCGCTGCGGTGGAGATGCGCTACTTCGAGCTCACACCGGCAGAGCAAAGAAGACGACTTGACCGGCGGCAGGCTGAGGAGCCGCACATGACGTGGCCCATGTCCGACGACGAACTGGCCGAATGTGCCGACACCTTGGCCATCCCAACGCCCGGAGAACGCGACGGCAGCGAACCGATCGGTGACCCGTCGGAAGGATTCGCGAACTGGGATGAATGGCGCAGGCATCGCTGGCCCGCGTCGATCCTTTGACGCAGGAAGGGCTGCAACCGCTCAGTCGATGAGGCGCCGACGCGTTCGCCCGGTGCGGCTTGAGCGGACGGTTCAATGTCGGACGGCTGTGCTTGTCTGGGCGCATGCACCAGGTCGTTGTGGGCGCGTTGGTTCGCGAAGATCAAGTCCTTCTCGTGCATCGGAGGCCGGACAAGGGTGCCCGCCCGGATGTGTGGGACCTACCCGGTGGTCATATCGAGTCCGGCGAGTCAGAGTGGGGTGCGCTCACTCGGGAGCTGCACGAGGAACTCGGTGTCCAGATAGTGACGGCCTCGTCGTTTCATCTGTGTCGGTTGAGCGTAGGCACTCCCAACGAACCGGCCGTCCTGAGCGCTTGGCTCGTGCGTGATTGGCAGGGAACGCCAGCAAACGTTGCTGCGGAGGAGCACGACGACCTGCGATGGTTCAGGTTCGAGGAGTTACCTCCGCCCCCGCACCTGATCGTGCGCACGGCTCTGGTGCACGCCATGCAGGGCTGCCGCGGGTTGGTGGTCTCATCGCGCTGGTCAGCTCCGAGTCCTCCGACGCAGTGTGCTGCGACGATCACTCTATGACGACGACGCGGAGCCAGTGTTCTGATGCCTAGCCACCCCAGGAGGGAGTCAAAGGTTGTCTTTGTGGGGGCTTTGGTTGTTTCTCTCATCACTGCGATCGCCATGACTGGCCCCACGCTGCAGGGCGACAATTTTTCGCTGGTGGTGCTCGTGCTGGCTCTTTCGTTGGCAAGCATCTGCCTCTTCATGTTGCTGGCGCGGCGAGAAGAGTAGGCGTGTGGCGACCGACCGCGCGTGGCAGCAGTGGACGCGACCTTAGGGTGGGCCCATGCTCAGGCGTACGCCCGCTCCCGATCCGCTGGCCCCGGCCAGACTCGGACCGGTCCTGCTGCGCAACCGCACGGTCAAGGCAGCGACCTTCGAGGGTCGTACGCCACAGGGTCAGGTCACTGACGAGCTGATCGACTTCCACGCCGAGGTCGCCCGCGGCGGGGTCGGCCTCACCACCGTCGCCTACCTCGCCGTCGCGCCGGAGGGGCGTACGCATCGCGAGGTCATCGTCGTCGGTCCTGACACGCGCGACGGCCTCGCTCGGCTGGCAGACGGCGTCCATGCCGTCGGGGGCGCGATCGCCGGTCAGGTCGGCCATGCCGGGCCGGTGGCGAACGGCCGTTCCAACGGCGTGCACGCGATCGCAGCCAGCCGCATGCCGAGCCCCTTGTCGATGCAGATGGTGCGAGCCGCCACCGAGGCGGACCTGACACGGGTCACCAGGGCGTACGTCGCCACGGCGCGCACGCTGGTCGACGCCGGGTTCGATGCCCTGGAGCTCCATCTGGCCCACAGCTATCTCATCTCCTCCTTCCTCGCCCCCGGCCTCAACCGCCGCACCGATCGTTGGGGTGGATCGTTGGAAGGGCGCGCGCGTCTGGCCCGCCAAGTCATCCGCGCGGTCAAGGAGGAGGTCGGCGACGAGGCGGCGGTCTACGCCAAGACCTCGCTCTCCGACGGCTTCCGCGGGGGAGTGACCACGCAGACCGGGCTGGAGTTCGCCCAACTGTTGGAGGCTGACGGCCACCTCGACGCGCTCCAGCTCTCGGGAGGCTCGTCGTTGATGAACCCGATGTATCTCTTCCGGGGTGAGGCGCCGCGCAAGGAGTTCGCTGCGGTCATGCCGCTGCCGGTGCGGTGGGGGATGAGGGTGGCGGGCAGTCGCTTCCTGAAGGAGTACCCCTTCACCGAGGCCTACTTCCGCGACAAGGCGTTGGCCTTCCGCGAGGTCTTGACGATGCCGCTGATGCTGCTCGGCGGGATCAACCGTCTCGACACCGCGCAGCAGGCGATGAGCGACGGTTTCGAGTTCGTCGCCATGGGTCGGGCGTTGCTGCGGGAGCCGGACCTGGTGGCGAGATGGTCAGCCGGACGTACGGGTCCCGGGGCGTGCATCCACTGCAACCGCTGCATGCCGACTATCTATGCCGACGGCGGCACCCGATGCACGGAACTGGATTCACTACCGGAAAAGTAGAACTCGTTCTAATCTTCAGCCATGTCAGCTCCTCTTCGCGTCATCGTCTGGTCCACCGGCACGGTGGGCAGCCACGCCATCGCAGGCGTCGACCGGCATCCCGATCTCGAACTCGTCGGGGTGTGGGTGTCCAACCCGGACAAGGACGGGAAGGACGCGGGCCTCTTGGCCGGCCTCGACCGGGAGCTCGGTGTCCTTGCGACCACCGACCGGGACGCGCTCCTCGCGCTCCGACCGGACTGCATCGTCCACTGCGCGATGACCGATGACCGCACCTTCGAGGCGGTGGACGACCTGGTGGGGTTCCTCGAGGCCGGCGTCAACGTCGTCAGCAGCGGTCCGGTGATCCTGCTGTTCCCCAACCCGGGTCTGCCCGCCGCCACCTGGGAACGGATCGAGGAGGCGGGGCGCTCGGGCGGTGCCAGCCTCCACGTCAATGGCATCGACCCCGGCTGGGCCAACGACACCCTGGCGCTGCAGGCGACCAGCCTGAGCCAGCGGATCGACGAGGTACGGGTCAGCGAGATCGCCGACTACTCCACCTACTACCAACCCGTCGTGGTCGGAGACCTCTTCGGTTTCGGCAAGCCGGTCGATGCCGAGGCGTTGATGTGGATGCCGGGCATCCTCAGCATGGCGTGGGGTCCGGTCGTACGTCAGCTCGCGGCGGGCCTGGGCCTGACCCTGGACGAGCCGTTGGTCGAGACCGTCGATCGTCGCGTCAGCGACGTGGACCTGACGACCGCAAGCGTCGACATCGCTGCCGGCACCGTGGCTGCGGTCCGCTTCGAGGTGATCGGCACCGTCGACGGCGTGCCCCGAGTCGTTCTGGAGCACGTGACTCGTACGCACCCCGACCAGGCTCCCGAATGGCCCCGCCCCCTCAGCGGCGACGGCTGCTACCGGGTGCAGGTCACCGGCGAGCCGATGATGCAGATGGACCTGACCCACCGCGGTGAACACGGTGACCACAACGTCAGCGGGATGATCGTGACCGCCCAGCGCCTGGTCAACTCCGTCGCGGCGGTCGTCGACGCGGAGCCAGGTCTGGTGACTGCGCTCGACCTCCCCCTGGTCACCGGGCGCGGGTTGGTCGCAGACGGGTCGAGCCGGTCATGAGCATCCTGGACAGGTTCACCGTCACCGACCACGTCGCCGTCATCACCGGGGCCGGGCGCGGGATCGGTGCGGCGACCGCCGTCGCGCTGGCCGAGGCGGGGGCCGACGTGGTCATTGCCGCGCGCCACCTCGACCAACTCGAACGGGTGGCGGCGCGGGTGCGCCATGTGGGTCGCCGGGCCGTGATCGTCGCGACAGACCTGTCCGACCCCGATGCCGCGGCAGCTCTGGCGCAGACGGCCCAGGACGAGTTCGGCCGACTCGACACGGTCGTCAACAATGTCGGTGGCACGATCCCGAACGCCTTCCTCGACACCGACGTGGCCTATCTCGAGGAGGCCTTCCGTTTCAATGTCTCCACCGCCCATGCCCTCACGCGTGCGGCCGTTCCGCTGCTGCTGGAGGCGTCCCAACCGTCGGTGGTGACGATCAGTTCGGTGCTGGGCCGTACGTCCGGGCGGGGCTACCTCGCCTACGGCACCGCCAAGGCGGCGCTCGCGCACTGGACCCGGCTGGCCGCGATCGACCTGGCCCCGCGGATCCGGGTCAACGGGATCTTCGTCGGGTCGGTGATGACCAGCGCCCTGGACTACGTCGCGCAGGTGCCGACGATGAAGAAGCAGATGGAGGCCACCACGCCGTTGGGTCGCATCGGGGAGGCTGAGGATGTGGCAGCGACCGTCCTCTATCTCGTCAGCAGGGCCGGGCAGTACGTCACCGGCAAGATGCTCGAGATCGACGGTGGGATCCAGCAGCCCAACCTCGACCTCGGGCTGCCAGATCTTGAGTGAGCCGGACCTTGGTTGAGGATGAGGAAGTGAGCGAGTTGACTGGTTCCCCGGCGAGCGAGACCGCCCGGGCCGTCTCGCCCGACTCCGGCGTCGGCTGGTCCGAGCCCGGTGCCTGGCCGGTGGCGCCGGGCGTCCACCGGATCCCGCTGCCCCTGCCGATGGACGGGCTGAAGGCCGTCAACGTCTACGTCCTCGAGACCGATGACGGTCTGACCCTCATCGACGGCGGCTGGGCGATCGACGTCTCGCGCGCGCTGCTGGAGAAGTCGTTGGGCGAGATGGGGGCCGGGGTGGGCGACATCCGCCGGTTCCTGGTGACCCATGTCCATCGCGACCACTACACCCAGGCCGTGGCGATCCGCCGCGAAGTGGGCTCCCACGTGAGTCTCGGGCTGGGCGACAAACCGACCCTTGATCTGATCCACGAGCATTCCCTGGTGGCCGACCCGCACATCGCATTGTTCGTGGAGGCCGGTGCGCCGCACGTCGCCGAGAGCTGGGCGGAGTTCACCCGCGGCAGCGTGCCCGACCTCGACGTCTGGGCCTATCCGGACGCGTGGCTGGAGGGCGACGTCCAGCTCGAGGTCGGCGACCGCACCCTCGATGCGGTCCACACCCCCGGCCACACCCAGGGCCACTACGTCTTCGCCGACACTGCCGGCGACCTGCTCTTCGCCGGCGACCACGTGTTGCCCACCATCACGCCCTCGATCGGCTTCGAACCCGTTCCTGCGGCCCAGCCGCTCGGTGACTTCCTGGCCTCACTGGCCCGGGTCCGCCAGTTGCCCGACCTGCGTCTGCTCCCCGCCCACGGGCCGGTCGCTCCGTCGACGTACGCGCGGGTGGACGAACTCCTGTCCCACCACGAGGAGCGGCTGACGTTGAGCCTGGCTGCGGTCGCTTCCGGCTCGCTCACGGCGTACGACGTGGCGCAAGTGCTGCCCTGGACACGGCATGCGCGGCGCCTGTCCGAACTCGACGTCTTCAACGAGGCGATGGCCACGCTGGAGACCCGCGCGCACCTCTCGCTACTGGTGGCGCGCGGTGAGCTGACCTCGGAGCTGGTGGACGGCTCTCGGACCTACACCACCTGTACCTAGGAGACGCAGGGTCGTCGCATCGGCACGTGCAGGATGCCGCCGTCGTCGAAAGCGGGTCCGTCGACCTCGAAGCCGTAGTCGGCGTAGAAGTCGGCCAGCCCAGTCTGGGCGTCCAGCCGAATCTCGCGGGTGCCACAGATCGTCATCGCCTCATCCATCAGCCGCGCACCCAGACCACCACCGCGCGCAGGCGCAACGATGGCCACGCGTCCGATCCGCATCCAGCCCCCGTCGTCGAGAACCCGGACGCAGCCGATGAGAGCTCCCTCGTCCTCCAGGAGTACATGGGACGTCGTGACCTCGAGGTCACGGCCGTCCAGATCGTGGTAGATCGAGGTCTGTTCGACCACGAAGACGTCCTGACGCAGCCGCCACAGGTCGTAGGCCGTGCGTGGCTCGAGCTCCTCGAAACTGACGACGCGGATCTCCGGGCTCACTGCACGAACTCCACGGCCTGGGCGAAGGCTCGGCGGGCCTCGGGGATGAGCGGCAACAGGCCGTAGACGTGAATCAAGTCGGGCTCCTCGATCGAAGTGAGGTCCCAGCCTGCCTCTGCGGCCCGGCGGGCGAGCAGGCGGCATCCGGGGTGGA
Source organism: Propionibacteriales bacterium (assembly GCA_038242265.1). Lineage (GTDB taxonomy): Bacteria > Actinomycetota > Actinomycetes > Propionibacteriales > Nocardioidaceae > Nocardioides. Next base: position 119,450 of record JBBSSH010000001.1, read on the forward strand.
GCAGGTCGCGGGTGCCGTAGAGCATGAGAGTCCGCGGCAGCCCGGCCAGTTCGGCGAGGGCCGGGGAGACCTCGGGTCGGGCCAGTTCGGCCTCCGACCCGGCCCACCATCGGGCGTAGGCCTGCACCTTGCCGAGGAAGAGCCACGGGTCGTACGCGTCGACCGCGGCCGTCTCCGGGGTGCTGGTGGTCAGGTCCACCCAGGGTGCGTGCATCAGCAGGTGGGTGGCAGGGATGGCGTCGCGATCACGCATCGACTGGGCCAGCGCCAGGGCCAGGCCACCGCCGGCGGAATCACCGGCCAGGACGATGCCACCCGGCTCGGCCGACCAGCGGCTCACGTCCGAGACCAGGGCGTCGTGCGAATCGCGCCAGGTGTGCTCGGGCGCGAGGGGATAGTCGGGTAGGACGATACGGGCGCCGATCGCGTGGGCGAGGCGGGTGGCGTAGCGGACGTGGAAGGAATCGATCGGCGCCATGAAGCCGCCACCGTGGACGTAGTAGAGCGTGCGGTGCACTGGCCGGTGGCGTGGCGTCAGGACGTAGGAGGGGAAGCCGCGATCGGTGACCGTGACGTCCCAGTTCTTGGCGAAGCGAGGTGTTGCTCGCGTGGGCAGCGATCGATCGAGGGTGCGGTGCCAGGCCTCGACGCGGGCCCGTTCAGCAACCTCGTCGTCGATCTCGCGCGACTTGCGGAGCGGGGGGACGAGGTGGGCCAGCAGATCGTGGCGACGGCTCGGCATGGGACGAGCCTAGGTTGCCCGGGTCAGGGTTGGCGCTGATTGCCGCGGGCTTCGTGCCAGTAGGCCGCGTTCTCGCTCGTGGTTCTGAGGATCGCATCGGGGGCTGTAGCGGCCGGCCAGAGATCGACGAGGTAGAAGTCCACGACCTGCTCCGCGAACTCGTCGCCGTCCACGTCATTGCCGGCACCTTCGTCCCGCCCCCGGGCGCTGACCCGAACCCGGTAGGACCCCGACGGGATGGCCAGACTGCCCCAGCTGTCTTCGGCCCACGTGGCCCACGAGGGCTCAGTGTCGTCTGCGACCACCGTGGACACCTCGACGATGTCCTCCCAGGAATCGTCCAGCGCCGGCTCGTCGCCGTGCAGGACGATGCGCATCGACGAAGGACCGCTCCGCCGCGCCAACACGAGGTAGACACCATGTGGTGACCCGGCTCCGACCAGTCCGTTGATCTGGTCGGCGAAGAAGACGTCGTTGTCTCCGTCGTAGCCGCCGACAGGACTCCACACGAGGTCGAACTGGCCATAGTCGGTCTCGATGACGTCGTCGTACAGCTCGATGGGCATGGTGCCTATGATGGGCGCACTACGACAGGGGAGCGCGCGTAGGCGTGCTGAGAGTGCGGAACAGCCGCAGACCCTCTGAACCTGATCCGGCTCGCACCGGCGATAGGGAGTCCACATGAAGTCCGCGCGCAAGCATGTCGTCCTGACCACATCCTTGGCTGCTGCCCTGACCGCGATGACGCTGGCCAGCTGCAGCCTCACGTCCAGCCCGGACAAGGACAGCGGCAAGGCGACTGATCGCGAGACGACGTCCAGTCCCAGCCAAGCTGGTGGCACTGTCGTCCTCGCGTCCCACGAGTCGTTCTCACTGCCCGACACACTCATCAAGCAGTTCAAGGAAGACACTGGCTACGACCTCGAGGTCCGGGCCGCAGGGGATGCCGGCACCCTGGCCACCAAGCTCAGCCTGACGGCCAACAACCCCATCGGTGATGCCGCCTTCGGCATCGACAACACCTTCGCCTCCCGGCCACTGGGGGAGGACGTGTTCGCCCCCTTCACTCCTGCCACGACCCCGCCGGCGGAGTACGCCCTGGACGAGGGCGCCGACCGCCTCGTCCCGATCGACGCGGCAAGCGTGTGCGTCAACGTCGACACTGCGTGGTTCAAGGCCGAGAAGTTGGACCCCCCGAAGACGCTGGCCGACCTGACCGACCCTGCCTACAAGGGTCTCTTCGTCACGCCCGGCGCCTCCACCAGTAGCCCCGGCATGGCGTTCTTCCTGGCCACCGTCGCCGAGTACGGCGACGACTGGGAGTCCTACTGGACCGGCCTGCTCGACAACGACACCTTGGTCGTCGACGGGTGGGAGGACGCCTACTACGGCGACTTCACCGCCGGGTCCAAGACCGGCAAGCGCCCCATCGTGGTGTCCTACGACTCATCGCCCGCCTTCACCGTCAAGGGCGACGCCACCACGACGGCAGCCCTGCTCGACACCTGCTTCCGTCAGGTCGAATACGCCGGCGTGCTCGAGGGGGCCAAGAACCCCGCTGGTGCCGAGGCGCTGATCGACTGGATGCTCAGCGATTCCGTCCAGAGTGCGCTGCCGGAGTCGATGTACGTCTTCCCGGTGATGGAGAGCGCCACGATCCCCAAGGACTGGGCGAAGTTCGCCGTCAGGCCGACGGCGCCCTACGAGGTCCCGTCCGAGGAGATCGCCGCGAATCGCGAGAAGTGGCTGACCGACTGGACGGACGTCATCTCTCGATGACCCCTGAAATGTGGGCAGAAACAGGGCAGTCATGAGGCAGTTGCGAGTCGGCTGGTGAGCCGACCGTGAGGAGGATCGCCGGGCTGCTGCTCCTGGCTCTGGGCCCGGTACTGGTGCTCGGGGTCCTCTTCGTCCTGCCGGTCACCGGCATGGTGTCGCAGGGGTTCTGGGTCGACGACCGGTTCGCTCCCGGTGAGGTCCTCCAGGTGCTCGCGCGTCCGCGCGTGCACCGGATCGCGTGGTTCACGCTGTGGTCCTCGGGCATCGCGACTCTCGTCGCGATCACCCTCGGGCTGCCGGTGGCGTACGCATTGCACCGCCTCGCCCTGCCGGGACGTACGACGCTGCGGGCCGCGATGCTCGTGCCGTTCGTGCTGCCCACCGTCGTGGTGGGGGTGGCCTTCCGGACGCTGCTCGGCGAGGGCGGACCGCTGGGCTTCCTCGGACTGGACGGCTCGCCGGTCGCGATCGTGGCCGGGATGGTGTTCTTCAACGTCGCCGTGGTGATCCGCGCCGTCGGCGCAGCCTGGGAGTCGCTCGATCCACGCCCGGGGGAGGCCGCCGCAGCCCTGGGGGCCTCGCCGATCCAGGTGTTGCGCACCGTCACGCTCCCGGCGTTGCGGCCGGCGATCATCGGCGCGGCCAGCGTGGTGTTCCTCTTCTGCGCCACCGCCTTCGGGATCGTGCTGACCCTGGGCGGGGTGCGCTACGGCACCATCGAGACGGAGATCTATTTCCTTACCACCACGATCTTCGACCTCCAGGCCGCGGCGGCGCTGTCGGTCCTGCAGATCGTCGTGGTGGTGCTGCTGCTGGCGCTCTCGGCCCGCTTGCGCCATGTCCCCGACCCGACTGCGCACCGCGTGGTGGCGCGGCCGCGGGCGGTGCGTCTCGCCGACTGGCCGGTGATGACGGCGACGGTTCTCGTCCTCTCCTTCGTGGCGCTGCCGATCCTCACCCTCGTCGCGGGCTCGTTCCAGGTGGGGGAGGGGTGGGGGTGGGGCAACTACCGTGCGCTCACCACGACCGGCGACAACCAGGCGCTGCTGGTGCCGGTCACCGCCGCTCTGCTGACCAGCCTCCGGACGGCCGTCGACGCGACCTGGATGGCGCTGGCGCTGGGACTCATGGTCTCGGTGATCGTCACCCGACGCTCGCAGTCGATCTCCGAACGCCGGGTCCGGTCGCTCCTCGACGGCTTCTTCATGCTGCCGCTGGGGGTGAGCGCGGTGACGCTCGGCTTCGGTTTCCTCATCACTCTCGACAGCCCGCCGCTGGACCTGCGCGACTCCCCGCTCCTCGTGCCGATGGCCCAGGCGCTGGTCGCGCTGCCACTGATCGTGCGGACCCTCACCCCGGTGCTCGGCGGCATCGACGACCGTCAGCGTCAGGCCGCAGCCTCGTTGGGGGCATCTCCCTGGCGTGCGATGCTCACCGTCGACCTGCCGGTGGTCTGGAAACCGATGTTGGCTGCGAGTGGTTTCGCCTTCGCCGTGTCGTTGGGTGAGTTCGGCGCGACGTCCTTCTTGGCCCGTGACGACCAACCGACCTTGCCGATCGTGATCTACCGCCTCATCGGTCACCCGGGTGAGATGAATTTCGGTATGGCCCTGGCCGCGTCCGTCGTCCTCGCCACCGCGACGGCGTGCGTCATGGTGGCCGTGGAGCGGCTGCGCGTGCCGAGTGTGGGAGCGTTCTGAGGATGCTCTCGATGCGTGAGGTCTCCGTGCGCTACGGCGACACCCTGGCCGTGGACCGGGTCAGCCTTGATCTGCCCGAGGGCGGGGTGCTGGCCGTCCTCGGCCCGTCCGGGTGTGGCAAGTCCACCCTCCTACGGGCGGTCGCCGGACTGGAGCCGCTCAGTCATGGCTCGATCGACGTCGACGGCCGCGATCTGGCGGGTGTGCCGACCCACCGCCGCGGCTTCGCGCTGATGTTCCAGGACGGCCAACTCTTCGCCCATCTCACCGTGGCCCGCAACGTGGCCTACGCCCTCAAGCTGCGTCGTACGTCGTCCTCCCGCACGGCCGCGCGGGTGCAGGAACTCCTGGACCTGGTCGGTCTGGGCGACTACGGCGACCGGCTCCCCGCCACGCTGTCCGGTGGCGAACGGCAACGGGTGGCGCTGGCTCGCGCACTCGCGGTGGATCCGCGCCTGTTGCTGCTCGACGAGCCGTTGTCGGCGCTGGATGCGACGTTGCGTGAACGACTGGCCGGTGACCTGCGCGAGATCCTGCAGGTCGCCGGAACCACGGCGCTGCTGGTCACCCATGACCACGAGGAGGCCTTCGCCCTCGCCGATGGGTTGGCGGTGATGCGAGCGGGTCGGGTGGTGCAGGCGGGACCGATCGAGGAGGTGTGGCGAGCCCCGGTCGACGAGGAGACGGCGCTGTTCCTGGGCTACGCACGTGTCCTGCACGGCGACGCCGCTGTCCGGGTGCTGTCGGTGGCGGGGCTGGAACGCGCTCCGGCAGTGACCTCCGCAGTGGCCTCCGCAGTGGCCTCCGCAGTGACTCCCGCAGTGGCCCTGCGTCGCTCCGCACTGGTCGTCGACGAGACCGGGGGGCTTTCCGGCCGGATCGAGTCCGCCCGGGCCACTCCCGAGCAGGTACGACTCGTCGTCCATGCCGAACACATCGGTCACCTCGATGCCGTGGCGCCTCTCGGGAGCCGGGTGGCTCCGGGTGATTCGGTGCGTCTGGGCGTCGATGTGACCAGGCTCGCCGTGCTGGCGATCACTCCGCGCCTTGATCCGTCCCTAGACTGACCGACGTGCATCGTCCGGCCTATGCCCTTTTGCTGGGAGTCGCTGCCCTGATGGGGGGGTTGGCTCTCACTGCGTCGATCTCTCTCGGCAGGCCACTGGTCGACCCGGAGGGCTTCCTCGGGTCGGCCGCCGTGCGGCTTCCTTTGCTGGTGCTGGGCGCCTTCCTCCTCGACATGTTGCCGCGCACCCTGTGGGTTTCGCGGATGCGCCCCGCGCTGATGCCCGCCATCGTGACCGAGCGGGTGCGCGAGCACTGGGACCGTGAACGGATCACGCTGGTGGTGCTGGGACTGGTGTCCTTCTATGTCACCTACGTCAGCTATCGCAATCTGAAGTCCTTCCTCCCCTTCATCATGGGCGAGGACAAATATGACCGCGAGTTGCACCTGGTCGACCGGGCGCTCCTCTTCGGTCACGAGCCCGCCACGGCGCTGCACACGATGCTCGGCACCGGAGCGTCGGCGCACTTCCTCTCGGTGATCTACCTCTGGTTCCTGCCGCTCGTGCCGCTGGCGCTGGCAGCGTGGCTGGTGTGGTCGCGCAACATCACCTTCGGCTACTGGTTCGCCACCTCGCAGTGCCTGGCGTGGGCCCTGGGCACGGCGTCCTACTACGCCCTGCCGACGCTGGGCCCGGGTTTCCAGTACTCCTACCTCTATTCCGACCTGCCCGACACCGGGTCGAGCGCGCTGATGAAGGCGCTGTCGTACGGCCGTAAGGGGGTGCTGCGCGACGGGGCGGAGGGGACTGTCCAGTCGGTGGCTGGTTTTGCCTCGCTGCACGTCGCCATCACCCTGCTGGTGGCGCTCCTGGTGCAGTACACGTTGCAGAGCCGGGTGCTGCACATCATCTTCTGGGTCAACTTCGCCATCACTGTGGTGGCAACTCTCTACTTCGGGTGGCACTACATCGCCGACGACTTCGCCGGTGTCGTGATTGCCCTGTTCGCGTTCTGGCTCGGCGGGTTGGCAAGCGGGCAGAGATTCGACAGACATGGGCTCGCCTCGCATCCCACGTCGACCACGTCGCAGATCCCGGTCGACGCTGACTGACGGACCGAAACGAATTACAACGTTGTAGTTCGTCAAGCCGACACGCCGATAGTTCTGACATTATTTCGGAAAGTGTTCCCTGTGTGACGAAAGTTCACTAGCGTGCCTCAAGTGGCCCGTGCGAAAGGGAAGTCGCGCGGGCCCCTGAGAACTCAAGGGGAAACTCCGTGCGCTTCGTTGTGCCATCTGATCATCAGCCTGCTCGACGCCGTTCGGCGCTGCGCTGGACGACCGCAGTCACTGCTGTCGCAGGTCTCATCCTGAGCGGGACCCACGGTTCCGCCTTCGCCGACGGTGACGGTGTGCCGAGCGATACCGACATTGCCGCGGCCAAGAAGCAGGCGGCTCATGCCGGCCGCGATGTGGCGGCCGTCCAGGCTGACCTGATTCGCGCCAACCTGACCCTCGACGAGTCAGCCACGGCTGCCGCGCAGGCGGCGGAGGCGTACAACGGTGCGCGCTGGCGTGCCGGGTCGGCACAGACCGAGGCCGACGAGGCAAGGACGGTTGCCGACACCGCTCGCGACGACGTCGCGAGGCAGCGCGCCCTCTATGCCGCCACCGTCGTGCAGTCCTACGAAGAGGCCTCGCAGGTCCAGGGATTGTCGGCAGCGCTGGAGTCCGACGGGATCGAGTCGCTCATCGACCGCACCGTCACCATGGGCAACACCTCGCAGGCCCTGAACGCCCAGTACGACTCCTACTCCGCCTCCGCCACGATCGCCGAACTGGCGGTCACCGCCGCCACCGATGCCCTCGGGCGGGCGGACCAGGCTGAGAAGGACGCGGAGACCGCACGTGATGCAGCCGAATCGGCCGAGGCACGTGCGGGCGGGCAGGCCCGCACCATCGCTGCCACCCGATCCTCGCTGATCGCCGAGATGGCCCGCCTCGAAGGGATCAGCGTCGAGTTGGCCCAGCAGCGTCAGTCCGCGCTGGAGGAGAAGGCTGCGGCCGCGGCCGCCGCCGCTGCTCAGGTCGCAGCCGAGGCGGCTGCCCAGGCTGAAGCAGAGGCGGCAGCCCAGGCCGAAGCCGAGGCGACTGCCCAAGCTGAAGCAGAAGCCCAGGCCCAGGCCGAAGCGCAGGCGCAGGCGGAGGCAACGGCGACGCCGACTCCCACCACCAAGCCGACTCCGACGACGAAGCCCACACCCACGACCGGGTCGACGCCCACCATCAGTCCGACCCCGACCCCGACCCCCACCCCGACGCCGACTCCCACGATCAAGCCGACGCCGACCGCAACCGCGACGCCCACGCCAACCGCGACCGCGACACCGACACCCACCGCGACACCCACGCCTACGCCTACGACGGTGCCCGTCCCCTCCGGGAACACGGCAGCGGTGGTGGCCTTCGCGCAGGCGCAGATCGGCAAGCCCTACCGCTACGGCTCCAGCGGACCCAGCTCGTGGGACTGCTCCGGCCTGACGGCGGCAGCGTGGGCCCTGGGCGGCAAGAGCCTCCCGCACTATTCCGTGGCTCAATACACCCAGTCCACCAAGATCAGCAGCAGCCAGCTGGCACCCGGTGACCTGGTCTTCTGGGGGTCGTCGAGCAGTTCGTCATCGATCTACCACGTGGCGCTCTACATCGGGGGAGGTCAGATCATCCATGCGCCTCGCACCGGTCGCAACGTGAGCCAGGAGTCGATGTACGCCTGGACTGCGCCGAACTTCTTCGCCCGCCCCTGAGATCGGGTGATCGGCTCAGGCTGGTTTCACCCTGGCAGCGAAATTCGCCGCCAGTTCGGCGGGGTCGAGCGTGCCGTCGAGGATGCGTCGGGTGGCCCAGCCGGAGGTGTCGATGCCTGACAACTGCTCGAAGAGTGCGAGGTCGGTGGCGTAGAGCTCGCCCAGTCGCACGATGTCGGCCGTCGTGGGCGCCGTGCCCTGGATTCGTTCGGCGCCGGCGTGCCAGTTCTTCAGCGGCGGAACCGGATCGAAGCGGGGCAGGCCGAGGAAGTCGGTGGTGCGGTCGATGGTGGCCTCGAAATCGCCGAGCATGGAGCGCAGGTCCAGCAACAACCACTGTTCGCGGGGAAAAAGATCGAAGCCCCGGCTGAGTTGCTCGCCGTAGAAGCCGCGGGCCAACCCCGTCATGTGTCGCCAGCGCATCATGCGGACGTCGGTGGGCACGTCGTTCGGCAGCGAGGTGTGCGGCCATTCGGTGAGGAAGTCCGGCCAGTCGGGCCAGGCCAGGTTGCGCGATCGCAGCATCACCCAGTGGGAGAACAACCGTTCCAGCGGGTCACGGAACACCGCGATGAGCGGCATCTCGGCATTGAAGGCCTGCATCCGCTCCAGTGCATGCGGCCAGTAGAGATAGGTGGGGGTGGCGTCCCCCACCAGCTGGTGCTGGGCTGCGCGGCGCGGTGCGGCATAGGCGTGAGCCTGGCTCCGGAGCTGGTCGGGGGTGCCCCAGGCGATCGTCTCGTCGTCGAAGTAGTGCGCCTCCTTGGTGGGAGGTTGGCACACCAACGGGTGCTGGTTGAGCGTCACCGACAGCGTGGACGTGCCGCCCTTCTGCACGCCGACGATGGCGAAGCTGTAGGGGATGCGGCCCAGGGGGGCGTCCGGATCTGGTGCGTTCATCGAGGCGAACTTATCGCCCCCTCGCCTACGGTGGGGCCATGGCCACCGACTCCTTGCCCCGGACCGATGACCCCCGCGCGTTCCGTACGCCGGTCGTCGCGGTTGACGACCTGACCGTGCTGCTCGACGGCCGACACCGCGAGATCCGCCAACTGGTGCGCGCCAACCTGGTCGAGCACGCGCAGGTCCTGTGTGACGCCGACGAGATGAGCCGCAGCGACTTCCGGGAGCGGGTCAAGGACGTGGTGGTGCAGTTGGCCACGACCGGCCAGACCGGGATGGGTTTCCCGCAGGAGTACGGCGGGGGAGGCGACATCGGCGCCTCGATCGCCGCATTCGAGACCTTGGCGTACGGCGATCTCTCGGTGCTGGTGAAGGTCGGCGTCCAGTTCGGCCTGTTCGGCGGCGCCATCCTCCAACTCGGCACCAAGGCCCACCACGACCGATATCTCCCCGACCTCATCTCCGGACACGCCATGGGCTGTTTCGCGATGACCGAGTACGGCCACGGCTCCAACGTGCAGGCGATCGGCACGGTGGCGCGCTACGACGCCGACGCCGAAAAGTTCGTGATCACCACCCCGGACGACGCCAGCCGCAAGGACTACATCGGCAATGCCGCGGTCCACGCCGAGTTCGGGGCGGTCTTCGCCCAGTTGGAGGTGGCGGGTGAGTCGCACGGCGTCCACGCCTTCGTGGTGCCGCTGCGCAAGGACGGCGAGGTCCTCGACGGCGTACGCATCGAGGACTGCGGCCCCAAGATGGGCCTCAACGGGGTCGACAACGGCCACATCTGGTTCGACGGTGTGCGAGTCCCGCGCACCGCCCTGCTCAACCAGTTCGCCGAGGTGACACCCGAGGGGCGCTACCTCTCGCCGATCGACAACCCCAACAAGCGTTTCTTCACCATGCTCGGCACCCTCGTCCAGGGCCGGGTCTCAGTCGGTGGCGCGGGCATCAACGCCGCCAAGGTCGCCCTGACCATCGCAATCCGTTACGCCGACCGCCGTCGGCAGTTCGAGGCAACCACCCCGGGAGAGGAGGAGCGGCTCCTCGACTACGGCCTGCACCAGCGTCGGCTCCTGCCGCTGCTCGCCCGGACCTACGCACTGCACTTCGCCCAGGAGGTCGTGGCCGACCAACTGCACGAGGTGTTCTCGGGCAACGCCCCCGACGGGCAGTCCCGGCGATTGCTGGAGGGGCGTGCGGCCGGCACCAAGGCACTGGGCACGTGGCATGCCACGCGCACCATCCAGGAGTGCCGCGAGGCCTGCGGCGGTGCGGGCTACATCAGTGAGAACCGCTTCGCTGCTCTCAAGGCCGACACGGACGTCTTCACCACCTTCGAGGGTGACAACCACGTCCTGCTCCAACTGGTGGCCAAGGGCCTGCTGACCGACTACTCCAGCGAGTTCGAGGACATGGACCAGTTCGGGATGGTCCGGTTCGTGGCCGGGCTGGCGGTCGACACCGTCCTCGAGCGCACCGCAGTGCACAAGCTCTTCCAGTCGATCCGGGACCTGTTGCCCGGTGGCGAGGAGTGGGACCAGGAGGCTGGCCTGCTGGACCCCAACTACCAACTCGCCATGCTGCGCTTTCGTGAGGAGCACATGCTCGGTGGGGTGGCGCGGCGCCTCAAGCGAGGCGTGGACAGCGGCATGCCGGCCGGAGCGGTCTTCTCCCAGGTGCAGGACCACGTCATCGCCACTGCCCGCGCCCACACCGAGCGTCTGGTCCTCGAAGCTTTCGTCGCCAAGACCGCCGCCCTGCCCGACGGGGACGAGAAGGTCGCCCTCAACCTGCTGTGCGACCTCCACGCACTCACGACCATCGAGGCCGACCGTGGCTGGTTCATGGAGCACGGACGACTCTCCAGCACCCGGTCCAAGGCGATCACCCACGAGGTCAACGACCTCCTGCGCAAGATCCGGCCGATCGCCGTCGATCTGGTCGACGCCTTCGGCGTACCGGTCGAGGTGCTGCGCAGCGAAGAGCTGCTCAACGAAGGCACCCCATGACCTTCGGCGGGCTGCCGACCCGCTGGGAACCGACCGGTGACAGTCGCGGACTGGCGCTCGTCGTACCCGGGCGTGCCTACTCGCCGACGGCTCCGCTGCTGGAGTTTGCTCGTCAGGCCTTCCTCCAGCACCACTTCAGCGTGCAGCAGATCTGGTGGGACACCACCACCCGGTGCGGGAGCGCCGAGCCCGACGTGTGGGTACGCCAGCCGGACCAGGCCGAGGCATGGGTCCGCCGGCAGGTCGCGGAGGCGCTCGCCGAGGAGTTGGCCGACCACGTGGTGATCATCGGCAAGTCGCTCGGCACCCGCGCTGCGGCGTACGCCGCCGAGCGGGGCCTGGACGCCATCTGGTTCACGCCACTGCTGGTGGATCCCACGGTGGTCGAGGCCATCGGCGCCAACGCGGGTCGCCAGTTGTTGGTCGGTGGCCTGGCCGACGAGCTCTGGGACGCGGACGTCGCCCGCGAGTTGGGCGAAGCGGGTTGCCAGGTGCTGGAGGTGGCGGACGCAGACCACGGCATGGGCACCAGCGACGTGGTCCGCACGGTCGAGATCCATCTCGAGGTGGCGCGCGCGGTCGAGGCGTACGTGTCAGGGATCTGAGGAGATCCGATGGCCAGTCGCTCCCGGATCTGCAGGCCCCGTCTCGTCGGGGCCTGGAGTGAAGACCCGCTGTGGGCGAAGGTCTACCCCCTGTTGGTCGACCATCCGGCGCTGGGTGTGCCGCTGTGGCGGATCGGACTCGGCAGCGACATCTCCCGGCTGTACGCAGCGATACGGTCCATCGGTGGTCTGCCCGCCGGTGCGCGAGTCCTCGACGTGCCCGCCGGAGGTGGCATCGCCCTGCGAGGTCTGCGTCCCGGCGCCAACCTCGACTACGTCGCGGCCGACATCTCCCCGACGATGCTCGAGCGTTCTCTGGCGGCCGCGAGGAGCCGGGGAGTCGCCGACCAGGTCACCGCGACGATCGCCGACGTGGGTCTCCTTCCGTTCGAGGACGACTCCTTCGACCTGGTCCTCTCCTTCACCGGCCTGCATGTCTTCCCAGACCCGCAGCAGGCGATCCACGAGATGGTCCGGGTCCTCAGACCGGGTGCACCGATCACCGGGAGCGCGATCTTCACCGGCGACTTCCACGGCCTGGAGAGGCGCTACGAGATCGTGCACGCAGTCGGCAGGCTCGCCCACGTGCTCGGGCCGATGTGTACGGCAGCCGAGGCGCGCCAGTGGTTGGCAGCGGCCGGCGCGCGCGACGTACGACTGGAGATGAGCGGTGGTCTGGGCTACTTCCGCGCCGTCAAGCAGTAGTCAGAACCGGAGTCAGTGGCCGCCGTTGGTCTTGAGGCGTTCGAAGGAGGCGTGGACCTCTGCCTCGGCCTCGGCACGCCCGACCCAGTCGGCACCTTCCACGGACTTGCCGGGCTCGAGGTCCTTGTAGACCTCGAAGAAGTGCTGGATCTCCAGACGGTCGTACTTGGAGACGTGGTTGATGTCGCGCAGGTGTTCCAGGCGCGGGTCGTGCGACGGGACGCACAGGACCTTGTCGTCGCCGCCGGCCTCGTCGGTCATGCGGAACATGCCGATCGCGCGGCACTCGATGACACAACCCGGGAACGTCGGCTGCTGGAGGATCACCAGCGCGTCGAGCGGGTCGCCGTCCTGGCCCAGGGTGTTCTCGATGAAGCCGTAGTCGGCCGGATAGGCGGTGGAGGTGAAGAGCATGCGGTCCAACCGGATGCGACCGGTCTCGTGGTCGACCTCGTACTTGTTGCGTTCACCCTTGGGGATCTCCACAACCACGTCGAAATTGAGCACGATTTTCCTCCACTTTTGATGGCACGCCAGATGACACGTCTCACAGCGTCGAGCGACAGCCCGACGCATGGTGCGGGGCCATCCTCGCGCACAATGGTCCCGATGCGCGAAGCGAGAGTGCCACCGAATCGCAGACGTGAGGTTCGCCACTGGGTACCCACGCTGCTGGTGCTCTTCCTGCTGGGCGCCGCAACCGCGGCGTACCACTGGGAGTGGGGCCCGCGTCACCTCCCGTCGTTGATGGCCGATCCGGCGACCGAGCCGTCCGCAGTGGCACCTCCCGCCGGCCTGGACCTGCCCGCATGGCTCCCGCCCGCGATGCCTGCAACTGAGGGCGGATCTCCTGCCGAGATCTCGGTGAAGCGGGTCGAGCGAGCGCTGGCACCCGGCCTGGCGGACCCGGACCTGGGCCGGCACGTCGTGGCAGCCGTCGCCGGCCTCGACAGGGCTGCGCCGGTGTGGGCCCGGGGTGACGATCACTACCTGCCGGCTTCGACCACCAAGATGCTCACCCTCGCCTCAGCGCTGGAGTTGCTGGGTCCCGAACATCGCTTCACCACCCGCGTGGTGCGGGGCTCGAAGCCGAACCAGGTCGTGCTGGTGGGCGGAGGAGACCCCTATCTCTCCAGCAAGGCGTTGACCTCTGCCGAGGCCGCGACGGTCTATCCACCCCGGGCCGACCTGAGCGCTCTCGCGGCCACGACCGCCCGCGCGTTGGACGGCGGTGGCCGGGTCAGGGTCCGTTTCGACGACAGTCTCTTCAGCGGTCCGACCGACAATCCCGCCTGGCGCCCCGACTACGTCGCCGACGACATCGTGAGTCCGATCACCGCTCTGATGGTGGACGGCGGTCGTGAGGGCGACAGCGGTAAGCGCAGCGCCGACCCGTCCCTGGCTGCGGCGCAGGCCTTCGTCTGGGCCCTGACCGAGGCGGGGGTGCAGGTGGTCGGGACTCCCCGACGCGTGCAGGCACAGCCCGCGGCCGACGAACTGGCTGCCGTGGACAGCGCACCCCTGGCCGACATCGTGGAACGCATTCTCGACGTCAGCGACAACGAGGGCGCCGAGGTGATGGGCCACCAGGTCGGTGTCGCCGCTTCGGGAGAGGGATCGTTCGCTGCCGGGGCTGCGGGGGTGCTGTCGACGCTCCAGGGGCTGGGCCTCGATGTGTCCGGTGACGAATTGTACGACGGCTCCGGGCTCTCTCGCGGCAACAGGATCACCACCACCACCGTGCTCGGTCTCCTGCAGCACGCGGCTGCACCGGACGGTGCCCGGATCCGCAGCCTGATCAGTGGCCTGCCGGTGGCCGGCTTCACCGGCTCGCTCACCTACCGCTTCGACGACGGCCCGTTCCAGGCGCGGGGGCTGGTGCGTGCCAAGACCGGGACGTTGACCGGTGTCCATGCCCTGGCCGGTGTGGTGGTCGGGCGGGACGGTGCACCGATGGCGTTCGTCATCGGTGCCGACCGGGTGCAACTCGAGGACTCCCTCGATGCCCAGCAGACCATCGATCGGTTGGCTGGCGCACTCGCGGCGTGCCGCTGCTCACGACCTCCCGGCTAGGGTCGCCGACATGACGAATTTGGTCGACTGGGACTTCGCGGTGACGCTCGGCACCAAGGTCGCTGGTCCGGGTCCTGACGTCTCATCTGCCGACGCTGCGGCTGCTGTCCAGGAGTTGCGTGAGCTGGCCGGGCGCTCCACGTCCCTGGTGGGTGACTTCACCGGACTCCACGCCCCGGACAACACTGCGCCCGTCCTGGTCGTCGACCGGGCAGGCTGGATTCAGGCGAACGCCGACGGCTTCGCGACGCTGCTGGAGCCGTTCACGGACAAGATGATCTCTCGCAGGGGTGAGCCGTCCGGGCTGTCGGCCGCCGTGGGCTCGCGAGCCACCGGGGCCGAGGTCGGGCTGATGCTCGGTTTCCTGGGCTCTCGCGTGCTGGGGCAGTTCGACCCGTTCTTCGAACCCAGCGGACGGCTGCTGCTCGTGGCACCCAACATCGTGCACATCGAGCGCGAGTTGGTCGTCGACCCCCACGACTTCAGGCTGTGGGTCTGTCTGCACGAGGAGACCCATCGGGTGCAGTTCACCACCAGCCCGTGGCTGGGGGAGCACCTGCGGACCCAGATGGGCGCCATGGCTGACAGCCTCGAGCCGCGCGCGATCGCCGAAAGTCTGCGCCGCCTCCCCGGAGTGATCCGCGGCGATGGCGGCAGCGTGCTCGACCTGCTCTCGAGTCCCGAGCAGCAGGAAGTCCTGGATCGAGTCACCGGAGTGATGTCGCTGCTCGAGGGCCATGCCGACGTCGTGATGGACGGTGTGGGCCCGACCGTGATCCCTTCGGTGGAGACCATCCGCCAGCGCTTCACCAAGCGTCGGAAGGGGCTCAGCGGCCTGGATCGGGTCATACGCAGACTGCTCGGTCTGGACGCGAAGATGGCGCAGTACCGCGACGGTGCGGTGTTCGTCCGCCACGTCGTGGACAAGGTCGGCATGGCGGAGTTCAACGCGGTGTGGACAGGTCCGGAGACGTTGCCCTCCAAGGCGGAGATCACGGATCCTGCTGCCTGGATCGCCCGGGTGCTGTGACGCTCCACCCCTCGATCGCTGCGGTCCGGACCCCGGTCCGCGCCACCCTGGCAGCGCTCGACGCGGGTGACGTCGTGCTGGTCGCGTGCAGCGGCGGGGCCGACTCCTTGGCCCTGAGCTCCGCAGCAGCGTTCGAGGGCCACAAACTCGGCCTGCGGATCCTCGGCGTCACCGTCGACCACGGACTCCAGGACGGCTCCTCCCAGCAGGCCGAACGGGTCGTGTCCCAGCTCGCGGCACTGGGGGTGGACGAGACCTTGACTGCGCGGGTGCAGGTCGATGACGCCACCGGGTCGGGTCCCGAAGCCGCCGCCCGGACGGCCCGCTACGCGGTGCTCGAGGAGGTCTCCCAGCGTTGTGGCGCTCGCCTGGTTCTCCTGGGACACACCCTGGACGACCAGGCCGAGACAGTGCTGCTGGGGCTGGCCCGCGGCTCTGGTGGCCGTTCGCTGTCCGGCATGCGCCGCGGCTTCGGTGTCTTCGCCCGGCCCCTGCTCGACGTACGTCGTGACGACACGGTCACCGCCTGTCAGGTCGAGGGCCTGGAGTTCTGGGAGGACCCCCACAATCTCGACCCCTCCTTCACCCGGGTGCGCGTACGTCGACAGATCCTCCCGATGCTCGAGGACAGCCTCGGCCCGGGCATTGCGCGGACGCTGGCCCGTACGGCCGACCAGTTGCGCGAGGACACGGCCCTGCTCGACTCCCTGGCAGGGGAGTTGCTCGTCAGCGCCGGTCGTGCGGACGGCCTCGATGTCGCCACGTTGGGACAGGCCCATCCGGCCCTGCGCCACCGAGTCCTCCACCGGGCCGCCCTCGAGGCCGGAGCTCCGCCGGCGGAGCTCGCTCGGGCCCATGTGCTCGAGGTCGACAAGTTGGTGGTGCGCTGGCGGGGTCAGCGCTGGATAGACCTGCCGGGTCCGCTGCGCGCCGTACGTCGCGACGGCGTGCTCGTCTTCGAGGTTCCGCAGGCTCGGGGACTCGATACTTCTGCTGAGCACCCTCCTGAGCCATAGGCTGCTGCCATGGACACGTCGCACGTGGAGAACGACCTCGTCAACATCCTCTTCACCGAGGAACAGATCCAGCAGCGTCTGGGTGAGATGGCGCAGCAGATTGCCGCAGACTACGAAGGTCGCAACCTGTTGGTGGTGGGTGTGCTGCGAGGCGCCGTGATGGTGATGGCGGACCTGGCACGCGCCATGCCGTGCCACCTGGAGATGGACTGGATGGCGGTCACCTCCTACGGCTCCGGCACGAAGTCCAGCGGAGTCGTGCGCATCCTCAAGGACCTCGACACCGACATCACCGGGCGTGACGTGCTCATCGTCGACGAGATCATCGACACCGGGCTCACGCTCAGCTGGCTGCTCAACAACCTGAGCAGCCGCAACCCGGCGAGCGTCGAGATCGCTACCCTGCTGCGCAAGCCCGAGGCGCTCTCGATGGCAGTGGAACCGCGCTATGTCGGTTGGGACATCCCCAACGAGTTCGTCGTGGGATACGGCCTCGACTACCGCGAGCGCTACCGCAACCTGCGCGACATCGGGACCCTCGCACCCCACGTGTATTCCTGACAAGTGGCCGTGGCTTCACATCGCCTGAGACAATGGTGGGACATGCGACCTCCAGCGTCGCGCCCTCAACTCCGAACCGGTGAAAGTTGCCTGTGAAGCGCATATTCAAAGGCCCTTGGCTGTGGATCTTCCTTTCCATGTTCTTGGTGCTCCTGACGTTCCAGCTCCTCGCGCCCCGAGACGGTTACGACGAGATCAAGACATCGACGATGTCGAAGTACATCGCCGAGGGCAAGGTCGACAAGATCACCCTCATCGACGGTGACCAGGAGATCCAGGCCACGCTCGACAAGGGCGCCCGCAAGGAGGGCGACAAGGTGGTGACCCACTACATCCAGGGTCAGCAGTACGCGATCCTGGATGCGGTGGATGAGCAACTCGCCGCGAAGACGATCGCCACGTCGAACTCCGAGAACCCCCAACCCAGCTTCTTGGGCACCCTGATCAGCGCTCTCCTTCCGCTGGTCATCCTCATTGCGATCTTCCTGTTCGTGATGAGCCGGCTGCAGGGCGGTGGTGGACGAGGCGTCATGCAGTTCGGCAAGTCCAAGGCCAAGCTCGTCAGCAAGGACATGCCGAAGTCGACGTTCAGCGACGTCGCTGGCTGTGAAGAGGCCATCGAGGAGCTCGGCGAGATCAAGGAGTTCCTCCAGGAGCCGGCCAAGTTCCAGGCGGTGGGAGCGAAGATTCCCAAGGGCGTGCTGCTCTACGGCCCCCCCGGCACGGGCAAGACCCTGCTGGCGCGTGCGGTGGCCGGCGAGGCAGGCGTCCCCTTCTACTCCATCTCCGGCTCGGACTTCGTGGAGATGTTCGTTGGTGTCGGCGCCAGTCGGGTCCGCGACCTCTTCGAGCAGGCCAAGGAGAACGCCCCGGCAATCGTCTTCATCGACGAGATCGACGCCGTCGGTCGGCACCGCGGCGCAGGCATGGGCGGTGGCCACGACGAGCGCGAGCAGACCCTCAACCAGCTCCTCGTGGAGATGGACGGTTTCGACGTCCGCGGTGGGGTCATCCTCATCGCCGCCACGAACCGCCCCGACGTCCTCGACCCGGCGCTGCTGCGTCCGGGCCGTTTCGACCGGCAGATCCAGGTCGATGCCCCCGACCTCAACGGTCGGCACATGATCCTCAAGGTCCACTCGCGCGGCAAGCCGATCGATCCGAACATCGACCTGATCAGCATCGCGCGTCGTACGCCCGGCTTCACCGGCGCCGATCTGGCCAACGTCCTCAACGAGGCGGCGCTGTTGACGGCCAGGATCGGTGAAAAACTCATCACCAACGAGTCGCTCGACGAGGCCATCGATCGCGTCATTGCTGGTCCGCAGCGTCGTACGCGCCTGATGAGCGAGCGGGAGAAGCTGATCACGGCGTACCACGAGGGTGGACACGCGCTGGTGGCTGCTGCCCTGCCCGGCACCGACCCGGTGCACAAGGTCACCATCCTCCCGCGCGGTCGCGCGCTGGGCTACACGATGGTGCTGCCCGATCGCGACAAGTACTCCCAGTCGCGATCCGAGATGCTCGACAGCCTTGCCTACATGCTCGGTGGCATGGCGGCCGAGGCGCTGATCTTCCATGACGTGACCTCCGGTGCCGGCAACGACATCGAGAAGGCGACCAACCTCGCTCGTGCGATGGTCACCCAGTACGGCATGAGTGAGCGGCTGGGAGCCGTCAAGCTCGGCGACAGCGCCTCCGAACCCTTCCTGGGCCGCGACATGGGCCATGCACGCAACTACTCCGAGGAGACCGCAGCTGCGGTCGACGGTGAGGTGAAGGGGCTGCTGGGTCACGCCCATCAGGAGGCCTTCGAGATCCTCGACGAGAATCGCGACGTCCTCGACGCGCTGGTGCTGGAGTTGCTCGACAAGGAGACACTCGACAAGGCCCAGATCGCAGCGATCTTCGTGCCGCTGCGGCGCCGTCCGGTGCGTCCGTCGTGGACCGGCTCGCCCGAACGGGTGCCGTCCTCGATCCCACCGGTCGACATTCCGCAGGAGATTCGCGACCGTGCCAACGCCTACGCCGCGAAGCTGGAGTCCGAAGGCGGCGCCATCCTCACGCCGCCCTCCGCGGACGGAGACATCCACGGTGCACCCCAACTCGACCCCGGCCAGCCGCCGGTTCCTCCGACCCCGAACGGACAGCCATGATCGACCCGATCTCCCTGACTGAACGCGAACCCACCGATGTGCCGGCGTTCGACCATGCGCGCGCCGAAGCTGCCGTGCGCGAACTTCTCGCAGCCATGGGTGAGGACCCCGAGCGGGAGGGACTGGTCGACACCCCGGCCCGGGTCGCCCGAGCCTACGAAGAGCTGACCCAAGGGTTGCGTCAGACCGCACGCGAGGTGCTCTCGACGACGTTCGACCTGGCTCACGACGAGCTGGTGCTGGTACGTGACATCGAGTTGTGGTCGATGTGTGAGCACCACCTCGTTCCCTTCACCGGGGTGGCGCACGTGGGCTACCTCCCGGCGGTGACCGGCAAGATCACCGGGCTGTCCAAGTTGGCCCGGCTGGTCGACGTCTACTCCAAGCGGCCCCAGGTGCAGGAGCGGCTGACCACCCAGGTCGCCGACTCCCTCATGGAGATTCTCGAGGCGCGTGGTGTGATCGTGGTGATCGAGGCCGAACACCTGTGCATGACCATGCGCGGGGTCCGCAAGGCCGGTGCCCGCACGATCACCTCTGCCGTCCGCGGTGCGCTGCGGACCAACCAGGCCACGCGGGCCGAGGCGATGGCGTTGATCAACTCAGGTTCCAGGTGAACCTGGGGTCGTCCCCCACAGGTCGGCCCCTCGTGATGGGCATCGTCAACGTCACGCCCGACTCGTTCTCCGACGGTGGGCTCTACGCCTCGACCGACTCCGCCGTGGAGCACGGGCTCGCGCTGGTCGCCGAAGGGGCCGATCTGCTCGATGTCGGTGGAGAGTCGACACGCCCGGGTGCGACGCGCCCGCTGGTGGAGGAAGAACTCACGCGCGTGGTGCCCGTCATTGCCGCGCTCGCCACTGCGGGTGCCGTGGTCTCGGTCGACACCATGCGCTCGGAGGTTGCCCAGGCGGCTCTGGACGCGGGCGCCCGGGTGGTCAACGACGTGTCGGGCGGCCTGGCGGACCCTCGGATCCTCGAGGTGGTCGCCGACTCTGACGCCACCTACGTCGCCATGCACTGGCGCGCCCACAGCGACCGGATGACCGACTTCGCCCACTACCCCGACGGAGTGGTGGCGACGGTGTGTCTCGAGCTCCGGGCCCGCCGCGACGCCTGTGAGTCGGCGGGGATCAGTCGACAACGCCTGGTCCTGGACCCTGGTCTGGGGTTCGCCAAGAAGGCGCACCACAACTGGGAACTGCTGCGCGGTCTGGACGCGCTGGAGGCACTGGGGTGCCCGCTCCTGGTGGGCGCGAGCCGCAAGTCGTTCCTCGGATCCCTACTGGCGCAGCACGGGGAGCCACGCCCGGTGGGTGAGCGTGAGTTCGCCCACGCTGCGCTGGTCGCGCTGTTGGCTCGCAGTGGAGTGTCCTACCTGCGCGTGCACGACGTACGCGCCACCTTCGACGCCCTCGCTGTGGCCGCAGCGATGGCGGGCAGCGATGATGGTGTCCGTGATCACTGACGAACTCTCCGTTGTCGGAATCGAGTGCTTCGCCCACCATGGCGTCTTCGACTTCGAGAAGCGTGATGGTCAGACCTTCGTGGTCGACCTCGTGCTCGGCTTCGACATGAGAGCTGCTGCGGCTTCCGATGATCTCGCCGACACGATCAACTACGGCACCCTCACCTCTGACGTCAAGGCGGCGGTGGAACGCGACCCGGTCGACCTGATCGAGGTGGTCGTCCAACGCGTCGCCGATGTGTGTCTGTTGGACAATCGTGTTGAATGGGCGCGCATCACGCTCCACAAACCTGAGGCACCCATCGACGCGACGTACTCGGATGTCGCGCTGACGATCACCAGAACACGAGGCCCCGCTTATGACTGAGACTCCCAATCCCTACATCGTCGATGCTGATTCCCTGACCGGGGAGATGCACCCGATCCGCCGTGTGGTCGTGGCGCTGGGATCAAACCTCGGCGAGCGTTTCACCGCTCTCCAGGGAGCGGTCGGCGCCTTGGCCGACACCCCGGACTTCTTCGTCACCGGCGTCTCTCCGGTCTACGAGACCGAGCCGGTGGATTCACCCGAGGACTCCGGTCCTTATCTCAACGCCGTGGTGCTCGCGGACACGACGTTGCCGGCGCGCAGGCTCATGGAGCGCGTCCTCGCGATCGAGGATGCCTTCGAGCGTGAGCGCAGCGAGGTGCGCAACGCGCCCCGCACCCTCGATGTCGACCTGATCGTGGTGGGGGACCGCCGCTCCAACGAAGACTATCTGCGGCTGCCGCACCCGCGGGCCCACGAGCGCTCCTTCGTGCTCCAGCCGTGGCACGACCTCGAGCCGGACGCAGTGTTCCCCGAACGAGGCCCGATCGCGGATCTGCTCTCGGCGACGGACTGCTCCACCATCCGCAAGCGCGAGGACCTCACGCTCGAGTCCGAGTGAGCCCACCGGATTCGCGTCCGGACCGGCCACGGCTCAGACCCATCTCCGGTCGTGCCGTGGCGCTGTCGGCCGTCATCGGGCTGGTGGCGGGGTGGGGCATTCACCCGCTCTTCGTCCGACTGGGTGGCCACCCCCCGTTGGTGTCGTGGGTCCAGGCATTCGCCCTGCTGATCATGGGTGTCCTGGTGGGTGTCGTCGCCTGGCGCACCTGGCTGACGGTCCAGATACGCGGCGAGCGGCTCGAGTCGTACGAGGCAGTGAACCGTCTGGCACTGGCGCGCTCCTGCATTCTGGCAGGAGCAGTGGTCGGCGCCGGCTACGTCGGGTATGCGGTCAGTTGGCTGGGGGATGATTCCAGGCTCGCCGACCAGTGGATCCTGCGGTCGCTCGTGGCGGCGGGCGGTGCTTTGGTGCTCATGATTGCCTCCCTCGTCCTCGAACGCGCGTGTCGCGCTGACGTCGGCGATGACCACCTCTAAGGTGTCCCCATGCCTTCCCCGCAGCCCCAACAGTCACATGCGCCCCGCGAGATCGCTCGCCGTCGCCAGCGCAGCACGCGCCTGATCGTTGCCGTCGCGCTGCTCGCTGCGGCTGCGGTGATCGTTGCCGGAGCGGTCGCGTCAAGCTCCGCGCTCCTCACCACCGTGGCCGCCGTCGTCGCGATCGTCACCGGTGCCGCCGCCACCCGCATCACGCACTCGGAGCTCATGGCCACGCGCCGTGAAGCTGCCCGTGATCGGGCGACGCAGGCCCAGGAGTACCGCGTCATCAACGACCGGCGTACGGCCGAGAACGCCGCGTTCGCCGCCGACATGGTCCAGAAGATCGTCAACCGCGAACACGCCATCGACGTTTTGGAACAGGCGCTGTTCAGCGCGCAGAAGAACGCCGCCGAGCAGACGCTCAAGCGTGGCCAGGAGGCTCGTCGGGCCGACGGCGCCGAGCGTGGGCGTGACGATTCCAACGTGCGCGCCGCTCAAGCTGTCGTCCGCGTGGGCGAGCTCGAGGCTGAGCTCGGCACGCTGCGCTCCGAGCTGGACACGCTGCGTGCCGAGGCCGAGCGCCGCGCGAACCGCAGCGCCTGAGGTTTGGCCGCGGCCGTTAGTCGGCAGTCCGGAAGTCCGGCATTCCGTCGCGATCACCGGGTACCCGGTGATCGCGCGGGTTATCGACCGTTGCAACGGTCGATAACCGTGGCCAAAGGACTGGAAGTTGCCCCGGCACGGCCGGGCGCGTGAGCGCTGGCAGTTGACTTGGTGCAGAATTGCTCAATGTGATTCCTGAGGACAACCGGTTCGAGAGCGACCCCACTGAAGTCTTGCCCGATGACCCGGGACTGCCATCGGGGTGGAGTGTCGACACCCCGGACGGGTCAGATGAACACACGGTCCTACGTTTGGCCGAGCTGCTGCGGGCGCACGAGCGCGCTGGCCGCGGCTGGGCTGCCTCGGGTGAGGACGATGTACTCGTGGAGGTGTCCGAGCACGGCCTCGCGATGCGTGAGAACGTCGTCGTCCGCGATCCCGAGGGCCGCATCCAGGCATGGGGCAGCGTCCATGATCGTGCGGTGGGACGGATGCTCTTCGTCCACATTGTCGATCGCACGCTGCCCGACGACCTGGCGCAGCAGTGCTCCGACATGCTGTTCGGCTGGGCCGAGGCGCAGGCACACGAAGTGGGTGCAGCGCGCAGCCTCGACGTCCAACAGATCGACACGGGTTCGTTCGCCGGCGATGAACGCCAGCATGCGTGGCTGCAGGGTGACGGCTTCACCAAGGTGCGGACCTGGTGGCAGATGAGTCGTCCGGTGGTCCCCGTGGATGCCGACCTCGTCCCCGATCCGGCGCGCTGGGAGCGCAAGGGCGTGCTGTTCCGTCGAGTCGGAGGCAAGGGTCAGTTGCCTGACGAGACTGACCTGCGAGCCATCCATGACGTCCTCGAGGGTGCCTTCACCGACCACTTCAACTCGCAGGAAGAGACCTACGAGGAGTTCATCCACCGCTTGCGCGAAGACCCGGGCCATCGATGGGACCACTGGTGGATCGCGGAGATCCTCGACGGCGACGAGCCCGAGGCTGCCGGAGCCCTGGTGGGGACCGTGAGCGAGTCGGCCGACGAGCGCCCTGATGGGTCGTACGTCGCCTATCTCGGTGTCCTGGAGTCCGCCCGCGGTCGTGGCGTCGCCACTGGGCTGCTCAAGGGGATCGTTTCGGACGCGGCCGAGCGCGGCTATGACCGGGTGGGGCTCGAGGTGGACGCTGACTCACCCACCGGCGCCGATGGCCTCTACCTGCGTATGGGTTGGGCCACCAAATACATCACCGAGTCGTGGCATCGCGACATCAAGGTGAACTGACAGTCCTTTGGCCACGCTTATCGGCTGTTGCAACGGTCGATAAGCGTGGCAGTCACCGGGTACCCGGTGATTGCCACCGCGATGCCGGACGCCCGGTCAGCGCAACGACTCCCGCAGCGCGCGATGCACTCCGGCGGGAGTGAGCACTCCCACGAACTGGACGCCGCGGCGTACGCCGATCATCGGCTTGTCGTCGCGCAGCAGGGTCGCGAGTGCCTCCTCGAGGGAGGAGTCGAGATCGATCGCCGCACCCAGGTCGCCGGTGGCCACGCCCTCGAGCGGCTCGAGGTGGTCCTCGCGCAGGCGTGTCACCGACAGCGTCCGCAAACCTCCCGAACCCACGAAATCGGCGACCTGGTCGTTGGCAGGGTGGGCGAGCAACTCGCTCGGCGTGGCGTACTGGGCGAGGCGCCCGCCGATCTCGAAGACGGCCACGCGGTCACCCATCCTGATGGCCTCATCGATGTCATGGGTGACCAGCACGACAGTTTTGCCGAGTTCGTCCTGCAGCCGACGGAACTCGTCCTGCAGCCGGCCCCGCACCACCGGGTCGACCGCGCCGAACGGCTCATCCATCAGCAACACCGGCGGGTTGGCCGCCAGAGCACGAGCCACGCCGACGCGCTGGCGCTGACCACCGGAGAGTTCGTGGGGATAGCGCTTGGCCTGGCTCGCCGGGTCGAGACCCACCATGGCGAGGAGTTCGTGGGCACGCTCACGGGCGATCTTCTTGCTCTCTCCGTAGAGCAAGGGCACCGTCATCACGTTCTGTTCGATGCTCTGGTGGGGGAACAGCCCGATCTGCTGGATGACATAGCCGATGCCGCGGCGCAGTTCGACCGGGTCGACGTCGGTGACGTCGCGACCGTTGAGCCAGATGCGCCCGGCGGTCGGCTCGATGAGGCGGTTGATCATCTTCAGCGTCGTCGACTTGCCACAGCCCGAGGGCCCGACGAGGCAGACCATTTCGCCCGCAGTGACGTCGAGGTCGAGCTCTTGGACTGCGACGGTTCCGTCCGGATAGGTCTTGCCGACTCCTTCGAGCCGAATCATGGAATCGGCCGAGGCGGTAGCGTCCATGTGCGTGACACTACTCGCGGAGCCGAGCTGCTACAGCCGCACAGTGAACGACTGGGTCTGCGGCGCCTACTTCACCGACCGCGGCTCGGAGCTCGTCGATGCCACCCTCCAACACATCGCGATCACGGTCGCAGCGATCGTCCTCGGAATGGCCATCGCCTTCCCGCTCTCGCTGCTCGCGCGTCGGGTGCCCCGGATCGAGTCGGCGATCCTGGGCGTGGCCACCGGGCTGTACACGATCCCCAGCCTGGCGCTGTTGCCGTTGCTGGTGCCGTTCACCGGTCTCAGCGCAACCACCGTGGTCATCGGCCTGGCTCTCTACGCGCTGACCGTGCTGGTGCGCGCCTTCCTCGAAGGCTTCGGCTCGGTGTCCGAGGACGTCCGCGAGTGTGCCCGTGGTCTGGGCTACTCCCCGGGAAAGCAGCTCTTCCGGATCGAACTCCCGCTGGCCCTGCCGATCATCATGGCGGGCCTGCGTGTCGCGACGGTCTCCACCGTCGCCCTGACGACCATCGGGTCGCTGGTCGCCTACGGCGGCTTGGGCAATCTGATCAAGAGTGGCGTCGACACCAACTTCCGCGCGCAGCTGCTGGCGGCGTCCGTGCTGTGTGTCGTGCTGGCGGTCCTGCTGGACGCCCTCATCGTGGTGGCCCAACGGCTGTTGACACCGTGGACGAGGAGCACCTCATGAATCTTTTCGCCGACACCTGGGCCTACCTCGTCGACGCTGCCAGCTGGTCGGGCGAGGGGGGCATGCTGCAGCTGCTCATCCAGCAGCTCCTGCTCACGATCACTGCCATGGTCATCGCGCTGGGCATCGGCCTGCCCATCGCCCTGTGGCTGGGGCATCTGGGCCGCGGCGGATTCCTTGCGATCAACATCAGCAATGTCGGACGTGCGGTGCCCACCTTCGCGCTGCTGGCGCTGCTGGTCATCGCCGACTGGCCCGGCACCGCCGCGTTCGGTCCCTACGGGCGTGCTGGCCTGGCCACCCTGATCGCCCTGGCCTTGTTCGCCCTGCCGCCGATCATCACCAACGCCTACGTCGCGGTCCGCGAGGTCCCGGGTGACGTCAAGGAATCGGCCAGAGGCATGGGGATGACTGGCTGGCAGGCGTTCCGCGGGGTCGAACTCCCGCTCGCGCTGCCGCTGGTCGCCAGTGGCGTACGCCTGGCGCTGGTGCAGGTGTGGGCCACTGCCACGATCGCGGCCATGGTCGCGGGGCCGGGGCTGGGTCGGGTGATCACGGACGGTTTCTATCGTTCCAACTATCCCAAGGGCATTGCCGGGGCGATCGTCGTGGCCCTCGTCGCGCTGGTCCTGGAACTGCTGGCCGCGGCCGGGCAGCGGGCAGTCACACCCGCCAGGAGGAATGTTCAGACCCCTGAAGATGTTCGACCGGTGGAGCCACTCACGCCATAGTGGGTGGCGAGGTCTGCCCACCACGGTGCGCGGACACCGGACACGCGCGGATCCTTTCCGCGGGACACAGAAGGTGGAACCCATGCACGTACGCCGAACTCTCGCCGCTGTCATCGCGGCGTCAGCGCTTGCCCTCACCGGCTGTGCTGGTGACGATCTCTCCGACGATTCAGCGAAGGACTCCGGGTCGGCCAATGGCGGGCCGGTGAGCATTTCCGGGCAGTCCTTCCCCGAGGCGGCCCTGGTCGCCGAGATGTATGCGCAGGTGTTGAGCGCCCAGGGCTTCGAGCCCGAGGTCAAGCTCGTCGACACCCGTGACGCCTACATGTCGACGTTCCCGGGCAGCATCGACATGGTGCCGGAGTACGTCGGCGGCATCGTCGACTTCCTCAACGTCAAGGCCAACGGGGCGGACGCTGAGTCGTTGACCACGACGGATGCCGAGGAGACCGCCGAGGCGGGCAAGTCGCTGATGGCGGACCAGGGTCTCACCCTGCTCAACACCTCCGAGGCGACCGACACCAACGCGTTCTTCGTCACCGAGGAGTTCAGTGACGCCGAGGGCGTCACCACTCTCTCCGACCTCAAGGGCATGTCGGTCGTGCTCGCCGCGGCTCCCGACTGCGAGTCGCGCACCGACTGTGGCGCCGGACTGAGTGACACCTACGGCATCAAGATCAAGAAGGTGCTCCCGCTCGGGTTCGCCAGCGACCAGACCTACAAGTCCGTGATCGACGGTGAGTCCCAGCTGGGTCTGACCTCCACCACCGACGGCACCCTGGAGTCACAGGGTCTCGTGCTGCTCGAGGACGACCAGGTCATCCAGCCTGCGCAGAACCTCGTCCCGGCGGTGTCCTCGGACTTCCTCTCCGCCAACCCCGAGGTCGAGGACTCGCTCAACGACCTGATGGCTGCCCTCACGACCGAGAACCTCACCGAGCTCAACGGCCGGGTTGCCGTCGATCGGGAGAAGGAGGCCGACGTGGCCGCCGACTTCCTCGACGAGCAGGGTCTGCTCTGATCCCTGACTCACCTCGGAGGGAAGGATCGCCCTTAGACCTCGTGCTCGCGCAGTGTCAACGCAGCAAGGTCGAGGGTGGTCTCGTCCAGCACCGAATGCGGCACCGCCAGGCGCCAGGCACCGCTCGCGATGTCCTGCACCCGGGGAGCCGGCCCGTCCAGCGATTCGACCCATGACATGAGCGCGCTGACATCCGCGCGACGGTCCTGTTCGACGAGCCATCCTGCCAGGCGATGGACGGGTGGTAGTCCGCTGTGCACCAGCGACCGTTGCCCCCAGAACTCCAGCACCCCGGCGCGCAGCATGTTCCACCATTCGGGCGTGCAGCCGGGCACCAGCAGGAAATAGCGCCACAGGTCTCCGGCCAGGACCCGGTCCATGAACACCTGCTCGACCGCTGCCGAGCCGTGCTCGCTCACCGCGGTCAATGACTGGCGCTTGGTCTCCCAGCGGTCCCGCAGGTCCTGCGCTGAGGCTCGCTGCTGGGTGATGGAGCCCGGACGGATCCGCCAGTGATAGACGATCTCGTCCAGCACGTCGAAGCGCCCCGCGAGGAACGATCGGGTGGTGGTCGGCTGATCCTCGTAGCGGACCCCTTCGGGCCAGGTCAGTCCCGCGTCGTCCCAGAACGACCTGCGCCACAGTTTGTTCCAGGCGAAGACATCGCCCAGGATCTCGGGCCGCTGCTCGATCCGGGCGCCGCGCAGCGGCTGGTGGAGCCGGCGCATCCACGGCGGCTCGGTGAGCCGGTCGTCCTCCCAGCGCACGATCGATCCGGTGGCGAAGTCGGAGCGCGACGCCTCCAGCGTGGCGACCAGATCGGCGTACGCCGTCGGGGGCAGTACGTCGTCGGAGTCGAGGAACGCGAGGTAGTCGCCCCGGACGTGCTGGGCGCCGACGTTGCGGGCGGCCCCGAGGCCGGAATTGACCGTGTGGAGGACGCTGATGCGCGCGTCGCGTCGCGCCCACGCATCGGCGATCTCGCCGGTACGGTCGAGCGCGCCGTCGTCGACGATCACGGCCTCCCACCGCGTATGGGTCTGCGCGAGGAGGGACCGGATGCAGTCGTCGAGCCATTCCTCGACGCCCCAGGCCGGGATGACGACGCCGATCCGGGGGGCTCGTACAAACCACCGCTTCATGCGCCCGGACTCTAGGACATGACGCCGACGGTAGGCTCGCGCACGTGAGTGAGCAGGCCAGAGCGATCGACGAGATCAACCCCGACGTAGTGGCGCGCAAGGTGCTTTTCGTGGCCGGGGCCGGACGCAGCGGGACGAGCACCCTGGCTGGCATCGTGTCCAAGCTGGGCATGCACGTGCCATGGCCGGAGGTGCCGCCCGACGACTCCAACCCGCGCGGCTTCAGCGAGCCGCAGTGGGTCGTCGACGTCCACGACGAGTGGTTGGCCGAGACCCTGGTACAGGTCAGCGACGCGCGCCCCACGGCGTGGTTCGACACCGGCCGGATCTGCAGCCGGGAGCCCGCGCGCATCCGGGTCAGTGAGTGGCTCGAGCCGCACTTCGCCGAGCACCCTGAGCTCGTCATCAAGGATCCTCGGCTGAGCTGGTTCCTCGGGCTGTGGCGGGTGGCGGCGATCCGTACGGGCGCGACGCCGGTCTTCGCGACGATGCTGCGCCCGCCGGCTGAGGTGGTGGGCTCGAAACAGAAGTACTACGCCAACAAGCTCGGTTCGGCGCATCTCGCCGCGAGCTGGGTCAACATGCTGCTCCACACCGAACGCTCCACCCGCCCCGCGCAGGGTGACGGGGGTCGCGCCTTCGTGCGCTACGAGGACCTGCTCACCGACTGGGTGAAGACCACCATGGCCATGGGCGAGGCGCTCGAGCTGCAGACCATCGTCCATACCCGTAGCGACCAGATCCGCGAGGTCCACCGCTTCATCGACCCGACCCTGCGCCGGGTGAGCGCCACGCTGGACGACCTCGCGCTGCCGAAGCGGCTGCACGAGCTCACTGCCGAGACGTGGGAGGAGCTCAACAAGCTGGCCGATGAGGGGGGCGACACCGAGGCTGCCCACGCCACCTTCGACCAACTGCGCGAGGCGTACGTCGACCTCTACGAGGAGGCCGAGGCCATCAGCCGCTCCACCGAGGTGCACGCGCGGCTCCAGGGTCGGCGTCAGGCGCTGACTGAGGACAACCCCGGAGACAGCCCCGGGACCGAAGGTCTCGCCGGGCCACGCTCGGTGGCTGACCGGCTGCCCCACGACGTACGCGCGGCAATCCCCCCGTCGGTGCGTCGAGGCATGCGCAAGGCGCTGGGTCGCAGTCGTGAGCCGTCGGGTCGGGACGAGCGGTGACGATTCCGATCGGTGCCGGGCAGGGCCTGAGCAACATCGAGGGCCACGCCGACTTCGACATCGTCTGGCCCTGGCATGCCGAGAGCGGGCTGAGCCGCGGGGCCACGGCGGTGCTGCGGGTCAAGAACGAGGCTCCCGGGCTGCGTTTCGTCCTGCCGCCGCTGCTGCGCGCCTGCGACCACGTGCTGCTGGTCGACAACGGCTCCGACGACGGTACGGGCGCCGAAGCGCTGCGGGTGGCCGAGGAGGTCGGCCTGGCCGACAAGTTCACGCTGAAGGAATACCCCTTCAAGGTTGCCCGGGCCGGTGCCGAGCACCTTGCAGTCCACGAGCGATCGGTGCATTCGCTGGCCTACTTCTACAACTGGTGCTTCTCCCACGTCCGCACTCGTTATTCGTGGAAGTGGGACGGCGACATGGTCCTCACCACCGAGGGCGAGGTGTCGATGGGGGACCTCTCCTGGCAGGTCGGGATGGCGGAGGCGGTGATCCGCTTCCCGCGGCACGGGCTCTACGTCGAGTCCGATCGCCGGGCCTTTCTCGACCTGGGTCTGCGCAACATCGAGGAGTGGGGCTTCCCGATGAGCCCCGACTATGTCTACGCCAAGGCGCCGGAGTGGGAGATCCGTACGACGCCGGACCACATCGAGATGTTCGCGCTCCCGCAGGGTCTGTGCGTCGAACTCAAGTGGCTTGACGGCGACGAGTTCGCCCACTGGACCAACCCCGAATCGTTCGCCACCTCGATCCGCAACCGACGCAAGCGCCGCGAATGGACGGTCTGGAACGCGCTGCAGGGGGGTCAGGTTCCCGAAGGGGTGGTGGAGATCGTGGCGCCCGAGGGCGTGCACGTGATCGACCACGTGACCCACGAATGGCTGCCGCACGCGCCCCGGCCGTTCATGGTCGACGATCCGGACCACGCCAAACTGCACTTGCGGGCATGATCCCGGAGTAGTTCAGAGCAAGTCGGCCGTGAATCGGGAGCCGGGGCGACCAATCTTCCCTGACCGAGGGAGCCAGACCGTGGGTACTGGTCAGTAACAAGAATCGTGGTTCTCATCACGCCCCAGGAGGTTCCCACCACGGAATTCGCAGGCGTAGGGTCTCCCCTTGATCGAGTAGATCGGTACCCGCACCGGCTCGCACCCGCGAGTGGTCGGAGGGACTGAAACGAAGAGGTCAGACCCATGACGAAGTATTTCACCGTGAGCGTGGTCGGCGCTGGTCGCGTCGGCGCGGTCCTGGCCGCAGCCCTGCGTGCTGCGGGACATGATGTGGTCGCGGCCGCTGGCGAGTCCGATGCCTCCAGACGTCGTATCCAGGACCTGCTCCCCGGAGTTCCGGTCGCCAAGCCGACCGACGCTGCGAAGGCCTGTGACCTCCTGCTGCTGACCGTGCCCGACGACACATTGTCCAACGTCGTCTCCATGCTCAGCGCAAGCGGTGCGATCCACGCCGGCCAGATCGTCGTGCACACCAGCGGTCGCCACGGGTTGGCCGTGCTCGAACCCGCCCGCGCAGCAGGGGCGCGCACCATCGCGCTGCACCCGGCGATGACCTTCACCGGGACCGAGATCGACCTCCCGCGCCTGAGCGGCTGTGTCTTCGGGGTGACGGCCGACGACGCCGACCATGAACTCACCGAGTCCCTCGTCGCTGACCTGGGTGGTCGGGCGATGTGGGTGCCCGAGGAGCGTCGTACGCTCTATCACGCTGGCCTCG
Organism: Propionibacteriales bacterium; assembly: GCA_038242265.1. Lineage (GTDB taxonomy): Bacteria > Actinomycetota > Actinomycetes > Propionibacteriales > Nocardioidaceae > Nocardioides. The sequence goes on from JBBSSH010000001.1 coordinate 150,872, forward strand.
CTCACGGCGCGAACCACCTCGTCACCCTGGTCACCGAGGCGATGGAGATCCTCTCCGCCGCCGGTGCCGATGACCCTGCTGCCACCTTGCGTCCGCTGCTCACCGCCGCGCTCGACAACGCCCTGGAGCAGGGAGACGCCGCTCTGACCGGCCCCATCGTCCGTGGCGACGTCGAGACCGTCCGCGCCCACGTCGATGACCTGATCGCCAGTGCACCACAGACGCTGCCGTCCTACCTCACCATGGCCCGGGCCACGCTCGATCGAGTCGTCACCGATGGACGGCTGCTCCCGATCCGCGCAGTCAAGATCCTGCAGATCCTCGATGCTGCTCGTGTCGAGGTCGCTCCCGCAGAAGTTGAGGGTTTCTCTCGATGACGTCCACGACCGTCCTCGCGCACACCCGCGAGGAGCTCTCCGGGCTGCTCGTTGACGCCCGTCGGGCGGGGGCCCGCATCGGCTTCGTCCCGACCATGGGCGCGCTCCACGACGGCCACGCCAGCCTGATGCGGACCGCTCGCGAAGCCACCAGCGGACCGGTCGTCGTCAGCATCTTCGTCAACCCGATGCAGTTCGCTCCGGGCGAGGATCTGGCGCGTTATCCCCGCACGCTGGATGCGGACGTCGAGATCTGTGCGGCCGAGGGCGTCGACGTCATCTTCGCGCCCGGCGTCGAGGAGATGTATCCCGGTGGCTTCAGTCATGACTCGGTCCGCGACGGGGTGACGGTGGCCCCCGGCACGCTGGCCACGATCCTCGACGGGGAGTCGCGGCCGGGCCACTTCGACGGCGTGCTGACCGTGGTCGCCAAACTGTTCGGTCTCGTCCGCCCCGATCTTGCGGTCTTCGGGCAGAAGGACTACCAACAACTCACCCTGATCCGGGCCATGGTGCGTGACCTGTGCCTGGGCATCGAGATCATCGGCGGTGAGACCGTCCGCGAGCCGGACGGCTTGGCCCTGTCGAGCCGCAACCAGTTCCTCGACACCGACCAGCACCGCATCGCCACCACGCTCAGCCGTGCGCTCCGAGCCGCGCAGGAGCGAGCCCCGTACGGCGTCCCGGCTGCCCGCTGGGCCGCCATGGCCGTGCTCCAGTCCGAGCCCGGACTCGACCTCGACTACCTCGCGCTCACCTCGCCCGACCTCGGCGACCCACCGGAGATCGGCGAGGGCCGCATCCTGGTGGCCGCGCGGGTCGGCGCCACCCGCCTGATCGACAACATGTCGATCACGTTCGATCGATCAGTTCCAGATCTGAGCAACCACCAGGCGGGCACCACACTTCGAATGGGCTCGACCACCAGCGAGAGGAGCAGCTGATGCTGCGCACCATGATGAAGTCCAAGATCCACCGCGCCACCGTGACCCAGGCCGATCTCCACTACGTCGGCTCGGTGACGGTCGATGAGGACCTCCTCGATGCCGCAGACCTGCTGGTCGGCGAACTCGTTGCCATCGTCGACGTCACCAACGGCGCTCGGCTCGAGACCTACACGATCGCCGGCGAGCGAGGCTCGGGAGTGATCGGCATCAACGGTGCTGCAGCCCGTCTGGTCCACCCCGGCGATGTGGTCATCCTCATCGCCTACGGCCAGATGGACACCGCCGAGGCCAAGGACTACCAGCCCTCCGTCGTGTTCGTCGACGCCGACAACAAGATCTTGGCGACGGGCTACGACCCCGCCGAGACCTTCGGAGACCCCTCCCTGACCCGTGGCGACTTCATCACTCGCTGAGCGGTCTCTGCAGCAGTTGTCCGAAGTCCTCGCGGGCCTGGCGCAACGTGGCTGCATCAGCGTCGTGGACGTGACGGATCTTCCGGTCCGCGTCCTCGGGTCGCCGTGGGTCGACCCATTGCTCGAACCAGGGCGTCGGGTCGGTGGCCGTCACCTCCACGAGTCCGTGGTCGCGGACGGTCACTCGCCACACGTCCAGGTTTTCGGCCCGGGGCAACCAGTCGATCGGGAACAATTGGGAGTAGTGGACATCCGTCAGACCGGGTGAATGCCCCTCGAGCTGGTGGGGGACAGCGTTGGCATGTCCGTAGAACGTGATGTGTGGATGCAGGCTCTCCCGCTGGGAGTAGACGATCATCGGTAGGTAATAGGTGTAGCCGAGCGTGCCCGTCGTGAACGCGTACCTGACCCGGTGCTCCTGACTCGTGAGCACCCGACGGTGGTCGGCCAGGCGGTCGGCCAGCAGGCGATCGGGCTCGTGGTCGATCAGCACCAGACTGCCCTGGCGCGCGTAGGCGACGCGCCCGGTCCTTACGGCACGACCGCCAGCAGGTCGCTCGCCGACCACGAGTCGTTCCAGGCTGGGTGAGACCCCCGCGAGGAGGGAGTCGGCGAGGTGGGCGCGGGCCTGGTCAGGGGTCGGCTCCCATTCCAGTGCACCGCTGATGACCGTGACGCCTGGAACAGCCTCCAGCCAGCCGACTGCGGTCGCGGCGACATGGCGGACCAATTCTGGGTTGTCCACCCAGCTCGGCTCGTAGTCCTTGCGGCGCAAGGGCGAGCCGTCCGAGGGTCGTACCTCCCTGACTCCGTAGCCGAGCACGGTCGTGATCGAGGGCTCTGCACCCAGTGGCCCGCCCAGGTGCGACAGCACCAGTGGGGGGAGGGTGAGATGCCCGTCCCAGCCCCTCTCGGTCAGGGCCTGGCAGAATTCGTCGAAGTACTCCGAAGGACAGATGCCATCTTGGCGGTTCTGCATGCCGATGGCCTCAACGCCACGTTGCGCGACCTCGAGCCAGCCGTCGCCCCATTCGACTCCCTCGTCGTCGTCGCGTTGCGTGTTGAGTTCGGCCAGCAGAGGCGTGATGATCGCGGGGCGATCAAGATCGGCCCCGGTGTCGCGCAGGTTGAGGAGCAATCCCTCAGCGGTGTCCCCGCGGCCGATGTAGCGGTAGTACCTCGCTCCTGTGACCGGGGCGGTGAACCAACCGTCCTGGTCCTCCACGCACTTCGAGGCGCCGTAATCACCCTGAAAGAACCTGATGATGTCGTCGCGGTCCCACGTCATCGCCATGTTGTTCTCCCCTCCGTAGTCGGGCCCCACCCTAGGCCGCAGGGGATGGTCCGAGAGAGCGATCGAAGCACTTCGCTAATCTGCGCAGATGAATGAACACCGGCCGGTCCCCGGCCGTCTCCGTGCTCCCGAGCCTGGATGGACCACCCGCGCCGACGTGGTGGTGGTGGGCTCCGGCATTGCCGGGCTCACCGCTGCCCTCCGCATCGACGCCGGAGCGCCAGGGCTGCGCGTGCTGGTGGTCACCAAGGACGTCCTCAACGCTGGCTCGACCCAATGGGCCCAGGGGGGGATCGCCGCGGCTCTCGGCCCCGAGGACACTCCTGAGGAACACGAGCGCGACACGCTCGTGGCGGGCGCAGGCGCCTGCGACGTCGACGCCGTACGCGCGCTGGTCACCGAGGGCCCGGACGCGGTGCGTGAACTGATCGCGCTCGGCACCCAGTTCGACCACCATCCCGACGGCGAGTTGTCGCTGACCCGCGAGGGCGGTCACCACCGCGACCGGATCGCTCACGCCGGCGGTGACGCTACGGGTGCGGAGATCCAGCGGGCCCTGATCGCCGCCGTCGAGCGCGCGCCGGAGATCGAGGTCATCCAGCACGCGTTGGCGCTCGACCTGCTGCTGGCGGCCGACGGAGGAGTGGCGGGGCTGACGCTGCACGTGCTCGGTGAGGGCCAGCACGACGGGGTCGGTGCGGTGCACTGCCGAGCGGTGGTGCTCGCCTCCGGTGGGCTGGGGCAGGTCTTCTCCCAATCGACCAACCCGTCGGTCTCCACCGGTGACGGCATGGCCCTGGCCGTACGCGCCGGGGCCAGACTGCGCGATCTGGAGTTCGTCCAGTTCCACCCCACCGTGATGTGGCTCGGCCCTGATTCGCAGGGCCAGCAACCGTTGATCTCCGAGGCCGTCCGAGGCGAGGGCGCCTTCCTCGTCGACTTCGAGGGCAACCGGTTCATGCAAGGTCAGCACGAGCTGGCCGACCTCGCCCCGCGTGATGTGGTCGCCAAGGCGATCACCCGGCGGATGCTCGAGACCGGCCAGCCCCACATGTGGCTCGACGCGCGGCATCTGGGCGCGGAGTTCTGGGAGAAGCGGTTCCCCACGATCCTCGGGGTCTGCCGCGAGCACCGGGTCGATCCCGTCACCGAACTCATCCCGGTCGCACCCGCTCAGCACTACGCCTCGGGTGGCGTGGCCACCGACCTGTGGGGGCGGTCCTCCCTGCCGGGGCTCTACGCCACCGGCGAGGTCGCCTGCTCGGGAGTCCATGGCGCCAATCGGCTCGCGTCGAACTCGCTGCTGGAGGGCCTGGTGTTCTCCCGCCGCATCGCGGACGTACTGCCCGGTGAGCTGCGTGAGTGGGCCAAGCCGGTGGCCGATGGGCGGCTTCCGGGCCTCATCGACGGCGACCAGCGCCAGGTCATCCAAGAGGTGATGACCACCCGCGTCGGGGTGCTGCGCAACGCCACGGGTATGGCCCAGGCCCTCGACCGGCTGCGCACGCTCGAGCCGGGCGAGGCGACTCCCGGCACGCTGTCGTGGGAGACCACCAACCTCCACACCATCAGCACAGCCCTGGCCGAGGCCGCCGCCCTGCGCACCGAGACCCGCGGCTCGCACTGGCGCGAGGACTACCCAGAACGCGACGACACGAAAGCCGGCCACATCGACTCGTGGCTCGAGCCTGCGTCCGATGCTGGCGCCGATGTCGTGAGCGTCGAGTGGCGATACGCGCCCTCGACTGACCCGAGCACCGAAGGAGTCCTGACATGACGAGCCTCGACGACGTACCGGCCGACCTGCTCGCTGAGCTCACCGCGGCCGGCCTGGATCACGACTATGTCTGGGACACGATCGGCCGGGCGTTGCGCGAGGACCTGCCCGAGGGAACCCCCGACCCCACGAGCTGGGCGACCGTTTCGGCCGACGCCCACGGCGAAGCGGTTCTCGCGGCTCGTGAGCCGGGCGTGGTGGCCGGCCTGGGTGTTGCTGCGGTCGTCTTCCACGCCTGCCTGGGGCCGGACGTGCGGATCAGCGACCGCGTCGCCGACGGGACGACCGTCGCCCAGGGTGACATCGTCATGCGGATCGCCGGGTCCACGAGGGAGCTCCTCGTGGCCGAACGGACGGCCCTCAACGTTGCCTGCCACCTCTCCGGCATCGCGACCGCGACAGCGCAATGGGTCGAGGCGCTCGAGGGTTCGCCCACCCGCGTGCTCGACACCCGCAAGACGTTGCCCGGCCTGCGCGCGCTTCAAAAATACGCAGTGCGCTGCGGCGGAGGGGTCAACCATCGCTTCAGCCTCCAGGACATGGCCATGGTGAAGGACAACCACGTGATCGCGGCCGGAGGGGTACTGCCGGCGCTGGCGGCCATCCGCAGCCAGTTCCCGGGGCTTCCGGTCGAGGTCGAAGTCACCACGCTCGACCAGCTCGAGGAGTTGGCGGCACTGCCCGAGCCACCCGAGCGGGTCCTGCTCGACAACATGAGCGACGAGCTGATGGCCGAGGCGGTTCGCCGTGCGGCCGGACGGGTGCCCCTCGAGGCGAGCGGTGGCATCACCCTCGAACGAGCTGCCAGGATCGGGGCCACGGGCGTCGATTTCGTCTCGGTGGGGGAGCTCACCCATTCGGTGGTGGTCTTCGACATCGGGATGGACCTGGTCGACTCATGAGCCTGTTGGCCGCGGACATCGGCAACAGCCACACCGTGCTGGGGCTTCTCGATGATGCGGTGGTCACGGCGCACTGGCGTACGGCCACCGACGAACGGCGTACGGCGGACGAATGGTCGGTGCTGATCCGCGGGTTGCTGGGGGATCGGGTGGACGACGTCTCGGGGATCGCAGTGTGCTCGACCGTCCCGTCGGTACTGCACGAGTGGCGGGAGATGCTCGAGCGTCACTTCCCCGCAGCGCCGACCGTGGTGGTCGAGCCCGGCGTCCGCACCGGGATCTCGGTCCTCATGGACAATCCTCGTGAGGTCGGCGCCGACCGTATCGTCAACGCGCTCGCTGCCGCGACGCTGCACGGCGGACCGGCCATCGTGGTGGACTTCGGCACGGCGACGACGTTCGATGTCATCAACGGCCGGGGCCAATATGTCGGTGGCGCCATCTCACCGGGCGTGGAGATCTCTCTCGAAGCCCTCGGTCGACGGGGAGCGCAGTTGCGCAAGGTCGAATTGGTCCGGCCACGTTCGGTGATCGCCAAGAACACGGTCGAGGCGCTCCAGAGCGGAATGTTGTTCGGGGTGGCGGCGCAGGTCGAAGGGCTGGTCTCTCGCATGATCACAGAGCTGGGAGCAACGACGGATGAGGTCACCGTGATCGCGACCGGACACTTGGCACCCTTTCTGCTCGATGAATGCAGTTGCTTCACCTTCCACTCGCCCTGGTTGACCCTCCAGGGATTGCGATTGATGTTCCAGAAGAATTCCTGAGAAATCCTTGAAGGTTTGATATTCCAGCCGTGGTGGTTGACAATGAAATCGTCTGAATATTCATCCCCCGCTCACTGTGAGGAATTTCAATGGCGCAAAAGGTCAGTATCATCCTGGTCGATGACCTCGACGGAACCGATGCCACCGAGACCGTGACGTTCGGTCTCGACGGAACGACGTACGAAATGGATCTCAACGAAGCAAACGCAGTCTCCTTGCGCGAGGCATTGAGTGGCTACGTCGGTCACGCTCGCAAGGTGACCGGTTCCGCCCGCCGTGGCGCCCGCAAGGCCACGGGCGGCTCGTCCAACACCAAGCACGTGCGCGAGTGGGCCCGGTCCCAGGGCATGGAGGTCTCCGAGCGGGGCCGCATCTCTGCCGACATCCAGAAGGCCTACGACGCGGCGCACTGACTTGCGAGTGGCTCGACGGCCCGGTCTGTTCGTTCCCAGTCGTGTTCGCTCTCAGCGGACCTGTTCGAACTGGGATCGGGAACACGTAGGGTGATCTCGGGCGTTGAGCCCATTGTCCGCACCTTCGCTCGGGCGAAGGGCAGCCGGACCACGCAGACTTAGAGGAGCGCACATGTTCGAGCGGTTCACCGACCGAGCCCGTCGAGTTGTCGTGCTGGCCCAGGAAGAGGCCCGCATGCTCTCCCACAACTACATCGGGACCGAGCACATCCTGCTCGGCCTGATTCACGAGGGCGAGGGAGTCGCAGCCAAGGCGCTGGAGTCCCTCGACATCTCCCTGGAGGCGGTTCGCGCCCAGGTCGAGGAAATCATCGGCCAGGGCCAGCAGGCGCCCTCGGGTCACATCCCGTTCACCCCGCGCGCCAAAAAGGTCCTCGAGCTCTCCCTGCGCGAGGCTCTGCAGTTGGGTCACTCCTACATCGGCACCGAGCACATCCTGCTCGGGCTGATTCGCGAGGGTGAGGGCGTTGCTGCCCAGGTGCTGCAGAAGCTCGGTGCCGACCTCAACCGCGTGCGGCAGCAGGTCATCCAGCTGCTGAGTGGGTTCCAGGGCAAATATCCCTCCACCCCGGACGCCCAGACCACCGGCACGGGCGGCGAGGCTCCCTCCAGCTCACTGGTGCTCGACCAGTTCGGTCAGAACCTCACCCAGGCAGCGCGCGAGGGCAAACTCGACCCCGTGATCGGTCGTGAGGCCGAAATCGAGCGCGTCATGCAGATCCTGTCGCGTCGCACCAAGAACAACCCCGTCCTGATCGGTGAGCCCGGTGTCGGCAAGACCACCGTCGTGGCCGGCCTGGCGCAGGACATCGTCAAGGGCAATGTGCCCGAGACGCTCAAGGACAAGCAGATCTACACCCTCGACCTCGGTGCGCTCGTGGCCGGCAGCCGCTACCGCGGTGACTTCGAGGAGCGCCTGAAGAAGGTGCTCAAGGAGATCAAGACCCGCGGTGACATCGTGCTCTTCATCGATGAGATCCACACCCTCGTCGGTGCGGGTGCCGCCGAAGGTGCGATCGATGCCGCCAGCATCCTCAAGCCGATGCTGGCTCGCGGTGAGCTCCAGACGATCGGTGCCACCACCCTCGACGAATATCGCAAGTACTTGGAGAAGGACGCCGCGCTCGAGCGCCGTTTCCAGCCGATCCAGGTGGCTGAGCCCTCGATTGCGCACACCATCGAGATGCTCAAGGGTCTGCGCGACCGCTACGAAGCCCACCACCGGGTGACGATCACCGACGAGGCACTCGTCTCCGCCGCCACCCTGGCCGACCGCTACATCTCCGACCGGTTCCTGCCCGACAAGGCCATCGACCTGATCGACGAGGCCGGGTCGCGTCTGCGCATCCGCCGGATGACCGCCCCGGCGGACCTGCGCGAATATGACGACAAGATCGGCGAGGTGCGCCTGCGCAAGGAGGCTGCCATCGACGGGCAGGACTTCGAGGCTGCCGCCCGCCTGCGCGACGAGGAGAAGCAACTCACGGCCAAGAAGACCGAGCGTGAGAAGCAGTGGCGCGCTGGAGACCTCGACGAGATCGCCGAGGTCGATGAGGAACTGATCGCCGAAGTCCTCGCGGTTGCCACCGGTATCCCCATCGTCAAGCTCTCCGAGGAGGAGTCCACCCGTCTGCTCAAGATGGAGGACGAACTCCACAAGCGCGTCATCGGGCAGGAAGAGGCCGTCAAGGCACTCAGCCGGGCCATCCGCCGTACGCGGGCGGGTCTGAAGGACCCCAAGCGTCCCGGTGGCTCGTTCATCTTCGCCGGCCCTTCGGGGGTGGGAAAGACGTGGCTGTCCAAGACACTTGCCGAATTCCTCTTCGGCGACGAAGACGCGCTCATCCAGCTCGATATGAGCGAGTTTTCCGAAAAGCACACGGTATCGAGACTCTTCGGCTCCCCGCCGGGGTATGTCGGATACGAAGAGGGCGGTCAGCTCACCGAAAAGGTGCGTCGCAAGCCGTTCTCCGTGGTGCTCTTCGACGAGGTTGAGAAAGCACACCCCGACATCTTCAACAGTCTCTTGCAGATTCTTGAGGAAGGGCGCCTCACCGACTCCCAAGGTCGGGTGGTCGACTTCAAGAACACCGTCATCATCATGACCACGAACCTCGGTTCGCGCGACATCTCCAAGAGTCAGAACCTGGGCTTCCAGCAGACTGGTGACGCCGGTTCGTATGACCGGATGAAGGCCAAGGTGTCGGAGGAACTCAAGCAGCACTTCAGGCCCGAGTTCCTCAACCGTGTCGATGAGATCATCGTCTTCCCGCCGCTGACGCGTGACCAGATCGTGGCCATGGTCGACAACATGATTGCGGCCGTGGAGTTGCGGATGAAGGACCGGGACATGTCCCTGGAGCTCACCCAGCCTGCCAAGAACCTCCTGGCCGATCGTGGCTTCGATCCGATGCTCGGTGCGCGGCCGTTGCGTCGCACCATCCAGCGTGAGATCGAGGACGTGCTCGCGGAGAAGATGCTCTTCGGCGAGGTCGGACCGGGACAGATCGTGCTCGTGGACGTCGAAGGCGAGGGCACCGAGGCGTCCTTCACGTTCAAGGGCCAGAAGGTCTCCAAGGTGCCCGACGACATGCCTCCGCTGGAAACGGTGGATGCGGAGATCGCTGCCATGACGCAGGGGCCCGATGACTCCGACGGTCCGATCGACGTCCCCAGGGCGCCCGACGCCGGCGAGCCGAGCGGCGCAGGCGAAGCCAAGGAAACCAAGGAACTCTGAAGTTGGGGTCCTGATCTGCAGCTGAACATCAGGGCAAGGCATAGGCGTGATGGCCGACGGGCACGAGTAGCCCGTCGGCCATCAGGCTGTCCAGACACCGTGCACGCTGCGTCGCCTCGGGCCACGCGGCGTCGATCCGAGCCTGAGACACCTGGGCCTTGCTCTCTCGTGCCAACGCCAGGATCCGGCCGCGACACTGGCGGTCGGTGCCGTCCCACGTCTGGCCGCGGCGGGGCGGACCGTCATAGGCCGGCGAGCCGGCCTGGCGCCAAGCGCACATGGCAGCGATCGGGCACCTCGTGCAAGCCGGAGCCCGGGCCGTGCACACCAGAGCGCCCAGCTCCATCGTGGCCACTGCCCAGGTCGCTGCGGTGGGGGCGTCCTGAGGGAGCAGGGAGGCGGCCAGATCGCGTTCGGCGCGAGTGGGGGCCTGTGCAGGAAACTCCTGGCCGGACACGGCCCGAGCCAGCACACGACGCACGTTGGTGTCGAGCACGACATGTCGCTGGCCGAAGGCGAAGCTGGCGACAGCGGCCGCGGTGTAGTCACCGATGCCGGGCAGCGCCAGCAGATCGTCGTAGGACGTGGGGACCCTGCCCTCGTGCTGTTCCACGATCGTGGTTGCGGCGGCGTGCAGACGCAGGGCCCGCCGCGGATAGCCCAGCCGTCCCCACAGGCGTACCGCCTCACCGGACGTCTCCCGGGCGAGAGCAGCCGGGTCGGGCCAGCGCTCGAGCCACAGCGCGTGCACCGGCAGTACGCGCGCCACCGGCGTCTGCTGCAGCATGAACTCACTGACCAGCACCGACCATGGCGAAGCGTCGGCCCCCCGCCAGGGGAGATCACGGGCGTGGGTGTCGTACCAGCCGAGTACGGTGCTCTGGAGCTCGCTCATCATCGGTGATCGTAGGTCAGACCGCGCGCCTGCGCCGGGGAGGTGCCTTCGCTGCCTAACCTGACCTCATGCCGTCCACCTCGAGCCCTCGTAGGCCGTTGCCCGCCCGGGTCTACTGGACCCGGCGCCTGGTCGTGCTCGGCACGCCCCTGCTGCTCGTGGTCGTCCTGGCCCGGGTTCTCGGCGGTTCCTCCGACGGCAAGGACGCGGGTCAGGACGGCACCGCCGCGCAGGTCGGCGCGTCGATGCGGCAAGTCACCCAGTCGTCCGAGGTCGGTCCGACGGCCAAGGCCGGCGCCCGGGGCAGGCGCGGCAAGAAGGGTAAGCAGCAGCAGCCGGTCGTCCCCGTCGAGCCGGTGCTCGCCGAGCCCACCGGCCCCTGCACCGAGTCCGACATTGTGGTGACCCCGGCCATCACCGCAGCGACGGGCGGGCTCGACGTCATTCCGATCACCCTGAATCTGCGCACTGTCGTGAGCGAGGCCTGCACGTGGCACGTGTCGGCCTCCACCTTGACCGTCACCATCACCTCGGGCAGCGACCACATCTGGAGCAGCCGCGAATGCCCGCGGGGAGTCCCTGAGCAGGACGTGGTGGTGCGTTCGGCCGTGGACGTCCCCGTGGTGGTGTCGTGGCAGGAAGGGCGTTACTCGAACGAGGGGTGTGTCCTGGGGGACTGGGCCCGGCCGGGTTTCTACCACGTCGAGGCTGCCGCGATCGGTGGCGAGGCGACCGACGTCCAGTTTGAACTGATCGCGCCGACGGCGCCGGTGATCACCAAGACCGCTGAGCCGGAACAGCAGGGCGGCAAGGGCGGCAAGAAGAACCCCGACAAGTCGCATCAGCCGGGCGAGGACGGCGACGGCAACTCCGAGGGCTGATCCGATTCGGGGTGTGCTCCGAGTCTGATCCGATCCGGGGTCCGCTTCTGGGCTGGCTGGTCTGGCTCAGATGTAGCGCTCGGTGATGCTTGACTCTGCCAGTCGAGACAAGCCCTCGCGCACACTCCGCGCACGCAACTCGCCCACGCCCTCCACGGCCTGGAGGTCGTCGATGCTGGCCGACAGTAGTTGCTGGAGCCCACCGAAATGCTCGACCAGTCGGTCGACGACTGCGGGAGGCAGCCGAGGCACCTTGGCGAGCAGGCGGTAGCCCCGCGGAGCGACCGCGCCGTCGAGATGTTCGGCACCACCCAGGCCGATGGCGCGGGCCACGGCGGCAGGGTCGACGAGTTCGGTGGGAGACAGCGCTTCGAGCTCAGCCAGTTGTGCCTGGGGGCTCGGTTGGCGGCGCCTGCCGGTGGGGAGATAGTCACGGACCACGAGTTCGCGCTCGGCATCGACTCCGGTGATCAGTTCCTCCAACTGGAGCGACAGCAGCCGACCATCAGTGCCGAGCTCGAGGACGTGGTCCTCGATCTCGGCAGCGATGCGGGTGACCATCTCGAGTCGTTGGGCGACCACGGCCACGTCGCGGGCCGTGACGAGATCCTCGATCTCCAGTGCCGACAAGGTGGCAGAGACCTCGTCGAGGCGCAGCTTGTAGCGCTCCAGGGTCGCCAGCGCCTGATTGGCGCGCGACAGGATCTTGCCGGCGTCCTCCAGCACGTGGCGGATGTCGCCGACGTAGGCAGCGATGATCTGCATGGACTGGGAGACGGAGATGACCGGGTTGCCGGTCTGCTTGGCGACCCGGTCTGCCGTGCGGTGGCGGGTGCCGGTCTCCTCGGACGCAATGGTGTGGTCGGGCATCAGGTGGACCGCCGCTCGGTGCACCCGGGTGATGTCCTTGTCGAGGATGATGGCGCCGTCCATCTTGGCCAGCTCACGCAGCCCGGTGGCGGTGAACGGGACGTCCAGGGTGAAGCCGCCGGTGGAGATCGATTCGACGACCTTGTCCTGGCCCAGCACGATGAGGGCCCCGGTGCGTCCGCGCAGGATGCGCTCAAGGCCGTCGCGCAGTGCAGTGCCCGGCGCGATCGAGGCCAAGGTTTCGCGCAGCCGTAGCTGGTCTTCGCTGCGCTCTGCCACGGATCCTCCACGGATGGTCTCTACGACGCCCCCGGCGCCGTACGGGCTGAAGTCTAGGGGCGATCAGAGTGGTGGTGTGAGACGAAGCGTCAGTAGTGCGCCGAAAACGTCGTCCACCTCGATGACTTCGAGACCATCGACGAGGCGGGCGCGGGGGGCTTCGCGGGCGTTGGCGCCACTGCGATCTCGTGGTGCGACAGCCACCTTGAATCCCAGGCGGGAGGCTTCGGCCACCCGCTGCGGCAGGTCACGAACGCGGCGAAGTTCGCCGGCCAGTCCGATTTCGCCGATGGCGATCACCCCGCGCGGCGGCGGCACCCCGAGGTGCGAACTGGCGATGGCCACGGCAAGGGCGAGGTCTGCTGCCGGGTCGTGCAACTTGGCCCCACCGACAGTCGCGGCGAACACGTCGCTGCCGTGCAGTTTCAGCCGACAGTGCCGTTGGAGCACCGCGAGCACCATGTCGACACGTGAGGACTCCACGCCCGAGACGGTCCGCCTGGGCCTTTCCAGCGGCGAGGGTGTGACAAGGGCCTGCACTTCGGCGAGAAGAGGGCGCCGGCCCTCCATGGTCACTGCGACGCAGGTGCCGGAGACGTCCTGGGAGTGGTGCTCGACGAACAGTCCGGTCGGGTCCGTCACCGCTGCGATGCCGTCGGAGGAGAGGTCGAAACACCCGACCTCGTCGATCGGCCCGAACCGGTTCTTCATCGCCCGGACCATGCGGAAGCGGGAGTTGCGCTCGCCCTCGAAGTGCAGGACGACGTCGACGAGGTGCTCGAGGACCCGAGGTCCGGCGATCGAGCCGTCCTTGGTGACGTGACCGACCAGCACCATGGTGATGTTGCGGGTCTTGGCGACCCGGATCAGGGCGGCCGAGACCTCTTTGACCTGAGTGACGCCGCCGGGCACTCCGTCGATGCCGGAGGCGCCGATGGTCTGGACGGAGTCGACGACCACCAGGGTGGGACGGACGTCCTCGATGTGGGTGAGCACTGCACCCAGGTCGGTCTCCGCAGCCAGGTAGAGCTCGTCGTGGACACCACCGGTGCGGTCGGCACGCAGCCGCACCTGGGCAGCAGACTCCTCGCCGGTGATGTAAAGGGTGCGGTGGCGCAGGCGCGCCGTCTGGGCCGCCACCTCCAGCAGCAGGGTGCTCTTGCCGACCCCGGGCTCACCGGCCAGCAGAATGGCAGCGCCGGGGACCAGACCACCACCCAGTACCCGGTCGAGCTCGGGCACACCACTGGTGCGAGCGATTGACTCCTTCACTGCGACCTGCCCGATGGGAACAGCCGGAGCCGAGACCGGCCCGGCCGCTGTGCGCGACGTCACGGCACCGACCTCGGCCACCGAGCCCCAGGCCTGACATTCACCGCACCGGCCGACCCACTTGACCGTCTCCCAGCCGCACTCTGAGCAGCGGTAGCTCGATCGGACCTTGGCCTGTTTCGACATGGCACTCACGGTAGGTGACGGCACCGACACTGGTGATGTTCTGGCCTTCTCGTCAACCGGGTCCGCTCCGGCGTCGTCCTTCCTTGCGTAAGGCTGTTCACCGATGACGAGGAGATCCCATGGCGAGACGTGATGAGGAGTTCGTGGCCTTCGTCGATGCTCGCTCCGCTGCCCTGCTGCGAACTGCGCGCCTGCTGACGGCCGGCGACCAGCACGCTGCCGAGGACCTGGTCCAGACCGCGCTCGAGCGGGCGTACGTCGCCTGGCCGCGCATCCAGCGTCGGGAGGCGCAGGAGTCCTATGTCCGATCCATCATGACCAGGGCGGCCATCGACCGGACCCGTCGACGGGCTCGTCGGCGGGAGGTGGTGACCGACGAGGTTCCTGACGTCGGCACAGAAACGGTCGGGCCCGAGGAACGCGACGCCGTCTGGTCCTTGCTCAGGGTGCTCTCGCCGCGTCAGCGGGCGGTGATGGTGCTGCGCTACTACGAAGACCTCTCCGAGGCTCAGATCGCCGACATCCTCGGTTGCAGCCCCGGCTCGGTCAAGTCCCATGCGTCCCGCGCACTCGCCGTGATGCGGGCCATCTCCACCTCCATCCCTACCGACTCCGAGTCAGCTGCGCTTGCCCTCGATGCCCCAGGACGGAACCCATGACCCTCGACTCCCAGCTTCGCCAACGTCTCACGTCCGCAGTCGACGACACGGCCGTTCCCCCCGGTCTGGCCCATGCCGCCATGGCCGGTGGGCGGCGCCGACGTGCGCGTCGTACTGCCGGCGTCGTCGCGCTCGCCTCTGCGGCGGTGGTGGGAGGGCTACTGCTGGTGCCCCAGCATGCACTCACGAACTCCGAGAACCCTGTGGTTGCTGACGGGGCACCGGGCAGCCTGCCCGGTCTGGAGTGGGCGCGTTCCCTCCCCGAGGGAGCCGCCCCCGAGTTGCCGTTCTTCGGCGAGGGCGGTCTCTGGTCGGGGGGACGGCAGATGTCGGTCCCAGCCTCGGTGAACACCACCGTTGCCCCGCAGCTGGTGGCAGGTGGCTGGCTCGTCTTCGTCGAGCGCGACGGTGGCGTGGTGGCGTGGGCAGTTCTCTCCTCCAACGGGTCCTTGCGCGAACTGCCGGTCGGTCCCACCGCAGATGGCAGGGGGCCCGCTCGCGTGGTCGTCTCCGCGGACGGCGACCAGGTCGCCTACGCCGATCGCGTGGTGGATCTGGACACGATGGCCGTGACCGAGCTGCCCCACGCTCCGCGACGGGAGGAGCCCATGGGCTACTCGACCGGCATCAGGATGATCGGATTCAGCGACCAGGGGCTCGTCTACGAAGGAGCCCCCTTCGACCAGGGCGCCGCGACGACGTGGCTGTGGGGTGCGGACGGCTCGACCACCGAGATCCAGCCGCCGACCGGCACCGATGTGCCGGATGGACCTCGCGGCGATGTCGCGCTCAGATTCGACGCCACCGCCGACGGGAACGACACGTGCACGACGTCGTACGCCCTGCAGGCGGGCTCGTGGGTGGAGAACGGGTCCGGGTGCATGGGCCGTGAGCTCGGCGAGGTGCTCACCCTCTCGCCCGGCCACCATTGGTTGGTCACCGACGACCTGCCACAGGTCTGGGACCTGCACGACAGCGCCTGGCGCACCGTCGAGATGCCCAGAGATGTTGCCCGCGCGCAGGTGGATGCGCAGAAGGGAGGCGTGGTGTGGGAGGACGACAACAGTTTCCTGCTTGCGGTGGCGGACCGATGGGCGTGGCCGAACCCTCCGACGCCCACCTTCGACCAGCAGGTCCAGATCGTGCGGTGCCTGATGTCGACCGGGCGGTGTCAACGGGCCGGGGACGAGCAGGACGTCCGCGTGAGAGCTGTCCAGGGGGCCCCGAGCCAGGTGGGGTTCGCCGGCCCCTAGTAGTGCTTCGACCACAGGTTGACGGCGTAGTCGACCTCGGCGCCGGGGTGCTCGGCGAGGATCGCGTCCGCGAGTGCTCGGGCGAACTCGATGCGCACCGCAGCCTCGAAGTCTTCGCGTGACTCGAAGGCCCACCCCATGTCGATCGGCGTCCGGGTCCAGCCTCGCCGCGACCAGAACCGCTCCACGGCAGGCCCGTCGACACCCGGGTAGCCGCGCCGGAACCAGCCACCGAACGTCGATCGGGTCGGGTCGTTGTCGATGACATGGGCGGTAGCGCCACGGCGCATCACCCGGTCCAACTCGAGGAGGCCGGGCTCGCAGCCGGGTCCGAAGAAGTAGGCCCAGCGCGCGTGGGCGACATCGACCGAGGCGTCGGGGACGGGTAACGCCTGGGCAGTGCCGAGGTGCACGGTGACGTGGGGGAGCGACGTCGTACGTCGTCGGGCCAGGGCAGCGAGTGGCGGATGAGGCTCGACTCCGATGACGTGGGCACCGCTGTCGGCCCACCGGGGGAGGTGGAAACCGGTCCCGCAGCCGATGTCGAGCACGGTGCGACCAGACCAGTCGCTCAAGGAGCGTATGGCAGCGTCGAGTCGCCCGTACGGGTCGGCGGCGCGGTTCTCGAGTTCGTAGATCTCGGGGTGGTGCCAGATGTTGGGGCTGGGGCGAACCCCGCGAGGGTTCATCCCAGGCTCAGACGTGGGTCAGATGCGAACGATGCCGCTGGGGGTCTGCAGCTGGACCGCATCGATGCCGGGGGTGCCGTTGTGGGCGACCCATTCGACCTTGAGATCTTCGAGCGGGGCCTCGACCGTCTCGCCGAGCCACTCGCTGACGCGCAGCGGGTCGCCGGCGATCTCCAGGCAGGCCAGGGAGAACTCACCACTGGCGCCGTGGCTGGGATGCAACTCGGCGGGGACGTCCCAACTGATGAAGAACGGCAGTTGGGGGTCGGCAATGAGGCCGTTGACGCCGATCTGCTTCCAGAGCAGCTCGGTGCCGTCGGGGCGGTGTCGATTGCCCTTCACCGCTTCACGGCCCAGACGTGCTTCGATCGGCGCAAGGTCCTCGACCGAGACGACCCAGCCCATCCAGCCGCCACCGAGCATGGAGCGCGCGCGAACAGCCTGACCGAAGGGCGCCTTGTCGCTCGCCGGGTGGTCGAGGACCTCGACGATCTCCATGTAGGTGCCGCCTGCCAGGGGCAGGATCATGTTGCGGGTGCCGAAGCGTGGGTGGACACCCCCGTCGACAAATTTGGCGCCCAGCAGACCCCCGATCCGCTCGGCAGTGCTGGAAAGGCCGTCAGGCCCGGCGGCAAAACTCACATGGTCCAGTCGCATGCAGAGATTCTGGGCCGGACGTCTGTCGGCCGCGACACCGGGGGGCATATGTCTTGACGTCGAGCGATCTTGCCGGAGTCTTGCCCGATAGTTTCAGGACGGGTCCGCGGGGTGCAGGGCCAGCGCCGAACGTGAGCGCACATGAGCCTCGCAATGACGGACCAGTTCGGTGTATCCCTCACGCCCCATCAGCTCAGCCAACTCGGCCTCGTGGGTGAGGTAGACGGGCTCCTGGGCGACATGGGCGTCGGTGTTTCCCGAGCAGTACCAGTCGAGGTCGTGTCCTCCCGGTCCCCACCCGCGGCGGTCGTACTCCCCGATGGAGACCTCGGTGTAGGACGTGTCGTCCTGGCGCTCGACCGTGCGGTACTGACGGCGGATCGGCAGTTGCCAGCAGACGTCGGGCTTGGTCTCCAGCGGCTCGCGTCCCTGGGCCAGGGCGAGGCCGTGCAGCGCACAGCCGGCCCCGGTGGCGAAGTCGTTGCGGTTGTGGAACACGCAGGCCTGCTGGCCCTCGTACTCGATCGTCAGTGTCTTGCGCTCACCGTCGCCGTCGGTCTCTACCCAGTCGGTCGCGCTGACGGCGCGGCCCGGATGGAACTGCCAGTCCTGTGGCGCCAGTTGCTCGACGAAGGACGCCACCCGCTGTTCGTCGTCGGTGTCGGCGAAGTGCGCGCCGAGCGTGCAACAACCGACGTCGGGAGCATCGGCATAGATCCCCATGCACCCCTGACCGAAGATGCACATGTAGCTCGACGTGAGCCAGGTCAGGTCGCACCGGAAGACCTGGGTCTCGTCCGCCGGGTCGGTGAACTCGACGAAGGCACGGGGAAAGACGAGGTCTACTTCGGGCACCGAGCGATCCTACGTGGCGGTGAGTCGGGAATCGGGCTGTCGGACGGAGTACCTTCGCCGACCAGTCATTCCTCGACCATCGGCCCAGGAGCAGGTCGAGTCCTGAGTTCTGGGCCGGATGAGCAACGCCGGCCGGGTAGTTTGGTCACCATGCGTCTGGGCGTCCTCGACATCGGTTCCAACACCGGACATTTGTTGGTGGTGGACGCGCACGGCGGAGCTGCGCCGCTTCCGGCTTCCTCGCACACTCGGCCGCTGCGCCTTGCCGAGCATCTGGACGCCGCCGGCGCCGTCACGCAGCGGGGTGTGGACGCCCTCACCGACTTCTGTGCCGAGGCCACGCACGTCGCCGAGGACAAGGGCTGCGAGGAGATGCTGGGCTTTGCCACGTCTGCGGTCCGGGACGCGGTCAACTCCGAGGAGGTGTTGGCGCACGTCGAGGCCAGGACCGGGGTTGCGCTGGGCGTGCTCTCGGGCGAGGACGAGGCGCGCCTGACGTTCCTGGCCGTACGTCGCTGGTTCGGTTGGTCGGCCGGGCGCCTGGCCGTGTTCGACATCGGCGGGGGTTCGCTGGAGATCGCCGCCGGCACCGACGAGTCCCCTGACGTCGCCTGGTCCCTTCCGTTGGGGGCAGCGCGGATGGCCCGGCTGTGGTTCGGTGGCGAGCGCCCCAGCGAGGACCAGGTGCGCGAGCTGCGCCGCCAGATCCGGGCCGAGATCGCCCGTGACGCCGGGCAACTGCTGCGTCCGGGTGTTCCCGACCGTGCTGCGGCCACCTCCAAGACGTTCCGTTCGCTGGCTCGCATCTGCGGTGCATCTCCCAGCGGCGACGGGCCGCTGGTGCCGCGCGTGCTCGAACTCGCCACCCTGTCGAGCTGGATCCCCAAGTTGATGGAGCTCTCTCCTGAGGAACTGGCCACGCTGCCGGGTGTGTCGGCGAGTCGTACGCACCAGATCGTTCCCGGCGCGCTGGTGGCAGAGGCGTGCATGGACATCTTCGATCTCCCGGCCCTGGAGATCTGTCCGTGGGCGTTGCGCGAGGGCGTGATCCTGGAGAGACTCGACCAGATCTCCGTGCTTCCCGAGCACCGGTCAGACCGCCATGTCTGAGACGGCCCCGATCATCGGACTCTCCACCGCCTCCTCCTATCCGGAGTCCACCGCGCACGGTTTCGGGTGGGCAGCCTCGTTGGGCTACGACGCGGTGGAGGTGATGGTGGGCATCGATGCGCTGAGCCAGGAGATCGGGGCAGTGAAGAGACTCAGCGAGCATCACGAGATCCCCATCTGTGCCATTCATTCGCCCTGTCTGCTGTTCACCCAGCGGGTCTGGGGCACCGACCCCTGGGTCAAGCTCGAACGCTCTGCGGAGATGGCTGATGCAGTGGGTGCCGATGTCGTTGTGGTGCATCCGCCATTTCGGTGGCAGAAGGACTACGCCGCGGGATTCGTGGAGGGAATCGCCTCACTCGAGGCGTCGACCGGCATCGCCTTCGCGGTGGAGAACATGTATCCGTGGCGGGCGTCCTCGCGTCGAGGGATGCAGATGTATCTCCCCGGCTGGGACCCGAGCCATGAGGACTACGCCAACACCACCATCGACCTTTCCCATGCAGCGATCGCGCGCGACGACGTCGTCGAGATGGCGCTCCGGATGGGGGAGCGGCTGCGGCACGTCCACCTCACCGACGGAAGCGGCTCCGCCAAGGACGAACATCTGGTGCCGGGCCGTGGCGTCATGAAGGCTGCAGAGTTCCTGCACCACCTCAACGGGGTGGGCTTCGCGGGCCACGTAGTACTGGAGATCAACACCCGGCGGTGTGCCGACCGTGTCGAACGCGAAGCCGATCTACGGGCGTCGCTGGAGTTCGCCCGGGAGCATCTCGCCGTGAGCGCGAAGTGAGCGGCCAATGAGTGGTGAGCGCGCGTCCGGTGCTGGCGGCTACATCGACGGTCCTGCCGGCTGAATCGAGCGATCACCGTGACCAGACCTGCTCGCGGCCGACGGCCCGGCAACCCGGAGACCAGATCTGCGGTGCTGGCCGCTGCCCGCGAGTCGTTCGCTGCGCGCGGGTTCGCCAGCACGACGATCCGGGCCGTGGCGGCGGCGGCCGGGGTCGACCCGGCGCTGGTCCACCACTACTTCGGGTCCAAGGACGATCTCTTCGTCGCCGCCATCGCCCTGCCGCTGGACCCCCGTCAGTTGTTGGCGCCCGTGGTGGCCGCGGGGTCCGACGGAGCCGGCGAGCGGTTGGTGCGGGCCATGCTGCAGGCCTGGGACGACCCCGAAATGCAGCCGCCGCTCCTGGCGCTGGCACGGTCGGCGATGGATGTGGACGGAAGCCGCCTGATGAACGAGGGTTTCCTCCCGGTCGTGATCGGCCCGGTGCTGCACGCACTCGTCGTCGATCGACCCGAGGTGCGGATCCCGTTGGTCACCAGTCAGATGGTGGGCCTGATCGTGACGCGCTATCTCCTGACAGTCCAGGGCCTGTCCGACATGGCGATCGAGGACGTCGTGGCCCGGGTGGGCCCGGTGATCCAGTCGTATCTGACCGGTGAGGTCGGATCCGGGGCCTGAATTCGGGGCCTGAATTCTGGGCCCGAATTCTGGGGCCCGGACCCTTGACCGGGACCCACCCCTTCAGCACAATTCAACACATGATGAAAAACATGGTCGAGGTGCGTGACCTGGTGGTCGTACGAGGCGTGCACGAGGTGTTGACCGGCCTCTCCCTCGACATCACCGCCGGCGTGACCGGACTGCTCGGACCCAGCGGCTGCGGCAAGACCACCCTGATGCGCTGCCTGGTGGGTGCCCAACGGGTGAAGTCGGGTTCGGTCCACGTCCTCGGTGAGCCTGCGGGCAGCCGGTCGCTGCGCACCCGCGTCGGTTACGTCACCCAGTCGGCCAGCGTCTACGACGATCTCACCGTCGCCGAAAATCTGACCTTCTTCGCTCGCGTCCTCGGTGTCAGACGCAGCAGCGTCGAGAAGACCCTCGCGGCAGTCGATCTGGTCGATCAACGTCACCAGGTGGTCGGCGCCCTCTCCGGCGGCCAACGCAGTCGCGTCAGCCTGGCCGTCGCCCTGCTGGGAGAGCCCGACCTGCTGGTGCTCGACGAGCCGACTGTCGGGCTGGATCCGCTGCTGCGTCGCGATCTGTGGGAGACCTTCCACCAGCTCGCGGCGGAGGGCACGGCGGTGCTGGTCTCCAGCCACGTCATGGACGAGGCTGAGCGCAGCGACCGACTGCTCCTGATGCGCGCAGGTCAGATCATCGCGGACGGGTCGCCGCAGGAGATCCGGACGAGCACCGGGGCCAGCGACATCGAACAGGCGTTCCTGTCGCTGGTCGAGCGCGAGGGAGAGGCCGCATGAACGCCCGCATCACCCTCGCCGTTGCTGCCCGGGTGCTGACCCAGGTGCGTCGCGACCATCGGACGTTGGTCATGCTCCTGGCTGTTCCGTGCGGGTTGATCAGCCTGCTGTGGTGGATGTTCGCGGACATGCCCGGCGACCTGTTCAACCAGTTCGGGCCGGGGCTGCTGGCGCTGTTTCCCTTCACCGTGATGTTCGTGGTCACCAGCGTGACCACACTGCGCGAGCGCTCCTCGGGCACTCTGGAGCGGCTGCTGACGATGCCGATGGGCAAGCTGGACTTCCTCCTCGGCTACGCCCTCGCCTTCGGCCTGCTCGCGGCTGTCCAGGCTGTCCTTGCAGTGGGGGTGAGCGTGGGGCTGCTGGGACTGGATGCCGCTGCCTCGGTCTGGTTGCTCGCCCTGGTGGCGATTGCCAACGCCGTCCTCGGCGCGGCCCTCGGCCTGTTCGTCAGTGCGTTCGCGACCACCGAGTTCCAGGCGGTGCAGTTCATGCCCGCGCTCGTGCTTCCCCAGACCCTGCTGTGCGGACTCTTCGTGCCGCGAACGGCCATGCCTGCAGTGCTGGAGGCGATCAGCAACGTCCTTCCGCTCTCGTACGCCATCGACGCCATGCAGAACCTCGTCGGCCCCGGCGACACCGGAGAGGTGTGGCGCCCGCTCATCGTCGTGGTGGCCTTCGTGGTGGCCTTCCTCGGTCTCGGTGCTGCGACCCTGCGGCGCCGCACACCCTGATTCCGCGTAACCTTCGACGCATGTCCCTGCTCCGTCAGCCGATCCTCCTTCTCTCCCGCAGCACCGCGCTCAAGCGGCTGGTCTCGACCATGCCGGTGTCGTCGGGAATCGTGACCAGCTATGTGCCCGGTGAGGCGACGGCCGATGCCGTCGACGCCACGCAGGGCCTGACCACGGACGGGCTCTACGTCACCCTCGACCATCTCGGTGAGGACACCACCGACGTCGCGCAGGCCGAGGCGACCGTCGCCGCCTACAAGGAACTGCTGACCGATCTGGCCAACCAGGGGCTGGCCGGCCGGGCGGAGGTCTCGGTGAAACTGAGCGCGATCGGACAGTTCCTCCCCGGGGGCGGACACACGATTGCCCTCGAGAACGCCCGCATCATCTGCCGCGCTGCGCGCAATGCCGGCACCACCGTGACCCTCGACATGGAGGACCACACCACCACCGACTCCACACTGTCGATCCTCCACGAACTCCGCAAGGACTTCCCCGAGACGGGGGCGGTGCTCCAGGCGATGCTCCACCGCACCGAGGCCGACTGCCGGGCCCTGGCGCACGAGGGCTCGCGGGTGCGCCTGTGCAAGGGCGCCTACATGGAGCCCGAGGAGGTCGCCTTCCAGGACCGGCTCGACATCGACAAGTCCTACGTCCGCTGCCTCAAGGTGCTGCTGGCCGGCCAGGGCTATCCGATGATCGCGACCCATGACCCCCGGATGATTCACATCGCTTCCTCCCTCGCCAGCCGCTATGACCGACGCGCCGGCACCTACGAGTTCCAGATGCTCTACGGCATCCGCCCCGAGGAGCAGAAGCGTCTCGCGGCGGCAGGGGAGACGATGCGCGTCTACGTCCCCTACGGCACCGAGTGGTACGGCTACCTCATGCGTCGCCTGGCGGAGAAGCCGCAGAACCTCTCGTTCTTCGCCCGCTCCCTCATCTCCAAGAAGTAGGTTCGCTCCATGACGACAGCGATCATCGGCGCCGGAGTGATGGGGGAGACCCTGCTCTCCGGTCTGGTCCGGGCCGGTCGTCGCGTCGACCAGCTCATGGTGGGGGAGAAGCGATCCGAGCGGGCCCACGAGCTCGAGGAACGCTACGGCGTGGCTGTCGTCTCCAACGTCGAGGCCGCAGCCGGGGCCGACACCATCGCGCTGGTCGTCAAGCCCCAGGACATGGCCGACGTCCTGCTGGAGATCGCTCCACAGCTTCGCTCCGGGCAACTCCTGGTGTCCCTGGCTGCCGGAATCACGACCGCCTTCATCGAGGCCCGGGTGCCCGAAGGCGTGGCGGTCGTGCGGGTGATGCCCAACACTCCGGCGCTGGTCGATGAAGGCATGGCCGCGATCTCACCGGGCTCCCACTGCGATGAGCACCACCTGGCCGAGGTCGAGTCGTTGATGGCCTCGACCGGCAAGGTGCTCCGCGTGCCGGAGAAGCAGATGGACGCGGTCACCGCGATCTCCGGCTCGGGTCCTGCCTACCTCTTCTTCGTGGTGGAGTCGATGATCGAGGCTGGCGTGCATCTCGGTCTGCCGCGCGCCACCGCCACCGAACTCGTCGTCCAGACGGTGGTCGGATCTGCCACCATGTTGCGCGAAACGGGCACCCACCCCGTCGTGCTGCGCGAGCAGGTGACGTCTCCGGGAGGCACGACCGCCTCCGCGCTGCGCGAGCTGGAGGTGCACGGCGTACGAGCCGCTTTCCTGGCAGCGCTGGAGGCAGCCCGCAATAGATCTCGCGCCTTGGCCGAGGAGGCCTGACGAACCGAGCTCGTGCGGGTAGCCTTCGGCCGTGACCGCACCGCCGCCCGCTCCGGTCGGAGCCCCGAACCTTTCGCGGCTGGTGCTGGTCAGACATCGTCCGCCGGCAGACGCCGACCCACTCGTGGGCCGCGAGGTCGAGCTCGCGGCGACGACCAGCACGCCGCGGCGGGTGGTGGAGGTGGCGGGCGTGGCTGGAGTCGGCAAGACCGCCTTCGTCGAAGCTGTCGCACGTGCGATCGCTCCGGGCGGCGGGATCTGGTACGTCGACCTGCGCGGATTCGATGCCCGGATGCCGCCCGCAGACCCCGATGCCGTGCTGGCCGAGTTGCTGCACCGACTGGGACTGACGCGCCACGATGCGATCGACGACCTGCGACTTCTCGGGGACGCCCTCGAGGAGCGGGACGCACTGCTGGTGCTCGACAATGCGGCCGATGCCGAGCAGGTGGCGCAGGTGCTGCCGCAGCAGGGGCGCGTGCTGGTGTCCAGCAGACGTCGACTGGGGTTGCCCGATGCCCATGTGCAGGAGTTGGCACCGCTCTGCGCGGACGCTGCACTGGAACTGTTGGGGGCAGGATCGGGTGATCGGCTGCAGCGCGAGGAGTCGGCAGCACGCCGGATCGTCGACCTGTGTGGCGCCGTACCCCTGCAACTGGTGGTGGCGGCCGCACAGATCGAAGGACACCCCGACTCCTCCATCGATGACCTGGCTCGCCGGCTGGCGAAGGTCCGCCCCGTCGACGGAGTCTTCAGTGCGCTCCGGTTCGCGGTGGACCAACTGCCGCCGCAGGAGCAGAGCGTCTTCCGTCTCCTCGCGTTGCACCCCGGCCCGGAGGTAGGTCCGAGTGCGGTCGCAGCGCTGGCGGACCTGGATGAGGAGACGACGGCAGCGGTACTGGAGCGGTTGCGTGTCGAGCACCTCCTGCTGCCCACCGGCGCCGGGGATCGGCTCCACGACCTCGTCCGTGGCTGTGCGGTGCAACTGCTGGAGGCCGTCACTCCCCGGAGCGAGCAGGAGGCCGCCCGGGAACGTCTGGTGGGTCACTTCGTTGCCGTGGAGGGGTCTAGCCGTGAGGAGATGGCGGCGATGGTCACCGTCGCCGCGACGTACGACATCAGCGACGACGTGTGTCGACTGGCCCAGCAGGTCGGGCGCCGACTGCTGGAGGACGGGCTCCTCATCGCTGCCACCGAACTGTTGGAGCGCTCCGCCCAGGCGCTCGACGAAGAGGTGGCGCAGGCCGGACGCCACGACTTGTCGCGAGCCCATGAGTTGTCAGGCCGTTTCGACGACGCCATGCGCGTGCTGAGGCTCGACCGCGACCCGGAGAGCTCCTTGACTCTCCGCCTGCTGGGCAACGTCGCCTTCCGCGGGGGGCACTACGTCGAGTCCCTGGCCCTCTACCAGCGCTCCTTGAGTGCTGCACGCGAGGCGGACGACCCGATGCGGATCGGTCGTGCCATGACCAACGTGGCCAATGCGCTTCGCATGCTCGGCCGACTCGACCACGCCGAGACCTGGTTCGCGCAGGCGCTGGAGGCCACCACTGCTGCAGGTGATCACTGGGCCATGGGTCACGTGCTCTGCAACAGCGGGCTGCTGGCCCAGACGCGCGGTGACCTGGGCACCGCGTGGTCGCGGATCACCGGCGCGACAGACCTCGCCCGCGACCACGGGTGGCGCGGAGATCTGTGCTTCAGGCTGGCGATCGTGGCGCAGTTGCACCTCGAGACGGGGCGGCTGAGCCAGGCGGAGGAGTCCGGCCGCGAGGCACTCGCGCTCATCGACGAAACTGATGCGCTGCTGTTCGCTGCCGATGTCCTGGACATCCTGGCCCGGATCGCGCTCGCCCGTGGCGAGCAGGACGCCTGTCGGGCCCTGCACGAGAGGTCCCGCACTGCGGGCGAGGCGGCCCAGATTCCGTTGCAACTGGTCAATGCAGACAACGGCCTCGGGGAGCTCTTTCTGGCCACAGGTCGTTCGAAGGAGGCCGCCCCCCTCTTCCGTCGGGCGTTGGAGCTCGCGGAGCAGTGTGGCGCGCCTGACGACACCCAGCGCAGCCGCCGCGGCCTGATGGCCTGTGCCCGCGATGCGTCTGCCGAACTGGGGCTGGCGGACTGAGAGGGTACGGTCGCGCCATGGAGTGTTCTGGGCCCTCGACCATCGTTTTCGACTCCTCGCTCACCGCCTACGATTTCGGTCCGGCTCATCCGATGTCGCCGCTGCGGGTGGATCTGACGATGCGCCTGGCCGATGAACTGGGTGTGCTGGACCATCTGCGTCGGGTGGATGCGCCGATGGCCACCGACGAACAGATCGCCACCGTCCACGACGAAGCCTTGATCGAGGCGGTCACCAAGGCTGGTACGACTCCGGGCTGGGTCGATCTCTCGCGGGGTCTGGGCACCGAGGACGACCCGGTCTTCCGCGACATGCACCTGGCCAGTGCCCATGTCGTCGGTGCCAGCCTGGAGGCGTTCCGTCAGGTGTGGAGCGGCGAATCGCTCCATGCCCTCAACATCTCGGGGGGTCTGCACCACGCGATGCCGGAGCGAGCCAGTGGCTTCTGCATCTACAACGACATCGCGGTGGGCATCAAACAACTGTTGGCCGACGGCGCCGAACGGGTCGCCTACGTCGACATCGACGTCCACCACGGTGACGGCGTGGAGAAGATATTCTGGGACGACCCGCGCGTGCTCACGATCTCGCTGCACGAGACCGGTCAGATGCTCTTTCCCGGCACCGGCTTCCCGACCGACACCGGCGGCGAGGGGGCCGAGGGATCGGCGGTCAACGTGGCGCTGCCTCCCGGCACGGGGGACGCTGGGTGGTTGCGCGCCTTCCACGCGATCGTGCCCGACCTCGTCCGCCAGTTCGCCCCCGATGTTCTGGTCACCCAGCACGGGTGCGATTCCCACATGGACGACCCGCTGGCGCACCTCATGCTCAGTGTCGACGGCCAACGTGCGGCCTATCTCGCGCTGCACGACCTGGCCCACGAGGCGGCCGCCGGCAAGTGGGTGGCCACCGGGGGTGGCGGCTATTCAGTGGTGAACGTGGTGCCGCGTGCGTGGACGCATCTGCTCGCGGTGGCCAGCGGGCATCCGTTGGATCCGTCGGTGGAGACCCCCACCGAGTGGCGCGCCTACATCGACTCTGCGCTGGGAGCCACGGCGCCGCATCGCATGACGGACGGAAGGACTCCAGCCTATCGTGCCTGGTCGCAGGGCTATGACCCGGACACCTGGCTCGACCGCGCGGTGAATGCCACCCGCAACGAGATTTTCCCACTCCATGGGCTGGATCCGCACCCCTGACGAAAGTCTTTGACAAGGCGTGTGGAATCATCTTTTTGTCAAGAATCAACGCGACACGCCGCAAGTCACACCGCTTTCTTTGGCGCACCTCTTCCCCACGCGTCACGCGAGCCCTATTCTCACCCACAGCGGCACGCCTGTGACGCCGGTGGGGAAGCCGGCGCCGTCGCCGCGACGAAGGATCGGTGCACATCATGGCTGTGAACACCTCTGGAAATATGTCTGAGGCGCGCTTTCTGACCATCGCGGAAGTCGCGACGAAGATGCGTGTCTCGAAGATGACCGTCTATCGCCTGGTGCACGGAGGCGACCTCCCGGCAGTGCGGGTGGGTCGATCCTTCCGCGTCACCGAGCATGACGTCAACGAGTACCTCCGCAAGAGCTTCTACAACGTGGGCTGAGTCTGCTGGGCCCACAGCGTGATGCGATTCAAGGCGACTCGCACCCGGACAGTAGGGTGTGCTGGTCGTGCCGGCACGTGTCGGCCACAATGAAAGGTCTGATCACGTGGGTTCTGTCATCAAGAAGCGGCGCAAGCGTATGGCCAAGAAGAAGCACCGCAAGTTGCTGAAGAAGACGCGCGTGCAGCGCCGCAAGCTCGGCAAGTAACACCCGGCCATGGGACGGGTCGTTCTGGTCACCGGGATCTCCCGGGACATCGGACGACGCTTCGCGCGCGCCGCGGCCAGCGACCCTTCCATCGACCGGGTGATCGGCGTCGATGTCGTGCCCCCACAGGGCGACATCGGCGACGTCTCCTTCGTTCGTGCTGACATCCGCAACCCCGTCATCGCGAAAGTCCTCGCCAAGGAGGACGTCGACACTGTCGTCCACATGAGCGTGATCGCGACCCCTGGCTCCGTCGGTGGTCGCGGGACCATGAAGGAACTCAACGTCATCGGCACCATGCAGTTGCTGGCGGCCTGTCAGAAGTCGACGACGGTGCAGCGACTGGTCGTGAAGTCGACCACCACCGTCTATGGGGCGAGTCCACGTGACCCGGCGATGTTCACCGAGGACATGGGGCCCAAACGACTGCCGTCGAGCGGCTATGCCAAGGATGTCTATGAGGTCGAGGGCTACGTCCGCGGCTTCGCAAGACGTCGCGCCGACGTCGAAGTCACCCTGATCCGGGCGGCGAATGTCATTGGTCCACACGTGGTCAGTCCGTTGACCGGATATTTCCGGCTCCCGGTGATCCCACGCGTGCTGGGCCACGACCCGCGTCTGCAGTTCCTCCATGAGGATGACCTCATGAGGGTGCTGACCTACGCCGCGGTCCACAGCCGTCCAGGCACCTTCAACGTCGCCGGCGATGGCTTGATCACGCTCACCCAGGCCATCCGCCGCCTGCGACGGCCCTCGATTGCCATCCCCGGATTCGCGGTGAGCCGGTTGGGGGCGACGATGCGTCGAGCCCACGTCTCGGACTTCTCACCCGAACAACGTGGCCTGCTGACCTACGGTCGTGGGGTGGACACGACCCGCATGCGTACCGAACTCGGCTTCGAGCCGCGATTCACCACGGCCGAAGCCTTCGCAGACTTCTGCCACTCGTTGGGAGTGCCAGCGTCGGTGGGATCAACCCGTGGTTGAGGACTCGGGGTCGGCCCAGTCAACTGCCGGTGACGCGGTCGTCATCCCGATCGGCACCGGTGGGCGACCCGGACGCGGGACTGGTCGAGGTCGACCGTCCGCTGCGGCTCGCAACCTGGCGCCAGCCAAGAAGACACCGGCGAAGAAGGCTGCAGCGAAGAAGCCTGCAGTAAGGAAGCCACCAGTCAAGAAGGCTGCGGCGGCGAAGACTGCGGCAAAGCCTGCGAAGAAGCCGTCGAACAGGTCGGCGCCCTCGACGCCGACCGCTCCCGCTCCGCCGCCGGCGGACGATGCTGCGGCCGCGTCCGACCGCCCCCGTGTCCACACCGAGGACCGTGACCCAGGTGCCGGGAGCCCGCTCGCCGACCTGCTCGGTGCTCTCCACTCCGGAGCCCATGACATCTTCGGCGAGGACTGGGAGCGCCGCCTGGCCGAGTTGCTGGCGTTCGTACGAGGTCGGCTGGAGGGAAACTTCGCAGTCGACGAATACGGCTTCGACGACGAACTCACTCGGCGCGTCTTCATGACGGCAGTGCGACCCCTCGCGCACAAGTGGTTCCGCATGGAGGTCCGCGGGCTGGAGAACATCCCCACCGAAGGGGGTGCCCTGGTGGTCTCCAACCACTCCGGCACGGTCCCGGTCGACGGCATGATGACCATGTTTGCGGTGCACGAGCGCACCGGTCGTTTCCTGCGCCCACTCGCTGCAGACCTGGTGTTCAAGCTCCCCATCGTCAGTACGCTGGCCCGCAAGACCGGAGCCACGCTCGCCTGCACCGAGGACGCCGAGCGCATGCTGGCAGGCGGTGAACTCGTGGGAGTGTGGCCGGAGGGGTTCAAGGGCATCGGCAAGCCGTTCAGCGAACGCTACAAACTCCAGCGCTTCGGACGCGGAGGCTTCGTCTCATCGGCGTTGCGCACCGGCGTCCCCATCATCCCGCTCTCGGTGGTGGGGGCCGAGGAGATCTATCCCCTCGTCGGCAACATTCCCTCGTTGGCGCGGCTGCTGGGCGTGCCCTACATCCCGATCACACCGTTCTTCCCCTGGCTGGGCCTGCTCGGCATGGTGCCGCTGCCCTCGAAATGGATCCTGGAGTTCGGCGAACCGATCCGCACCGATTCCTACGACGCGGTCGAGGCCGAAGACCCGATGCTGGTCTTCAACGTCACCGACCAGGTGCGCGAAACCATCCAGCACACCCTCTTCGATCTGCTGCGCGACCGCGACGGCGTTTTTGGCTGAACCGCCGGAGGTGGGTCAGGAGGCGCGACCACGGCCCTTGATGCTGACACCGGCGACCACGGCACCGGACACCGCTCCCGCCACGGCAGCGGCCATCAGCCCGACACGGGCAGCCTTGCGTCCGGTGCGATAGTCGTGGATCCGCCAGCCGCGTGCCTTGGCATGGGAGCGCAACCTGGCGTCAGGGTTGATGGCGCAGGGATCTCCGACGAGGGAGAGCATGGGCAGGTCGTTGCTGGAGTCGGAGTAGGCCGAGCAGGCCGCGAGATCGAGTCCCTCGCGGACCGCCAGCGCCTGGATGGCCTCGGCCTTGGCGGGTCCGTGCAGCAGATCCCCGACGAGACGACCGGTGTAGACGCCGTCCACATGTTCGGCCACGGTGCCCATGGCTCCGGTCAGCCCGAGCCGGCGCGCGATGATGCGGGCGATCTCGATCGGAGCTGCGGTGACCAACCAGACGCGCTGGCCCTCGTCGAGGTGGAGCTGTGCAAGGGCACGCGTGCCCGGCCAGATGCGGTGGGCCATGGCTTCGTCGAAGATCTCCTCCGCCAGGTCCTCCACCTCTTTCACCGTGTGGCCGGCGATGAAGGACAACGCCGAGTTGCGGGCGTCATCGACGTGGTCGGGGTCCTCCACGCCGACGAGGCGGAAGTAGGCCTGCTTCCACGCTGCGCCGGCGATCTCGCGCGTGGTGAAGAACTTGCGACGGTAGAGACCACGGGCGAAATGGAAGATGCTGGCACCCTGCATGAGGGTGTTGTCGACATCGAAGAAGGCCGCGGCGCCGGAGTCGCTCGGTGTCACCAGCGCGCTCTCCACCTCCGCCGCAGCTGCCGCGGCTTCCCCGGCCAACGTGGAGCGCTGCTGCAGGTTGAGGCGACGGGGACGCTCAGACGGGGTCACGCCGTCAGACTAGTGGCGACAGCGGATGGGTGAAGGGCGCTCGACCTCGATGGGGCTGTGGAAAGATCGCCCCATGCTCCGCACCGACATCTCCGCCTTCGTGGCCGAGGCCGCCGAGGAGGTCCCCGAACGACAGGCCCTCGTCGAGAGCGGTGGGAGGTCGCTGACCTGGACCCAACTCGAGGACGAGGTCGCCAGAACGGCCACCGGTCTGGCGCTCGAGGGCATCCGGGCCGGCCAACGGGTGATGCTCGTCGTCGGCAACCGGATCGAGTTCGTCACGGCCTATCTCGGCGTGCTGCGGGCCCAGGTCGTCGCGGTTCCGGTGAACCCCCGTGCCACACCCGACGAGATCGCTGCCATGGTCGCCGACTCGGGGACGAGGCTGGTGATCGTGGACGAGACGGCACTCGAAGCCGTCCGCCGTGCCCTGACTGGACTCTCGCCGGAGGTGCTCCCGAGGATCGCCGTGGTGGGAGCAGAGCCCGGCGAGGGCGAGATCGCCTTCGCCGACCTGCGTGCCGAGGTCGTACGACCCGTGCCGATGTTGCCCGATCCCGAGAAGCTCGCTGCTCTCCTCTACACCAACGACACCTCTGCCGGCCCCCGTGCGGCCATGCTCAGTCACCGGGCGCTGCTGGCCAATCTCGAACAGGTGGCGGCGGTCAGTCCGGCGATGATGCATGGTGATGACGTGGTGCTGGGGGTGCTCCCGCTCTTCCACATCTACGGCCTCAATGCGGTCCTCGGTGGTGTGCTGCGGCACCGGGCCCGGCTGCTGCTGGTGGAACACTTCGACCCCGAGGCGGTCCTCGACCTGATCGACGACGAGGCGTGCAGCGTCGTTCCCCTGGCCCCCGCGGTCTTCGCCCACTGGCTGCCCGACGAGCACCTCAAGGAGCGACTGGGCCCGGTGCGGCTGGTGCTGTCGGGATCGGCGCCGCTCGACCCCGCCGTCATGGCGCGTTTCAGCGAGATCACCGCGCTGCCGGTCCACCAGGGCTACGGCCTGACCGAGGCATCACCGGTGGTCACGAGCACCCTGTGCAGCCAGCACCTGCAGAGCGGTTCGGTGGGTGCCGCGCTGCCGGGCATCGAGATCCGGTTGGTCGATGAGACCTACGGACTCCTTGAGGGTGACGACCCGGGAGTCATCGAGATCCGCGGCCCCAATCTCTTCAGCGGCTACTGGCCCGATGGCGCGGACGGACCCGACGCCGAGGGCTGGTTCGACACCGGAGACGTCGGTTATCTCGATGACAGTGGCGACCTGTTCCTGCTCGACCGGGCCCAAGAACTCGTCATCGTGAGTGGATTCAACGTCTACCCCAGTGAGGTCGAGGACGTGCTCCGCGAGGTCGACGGAGTGAGTCAGGCTGCGGTGGTGGGGGCGCCGGACGAGAGCACGGGGGAGATGGTCGTGGCCTACGTCGTGGCGCCCGACTCCGACAGCGGCTCCGACAGCGTGGCGCTCGAGGAGGCCGTACGCCTGCACTGCAGCGAACGCCTGGCCCGTTTCAAGCAACCCACCCGAATCGAGTTCGTCGAGACCATCCCGTTGACCCTCGCCGGCAAGGTCCAACGTGGACACCTGCGCGGGATCGAACGACGACGCGTCCTGGGGCTGCTCGAATGAGCGCCCGTGTCACCCTTTACTCCCGTGCCGGGTGCCACCTGTGCGATGTGGCCCGCGTGGTCATCACCCAGGTCTGCGACGAACTGGGTGAGTCCTACACCGAAGTCGACATCACCACCGACAGCGACCTCCTCGACCGCTACGGCGAGGAGATCCCGGTGACTCTCGTCGACGGACGCCAGCACGACTTCTGGCGTGTGGACCCGGCGCGTCTGCGCTCCGCCCTGACGAACTGAGCAGCGCACCACCCGGCCCACCTCGGTAGTCCACAACTTTCTGGTTCTCCGGAAGCCCAGTGAAGAGCAGAAAAGTTGTGGACTACCGGGCGGCCAGGCCGCGGCCGACCTTCTCGTGGCCGACAGCACAGTGACGCCAGCCTGATCAACCCCGGTCGGGGTGGCTCTCGTCACATGTGCTACGCGAGCAACGTCTGCCGGTTTGTTCTCCCGTTCACAAACTCCTACAGTGGCCCGGTCACGCGAGGTTCGCGGGACTGGAAAGAAGCTGCTGTGACCGCACGGACCCCCGACTCTGCCCGGGACATTCCCGAGGCAACTGTCGCCCGGCTTCCCGTGTATTTGCGTGCCTTGACAGGCCTCGCCGAGGGTGGCACGACCACCTGCTCGAGCGAGGAACTGGCCGCAACTGCCGGCGTGAACAGCGCGAAACTGCGCAAGGACCTTTCCCATCTCGGCAGCTACGGCACCCGCGGTGTCGGCTACGACGTCGAATACCTGCGCTACCAGATCGCCCGCGAGATCGGGGTGACCCAGGATCTGCCCGTCGTCATCGTCGGCATCGGCAATCTGGGCCACGCGCTGGCCAACTACTCCGGCTTCCGGAGCCGCGGGTTTCGTGTGGTCGCCCTGTTGGATGCCGATCCGTCGCGCCACGACGAGGTGGTGGCGGGCATCGACGTGCGTTCCTTCGACGACCTCGAGCAGATCGTGCGTGAGCACGGCGTGGCCATCGGCGTGATCGCGACGCCAGCCGTCGCCGCCCAGGACGTGGCCGATCGCATGGTGGCCGCCGGGCTCACCAGCATCCTCAACTTCGCACCGGGTGTGCTCTCGGTGCCCGAAGGGGTTGACGTGCGCAAGGTCGACCTGTCCATCGAGCTGCAGATCTTGGCCTATCACGAGCAGCGCAAGGCTGTTGCCGCCCGGACCGAGGTCGTCTCGTGAGCATCCTGGTGGTGGGGATCTCCCACAAATCGGCCCCGGTCTCGCTGCTGGAGCGGCTCGCGCTCGACAGCGAGGGTGCCATCAAGCTGGTGGCCGACGTGATGGCTGGCGACCACGTCACCGAGACGACCGCGATCGTCACGTGCAACCGCCTGGAGATCTACGCCGAGGTCGATCGTTTCCACGACAGCGTCGAGGACGTGTCCGGTCTGCTGGTAGCGCGAGCCGGTCTCGGGGCCGAGGAGCTCGTCCCGCACCTGTATGTCCATTACGACGAGGGCGCCGTCTCGCACCTGTTCAACGTCGCCTCCGGACTGGATTCGATGGTGCTCGGTGAGGGCCAGATCCTGGGCCAGACCCGCGATGCGCTCCGGATGGGCCAGGATCACGGCACTGTCGGTCCGACGCTCAACACCCTGTTCCAGCAGGCGCTGCGGGTGGGTAAGCGCGCACGTGCCGAGACCGAGATCGACCGCGCCGCGCCCTCTCTGGTGAGCGCTGCGCTGGATCGCAGTTCGGTGCCTCCGACAGGTGCCCGGGTGGTGGTCATCGGTGCCGGCGCCATGGCATCCCTGGCTGTCTCGCACGTCTCCCGTGTCGGCGCTGCCCGGATCAGCGTCATCAACCGCACTGCCGCCAGTGCGGAGCGACTCGCCGCCGAATACGGCGCCACCTCGTTGCCGATGGCCGAACTCGAAGCAGAGTTGGCCCAGGCCGATCTGGTCATCTCCTGCACCGGCGCCCCCCAGCCGATCGTCGGCATCGACGTGGTGGCTCGCGCCCGGGCCGGCTCCGAGCGAGCCATGACCGTCATCGACCTGGCCCTGCCGCACGACATCGACCCCGCGGTGGCTGACCTCCCGGGTATCCAGCTGCTCAGCCTCGCCACACTGGCGGAGGTCCTGCACGAGACCCAGACCGCGGCGGGCGTGGGTGGCGTACGCGCGATCGTGGCTCAGGAGATCGCCGCGTTCGTGTCGGTGCGGCGCAGGGCGAGCGTGACTCCGACCGTGGTGGCGCTGCGTTCGATGGCGACCTCGGTGGTCGAGGCAGAGATGCAGCGACTCTCCGCCCGTCTGCCCGATCTCGACGACGCGGTCCGCGCCGAAGTGCTGCACACCGTTCGCCGGGTGGCCGACAAACTGCTCCACGAGCCGACCGTACGCGTGAAGGAACTCGCCGACGCCGAGCTCGCGGTGTCCTACACCGCTGCCCTGTCCGAGCTCTTCCGACTCGACCCGCAGGCCATCGACGCACTGACCCGGACGGAGGGCAAGAAATGAGGACGCTCCGACTTGGCACCCGTGCCTCGGCCCTGGCCACCACCCAGTCGGGCATGGTCGCCGACATCATCCGCGAACGCCTCGGCCGGGAGGTCGAACTCGTCGCGGTGTCGACCGAGGGGGACGTGAGCTCCGCTCCGTTGGCGAGCATGGGTGGCACCGGCGTCTTCGTCAGTGCGCTGCGTGAGGCGCTGCTGCGCGACGAGGTCGACCTGGCAGTCCACTCCCTGAAGGACATTCCGACCGCGCCCGCTGACGGCATCTGCCTGGCCGCGACCCCGCCCCGCGAGGATCCGCGGGACGTGATCGTGGCTCGTGACGGACTCACCCTGGGTGAGCTCCCGGTGGGTAGCCGCCTCGGCACGGGGTCCCCGCGCCGGATCAGCCAGCTTGCCGCCCTCGGACTCGGGCTGGAGTTGTCCGGCATCCGCGGCAACGTCGACTCCCGGATCCGCAAGGTGCGAGAGGGGCACTACGACGCCATCGTCCTGGCTCGTGCCGGGCTCTCCCGCCTGGGCCTGCTGGCCGAGGTCACCGAGGTGCTCGATCCCCTCCAGATGCTTCCCGCGCCCGGACAGGGTGCACTCGCCATCGAGTGCCGTAGCGACGATGTCGAGTTGGTGGCCCTGCTGGCCGCGCTCGACGACGTCGCCACCCGCGCCTCGGTCACCGCCGAACGTGCCGTTCTCTCCACCCTCGAGGCGGGGTGCTCGGCACCGCTCGGCGCCCTGGCCGAGGTCGTCGAGGGCGAGGACGGCGAAGAGCTGTGGTTGCGCGCCGTCGTCATGTCGCACGACGGCGCCCTCTCCATACGCAAGAGCGCCACCGGCCCGATCAACGATGCCGTAGCCCTAGGAACCCGCCTCGCGAGCGAGATGCTCGACGAGGGAGCAGCAGACCTGATGCAGCACCACCAGTGAGGAAGCAGCACGCATGACGCGAGTACAGACCCCGCAGGCCAGCATCTCAGCCACCCCGAGTCCGGGGTGGGTGTCGTTCGTCGGCAGCGGACCGGGAGATCCCGGTCTGCTGACGGTGCGTGCCGTGGAACTCCTGCACAGTGCCGAGGTCATCGTGACCGAGGCTCCCGACCACGACGAACTGGTGCGCTCGGTCCTCGGCCTTGCCGAGGGCGAGGACGGCCCCGAGATCATCGACGGCGGCTTCGGCGAGGACGGTCAGCCCCTGACCCACGCCGCCCGCGCCAAGGTGGTGGTGCGTCACGGCAAGAAGCAGCGGGTGGTGCGCCTGATGACCGGCGACCCGTTCCTCTATGCCTCCGGCCCTGAGGAAGCCCAGGCCTGCGTGAAGGCGGGGGTCGGTTTCGAGATCGTCCCGGGCGTCTCCTCGGTCAGCGCGGTCCCGGCCTATGCCGGTATCCCGCTCACCACCAAGAACCACAAGGAGATGGCGGTCGTCACCTGTGGCGACAAGGTCGACTGGAGCCACTACGGCGACGACCGCACCCTCGTCCTGCTCTCCGGTGTCGGCACCATCGGCGAGACCGCCGCAGCCCTGATCGCGGCCGGCCGCTCGCCCCAGACGCCGGTGGCCATGACGCGGGTCGGCACCACGACGGAGCAGCAGACGCTCATCTCCACCCTTGCCGACGTGGCCGTCGATGCGCGTGCTGCGCGTGTCCAGCCGCCGGCGATCACCGTCATCGGTGCCGTCGTCGACCTGCGTTCGACGCTGTCGTGGTTCGAGACGAAACCGTTGTTCGGCTGGCGTGCGCTGGTGCCCCGTACCAAGGAGCAGGCCGGCACCCTGTCGCGGCGCCTGCGTGCCTACGGCGCGGTGCCCGAGGAGGTGCCCACCATCTCGGTGGAGCCGCCGCGCAACCCGCTCCAGATGGACAAGGCGGTCCGTGGTCTGGTGGAGGGCCGCTACGAGTGGATCGCCTTCACCTCGGTCAATGCCGTCAAGGCAGTGCGCGAGAAGTTCGAGGAATACGGCCTGGACGCCCGCGCGTTCTCCGGCCTCAAGATCGCAGCGGTCGGCGACAAGACCGCCGAGGCGATCGCGCTCTGGGGCCTGCGGGCGGACCTGGTGCCCACCGGAGAACAGTCCGCTGCCGGGCTGCTGGCCGAGTGGCCCCCCTACGACAAGGTGCTCGACCCCATCAATCGGGTCTTCCTGCCGCGTGCCGACATCGCCACCGAGAACCTGGTCGCCGGCCTGATCGATCTGGGTTGGGAGTGTGACGACGTGACGGCCTACCGCACGGTGCGGGCCACCCCGCCGCCGGCACCCACGCGCGACGCCATCAAGACCGGCAAGTTCGACGCCGTGATCTTCACCTCGTCCTCGACCGTGCGCAACCTGGTCGGCATCGCCGGCAAGCCGCACCCCTCCACGATCATCGCGGTGATCGGCCCGGCCACGGCCAAGACGGCCGAGGAGCACGGTCTGCGCGTCGATGTGTTGGCGCCCACCCCGGACGTGGAGGTGCTGGCCGATGCGCTCGCCGACTTCGGTGCGGCGCGTCGCCTGGCCATGATCGAGAGCGGCGAGCCCGTCACCCGGCCCAGCGAGCGCACCCCCTCGGGTCGCCGCAAGGCCCGAGCCAAATAGCACCGCCAAGCAACACGACCATCGGCTCCATCAAGCAGGAGACAGACGTGACCGAGCAGCAGCAGGATCTGGTGACACCCCTGGTTCGGCCGCGCCGGTTGCGTCGTACGCCTGCCCTGCGCCGGATGGTGGCGGAGTCGTCGGTGCAGGCGCGATCCTTGGTGCTGCCGGTCTTCATCCGGGAGGGCCTCGACGAGCCGCGCCCGATCTCCACGATGCCCGGTGTCGTCCAGCACTCGCGTGACTCGCTCAAGCGGGCGGTCGCCGAGGCCGCGGAACTGGGGCTCGGGGGGGTGATGCTCTTCGGCATCCCCGAGACCAAGGACGCCACCGGTTCGGGCGGCATCGACCCTGGGGGCGTCCTCAACCTGGCGATCACCGACGTGGTGGCCGAGGTCGGGGATCAGCTCACGGTGATGTCGGATCTGTGCCTGGACGAATTCACCGACCACGGTCACTGCGGACTGCTCACCAGTGACGGTGACGTCGACAACGACTCCACGCTGGCTGCCTATGGCGACATGGCCCTGGCGCAGGCTGCAGCGGGCGTCGACATGGTCGGTCCAAGCGGGATGATGGATGGTCAGGTGGCCGTCGTCCGGGCAGCGCTCGACGGAGCCGAGCACAGCCACGTCTCGATCCTGGCCTACTCCGCGAAGTACGCCTCTGCGTTCTACGGCCCCTTCCGTGAGGCCGTGGACTCGGCCCTCGACGGCGACCGGCGCACCTACCAGCAGGACCCGGCCAACGCCGTCGAAGGCGTACGCGAGGCACTGCTCGACGTCGAACAGGGCGCCGACATCGTGATGGTGAAGCCGGCGCTGGCCTATCTCGATGTCATCCGCCGCGTGCGGGACGCGGTCGATGTGCCGGTGGCGGCCTACAACATCTCCGGCGAATACTCCATGGTCGAGGCAGCCGCAGCGCAGGGCTGGATCGACCGCGAGGCAGCGATCCTGGAGACGTTGACCTCCATCCGACGCGCCGGCGCGGACGTGGTGCTGACCTACTGGGCGGCCGAGGCCGCTCGACTCCTCGACCGGTGAGGTCCCCAGTCCGGTCGACTTGTCCCGCTGCGAGAGGATGAAGGGGTGACTCCCACGACGATCGAGACCAGTGCAGCACTCTTCGAGCGAGCGCGTGCAGTGACCCCGGGCGGAGTGAACTCCCCGGTCCGGGCGTTCAACGCCGTCGGCGGCACTCCACGGTTCATCAGGTCCGCGAAGGGTGCCTGGCTCACCGACGTCGACGGCAACGACTATGTCGACCTGATCTGCTCCTGGGGTCCCATGCTGATGGGCCATGCGCACCCCGAGGTCCAGGCGGCTGTGGCCGGTGCGATCTCGCGCGGGACGTCCTACGGCACGCCGACCGAACCCGAGGTCGAGCTTGCCGAGGAGATCGTTGGCCGTACGCCGGTGGAGCAGGTGCGGTTCGTGTCGTCCGGCACCGAGGCCACGATGTCCGCCATCCGGCTGGCCAGAGGCTTCACCGGTCGCGACCTCGTCGTGAAGTTCGCCGGGTGCTACCACGGCCACGTCGACGCGCTGCTCGCCGAAGCCGGCTCGGGTGTGGCCACCTTGTCGGTCCCCGGCACCAGCGGTGTCCCCGCCTCGGCCGCGGGGGAGACGCTCGTACTGCCCTACAACGACCGGACGGCTGTGGAAGAGGCGTTCGCGGCGTACGGTTCCCGCATCGCCTGCCTCATCACCGAGGCCACCCCCGGCAACATGGGCATCGTCCCGCCGAAGCCTGGCTTCAATGCCTTTTTGGCCCACCTCTGCCGCGACCACGGTGCCCTCTTCGTCAGCGATGAGGTGATGACCGGTTTCCGCGCCACGGCCGAGGGCGGCTGGGGTCTCGACGGATCGATCGAGGGCTGGACCCCTGATCTGATGACCTTCGGCAAGGTGATGGGTGGCGGTTTCCCCGCTGCTGCCTTCGGTGGTCGGCGGGAGATCATGTCGCACCTGGCGCCCGACGGCCCGGTCTACCAGGCCGGCACCCTGTCCGGAAACCCGATCGCGACGACCGCGGGACTGGCCACGCTGCGACTGGCGACCCCCGAGGTGTATGCCCACCTTGCCGAGGTTGCGAGCACCCTGCGTGGCGCCGTCACCGAGGCGTTGAGCACCGCATCGGTGCCCCACGTGGTCCAGCACGCCGGCACGATGTTCTCGGTGTTCTTCCGCGAGGACCCGGTGCGTGACTTCGCGGAGGCGAGTGCGCAGGACACCCAGGCCTTTGCCGCCTTCTTCCACTCGATGCTCGAGCATGGCGTCTATCTGCCGCCCTCGGCCTACGAGTCCTGGTTCGTCTCCGCGGCCCACGACGACCGCGCCGTTTCCACGATTCTGGCGGCGCTGCCTGCAGCTGCTGCCGCAGCAGCCGAGGCAGGAGGCCACTGATGGGTGTCCAGACCACGGTCCACCTCGTTCGACACGGTGAGGTGCACAACCCCGAGGGTGTGCTCTACGGCCGCCGCGACGGCTACCACCTCTCCGAGCTGGGCCAGGCGATGGCCCAGCGCATCGGTGAGGAGGTCGGCACCCGCGACATCGTCCATCTGCGGACCTCTCCGCTCGAGCGGGCCCAGGAGACGGCAGCACCGCTGGCCGCCGCCCGTGGCCTGACACCGGTGATCGACCCGCGGGTGATCGAGTCGGCCAATGCCTTCGAGGGCCTGAGCTTCGGCGACGGCGCCTGGACGATCATCAAGCGCCCGCGCCTGTGGCGCCACCTCTACAATCCCCGCAAGCCGTCCTGGGGCGAGCCGTACGACGAGATCGCGTCCCGGATGCTCGCTGCGATCCACGATGCCCGTGATGCTGCGCGCGGTCACGAGGCGGTCGTGGTGTCCCACCAACTCCCCATCTGGACCACGCGACTCTTCCTGGAGAAGCGCAGCTATCTCCACAATCCCAAGGCCCGCCAGTGCACCCTGTGCTCGCTCACCTCGGTGGTCTTCGACGACGACAGGGTGGCGCAGGTGCGCTACTCCGAGCCGGCCGGTGACCTGATCCCGGTGGGGGACCGCTCGGCGCCGTTCTCCGCCGGTGGCGCCGCCCAGGAGGATCGGCCCTGAAACCCCTGCGGCTCGTCATCGCGCTGGTCTGCCTGCTCACGCTCGCAGGTTGCTCCAGCCTGTCCGGCACCGGCACGAAGGGCTATGTCGACGGCGGCGGTGCCTATGAAGAAGTGCCACTCGCCGACCGCGGCGATCCGGTCGTACTCCGTGGTGAGGACCTCGACGGTGATCCGGTGGATCTTGCCGATCTGCGGGGCAAGCCGGTCGTCGTCAACGTCTGGTGGTCGCAGTGTCCGCCGTGTCGGGTGGAGCAGCCCGACCTCAATGAGGCTGCTGCAGAGTTGGGCGAGCAGGTGCACTTCCTCGGCCTCAACATCCGCGACGCCTCGCCCGACAACGCGCGCGCCTATGCGCGGCGCTTCGAGGTGGCCTACCCCTCCCTCTACTCCCCGGACGGGCAGGCGTTGCTGCCCTTCTCCGGCACCCTGAACCCTCGTTCGATCCCGAGCACGGTCATCCTCGACGCCCAGGGGCGGATCGCGGCGTCCGTGCAGGGTTCCCTGCCCAGCACCCAGACGCTGCTGTCCCTGGTGGAGCCGGTGCTCGATGAGTGACTGGTTCGAGGCCACCGCGCTGTCCGGCTCGCTCATCCTGGCGCTCCCCGTGGCGCTCCTGGCTGGGCTGGTCTCCTTCTTCAGCCCTTGCGTGATCCCGCTGCTGCCCGGCTATCTCTCCTACGCCACCGGCCTTTCCGGGGCAGATCTGGCCGAAGCCCGTCGCGGCCGGATGCTGCTGGGAGCGGTGCTCTTCGTGCTCGGCTTCTCGGTGGTGTTCGTGCTGCTGGGGACCCTGACCGGGGCAGCGGGTGCGTGGCTGTTCACCCACACCCGCCAGCTGAACGTGGTGCTGGGCATCACCATGATCGTCCTCGGCATCGCCTTCATGGGCGCCATTCCCTTTCTCCAGCGGGACTGGCGCATCCATCGCGTCCCGGCGGTCGGGCTGGTCGCGGCGCCGTTCATCGGTTTCCTCTTCGGTGTCGGCTGGACTCCCTGTGTGGGTCCGACGTTGGGGGCGATCAACCTGCTCTCGGTCAATGAGGCCACCGCTGCTCGTGGCGCCCTGCTGTCCGGCGTCTTTGCGCTCGGTCTGGGTGTTCCGTTCATCGTCGCTGCGCTCGCCTACCGCCGCGCCCTGGGCGCCTTTGCCGTCATCCGACGTCACCAGCAGTGGGTGATGAGGTTCGGTGGCGTGATGTTGATCGTGGTCGGCCTGCTGCTCGTCAGCGGCTGGTGGGAGGTGCTCGTCCAGTGGCTCCAGCTGCAGGTCGTGGACGGGTTCTCGGTGTCGGTGTGACGGGATCCGAAGACCGCCAGGCCACCGCGCTGCCGTCCGACCTCACTGCTCGCGCCCTGGCCCGCTGGAGTTGGCGGCAGCTGACATCCATGCGCACCGCGCTCGTGCTCCTTCTCCTGCTGGCGGTCGCCTCGATCCCGGGATCGGTGATCCCGCAGGAGGACATCGACTCCCTCGCGGTCTCGCGGTGGCGCGACGCGCACCCGGCGTTGGCTCCTGTCTGGGACCGCCTCGATCTCTTCTCCGTCTACTCCTCACCCTGGTTCTCCGCGATCTACATCTTGTTGATGATCTCGCTGGTCGGCTGCATCATTCCGCGTCTCTTCGTCTACTGGCGTGCGCTGCGCTCGAAGCCGCCCAGGGCACCGCGAAACCTTTCTCGACTACCGGAGAGCACCTCGTTCGTCTGTGCCGAGGAGCCCGACGAGATCCATGCGCGGGCGGCCGCCCTGATGCGCAAGAAGGGCTACCGCGTCGAGTGGGTCGCAAGGGAATCGGGCGCGGGGGAGTCGGACGCCGTCGCCGCCGAGCGGGGGCATCTGCGTGAGGCCGGCAACCTCGTCTTCCACCTGGCGGTGCTGGTCGTGCTGGTGGGCGTCGCCACCGGCAGCCTCTTCGGCTACAAGGGCGGCGTGATCCTGCTCAACGGCAAGGAGTACGGCTTCTCCAACAACCTCACCCAGTACGACGACTTCGCTCCCGGGAATCGGTTCAACGCCTCGGTGATGGAACCGTTCTCCTTCGCGATCACCGATTTCGACATCGACTGGATCACCGAGGGTTCGCGGATCGGCAGCGCGCGCAAGTTCGTGGCCCACCTCGACTACACGACCGCCCCGGGTGAAAAAACCCAGCAGTACGACCTCAAGGTCAACCATCCCTTGAGCATCGGTGAGACCGAGATCTTCCTGATCGGCCACGGTTACGCCCCGGTCATCACCATTCGAGACGGCAACGGCGACGTGTCCTACAGCCAACCGACGATCTTCCTGCCCACCAACCCCCAGACCTTCGAGTCGTTCGGGGTCGTCAAGGCACCCGACGCCCAACCGACCCAGATCGGACTCGAGGGCACCTTCTATCCCACCTTTGCCATGGATCGGGACGCCGACGGCAACCTGACGATGCCGGCCTCGCGCTGGGGCAACGCCATCGATCCGTTGATATCGATGAGCGTCTACACCGGGGACCTCGGTCTCGACGACGGCACCGGCGCCTCGGTCTACGTCCTCGACAAGTCCAAGGCGACCCAGGTGAAGAACGACACCGGCAAGCCCTTCCGGATGGACCTGCGTCCCGGCGAGCGGGTGACCCTGCCGGACGGCATGGGCAGCGTCACCTTCGACGGCCTCCAGCGGTGGAACAAGATCCAGATCAGCCGGACCCCCGGCAAGTTCGTCGCCCTCGGCGGCATGGTGCTCGCCCTGCTGGGCCTGCTCGGCTCACTGTTCGTGCGGCCGCGCCGGGTGTGGGTGCGAGCCCGACGCCGCGACGACGGAACGACCATGGTCGAGGTCGCACGGCTGGACCGATCCTCGGGTGGCGACCCGGAGGACGGTCGGGCCGAGTTGGCTAGAATCGTTGAAGACTTGACCAAGGAGACAGCGTGACTGACATCCAGTGGGAAAACCTGAGCAACCAGGCGGTGGCTGCTGCCGGAGTGGTCTACTTCCTGGCTCTGCTCGCCTATGCGGTGCACTGGGCCTCCCTGCGCGATCTCCCCACCTCGGAGGCGGCCCCCGACGACGGACGGGTCGCGATGTCCGCTCGCCTGGCCCTGTTGCTCACCGCGATCGGCGCGGTGGCGCACCTCGTGGCGCTGGTGGGCCGTGGGATGGCTGCGGACCCCAACCGGGTGCCCTGGGGCAACATGTACGAGTTCACCCTGAGTGGCAGCTTCTTCGTGGTCGCGATCTTCCTCCTCACCACCCGCCGCTGGCGACTCTCGTGGCTCGGACCGATCGTGGTCGGTTTCGTGCTGTGCATCCTCCTAGCCGACGTGCTGTGGCTCTATGAACCCGTCGCGCCGCTGACCGAAGCGTTGGAGTCGTACTGGCTGGTCATCCACGTGATCTCGGCCGTGATCGCCACCGGTGCCTTCACCCTGGGCGGCTTCACCTCGGTGCTGTATCTCCTCAAGGCTCGCTCGAAGAAGGACACCGGCTATCTCGCCAGGCTGCCGGAGTTGGCCACCTTGGACCGCGTCTCCTACCGGATGCACGCGTTCGGTTTCCCGGTGTGGACCTTCGGGGTGCTGATCTCGGGGCCGATCTGGGCGCACCAGGCGTGGTCGTCCTACTGGAACTGGGACCCCAAGGAGGTGTGGGCCTTCATCACCTGGGTGATCTACGCC
Source organism: Propionibacteriales bacterium (assembly GCA_038242265.1). GTDB lineage: Bacteria > Actinomycetota > Actinomycetes > Propionibacteriales > Nocardioidaceae > Nocardioides. Next base: position 195,416 of record JBBSSH010000001.1, read on the forward strand.
GCCTACCTCCATGCACGGGCGACGGCAGGGTGGCGTGGCAACAATGCCGCCTGGCTGGCCCTGGTCGGTGTCGCCACGTTGTGGTTCAACTTCATCGGCATCAACTACTTCAGCAGCACCAGCCAGCACTCGTACGCCGATGGTCCCCCGGTCGCTCCCTCGTCAGTTGTCCTCAGGCTCGGGACTGTCGACGGGCCGCTCCCGGGGAAGATCACGGGGAAGGTCAAGGCCTCGCAGGAACTCCGGGTCGTCGTCCGGGCCGATCATCCGCGGCGGTGAGGGACGCCCACCGGCGCGGCCGGACAGGCTCGGGCCGACCAGCCGCAGCAGCGTCCACACCATGAAGGCAATGGCGATGACGACCAGCAGGATCTTCAGCATTGCTCCAATCTAGTCCGCCGGGCCTAGGCTTGCCCGTGTGAAGGAGTTCGTGGTCTACACCGCCCTGCGGATCCTGTTGTTCGCAGCCAGTTTCGGAGTCGTGGTCGGACTGTGGGGCCTGATCGACGACGCTGGTGTGCCCCTGGTCTGGGCCGCAGCTCTGGCCTTCCTCATCTCCGGCGTCGTGTCCTACTTCGTCCTCGACCCGCAGCGCGAGGCGTTCGCCCGCCGCGTCGAGCAGCGCGCTGCCAAGGCCTCCGCTGCCTTCGAGGAATTCAAGGCACGCGAGGACGACTGACGCCCTCTCAGAAACCAGTGAGGTTGTAGGGGGCCGTCGCCAGATCCGCCATGGCCGCGAACCGGTCGACAGCAGTGGTGTCTCCGCTGACACGACCGGCGTGGTGCATGGCCGTGACGGACGCGGCGCCGAGGTAGAGCGAAGCGAGCGTCTCTGCTGACACGGTGAGTTCGGGCCTCGCCTCGGTGCGGGTGACGCGGGCGCGCCCCTGGCTGACTTCGATCCGGAAGTCTCCGGCGGCGTGTCCCAGGGGGTCGGTGATGGCTAGGACGACGGTCCCGTCGCTGCTCCAGGGACGGGCCTCGAGGGCTCGCTCGACGTCGAGCACCCGTATCCACAGGAACTCGCTGTGCGCGGTGAATTTGAGGGCATTGATGTCGGTGAGCGCCCAGCGCAACGGATCCTCGGGGTGCGCGAGCCCGAGACTCACGTGGTTGACCAGGTCGATGTCGCCGAGGAACTTCCACAGCGCCAGGCTGGAGGCAGGGGTGAGCGCAATCATCTCGGTGACCTTCACCTTCCGCTTCGCGCCGTCCTGGCCGGCGTACTTGTAGAGGGCGACCCCGTCGACCGCGCCGGTGGAGTCGAGGTGGACCACACCGCGCAACTTCTTGTCGGGTCCGCCGTCCTCGAAGTCGTAGGCGCCGGTGTGGATCACCTCGTAGAACTGGGGCCAGTCCACCGAGCCACGCGTGCTGGCATGGAACCGGTCGAAGACGCCACGGATGATCGGCCAGTTGTCCGGCGGCTCGATCAGCTCCACCCGGCCCGTGTCGACGAAGCTTCGCAATCCGAATCTTGGGCCGGTGTCCACCTCGACGCCCTGGGCGAAGGTGGCTGGGCCGAAGCCCCAGCGTCCGTAGATCGTGGCCTCGGAAGCGGTCAGGGCCGCGAGGGGTACGCCGTCGGCCGCGGCCTTCGCGAGCCCGGCCTCCATCAGTCGGCGGACCAGTCCGCGCCGGCGGTGGGCCGGACTCGTGGTGACGTCGGTGATCATCTCCAGAGGCAACAACTCGTGGCCGGTGTTGATCGTCTTGGTGAAGCTGGCGAACGTCGCGACCGGGACCACGCTGTCACCGAACTCATCGGCCGGCAGCCAGGCGCCCGAGCAGGTCACGTCATCGGCGCGGGCCTGGTCCAGCCAGTGCTTCTCGAAATCCTTGTCGGGGCGGCCTTCGTGGAAGCCGCGTTGCACCGCCACCATCCAGCCGCGTCGACGTGCTGTCGCGGCCTCGGACTCGTCGGTCAGGTCAAGCTGGGAGAAGTCGTAGTCCACGCCCCAACGCTAGCGGGAGACGGTGCGCACCGTTAACTCTTTTCACACGACGAAGAGTGGGGCGGCGACCAGTGCGGCCCACACCACCTCAGCGATCCCCGTGGCCGCGAGGACGGGGATGAGATCCGGACCGGCGGCCCCCTTGAGGACAGCGCGGGTCGAGGGGGCGATGCGCGCCAGGAAGCCCAATCCCAGCAACGCCCACCAGGTCGTGGCGACCGCCACCGCGACCACGGCTGCCGCAGCGGCGAGGACCAGCAGCGCGTACAGGCCACGGGTACGTTCCTCACCCAGTCGTACCGCCAGGGTGCGCTTGCCTGCAATCGTGTCGGTCGGGATGTCGCGCAGGTTGTTGGCGACCAGGATGGCGCAGGCGAGCGCGCCGATCCCGACGCCGGCGTAGAGGGCCGGCCATTCCCAGGTCTCGGTCTGGACGTAGGTCGTGCCGATGACCGCGACGAGACCGAAGAAGACGAACACCATCACCTCGCCCAGGCCGAGGTAGCCGTAGGGCTTGCCGCCGCCGGTGTAGAACCAGGCGGCGACGACGCAGACCGCACCGACAGCGACCAGCCACCAGGCCGTGGTGGCAGCCAGGACAAGACCGGCCAGTGCGGCGACCCCGAAGGCCAGGAAAGCGGCCTGCTTCACCGACCGCGGTGTCGCGGCACCTGAGCCGACCAGCCGCATCGGACCCACCCGGTCGGCGTCCGTGCCGCGAATGCCGTCGGAATAGTCGTTGGCGTAGTTGACCCCCACCTGCAACGCCAGACTCACCACCAGCGCCAGCGCGGCCTTCCACCACACCGACGAGTCTGCGTACGCCGCCACCCCGGTGCCGGCCAGGACGGGCGCGACCGCGGCCGGGAGCGTGCGGGGTCGGGCACCGGCGAGCCAGTCAGCGGGGGAGGTCACCCACCGAGTCTGTCAGGGCGGCCCAGCGTCGCCGAGCGAGGGCGACCCCACCGCCATGGCCTCGGGCGGCACCTGGGCATGGGCGCTCGCATCGGCCAGGATGTCGGCAGGGACGTGCTCCTCGAGGAAGGCGCGTGCCTTGCGTACCGAGGGGTGCAGGCCAGCGGCCGCGACGGTCACGATGCCGGCGATGATCATCCAGCCGGTGGCACCCCAACTCAGCGCCAGGAAGGTGTAGAGCGCCGGCGCCCAGACCCGCCCGAGGGTGCCGGCGAGCTCGGAGGCGCCCTGATACTGACCCCGTCGGCGTGGGTCCATCAGCTCGGCCTCGAAGGTCCAACTGGAGGCAGAGAGGAACAGTTCGCCGCCGGTGAGGGTGATGTGCCCGATGAAGAACAGCACGATGGTGAGGGTGCCGACGGTCTCGTGGGTGGCCAGGGTGATGCCGCACGTGAGGATGAAGAAGAGCGCGGAGATCCGCACGGCCCGCAGCGCGGTGTCGTTGTCCTTGATTCCTCGAGCCGCGGCCATGGGTAGGAAGATGCACATCACGGTGTTGGTGCCCAACAGCAACGCCACGATCACCCAGGGGGCGTTGGTCTTCTGGACCAGCCACAGCGGGATGACGATGTGGAGCAACACCTGGTTGGTCCACATCACGCCACCGAAGAAGCTCGTCGCCAGCCAACCGATGTTCTTCAACGGGCTGGGACCCGGAGCCTTGACCCGTCGTTCCGCGACCGACTTGAGGTCGTGCGATGCCTTGGGGAGCCGGGTGATGAAGACGGAATTGGCCAGGAAGACGATCGTGCTGAAGATCGGAATAACGTGGAGCAATGTGACTGATTCGAAGGCGAGTACGACGCCGCACAGGAGCGCGCCGAGGGTGACGCCGACGTTGAGCGCGGAGTACATGTAGGCGCGCGACGTCACTCGCTCCTTGGGCGGCAGCACGTCAATCGTGTAGGCCCCATGCGCCGCGTTGCCCAGTGAGCCGATGACTTCCATGACGATCGCCATGAGGACGTATTCGGTGAAGCTGTCGATGAACGGCCACAGGGCGTACATCACGCCCTGCCCGGCCGCGCTGATCGCCCAGGCTCGTTTCGGGCCGATCCGGTCGGCGATCAGTCCCATGGGGTAGGCGGCGACGAAGGCAGCCATGCCAGCGATGGTGAGGCCGAGCCCGATCTGTGGTCCCGAGAGACCGACCACCTGGGTGAAGAAGAAGGCGGAGCCGGCCAGAAAGGCGCCGTCGCCGGTGGCGAAGAGGAGCGACTGGGTCGCCAAGCGTCCCGCCAGTGGGGAGGGGGGAGTGGCCTGCTGCTTGAAAGTCGTCCAGATGCTCATCGCGGACCATTGTGTCGGGTGGGTGGGAGAGTCGTCGCCCGATTAATGGCGGTCGTGATGTGACGGTCGCAATAGCCCTGCTGCTGACCGAGTAGGTGATCGGCGGCCAGAACCGGTATTGCCACCCGTCAGTGAGGGCGTCAGCGGTGGCTCACGACGTGAAGCCGATCACATGCAGGGCGCCAGATGAGCGTGGAACGGCGACCTGTGGCGGACTAGTGATTCGACGCGGCCCATCACCTCGTGTTGTCGTCATCGAGCTGTCGACTGTGTCCTCCACGAGAGAGGCGCCTCCCCTCGTGAGGTGTTGCGCGCGGCGGCCTCGACGCCCAGACCGCCGGCGTCGCGTCCGAGCGCCCCCTGCGGTGCACCAGACTTCGTGAGGTTCTTGCACGTGAGTATTCACCACACGCCCGTCATCTCCACCCGTCTTCGCGGCGTTGCCGTCGGCACCGTCTCCGCGGTGCTGGCGCTCGCGCTCGTTCCCAGCGCTGCCGTCGCCCAGAAGCCCACCGACGACACACTCCAGCGCTCGGCCGAGGCCGACGCCCGGATCTCCGTACGCCTGAAGGTTGCCACCGAGCCCGCCGTAAAGGTGGCCGTGGCGCCTCAAGCCTGGCCCCAACGGGTGATGAAGGCCCAGGGCGTCGACGTCGACGGCAATGACCTGGTCGAGGTCGTGCGCGACGGACGCGAGATCACCGGGCGTCACAAGCGCGTCCGCGACGGCGACACCGTACGCCTGGTGGACGTCGAGAAGCGCCGCAGCACGAGAGACTGGCCCGTCCGTGCCCGGCTGGTGGAGGTCCCCACCACCAAGCTCGCTCCCGGCCGTCGCAAGGTGGTCCGCGAAGGCAGGGCGGGGCTCCGTCGGGTCGTGGCGGTGCGCACCTTCCACAACGACGAGCCCGTAGGGCGTCGCGTGGTCGACCGAAAGATGGTCCGCAAGCCGCAGCCCCGTCGGGTGCTGGTCGGTCAGGCCCCTTGGTCCGTCCCGGCTGCCGACGGGCTCAACTGGGCCGCGCTCGCAGGATGCGAGTCCGGCGGCAACCCCCGCGCTGTGAACCCGGCGGGCTACTACGGCCTCTACCAGTTCAACGTGGCGACATGGCGTGGAGTCGGCGGCTCCGGTCTGCCGCACCAGGCATCTGCCGGTGAGCTGACCTACCGCGCCAAGTTGCTCTACAAGTCCCGCGGCCGCTCCCCGTGGCCCACCTGCGGCCGCCTCCTCTGAGGCGCCCACCCGCTGCCGGTCCCGACTACGGGCCGGCAGTGGGCTCAGCAGTCTGTGGGGGAGATGAAGCCACCCGGCGACCACGGACCGCGTCGTAGGCCGACCGGGGCAGTCCGTAGCCGAACAGCACGTACTCCGAGGCCGCGGCGGTCTCCGGGACGGTAGACGCCGCTGTGGTTGCCGCTGTGGTCGCCGCTGTGCGGCTGACCGCCATCCAGGTGGCGAAGACATCGCCGAGTTGGCCGAGGAACTCTTCGCGCTGGTCCGGGGTGAGCCACAAGCGCAGGTCGTAGTTGCTGCTGCGCAGCGGCTCACTGCCTTCTTCATCTGGGACGGATACGGCGTCGTACCAGTCGTCGAGCTGCTCGTGCGCGCGGCGCCGCATCACGTCGAGAAGCTTTCCGGCGGAGTCGGCATCCTGTTCGGTCTGCTCGATGCGAAAACCCGTCGGCGAGGTCGAGCGCCACCACCTCTCTCGCTTGTCGGATCGTGGAGCGTCGTCGGGCTCGACATAGCCGAAGCGGGCGAGCTGACGCAGGTGGAAGCTCACACTGTTGGGTGAGACGTCGAGTGCCCGGGCCAGGTCGGTGACGCGCGCGGCCTGGTGCAACTGCAGTTCGTAGGCGATTCGCAGGCGGAGCGGGTGCGCGAGCGCCAACCAGGCCTTGGGGTCGGTGACCGGTGTGCTCTGACTCTCCCTCTCCGGCATGGGTCAACTCTAAACCGCAGGTTGACAACAATATTGCGCAACTATCTTGTGCATCTGAGATCCCCTCAGCACACTGACTCGGTGACCACGGACGCCAGCCCCGACACCAGCCCGGGCGGGACGAAGCTGTGGAGCATCCGGGCCTGGCGATACGCCTTTCCTGCCGCGCTCACCTCTCGGTTCGGCGATGTCATCTTCGACATCACCGTCGTGCTGTGGATCTCGACGGAGATCGCGCGTGGGGAGACCTGGGCGCCGGCGGCGGTCGGCGGCGTACTGATCGCGGCAGCGGTTCCGGTGCTGCTGGTCGGTCCTGTCGCCGGCGTCTACGTCGACCGGCACGACCGACACCAGATCCTCATCCTGAGCAACGTGGTCCAGGCTGTCGCCATCGGGAGCCTCCTGCTCATCCCGGCGTTCGGCGACGCCCTCTCGATCGGTGCTCAACTGGTCTGGATCTACGCCGCCATCGCGCTCACCAACTCCGCCGGTCAGTTCTTCAATCAGGCGCGGATGGTGATGATCGTCCGCACGATCCCCGACGAACTGCGGATCAGCGCCTTCTCCGTCCAGGGCTCTGCCAACAACCTCGTCCAGATCGTGGGCCCCCCGCTCGCCGCGCCCCTCCTGTTCACCGCCGGCCTCGACTGGGCGCTGGCGATCAATGCCTGCTCCTTCCTCGCTTCGTCCGCGCTCCTGGGTCTCGTCTCGTGGGACTCCGCGCCCGCGCCGTCGACGTCTGAGCAGGGCTTCTGGTTGTCCTTCGCCGACGGGGTGCGCGTGGTCGCCGGCAACCCCTTGATCCTCGCGATCACCGTCGGGGTCACGATCGCCACACTCGGTGCCGGGGCGATCAACGTGCTCGACGTCTTCTTCGTGACAGACGTTCTCTCCCAGCCCGCGGCGCTCCTGGGCGTGATCGGCATGGCGTTCGCAGCCGGCAGTATCGCCGGCATGTCAGCGGCTCCCTGGTTGGAGCGCCGTGTCGGCGCTGCAGGGGTCTTCATCTGGGGGCTCGCTCTCAGCGGCCTCGCCCTGGTCGCGTATTCGCGTACGACGGCACTGCTGCCGGCCATGCTGCTGCTGTTCGTGATGGCGATCCCGCTCGGCGCGCTGAACACCGCCGTCATGCCTCTCTTCATGCGCAGCGTGCCCGAGGAGATGCTGGGCCGCGCGACCGTGGTCCTGCAGATCTTTCCGACCGTGGCCAGCCTGATCGCGATGGGTGCCACTGGATGGTTGGCCAGCACCGTCCTCCGCGACCTCGACGTGCAGGCGCTGGGCACGCACTTCGGCCCGATCGACGCGGTTTTCACTGCCGCCGGTGTGCTGTTCGTCGCCACCGCGCTGTTGGTGTGGCGACCGATCCGCACCGCAGCGAACTCGAACGTCCCGCGTCCAGCGGATCAGGGGCCAGACCAACCAGCGACGTTGGTCAGTGGTTGACGTCGACCAGGTCTCCGTCGACAACCTGTTGCGCCCTCATTTGGGAACAGCCTGCAAAGTCACTGTCCGGTGGGGCCAATGCTTCCGTCATCGGGATCGATCTTGTGGCATTTGATCTCGCGACCATCTGGATAAAAAACCTTGCCACCCAGGTCGTCTAGATACAGAGTGTTCATGACTGCCGAGAGCACGTGGACGCCGTGTAGGGCTCGGACCTGGTACGACACGGTGACGTCTCCGTTACCGAGTGGAATGCGCGAGAGTGTGATCCCTTGGCCTGGAGTGTAGCTATAAGTCAACAGCAGTTGACCACCGGACCGCTGACACGAATCGAAATCGCTCTCGCTCGCGTGTGTACTCATATACCAACCGGCCGCACAGATCACGGCAGCCGTGGTGGCGAGTGCTACAGGGACGTGTCGTATGCCGCTCATGGCGCGGTCATTCCCCACGATGTTCGGCCAATCGGCGTCTCAGTAGGCAGAACTCGTTGCCTTCCGGGTCGGCGAGGACGTGCCATGACTCATCACCCGCCTGGCCGACATCGGCTGGACGGGCGCCCAGGGCCAGCAGGCGGTCCAGTTCGGCGTCCTGGTCCCGGTCCACCGGGTTGACGTCGAGATGCAGACGTAAGGGTGCGGTCTTCTTCTCAGCAACGAGCGCGAACACGATGGTGGGTGCCGGACCTCCGAAGCCCGACTCGGGGCCGATCTCGATGTCGTCGCCATCGCGCCCCAACTCCACGTAGTTGAGCACGTCGCACCAGAAGCGGGACAGCATCTCGGGGTCGTGGCAGTTCAACACCAGTTCTGAAAGGCGACAGCTCATGTGTCGAACCTAGACAACGAACGCCGATACTGGAGCGGACGGCCGTGCAAATCTGTCCTACGTCGTGTTCGCCGGGCACCGCCGTCGAGGGCTTGCGGTGGAAGCGATCTGTCTGGTCACGACATGGGCGCTCGCACACCTGTCAGTAGACGCCGTCGTTGCTGTCATCGATGTCGAGAATTTTGCTTCGCGGGCCGCCGTCGAGCGATCCGGCACGATGCAGGAGCGTTCTACAGCTCGGTTCCACGCAAGACGAAAGCGGGTTGTCGCATCTGCCCGGCTGGTTCTGCAACTTCGTGCAGAACCAGATGGCGTACAGCACCATGGTCAGAACGCCTGCGGTCATGACCCAGACAGTTACGTCCTGAGAGACGGGGTCGTGCGTTGAGTGACCATGGACGCGCCACGCGGTGTACGTGATGTAGGCAGGCAACAGGAGGCCGGCCAGCAAGCCCTTGAGTCCGCCTCGTTTGATGCGTGAGGCCAAGTATCCGAGCCCGATCGAGGCCAGTGCGCCGATCACGGAATAGCTGAATAGATCACTGACGAGATTTAGCACATCGACCGACCCGCCGAGCGTCGCGTAGGTCCCCGCGCGTGTGTCTGCCGCGTAGTAGCACCACACTGCCGGGAGCAGAAAATACATCACCAGGCGCGATGCGCTCCGCCAGTTGGAAGCGAAGAGCCCTGCGACCAGTCCCGCGACCAGCCAGGACCATCCATTGCCCAAGAGTTTGGACACGTGATCTGAATGAGGTCCGAACCCGTGATTGACCAAGCTCGTGGAAAAGCCGAAAGCACACCCGAGGACCAGCCGAGTGGCCTCCTGGCGACCGGTTCGCTGCATCACTGACGGTCTCTTTTCATGAGTCACTGCGGTGCGCGTGTCAGGTCGGCGTCGTGTATTTCTCGACCGATGCGTATGAGATATATCAGGATTGGCGCAGGAGGATCGATTTTGCCGCTCATCACTCACCGACGAGCCGTGAATCGTAGGTCCATGATCCTCCGCCCACCTTCTCGACACCTTCGAGGGCGCTGAAACCCTTGGCAACGCCTTGTGCGTCGCTTCCGTCGATTACCTGCTCGTCAACGGAGCCCTCCGGAGGCCATTCCCCCAAGCCAACGACGAACTTCGCACACACCTAGTCGACCTCGACCAACTCAACGACGCCGATCGCGCCGGTGCCCGCGGGACCGGGCTGGCCGCCGTATGCCGCAGGGAAGTTGGTGCTCGAGTGTCTACGCGTGCTCCTGAACGAGGAATGGGCGCATCACGGGTTCTGCGTGCGCGACCTTAATCTTCTGGAGGGGTGAGTGCGCTCCTCGATGGTGACATTCTCGCAGTTGCTCGTCTGGAGGGTGAGCGCATCTTTCTCGACCTGGTCGGTGCTCAGGTCCCACCGGTGCCTCATGGCCACTCATTCGCCGATGTAGCGGCAGCGTTCTAGCAGTGGCAGCCACTCGCCGGGGTGTTGGTCGCCTTTGCCGCAGTGCGAGGATGCGGTGACGGCCACCAGCGAGCACGGGAAGCCCTGGTCGTTGGCGGAGGCCCTTTGGTAGCAGCAGTCCAGGCGTAGCCGCCGGAGTCGTGAGCCTCAGTTAGCTGGAGCATGTGGTCGATGTCGCGGGTGTCGCAGTAGGCGATGCCGACGGTGCCAGCGTTCCAGTGTGCCAGGTGCCACGGTCGTAGCCGGTGCTGATCAGGGTCAATCCTGGTCCGTGGCCGCCTCTTCGAGGGTCGCCCAAGACTCGATTCCGGCCCAATCGCCCGTGGACACACCCTCATCGGTGAGAACACTTTCGAGACCCTCGTGACCGTTGATCCAGAGACCCTGGGCGATCGGACCGTAGACCGACGCAGCGGGCTCCGGACCGGCCCCTGAGTCCAACAGCTTGAATCCAGGGTCCTGCCACGGGTAGGCGAATAGCGCGACTTCGGTACCTACTGGCAACTTCGCAGCGTAGGTAGCAGCTGGGACGTCGTCTGGCCGCGGGAGCTCGAAGTACACCATCTCGCCGCGGCGACTCGGGTCCTCCTTCAGTACCTCATCAGGGCTGACGCCGATCATCACGTTGTACTGCGTGAAGCCGCCCGGGTCGTAACGCCGACCCTCCGTGACCGACACGACCTTGCCGTGGACAGCCAGCGTCGACTTGTCCAGCATCACCGATGGCGACTCGTAGGGCTCGAAGTCGCGACTTCCGGTGTTCTGCACAAGGCTGATGAACTCCGAGGCGTCCTTTTCCTTCGGGACGCTGTCACTGTTCGCGTCGCTGCCGCATCCAGTCAGAAAGACAGCGGGGATCACCAAGAGGGCGACACTCTTTACCGAAACCATCTGCTTCATCTTCCCTTTCAGAACTAGCCGGTGATGTGGGGTCGGGGCGGGGTCCGTTACCGCTCGATCACCGTGATGGTGATGTTCTCGCAGGCGCTTGCTTGGAGGGTGAGCGCATCTTTCTCGACCTGGTCGGCGTTCAGGTCCCACCGGTGCTTCACTGCTACCCATTCGCCGTTGTAGCGGCAGCGTTCTAGCAGTGGCAGCCATTCGCCGGGGTCTTGGTCGCCTTTGCCGCGGTTCGAGGACGCGGTGACCGCGACCAGCGAGCGGGGGTCACCTTAGTCGTTGGCGAGCACGTTGACGAGCACGCTCTACCCAGCAACCACGGAGGCGACACCCTGGCGGGTCCGCACTCCCGTCGCGCTGGCTTGAGCCGGAGATCCGGTGATTGCGATGGCGGAGGCCAGGACGATCAGCGCGAGGGCAGTCAGGGCGGCGCGAGGTGAGGTCTTCATGTGACCGTGAGTGTGCGGGACGACGAGTGAATCAGGAGCACCGCGCCCCGGGGGGCGGGCTCAGTCCTTCTCGCAGGCGATGGCACCTCTGTCTCGATTGCAGTGTTCGGATGGACAACCAAGGAGCCGCGCCGTGCGTTGTATCTGTGTAAGGACCGCCTAGGAGAGGAGCGAGAGTGATGCTGTCGAGAGAACGTCGTGAAGCTGTCGAGACGTCGTTCGAAGAGTTCGTCCGCGTCCGATGGAACCGAGCGATCCGGGTGGCGTGGGCGCTGACAGCGGATGCTCACGCGGCGGAGGATCTCGTGCAAGAGGCGTTCGCCAAGGTGTGGCCCAAATGGCGGCAGGTGGAAGGTTCGGATCCGGTGGCGTATCTCAACCGGACCATTGTCAACCTCTACTTGTCAGGGAAGCGGCGCCGCGATCCTGTGCAGCGACTGGTTGCCCTACCCCTTCCTGCAGACGTTTCAATCGGGGACGAGGTGGCCCAGCGGCACGCGCTCCTTCAGGCGATGAGTGTTCTACCAGCTCAGCAAAAAATCGCCCTGGTCCTGCGGTATGTCGACGACTTGTCCACCGAGCAGGCAGCTGAGGCCATGGGTGTCTCGGGGGGCACGGTCAAGAGTCATTGCGCGCGTGGTCGGGAAAAGTTGCGTCACACACTTGTTGGCAGTCTGATTGAGGAGAAAAGATGAACACGGGCGAATACATTCGCGAGGCAGTCGAACGCGCCGTGCCCGACTCGCTCAGTTTCGACGAACGACGTCTGGGCGACATCAAGCGTCTCGCTCGTCGTCGACAGCGCACGCGTGGCGTGGGGCTCGGTGTCGGCGCAGCCGCCATCGCCACGGCGGGCATCTTTGGTGCCGTTGCCGCACTCGGGGGCGCTGATGCACCGCAGATCGAGGTGGCTACCTCCTCCGACACGAACAGTGACATGCCACCCCCTCAGCCTTACTCGGACACGGAAGTACCGGATGGTGAAGCTGTTCTCCCCGGCCCGAGCTACGTCGTGGCAGCCGACCCGTCCGGCGAGACGGATTGGAAGGCCGTGACGATGAACCCGGTCGACGGCGACCGCGGCTGCGTGATGGTCCTCAGTGATGACCTGTACGACACGCCAATGGGCAACTGCTTCGACACCTGGAAGGTCGGCAAGCTGACGAGGTTCGACGTCTACCAAGGCGATCGTGACAGCAGCATCACGATCGTAGCCGGCGCCACGGGCATGTCGGCTCGCTCCGTGATCATCCGGTTCGACGACGGGTCTTCCACCGTGGTCGATGCTGTGGCGACGCCGGCAAGCGGGGATCTTCGCTTCTTCGCTGCCTCGACCCCTAGCGATGTGACTGTCCGAGATGTCGAACCGTTGGATGATGCGGGTGAACCGGCTCTCCCACCCGATGGGCTCCCTTGGCGCTACGATTGCCCTGACATCTGTCCCACGGAGGCACCGCACTAGCCCACGCGTGCGGTCTCAGGAGCGCCGACGCAAGTTGCCCGGGCGAGAGCCAGTAAGGCAAGTGCGCGGAGCGTGTCGTCAAGTTCCAGTTCGTGGTCTGCGGGTCTGGCGGTAACCGGGGGACGGGTCCGCACTGACCCGACACTCCTTCGTGCCGGTCCATGACCGTGGCCGGGTCGTGGTCGATGTCGCGGTGGTCATCGCTAACGGTGGTGAAACCATCGCCGAAATCGAGGTCCTGCATCGATCACCAACAACTTATGCTCAGACGAGAAGCGGATCGCCTAAACCGAAGAGCATGTGGCCCGCTGTCTCAGTCTTCATCGAGTCTCAGCGCACCGGAAACGTTCGTTTTCGGTTGACGCAGACCAGAGCTGATCGACACCATCGTGGGAACTATCTGCGATAGGCGGTGGTGCCGTCACCCGTGGAGGATGGCGAGAACCTGGGCCAGGGGTTCGATCGCCGGCTCTCGCACGACGTATCGCGAGATGCCGAGTTGCTCGGTCTGCTCCACGAGTTGGGCGGCCATCTGTTCGGGGGTTCCGACGAGCACGAAGGGTGTGTGCTGCAGTTGAGCGACAGGGACCCCTTGTTCTTCGCTGACCCGCTTCAACGTTTCCTCGCGGTCATCGGTGAGGGCGACCACATGGACGAGGGCCTCGATCTCGGGCGCGGTACCGGACCGGTCGCACTCCGCACGGATCAGTGCGAGCTGACCCTCAACATCTTGCCGCGCCCAGCGGACGTCGTGCTGGTGGCCATCCGGCAGAGTGCGGCCCAGCCCGCTCAGAGCGACGACGTCGGCGCGAGCAGCAGCGACCCGCAGGATCTGCCGATTACTTCCTCCCACGAGAAGTCGCACCCGCCCCGAACTGGGCAACTTCTCGAGCTGCGCGTCGACGAGGCTCAGGTGTTCCCCAGTCACGGTCACGGCCTCGCCGTCGAGTAGTCGCCGGACAGCATCGACGAACTCGACCAGTCGGCCCGCACGTTGCGAGGGTGATGGACGCACGAGGCCATGGGACTCCCACTCGCGGAAGGTGTGACCCGCACCAAGACCGAGAAGCACCCGCCCCGGTGCGAGAACGTCCAGGGTTGCGGCATCAGCCGCCGCCTGCAGAGGATCCCGTACGCCAGCCTGCAGGACGTACGTGCCGAGCTTCAGCCGATCCGTCACCGCCGCGGCCGCTCCCAACGCCGGCCACGGCGAGGGTCCCATGCCCGGGTGGTCTGCAGCCAGGAGAGCCTCGAAGCCCTCCGACTCAAGCCGACGCGTCAAGGCCAGCCATGACTCGAGGTCTTGCGGCGCCGCCTGCACGCTCACCTTGATGGTCAACACGTAGCGAGTATCACCTCACCACACCGGTGATCGCGAGCGCGTTCACCACAAGCAGAACGGCGACCGGCGCCGGCAAGGGAAGCCCGCGGGCGCGCCAGCTTGAGGATGTCCCCTTGCAATATTTCGGGGCAAGCATCACGTCCCGGAAACGGTCATTTCTGGTCGACGACGACCAGGACCTGCTCGAACTACCGTGTGACCTTCTGCAAAAAGTGGCGGCGTTCGCCTGCTGCCGGGTGGCAGGCCTCGGAGGATCCGTCCGGTTGGTTCCCCTGACTCGGGCCGGTGCCCCACGCCGCCCAGGGTGGGGCACCAATCTTGGGTCGCCCAGCAGTCGTGTCACACCACCGTTGCCATCCACGAATGGATGGATGCGGACCAAGGCCGCGTGGGTGGCGATGCCCAGCGTTTGTGCGTCGATACCCGTGTGGTGATCCCACTGGTAGCTGAGGTCGTCCAATGTGTTGCGCATCTCGACGGCGATGTGCTCTGGGGCGATGCAGATGTTGGTTTCCCGCGAGCGCTGGCGCCCTCCCCACTCCCAGACAGGCGCATAGGGACGGCGGTGGAGGTCACGCGCGAAGTGGTCGTTGAGCAGGTCTCGCATCGGTACGTTGAAGTTGAGCAGGTTCCCCCACCACTCATCGGCGACCTCGACCTGAATGCGCTGCTCCAAGTCGTACAGGTCGGCCTTGCGGATGGGGTCGCCCAGCAAGTTGCGCGCTTCGTGCGCAACGACTCCACGAACTTCTCGACCTCGACCGAGCGGATATGCCCAGCCGGAACGACGCGATGCTCCAACCGCGCCGACACAGTCTTTTTCGTCATCGCTGCTCCTTACCTCTTTACAACGGCAGCGCACCCACCCCGCGCCTGCTACGTGGATGGGACTGCCGCACCATCCGATGGCACCTGATCGTGCAGCAGACCCGATCGAAGTGCATGTTTCGTACAACCCCGACCACAACCCGGCCACCACCGCGGGGTGTACGTATGTCTCGGTGAAGGACGCGGACGTGCTTGCCGAGGAATGGGGGGTGGTCTCAGGAGGGAGCCACGTCGCGCCCGTCGTCACCGACTACGGAACGCGCGAGGGAGCCCATATCGATCCGGACGGGAACCTGATCCGATACGGAAGTCGCAGGTAGATGCTTCGTGCGGCGCGAGGCGAGGACGGTCCTCTACGGGAAGGACGATCTTGCCAGCTGGCGGTGCAGCAGTCCGGGTGTCTAGTCGCGATCTTGCGTGGGCGTAGTGCAGCACACGAGCAGGTGCGCAACCACCAGACCCTCGGAGATCAGACGTCCTATCTGTTCCGACTGCTGCTGCGCGATCCGGAAGCCTTCTTTGTCGCCGTGATCGCGCTTGATCACGGTGTCGACCTCGGTGGCCGCTTGCTGCCAAGCATGTGGTGGTGGCGGCAGTTCGCGCTCGAGGGTCTCGTGGAGGACCCGCAGGCCGGCACGTCCCAGCTCGGCTTGGAGTTCGGGGCGGTCGGGGAACTCGTTGCCTTCGGGCTTCTCCGGCAGCTGCTCGACGGTACGGACGAAGACGAGCAGACCGACCTTTCCACCATCACCAGCGGTGGAGGAGATCATGCGGGCCAGTTCGGTGAGGTGAGAGGCCTTGTCCTGGACGGTGTCCAGCACACCCAACGACCAAGCGGCGTCGAAGAGCCCGTCCACGAACGGAAGCGCCGATCCATCGCCAACCACCACCGGGTGGCTGAAGAGCCGAGCCGCAGCGCTGCAGGCGCCTTCCATCGGTTCGACCAAGAACGGACGGGCGCCACGCGTGCTCGCGGCGTAGGCGGCAGGTCCACCAACGCCGGCGCCGCTGTCGAGCAACCGCGAGCCAGGGCCTAGGTCGAGCCGGCTCGCCAACCAATCGAGGGCGGCTGGACTCCCACTGCCGCGACAGGCCGCAGGAAGAGCGAACTCCGGGCCGAGTTCGGCGACTGCGTCAGCAGTCCACTCCGCGAACGTGTCGAACTCCTCGACCATCGCCTGATCAGCCATCGACGGTCCAAGGCCTCAGGGAAGCACCGAGAGTGACGGGTTTCCAGATCCAGCACCTCGATGGTGTCGTCAAGCAACTGTCGCCATTCATGCGGCCTCCTGTGGTTCGGCGGCCCACAGGGCCGAGCGGCGATCGTAGTTGCAACCGCGCAGTGCCCGGGTCACCCCAAAGGACCGACTACTCCGCGCCCGACCCTGCAACCCCATCGACCGGAGCCACCCACTCAGGCCTCCCGCGTAAGCGATCCTGTCCTGGTCACGCTCCGCGTGAGGATCCCTCAATTGTTGGTGCCGAACATCTCGATGAGCCCCCAGGCAATGAGGACAATTGCGATGGGCAGACCGATCAGGGCGGCGAGCCCCCAGCGCAACGGCGGCACCATGTCGGCACCAGTACGGGGGTCGCGTACTCGGGTCGAACGGCGGTAGACGGTCACACCGGCGGGGACGGCGATGATGAGGCCGAGGGCAAGCCACAGCCATCCGGGCTGTCCGAGATACGTTTCGCCAAGCAGGATGGACAGCGCACCTTGGGCAAGGAACCAGCCTGCGATGCCCGCGAGCAGGGCACCCAGCGCGGTATGCCACCACGGGTCCCTGCGGTGTCCGGCGGTCAGGTGAGTCGCGTAGTCGCGGGGAGTGCCGAAAGCCTCGGTCGGGCTTTCGCCGGTGTCGGCGACGTGACTTTCCACTTCGGCAACGATCTGCCCGATGCGGTCCCCAGGTACGTCCTTGAGCCGTAAGGCCATGATGAGCGACTCGCGGTACGTGGTGATGGTTTTTTCGACAGTGTCGTCCGTGGTCATTGAGCTCTCCTCAGATCAGGGAGCAGGTCTGCGGCCCGCTCGGTGAAGTCATGCCAGGCACCGGCTCTTTGGTTCAAGTGCTCGCGGCCCAGGGGGGTGATCGCGAAGAACTTGCGACCCGGCCCGCCGATGCCCTCGCGCCACGAGGAGGTCAACAGCCCGTCGCCCTCCAGACGGTTCAAAATCGGATAGAGCGTGCCGCCCTTGACCGTGCCCAGTCCGGCGGCCTTGAGATGTTGGGCGACCACGTAGCCGTAGGTCTCGCACTCTGCGACCGTGGACAGCACGACGAGCGGCAGTACCGCTCGAAGCCATTCGGTGGGTAGCCCGTCAGCATCCATGACTAGAACGTATCAAGGACTAGTCAGTCAGGCAACCTAGGGCTGCGCGCCAAGTCCACCGGTCCTGCAGCAGCTAACAGGGAGCGGGACGAACGGTCCCCGCTACGTCCCGTACCACTTGAGAGAGTCGGTCAATAACGGTTCCACAACCTCCAACCGTTTCCGTACGCACCGAAACTCCTGTTGGTTTCGGTTCAGGGTTTTGGGTGGCAGCCGAGTCAGGAGCGACCCCCGTGCTAATCCTGAGCCCTTATGCCGCGCTGGAAGTGCTCGTCTCTGCTGATCTGAGAGCCACGGGTGACGGCTCGGCAAGCGGGCTTTTCGGGTCCCGTTGACGCTGTGGTGAGTGGGCGGCCGCAGGCGCACCGTCAGCCGGCTGGTCGCAATAGGCTGTGGTCCATGACTCGGACGTGGGACCCGACGATGCCCGGGGTGCTGCGCCTGCCGTCCGGTCGACTCGTCCGGGGACGTGGACTGCGCCGACAGATGTCCGAGGGCCCGCTTCCGGACTTTGGGTTGTACTTGCTCGGCAAGCCACCGGCTGGCATGCGGTGGGACACGCGGTGGCTTCGCTGGCTGGACTTTCGGCTACCCAATGATCAAGGTGACGCGCGAGACGCGCTGCGCGAGGCATGGCGCCGAGCAGCCGATGAGCGCGTGGAAGTCGCATGCGGTGGCGGACGCGGAAGGACGGGCACTGCTTGCCTGTCTTGCCGTGCTGGACGGCGTACCCGGTGATAAGGCCGTCGCCTTCGTGCGAGAGCACTACGACACTCGGGCGGCGGAGACGCCCTGGCAGCGCCGATACGTCGTGCGATTCATCACCGCCTGACGGTCCGGTAGTGGCACGCCCCGCATGCCGCTCCCTGAGCGACGCACGACGGGTTCGGGTGGTCGTGGCCCTGTTGTCCTGGGATCTCGAAGCGATCGGGCAGAGCACGCGCGTGACGGTGGTAGACCAGCTCACCTCGCTGGCAGGCCCGGAGATGATCGATGGCCACCGCAACGGTCACTCGTTTCCAAACGATGGAGACTCCAATAAACCCAGTGCGATTCAGAGCGCTCCGGTCGATGACGCCCTGCTAGCGCCAGGGGTTGTGGGTGTCGATGGTGGATGGGGTGATGATCATGTCGCCGAAGTCGGTGCGTGCTTTGGCGATGAGGTCGGGGTTGTCGGGCAGCAGCAGGGCAGGGGAGTGCTGGCCGTTTTCGTCTCGGTCGTCGATGGGTCGATACCAGGATTCCAGGTCACGGGCCATGACGAGGTGGCGTCCGCCGTCGAGAGGCGTGATGTCCCAGTCGCTGAGGTCGTGGGCGCGTGCGAGGTGGGCATCGGTGAGGAGTTGAATGCCGTACGCGTCGGGGACGAAGGAGGTGAGGAGGGGTCGGTTGTAGCGCACATGAGCCTCGTCGATGTGGGGCCAGGTCTTGCCGTCGTCGTCCAGACCGCCGATGCCGCTGCAGTGCCGGACATAGCCGTAGTCACTGCGTGGCGCGCTCCAGGTCAGGATCTCTTTCACCAGCGCCAGTCGGTCCGTCCAACCCACCGTGGGGTCAACGACTCGGATGGCCACCGATCCGTGGGGTTTGATCTCTGCGGTGCGATAGCGCAGTGGCTCGCGTAGCGCAGCCTCCAGCCTCAGTTGGTAGACGTCCCTGACCATCTCGGCCATTGACTCCACGTGGTCCAGGCCTCGTGTTTCGAAGGAGTCGCCGACGTAGTTGGCGAGCCACTCGGTGGCGCCGGGCATGTGGGCCCAATACATCATCTGCTCGCATACGTAGCGGGTCATGGTCTCATCGATCCCCCAGAACCAGCCTCGCTCGTCGCTGTCAACGGCTCGCATATCGGCAGTGGTCAGGTAGAGGTTCCCAGCCAGGGTCGGCGTCCAATCGAACTCGCTGAGTCCTCGCTCGCGGGGTCCGCCGATGATCTTGCCGTCGGTGCGGGAGAATGAGGCGGCAAACAGGTTGAACCATTCCTCGGCGTCGTCAAGGTTGCGCAACCCGTTCAACCACCCGGCCCATCCTTGGCTGCTCATCACCCATTGAGCCGCACATGCCGGGTTGCCGGTGGGGCTCAGTCGCTCGGTCACTTCGCGCGCGATCGTGCGCAGCGTGTCTTCCTCCGGCACCCGACCCCCGAAGTCGCTGGCCAGCACGAACCGCACCCTCGGACCGGTGCGGAAGCGTTTCAGTGATCGGAGATCGATCTCGAGCATGTGGCGCTGTCCCTTCTCAAGCCTGTTGGTCACGATTCGTTGGGCTGTCGCGGTCGGCGAATCGTCGGCAGATTCTTCAGGGGCCCGCTGCATTACCAAGGACACCAAATGGAAAAACCCGGACTCAATGATCCGGCCGATCATCGCACCCAGACGCCAATCGCACCCAGACAGCCATGATCAGGTCCCTCTGACCGGACTCGGACGCGTGTGCAAGCGACCTCGGACATCGACACTGGCTGCGGAGTCTGTCTCGCGCTGTCGGGGAATGTCGTCAGGATGAGTGGCGTACGGGCTGCGGAGGCAACCTTTCGGTGGTGTCGCGGAGAACGTGTTCGGCGTGCGCGAGTCCTTGGGTGATCATCTCGACGACGTGGTCGTCGAAGAGCCGGTAACTGACGCTGCGGCCCTGTCGTTCAGACACGACGAATTTGAGTTCACGCAGGTGCCGCAGCTGGTGTGAGACCGCGGACTGCTCCATGCCGATGGCTGCCGCGATGTCGTTGACGCTCATCGGGCCGGACTGGAGAGTGGCGATGATGCGTAACCGGCTGGGGGTGGCGAGCCCTTGCAGGACAGCCGCGACGGTGGCGGCGGTCTCCGGGTGCAGCACTAATGCTTGGCGTTCGCTGTTGCGTTGATGTCCCATCTGCCAAGCATAAGCGAGATATGAATGAACGTTCATATGTCCTACGATGGCGACGTCTCGCCATCACAGTCCTCGCCCATCAAAGTCTGGGAGCCGTCCAGCGATGCATCAGTTCCGCGCCCTCCTCGCACGTGCCACTGACGTGGCTCTGTGCGTGGCGAGATTGCGCAGTGGGGTGGTGCTGCTCGGTGTCATGGCGTTGACGGTGGGCGGCACCTCGCCCGCCTTTTCCCACGGGATCGGGGGAGATGCGGCCAAGGCGAGCGTGCCGGGTTTCATCGCCATCGGTGTCGAACACATGCTGCTGGGGTGGGACCACCTGCTCTTCGTCGCCGGCATTGTGCTGCTCGCAGACAGTCCCCGACGAGGCGCGAAGGTGATCAGTGCCTTCGTGCTCGGCCACAGCCTGACTTTGATCACTGCAACGTTGGCTGGGTGGCAGGTCAACGCCACCATGGTCGATGTGGTGATCGTGTTGTCGGTTGCCTTCGTGGGTGGCTACGGCTTGGTGCTCGGCCGTCCGCAACGCTGGGGAGTGTTCACCGCCATCGTGTTCGGGTTCGGTCTGGTCCACGGACTGGGGCTGGCCACTCGGTTCCAGGCGATCGGTGTCGCCGACGACCGGGTGCTGTGGCGGCTCCTCGCCTTCAACGTGGGCATCGAGATCGGGCAGTTGACCGCCATCGTGGGAGTCCTGGCGCTCGCGGCGCTGGTCTCGATGGTCTTCAAGTTCCGATTCGACGCGGCCCTGACGCGGGCCGCGTTTCTTGCGCTGTTCACTGTGGGAGCGGTCGTCGCACCGGTGTTGGCCTACCAGAGCATCACCCGCCTTGTCGACGCAGACGATGGACTCGACCTTGCGTTGCCGCCGGGATCTGGCTGTGCGGTGACTGAGCGCACCGAGCAGTTCCCCTCTGCCGGTGGGGGACACACCACGAAGTGGTTCTACGCACCAAATGAAGCCACGCCGATGAACGATTTCGGCCACGCCCTGGGTGACGGATACCTCCTCATCCTCTACCCCGACGACGCGAACACCACCGACGTCGCTCTGCTACGTGAATTCGTCGACACAGGCGATTCGGCCAAAGTCCTGGCCGGAGCCCACGACGACCCCACCGGAGACATCACGGCCTTCTTCGACAGCCACGAGATGACCTGCACGGGTGTACAGGTCGAGTCCCTGGACGAGTTCAGCAGAGCCTGGATGGAATGGAGGGAAGCCAACTTCTTATGAGCCACGACCACCACCACCCGACCACTCCGACACCTGACCACGACCACGAGCACGGCCACGAGCAAGAGCACGACCATGACCACGAGCACGCTGGTGGACTGCGCGGCTGGTTGCTCGCGCTGTTCCGACCCCACAGCCACGACGCTGCTGATTCCGTGGACTCCGCACTCGAGGCCAGCGCCGAGGGCATCCGTGCAGTCAAGATCAGCCTCGTCGCACTCTTGGTGACCGCGCTGGCACAAGCGGCGATCGTCGTGATCACCGGATCGGTGGCGCTCCTGGCCGACACCATCCACAACTTCTCCGACGCTCTGACCGCTGTGCCGCTGTGGATCGCATTCGTGCTGGGCCGCCGTCGCCCGACCAGCCGGTTCACCTACGGCTACGGGCGAGCCGAAGACCTCGCGGGCATCTTCATCGTGGCCATGATCGCGGCCTCAGCCATTCTGGCCGGATTCGAGTCCATCCGCAGGCTCACCGACCCAGCGCCACTGACCTACCCGTGGGTGGTGATCGCCGCCGGCATCATCGGGTTCGCCGGCAACGAACTCGTGGCCAGCTACCGCATCCGTGTCGGCCACAAGATCGGTTCAGCAGCCCTGGTCGCTGACGGGCTCCACGCCCGCACCGACGGCTTCACCTCACTCGCCGTCGTGATCGGCGCCATCGGCGTCATGGCGGGATTCCCGCTCGCGGATCCGATCATCGGACTACTCATCACCCTTGCGATCCTGGTTGTTCTGCGCGGAGCGGCCCGTGACATCTACCACCGCCTGATGGACGCCGTCGATCCCACCCTCACCGAACACGCCACAGCCACAATCCCGAACACCCCAGGTGTTCTTGAGATCGAACACGTGCGACTTCGCTGGATCGGACACCGGATCACCGCCGACGCGGGCATCGTCGTCGCCCACGACCTAGACCTGGTAGAGGCCCACCAGATCGCCCACGAAGCCCAGCACCGGTTGCTGCACGAGATCACGAAGCTGACCGACGCCACCATCCACGTGAGCCCCGCAGCCGCACTCGGCTTTGACCCGCACTCACCAGCCCCCCACACGCAGGCGCCCCAGAAATAGGCCACGGTCCTGCCCGGCGAACAATCCTCCCCACCGGGCGCATCACTCCGTCACCGAAATCGGCTCCGCTGAGGTGCTGAGGAACAGATCCTCAAACGAGGGCCCTTGTCGGATCCCGACAACCAGTCACATTCGTTCGTTTCTGGATGACGCCGACCACGACCAGGTCGACGTGCCGCGACACGCTGAAGATTTCATCCGAAACCCAGAACCGAAACCTAGGTGAACCAGAACCAGGGGGCTACCGTTTTCGGATGTGACTCCCCGCATGGGTGGGCGGCACGTCGACGGTGGCGCGATCCGCACCGCAGCGAGATCTACCGGTCCGCGCCCAACGCCTTGGCCACCTCGCGACGTACGACCTTGCCCATCGCGTTGACCTGCAATTCAGCGACGGCGATGAACTGGCGCGGGACCTTGTAGGCCGTCAGCACCTTGCGGGCGAAGTCGTGCAGGTCGTCCGGCACCTGCAGGATGCCCTTGACCAGCACGATCGCCGCGACGACCTCCTCGCTCCCGCTGGCGTGCGGTAGGCCGACGACCGCGACGTCGTCCACGGCGTCGTGCAGGCGCAGCGCTGCCTCAACCTCGGAGGGGTAGACGTTGAATCCGCCGGTGATGATCATTTCCTTGATGCGGTCGACGATCGTGATGTATCCGTGTTCGTCCATCGTCACGATGTCTCCGGTGCGGAACCAGCCGTCGTGGAAGGAGTCGGCGGTCTCCTCGGGCATCCCCCGATAGCCGTCGAAGACCTGCGGACCACGGACGAGGAGTTCGCCGCGCTCGCCCAGCGGGACCTCACGGTCCAGGTCCTCGGCGTCGGCGATGCGCACCTCCACGTCGGGAAACGGCACGCCGATCGACCCGGGCCGGCGGTCCTTCGACATCGGGTTGCCGACCACGACCGGAGCAGTCTCGGTGAGGCCGTAGCCCTCGACCAACAGGCCCTCGGTCGCTGCTTCCCAGCGCTCCACCAGCTCGACCGGCAGCGGCATGGCGCCGGAGAGGGCATAGCGGATGCCGCGCAGCGACACCCCACGCCGTTCGGCCTCGGTGACGATGCGTTCGTACAGCGGCGGCACGGCAGGGACGAAGGTCGGCACCCGACGCTTGATGGCGTCCATGAGCAGGCCGATCTCCGGCTTGGGCAGCAGTACGAGGGTGGCGCCCAGGCTGGTGCCCAGCAGCATCCCGACGGTGACGCCGTAGGCGTGGAAGAGCGGCAGCGCGAGGAGGAAGGTCTCGTTGCCCTCGCTGAGACCGGGCACCCAGGCCCGGCCCTGCTCGACGTTGGCGACGAGATGGCGGTGCCGCAGCGGCACGCCCTTCGGGACACCGGTCGTGCCGGAGGTGTAGAGCAGGAGAGCGACGTCGTCCGACACCGGTCGAGGGTGCGCCGCGTCAAGCGGCGGGGAGGACACCAGATCACTCCACGCCATGGCGTCCGGGGCCGGCGAGGTGAGTTGATCGCGGCTCGCGCGCGCCTTGGCGATGGGGAGCCGGAGGGCGAGACGCTTGAGCAGCGGCAACTCGGTCGTCATGTCGACAGCCACGATGTGCTGGAGGTGGGAGCCCTCGCGCACCTCCTCGATCACGGGCACGACCTTGTCCCACACGATGGCGACCGTGGCCGCGTGATCGATGAAGGGGTGCCGCAGTTCACCGGACGTGTAGAGCGGGTTGTGCTCGACAGCCGTGGCGCCCAGCCGTAGCACCGCATGGAAGGCGATGACGTTCTGCGGGCAGTTGGGCATCACCAGGGCGACACAGTCACCAGCGCGGACGCCCAGTTGGCGCAGGCCCTCGGCGACCCGGCTCACACGGTCGCCGAACTCGGCCCACGTGGTGGCGGCCCCCAGGAAGTCCAACGCCTGACGCTCTTCCGATCGAGCCAGGGTGGCCTCGAGATGGTCACACAGCGTGGTGTCGCCGTAGTCGAGATGCAGCGGCACTCCGGGAGCGTACGACGACGCCCAGAGTGGATCCTGGACCGACATGGATGAGCCTTCCTCACTGCGGTGGACACGGCGGTTTGCAGACGGCGTCAACATACCGTCGCATAATTCGTGCAACTCAGACGATCTCGGACCCAGGAGTCAACCGCATGCCTTCAGCCCAGCCCGGTGAGCGACGACAAGGTGTCCTGGCGGAGTGGAACAACGCCCGGGCAGTGGCCGTGCTCTTCTTCGCAGTCCTCGGGCTGCTCGTTGCGTTGGAGAAACTTCCGGCGCTGCTCCTCGTCGCCTACGTCCTGCTCAGCGTGGTGACGTTCTTCCTCTACGGCGCCGACAAGTCCGCGGCGAAGCGGGGCCAGTGGCGGACACCCGAATCGACCCTGCTCCTCGCGGGCCTGCTGGGCGGGTGGCCGGGAGCCTTGGTCGCGCGGCACTTCTTCCGCCACAAGACGATCAAGCAACCGTTCCGCACCTGGTTCTGGATCAGCGTCCTCGCGAACTGCTCAGCCCTGGCCGGCTTCCTCTATTTCACCGGCGTCTAGCGTTGCTCCCATGGACTTCCTGCGACCCTCCGACGACCCCTCGGTGGCGATCGCCCAACTCTCCCGTTGGCTGGAGCAGTCCACACCACCACCGTTGCTGATCTCCACCTCGGGCTCGACCGGCGAGCCCAAGCGGGTCGTGGTGTCGCGCGAGGCCGTCCTGGCCAGCGTCACCGCGTCGACGCGCAGACTCGGTGCGACGGGACGGTGGCTGCTGGCCCTGCCCTCGTCGTACGTCGCCGGCGTCCAGGTGATCGTGCGTGCGCTGGTGGCCGGTCATCCACCGGCCGTGGTCGACGGCCTCGACGTGGCCGCACACCTCCAGGAATCCGACACGACTCCGACCTTCATCTCCCTGGTCCCCACCCAGTTGCATCGTCTGGTGGACGACCCGATCCAGAGCGCAGCCCTGGCGCGTTGTCACACGGTGCTGCTGGGTGGGGGAGCCATCGACCCCGCCCTACGCCGGCGCGCGGAGGGTCTCGGGGTCCACGTGGTGGCGACCTACGGCGCCTCGGAGACGGCCGGCGGCTGCGTCTACGACGGTCTCCCGCTGGACGGGGTCGGCGTGACGGTGGCCGCTGACGGGCGGGTACGCATTGCCGGGCCGACGCTGTTCTCCGGCTACGACGGCGACCCGGCGCTGACCCGCCGGAGCCTCGTGGACGGGTGGTACCTCACCCCCGACGCGGGCCGTATCGACGAGGACGGACACCTGCAGATCCTGGGGCGAATGGACGATGTGGTGATCAGCGGTGGGGTCAAGATCCCGCTCCCTGCGGTTGCAGCGCGGTTGCGACAACACCCGAGCATCGACCAGGTCGAGGTGGTCGGTGTCGACGATCCCGAGTGGGGGCAGCGGGTGGTGGCAGTCGTGGTGGGCACAGTCGTGGTGGGCACAGTCGTGGTGGACACAGTCGTGATGGGCACTGGCCTCACCGAGGAGAGCCTGCGCGACTGGGTCGGCGAAATTCACCCTCGTTCGTGGGCGCCGCGTGAATTCGTCTGGCTCGACGCGCTGCCGCTCCTGACCAACGGCAAGGTCGACCGAGTGGCCCTGACAGAAGGACTCTGATGCACGTCTTCTCCATCCCGCTGCGCACCCGCTTCCGAGGCATCACCGTGCGGGAGGGCGTGCTGTTTCGCGGCGCGGCAGGGTGGGGCGAGTGGTCCCCCTTCCTGGAGTACGACGCCGCCACCTCCCGACCCTGGTTGGACTGCGCCCGGGAGGCTGCCGATCTCGGGTGGCCGGCGCCGCTGCGTGACCACGTCCCGGTCAACGTCACCGTTCCCGCCACCGACCCGGTCCGCGCCCACGCGATCGTCGTCGCGGGCAGCTGCTCGACGGCCAAGGTCAAGGTGGCCGAGCGCGGTCAGACCCTGGCCGACGACATCGCCCGCCTGGAGGCGGTACGCGACGCCATCGGCCCCGCCGGGCTCATCCGTATCGATGCCAACGGTGGGTGGGACGTCGACGACGCGCTCGTGGCGATCGCGGCCCTCGACCGGGCGGCGGGGGGTCTCGAATACGTCGAGCAACCCGTGGCAGGCGTGGAGGACCTGGCCCTCGTCCGCCGCCGCGTGGAGGTACCGATCGCCGCTGATGAGTCCATCAGACGTGCGGAGGACCCCTACCTGGTGCGCGACCTCGAAGCTGCCGACATCGCGGTCCTCAAGGTCCAGCCACTGGGCGGAGTACGTGCCTGCCTACGGATCGCGGAAGACATCGGCATGCCCGTCGTCGTGTCGAGCGCCCTGGAGACGAGCATCGGCATTGCCGCCGGGGTCGCTCTCGCGGCGGCCCTTCCCGAATTGCACCACGCGTGTGGGCTGGCCACCGTCCAACTGCTCACCGACGACGTCGTGCTCCAGCCGCTGCTGCCGGTGGACGGGTTGCTGCCGGTGCGGCGACCCGAGGTCGACGAAGCGGCGCTGGCTCGGGCTGCGCCGCCGACGGATCGCGTGGCGCACTGGCAGCGACGACTCGACGACGTAGGGCAGGATCAATCCTTGTGAGCGACTCCACCACCGTGGCCCGTGAGGTCATCGCGGCGCTGCTGGCCAGCGACGTACGCGAGATCGTGATCGCGCCCGGTTCTCGCAACGCTCCGCTGTCCTTCGCCGCCCACGACGCGGCTGTCGCAGGTCTGGTGCGGCTGCACACCCGGATCGATGAGCGGACAGCCGCGTTCTTGGCGCTCGGCCTGACGAAGGTCGGATCGCGAGCTGCAGTGATCTGCACCAGCGGCACGGCGGTGGCCAACCTCCATCCGGCGGTCCTGGAGGCTGCCCATGCCGGTGTCGCCCTGGTGGTGGTGACGGCCGACCGACCGGCTCGCCTCCGGGGGACCGACTCCAACCAGACTACCGACCAGACGCACCTCTTCGGTGCCGCAGCGACCTTCCTCGACGTCTCTGCGCAGAGCGCCACGCAGGAGATGTGTCGGGTGTTGTGGGCGGCCGACGGGCCGACCCATCTCAACGTCCAGCTCGACCAACCGCTGATGCCGGTGGGCGAGTGGGAGCCCGGGCCTGCCGACTTCATCCCGTCGAACCTGCCACCACCCCCGCCGGTGTCCCTCGCCCTCGACCTCGGTCCCCGGACCGTCGTCGTGGCAGGGGACGACGCCGGGCCGGCGGCCCGCAACCTCGCAGAGGCCGCCCACTGGCCGCTGCTGGCCGAGCCGACCAGCGGTTGTCGTACGGGTGGACACGTCATCCGGACCTATCGCCTCCTGCTAGCCGGAGACCTCGGCGCCCGGATCGAGCGCGTGGTCGTCCACGGCCACCCGACGCTCTCGCGTCCGGTGGCGCAACTGCTGTCCCGCGCCGACGTCGAGGTGGTCTCGGTGCGCCACGCTGGCATCTGGGCCACCCGCCCCTTCGCCGTGGCCGCGGAGGCTGACCGCGTGGAGGTCCTCGAGGCTGATGACCCGGGGTGGCTGGAGGAGTGGCGCGCCGCCGACCGGGTGGCGTCACGAGCACTCGACACCCTGCTGGCGGCCGAGCCTGACCTGACGCCGTACGAGGTGGCGGGCGCAGTGAGCGCCGCCGTGCCGGCCGGCGGGACGCTCTTCGTCGGCGCGTCCAACCCGATCCGGGACCTCGACCTGATGGTCGCGCCCTACCGGGTCGGTGATCGCCGCAAGGTGATCGCGAACCGGGGCCTGGCCGGGATCGACGGCACCGTGAGTTCGGCCATCGGCGCCGCTCTCGGCCGGCCGCACTCCACGCGGTCCCTCGCGCTCATGGGCGACGTCACGTTCCTCCACGACACCACGGGACTGATCCTGGGCCCGCGTGAGGAGCGTCCCGATCTGACGATCGTGGTGGTCAATGACAACGGCGGCTCCATCTTCGCCACGCTGGAACAGGGCTCACCGACGTACGCCGATCGCTTCGACACGCTCTTCGGCACCCCGCACGGGGTCGATGTGGCCAGTCTGTGCGCCGCCACTCGGACGCCACACCTGCAGGTGGGCAGCCTTCCCGAACTGGAACAGGCGCTGGCCTCGCCCAACGGCGGGATCGAAGTCGTCGAGGTGCGGGTGCGTCGTGACAATCGAGCCGAAATGGACCGGCGGATACGACAACGCGCCGCCGACCCGAAGGTCGGCGGCGCGTCTTAGGTCGCTCAGCTGAGTTGGTCGATCAGGCGGTCGGCGCGGTTTCCCAGGCGCGGACCCAGTCGACGTTCATGTGCTGGGGGATCTTCTTGTCGGTCGTCTGCTCGAGCTCGTAGTCGGAGGAGAGCAGGCTCAGGATCAGGTACTGCTGAGCCGAGGAAACGCGGGCGGACGTGCGCCAGGTCTCCTTGCCGTCGATGCGGAAGATGAGCACCTTGGGAGTCCACTGGACCGAGAAGACGTGGTAGCTCTTCGACCAGCCGTCGCCCTTGTTCTTCAGGAACGAGGTGGGGTTCTTGATCCACGAACCGGTCATGATCCCGCGCTTGCCCTTGTACCAGTGGATGAAACTGGTCAGGCCACCCTGAGGGTGCTTGTCGCCGAAGTATTCGATGATGTCGATCTCGTTGCCGTCGCTGCCCGGGTGGTTCTCGTCCAAGGGCTGCATCCAGAAACTGGCGTGCTGACCGCGGGACTTGTGCATCTTGATGCGAGCAGCCGCGACGCCGTACTTGAAGGAGAACATGTCCTTGGTGCCGACGTGGCCGTTGAGACGGTAGGCGTACTTGGGTGCCTTCTTGGGCTTCTTACCCTTCTTGCCCTTGCTGGCCTTGCCCACCTTGCACTTGCCCTTGGCGGACTTGTCCTTCATCACGCTCAGGCGCAGGGTGCCACCGGTGACCTTGACGGCCTTGGCACTGCCCTTGGAGCACTTGCGCAGGCTCTTGGACTCGTAGTCCTGACCACGCATGCTCCACGCCGTGCCGAGCGTCGAGCCGGAGAACTCGTCGGTGAAGGCGGCGGTCAGCCAGGCTGACGTGTCGACCGAGTCGCTGGTGAGGGCTGCAAGGCCCTTGGACTTGGCAGCCACGACGCGGTAGGTCAGGGCCTCGCCACCGTTGGAGATCGACGCAGCGAAGTTGACGCGACCGGAGCGGTCCTGGGTCGCCTTGGCGACGGTCTTCCAGGTCGTGCCCGAAAGCTGCTCCAGGGAGGCCTTGCGACCCACCTTGACCGGCTTGATCGTGGCGGTGATGGCGGCCTTGGCCTGGTCGGCACTGGCAGTGCTTCGACCCTGCTGGACGATCTGGGGCAGGACCTCCAGCGCGATGCGCTGGGAACCGGCCTTGAGCACCGATGTCGTCGGGGCAGTGGTTGCGGCAGTGCTGGTGTCACCCAGTGCCGAACCCGTCTCGATCGACAGGAGCAAGGACGCAGGCAACAACAGCGCAACGAGGCTGCCGGCGAGCGCGCGGCGAGAAGACATGTGGACTCTCTTCGTATCGGGTGTAATGGCATTTCCCCCAGGGCATTCCACCCGTAAAGGCTGTCTCACCCTAACTGCGGAGCGGTGACGACACCGATTCTGCGCTTTCGAGCGCGTCGCGGACCGGAACGAACTTCGCCTGGGACTCGGCGAGTTCGGCACCGGGGTCGGAGTCGGCGACGACACCGCATCCGGCGAAGAGGCGTACGCCGTCCGGAGTCACCATCGCCGAGCGCAGCGCGATGCCCCATTCACCGTCACCGGACGCGTCCATCCAGCCGACCGGGCCCGCGTAGCGCTCACGGGTCATCCCCTCGATCTCGCTGATGAGCCGAGTGGCGGTGAGCGTGGGGGTGCCGCCCACCGCGGCAGACGGGTGGAGTGATTCGGCCAGTTGGAGCGAGGTGGCCGCGTCGTGGACCACGCCGTTCACATCGGTGGCGAGGTGCATCACGTTGGGCAGGTGCAGGACGAAGGGGGATTCAGGCACATTCATCGAGGAGCAGTGCGGCTCCAGGGCGTCGGCCACCGAACGGACGGCGTACTCGTGCTCCTCGAGGTCCTTCGAGGAGTGGGCCAGGGTCGCGGCGAGAGCAAGGTCACGCTCATCGTCGCCCGTACGACGGATGGTGCCCGCCAGGACGCGCGAGGTCACCAGACCTCGCTCGCGACGCACGAGCATCTCGGGAGTGGCGCCGAAGATGCCGTCGACGTGGAAGGTCCAGCACATCTCGTACTGCTCCGAGAGCCGAGCCAGCGGCCATCGCACGTCCAGGGGTTCTTCGGTCCGGGCCATGAGATCGCGCGCCAGCACCACCTTCTCCAGGTCGCCGGCGTTGATCCGGGCCACCGCGTCGGCCACGATCCCCATCCACTGTTCTCCGTTGCGGGCCCCGTCGGAGAAGGTCAGTCCGACCGGAGGACGCGGCGGCGAGGAGGGAACGAGGGCAGGGGCATCGACGGACACCGTGGTGAGCCAGGTGCGATCACCTCGGCGCCCCACGATCACCTGCGGGACGACCAGCACCGAGTCGCCGGGGTCGTCGGCGAAGGCGAAAGTGCCGAAGGACACCAGGCCCGTGCCCGGTTCGGACACCGCGTCCTCGACCTCGGCGCGAGCCACCGTCTCCGACCACCACTTCACCGCATCACTGAAGCGGGTCGGCCCGTGGGTCTCGAGGCGGGCAGCGACCCCCCATCCGACGAGTCCCTCGCCCTTGCGTAGCCAGGTGAGCGGTGCGTGCTCCGGCAGCAGATCCAGGAGGGGGAGATCGGCCAGATCCACCGACATGGTCTGCACGCGCAACGGGGCAGGGGAGTCAGGGGCGGAGGCGGATGACAGAGACGTCGTCACGATATGTGAGCCTACGCCGGGGTCCCCTGACGGCGGCGACAGATCCGCGAAACCCTGAACGTATGGTGGTGCGCTGACGTAGGTTCGCTCGGTACTCCAAGGCGTAGGAGGCGCGCAGGTGCTTGTTCCGGAATCCCCGCTGGCGCGGCTGTACCGCCATGCCCAGTCGCAGGGTGAGGCTCTGGCGCTCATCGAGCATCGTGAGGATTCCTGGACCTCGCTGACCTGGTCGCAGCTCTATCGCCGAGTCATCGACGGAGCCTCCGGCATGCTGAGCGCAGGAGTCAGACCCGGACAGGTCGTGGTCATCCTGCTGCCCGCCGGCGCGCGTCTGGTCGAAATTGAGCTCGCCAGCCGTGCCATGGGCGCGATTCCACTTCTGTTGCCGCAGCGCCTGGATCCCCAGGAGGTCGCCACGCTGCTCGAGAGCGCCGACGTGGGGCTGGTGGTGGTGGACGAGGAATCTCGGCTGGAGTTACTGCGCCACGCCGATCTTGCTGACGCCCAGCTGTATGAGTGCGACGACTCCTCGTGGGAGCGGTTGCGCGAGGTCGGCGCCGAGGACCGGACCCAACGCCCCGGTGTGCTGGCGCAGGCCGACGCCCAGCGTGACCCTGCAGCGACCGCGACGATGCTGGGCCTGCCTCGCGAGAAGAGCGCAGCCTGGATCTTTCGTCCCCAGGCAAGCGGTGCCACCTCTGACCTGAAGCCAGGTGACGTCGTGCTGCTGGTCGGCGAGACTGCTGATCGCTTCACGACCGTCGTGCGCGACGCCCACCAGGCAACCGGCTGTCTCCTGGCGTGGGTGGAGGGACCGGACCAACTCGAAGCAGGCTTGGCTCAGATCGGCCCCACCCACGTCCTGCTCGACGCGGTGGCAGCCCTCGATCTGGATGAGAGGTTGCTCGAGGCGAGGGTGAACGGTGCGCCGTGGCACTCCGACCCTCGCGACGTGCTGGACGCAGCGGCGGCCAAGGCCGCGCGTGCTCGGCTCAACTCGCGCAACAAGAAACTCGCCGTCGAGGTGTCTTCCCTCGCCCCCTGGTGGGGCGGCCGACTCCGCCTGCTCGTGCTGGACGGGCGGGTGAACCGCACGGTCATCGGACTTGCGGCCGGCCTCGGCTTCCAGGTGGGGCGCATCGCGCACGTGCCCGCAGTCCCGATCGACCTGCCGAAGGCCAGGCGTACGCGCCGTCGCCCGGCAGCCCCGGCTGACACGAGAGGCTCGGCATCCGATGCCTCGCGTCGCCCTAGGTCCGCGCCGCTGCCGCGCCGGGCTCGCTTGGGTCTGGACGACGCCTTCACACCGGCCGGTCTGTAACCGCTCGGACCCCCTACGGGGCGCCCCGTGGAGATGAGAGTGATGTCACAGCTCGTCCCCGAGCAGTCTTGCCGTTCCACAGAACGGCCCGGTTCGCGGCCCTAGAGTGAAGTTTCATTGCTTTTTTCGAGGTCCCGGGGGGTTTCAACGATGGGATACGTAGCGCATGTGCGTGCGCCTGCGCTGCCCACGGGTCGTGAGGTTTCCCTGCCGCCATCGCCGCTGAGACTGATGAAGCGACATGCCGCCGAACGGGGCGACGATGCCGCCTTCCTGGTCCTGGGCATGGACGGACCGGAGACCCGCTCTTGGTCAGAGGTCGCGCAGACGGTCGAGCGGGCTGCTGCCGGGCTGATTCGCAGTGGTCTTCGTCCCGACCAGGTGGTCGTGTCGCTACTGCCGGACGCCCACCCCTATCCAGAGTTCGACATCGCCCTCCGAGCCGTTGGCGCTGTCGTGATCCACGTTTCCGCAGCGGCGGGCGCAGACGACCTCGGCCGCGAACTAGCAGGGGTCGACGCGCGTCTGATCGTCTCCGAGAGCGAGGACGACCTGACCCGCCTGGCCGGTGTGGCTCTCCCCGCGGCGGAGGTGTTCGCCTTCGCCGGTGGGCTGGGATGGAGCAGACTGCAGAAACTGGGCGCCGAACGTCTCGTCATGGATCCCGACGCGGTCACCCGGATGGACAGGATCGTGGACCCTCAGGGCTGCGTGCCCCGGATCTTGCCCGCGGGCGGATCCCTGGGACGTATCGTGACCGACCCTGATGCAGAGGTCGGGGCGCTCGGCGAACCTGCAGCGACGATCCTGCTCGCGGGTGATGGTGCGGACCCGCTGCTCCGTCACGCCCGGGAGACACACCTCTCCACCGGCAACGTCCTGGCCCACGTGGGTCCGGCAGCCGATCTGCCGGCCGCACTGGCCCATGTGCAGCCGACCGCCCTGGTCCTGGCCACCGACATGGCGTCAGGGCTGGGCGATCTCATCGACTCCTCCACCCTCACCGATGTGTCGTCGAAACGCCGGCGTGCCCGTGCCGCAGGAATCGATGCCCTGCAGACGTGGTGCGGTGGGCGGCTCGCCCAGGTGACGGCCCCCGATCTCGCCGAACAGGTCCGTTCCGCGATCTGGGCGTTGGAGGTGGACCTGGCGACCAAGCCTGCGTCGCCGCTGCCCGCTGCGGAGCTGCCCGTCCCTGCGCCGGTGGTGGTGGGTCTGGCCTCGGACCTGCCGCGTCGCTCGCGCAGCGACCCGGACCCATGTTTTCAGCTCGAGGCGGACGTACCCCCCGATTTCGACGAGGAAGAGGCTTCCGCCTTCGCGCTGCCCTCCATGCCATTGATCGGGGGCGAATCATTTCTCGATCAGATGCTTCTCGCGCAGGCCAAAAAGGCCGGCGCCTGACGATCCGACGCTTCGTCGGACAGCGAGCGCCGGGCAGCCGCCCGGGGCTCACCGCACACCACCAGGTCACGATGTCCTGGTCAGAACAGAAGGAAGACTAGATGTCGAACGTGGACGCGATTCTCAAGGAAGCCGTCGGTATCGACGGGGCAGTCGCCGCTCTCCTGGTGGACTACCAGTCGGGGATGTCCCTGGGCCAGGCCGGCGATGCGACAGCGCTCAACCTCGATGTCGCCGCTGCCGGCAACACCGATGTGGTGCGATCGAAGATGCGCACGATGGAGAGCCTCGGCCTGGACGACAAGATCGAGGACATTCTCATCACCCTCGGCAAGGCCTATCACCTCATCCGCATCACCGAGCAGCACCCGGGCCTGTTCCTCTACCTGGTGCTCGACAAGAGCCGCGCCAACCTGGCCATGGCTCGTCACAAGCTGAACTCGCTGGCCAACCAGATCGAGATCTGAGTCCGTCGCGACCCCCTGATGTCCGGACTCTCTCGGGGAGCCGGCGCTCAGGCGTCAGGAGCGGTAGACAATGACCTTGTCACCCAGGCTGACGCGGTCGAACAGCCATTCGATGCCGACGCGGTCCCGAACGTTGATGCAGCCGTGCGAGGCACCGTTGTAACCGTGGGCGGCGAAGTCGGGGGAGTAGTGCACTGCCTGCCCGCCGGAGAAGAACATCGCGAACGGCATCGACGTGTGGTAGAGACTCGAGACGTGGTCCCGCGACTTGGAGAAGACCGCAAAGGCCCCCTCCCGTGTCGGGAGTTCGTCGGAGCCGAAGCGCACGTCGACCGTCTTGCGGACGATGCCGTCCACGACCCACCGCAGTGATCGCGACGTCTTGTCGATGCACATGGCGCGCCCGGTGACACAGCGTGCGTCCAAGGCCGGACCGGCGGGGACGATGTTGAACAGTTCGGCCCTGGTCGGCTTTCGCGTCATGTCCGTGAGCCGGTTCAACGTCCGACGATCGATCGCACCGGTGACTGGAATGCTGCGCTTCTGCTGGAAGCCGGAGACCGCCTTCACCGTCGAGGCGCCGTAGCGACCGGTCACCTTGGTGTCGAACCAGCGGACCTGCGTGAGTCGGGCCTGGACCTGACGGACCCACATGCCCCGGTCGCCGCGCTCGAGCAGTGACCGACCGGGCTGGTAGATGTTGTGCAGTGCGTCCGAGGTGGGCTTCTCGGTGAGGGCGACGATCTTGCGCCACGTGCGCTCAGCGACGACACCGTCGGTGTTCCAACGGCGTCGCGCCTGGAAGCGTTGGACGCCGTCGTGGGTCTCGGTGTCGAAGCGGCCGGTGATGATCTCGGAGTGCAGGTCGAGCTGGTGCAGTCGGCTCTGCAGTACCCGGATCCGCCAACCGGTGTCACCGGGCTGCATCGGAGCGAAGCCGTCGTTCGCAGCTGCGGTGCTGGCAGATGCGGTGCTGGCAGATGCGGTGCTGGGCACTGCAAGCAGGCCGAGGGAGCACACCAATGCGGTGGACAGGACGGCCAGCAAGGCAGTGATACGACGTGGCATGACCAGTTCCCCCTGGAGCAGCAGTGGAGGGCAAGTGTAGGGAACGACTCGTACCACCCCAAGTTGTACGAGCAGGCGTCCGGACGCCTACGCTCGCAGGGTGGCCCGTGCCGAGCTGGACAAGCAACCCTCCGACGTACGTCGCATGTTCGACACCGTCGCCAAGCGCTATGACCTCACCAACGACCTGATGACGGCTGGCATTCAGCGTAGTTGGCGTCGGGCGATGGTCGAGGCGGTCGCGCCCGAGCCCGGAGACCGAGTGCTCGACCTGGCCGCTGGCACCGGTTGCTCGACCGAACCCTTCGTGCGGCGAGGTGCGATCGCGGTGCCGTGCGACTTCTCCGTCGGGATGCTGCGCCAGGGCAAGATCGATCGCCCGGGGCTGCCGTTCGTGGCAGGTGACGGCACCCGACTGCCGTTCCTGGACCGGACCTTCGACTCGGTGACGATCTCCTACGGTCTGCGCAACTTCGTCGATCCGGTGGCAGGGTTGCGCGAGATGCGCAGGGTCACCCGGCCCGGGGGACGACTCGTGGTGTGCGAGTTCAGTCGACCGGTCAATGCCGCGTTCCGCAAGGCCTACCTCGACGGTTTCATGCAGGCGCTGCCCAAGATCGCCTCGCTCACCGCGAGTGCGTCCGATGCCTACGTCTATCTGGCCGAGTCGATCCGGGCGTGGCCCGACCAGAAGGGTCTGGCAGACCTCATCGCCGAGGCGGGGTGGGCCGATCCCGAATGGCGCAATCTGACCGGGGGCATCGTGGCGTTGCACCGGGCCACCGCCTGAACCATTTAGGGCATGGATGGCTTGCCTAAATGAGCAGGCCAGCAGGGTTACTGAGGTCGAACGACCCCAGCGTGACGACTGACCACAAGCGTCCTAGACTGTGGGACGCGCCACTCGTGAAGTCATTCACAAGGTCACATGGCGATGGTTGAGGAAGGGGAAGCGATGGAGCTCTACACACCGGTCCTCGCGTTGGTCCTGATTGCGGCGGGCTTTGCTGTCAGCTCAGTGCTGGCCAGCGCGTTCATCGGCCCGAAGCGCTACAACCGGGCCAAACTCGATTCCTACGAGTGCGGCATCGAGCCCACGCCCCAGCCCATCGGTGGCGGCCGTATCCCGATCAAATACTTCATCACCGCGATGCTCTTCATCGTTTTCGATGTCGAGATCATCTTCCTCTACCAGTGGGCCGTGCACTTCGACGCGATGCGTGTGTTCGGTCTGATCGAGATGGTCCTGTTCATCGCCACCGTCTTCGTCGCCTACGTATACGTATGGCGACGCGGCGGTCTGGACTGGGATTGAGGACTTCGATGTACGCACACCGCACCGACCAGGGAGGGACCTGCTGATGGGCCTGGAAGAAAAGCTCCCGAGCGGCGTCCTCCTGACCACGGTCGAGGGCGTCGCCGGATACATGCGCAAGGCCTCTTTCTGGCCGGCGACCTTCGGTCTGGCGTGCTGCGCGATCGAGATGATGACCACCGGAGGACCCAAGTACGACCTGGGTCGCTTCGGCATGGAGGTCTTCCGCGCCAGCCCCCGCCAGGCGGACCTGATGATCGTGGCCGGTCGGGTGAGCCAGAAGATGGCGCCCGTCCTGCGCCAGATCTATGACCAGATGCCTGAGCCGAAGTGGGTGCTCGCCATGGGCGTCTGCGCATCCTCGGGTGGGATGTTCAACAACTACGCGATCCTCCAGGGCGTCGACCACGTCGTCCCCGTCGACATGTATCTCCCCGGCTGTCCGCCGCGCCCCGAGATGCTGATCGATGCGATCCTCAAGCTGCACGACCAGGTCCAGAACACCAAGATGGGTGTCAATCGTCGTGACGAGATTGCGGAGCTGGAGACTCACGCCTTGCGGGCCCTGCCCACCTCGGACATGAAGGGTCTGCTCCAGTGACTCCTGAAGACAAGACTCCTGAAGTCAAGACCCCCGCAGACAAGTCTCCCCAGGCCTACCCCCAGTCGGGAGTGCCCGCCCAGTCGGGTGAGGTCCGCGCTGTCGGCCAACGTCAGGGCATGTTCGGCGTCAGCGGGAGTGGCGACACCTCCGGCTACGGCGGGCTGGTCAAGCCGACCATGTTCCCCGCGGCCAGCCAACGCCCGTACGGCGGCTGGTTCGACGAGGTCAGCGATGCGCTCGAGCAGCGGCTGAAGTCCACCGACCTGATGTCTGCGCTGGAGAGCGTGGTCGTCCACCGCGGCGAGATCACCTTCCACGTCCGGCGCGAGGACCTGCCCTTCGTGGCCCAGATGCTGCGCGACGACGAGGCACTCCGCTTCGAGTTCTGTGCCGGTGTGAGTGGTGTCCACTATCCCGACGACACCGGTCGCGAGATGCACGCCGTCTACCACCTCCTCTCGATGACCCACAACCGTCGGATCCGCCTCGAGGTCAGCGTCCCTGACAGCGATCCGCACATCCCCAGCCTGGTGAGCATCTACCCCACCAACGACTGGCACGAGCGCGAGACCTTCGACATGTTCGGCATCATCTTCGATGGTCATCCTGCGCTCACCCGTGTCCTGATGCCCGACGACTGGCCGGGCCACCCGCAGCGCAAGGACTATCCCTTGGGCGGCATCCCCGTGGAGTACAAGGGCGGCACCATCCCGCCGCCGGACCAGCGTCGGAGCTATAACTGATGAGCGCCCAGAACGAGCAGGCACAGCAGGACTTCTACGCAGCCCCGGGCGAGACCAGCCAGGGCCGTGTCTTCACCGTCACCGGCCAGGACTGGGACTCGGTCACCCAGAGCATCGGTGAGTCCGCGGACGAGCGCGTCGTCGTCAACATGGGACCCCAGCACCCCTCCACCCACGGGGTGTTGCGGCTGATCCTCGAGTTGGAGGGGGAGACGGTCACCGAGGCTCGCTGCGGCATCGGCTATCTCCACACCGGCATCGAGAAGAGCATGGAATACCGCTCCTGGGTGCAGGGCACGACCTTCTGCACCCGCATGGACTATCTCTCGCCGTTCTTCAACGAGATGACCTACGTCCTGGGCGTCGAGAGGCTGCTCGACATCGAGGGTGACGTCCCGGAGAAGGCGCAGGTCATGCGCGTGCTCCTGATGGAGCTCAACCGCATCTCCTCCCACCTCGTCGCACTCGCGACCGGCGGCATGGAGATCGGTGCGCTGACCGTGATGACCATGGGTTTCCGCGAGCGCGAGCTCGTACTCGACCTGTTCGAGCTGATCACCGGTCTGCGCATGAACCACGCCTTCATCCGCCCCGGCGGAGTCGCCCAGGATCTCCCGCCCGGTGCTCTGGACGAGATCCGCGACTTCATCGCACTGATGAAGAAGCGCCTTCCCGAGTACGCCGCGCTGTGCAACGCGAACCCGATCTTCCGGGGTCGCCTCGAGGGTGTGGGTCACCTCGACCTGGCCGCTTGTCTCGCCCTGGGGATCTCCGGTCCCGTGATCCGCTCGACCGGATACGCCTGGGACCTGCGCAAGTCCGAGCCCTACAGCGGCTACGAGGACTACGACTTCGAGGTGCAGACCTGGGACACCTCCGACGCCTACGGACGCTTCCGCATCCGTCTCAACGAGATGTGGGAATCGCTCAAGATCGTCGGGCAGGCAGCAGAGCGCCTGGCCGGTCTCGAAGGCGCGCCGGTGATGGTCTCCGACAAGAAGATCGCGTGGCCCAGCCAGCTCGCCATCGGCAGCGACGGCATGGGCAACTCCATGGACCACATCCGTCACATCATGGGTGAGTCGATGGAAGCCCTCATCCACCACTTCAAGCTGGTCACCGAAGGCTTCCGGGTCCCGCCCGGTCAGGCGTACGTCCCGATCGAGTCACCGCGCGGCGAACTCGGCGCCCACGTGGTCTCCGACGGCGGCACGCGGCCCTTCCGCGCCCACTTCCGCGATCCCTCCTTCACCAACCTGCAGGCGACGAGCGTCATGAGTGAGGGCGGCATGGTGGCAGACGTCATCGTTGCCATCGCTTCTATTGATCCCGTCATGGGAGGAGTGGACAGATGAGCGCGACAGAGTCGAGCGAGGGACGAGCGAGCGACCGAGGGCTCCAGTCAGCGATGAGCGCGACAGAGTCGAGCGAGGGACGAGCGAGCGACCGAGGGGTCGGATCAGCACCGAGCCTCGACGACAAGACCGTGAGCGAGTTGCGCGAGATCGCGGCCCGCTACCCGGAGGCACGTTCTGGCCTGCTCCCGATGCTGCACCTGACCCAGTCCGTCGAGGGCAGGGTGACGCCCGAGGCGATCGAGACGTGTGCCGAGATCTTGGGCATCAGCGCCGCCGAGGTCAATGGTGTGGCCACCTTCTACACGATGTACAAGCGCAAGCCGGTGGGCGACTACCACGTCGGCGTCTGCACCAACACGCTGTGCGCGGTCATGGGTGGCGACCTCATCTTCGAACGACTCAAGGAACACCTCGACGTCGGCAACGACGAAACCACCCCCGAGGTGGAGGGACAACCCTCCATCACGCTGGAGCACGTCGAATGCAACGCCGCCTGTGACTACGCCCCGGTGATGATGGTGAACTGGGAGTTCATGGACAACCAGACTCCCGAGTCGGCCGTCCAGGTCGTCGACGACCTGCGCGCTGGCACCGCGGTCCACTCCACGCGTGGGCCCAAGGTCTGCACATGGCGCGAGGCCGAGCGAATCCTGGCTGGCTTCACCGACGACCTTGCCGATGAAGGCCCGACCGCTGGTCCGGCTTCGCTGGTGGGTCTTCAGATCGCCCGCGAGAAGGGCTGGACGGCGCCGGACGCCCCGGTCGAGTCCTCGCCCGCACTCTCAGGTGTTCCGGGCTCCCAGCCCGACTCCAAGGCAGAGGCCGTCAAGCAGGCCGACACTTCACGCGCAGAATCGGAGACCAAGGTGGAGGAGAACGAAAAGTGACCGACACCCTGACACCGGTCCTCACCGACAACTGGGACCAGGATCGTGGCTGGACCCTTGCGGCCTACGAGGAGCGTGGAGGCTATTCCGCTCTCGACAAGGCCTTCGCCATGGCACCCGATGACGTCATCGCTGCCGTCAAGGCATCGGGTCTTCGTGGTCGTGGCGGCGCGGGTTTCCCCACCGGCATGAAGTGGGGCTTCATCCCGCAGGACAACCCGAAGCCGAAGTACCTCGTCGTCAACGCGGACGAGTCCGAGCCGGGCACCTGCAAGGACACGCCGCTCATGATGGCGAGCCCGCACACCCTCGTCGAGGGCGTCATCCTCAGCTCCTACGCGATCCGCGCCCACACCGCCTTCATCTACGTCCGCGGTGAGATCCTGCACGTGGTGCGTCGGCTGCAGCGCGCCGTTCAGGAGGCGTACCTCGCCGGGCACCTGGGCAAGAACATCCACGGCTCGGGTTTCGACCTGGACCTGGTCGTCCACGCCGGCGCGGGCGCCTACATCTGTGGCGAAGAGACTGCCCTCCTCGAGAGTCTCGAAGGCCGTCGCGGCCAACCTCGGCTGCGGCCGCCGTTTCCCGCAGTGGCGGGTCTCTACGCCAGCCCCACCGTCATCAACAACGTCGAATCCATCGCCTCCGTGCCCAGCATCATCGGTCGTGGCGCGGACTGGTTCGCGTCGATGGGCACCGAGAAGTCCCAGGGCTTCGGCATCTTCAGTCTGTCCGGTCACGTCACCCGCCCGGGTCAGTACGAAGCGCCTCTGGGCATCACCCTGCGCGAACTGATCGATCTGGCCGGCGGCATGCGCGAAGGCCACGAGTTGAAGTTCTGGACCCCTGGTGGCTCCAGCACACCTCTGCTCACCCCGGAACATCTCGACGTCCCGCTGGACTTCGAAGGGGTGGGTGCGGCCGGCTCGATGCTCGGCACCCGCGCGCTCCAGCTCTTCGACGAGACCACCTGCGTGGTGCGAGCCGTCCTGCGCTGGACCGAGTTCTACAAGCACGAGTCCTGCGGCAAGTGCACTCCGTGCCGCGAAGGCACGTGGTGGCTCACCCAGACCCTGGCCAGGCTGGAGAGCGGTCAGGGCTGTGAGGAAGACCTCGACCTGTTGCTCGACCAGTGCGACAACATCCTGGGTCGTGCCTTCTGTGCCCTGGGCGACGGCGCCACCAGCCCCGTGTCCAGTTCGATCCAGTATTTCCGCGACGACTACCTGGCCCACCTGGCCACTGGCGGGTGCCCGTTCGATCGGATGGCCTCGACCGTCTTCACACCCGTGGGAGCCGAGGCATGAGCGAGCAGACCGACCTGGTCACCCTCACCATCGACGGGATCCAGGTCAGCGTCCCCAAGAGCACGCTGGTGATCCGCGCTGCCGAAGAGGTGGGCGTCCAGATCCCGCGCTTCTGCGACCACCCCCTCCTCGAGCCGGTGGGCGCCTGTCGCCAGTGCCTGGTCGACATCCCCGACGCCGGCAACGGCCGCGGATTCCCCAAGCCCCAGGCGTCGTGCACGATTCCCGTCGCCGAGGGGATGGTCGTCAGCACCCAGGCGACCAGTGCCGTGGCCGAGAAGGCACAGCACGGCATCATGGAGTTCCTGCTGATCAACCACCCCCTCGACTGCCCGGTGTGCGACAAGGGTGGCGAGTGCCCCCTGCAGAACCAGGCGATGAGCAACGGCCAGGGCGAGAGCCGGTTCTCGGCAAATGGTGGCATCAAGCGCACCTTCCCCAAACCGATCAACATCTCCCACCAGATCCTGCTCGACCGCGACCGATGCATCCTGTGCGCGCGTTGCACCCGATTCTCCGAGCAGATCGCCGGCGACCCGTTCATCGAGATGGCCGAACGTGGAGCCCTGCAACAGGTCGCGATCTACGAGAAGGAGCCCTTCGAGAGCTACTTCTCCGGCAACACCATCCAGATCTGTCCCGTCGGGGCGCTGACTTCGGCCGACTACCGCTTCCGCTCCCGTCCCTATGACCTCGTCTCCACCCCGAGTGTGGCCGAGCACGACGCCTGTGGCGCGGCCATCCGTGTCGATCACCGTCGCGGCAAGGTCATGCGTCGACTCTCGGGCAACGACCCGC
This sequence comes from Propionibacteriales bacterium, assembly GCA_038242265.1. Lineage (GTDB taxonomy): Bacteria > Actinomycetota > Actinomycetes > Propionibacteriales > Nocardioidaceae > Nocardioides. The sequence continues at coordinate 237,831 of JBBSSH010000001.1, forward strand.
AGGTCAACGAGGAATGGATCAGCGACAAGGACCGCTTCGCCTTCCGCTATTCCACCGTCTCCGACCGGATCACCTACCCGCGGATCCGCGAGAACGGTGAACTGCGTCCGGCGTCGTGGCCGGAGGCCTTCGCCGTCGCTGCTCGCGGTCTGCAGGCTGCCGGTGACGGTGCCGTGCTCACCGGCGGGCGCCTGACGGCCGAGAACTCCTACGCCTATGCCAAGTTCGCCCGTGTGGCGATGGGCACCAATGACATCGACTTCCGTGCCCGTCCGCACAGCTTCGAGGAAGCCAGCTTCCTGGCCGCCTGCGTCGCACTGTCCGGAGACGTCGACTACGCCGCCCTCGAGTCGGCCGCCCAGGTCGTACTGGTCGGCCTCGAGCCCGAGGACGAGGCTGCCACGCTGTTCCTGCGCCTGCGCAAGGCAGTCAAGGACCACGGCACCAAGGTCGTGTCGATCGCGCCCTACTCCTCGCGTGGTCTGAGGAAGATGGACGGCGAGTTGGTCCGTACCGCGCCCGGTGATGAGGTCCGTGCCATCGAGGCGCTGGGATCCGACGGCGGACTCGGCGCCGACACCGTGATCCTCGTCGGGGAACGCCTCGCCCGTACCCACGGCGCGTTGAGCGCCGTCGCCGATCTTGCGAGCACCACCGGTGCCCGTCTGGCCTGGGTCCCGCGACGTGCAGGTGACCGCGGTGCGGTCGAGTCCGGCGCGCTGCCCAACCTCTTGCCCGGTGGCCGTCCGGTCACTGACGCTGCTGCTCGCGTCGACGTGGCTGCCCACTGGGGTGCCGCTTCGTTGCCGACCAAGATCGGGCGCGACGGCGACGCGATCGTGGCAGCGCTGGTCAAGGGCGACCTCGGTGGCCTTCTCATCGGTGGTGTGGACCCCGACGACACGACGGACCCGGCTGCCTTCCGGGCGGCCCTCGACGCTGCCCGCTTCGTCGTCAGCCTCGAGCTGCGCGAAACCGACGTGACCCGCGTGGCAGATGTCGTGCTTCCCGTGGCGCCGGTGAACGACCAGGCCGGCACCTTCATCACGTGGGAGGGCCGCGCTCGCCCCTTCGATGCGGTCTTCGCCAACCCGGCATCCCTGCCCGACCTGCGCGTCCTTTCCGGAATCGCCGACGAGATGGCGCTGCTCGCACGCGGGGTGTCGCTCGGCTTCCGCACCGTTGCCGAGGTGCGCTCGGAGATGGCGACGATGGGCCCGTGGGACGGTGCCCGTCCGGCGATCGACGCCGGCAAGGCGCCGCGAGCAGCCAAGCCTGCCAAGGAAGGGACCGGCGCCATGGCGCTGGCCACCTGGAAGCAACTCATCGACCTCGGTGCGATGCAGGACGGCGAGGAATACCTACGTGCGACTGCGCGTCGTCCGGTGGCCCGACTCAGCCGGGCGTCCTTCGACGCGCTCGAGATGGCATCCGGCCACGAGCCTGCGGTGACACTCACCGGTGATCGAGGCAGCGTGACGTTGCCTGTCGAGGTCGCGGACCTGCCCGATGATGTGGTGTGGGTTCCTGCTCGATCCTTTGGTCGGGGTGTTCTCGCCGACCTTGCCTCACCGGGAGCTTCGGTGACAGTGAAGGGAACGCACCCGTGACCATGCAACTGATCTCGCGTCTGGCGACGGTCCAGGACCTGCCAGACTCCGGTCTGGCGCAGTTCGGCCAGGACCCGTGGTGGATCATCGCCCTCAAGGCGGTCTTCATCTTCGTGATCCTGGTGTTGTTGACGCTGTTCAACATCTGGTTCGAGCGCCGCGTCGTGGCCCGGATGCAGCACCGCATCGGCCCCAACATCAACGGTCCTTTCGGGCTGCTCCAGTCGCTGGCCGACGGCGTGAAGCTGGCGCTGAAGGAAGACATCATCCCCAAGGCTGCCGACAAGGTCGTCTTCCTCGTGGCCCCCATCCTGGCCGTGGTACCCGCATTCGTGACCTGGTCGGTGATTCCGCTCGGTCCGGAGGTCAACTTCTTCGGGCACCGCACGCCTCTCCAGCTGACCGACATGCCGGTGGCCGTGCTCTTCATGCTCGCGATCGCCTCGATCGGCATCTACGGCATCGTGCTCGGTGGTTGGTCCTCCGGCTCCACCTACTCCCTGCTGGGTGGCCTGCGCTCCAGCGCGCAGATGATCTCCTACGAGGTTGCCATGGGCCTCGCGCTCGTCGCGGTCTTCCTCTACGCCGGCTCGATGTCGACCTCGGAGATCGTCGCCGCCCAGGACCGGCTCTGGTTCGGCCTGATCCTGTTCCCGTCCTTCGTCATCTATGTCATCTCGATGGTGGGGGAGACCAACCGTGCCCCCTTCGACCTCCCCGAGGCCGAGGGTGAGCTGGTCGGCGGGTTCCACACCGAATACTCCAGCCTCAAGTTCGCGCTGTTCTTCCTCGCCGAATACATCAACCTCGCGACCGTCTCGGCGATCGCGACCACGCTGTTCCTCGGCGGCTGGGCGGCTCCGTGGGGAGTCGAGCACGTCTGGGAAGGCGCCAACACCGGCTACTGGCCGCTGCTGTGGTTCTTCGGCAAGGTCTTCATCTTCGTCTTCTTCTTCGTGTGGCTGCGTGGTTCGCTGCCGCGTCTGCGCTACGACCAGTTCATGGCTCTCGGGTGGAAGGTGCTGATCCCGGTCTCGCTGGCCTGGATCGTCGCCGTCGCCACGATTCGCGTGATCTCCCTGGAGGGCGGCATCAACCGCTCCTACCTGGTGATAGCCATCGCGGTCCTGCTGGTCCTCACGGTCGCATTGCTCTTCATCGGTGGCGATGAAGGGGACAAGAAGGGCGCAGGTCAGGATCCGAGCGACGCCGAGCCGCACGACGCATTCGCCGGTGGATTCCCCGTCCCGCCGATGCCGGCTGGCGGCGCCGTCCGCGGTGGCGCCGCACCACTGACCTTCACCACGTCGACCCCGGGCCGCACCACCGTCACCGCTGCAGCGGAGGAGAACCATGAGTGAGTCCACTCCTAATTCAAAGGGCATCAGGGAAAGCCTGTGGGACCCGATTGCCGGGTTCGGCGTCACCTTCCGGACGATGTTCCGCAAGGTCGTCACCGAGCAGTATCCGTTCGAGAAGCTCCCGACCGCGCCGCGATTCCATGGTCGTCACCAGCTCAACCGCTGGCCCGACGGGCTGGAGAAGTGCATCGGCTGTGAGTTGTGTGCCTGGGCCTGTCCTGCCGACGCGATCTATGTCGAGGGTGCCTCCAACACCCCGGACGACAGGTTCAGCCCCGGCGAGCGGTACGGCCGCGTCTACCAGATCAACTATGCGCGCTGCATCCTGTGCGGTCTCTGCATCGAGGCCTGCCCGACGCGTGCGCTGACGATGACCAACGAGTACGAGTTGGCCGACAACAACCGCGCCGACCTCATCTACGAGAAGAGCGACCTGCTCGCTCCGCTGCTGCCGGGTATGGAACAACCTCCGCACCCGATGCGCCTGGGCGACAACGAGAAGGACTACTACCGCGGCACCTACGGCTCCTCCACCGGAGGCACCGGGGCCACCGACGGCGTCGCCGCGACGGAGGAGGAGGAGGCATGACCTTCTGGATCCTCGCCACCGTCATGGTGGTCGCAGCGCTGGGCATCCTGTTCGCGCGCAAGGCCGTGCACGCGGCGTTGCTGCTCGCCGTGGTGATGATCAGCCTGGCAGTGCTCTATGCCGTGCTCGAGGCGCCGTTCCTCTTCGCGGTCCAGATCATCGTCTACACCGGCGCCATCTTGATGTTGTTCCTGTTCGTCATGATGCTGATCGGCGTCGATGCCGCCGACTCGACGGTGGAGACCATCCGCGGACAACGCGGCATGGCCATCGTGCTGGGCCTGGCCTTCGGCTCCGTGCTGGTCATCGGACTCAGCCAGGTCACCCTCGGCACGGTGGTGGGCCTCGAGGAGGCCAATGCCGGGGGCAACGTGGAGGAGATCGCCAACATCTTGTTCTCCCACTACGTCTTCGCCTTCGAGGCGACCAGCGCACTCCTCATCACTGCCGCTCTCGGCGCGATGGTGCTCGCCCATCGTGAGCGCCTGACACCGAAGCCGGGGCAGGCAGAGATGGCTGCGCAGCGCATGCGTGACTACGCCGATTCCGGCAAGCACCTCGGCCCGCTGCCCTCACCCGGCGTCTACGCGCGACACAACGCGGTCGACACCCCGGCACTCCTGCCGGACGGCACCGCTGCCGAGTCCTCGGTCTCCAGAGTTCTGGCGGCCCGCGGCACGGTTCGCTCCGCGCCGGCCCTGGCTGATGACATCGTGGATGTCCGTCGCCAGCTCGGCGACGACCCGACCCAGATGCCCGACCCGTCCGGTGTGTCGGGTGCCCCGGCCAGCACCGAGGAGGATGTGAAGTGACCCATTACGTCGTCCTCTCCGCGATCCTGTTCACGATCGGCTGTGTGGGTGTCCTCACCCGCCGCAACGCCATCGTGGTTTTCATGTGCGTCGAGCTGATGCTCAACGCCTGCAACCTCGCGTTCGTCGCCTTCGCCCGCCAGCACGGCAACCTCGACGGTCAGATCGCCGCCTTCTTCGTGATGGTGGTGGCTGCAGCCGAGGTCGTGATCGGGCTCGCGATCATCATGACCATCTTCCGCACCCGGCGCTCGATCTCTGTCGACGACGCCAGCCTTTTGAAGTACTAGGGGATCTGTCGTGACTTCACTCGTGTCCCTGCTGCCGCTCAGCGGCGGCGCCGACATTCCGCTGGTGTCTCCGGACACCGGGGCCGGAGGGGTGTTCGACCTGCTCTGGCTGGTCATCGCCTTCCCTCTCCTCGGCGCTCTCATCCTCCTCGTCGTTGCCCCCATGACCCGGGGCAGCCTCCAGGTGCAGATGGAGAAGAAGGGACACCTGATCGGCACTGCTGCCGCGCTGGCCTCCTTCCTCCTCAGCCTGGTGCTGTTCGCTGCCCTGATCGGTCGCGGCGCAGACGAGCGCCAGGTCGGTCAGCACCTCTTCACGTGGTTCGAGACCGGCTCGATCAGCGTGGGCATGGACCTGCTCTACGACCAACTGGCTGCGCTGTTCCTGCTCCTCATCACCGGGGTCGGCTTCCTCATCCACGTCTACTCCATCGGCTACATGGAGCATGACCCGCGTCGACGCCGGTTCTTCGCCTACCTCAACCTCTTCGTCGCAGCGATGCTCACGCTGGTGCTCTCCGCCAACTTCCTGGGTCTCTTCCTCGGCTGGGAGGGCGTCGGTCTGGCGTCCTACCTGCTCATCGGCTTCTGGCAGCACAAGCCGTCGGCGGCGGCGGCAGCGAAGAAGGCCTTCGTGATGAACCGGGTGGGTGACATCGGGATCTCGCTGGCGATCTCGCTGATGTTCGCCACCTTCGGCACGACCGACTTCTCCCAGGTCAGCGCGATGACCGCTGATGCGGACCAGAGCACGCTCAACGTACTGGGGCTCCTGCTCCTGCTCGGCGCGTGCGGCAAGTCGGCGCAGGTGCCACTGCAGTCCTGGCTGCTCGACGCCATGGAGGGCCCGACCCCGGTCTCGGCCCTGATCCACGCCGCGACCATGGTCACTGCGGGCGTCTATCTCATCGTGCGGTCCAACTTCATCTTCGACCTCGCCCCGATTGCTCAGACGGCCGTGGTCATCGTCGCGACCGTCACCCTGCTGTGGGGCGCGATCATCGGTTGCGCCAAGGACGACATCAAGAAGGCGCTGGCCGGATCGACGATGAGCCAGATCGGCTACATGATGCTCGCGGCCGGGCTGGGACCGGTGGGATACCCCTTCGCGATCTTCCACCTGCTCACCCACGGGTTCTTCAAGGCGAACATGTTCCTCGGCGCCGGCTCGCTCATGCACGGCATGGACGACGAGGTCGACATGCGTCGCTACGGCGCCCTCAGCAAGGCGATGCCGGTCACTTTCCTGACCTTCGCGATGGGCTACCTCGCCATCATCGGTTTCCCCGGCTTCTCCGGCTTCTGGTCCAAGGACAAGATCATCGAGTCGGCCATGGCCGACAACCTGCTGATCGGCGTGCTGGCCCTGGTGGGCGCGGGCATCACCGGCTTCTACATGACCCGGCTGATGCTGATGACGTTCTTCACCGAGAAGCGCTGGAACGAGAACGCCCACCCCCACGAGTCGCCCCGCGTCATCACGGTGCCGCTGATGGTGCTCGCCGCACTGTCGGTGCTCAGTGGTGCGCTGCTTGCCGGCAACTGGATCGTGGAGTGGCTCGAACCCGTCACCGGTCGCGCCGTGCACCACGAGCCGCCGCTCCCGGCCCTGGTCATCACCGTGCTGATCTCCGTCGTGGTGGCCATCGGGGTCGCAGCTGCCTGGTTCCTGGTCGCCAAGCGCGACATCCCCCGTACTGCACCGCAGGACGTCTCCTTCCTCACGACAGCGGCTCGCGCCGATCTCTACGGTGACGCGATCAACGACGTGGTCGTGATCGGTCCCGGCGCCGCACTGGTGGGTGGTCTCACCACTCTCGACCGCGTCGGTGTCGACGGGGTCGTCGAGGGCGGCTCCTTGGCCGTCGGTGGCATCTCCAACGCCATGCGCCGACTCCAGAACGGCTACGTCCGCTCCTACGCCCTGTCCCTGCTCGGCGGCGCCCTGTTGGTCGTCCTTGCCCTTTTGGCGGTGAACCTCGGATGAACTTCACTCTGACGCTCCTGATCGCGCTGCCCCTGGTGGGGGCAGTGGTGACAGCGTTCGTTCCCACGCGCGAGCTGGCGAAGAAGGTCGGTGTGGGCTTCTCCCTCGCCACCTTGGCCGTCGGTGTCGCGACTGCAGCGCAGTACAACGTGGGTGATGGCATGCAGCTCACCGAGACCCACACGTGGATCGAGGCACTGGGCGTGCACTACGCGCTGGGTGTCGACGGGCTCGGCCTGCTCATGGTCCTGCTGACCGTCGTCCTCGTCCCGATCGTCCTCCTCGCTGCCTGGCACGAGTCGGACGACGTCGGCAACGGCGGCGGGCGGTCCTTCTTCGCCTGGACGCTGGCGCTGGAGGCGATGTCGCTGGCGGTCTTCACCGCGACCGATGTGCTCCTCTTCTACGTCGTCTTCGAGGCGACCCTGATCCCGGCGTACTTCCTCATCGGCGGCTTCGGTCGCTCGGGCCGTGGTCGTGCCGCGACGAAGTTCCTGCTCTACCAGCTCGCGGGTGGTCTGGTGATGCTCACCTCGGTCATCGGCCTCTACGTCGTCTCAGCCAACCAAGGCCGTCCGAGCTTCCTGCTCACCGACCTGGCTGCGCTCGACATCGACCCGATCACCCAACGGTGGCTCTTCCTCGGGTTCTTCATCGCGTTCGCGATCAAGGCTCCGATGTTCCCGGTCCACACCTGGTTGGCCGACACGACCGAGAAGGCGACCACCGGGACCTCGGTCCTGCTGGTCTGCATCCTCGACAAGATCGGCACCTTCGGGATGCTGCGGTTCTGTCTCGGGCTGCTGCCGGACGCCTCGCAGTGGGCGACTCCGGTCGTCGTGGTGCTCGCGCTGATCTCCATCATCTACGGCGCGCTGGTCGCCATCGGACAGGACGACGTCCTGCGCCTGATCGGTCTGACCTCGCTGTCGCACTTCGGCTTCATCGTCCTGGGCATCTTCGTCTTCAACTCCAACGGCGGAAGCGGAGCGATCCTCTACATGGTCAACCACGGCATCGCGACAGCGCTGATGTTCCTGGTGGCCGGCTTCCTGATCCGTCGCACCGGCACGGCGTCCATCCGGGCGATGGGCGGAGTCGAAAAGACTGCGCCGGTCCTGGCGGGCATCTTCCTCGTTGCCGGACTCGCAGCGCTGGGCCTACCCGGGCTCGCACCGTTCGTCTCGGAGATGCTGGTCATCATTGCCGCATTCCAGTACCACTGGCTCGTCGGAGCGGTCGCGGTCCTCGCGATCGTGTTGGCCGCCTTCTACGCGCTGTGGATGTATCAGCGCACGATGACCGGACCCGCCCCTGACGGTGCGAAGCCGGTGGCCGACCTGGACCGGCGTGAGGTCGGCATCCTGGCTCCGTTGGTGCTGGCTCTCGTGTTGTTCGGTTTCTATCCGATGCCGCTGCTCAACGTCATCAATCCCGTCGTCCACGACACCCTCTCGAGCGTGGGCGTCACTGAGGGAGGTCACCAGTGACCGAGTTCGTCAAGCCCACCGTCGAATACTTCGAGCTCTGGCCGTTGCTCGTCGTCTTTGCCGTGGCCTGCCTCGGCGTGGTGGTGGAGGCATTCGTGCCCCGCGCAGCCCGCTATCTCACCCAGGTCCTTCTGTCCCTCGGTGGTCTCGCCGCGGCGCTGGTCGGTGTGGTGCTGGTGGCCGGATCGGTCCCCTCCCACGAAGGAGGTCGGGCCCGCGGCATTCTCGCGGTCGGTGGCACGGTGGCCGTCGACGGTCCCAGCCTCTTCATCTGGGGTCTGATCCTGTCCCTGGCCATTGCCGGGGTCCTGCTCTTCGCCGAGCGTCACCTCGATGGCGGTGTCTCGGCCTTCGCCGGTCAGGCTGCCGCGATCCCCGGGACCGACGCCGAGTCGCAGGCGCTTGCCGCCAACCGTGAGCACACCGAGGTCTACCCGCTGCTGATGTTCGCGGTGTTCGGCATGATGCTCTTCCCGGCAGCGAACGACCTGCTCACCATGTTCGTCGGCCTGGAGATCTTGTCCCTTCCGCTCTACCTTCTCAGCGGACTGGCGCGTCGTCGTCGCCTGCTGAGCCAGGAAGCCGCCCTGAAGTACTTCCTCCTGGGCGCCTTCTCCTCAGGCTTCTTCCTCTACGGCGCTGCCCTGCTCTACGGTTTCGCCGGATCGATGGATTTCGCCGCCATCAACGAGGCCGTGCGCAACGACGTCGGCAACTCCAGCCTGCTGTTGATCGGCACCGGTCTGGTGTCGGTCGGTCTGCTGTTCAAGGTCGGGGCCGTACCGTTCCAGTCCTGGACCCCGGACGTCTACCAAGGTGCTCCCACTCCGGTGACGGCCTTCATGGCTGCCGGTACCAAGGTGGCAGCGTTCGGCGCGCTCATGCGCCTGTTCTACGTCGCGCTCGGTTCCGACCGCTGGTCGTGGGAGCCGATGCTGTGGATCATCGCCATTCTGTCGATGTTCGTCGGATCGATTCTGGCGGTGACGCAGAGCGACATCAAGCGGTTGCTGGCCTACTCCTCGGTGGCACACACGGGCTTCATCCTCACCGGCGTCCTCGGCCTCCAGGCTGCGGACCAGATCGCCCCCGGCGAGATCACCTCCCTGCAGGCGGTCATCTTCTATCTGACCACCTATGGCTTCGCCACGTTGGGAGCCTTTGCCATGGTGGCCCTGGTGCGCGACTCCGGTGGCGAGACCGGCGCCATCTCGCGGTGGGCAGGTCTGGGCAAGGAATCGCCAGTCGTGGCAGCCGTGTTCTCCTTCTTCCTGCTTGCGATGGCGGGCATTCCGCTGACGTCTGGGTTCGTCGGCAAACTGGCAGTGTTCTCGGTGGCACTGGCTGCGGGTGCCTGGCCGGTCGTGGTCGCCGCGGTGGTGGCCAGCATGATTGCTGCCTACCTCTACATCAGGGTCATCAAGGTCATGTACTTCGATGAGCCGCAGGGTGCGGCACCGACGGTCGTCTACCCCTCGGTGATGACCGCGACGACCATTGCTGTCTGTGCCGCGATCACCCTCGTCCTCGGCGTCGTGCCGGGCCCGTTGCTCGACCTGGCGGCAGTGGCAGGAGACTTCATCAGGTGAGTGACGCATCCGCCTCGAGCCTGGCTCTTCCTGTCGTCGACGCTGACCTCGAGCGTCGGCTGACAGAGCGCCTGGCGCGCGTCGAGGCGTTGCTGGCCGGATACTGCAAGTCCCGCATCCCCTACGTCTCGCGAGCAGCCGAGCACCTCATGTCTTCCGGGGGCAAGCGCTTTCGACCACTGCTGGTGCTCCTCGCGGCCGAGACGGGGGACTGCCCGGACGCCGACGAGGTGCTCACGGCTGCCTGCGTGGTCGAGTTGACCCATGTGGCGTCGCTCTACCACGACGACGTGATGGATGAGGCCGAACTTCGTCGCGGCGCCGACACGGCGAATGCGCGTTGGGACAATCACGTGGCGATCCTGACCGGCGACTTCCTCTTCGGTCGTTCCTCCGAGCTCACCGCCGATCTGGGTCCTGATGCCGTACGCATCCAGGCCCGGACGTTCATGCAGTTGGTGGAAGGTCAGATCCTCGAGACCGTCCGACCCGAGCCCGGCGCGGACCCGCTGGAGCACTATCTCGAGGTCGTTGCAGGCAAGACCGGCTCCCTCATCGCGACCTCGGCCCGCTATGGCGCCATGTTCGGTGGCGCCTCCCCGGAAGTGATCGAGGCCCTGCGCGGCTACGGCGAGATCGTCGGGTCGTCCTTCCAGCTCTCCGACGACATCCTCGACATCGCCTCCGAATCCGATGCATCCGGCAAGACGCCCGGCACGGACCTGCGCGAAGGCGTGGCCACGTTGCCGGTGCTGATGGCTCAGTCCTCCACCGATCCGGCCGATGCCCGACTCGTCGAACTCCTGGGCACCGACCTCAGCGACGACGCCCTGCATGCCGAAGCACTCGCGCTGCTGCGCGCCCACCCGGCGATGGACCAGGCGCGCGACTACGTCCTGGCTGAATCCGAGCGGGCCAAGGCGCTGCTGGGCGTGCTCAGTCCGGGGCCGGTGCGCAGCGCGCTGGAGTCCTTCGCCGACATCGTGGCCACCCGCACCACCTGAGCAGGGGGCCGGTCACCCGATCGCCCATCCGCTCAGGCGAGCCCGACCAGCTGCTCCGACCTGTCCCAGAGACCGTCGATCAGTACGGTGTCGTGCGCCTGCTTGTTCTCGCGTCCGTCCGCGTCGAACCGGCTGAAGTAGCGTCCATCGATCTCGAGGTCGGCACCGCGTTCGGCCAGGGCGATCAACGGCGCTGCGCCGTCGGGCACGCTGAGGGTGGCCAGTCCCTTGAGGGGCGAGCGATAGAGCAGGCCCACGATCCAGGAGTCTCTGCCGAAGGAACTGCCGACGGCGCCCGGGTGGACGGCGACCGAGATGATGCCGTCGTCGGCCCAACGTCGCGCGGCACCGCGGGTGAACATGATGTTCATCAATTTGCCGGTGCCGTAGGCCGGGAACTCCCTGGCTCGCCGACGGTCGTAGTCGAGGTCGTCCAGCACGATCTTGCCCATCAGATTGGCGACGCTCGAGGTGTTGACGACCAGCGACGAGCCGGCCGCGGCCAGCTTCGGCCGGAGGAGGTTGGTGAGCAGGAACGGCGCCAGGTGGTTGATCTGGAAGTTGGGCTCGTGGCCGTCATGGGTCCGTTGCGCCGGGGCGAACATCCCACCGGCGTTGTTCATCAGGAGGTCGAGGGTGTCGGTGCGCTCACCCACCTCCTGGGCCAGACGCCGCACCTCCTCGAGCCGGGAGAAGTCAGCGATGAGCGGCTCGGTGCCGACCTCCTCGGCAATGGGACGGAGTTTGTCGGCCGAGCGACCGGTCACGAACACGGTCGCTCCCCGTGCCGCCAGCACCTTGGCGGTCTCGGCGCCGATCCCGTCGCTCGCGCCGGTCACCAGGACCGTACGGCCGGCCATGCTCTGTTCATCCATGATGAAAGCCTAGACCGCGCTGGCTTCGGCGATCAGTTTGAGTTGACGGCGGTGGTGGTTGAGGGCTTCGACGGTGAAGATCATCAGCGCCACCCACACCAGACCGAAGCCGACCCATCGCCCGGGTGGCATCTCCTCGTGGAAGACCAACACACCCAGGGCGAACTGGATGATGGGGGCGAGGTACTGCAACAGCCCCAACGACACCATCGTCACCCGGATCGCAGCGGCCCCGAAGAGCATCAGTGGAATGGCCGTCACGATGCCGGTCGTGGTGAACAGGGCGGTGTGCGCACCACCCTCGGAGGCGAAGGTGGACTGCCCCATGATCATCAGCCACCCGATGTAGGCGGCCGCGAAGGGCGCCAGCACCAGCGTTTCGACGGTCAGGCTCTCCACCGGGCCGACACCGGCCTTCTTCTTCGCCAGCGCGTAGAAGGCGAACGAGACGGCCAGGACCAGTGCCACCACCGGGAGCCTGCCGTAGTCGAGGCTGAGGATCACCACGGCCAGGAGGGCCATCCCCATCGCGAACCACTGCAGACGCCGCAGTCTCTCACCCAGGATGAGCACTCCCATGAGGACGGTGACGAGCGGGTTGATGAAGTAGCCGAGCGAGGTCTCCACGACCCGGCCGTTGTTGACGCCCCAGATGTAGGTCGCCCAGTTGATCGACACCGCCACAGCAGCTCCCGCGAGGATGAAGAAGGTACGGCGATTCGCCAGCACCACCTTCACCGCGTCCGCACGGCGCCACACGACGACGATGATCGCCATGGTCAGCGAGGACCACACGATCCGGTGGGCCAGGATCTCGATGGCGCCGGCCGGCTCCAGGAGCGGCCAGTAGAGCGGGAAAGCTCCCCACAGGACGTAGGCCATTGTTCCGAGCAGGAGCCCGCGGCGAGTATCTGACACCGCCGGAGTCTAGTTCACCCTCTCCTTTACCATGGTGGCTTCCGGGGGGTATCCCCGCGAGGCTCAGATTCACTGCACCAGAACATGAGGGGGAAGCTTCATGCGGATGCTCCGCACCGTGATGGCAGCGCTCGTTGCCGTACTTATGCTGGCCGGGCTGGTGAGCGCGACCAGCGTCGGCGCCACCGCCGGCTCACAGCCCAAGCGCATGATCGTCGAACAGGACCCGGGCGAGCACCAGGTGACGTTCAACGCCTTTCGGCTCAAGGGCAAGATCACCGAGCCCCAGGCGGACGGCACGTTCCTCCCCTACGCCAAGGGGAAGGTGACGATCCTCAAGAAGGCCTGCCAGAAGTGCAAGTGGAAGAAGGCGAAGGTCGTCAAGACCAACAAGAGCGGGGTCTTCAAGACCCGGATCTTCGCTCCGGAGAAGGGTCGCTGGAGGTGGCGTTCGAAGGTGGCCCATTCCGGCGACTTCGCCAACACCAAGGGCCAGGTCTGGACCCTCTACTTCGACTGAGCGGGTTTCGACACCGGACGTCTCACACGACCGTCCAGGTGTCGCCACCGCCGATCAGCGCCGCCAACTGGGAGGTGCGGTCGGCGGTGTCGCCATTTTTGGAGGCCGAGAGCTGGGCGCGAGCCCCGTCGTCGTAGGTGGCGCGTTCGACCTGGCGGAAGATGCCGATCGGCGAGGTGTTGAGATAGCCGGAGTCGGTCAACCGGGAGATGGCGAAGGCGATGGTCGGGTCGGGACAGTGCGCGTCGTGCACCAGGATTTGCCCCGGGGCCACGTCGTCGGACGGCACCACCTTCACGCCACCCGTCTCCTCATCACGCACCAGCGCCTTGCTGCCGTCGACGCCGAAGGTGATCGGCTCCCCATGGATCAGGGGGATGAGGGCATCCGCCTTCGTGTCGGGCGACTTGATCGCGTCGAAGGCGCCGTCGTTGAAGATGGGGCAGTTCTGATAGATCTCCACGAACGACGTGCCCCGGTGTGCTGCGGCGGCCGCGAGGACCGATGTCAGGTGCTTGCGGTCCGAGTCGATGGTGCGGGCCACGAACGTGCCCTCCGCGCCCAGAGCCAATGACACCGGGTTGAACGGGTGGTCCAGCGAGCCCATCGGCGTCGACTTGGTGATCTTTCCGGTCTCGGACGTGGGGGAGTACTGCCCCTTGGTGAGCCCGTAGATCCGGTTGTTGAACAACAGGATCGTCATGTTGACGTTGCGTCGCAACGTGTGGATCAGGTGATTGCCACCGATGGAGAGCGCGTCACCGTCACCGGTCACCACCCACACCGAGAGGTCCTCGCGGGCCGTCGCGATGCCCGTGGCGATCGTGGGCGCGCGGCCGTGAATCGAGTGCATGCCGTAGGTGTCGAGGTAGTAGGGGAAGCGGGAGGAGCACCCGATCCCGGAGACGAAGACGATGTTCTCGCGGCGAAGACCGAGGTCGGGCAGGAAGGACTGGACGGCCTTCAGTACGGCGTAGTCACCGCAGCCGGGGCACCAGCGCACCTCCTGGTCGGAGGTGAAATCCTTGCCGGTCTGCTTCTGCTCGGTGGCGGGCACACCCGCGGTGCCGGACCCGAAGCCGGGAAGTCCGAGGTCGGTGGTCATGAGAAGTCGTCCTCTCCGATGGGGGTGGTCGCCGGGTGGAGGTCGACCTCGATGCCTTCTGCGGCAGCGACCAGTTCGCCGATCACGTCGGCAAGGATGGCCGCCTTCAGGGGTAGTCCGCGCACCTCGTCGTAGCCGACGATGTCCACGAGGTACTTGGCGCGCAGCAGCATCGAGAGCTGACCCAGATTCATCTCCGGCACCAGCACCTTGTCGTAGCGCCGGAGCACGTCGCCGAGGTCCTTGGGGAACGGGTTGATGTGACGCAGGTGGGTCTGGGCGACGTGGTAGCCCGCCTTGCGTACACGGCGTACGCCGGCTCCGATGGGTCCGTAGGTCGAGCCCCAACCCAGGACGAGCACCTTCGCGGCACCGCTGGGATCGTCCACGACGAGCGGCGGCAGCGACTCGGCGATCCGGTCCACCTTGGCCTGGCGGGTGCGCACCATGAAGTCGTGGTTGGCGGGGTCGTAGGAGATGTTTCCGTGTCCGTCGCCCTTCTCGAGGCCGCCGATACGGTGCTCGAGGCCGGGCGTACCGGGGATCGCCCACGGGCGAGCCAGCGTCGCCTCCTCGCGGAGGTAGGGCCAGAACTCTTCGGTGTCCACCCCACCGTCGACGGCGCCGGCGACGCCCTGGACCACATGGTTCTTGGCGGTGGCGAACGCCGGGTCGATGGTGGGGAGCTCGCTGGTCTCCGGGATGCGCCACGGTTCGGAGCCGTTGGCGAGATAGCCGTCGGAGAGGAGCAGGACCGGGGTGCGGTAGGTGACAGCGATCCGGGCCGCCTCGAGGGCGGCGTCGAAGCAGTCGCCGGGAGACTGGGGCGCCACGACCGGCACCGGCGACTCGCCGTTGCGACCGAACATGGCCTGGAGAAGGTCGGCCTGCTCGGTCTTGGTCGGCAGACCGGTCGAGGGGCCGCCTCGCTGGACGTCCACCACGATGAGGGGCAGTTCGGTCATGACCGCGAGCCCGATCGCCTCGGACTTCAGCGCCAAGCCCGGGCCGGAGGTGGTGGTCACGCCGAGATGGCCCACGAAGGAGGCGCCGATCGCAGCACCCACGCCCGCGATCTCGTCCTCGGCCTGGAAGGTCGTCACGCCGAAACCCTTGTGCCTGGACAACTCGTGGAGGATGTCGCTCGCCGGCGTGATGGGATAAGAGCCCAGGAAGAGCGGCAGGTCGGACTGCACGCCTGCGGCGATGAGGCCGTACGCCAGAGCGAGGTTGCCGGTGATGTTGCGGTAGGTGCCGCTCGACATCGGCGCCGGCTTGATCTCGTAGCGCACGACGAACGTCTCGGTGGTCTCACCGAAGTTCCAGCCCGCCTTGAACGCGGCGATGTTGGCATCGCGGATGTCGGGGACCTTGGCGAAACGCTTGCCCAGGAAGGCGGTGGTCGAGTCGGTGGGGCGGCCGTACATCCACGACAGGAGACCGAGCGCGAACATGTTCTTGGCGCGCGAGGCGTCCTTGCGCGAGAGGCCGAACTCCTTGACTGCCTCGATCGTCATGCCGGTCAGGTCGACCGGGTGGACGGCGTACTCGGCCAGCGTCGCTCCGTCGAGGGGGTTCTCGGTGTAACCCGCCTTGGTGAGATTGCGCTTGGTGAAGTCGTGGGTGTCGACGATGATGGCCGCGCCCTTGGCGAGATCGCCGAGGTTGGCGCGCAGCGCGGCGGGATTCATCGCCACCAGCACGTCAGGAGCATCGCCCGCGGTGAGGATGTCGTGGTCGGCGAAGTGCACCTGGAACGACGACACCCCCGGCAGAGTGCCCTGGGGAGCGCGGATCTCGGCCGGGAAGTTGGGCAGCGTGACGAGGTCGTTGCCGAAGGCCGCCGTCTCCTGGGTGAATCGGTCACCGGTGAGTTGCATGCCGTCGCCGGAGTCACCGGCGAAGCGAATGATGACGCGATCGAGCTGCTTGACCTGCTTGGAGGGGTGGGACACCTCGTGCCTGCTTCCTACGTGTGATCGGGCCTGCATCGCCCGCTCTGCCACGATAGCCGCGAGGCATACAGACTCCGCCTCCTCCCCACCCTCTGGACCCGCCCCGGCACGTGCGCTGTGACACACGCCACTGCTAGACCCCTGTGCGAGGGCAGGCTGAGATCAGCGGTAGTTGGTGAACTGCACCGCGAACTCGTAGTCCTGCGACTTGACCAACTGCTGCACGGCCTGGAGGTCGTCGCGCTTCTTCGACGACACCCGCAGTTCTTCACCCTGGATCTGCGCCTTGATGCCCTTGGGGCCCTCGTCGCGGATCAGCTTGGAGATCTTCTTGGCGTCTTCGGTGGTGATGCCCTCCTTGAGCGCGATGTCGATCTTGGACACCTGGCCGGACTGGCGCGGTTCCGAGGCATCGAGGATCTTCAGGCTCTGGTCACGCTTGATGAGCTTGTCCTGGAAGACGCTGAGGACTGCGCTCGCGCGGTCGTCGGCCGAGGCAGTGATCTCGATGGCCTGCTCGCCCTTCCACTCGATGCTCGCGCCGGTGCCCTTGAAGTCGAAGCGGTTCGCGATCTCCCTCGACGCCTGGCTCAACGCGTTGTCCACCTCCTGACGGTCCAGCTTGCTCACGATGTCAAAGCTCGAGTCAGCCATGGTGTGCCTCCTGCCGGGTGACCCGGCGATTCGATCCGAAGTAGTGCCTGCGCTATTCTCCCTTCTTGTCTCGTGGTCCTCAACAGGGGTGCAGACACTGGCAGATTGCCCGAGCGGCCAATGGGAGCGGACTGTAAATCCGTCGGCGTATGCCTTCGAAGGTTCGAATCCTTCATCTGCCACTGAGCCCCGCCCCGTGCGGGGCTCAGGTCATTTACGCCTTTGCGAGCGTCTCCCCACCATGTAACGCGCAGTTAAGTGCACCACCGCGCGGTAGCAACCGCGCGCAAGAGCCACGAACACCGCGTTACATGGGGAGCGCCCGGCAGCCGCTGGCATGCTGTGCCGGTGAGCGGCGAGCAGATCCACGACATTGGCAGGCGCCGGGCGTGGGGGATCTGGCTCACCGCCCTGGCGGTCTACACCCTGGCAGTGTTCCACCGCAGTTCACTCGGCGTCGCCGGCATCATCGCGACCGAGCGCTTCGACATCAACGCCACCTCGCTGGCGACGTTCACCGTCCTCCAACTCGTGGTCTACGCCGGGATGCAGGTCCCGGTCGGCGTGCTCCTGGACCGCTTCGGGTCACGATCGATGCTGATCAGTGGCCTGGTGCTGATGACGCTCGGGCAGCTGGTCTTCGCCTACAGCACCTCCTTCGGTGTTGCCGTCCTGGCGCGGTCCGTGCTCGGTGCGGGCGACGCGATGATCTTCGTCAGCGTGATCCGGCTCGTCTCGCTGTGGTTCCTGGTGCGACAGGCTCCGATGGTCACCCAGCTCACCGGCCTGACCGGGCAGCTCGGGGCCATCGCGGCGGCGGGCCCGCTGGCATTCCTGCTCCACGCGCTCGGCTGGACCCGGGCCTTCGCGCTGACCTCCAGCATCGGGGTGGTGCTGCTCGTCGCGGTCCTGGTGCTCGTCAAGGACTCGCCCTACCGTCGTGACGAGGTGGTCGCGGTGAAGCTGCGCGCCCTGGCCCAGTCGGTGCGTACGGTGTGGGGCAATCCCGGGACCCGCCTGGGCATGTGGTCCCACTTCACCTCCCAGTTCGCGGCCACGGTCTTCGTCCTGCTCTGGGGCTTCCCGTTCCTGGTGGAAGGTCTCGGTTGGACCCGGGCATCGGCCAGCACCCTGCTGATGGTGATGACCGGCTGGGCGGTGGTGAGTGGGCTGGGGCTGGCCAAACTCGTGGAGTGGCTGCCCTACTACCGCTCCTGGATCGTGATCGCGGTGGTGAGCGCCATGATCGTCCCGTGGACCGCTGTCCTGCTGTGGCCCGGTCAGGCGCCGAACTGGCTGGTGATCGTGATGGCCTGTGCCACCGCGAGCGGGGGGCCGGCCTCGATGGTCGGCTTCGACCTGGCGCGATCCTTCACCCCGGTCAATGCCATCGGTCGAGCCAACGGCCTGGTCAACGTCGGCGGTTTCACGGCCTCGTTGCTCACCATGGCGCTGATCGGTGTGGTGCTCGACCTCGTCGAGCCCGGCGGCATGACTGCCTACACATTGGGCGACTTCAAGATCGCGCTGTCGGTGCAATATCTGTTCTGGGCCTTCGGGATCATCCAGATCCTGCGCTATCGCCGTCGTGGCATCGAGCACCTGCACCGGGTCCATCCCGGCGCGGTCGAGCAGATGCGCGAGGGGAGGGCGTTCGTCCATCCCGGCATCGGCGAGGAAGGGGTCTGAGAAACCGAGCGCGCGGGTGGGGGATCAGCGCAGGGTCTCCAGCACCTCGACGACTCGCTCAGCCCTGGTCGCGGGATTGACGAACGCGAGCCGCAACACGGTCTCGCCGCCCCAG
This sequence comes from Propionibacteriales bacterium, assembly GCA_038242265.1. Classification (GTDB taxonomy): domain Bacteria; phylum Actinomycetota; class Actinomycetes; order Propionibacteriales; family Nocardioidaceae; genus Nocardioides. Next base: position 256,394 of record JBBSSH010000001.1, read on the forward strand.
GTGGTGGGCAGGCACATGATGACCCCTTCGTGGGCCATCCGTTGCGACCACTCGCGGTAGTCCTCAGGCTCCCAGCCCACCCGTCGGAAGAGCAGTACCGAGAGTTGCGGCTCGCAGACCAGCTCCAGCGACGGGCTCGACCTGATGGCATCCGCCACGATCCGCGAGGTCTCCAGGGTGCGCTCCACCGCGGCGGCGTACCGGTCGGTGCCGTGCGTGGCGAGGCTGAACCAGAAGGGCAGTCCCCGGACGCGGCGCGAGAGGTGCACGGCCAGGTCCGCGGGGTTGCACATCTCGCGGTCGATCTGGTCGAGATAGTTCGCCCGCTGTGCGTGGGCGGCTCGCGCCAACTCCGGGTCGCGATAGAGCAGGGCACAACAGTCGTAGGGGGCGAAGAGCCACTTGTGGGGGTCGACGATGAAGCTGTCGGCCCGTTCCACGCCGGCGAACTGCGCCCGTACGCTCGGTGCCGCCAGACCTGCCCCGCCGTAGGCGCCGTCGACGTGCATCCACACGCCGTGGCTCTCGCAGGCGTCGGCAATGCCGGCCAGGTCGTCGATGAGTCCGGCATTGGTCGTCCCCGCGGTGGCGACGACGGCGAAGACATCCGGGTGCTCACGCAGGATCGGCTCAAGCGCGGCGCCGGTCAGCCGGCCGTTCTCATCGCCCGGCACCTCGACGATGGTGACGTCCAGCACTCGCGCCGTCGAACGGATCGAGGAGTGCACCTCGCCCGTGCACGCGAGCTGCCAGCCCTGGTCCGGACGGCTGCCGCGCCGGGCCAGAGCGGCCTCACGCGCGGCGACGAGCGCGGACAGATTGCCGTTGGTCCCACCTGAGACGAAGACACCGCCGGCGGTCTCCGGCCAGTCCAACAACTCGATCAGCCACCCCAGCGCCTCGTTCTCGGCGAAGATGACGCCGGCTCCGGTCTCCCACACGCCGCCGAAGACGTTCGCGGCGCTGGTGACGAAGTCGAAGGCGACCGACGCGCGGGTGGGGGCCGACGGGATGTAGGCCAGGTTCATCGGATCGTCCTGGGAACGGGTGGCCGGTTCGAGGACGTCCCTGAACACGCGGAGCGCCGCGCGCCCGCCGATGCCGGCAGCACACACCGTCTGCCCGGCGGCCTCGCGCAGTTCCTCGGCCGTACGGGCGGTCGTCTTCGGGTCGGTCTCGCGCACGGCGCGGGCCTCGGCCCAGTCCATCGCCTCGCGAACGACCCGGTATTCGTCGCCCCACACCTCGGAAACCATGGGGTCTTGATCGGCATTCACCGCGCAAGGGTAGTCAGGCGTGCGGCGCGTCCTCATCGAGGTCGCCCGTGGGGTCTGGCGCCGCCGGATCGTCGAGGAACCTGCCGCCGACGGGGTCGCCCTGCCACGAGACCAGCCGCCACCCGTCGTACGGGTCGCCCTCGAGCACGATGAGGGCGGTGTTGTGCAGCGGCTCGGTGACTGACGGCGCCTGGTCCGAGGGCAGCATCCGCGACGAGATCCAGGTGCGGAGTGCGGCGCCGTGACTGACGATGAGCGCTGACCGGTGCCCGGCCTCGACGATGCGGTGGACGGCCGCGTCGTAGCGGTGGAGGAACTCCTCGCCCGTCTCCGACCCGGGCATCCGGACGTCCAGGCGGCCCTCGAGCCAGGTGGCCACGGTCGAGATGTAGCCGTGCACGGCATCGTGGTCGTGACGCATCTCGAAGTCGCCTGCCCCGATCTCCTCCAACCCGTCGAGCTGGCCCGGAGCCAGGGAGCGCTCCACCGAGGTGGGCGACGCGGTCTGGTGCGTACGGATCCGGCTGGAGACATAGACCGCCTCGAGACGCTCGCTGACGAGCGCGCGGGCTGCTGCCGCGGCCTGGGTGTGGCCCAGCGGCGTGAGTTCGAGCCCGGGGTCGGCGGTGTCGAGTTCGCCGGAGACGTTGGCGAACGTCTGACCGTGTCGCATCAGGAGAAGTCGCACGAGGCTCCTTGGGTCGAGTAGATCGGCGCTTCAGTCCCGAGGCACCGCCATGGCCCCGAGGAACTGGCCGGCATCCGACCAGATCTCCTTCGGAACCGCGATCTCCATGGAGGAGCTGCGTTCGCCACTCCTCAGATCGTAGGTCTCGAGCCGAAGCTTTTTCGGGTTTACGTCGCCGACCAGGACATTGAGGGTGCCCTCGTTCCACGATACGGCCGCATCCACGGCGTTCCTGGCATGTCGACGGACGCGACCGATCACCCGCATCCTGGCGGTGGCGAGGCTCACCCTCAACAGCTCACCCTGACCGTTCACGATGTAGAGGCCGCCGCGGTAGAGGTGACCTTCTCCCGCTTGGGCAGCCAGCCGGTTCACGCCATCACGATCGTCGTAGAGAGCTCTGGGGATCGGCCCGATTCCGTGTGAGGTGTAGTAGCCCTTCCCCTGCTTGCGCGGATCGACTTCCGCCAGTCGGAGCGTCATGGTGCGGTCCTGCGCCACCAGTTGTTCGAGATACCAGAGCCGGTTCCGATGGGAGAAGATGCTGGTTCCCGTACCGAGCTCCTGACCTCCGTGGAGCCATCCTCCCCGGCCCCCGTGATACATCCACGTGGTCCGCTGGGGCTTCGGGTCCCCGGCCAGGGCGATGCGATAGAGCGACACCCGGCCATGGACGCCAAGGCTTCCCTGGCGAAGCAACCAGACTGCATCGCGGGACATCCCGGTGGCGCCCGGCCCATCGGGCACCTTCACATGGGCGCGCCGACTGCCGTCGGTGATGAATACATCACCGGTGTTGAACACGGCCAAGGTCTCCCCGGCATCGGTGATCCCCGTCCACTCGCCCGTCCACTGTTCGCCACCACGAAGCCAAGCATCTGCCGAGTCGGCGTTCACGGTCGTGGTCGTGGTGGACGAGGAGTAGGTGAAGGCTCGGTCGGGCCCGGCGGCCAACATGGCGATGTCCAGAGCGCCCACGGGTACGACGTCAGTGCTGCCATCATCATGAATCACGAGCAGCGACGCACGACCCGTGGGCTCATAGATCGACGTGGCGAAATAGGCCACCGCCGCGACGTCATCGCGCTGTGCCGCCGACCAGTCCATCTCGGGCCCAGGATCGACAGTACCGGTGGGCACGGCTCCCGGAACTAGCGCGAGCGTGGCGCTGATCAACCAGCCCACAGTTGAGTTGAGTCGTTGCACGGTCAGCACCTTCCGAGAGGCAGGACCGGCCGGCCCCGTCGGATCATTGCCGATCAGGTGTAGAAGGGCGAGTTCTTCGAGGAGGCCAGTTCCCGGGCCTCCTCAAGTGAGAGCGTCTCCAGCGCCTCCGCGATGTCGAGCCCGATGTGGCTGACCTCGGTGCCGGCCTCGAGGGGGACCAGCGTGTGCACCAATCGGTCGTCGTAGGTGTGCACCATGGTGAGACCCTGCCCGCCATTGACCCCGGACACGAAGCGATCCACCGGGGCGGGGTCGATGGTGTAGCAACTCGCGGCGGCGACCGAGACCGGAACTCCGGCAAAGGTGGACCAGGTCGAGAAGTGCAGATGCCCGGCGAGGATGCCTCGTACGTCGGTGCCGGTGATGACATCGGCCAACGACTGTTGGTCGTGCAGTTCGATCAGCTCCGCAGCACGCAGCATCGGCAACGGGATCGGCGGGTGGTGCATGGCCAGGAGGGTGCCGTGTTCGGCCGGAGTCGCGAGGACATCGGCGAGCCAGCTGAGTTGCCCAGGACTCAGGGCGCCGTGGTGGTAGCCGGGGACGCTGGTGTCCAGGGCCACGATCCGGAGTCCGTCGACCTCATGCACTCGATCCTGCGGAGCCGAGGGATCGACCTCGTCGTCGAGATCGAAGAGACCCTGGGCATAGGCCAGTCGGTCGTCGTGGTTGCCCATCGTCCACACCACGATCGCGCCCATCGCCGCAGCAGCCGGTTCTACGATCTCCCGCAGCCGGGCATAGGCCGCAGGCTCGCCCTGATCGGCGAGGTCGCCGGTGAAGACCAGTGCCCGGGGCGCGGGCTGCACCGCAGCCAGCCGCTCCATCGCGCGGAGCAGATTGGCGTCGTTGTCGATCACGCCGTAGTGCAGTCCGCCCCCACCGATCAGGTGGGGGTCGGACAGGTGCGCGATCGCGTGCTGTGGTGCGGCGTACTGACCGAGTGGCTTCACCCGGCTCAGCCTAGGCGCGCGGGCAGGATCCTTCCGGTGACCTCGCCCAGAGCGATACGACCACCGGCGGTGCCGGGCGCGGTGTAGCGCAGGGTGACCTCGTCGCCGTCCTCGAGGAAGGTGCGCTCTCGGCCGGCAACGGTGTAGGGCTCCTTGCCGCCCCACGACAACTCCATCAGCGAGCCGAGCTGGTCGCGCTCGGGGCCCGAGATGGTGCCCGAGCCCCATAGGTCGCCGGTGCGCACGCTGGCTCCGTTGACGGTGGTGTGGGCCAACATCTGCGCCGGCGACCAGTACATCGTGCGGTAGGGCGGGCGAGCGATGACCTCGCCGTCGAGGACCACCTCGACCTCGATGTCGAGACCCGCAGGACCATCGACGCGCAGGTAGTCGAGCACCTTCGGGTCGTCCTGGCCCGGCAGGTCGGTCCACGCCGCGTCCAGGGCAGCGAGCGGGGTGACCCACGCGCTGACGGACGTCGCGAAGGACTTGCCGAGGAAGGGGCCGAGCGGGACATATTCCCAGCCCTGGATGTCACGGGCCGACCAATCGTTCAGGCCGAGGACTCCGAACGTGTGACGTGCGAAGTCACCCGTGCTCACCCGCCCGCCCATCTCCGACGGTTCGCCGACCACGAAGCCCAGTTCAGCCTCGATGTCGAGACGCAGCGAAGGCCCGTAGGAGGGCAACTCATCGGTGGGGGCCTTGCGCTGGCCGCACGGACGGATGACATCGGTACCCGAGACGATGACGGTGCCGGAGCGCCCGTGATAGCCCACCGGCAGGTGCTTCCAGTTGGGCAGCAGTGCCGCAGAGTCGGGCCGCAGGATCTTCCCCAGGTTGGTGGCGTGGTGCTCGGAGGCATAGAAGTCGATGTAGTCGCCGACCTCGATCGGTAGGTGCAGCGTGACGTCGCCCAGGGGGTGGAGGAAGGGCGTGACGCGCTCCCGGTTGGCCTCATCGCCGAGAGTCGAGCTGATCCAGGTGCGCGCCTCGGCCCACTGCTCGTGGCCCAGTGCCATGAAGGCGTTCAGACTGACGCTGCGCCAGGTGGCAGCCAGGCTCGACACGGAGGCGTCGCTCTCGGCCGCAGCGGCCAGGTCGAGGACGAAGTCACCGATGCGTACGCCGACGCGCGCCCCGTCAGCGGACGTCGAGAAGACGCCGTACGGGAGATTGTCGAGGCCGAAGAGGGAGCCGGTGGCTCCCTCGACCCAGGTGCTGCCGGCGAGAGGGGTCTGGGAAGTCATGGGCGCTCCGTGGGGTGAGGGGGAAGAAGTCCGAGGGTGATCAGGTCATCGAGGGGTTCGATCACCGAGCAGGAGCCGAAGGAGGTGAACCAGCGGCGTACGTTGCCCGGATCGTTCGCGGAGAAGTGAGCGGCCAGGGTCGGGCCGTGGGGCTGCTCGAGTGCCTCGACCGCATCCTGCCTCGACCCGCCGTCCCACAGCACACTGGTGGCCACCAGCACGTTGAGGAAGCCGTGGGCCCCGCCGCCTTCAGGGTCGTGGTGCACAGCGCGGTGCAGGCCGGCGGTGCCCTTGAAGGCGGTTTCGCGGTCCAGCGCAGCGTCGATCCAATTCGCCACCGTGTCTGATTTCGGGATCAGGTCGTGATCGACGTGGCCGAGACGGAACTTCAGCCGGTGACCGCAGGCGGCCACCTCGTCGGCGGCGGCCAGCCAGGAGCCGGTGACCGGGCCCGGAATCTCGATGTGGACCGGGACGTCGAGCTCGGCAGCTCGTACGGCGGCGTCGACGCGACGCACGTTGGCGACCAGATCGGCAGGGTCGCGCAGGGCGGTCTCGAGCCCGGCGATGGTGACGTTCTTGCGCGCGGCAAGGTGGGCCACGCTCTCGATGCTGCCGGCACCAGTCGTGAGGACCACCGAAGCCGGGACACCTTCGGGCACCGAGGCCAGATCGGTGTCGCGTACCACGAAGGAACCGACGAAGTCGGCGTACCACGTCGAGGCGTGTGCGCGGTGGGCCGTGATCGCTGCCTCGAGCGGCGCGTTGCCGGGCGGGAAGATGGCGGCGTCGTCGACCAGGCCCTGCCACAGGGGCGGCCAGATTTCGGGGGGTGCGGAAGTCGGGAACACGGGGCTACTGTAACCACCAGATAGCGGACGATGTAGTCCGATAATCGGACGAATGGAGCAGGCGGATGGCCCACTACCGTGCGATCGGGAAGTTGCCCCGACAGCGTCACACCCAGATGCGGGACGAGAACGGACATCTCTTTCGCGAGGTGCTGATGGGGGAGGAGGGCTTCTCCTCCGATTCCTCCCTGCTCTATCACCGTGGCGTCCCCAGTGCGATCGTCGACAGTCAGGTGTGGGAGTTGGGCGACCAGTCGCGCCGGCCCAACCATCCGCTCAAGCCGATCCACCTCAAGCTCCACGACCTCGAGACCGGCACCTGCCCGGTGGAGGGTCGCCGGCTGATCCTGGGCAACAACGACGTGCGCCTGACCTATGTCGTCACCGGCACTGATCCCAGCCCGCTCTACCGCAACGCCATCGGCGACGAATGCGTCTTCGTCGAGTTCGGCAGCGGCACCGTGGAGACGGTCTTCGGCGTGGTCCCCTACCGCACCGGTGACTACGTCATCATCCCGCGCTCGACCGATCACCGCTGGGTGCCGGCCGAGCCGTCGCGGCTCTACGCCGTGGAGGCCAACTCCCACATCCACCCGCCCAAGAACTACCTTTCCCGCTTCGGGCAGTTCCTCGAGCACGCTCCCTTCTGTGAGCGTGACCTGTACGGACCCGAGGAACTGATCCAGCTCGAGGGGACCGACGTCGACGTGCTGGTCAAGCACCGCACCAGCGCCGGCATCGTCGGCACCCGGATGACCTACGCGACGCACCCCTTCGACGTGGTCGGCTGGGACGGTTGTCTCTACCCCTACACGTTCAACATCGAGGACTACATGCCGATCACCGGCAAGGTCCACCAGCCGCCGCCGGTGCACCAGGTCTTCGAGGGCTGGAACTTCGTGATCTGCAACTTCCTGCCCCGCAAGGTCGACTATCACGAGTTGGCGATCCCGGTGCCCTACTACCACGCGAATGTGGACTCCGACGAGGTCATGTTCTACGTCGGCGGCGACTACGAGGCGCGCAAGGGCTCGGCCATCAAACTCGGCTCCATCAGCCTGCACCCGGGCGGTCACGCCCACGGCCCGCAGCCGAGCTCGGTCGAGGCCTCGCTCGGCGTGGAGTTCTTCGACGAGTCGGCCGTGATGGTCGACACCTTTGCTCCCCTGGAGATCGGCGAGGGCGGCGCCGCCTGTGACGATCCCTCCTACGCCTGGACCTGGGCCGGTCGTGGTCCGAGCGGGGATGACGGTGGTCCGGCGGTCTTCACCAACTCCTGAGGCCCAGGAGCGGCATCAGATCTGGTGCGCTTCATGGCGACGAGCCGCATACTTCCTGAAGTGACCCAGCAACTCGACCCGGCATCGCGCCGGGTGCTCATCGGCATCCCGCTCGTGCTGGCGATGTTGTCGATGATCGGTCCCTTCAGCATCGACACCCCCTTCCCGGCCTTCGCGTCCATGGGCCGCGAGTTGCAGGTCGACACCGTCGACCTGCAACTCGTCGTCACGGTCTACATGCTGGCGTTCGCCGTGATGAGTCTCTTCCACGGACCTCTCTCCGACGCGGTCGGACGACGCCCGGTGATCGTGGGGTCTCTCGCGGTGTATGCCGTGGCCTCGGTCGGCTGCGCCTTCGCCCCCACCCTCGAGTGGCTCCTGGTCGGTCGTGCGGTGCAGGGACTGGCTGCCGGAGGCTCCACGATCGTCAGTCGTACGATCATCCGCGACCTGTTCGACGGTCCGCAGGCCCAGCGGATGATGAGTCAGGTGGCGGTCATCTTCGGCGTCGCGCCGGCAGTGGCGCCGGTCGTGGGCGGGCTGCTGGTGCAGGTGGGGCCCTGGCAGACGGTGTTCTGGTTCATGGCTGCGCTGGGTCTGGTGCTGATCATCACCTCGGTCGCGGTGCTCCCCGAAAGTCATCCGCCCGAGAGCCGGGTGCCGCTGCGCGTCGGCGAGATCGTCGCCGGTCTGCTCACGGTCGTCCGCGAACCGACCTTCCACCGGATGGCGTGGGCCGGCACTCTCGTCTTCGGTGCGCAGTTCCTCTACATCGGTGGGGCGGCGATCTTCGTGGTCGACCTGCTCGGCGAGGGGGAGCTGGACTTCTGGAAACTCTTCGTCCCGATGATCGCGGCCATGGTCACCGGCTCGGTGGCCAGCGCCCGCTTCGGCCGCCTGGTGACGAGCACCCAACTGGTCTCGATCGGCTACTCCATCAGCATCGTGGGGGCCCTGCTGGGCGTTCTGGTGGCGCTCACGCCGTACGGCGCGTCACTGCCGTGGGCGGTGGTCGGGGTGTCGCTCATCGCCCTCGGCAACGGCCTGGCCTATCCCAACATCCAGTTGCTCATGCTCGACCTGGTGCCCACCCGGCGCGGTGCGGTGATGTCGGCCGGGTCGTTCGTGACGCTGCTCTTCAACGCGGTCGGCGCAGTGACACTGACCCCGTACGCCGGTCGTTCGGTGCTCGGGTTCTCTCTCGCCGCCGCTGCCTGTGTGGTGCTGGGTTGGCTGTGCTGGCGGTGGCACCTGCGCGCGTCCGCTCAGCTCCGGGTCGGCTCGGGACTCGGGTAGGCCGGATAGTCGGTGTAGCCGCGCCCGTCGCCGCCGTAGAACGTCTCGGGCACCTGCTCGTTGAGGGCCAACCCCTCGGCCAGGCGACGCGGCAGATCGGGGTTGGCGATGAAGGTCCGACCGAACGCTGCGGCATCGATGAAACCGGCGTCGAGGAGTCGCCTCGCCTTGGCCAGGTCGTAGTTGCCGGCACCGATGATCGGGCCCGGGTGAGCGCGGCGCAGTGCGCTGCGGAAACCGTCGTCGAGCGCGGGTCCGCCGGCCCAGTCCGGTTCGGAAAGGTGCAGGAAGGCCAGTCGACGCTGCCCGAGTTCGCGGGCCACGTGGAGTCCGGCCTCGACACCCGCGGGGTCGTCGGTGCCGTTGAACGATCCGATCGGGGAGATGCGGATCCCCACCCGGTCGGCCGACCAGGCGCCGACGACGGCGTCGGTGACCTCCAGCATCAGTCGGGCGCGGTTCTCCAGAGGGCCGCCGTAGGAATCGGTGCGCTGGTTGCTGTCGGAGGCGAGGAACTGGTGCAGCAGGTAGCCGTGGGCACCGTGGATCTCCACCAGGTCGAAGCCGGCGTCCCGGGCGTTGGTGGTGGCGCGGCGATAGTCCTCGATCACCCGTGGGATCTCCTCGAGATCGAGGGCGCGGGGCGTGGGACAGTCCACCCGGACGGGCTCCCCGTCCGTACCGCGGATCGTTGCGCGGTTGCGGTAGGGAGTCGCGCTGGCCGACACCGGCAGCGCGCCGTCGTGGAAGGACTCGTGGGACACCCGGCCGACGTGCCACAACTGCGCTGCGATGAGACCGCCTGCGGCGTGTACGGCATCGGTGATCCGACGCCAGCCGGCCACCTGCTCGGAGCTGTGGATGCCGGGGGTGTCCATGTAGCCCTTGCCCTCGGGACTGATCTGGGTGCCTTCGGAGATCATCAGCCCGGCACTCGCGCGCTGGGTGTAGTACTCCTGCATCAACTCGTTCGGCAGATCGTGCGGCGCCGTCGCCCGCATGCGGGTCAGCGGGGCCATGAAGACGCGATTGGCAGTGGTGACCGCCCCGAGGGACAGCGGCTCGAAGAGTGAGGGCACCTAGGCCGAACGGCGTCTTCGCGACACCTATTCCGGACCTGTCCGGAACGCAAGAAGTTGACGCCTTGATTGTCCCGGGACGGTACCGTGGCTCGCGATGACCAACGCCGTACTCCGCGCCCATGTGGAGGTGCTGACATCGCGCGAGGTTCCGCTCGGAGGACCGAGGGCCATGCGCGTTCGCCGCACTCTCCCGCAGCGCCACCGAGCCCTCATCGGCGCGTGGTGCTTCATCGACCACTACGGTCCCGACGAGGTCGACCAGACGGGTGGGATGGCGGTCGCGCCCCATCCACACGTCGGCGTGCAGACCGCGACCTGGCTCTTCGAGGGCGAGGTGGAGCACCGGGACTCTGCCGGCCACCACACCCTGGTGAAACCCGGCGAACTGAACCTGATGACGGCTGGTCGCGGGGTCAGCCACAGCGAGGTCTCGACGGCCCAGACCTCGATGCTGCACGGCACCCAACTGTGGGTCGCGCTCCCGGAACAGGCCCGTCAGGTCGAGCCGGGCTTCGACCGCTTCATCCCCTCACCCGTGCGCGGTCCCGGCTGGGAGGCGCGGGTGTTCCTCGGCTCCTTGTTCGGAGCGACATCACCGGTGGACACCCACACCCCGCTGCTGGGCGCAGAAGTGATGCTCGCCCCGGGAGCCACCCTCGACATCGAGGTGGACAAGACGTTCGAGCACGGCGTCCTGCTCGACGTGGGCCGGATCGAGGTGGAGGGCCAGGAACTCGAACCCGGCCAACTCGCCTACGTGGCGCCGGGCAGCACCACGCTCACCCTGACTGCGCGCGAGGAGGCCAGGCTGCTCCTTCTGGGAGGGACCCCGTTCGACGAGGCGATCGTCATGTGGTGGAACTTCCTGGGCCGTAGCCACGAGGACATCGTCGAGTTCCGTGACGACTGGGAGCAGGAGGCCGATCGGTTCGGTCCCGTCGACACCGACCTGGCGCGCATCCCTGCCCCGGTGCTCCCCAACGTACGACTCAAGCTCCGGCACTGACGGATTCGGCAGTGGTGGACACAGCAGTGGTGGGCACAGCAGTGGTGGGCACTGACGGCGTCGCCCGCTGCCCGTGGGGTGCCGGTGAGGACGTCAACCGCGCCTACCACGACACCGAGTGGGGACTGCGTGTCTCGGGAGAGGCGGCCCACCTGGAGCGGCTGACCCTCGAGGCGTTCCAGAGCGGTCTGTCGTGGCGCACCATCCTGCTCAAACGCCCGGCGTTCCGGGTCGCGTTCGCCGACTTCGATGCGGACATCGTCGCGGCGTACGGACCGGCTGATGTCGAGCGGCTGATGGCCGATGCCGGCATCGTGCGCAACCGACGCAAGGTCGACGCCGCCATCACCAATGCCCGGGCCACCGTGGCGCTACGTGAGCAAGACGGACTCGAGGCCCTCATCTGGAGTTTCCGCCCCGAGCCCGGCCCGGCGCCTCGTACGGTGGCCGATGTCGCGACGACCTCGTCCGAGTCAATCGCGCTGGCGACGGCGTTGAAGACGATCGGCTTCGCGCATGTCGGGCCCACCACGATGTATGCGCTGATGGAGGCGATCGGGCTCATCGACGACCACCTCGTCGACTGTCACCGCCGCGGAGCTGACCGGTAGGGCTGGTCGATAGGGCTGGTCGGTCCGGTCCTGAACGCCTAGCCTCGGATCATGACGCGTGTGCACGCCTTCACCGACGATGCCCTGGCCGATCTCGACGCGACCGGCCTCGTGGCTGCCCTCAGGGCGCGTGAGGTGTCTGTGCCGGAGGTGGTGGAGGCGGCCATCGATCGCACCGAGCGGGTCGACGAGCGACTGGGCGCGGTGTCACACGCGGCCTTCGACCGGGCCCGCACGGAGGCGCGGCACCCTCGCGGCGGCTGGTTCGCAGGAGTCCCGACGTTCGTCAAGGACAACGTCGACGTTGCCGGCATGCCCACCCAGCAGGGCACGGACGCCTTCGTGGCGCCACGACAGGGCGCTGACGGTGACTTCGCCCGGATGTATCTCGCGACCGGACTGATCCCGCTCGGGAAGACCCAGATCTCGGAGTTCGGCTTCTCTGCGGCGGCCGACCACATACGCCTGGGTCCGGTGCGCTCACCGTGGAACACGGACCACTACGCAGGTGCGTCGTCGGCCGGCTCGGGAGCGCTGGTGGCGGCCGGAGCAGTTCCGATCGCCCACGGCAACGACGGAGGGGGCTCGATCCGAATCCCGGCCTCGGTCAACGGGTTGGTCGGCCTCAAGCCCACTCGTGGCCGGCTCGCCCAGGACACGACGATGCGCCAGATGCCCGTACGCATCATCTCCGACGGCGTGCTGACGCGCAGCGTGCGTGACACGGCCGCCTTCTTCCGGGAGGCCGAGAAGATCTGGCGCAACCCGCGATTGGCCCCGATCGGCGACGTGACCCGGCCGGGCAAGGAGAGACTCACGATCGCGGTCGTCACCTCCGGGATCGGGAGCGACTCCTCTCCCGAGGTGCGCGAACTGACCCTGCAGACGGCGTCGCTGCTGGAGTCGCTCGGCCACCGCGTCGAGCAGATCGAGCCACCGGTGCCGGCGTCCTTCCCGGACCACTTCACCCGTTACTGGTCAATGCTCGCACTGGTGATAACACAGCGTGGGCGCCGCGACTTCGGCCCCTCTTGGGATCCGGGCAAGCTCGACAACCTGACCCGCGGGCTGGCCCGCCATGCAGCACGGAGCCTGCCACTGCAACCGGTGTCGGTGGCCGTCCTCGCGGCCTCCAGGTACGCCGCTGCACGGCATCACTCCCGCTATGACGTCACTCTCACCCCGACGCTGGCCACTGAGACGCCACTGATCGGCCATTTACGGCCCGACCAGGACTACGAGGTCATCATGGCCCGGCTGCTGGACTGGGTGGCCTTCACGCCGCTCGCCAATGCGACGGGAGAGCCGGCCATTTCGCTGCCACTGTCGACGACCGCTGCGGGGTTGCCGCAGGGGATGATGCTGGGTGCCGGGGCGGGCCGGGAGGCTCGTTTGCTGGGTCTGGCCTACGAGCTGGAAGAGGCGATCGGTTGGCCTCGGATCCACGACATCTGATCCGATTTCTCACCCGGGCGACCGCGCGTGTAGGGTTCCTCGGCGTTGCCCCTTTAGCTCAGTCGGTAGAGCGTCTCCATGGTAAGGAGAAGGTCTACGGTTCGATTCCGTAAAGGGGCTCTGGGTCGGATTGCTCCCTCCAGGGGGAGTAATCCGACTTCCTGTGGCGGGGTAGCTCAGGTGGTTAGAGCACACGACTCATAATCGTGGTGTCGCGGGTTCGAGTCCCGCTCCCGCTACCACCCAGGCTTCACACCGCAACACCCGCAACCTAAGGATTCCCCGTGGCCAGCAAGAGCTCTGACGTTCGCCCCAAGATCACGCTTGCGTGCGTGGACTGCAAGGAGCGCAACTACATCACCAAGAAGAACCGACGCAACGACCCCGACCGCATCGAGCTGAAGAAGTTCTGCCCTCGTTGCCGGGCACACACGGCGCACCGCGAGACCCGCTGAGCGTCGTAGCACCACGCACGTTCGTCGCTTCGACCCGCCCGAGTCTCTCGGACGGGTCGTTGCGTGTTCTAGGGTCGTTGTCATGCCTGTCGACCCCTCTCTGGTGGGGCGCGAATATCCTGCGCCGAGATCACTGATCGTCACTGCAGATCGCGTCCGCGCGTTTGCGGTGGCGCTCGGTCACAGCGGCGACGGTGCTGTCCCGCCCACCTTCCCCATCGTGCTCGCCTTCGACGCCATGCAGGCCTTCCTGGATGCCGAACAGGTCGATCTTCATCGCATCGTCCACGGCGAGCAACGCTTCACCTACGAGCGCCCGATCCGGGTGGGCGACGAACTGGTCGCGACCCTGGCCGTGACTGGCGTACGCCACATCGGTGGCGCCGACATCATTGCGACCGCCAGTGAGGTCCGCGACGCATTCGGCGAGCTCGTCTGCACCGGCAGGGCCACCCTCGTGCACGCAGGTGCCGCAGGACGGGGCGCATCGTGAAACCCGCCGATGTCCTGCCCGAGCAGGTCTACACCCTCACCCGGGCCGACCTGGTGGCCTATGCCGAGGCGAGCGGCGACCACAACCCGATCCACCAGGATGAGGACGTGGCGCGCAGCGTCGGACTTCCCGGGGTCATCGCGCACGGCATGCTGACCCTCGCGCTGGTGGGCCGGGCCGTGGAGACCTGGACCGATGGTGCCGAGGTGGTCGAGCTGGGCTCGAAGTTCACCAGTCCTGTCGTGGTGCCGGCCGAAGGAGGCGTCGACGTCGTCGTCAACGGCACGGTCAAATCGGTGGCGAACGGACTGGTCACCCTCGCCCTGCAGGTCACCTGCGAGGGCCAGAAAGTGCTGGGCATGCCGCGGGCCACCGTTCGTGAAAGGGGAGGACGTGCCTGAGCTGCGCGACGTGCCTGAGTTGCGCGGCGTGCCCGAGCTGAGCGCCCGCACGACCCTGCGACTCGGTGGACCAGCCCGGGAGTGGGTGCGCGCCACCAGTGAGGCAGAGATCATCGCGGCCGTCACCGAGGCGGACGCGGAGGGCACCCCCGTCCTGCTGCTGGGCGGCGGCTCCAACCTCGTGGTGGCCGATGCGGGGTTCGGGGGTCGGGTGATCGAGATCGCCAATCGCGGCGTCCGCGTCGACACCGATGCCTGCGAAGTCGACACCCTGGCCGCGTGCGGCGGCGTGCAGGTGAGCGTCGCTGCGGGGGAGGGATGGGATGGCCTCGTCGAGCGCGCCGTGTTCAGCGGCTGGGCGGGCATCGAGTCGCTCTCGGGCATCCCGGGGGCCGTCGGTGCGACCCCGATCCAGAATGTGGGGGCCTACGGCCAGGACGTCTCCCAGAGCATCGCTCGGGTGCGCACCTGGGACCGCGCCGACCGTACGCAGCGCACGTTCGCCGCGGCCGACTGCGGCTTCGGCTATCGCCACAGCAGATTCAAGGCCGACCCGGATCGCCACGTCGTGCTCGAGGTGGTCTTCCAGTTGCGCCAGGGAAACCTCGGCGATCCCATCGGCTATGCCGAGTTGGCGCGCACGCTGGGTGTCGACCAGGGCCAGCGCGCACCGCTGGACGAGGTCCGCGATGCCGTGCTCGGCCTGCGCCGCGGCAAGGGCATGGTCCTCGATCCCGAGGACCATGACACGTGGAGCGCGGGCTCCTTCTTCACCAATCCGTTCCTCACCGTCGCCCAAGCTGCAGTGCTCCCCGAAGGAGCGCCGCGCTGGCACCAGCCCGACGGCTCGGTCAAGTCGAGCGCCGGGTGGTTGATCGAGCACGCCGGCTTTGCCAAGGGCCACGTCAGCGCGGTGGCCGGGGACCGCGTGAGCCTGTCCACCAAGCACACCCTGGCGCTGACCAACCGTGGCGGTGCCACGACCGAAGAACTGCTGACGCTGGCGCGGGAAGTGCGCGCCGGCGTCGAGCAGGCGTTCGGTGTCCGTCTCGTCAACGAACCCGTGACGGTCGGCTGTTCGCTCTAGTAGTCGGACTCGTACGACGTGGTGGTCGAGGCGGCCCCCAACAACCCCAGGGCAATGATCCCGACGAAGAACAGGACGCCGAGGATGAGGAGCACCGTGCCGATGATGCCGGTGATCTTGCCGGCGTTGGCCTCCGAGCGTCCGGAGTAGCGACCAGGCTCTGCGTCGATCTCCTTGACCGCCTTGGCGCCGAAGTACCAGGCGAACGGGGCGACCGGCAGGGTCACGCCGCAGGCCACGAGGATGCCGGCGAGTCCCACGATGCCCAGGATCATCGATGTCGTCGCGGAAGGATGCTTCGGCGGCGAAGGAGCGAAGTAGCCCATCGATGACTGCTGCTGACCGTAGGCAGGTGGCTGGCCGTAGACGGGCGGCTGGCCGTAGACGGGTGCTGGCTGGCCGTAGCCCGCCGGCTGTTCGCCGTCGCTGGACGGTTCTTGAGGAGGCTGCTCGGGGTAAGTCACGGGAGCAGTGTGTCAGTCGAGGCCGCGAGCCATGCGTCGATGTCGCGGTAGGCCGCAGTGCGCACCTCGTCAGGGGCACGGGAGGCAGTGAACGACATCCGCGCCAGCCGGGCCAGCGTGGCGTCGTCCAGGTCGTGTGCGGCTCGCATGGTGGCGTACTGGCCGGCCAGACGAGAACCGAAGAGCAGCGGGTCATCGGCTCCCAGCGCCACCGTGGCGCCGGCGGCGAGAAGATCGGGCAACGGCACCGAGGTCAGGTCGGAGTAGACGCCCAGAGCGACGTTCGACACGGGGCAGACCTCGAGCGCCACCCCGGACGAGACGATCCGGTCGAGCAGCGCCGGATCCTCGACGCTTCGGATCCCGTGGCCCAGGCGCTGGGCGCCGAGACTGTCCAGGCAGGTCCTGACGTGGTCGGCACCGCGTAGTTCCCCGCCGTGGGGGACCAGCAACAACCCTGCCCGTTCCGCGATGCGAAAAGCACCGCGGAAGTCTTCGGTGCGTCCACGCCGTTCGTCGTTGGACAGTCCGAAGCCCACCACCCCGCGGCCCGCGTACTGGGCAGCAAGTCGCGCCAGCGTGCGGGCGTCGAGGGGGTGGCGGGTGCGGTTGGCGGCGATGACCACGGCGATGCCGAGTCCGGTGCGTATCGAGGCATCGCGGACGCAGTCGAGAACGAGTTCGGTGAACGCGGTGATGCCCCCGAAGCGGGCCGCGTAGCCGCTGGGGTCGACCTGGATCTCGAGCCAGCGGCCGCCGTCGCGGACATCGTCCTCGGCCGCCTCCAGGACCAGCCGACGAACATCGTCCGGCGTGCGGAGGACGGATCGGGCGACGTCGTAGAGGCGTTGGAAGCGGAACCAGCCCTTCTCGTCGGCCGCGCTGAGCAGCGGCGGCCACTCCTCGACCAGGGAATCGGGCAGGACGATCTGGTCCCGGGCTGCCAACTCGAGCAGGGTGTGATGGCGCATGGATCCGGTGAAGTGGAGGTGGAGGTGGGCCTTGGGAAGGGTGGACACATCTCCACGGCGCTCGTGGGCCACGGCAGGGTCAGCCATGGAGTCATCGTAGAGCGAGTGCGAGACCTCGGTTCGACTCGGACCGGATGCGACCCGTATGCTTCCCGATTGGTGGTTTGGCCACATGCTCCGGCATGCCCGATACCGCCGTAGGGCACTAGCTCAACTGGTAGAGCATCGGTCTCCAAAACCGAAGGTTGGGGGTTCAAGTCCCTCGTGCCCTGCGAGACAATCACGACACAGGCATGACGAAGAAAGGTGAAGGACGTGGCGGACGGCAACGCGGTTCAAAGCGCGCGGAAGGAACCGCGCGGTGACGACCGTGGCCGCACTGGCCCGGTCACTTTCCTGCGTCAGGTCGTGGCGGAGCTTCGCAAGGTGGTCTGGCCCACCCAGCACGAGCTCATCACCTACTTCATCGTGGTGATGGTGTTCGTGGTGGTGCTGGTGTCCATGGTGTCGGTGCTTGACCTCGGCTTCGGCAAGCTCGTCTTCAAGCTGTTCGCCGGCGACAACGTCCAGTGATCGCAGGGCCTTGAAGCCCCCGTTTTGATCTTGCCGGACCCAGTGCCCGGTCCCGGTCCGAGTGGCCGGCCATCAGCAGGACAACGATGTACGGAGTTGGACGTGTCGGAAAGCTTTGATCCAGACCAGGTCGACAGCCAGGTCGAGTCCGTCGAGGACCCGGCCGAGTCGACCGAGGCCCCCGCAGAGGTGGACGAGGCGACCGAGGCCCCCGCAGAGGGGGAGTCCGAGGTGGACGCAGATGCTGACGCCGAGGCCGCCTCTGACGAGGAAGTAGACCCGGACGACCCGCTGGAGGCGTTCCGTCGCGAGTTGTGGGCCAAGCCCGGCGACTGGTTCGTGGTGCACACCTACTCCGGCATGGAGAAGCGGGTCAAGCACAACCTCGAGAACCGCATCATCTCCCTCAACATGGAGGACTACATCCACGAGATCGTGGTCCCCACCGAGGAGGTGGCCGAGATCAAGAACGGTCAGCGCAAGATGGTCACGCGCACCGTTCTCCCCGGCTATGTGCTGGTCCGGATGGACCTCACCGACGAGTCCTGGTCTGCCGTGCGTCACACGCCGTCGGTCACCGGCTTCGTGGGACACAGCCACCAGCCCGTGCCGCTCAGCATGCGCGAGGTCGAAGACATGTTGGCTCCCGCTGCAGTCGCCGTGGCAGAGGCCGCCGCAGCCGGCGAGAAGGGCTCCAGCACCATGGCCCGCAAGCCGGTCGAGGTCGCTGACTTCGACGTGTCCGACTCCGTGATGGTCGTGGACGGCCCGTTCGCCACGCTGCACGCCACGATCACCGAGATCAACCCGGAGTCCCAGAGGGTCAAGGCCCTCGTTGAAATCTTCGGCCGGGAGACCCCGGTCGAGCTGAGCTTCAGCCAGATCCAAAAGGTCTAGAGGCTCACAGCAACACCCAGTGGCAGGGGTTCCACTCCCGTCATGACCACAAGAGAGAAGGAAGAGGGCAATGCCTCCCAAGAAGAAGAAGATCGCAGCGCTCGTCAAGGTGCAGTTGCAGGCCGGTGCAGCCACTCCGGCTCCGCCCGTCGGTACGGCGCTCGGCCCGCACGGCGTCAACATCATGGAGTTCTGCAAGGCGTACAACGCCCAGACGGAGTCCATGCGCGGCAACGTGATCCCCGTCGAGATCACCATCTACGAAGACCGTAGCTTCGAATTCATCACGAAGACCCCGCCGGCTGCTGAGCTGATCAAGAAGGCTGCGGGTCTCGCGAAGGGCTCCGGCGTGCCGAACAAGGAAAAGGTCGGCAAGCTGACCAAGGACCAGGTGCGCGAGATCGCGACCACCAAGCTGCCTGACCTCAACGCCACCGACATCGAAGCGGCCATGAAGATCGTCGAGGGCACTGCGCGCTCGATGGGCGTCACCACCAACTGAATCTGTGGGAGAGCCGCGCTGGCTCGCTAACCACATCCTTCGCACGACAGAATCGAGAAGACAATGCAGCGCAGCAAGACGTACCGAGCAGCGGCAGCGACGTTCGACCAGGACGAGCTGTACGCACCGCTGAAGGCCATCCAGATCGCCAAGGCTGGCTCCAAGAAGAAGTTCAACGAGACCCTTGACGTCGTCATGCGCCTGGGTGTCGACCCGCGCAAGGCTGACCAGATGGTCCGCGGCACCGTGAATCTTCCCCACGGCACCGGCAAGACCGCCCGCGTCCTGGTGTTCGCCACCGGTGACAAGGCCGACGCCGCCCGTGCAGCCGGCGCAGAGTTCGTCGGCGCCGACGAACTCATCGAGAAGGTCGCCGGCGGTTGGCTCGACTTCGACGCCGTCGTCGCCTCGCCCGACATGATGGGCAAGGTCGGCCGCCTCGGTCGTGTCCTGGGCCCGCGCTCGCTCATGCCGAACCCGAAGACCGGCACCGTGACGCCCGACGTCGCCAAGGCCGTCACCGACATCAAGGGCGGCAAGATCGAGTTCCGCGTCGATCGCCACTCCAACCTGCACTTCATCATCGGCAAGGCCTCCTTCACCGAGGCCCAGCTGGCGGAGAACTACGCCGCCGCGCTCGACGAGGTGCTGAGGTTGAAGCCGGCCAGCTCCAAGGGCCTCTACATCAAGAAGACCACCATCTCCACCACGATGGGCCCCGGCATCCAGGTCGACCCCACCCGGGTCAAGAACGTCACGTCCGAGGACGAGGCTGTTCCGGCCTGACCCTGACAGACAGCTTCTGGCTCACGACGATGGTCCGACCACCCTTGCGGTGCTCGGACCATTTTCGTGTGCGTATGACACGCTCATGAGTGACGTGGATGCATCGTGCGTCCCGTCCGAGGAGAAGAACATGCGTATCGCCCCCCTGTCCCGTCGGATCGGCTCGACCGCTCTGGTGCTCATGCTCGGCCTCGCTCTGGCGGCCTGCGGCGACGACAGCACGTCCGCAGACTCCGCCGATTCGTCGGCCTCCCCATCGGCATCCTTGTCTTCGGCGCCGTCAGGCTCCTCCTCGGAAGAGCCGAGCAGCGACGAATCCTCCGCCTCCGCCGCAGGGTCTGCGGAACTGTCCGCCGAGGAGTTCTATCCCGCCGTCATGAACGCCATGCGTGGAGCCGAGACGTTCGCTTTCTCCACCACCTCGGGCGAAGGTGCCGAAGAGTCCACCGTGTCAGGAGTTGCCCGTTTCGGCGGTGACAGCGTCGAGATGAAGGCTTCCAGCACGGGCGCCCAGGCCATGGAGATGATCATGGTCGACCAGATGATGTACATGAAGGCTCCGGACATGGGCCTGGGCGAGAAGTACCTCAAGATCGACCTGAGCGATCCCAAGTCGCTGTTCGGCATGATCGGCAAGGCCACCGACCCCGAGGTCATGTTCAAGGCGATGGAAACACCCGAGAAGCTCGAGTTCCTCGGAGAAGAAGAGGTGGACGGCGTGGTGACCAACCACTACCGCATCACCATCGACCCGACCGACTACCTCAAGGCCATGGACTTCCCCGAGTCCATGGCGGGCAGTCTGCCCAAGGAGATGGTCAACGAGATGTGGGTGGACGCGGACAACCTTCCGCGCAAGTTCTCCCAGACCTCGCAGACGCCCGCGCCGGGTGGTGGGGCTCCGGTGGCCACCACGACCCAGGGTTTCTACAGTGACTTCGGCAAGGACGTCGAAATCTCGGCACCGCCTGCGGACCAGATCAGCACCCAGACACTCCCCAGCTTCTGACGCCCGGCGCGCGGCGCCCGGAGGTCACTCGCGGAAGACGCGCTCGTCGATCAGTTGCTCCTTGACCTCGAGACCTTCGGGTTCGAAGCGACCTTGGTCGAAACGCGTCCGGAACTGCATGACCACTCCATCGCGACCGAACCGGTTCTTCTCCACGGTGAGGACGGCGTAGTCGCGGAAGCGCTCGGCGTTGTTCAGGTCGTAGGTGAGGTGGTGGCGCGCCACGATGTCGAACTTGTTGTTGAGCACCAGCACCACGTCGGCCTCGTAGGCAAGGGCGCTCGAGCCGCGCAGGTGGTTGGCGCGCATGCGTGTGCCGGACTGGAGCGCCGACTTCTCGGCTGCCGCGATGGCCAGGACGGGGGCACCGATGTCGATGGCCAGGTCCTTGAGTCCTTCGACCACTTCGGTCGACCTGGATTCGTCATCGGTGGGTTGGGCCGGCTTGACCTTCTGCAGGTAGTCGACGATCACCAGAGGAGCAGCGCCGGCGTACTCGCGAACTTCCTCGATGGCCCCGGCGATGGACGCGAGGTCGGTACGGGTGCCGGTGGAACGGTGGACACACAGGCTCTCGGAGTATTTCAACACGCGCGTCAGCGCTTCCAGACCGGAGGGCACCGGTTCCAGACGCCGTTCGAGCGAACTGACCCACATGCCGTCGAAGACCGACCGGAAGGTCGAGATCCGCACCTGGTCGGATTCGTCGATCTCACCGGCCTCCATCGCGAGGAGTTTCTGGGTGAGGTCCTCGGCATCATGCTCGTAGGAGAAGTAGAGGACAGGACGACCTTCGGCGGCGTTGTTCCGAGCGACCTGGAGGGCGAAGGTCGACTTGCCCATACCCTGCGGACCGGCGAGCAGGATGAGGGATCCCGCACGCATGCCACCCCCGATGAGCGGGTCGAGACCCTCGAAACCGGTCTTCCACACCCGCCCGGAGGAATTGCCTCCGCTGAGCATGCGGTCGTCGCTGCGGGCCAGCGAGGCCCTGACTGTCATGAGCTGTTCATCCACCGGGACATCGAACCAGTCCGGACGCGCGCGCGTTGCCGAATGCCGAGGACAGTCGATCGGGGGCACGACGGCGGATGTGGAGCAGGACTGCGATTTGGCCGGGACAAGGCCTTGGGCGTAATGTCCCTCGAAGAAACCAGAGACCGCAGGTGGTCACGAGTTCAACGCTCGTGACTGAAGGTTCGCCACAGCGAACGGCCAGCGCAGGTGTCAGAGCAGCAGCGAAAGCCGCATCCACGCCCTGAGCCCTGTGCTCAGGGCGTTCTTCATGTGGAGTGCCGGACGCCGGTGGTCAACCCCGGAAGGAGACCCATGGCGCGGGCAGACAAAACTGCCGCCGTCGCGGACATCGTTGACTCGTTCAACGGTGCAGGCGGCGCGGTGCTGACCGAGTACCGCGGGCTCACCGTGAAGCAGCTGCAGGACTTGCGGCGCTCCCTCGGCGAGAACGCCAACTACGCCGTGGTCAAGAACACGCTGGCCAAGATTGCCGCCCATGAGGTCGGCATCGAAGGCTTCGACGACCTGTTGAACGGCCCGACCGCCATCGCCTTCGTCAATGGCGACATGGTCGAGGTCGCCAAGGGTCTGCGTGACTTTGCCAAGGCAAACCCCGCCCTCGTCATCAAGGGCGGCATCATGGACGGCAACCACCTCGACGCAGCCGAGGTGGCCAAGCTGGCCGACCTCGAGTCGCGTGAGGTGCTGTTGGGCAAGCTCGCGGGCGGCATGCTCGCTTCGCTGTCCCAGGCCGTCTACCTGCTCAACGCCCCGCTTGCCCAGGTCGCCCGTCTCGCGGGTGCCCTGCAGGCCAAGGCAGAGCAGGACCCCTCGATCCTCGCAGGTGGTGCCGGTACTCCGGCTGCTCCGGCTGCCGAGGACGCCCCGGACCAGGAGGTCTCCTCTTCTGAGGAAGCCGCCGAGCCCGAGGCGACCGACGAGGCAGCCGACACGGCCGCCGAGTCCACCGACGCCTGACCAGGCCGACGTACACCACCTGAAACCTGGCACGGTTGCACTCGCACCGCGCCACATACGGAAGGAAACGCCACCATGGCGAAGCTCAGCACTGACGAGCTCCTTGAGGCCTTCAAGGAAATGACCCTCATCGAGCTCTCCGAGTTCGTGAAGCAGTTCGAGGACACCTTCGGCGTGACCGCCGCTGCTCCCGTTGCCGCGGCTGCTGCCCCGGCCGCCGGTGGCGCCGGTGAGGCCGCCGTCGAGCAGGATGAGTTCGACGTCATCCTCGAGGCCGCTGGCGAGAAGAAGATCAATGTCATCAAGGAGGTCCGCGCTCTGACCTCCCTCGGTCTGAAGGAGGCCAAGGACCTCGTCGAGTCGGCTCCCAAGGCCATCCTCGAGAAGGTCTCCAAGGAAGCTGCAGCCAAGGCGAAGGAGTCCCTCGAGGGCGCCGGCGCCTCGGTCACTGTCAAGTGATTCTCTGACAGGGCAGGCTCTGAGGAGCCGACCCTGTCACCGCGAAGGGCGGTCATCCCAGCCATGGGATGGCCGCCCTTCAGCGCGTCCTGCTTGACCCAGCGGCGTCTTCGGTTCATCATCGTCGGCAACGCGAGTTGATCTCCTCCCACGGATTCGACCCCGTGGTTGAAACGCGTCCCGATTTGCGCTAGGGTCGATCTTTGCGCCTGCCCTCAAATGCCCTACGCCCTCCGGACGGCTGTTGCGGTGGTCGGCCGGCGCCGAGATCACTTGATCATTTGTGAGGACACCTCTTGGCCGCGCGCAGCTCCGCTGGTAACCACCGCCGTACCTCTTTCGCAAAGATCACCGAACCTTTCGAGGTTCCCGCACTCATCTCGCTCCAGACCGACAGTTTCGACTGGCTGGTCGGCAACGAGCGACGCGATGAGACGGTTGCTGCCCGCAGGGCTGCTGGTGAGGACGTTTCCGACAAGACCGGTCTGCAGGAGATCTTCGAGGAGATCTCTCCGATCGAAGACTTCTCCGAGACGATGATGCTCTCCTTCGACAACCCCGTCTTCCTCGACGAGAAGTACACCGAGGAGGAGTGCAAGGAGAAGGACTTCACCTACGCCCGACCGCTCTATGTCTCGGCGGAGTTCATGAACCACGAGACCGGCGAGATCAAGGGCCAGACGGTCTTCATGGGTGACTTCCCCATGATGACCAAGAAGGGCACCTTCATCATCAACGGCACCGAGCGGGTCGTCGTGTCCCAACTGGTGCGCTCACCCGGTGTCTATTTCGAGAGCTCGCCGGACAAGACGTCCGACAAGGACATCTTCACTGCCAAGTTGATCCCCAGCCGCGGCGCCTGGCTCGAGTTCGAGATCGACAAGCGCGATCTCGTGGGTGTGCGACTGGACCGCAAGCGCAAGCAGAACGTCACCATGCTGCTGAAGGCCCTCGGCTGGACCACCGACCAGGTCCGCGAGGAGTTCGGCCAGTACGAGTCGATGATGCTGACCCTCGAGAAGGACAGCGTCCGCTACGACGTCGTCTTCGAGGAGATGTCGAAGAAGGCCCGCAACGAGGCACCCACCGCCGAACAGGTCAACGCCGAGGTCACCCGACTCGCGCTGCTCGACATCTACCGCAAGCTGCGTCCCGGCGAACCGCCCACGGCAGAGGCCGCGGCGACGCTGCTCAACAACTATTACTTCAACGCCAAGCGTTATGACCTGGCGAAGGTTGGTCGCTACAAGATCAACAAGAAGCTCGGTCTGACCGAGGCCTTCGACCAGCAGACGCTGACCCTCGATGACGTGGTGGCGGCCATCCGTTACGCCGTGCAGTTGCACGCGGCCGGCATGCACACCGAGGCGCCCGACCTGGTCGACGCCGGCGGAACCCCGGTCATGGGTCCCGACGGTCTCCCCATCAAGGTGCAGTCCGACGACATCGACCACTTCGGCAACCGTCGCATGCGCACGGTGGGCGAGCTCATCCAGAACCAGCTCCGTACGGGTCTGGGTCGGATGGAGCGCGTGGTCCGTGAGCGGATGACGACCCAGGACGTCGAGGCGATCACGCCGCAGTCACTGATCAACATCCGTCCCGTGGTGGCAGCGCTGAAGGAGTTCTTCGGCACTTCGCAGCTCTCGCAGTTCATGGACCAGACCAACCCGATCGCCGGTCTGACGCACAAGCGTCGTCTGTCCGCGCTCGGGCCCGGTGGTCTTTCCCGTGACCGCGCCGGTATGGAGGTCCGTGACGTCCACCCCTCGCACTACGGACGCATGTGTCCGATCGAGACCCCCGAAGGCCCGAACATCGGTCTGATCGGCTCGCTCGCGACGTTCGGCCGGATCAACCCGTTCGGTTTCGTCGAGACCCCGTACCGCAAGGTCGAGGGTGGCGTGGTCACCGACAAGATCAACTACCTCACCGCCGATGACGAGGACCGCTATGTCATCGCCCAGGCGAATGCGCCACTGGACGAGAAGATGCGCTTCGCCGAGGAGCGCGTGCTCTGTCGCCAGAAGAACGGTGAGGTCGACGCGATCCTGGCCGACGAGGTCGACTACATGGACGTCTCGCCGCGCCAGATGGTCTCGGTCGCCACGGCACTGATTCCCTTCCTCGAGCACGACGATGCCAACCGTGCCCTCATGGGTGCCAACATGCAGCGTCAGGCAGTTCCGCTCGTGGTGAGCGACAGCCCGTTGGTCGGCACCGGCATGGAGTATCGCGCCGCAGTCGACGCGGGTGACGTGGTCCTGGCCGAGAACGCCGGCGTGGTGCAGGGTGTCTCGGCGGATGCCATCGAGACCATGAACGACGACGGCAGCTACCAGACCTACAAGATGGCGAAGTTCCGTCGCTCGAACCAGGGCACCTGCATCAACCAGCGTCCGCTGGTCGAGGTCGGGGACCGCCTCGAGGCAGGGTCGCCGATCGCAGACGGACCCTGCACCGACAACGGCGAGATGGCCCTGGGCACCAACCTGCTCGTGGCCTTCATGCCGTGGAAGGGTCACAACTACGAGGACGCCATCATCCTCAGCCAGCGTCTGGTGCAGGAAGACGTCCTCACCTCGATCCACATCGAGGAGCACGAGGTCGACGCCCGCGACACCAAGCTCGGCCCCGAGGAGATCACCCGGGACATCCCGAACATCTCCGAGGAGGGCCTGGCCGACCTCGACGAGCGCGGCATCATCCGCATCGGCGCCGAAGTCACCACCGGTGACATCCTCGTCGGCAAGGTCACGCCCAAGGGCGAGACCGAGTTGACGCCTGAGGAGCGGTTGCTCCGGGCGATCTTCGGCGAGAAGGCGCGCGAGGTGCGCGACACCTCGATGAAGGTGCCCCACGGTGAGTCGGGAACCGTCATCGGCGTGCGGGTCTTCGACCGCGAGGAGGGCGACGACCTGCCCCCCGGCGTCAACCACCTGGTGCGCGTCTACGTGGCCCAGAAGCGCAAGATCTCGGTCGGTGACAAGCTCGCCGGTCGTCACGGCAACAAGGGCGTCATCGCCAAGATCCTGCCCGTCGAGGACATGCCCTTCATGGAGGACGGCACGCCCGTCGATGTGGTCCTCAACCCGCTCGGTGTGCCGCGCCGGATGAACATCGGTCAGATCCTCGAGCTCCACCTGGGCTGGCTGGCCAAGCAGGGCTGGGACCTGAATCTCTCCGCCGAGAAGGGCGAGGCCGACTGGAAGCAGCGGCTGATCTCGATCGGGGCCGACAAGGCCGACCCGAACACCAAGGTGGCCACTCCGGTCTTCGACGGTGCGCGTGAGGACGAGATCACCGGTCTGCTCGGCTCGACCCTGCCCAACCGTGACGGTGAGCGGATGGTCAAGGAGGACGGCAAGGCTGCTCTCTTCGACGGTCGCTCGGGTGAACCTTTCCCGGCGCCGGTGGCCGTGGGCTACATGTACATCCTCAAGCTCCACCACCTGGTCGACGACAAGATCCATGCCCGCTCGACCGGCCCCTACTCGATGATCACGCAGCAGCCCCTGGGCGGTAAGGCCCAGTTCGGTGGCCAGCGGTTCGGCGAGATGGAGGTCTGGGCCATGGAGGCGTACGGCGCTGCCTACGCCCTCCAGGAACTGTTGACGATCAAGTCCGATGACGTGCCGGGTCGCGTGAAGGTCTACGAGGCCATCGTCAAGGGCGAGAACATCCCGGACTCGGGTATTCCCGAGTCGTTCAAGGTGCTCGTCAAGGAGATGCAGTCCCTGTGCCTCAACGTGGAGGTGTTGTCGCAGGACGGCAGCCCCATCCAGTTGAAGGACGCTGAGGAAGACGTCTTCCGCGCGGCCGAGGAACTCGGCATCGACCTGTCACGGCGCGAGCCCAGCAGCGTCGAAGAAGTCTGAGGTGTGGTCCCGGGCGATCCAGACACTGATCGCCCGGGCCCCCCAGTCCTAAAGCCACTGACTCAAACAGCAACCAAAGGAACAAACCTTGCTGGACGTGAACTTCTTCGAGCAGATTCAGATCGGCCTGGCGACCGCGGAGGACATCCGCGGGTGGAGCCACGGCGAGGTCAAGAAGCCGGAGACCATCAACTACCGCACGCTCAAGCCCGAGCGCGACGGACTTTTCTGCGAGAAGATCTTCGGTCCCACCCGGGACTGGGAGTGCTACTGCGGCAAGTACAAGCGCGTGCGCTTCAAGGGCATCATCTGCGAGCGTTGTGGCGTCGAGGTCACTCGCTCGAAGGTGCGCCGTGAGCGGATGGGCCACATCGAGCTCGCCGCTCCCGTCACCCACATCTGGTACTTCAAGGGCGTGCCGTCGCGCCTGGGCTACCTCCTCGACCTGGCACCGAAGGACCTGGAAAAGGTCATCTACTTCGCTGCCTACATGATCACCTCGGTCGACGAGGACTCACGACACCGTGACCAGGACAGCCTCGAGAACAAGATCGGGCTGGAGCGCGAGCGTCTCGAGAAGCGTCGCGACACCTCAGTCGAGGACCGTGCCAAGAAGCTCGAGGAAGACCTCGGCACCCTCGAGGCCGAGGGCGCCAAGGCCGACGCCAAGCGCAAGGTCCGTGACGGTGCCGAGCGGGAGATGAACCAGCTCCGCGACCGCGCCAACCGTGAGATCGCGCGCCTGGAAGAGGTCTGGGACACGTTCAAGACCCTCAAGGTGCAGGACCTGCTGGGCGATGAGCTCCTCTATCGCGAGATGAAGACCTGGTTCGGCAAGTACTTCGAAGGTCACATGGGCGCCATGGCGATCCAGAAGCGCCTGCAGGACTTCGACATCGAGGGTGAGGTCGAGTCGCTGCGCGACACGATCGCCAACGGCAAGGGCCAGCGCAAGGTCCGCGCCCTCAAGCGCCTCAAGGTCGTCGACGCCTTCCGCAAGACCGGCAACCAGCCGATCGGCATGGTGCTCGACGCCGTACCGGTCATCCCGCCGGACCTGCGCCCGATGGTGCAGCTGGACGGTGGCCGCTTTGCGACCTCCGACCTGAACGACCTCTACCGCCGCGTCATCAACCGCAACAACCGCCTCAAGCGACTCCTTGACCTCGGTGCGCCCGAGATCATCGTCAACAACGAGAAGCGGATGCTGCAGGAGGCTGTGGACAGCCTCTTCGACAACGGCCGTCGTGGTCGTCCGGTCACCGGACCCGGCAACCGCCCCTTGAAGTCGCTCTCCGACATGCTCAAGGGCAAGCAGGGTCGTTTCCGTCAGAACCTCCTCGGCAAGCGCGTCGACTACTCCGGTCGTTCGGTCATCGTCTCCGGCCCGCAGCTCAAGCTCCACCAGTGTGGTCTGCCCAAGCAGATGGCACTCGAGCTGTTCAAGCCGTTCGTGATGAAGCGTCTGGTCGACCTGTCGCACGCCCAGAACATCAAGTCCGCCAAGCGCATGGTCGAGCGGGCCCGCCCGGTCGTGTGGGACGTCCTCGAAGAGGTCATCACCGAACACCCGGTGCTGCTCAACCGGGCGCCCACGCTGCACCGTCTCGGCATCCAGGCCTTCGAACCTCAGTTGATCGAGGGCAAGGCCATCCAGATCCACCCCTTGGTGTGTGGCGCGTTCAACGCCGACTTCGACGGTGACCAGATGGCGGTGCACCTGCCGCTGTCCGCGGAGGCCCAGGCCGAGGCACGCATCCTGATGCTCTCGACCAACAACATCCTCAAGCCCTCCGACGGGCGTCCGGTGACGATGCCGTCGCAGGACATGATCATCGGTCTGTTCTGGCTGACCGGAGAGCGTCCGGAGCAGCCCGGCGCCGGTCGCATCTTCTCCACGCCGTCCGAGGCGATCATGGCCTACGACCGTGGCGAGATCGGTCTGCAGAGCAAGGTCAAGATCCGTCTCGCCGACATCGTGCCCCCGCTCGACCTGGAACTGGGTGCAGTGTGGGAGGAGCGGACCGCGATCCTGCTCGAGACCACCTTGGGCCGTGTGCACTTCAACGACACGCTCCCGGCCGACTACCCCTTCGTCAACGAAGAGGTGGGCAAGAAGCGTCTGGGTGCGATCGTCAACGATCTGGCCGAGCGCTACACCAAGGTCCAGGTGGCTGCCTCTCTGGACGCCCTCAAGGATGCCGGGTTCCACTGGGCCACGCATTCGGGTGTGACGGTCTCGATCGACGACGTCACCACTCCGGACAGCAAGGCCGAGATCTTGGCCGGCTACGAGGCCCAGGCCGAGAAGGTCCAGAAGAACTACGAGCGCGGTGTGATGACCGACGACGAGCGTCGTCAGGAACTCATCGAGCTGTGGACCCAGGCGGCAGCCGAGGTCGGCAAGGCGATGGAGGCCAACTTCGACCGCACCAACCCGATCCACATGATGGTCGAGTCGGGCGCGTCGGGAAACATGAACCAGATCCGGCAGGTTGCGGCCATGCGTGGTCTGGTGGCCAACCCCAAGGGCGAGATCATCCCGCGCCCGATCAAGGCCAACTTCCGTGAGGGCCTCTCGGTCCTGGAGTACTTCATCTCCACCCACGGTGCCCGCAAGGGCCTGGCCGACACCGCGCTGCGTACTGCCGACTCGGGCTACCTCACCCGTCGACTGGTGGACGTCTCGCAGGACGTCATCATCCGCGAGGACGACTGTGGCACCGAGCGCGGTCTGCCCAAGCTGATCGGCGAACGCCTCGGCGACGGCACGGTCATCAAGCACGAGCACGTCGAGACCTCGGCCTACGCCCGGGCCTCGGCCGTCGAGATCACCGACCCCGAGACCGGCGCTGTGCTGGCCGGGCCGGGCGATGACCTCGGCGACGTCAAGATCGGCGAGCTCATCGCTGCTGGTGTCATCGAGGTCAAGGTCCGCTCCGTGCTGACCTGTGACGCCAAGACCGGCACCTGCGCCAAGTGCTACGGCCGTTCGCTGGCCACCGGCAAGCTGGTCGACATCGGTGAGGCGGTCGGCATCATCGCGGCCCAGTCCATCGGTGAGCCCGGCACGCAGCTCACCATGCGTACCTTCCACACCGGTGGGTCCGCCTCGGCCGACGACATCACCCAGGGTCTGCCCCGTGTGGTGGAGCTCTTCGAAGCTCGCTCGCCCAAGGGTCGTACTCCCATCTCGGAGTCGGCTGGTCGCGTGAAGATCGAGGAGACCGACAAGGCCCGCATGGTCCTGGTCACTCCCGACGACGGCTCGGAGGTCCAGGAGATCCCCGTGTCGAAGCGTTCGCGCCTCAACGTGGAGGACGGCGACCACATCGAGGTCGGCCACCACATCACCTCCGGCACGCCCGACCCGCAGGACGTGCTGCGAGTGCTGGGTGTGCGCAAGGCGCAGGAGCACCTCGTGGACCAGGTCCAGGAGGTCTACCGCTCCCAGGGCGTGTCGATCCACGACAAGCACATCGAGATCATCGTGCGGCAGATGCTGCGCCGCGTGACGGTCATCGAGTCCGGTGAGACGAACCTGCTCCCCTCCGACCTGGTCGACCGGGTGCGGTTCGAGGAGGAGAACCGTCGGGTGGTTTCCGAGGGCGGCAAGCCGGCCTCGGGTCGCCCCGTCCTCATGGGGATCACGAAGGCGTCGCTCGCGACCGAGTCGTGGCTCTCGGCGGCCTCCTTCCAGGAGACCACCCGAGTCCTCACCGACGCCGCGATCAACGGGCGCTCCGACAGCCTGCGTGGGCTCAAGGAGAACGTGATCATCGGCAAGCTGATCCCGGCCGGAACCGGCCTGGAGCGGTACCGCAACATCCGCGTGGAGCCGACCGAAGAGGCCCGCGCTGCGGCCTACTCCGTCACCGGCTACGACTCCTACGACTACGACTTCGGTCCTTCGTCGCAGGCAGTCGCGCTCGACGACTTCGACTTCGGGTCCTACCAGAAGTAGTCGCGGGTCACCACAGTTCCAACCGCTGCGCCCCGGTCTCCCTCGTGGAGGCCGGGGCGCAGTGCGTACGGGGCTGCGTACGGGATCGTCCGTGACTTGGGTGGAAGGGGCGTGCCTGAGACAATTTGAGGGTGACCATCCCAACCTCCGCCGACGTGCTCGTGGTCGGTGCCGGACCGGCCGGCTCTGCCGCTGCAGCGTGGGCAGCCCGGGCCGGTCTCGACGTCGTCCTCGCGGATGCGGCAGTGTTTCCCCGCGACAAGACCTGTGGCGACGGGCTCACTCCGCGCGCCATCGGTGAGTTGCAACGGCTGGGCCTGGAGGACTGGCTGCGTGCCCGCGCCGTGAGCCAGGGACTGCGGGCCCACGGCTTCGGCCAGACGCTGCACCTGCCCTGGCCGGGCGGCAACCTCCCCGACTGGGGCTCGGCAGTGACACGTACAGAACTCGACGACCATCTGCGCACCACCGCCATCAAGGGCGGTGCGAGGACCATCGAGGGGGCGCGAGCGATCGGCGTGCGGATGGACGGCGACCGGGTGGCCGCGGTGGAGTTCCGCGGTCCGGACGACCAGGGCGGAACCCGGAGCTTCGAGATCGCCTGTCGACGCCTCGTGGTGGCCGACGGAGTGCGCTCCCCGCTCGGCAAGATCCTCGGCCGCGAATGGCACCGGGACACCGTCTACGCCGTCGCTGGCCGCGCCTACGTCGACTCCACCCGTTCCGACGATCCGTGGATCTCCTCCCACCTCGAGCTGCGGGACGCGCAGGGGGAGTTGGTCTCCGGCTACGGCTGGGTCTTCCCGCTGGGTTCGTCGTCGGGTGGCGTCGGTCAGGTCAATCTTGGTGCCGGCACGCTGGCCACCACGAAGCGACCGGCGGAGATCGCCATCAAGCCGCTCATGCAGACCTATGCCGACACCATCGGAGCCGAGTTCGGGCTCTCGGGCGAACTGCGGATGCCGACGTCGGCGCTGCTCCCGATGGGAGGCGCCGTCACCAATGTCGCCGGCCCCAACTGGGCGCTCATTGGCGATGCCGCTGCCTGCGTCAACCCGCTCAACGGTGAAGGCATCGACTACGGCCTGGAGACGGGCCGCCTCGTGGCGGAGATGCTCGCCACGCAGCAGGATCTCGGCGAGGCATGGCGCTCGACACTGGTGGAGCACTACGGCGAGTCCTTCTCCATCGCCCGACGCTTGGCAGGGATCGCGACGGTCCCGAAGGTCGTGGCGGCCCTCGGCCCGGCCGGGATGCGTTCGGACTGGCTGATGACGCTCGCGCTGCGCTGGATGGGCAACCTCGTCGATGACGCCGACCGGGATCGTGCGGCACGGATCTGGCGTTGGGCAGGGCGTCGGTCGATCGCGCACGACGCGCGCCCACCCTTCAGTTGAAGGCTGACGGGGACCGGGTCCATCGGGTGGCGTCGGGCCTGGGCAAGGCTGCGCTCCGGGCACTCGACATCGAAGTGGTGACGACCGGGAGGGAGAACATCCCCCGTACCGGGCCGGTGCTGCTGGCGGCCACCCACGTGTCGTACCCCGACTTCCTCTTCCTCCAGGCCGCAGCGTGGGGCACCGGGCGCCGATTACGCTTCATGACCCGCCACGACGTCTGGGAACAACGCGGACTCAGGACCGCCATGACCGCGATGCGGCACATCCCGGTCGACCGTTCTGCGCCGGCGGGGGCCTATCTCATGGCTCGTTCGCTGCTGCGCGAGGGAGAGGCGGTGTGCGCCTTTCCCGAGGCCGGGATCAGCTACTCCTACACCGTGCGCTCGTTGATGCGTGGGGTTTCGGGTCTGGCGCGCGACACCAGCGTCGCAGTCGTGCCGGTGGCATTGTGGGGAGCACAGCGGGTCTACTCGGTCGGTGTGCCCAACGGCATGGGCAAGGAACCGCCGCCCGACTTCACGCGGGGACGACGTGTCGACGTCCACTTCGGTGCAGCGATGGTGTTTAGACCGCAGGACGACCTGACTGCGTGGACCCACCGGTTGGGGGCGCAACTCACCGATCAACTCGAGGGGCTCCAGCACCTACCGCACCACCGCCCACGGCCCGGAGAGTACGCACCCTGGCACCCCGCTCACCTCGGTGGCCACGCGCCGACCCGCGCGCAGGCCCATCACCTCGACCTGGTGCCGCGATCCGCGCTGTCGCCGTCGTGGGGTCCACTGGACTGAGCACGATGCCGTTGCCACCAGAGCGTGGGCGTCGTGAGGGGCTCGAGCACGCGCCGCGCCGGCGGCGAGGCCAGAGCGAGGGCGACACCGACGGCCGCGAGCGTCGTGATGACGAAACCGGAGGTCGTGTGCGCTTCGGTCCAGTCCGGCCAGCCCCACGCCTTGGCAGTCTTGATGACGAAGCCGTGGAAGAGATAGACGACCATGGTCGCGGTGCCCATGGTGGTGAACCATCCCAGCGAGCGTCGGGGCACCAGCGCCAGCACCGAGAACGCCCCGATCAGGCCCAGGGCCATGACGGTCAGACGAGTCTGGAAGGCGATGATCGGGTCGATGCCGACGTCGACGTACGCCGCGTCGTACCAGAGGAACGCGGTGCGGGCCCACTCGTCGGTGTAGAAGGCCATCACTGCGATGCCGATGAGGGTCGGCACGGAGGCCAGGCGTACCCAGACATCGTCCAGGCGTTTGAGATGGTGCGGTTTGAGGTGGAGTCCCAGCACGAAGAAGGGGAGCAGGCCCAGGAAGCGGGGCAGCATCAGGAGGTCGTTGGTCCACAGGCCGCTGACCAGGCTCACCACCACCGAGAGCGGCAGGAAGAGCCAGTGCAGCTTGAGGATCGGGGTGACCAGGCGCCACATCAGCAGCACGATCAGATACCACATCGTCCAGTGCGGCTGCAGCCACAACCAGCCCGGCTCCTGCTCGTCGACGGCATAGACGCGGTAGTAGTAGAGCGCCGGTTCGAAGATGAGGTAGGGGATGAGCAGGGTGTGGAACAAGGAGGTCATCCGGCGGCGGTCCCACTCGAATGACTTGGAGAGATAGCCGCTGACGAAGACGAAGGCCGGGATGTGCCACAGGTAGAGGAAGTCGTAGGCCCAGTGCGTGCCGTCGGTGCCCGCCAGCAGCCCCCAGGAGTGTCCGACGACGACCAGAGTGACGAGGACCATCTTGACGTTGTCGAGCCAAGGATCGCGAGACGTCAGGGACACGCCTGAGACCGTACTTCACTAGGTTGGGGGCATGGGATCCCTGCCGAGACATCAACGAGTCGCGGCCTATGCCGTGATCCTGCGCGAGCGCGAAGGCGTCGTCGAGTTGTTGATGAGCCGTCTGGCGCCGCGCATCTCCCGATCAGAACTGTGGACGCTCCCCGGGGGTGGCCTCGACCACGGCGAAGACCCCCGCACCGCGCTGCTCCGGGAGATCCGCGAGGAGACGGGGCTGGAAGCGACGGTGGGAGAAACCGCGCACGTCTACAGCGTCCACCTGCCCAGGACCTCGCGGGAAGGGCAGATCGTCGACGCACACGCCATCCGCATCGTCTACGACGCCTGGACAGCCCCCGATGCCCCGGAGCCGACGGTGCTGGAGGTGGACGGCTCGACGGTCGAGGCGGCCTGGAAACCTCTCGATGACGTGCTCGCCGGGCTGGTACCCGCGGCCTCGCTGGTGGGTGAGGCACTGGCCCAGCACGGGCCGTTCCGGCTGCAACGGGTCGCGGCCTATGCCGTGGTGCTGCGTGGGGATCACGTCCTGCTGACCCGATTGTCGGCCCGGGCAGCTCATCCGGGCTCATGGACGTTGCCGGGTGGGGGAATCGAGCACGGCGAACGGCCCGCCGAGGCATTGCGCCGAGAGGTCGAGGAGGAATGCGGATTGGCGTGCACGGTGGGCGATCTCCTCGACGTGCACGACACCCACTTCGCGGGTCAGGCGCCGTCGGGTCGGATCGAGGACTATCACGGAATACATCTGCTCTTCACGGCCGACGTGGCTCCCGGTGAGCCGCAGGTGGTGGAGGTCGAGGGCACCACGGACGCGGTGGCCTGGGTGTCGTTGGCCGATGTCGCCTCGGGTGCCGTCGAAGTCCTCGACGTGGTGCGGCATGCGGTGCGCCACGAGATGGACGTCGAGGCGCGCCGCCGATGAGCGAGACCGTCTTCACCTACGCCGCGCCGGGGCTGAAGTTCGGGCGCGGGGCCAGTACGGAGATCGGGTGGGACGTCCGACAAGCCTGTCGGGGAGACACCGCCCGCGTCCTCCTGGTGACAGACCCGGGGGTTGCGGCCACGGGCCACCCCCACCGAATCGCTGATGCGATGCGCCTGCGCGGCCTCGACGTGACGTCGTACGCCCGAGCACGGGTGGAACCGACCGATGACTCGCTGGAGGAGGCGGTTGCCTTCGCGCGTTCCGAGGGTCCGTTCGGGGCAATCGTGGCGGTCGGCGGCGGGTCGGCGATCGACACCGCCAAGGCCGTCAACCTGTTGGTGACCAACGACGGTGAGTTGATGGACTACGTCAATGTGCCGGTCGGGCTGGGCCGCCCGCTGGAGCAGCCGCTGTTGCCCTTGATCGCAGTGCCGACCACGACCGGAACCGGCGCGGAGTCGACGACGATCTGCGTGCTGGATGTGCTGGCCCTCCAGGTCAAGACCGGCATCTCCCATGCCCGACTCCGCCCGACCCTGGCCGTCGTGGATCCGGACCTCACCATGACGCAGCCGGCCCTGGTCACCGCCTCGTGCGGAATGGACATCCTCTGTCACGCGCTGGAGAGCTACACGGCGCGCTCGTATACCAGTTTCGACGCGAAGCAGCCCGAGGAGCGGGTGCCCTACTGCGGTGCCAATCCGATCGCCGACATGTTCGCCGAGCGGGCGTTATCGTTGCTCGCCGTCTCCTTCCGAGAAGCCGTCCGCGATGGCTCTGATGCGACGGCGCGCGAACAGATGGCGCTGGCCGCGACGTTCGCCGGGATGGGCTTCGGCAACGCCGGGGTCCACGTGCCGCATGCCTGCGCCTACCCCGTTGCCGGGCGCGTGCGCGACTACCGGCCCGAGGGCTATCCGTCGGAGGAACCGCTGGTGCCCCACGGCATGGCGGTGGCCATGACCGCGCCGGCGGCCTTTGCCCTGACGTACGCCGCAGCGCCGCAGCGCCACCGTCGCGCGGCCGAGTTGCTGGGCGGCAGTGACCTCCCGACGTTGCTGCGTGACTTGATGCGCGACATCGGCCTGCCCAGTGGGCTCGCGGAGCTGGGTTACGGCGCTGCCGACATCGACGACCTCGTCGAAGGTGCCCTGAAGCAGCAACGGCTGCTGGCCACCGCGCCGCTCGAAGTCACCGCCGAGCACCTGGACGCGGTGTTCCGGGATTCGCTCGAACACTGGTGAGTGCCTGGCGCTCGGCTAGAGCGACAGGCGCATGATGAGCCGTGGACCGAACTGATCGAGGCCCAGTTCCTGCTCGACGCGGCGCCGACGCAGCATCGCGGGGTGAGGATCGTTGTCTTCGACGCATCCGAGTCGCGTGTAGAAGGGGGCGTTGAAAGCGACGTCGCGGAACGTGGTCCCGGTGAGGGCGGAAAAGCCGAGGTCTCGGCAGGCAGTTGCGACATCCGCCAGCAGCCGTCGGCCCACGCCGCGACCCGCACATCCAGCCGTGGTGGAGATCTGGTCCAGGCAGACGACGTCGGGTGTCAGTTCGGTGAGACGCGCCATCGGGATCACCTTGCCTTCGATCTCAGCTACGAAGGCCAGCGACCAGCCGGTCGGATCGTCCACGTCAGTAGAGACGTGGAGGACCGCGAAGTCGACGCCTTCAGCCTCCAACAACTGTCGCGCCGAGGCCTCCACGTTCGTCATTGCGTCCACGTCCGCTTCGGTGGCGCGCCGCGTCTCGATCAGCTGGCTGTGCGCTGGGGACGAGGGCATTGCCAGCATGCTAGTTGCCGGGTGGGACAGCCGCCCGGCCAGCGCGGAACAGCTCCGGTAGGGCTGAGCGCACCTCGTCACCCAGGGCATCCAGGTCGACCGGTTGGCTCGTGTCGACCGTGATCAGGACGCCGCCCAGTCGAAGTGGTCCTGGGAACGACTCCCGCATCCGAGCGATCCCCGCCTCTTGGTCCGCAGGAGTGCGGTGTTGGTCGAGGTGACCAGGGTGCCTTTCGCGTCCCGCAAATCTTGCTGCGGCGACCTCGACAGGGCAGTCGCAGAACACCTCCACGATCGTGTCGCACAACCCGAGTAGCCGTGCCGGCGCGGAGTCATGGCTCCACCAGTTCACCAGGACTGCTGCCGGTGCGGACGCACTGATTCGATAGAGGATTTCGTCGCTGGCCCTGCTGAGCCTGTATCGCTCGTCGAAGTCGGCACACCCCAAGCTGTCGAACAACGCCTCGAGGATCTCGTCCTTGTCCAACAGCGGCATGGACAGTCGTTGACTGATCGCTCGGCCGAGCGTCGTCTTGCCACTCGCCGGCAGACCCGAGACCACGACCAGCACGCTCTCGCTCACGACCATCATGGTGCCATCTCGGGAGTCGTGCCAAGTGAGCACGGGCAGCGCCGACAACGCGGGTGCCGAGAGAGCTGCCCCGGCAAGGGCCCGATGGCCGGAGACTGAACAGGCGTTCGAAAATAGTTTTCCACCGATCCGTTTTCACTGTTCAGAGTGTCAGTGGGCTCTGGTTGACTGGTCTCATGAGCAGCGAGGCAAGCGAATCGAGGTGAGGGAGGTCGCTGACCTTCCGTCCGCAGACCTGCTCGCGCTGGCCCGCGACACGTCGCTGGTGCAACGACAGTCCGAGGTGGAGCTGCTGCACGTCGCCTACCAGTGGGCGATCACTCACCCGGCCCTCGATTCGGTCGCGACCACGGTGGGGCCGGTGCTGCCAGGAGTCCTGGATGCGGACGAGACACTCGGTGGTGCGGGCACGCCCTCGGTGGCGGCCTTCACCCCCGAGCCGCTGGCGACCGCGTTGGAGATCTCCTCGGACGCGGCGACGTCGTTGCTGGCCGACAGCCTCGACCTGCACCACCGGCTGCCGCGGCTGCTCGACCAGGTCACTGCGCTGCTGGTGCCGGTGTGGAAGGCCCGCCGAGTCGCGGCAGCCACGCGCGCCTTGTCCTACGAGGGAGCGCGGTGGGTCGACGGCCAACTCGGTGGTCGCGTCGGCTCGCTCGGTGCGGCCGGGATCGACCGGCTGGTGGCCGACGCCGCGGCTCGCTTCGACCCTGACCACGTGGCCGACCGCGTTGCTCGCGAGAGAGCGACCTGGGACGTGTGGCTGGATCACGGCCGGGCCGATCAGTGGGCCGGCACATCGCTGCTTCATGCGCGCGGCGACACTCTCGATCTGACCCGCTTCCACGAATTGGTCTGTGCCGAGGCCGAGACCCTCGCCGCTCTCGGCAATGAAGGCTCCCTGGGGGTGCGCAAGGCCACCGCGCTCGGCGTGATCGCGGCGCAGCAGGCGAGCCTCGACCTCACCGAGCTGCTGCCGACAAACCAGCCAGCGCAGAGCGCCAATCATGCCGACCTGCGCAGCGATGCCTTGGACAAGCGCGTGGCGAAGATCAAGCTCTACCTCCACGCCAGCCTCACTGACGTCCTCGCGTTGGCACAGGGCGACGACGTGGACGGATCGGTCCGGGTCGAACGCCTGGGGTCGATGACCCTGCGCTCGATCAGGGACTGGGTGGGCCACTCACGAGTGACCATCACCCCTGTCCTTGACCCCCACGGTGTGACGGCAGCGGGCCGCGAGCGGGCGGTCGATTCCCACGACCCGCCGCCGCGGATGGCCGAGGCCGTTCGGCTCCGCGATCCGCACTGCGTCTTCCCGTGGTGCAACCACACCTCGCGAGCGGCTGACCTGGACCACATCGAGCCCTACGTCCCGCCGGACAACGGTGGTCCACCCGGCCAGACTCAGCCCGGCAATCTTGCCCCGCTGTGTCGACGCCACCACCGTGCCAAGACCGCCAAACGCTGGTCCTACCGCCGCACCGACGACGGCGACTACTGGTGGACCTCACCCCACGAACACCTGTTCCTCGTCACGCCGCACGGCACCCTCGCGCTCTGACGACGCGGGACCGTCGACCGCCACGAACGGATTCCGCAGACGTTTCGACGCTCGGACGGTGTTGCCCAGCAGGGTGCCCGATGCTGACGAGACGTGGGCTCACTTCGAGCGTCCCGGTGAGCGGAGAGAGCGATGCACGCATGGGGTCTGAAGCGATGAGGCATGGCGAATCGTGGGTGACTCAACGCCGCACATCTCGGGACAGTCAGGGGACGCGGGGCAGTGCTGTGAAATCGGTGGGTTGAGCCTCAACGGGAACGTGCGGAGATCTCCACGCACATTGCGTCTTCGGGGAGTGCTGTGCCCTCGCTGTCAGAGGTGGCGAAGCAGCCGCCGACCAGGGAGGTCGACTCCGGACTGGTATCGAAGATGTACGGGTCGAGCTCGACTGGTTCGCCCCCAGGTTCAGCGGAGACCGGCACTGTGGGTTCAATCGCCGGTCCGAGGTCCTCCATGCGCTGGAGGGCCTCCAGAACTTCGGGTGAGATGGTCGACTCCGGGTCCGGTGTCGAGGTGTCGGACGGCACGCTGGACTGGTCCGGCGTCTCTGTACCCGAAGCAACTGCTTGCAGCGCGAACGCTCCCGCCATGGCGACCAGTAGTCCGGCGACAGCCATGCCTACCAAGGCAATCCCCGATTTGCGGAACGAACTCAACTACTTCCTCCAGTGCTTCAGCCGAACCGAGTGTCGGCATTGCATGAAGTTTCCTACGTCTTGGTTGACGTCGTCAACAAATTGCCTTGGCCACTGCCAGGTTCTTGTCCTACTTCCGCAACCAGGGGTCCTGAAGACGATGAGGCTTTCGTGCGCACACGTGGAAGACCTCTTCGTGCCTGATCGTCTTTTCGACAGGCTCGCCTCCCACGGGGCTATTGGGCGAGATTCTCGGCCAGGAACATGTACGCGAGTTCACGCTCACTCCGGCGGAACTCGTGGCCTCCGAGCACTGAGTGAATGCGGACGTGTCCCACTCCGACCTGGTGCAGTCGACGCTCGATGTCGGAGGAGCCCCGGCTCCAGACGTCATCCGTGGCCGCGATGAGGAGGTGCTGGCACTGAGTTGCCAGCACCAGGACGTCCTCGACGTCGAACCGGGCGGCGAAGCCGGGCACGACAAAATCTGCTTGGAACCCGGCGTCGCGGGAGAACGAATCGCGGTACGGAATGCACCCGCAGTTCGACACGCTGGCGCGGATCCACTCGTCCCATGCTGGCGCCCACATTGCCATGTGGCCACCGAACGAGTGGCCGAGGAAGCCGACGCGGTCAGGGTTCACGGCGGTCAAGGTGCTGGCGTAGTCGAGGGCAAGCGACACCTCCTGGAGCGCGTCGGCCAGCAAAGTTCTCCCCACAACCAAGCGAGAGGACAGCTCGAACCAGCCGAGGTTCGAGCCGCCGATCCAGTTGCGGTCCTCGAACCCGATGGAATCCGGGGCGATCGTGAGTAAGCCGCGTTGGGCGAGCTCAGCCGCGTAGGCCTGGTCGCCGCTACCCCGCAACCCGCAGACCTCGCTCGTGCCGAGGTCGAACTCGCTGGCGAGCTGGTGGTGACAGAGACCAGAGGAGCCGGTCCGTCGAGGCCATCGGGGATGCAAACGAACGCCGAGGCGCGGCCTGATGACACGTCGTAGGAGACACGCAGCCGCACGTACCCGTCGCACTGGACTTCCTGGTGGATCTCGGGCGCCCATGGTGCCTGCGTGGCGCGCAGTGGCATAGCCCGGCGTCACATCGCTCGCCCGCTCGTGAATAGGGACAGACACAGTGGCAGAGCGGGGCCCGTCGGCCGAATTGTCCGGGAAGCGCCGGTCCGAGGCCATGCGTGACAAAATGGACCTCATGAACCCTCGCCACCGCCGCCTCGTCATCCCGGTGGCTCTGGGGGCTCTCATCCTCATCGTCGTCATCGCTGCGCTCCTGTGAACCAGCCCGACGAGTTCACCCACATCCGGGCAGCGATGCTCGATGCTGACCACCTGGTGCGCGCGCTCGCCTCCGGCCGTCGCAAGGGCCAGCCCGCAGCTGAAGTGGGTGGGCGCCAGGTTCGTCGCGTCGAGGTTCGGGTGGTCGACCTCAAGGCGGGTCCACACCTGCAGGTGACGTCCTACGACGCAACGCAGGCCCACACGCTCAACTACTCGCTGACCGCTCCCGCCGGAGCAGGCGCCGGCGTAGGTGCCGGAGAAGGCGCCGAGGTCAGCGAAGGAACCAGTGCCGAGGATGCGATCGATGCGCTGCTGGCCCAACCCTTCGCGCACTGGCACGTCGACACCACCACCGAGACGCACCAGGTCCGAGTGACCAAGAAGGGTGCGGTGCTGGCCCACACGGACACTCGCGACGGGGCAGTAGGTATGGGAGTGCAGGTGGACCGCGACCACGACCGCGGCAAGGATCGGCTGCTGGCGTCGGATGATCCGGTGCTCAAGGCGCTCGGGATCAGCGATGCGCAGGGGCGGATCAAGCCGACCCGACAAGCGAAGTATCGACAGGTGGAGGAGTTCCTGCGTCTCCTCGACGCCAGTCTGAGCCAGGCGATGGCCCAGGGACACCTACGCGTTCCGACGCCGGCCGAGCCACTGCGCATCGTCGACCTCGGCTGCGGCAACGCCTACCTCACCTTCGCGGCCCACAGATACCTGAGCACCCCCGTGGATCGTGGTGGTCGGGGTCTCGCGGTGCATGTCACCGGCGTCGACGTCAAGCAGCAGTCGGCCGACCACAACACCGCGGTGGCGTCCGGACTCGGTATCGATGCGGAGTTCGTGGTCGGCTCGATCGGGCAGGCCCAGCTCGAGCGGGCCCCTGACGTGGTGCTGGCGCTGCACGCGTGTGACACCGCCACCGACGATGCGCTGGCCCGGGCCCTGGAGTGGGAGGCCGCCCTGGTGCTCGCAGCACCGTGCTGTCACCACGACATCGCTGCCCAGTTGCGCGTGACTGCGACGCCGCCGCCGTACGCCATGCTCACCCGCCACGGCATCCTGCGCGAGCGCTTCGCCGACACCCTCACCGACGCCCTGCGCGCCACCCTCCTGCGACGCGAGGGCTACCGCGTCGACGCGGTCGAGTTCGTCGAGAGCGCCCACACCCCACGCAACACCCTCCTCCGTGCGATCCGTACCGGGAAGCCCGGCCAGCCGGGGGAATCGGGCCAGCCGGGGCAATCCGCCGGACAGGAGTACGACGACCTGCTCGCGACGTGGGGCGTACGTCCCCGTCTCGGCGAGCTCCTCGGTTCGCCTCCGGGCTCCCCACCAAGGCATGCGTGAGACACGCGGGCTCGTGCTCGCCCTGGTGCTCGCCGCTCCGTTCCTGATCGGTGCAGCAGCCAGCAGCGAGCCGGGCAGCGACACCGCCTTCGTCCTCCGTGACCCCGACATCGTCGAGTCGAGTGGCCTGGCGGTGGTGGGCCCGTGGGTGATCACCACCAACGACTCCGGCGACGTCGGCCGGGTCTTCACCGTCCACCCCGGCTCCGGAGAGACGGTGGGAGTGACCTCATGGACCAACGACCCGGTTGACGTGGAGGCGCTGGCCCCGGCGGGCCACGATCACGTGTGGGTGGCCGACACCGGGGACAACAGGCGCACACGCGACTCGGTGCAGGTGCTCCGGGTGCCGGTCGGTCCCGGCGACGACACCGTCAGTCCTCAGACGTACGACCTCGTCTATCCCGACGGATCGCACGACGCCGAGGCGTTGCTCGCCCATCCGCTGACCGGGCGGCTCTACATCGTCACGAAGGGCGTCTTCTCCGGGACGGTGTATGCCGCCCCTGCGCGGCTGCGACCCGACCGACCCAATCGCCTCCGCGCGGTGGCACCGGCCCGGGCTCCGGGACTGGTGACCGATGGCGCGTTCCTGCCCGGCGGCGGAGCGGTAGTGCTGCGTACGTACACCACGGCCTACGTCGTGCGGTTCCCCTCGTGGGAGCCGGTCACGTCCGGGCGCCTGCCTGCGCAGGAACAGGGTGAGGGGATCGCGGTACGGGGAGCAGCTGCGCTGATCAGTTCCGAGGGCGTGCGGTCCACCGTGCTGCGCGTCCCGCTGCCGCAAGCAGCCCGCGACGCAGATGCCAGCGGCAGCCCGACCTGGACGGCACTGCGGTGGCTGAGGATCGTGCTGGGAACGCCGTTCTAGGGCTTCGCCAGCGCCGCGTCGAGTGCGGCCTGGACGTGCAGGGTGGTGCAGGGAAACACGGGGAGTTCGACGTCGGCCTGGGTGACCAACAGCTCCAGTTCGGTGCAGCCGAGCAGCACGCCACCGGCGCCCGCGTCCCAGAGTTCCTCGAGGATCGCCACGACCCGGTTGCGGGTGCCGGGCAGGACCACGCCATGGACAAGTTCTTCATAGATCGCATCGTTGAGGAACTCGTGGTCGCGCTCGTCGGGCACGATCACCTCGAGACCGTGGCTGGCCAACCGGTCCACGAAGAAGGACTCCGACATCGCCACCGTGGTACCGATCAGTCCGACCTTGGTGATGCCGGCCGCCACGACCGCGCGCGCTGCCACGTCGCCCAGGTGCAGGAGCGGGATGTCAACGGCGTTCTCCACCTGATCGGCCACCTTGTGGAACGTGGTGGTGCACAACAGCAGAAAATCTGCGCCGGCCCGCTCCACGGCGCGTGCCGCGTCGGCAAGAAGAACCCCGACCTGGTCCCACTTCTCGTCGTCCTCGAGGTCGGTGAGCTCGGCGAAGTCGACAGTCGTCAGCGCCAGCCTGGGAGAGGAAAGGCCGCCGAGACGCTGACGCATCCCGAGGTTGAGATCGCGGTAGTAGACAGCGCTGCTCTCCCAGCTCATGCCGCCCACGAGTCCGATGGTCTTCACGCGGCGAAGTCTGGCACAGCTCAGGTGCGGTGCACCTTGTGTGCCGCTGCTTGAGCCCGTGGCTTGATGACGAGCTCGTCGATGTCGACATGGGAGGGCCGGGTGGAGATCCACGCGATCGCGTCGGCGACGTCCTCTGCGAGGAGCGGCTGGTCGACCCCGGCATAGACGGCCTCTGCCTTGGTCCGGTCGCCGTCGAAACGCACGAGGGAGAACTCCTCGGTGTGCACCATGCCAGGCGCGACCTCGGAGATGCGGATGGGTTCGCCGTTGAGCTCCAGTCGCAGCGTCTCGGTGACGACGCGAAGGGCGTGCTTGGCGGCGGTGTAACCCGCGCCCCCCTCGTAGGCCCAGCGCCCTGCAGTGGAGCCGACGTTGATGATCACGGCGTCGCCGCTGGCACGCAGGGCAGGAAGCAGCGCCTTCGTCACCTGCACCAGACCGATCACATTGACGTCGTACATCCGCCGCCAGGCATCCAGGTCGGCGCCGTCGATGCGGTCGGACCCGAAGGCGCCGCCGGCGTTGTTGACGAGCACGTGACAGGTGGG
Organism: Propionibacteriales bacterium; assembly: GCA_038242265.1. Taxonomy (GTDB): domain Bacteria; phylum Actinomycetota; class Actinomycetes; order Propionibacteriales; family Nocardioidaceae; genus Nocardioides. Next base: position 300,761 of record JBBSSH010000001.1, read on the forward strand.
CACCGCCGCTGCCAGAGCGGCGACCGACGTCGCGTCGGTGATGTCACACGTCAGCGCGGTGCCGCCGATCTCAGTGGCCAGTGCCTCGATCCGGTCGGTGCGTCGCGCCACGCACACGACGTGGAAGCCGGCCTGCGCCAAGGCCCGCGCCGATGCGGCACCGATCCCGCTCGATGCTCCGGTCACCACCGCTGTACGGGTCTGCTGGTCTACGTCCATGGGACCCATCGTGGCAGGATCCCCCAACGTGACGATCATCGCCGCTGCCGACGGTTCTGCGCTGGGCAACCCGGGCCCCTCCGGGTGGGGTTGGTACGCCGACGACGACCACTGGGCCTCAGGCGGGTGGGCGCACGGCACCAACAACATGGGCGAGCTGATGGCGGTGCTCGACCTGCTCCAGCAGACCGCCCACGTCGACGACGATCTCCACGTCATCTGCGACAGCACCTATGTCATCAACACGATCACCAAGTGGATGGCCGGTTGGAAGCGGCGCGGGTGGAAGAAGGGCGACGGCAAGCCGGTGATGAACCTGGAGATCATCCAGGCCCTCGACCGGGAGATGCAGGGACGCAAGGTCAGCTTCGAATGGGTCAAGGGCCACACCGGCCACGCGCTCAACGAGGAGGCAGACCGGCTCGCCACCGCTGCCGCTGCCGCTTTCCGCGAGGGTCGTACGCCCGAGGCGGGGCCCGGGTGGCCCGGTGCCTCGTCGCTCCCGGCCATGGACGTTGCCCCGACGGCGAAGCCTGCTCCCGAGCCGGACCTGTTCAGTGATCCCGACGGCAGTGATCCCGACGGCAGTGATCCCGACGGTGAGGCGCAACTGCTCGATCCCAGCCATGCCGATGTGGAGCGGGTGGTCTCCCTCGAACGGGCCCTGCTGAGCGAGGAGGTGCGCGAGGACCGGGCCGCGGTCGCCGCGCTGCTGCACACCGACTGGCGCGAGATCGGCCGGTCTGGGCGTCTGTGGACTCGCGAAGAGATGCTCGATGAGATCAGCCCCGTCGGACCGGTCGAACTCGAAGTGATCTCTGCGGAGCGCATCTCCTCCGAGATGATCCTGCTCCTGTGGCGGGCCCATGCACAGAGCCGCTCGACCATGCGCAGTTCACTGTGGGTGCGGTCGGGTCACGAATGGCAGCAGCGCTTTCATCAGGGGAGCGACGAGACCTGAGCACCCCGTGTCAGAATCAGGCGCCTCGCCGACGTGGCGAGGCACCGAAGACCCAGGAGCCTGTCTTGCCCCGAACCTCGATCGCCGCGGTGTCCGCCCTCGCGGGAGGTGTGCTCTGGCTTCTCTTCGCGGTGCTGGGGGGCACCGGGGTGCTCGCCGACATGCTCCACCTGGTGGGCTGGATACTGCTCATGCTGGCCGCTGCTGTCTTCGGGAGCGGCCTGATCAGGGCTGGTGGGAACGGCCAGCGGATCTTTGTCGGGGTGGGCTTTGCAGTCCTCATCCTGTTGGCGGTCGAAGCCTTCAGGACCGGTGACACCCCGTGGTACGACGCTGCCTGGGGTGGCGCGGCCGTCCTGGTCGGAGGCGCGACGCTTCTCCGGGCCCGCTGACACGCTCGGCGATCTGCACGCAGGTATCCCTGCCGGGAATCGTTGGGGCCCGCCGCAGGTTGTGCCCATGGCACCCGCTCGGGGCGCCCGTGAAGCAAGGAGTCAGGTGTGGGCAACCGCGTGGCCATGATCAGCCTGCACACCTCGCCGCTGGACCAACCGGGCACCGGTGACGCCGGGGGCATGAACGTCTACGTCATCGAGCTCTCCCGCCGGCTGGCCCAGCAGGGGATCGCGGTCGACGTGTTCACCCGTGCCACCTCCTCCGCCCACCCGCAGGTGGTGGAGGCAGCAGACGGTGTCCTGGTCCGCTACATCGCAGCCGGACCCTTCGAGGGCCTGACCAAGGGCGAACTCCCCGGTCAACTGTGCACCTTCGCCCGTGAAGTGCTGCGCACCGAAGCCTCCCACCCCTCGGGGCACTACGACGCCGTGCACTCGCACTACTGGCTCTCCGGACAGGTCGGCGCGCTGGCGCGCGATCGCTGGAATGTTCCGTTGGTGCACTCCATGCACACCATGGCCAAGGTCAAGAACCAGGCATTGGCCCGGGACGACACCCCCGAGCCTTCGGTGCGCGTCATCGGGGAGGAGCAGGTCGTCGCGGCAGCCGACCTGCTGGTGGCCAACACCGACACCGAGGCCCGGCAACTCATTGACCTCTACGCTGCTCGCCCCGAGGCCGTCGAGGTGATCCACCCCGGGGTGGACCTGTCGGTCTTCCGTCCGCGGGACCGGATCGAGGCGCGGCGGGAGTTGGGGCTGCCCGAGGACGCCGTCGTGCTGCTCTTCGCCGGTCGTATCCAGCCCCTGAAGGCTCCCGACGTACTCCTCCGGGCGGTGGCGGTCCTGCGCGAGCAGGACCCCGCACTGCGCCAGCGCCTCGTCGTGCCCGTCGTGGGCGGTCCCTCGGGCTCCGGCCTCGCGCACCCCGAGTCCCTCGCCCAACTGGCCGCCGAACTCGGCATCACCGACGTCGTACGGTTCGTGCCGCCGGTGGCCCAGCCACAACTCGCCGTCTGGGTGGCAGCCGCGACGGCAGTGGCGGTGCCCTCCTACAACGAGTCCTTCGGACTGGTGGCGGTCGAGGCGCAGGCTGCCGGGACGCCGGTGGTGGCGGCAGCGGTCGGTGGGCTGACGACAGTAGTCCGCGACGAGGTCAGTGGGCTGCTCGTCGACACCCACGAGCCGCGCGACTGGGCTGCGGCGCTGCGGCGTCTCGTGGACGACCCGGCCCTGGTCGCACGCCTCGGTGAAGGGGCGCGGCGCCATGCCCAGGACTTCTCCTGGGAGCGCACGGCCGAGCACACTCTGGTGGCCTATGAGCGCGCGCGTCACCTGATGCGTGCTGAGATGGCTTCATGAGGTGGTGGAGATGAGCGTGGTCGAGGAAGTGCGCACGTACCTGATCGGGAACCAGATCGAGTACGAACAGATCGGTGAGACCAGTTTTGCGTTGACGTTGCCGGGGGAGAAGAAGCTGCAGACCCCTCTGCGCCTCGACGTCGGTCCGCATTCGCTGGGCGTGCACGCTTTCGTGTGTCGCAATCCCGACGAGAATCACGAGCGGGTCTATCGCTGGCTGCTCGAGCGCAACCTGCGGATGTACGCCGTCTCGTTCGCCGTCGACCGGCACGGCGACATCTACCTCGAGGCCCGGCTGCCGTTGTCGTCGGTCGGTCCCGACGACCTCGATCAGCTCCTGGGCTCGGTGCTCTCCAACGCCGACGAGTCGTTCAACTCCATCCTGGAGCTGGGATTTGCCTCTTCCATCCGCAAGGAGTGGGACTGGCGGGTCTCGCGCGGTGAGTCCACCCGCAACCTGGACGCGTTCCGCGGCTGGCTCGAAGCATCTGTCGACCCTGAGCCGGATTCGGGCTGACCTTTCGCCGGCGTCGTACGCCGTGCCAGCAGGACTCCGGTGATGCACATCCCGCCGCCGACAAAGGCCAGGATCGCGGGCACCTCTCCCAGGAGGAACCACGCCATCAACGCGGTGATGAAGGGCACCAGGAGGGTCGACTGGGCGAACTTCCCGGCCTCCGCGTGGGAGAGGGCGTAAGCCCACGTCGTGAATGCCACGGCTGAGGGAAACACCCCGAGGTAGAGGATCCAGCCCAGCGTGTTGATCGAGGCGTCGCCGAGCACGCGCACCGTCTGGCCGGCCCAGGGCAGACACACCGCGGCGCCGACGACGGCGTACCAGAAGGTGAGCTCGAGCGGCCGGATGGTGGGCAGCAGCTTCTTCTGCGTGATGACCCCCACCGCGAAGGTCAGTGCCGCGACGACCGACAGTAGTACGCCGAGAGGGTCTCCGTTGCTGCCCACCGACGAGGCCCGGGCGATCAGGACCACCCCGGCGAAGCCGACCGCCATGCCGGCCAGCAACCAGCGGGTCAGCCGCTCGCCGAGGAAGAAGGCAGCCAGCAGGCCGACCAGGATCGGACCGACCTGCACGACGAGGGCTGCCGTACCAGCGTCGATGCGGCGCTCGGACTCGTTGAGCGCGAGGTTGTAGATACCGAACCAGGTGGTGCCGCCGAGCACGATCAGCGGCCACTCGCGTCTGGTCGGCAGTCGGGAGACCCGCCCCTTCATCACCACGAACAGTGCCAGCACCATCACGAGGAGGCGGGAGAGGGACAGCGCGCCGGGTGGCACGCTCTCGCCCAGATGCCGGATGCCCACGAAGGCGCTAGCCCACAGGACCAGAGTGGTGGCGACCGCTGCGAGGGGGAGCCAGGATCGGGGAGCGGGCGTCGTCACGGGCCAAGAGTGGCACGCAGTGTGGCCAGACACATTTTCCTCGTGCTGAGCCGTGGGCGCTCCTCGATCTCAGAGGTCGAGCTTGTAGCCCAGACCTCGCACGGTGGTGAGATATCGCGGCTCTGTCGGGTCGGGTTCGAGCTTGGCCCGCAACCTCTTGACGTGGACGTCGAGCGTCTTGGTGTCGCCGACGTAGTCCGATCCCCACACCCGGTCGATGAGTTGGCCCCGGGTCAGTACGCGGCCGGGGTTGCGCAGGAACATCTCGAGGAGCTCGAACTCCTTGAGGGGAAAGCGGAGCTCTCGACCCTCGAGCGTGACGACGTGCCGCTCGACATCCATCCGGACCGGGCCCGCCTCGAGCGTGTCGGGGAGCAGTTCGGGCTCCTGGCCGCGACGCAGGACCGCACGGATGCGAGCCACGAGTTCGCGGGGGGAGTAGGGCTTGGTGACATAGTCGTCGGCGCCGAGTTCGAGACCCACCACCTTGTCGATCTCGTCGTCCTTTGCGCTGACCATGATCACCGGGACCGAGGAGGTCTGGCGGATCTGTCGACACACCTCAGTGCCGGGCAGGCCGGGAAGCATCAGGTCGAGCAGCACGATGTCGGGGCCGAAGCGGTCGAAGTCGACCAGCGCGGCGTGGCCATCGGCCGAGATCGCCACCTCGTAGCCCTCCTTGCGGAGCATGTAGGCCAGCGGATCGCTGTAGCTCTCTTCGTCCTCGACGACGAGTACGCGGGTCACTGGAGTACCTCCTGCTGATCGATGTGGGCGGGTGCGCTGCGGGGGAGGGTGAGGGTGAAGGTCGAGCCCTGACCCTGGACCGACCACACTGTGACGTCGCCGCCATGGGTGGCGGCGACGTGCTTGACGATGGAAAGACCCAGTCCGGTTCCACCGGTGGAGCGATGCCGGGCGGGATCGACGCGGTAGAAGCGTTCGAAGATGCGATCGATGTCTGCTGCCGGGATGCCGATGCCCTCGTCGACAATGCTGATCTGGACCTGGTCGGCGCTTGCATGCGTCGTCACGACCACGCGCGCCCCGGTCTCGGAGTAGGTGACCGCGTTCGCGATGAGGTTGCTGATCGCGGCGCCGATCTGTTCCTGCGAACCCCAGACCTGCACGCCCGCGTCGCCGCCCGACTCGATCAGGACCTGTTGGGAGGCCGCCTCCGTGGTACAGGCGTCGATCGCGCTCGCCACCGCCCGGTCGAGGTCGACAGTGACAGGCTTCTCGAACGGGTCGTGATCCTGGAGTCGGGAGAGTTCGATGACCTGCAGGACCAGCCCGGAGAGACGCTCACTCTCGATCAGCATCCTGCGTGCGAAACGTCGGACCGCTTCGGGATCCTCGCTCGCATCGTCGACGGCTTCGGCGAGCAGCCTGATCGCACCGACCGGGGTCTTCAGTTCGTGGCTGACATTGGCCACGAAGTCGCGCCGCACGGCCTCGACCCGCTTCTCCCGGGTCCGGTCCTCCACCAGTGCCAGGACCAGGCGGGCCCCCAACGGGGCCACGCGGGCGGTGAGGGTGCGGGTGGTGCTGCTCGCGGCGGACGGGACCTCCAGCTCGCACTCACGGATCTGCCCGTCACGACGGACCTGGGTGATGAGGTCGAGCAGTTCCGGTACGACGACTCGACGCTCGCGGACCAGCCCGAAGGCGTACGCCGGGGCGGAGGCCTTGAGGACCTCGTCGTCCTCGTCGACCACGACGGCACTGGAGCGCAGGATGCTCAGCACTGCCGCGACACCGGCCTGTACGGCTGGGGGCTCTGTCGCAACGGCGCGGTGACGTTGGCGGTCACTGACGTACCAGGCGAGCATCGCCCCGCCCACCACGACCGCTGCGAGGAATGCCGCGAGAGCGGACTGAGTCGTCGGATCCACGACTGTCATCGTACGCAGCAACGGCCGACCGTTTGCTGCGTAGCGTGACTCGCTGCCCACTGTTCACGCGCCGTTCACCAGGAGCGACCCCCCGTTCGTTCGGCATCCCTAGGGTCTCGGTCATGCGTGAGGAATTCCATGACCAGCTCGACCGCATCTTCACCGACCTCTCCGACATCTGCGGGCAGGTCGAAGTGGCGGTACGAGAGGCAACCCGGGCGTTGCTCACCGGCGACATCGCCACCGCAGAGCAGGTGATCGGCAACGACGCACAGATCGATGCCGCCCGCGAAAGGGTGGACGAGACCGCCTTCGCCCTGCTGTCACTGCAACAACCGGTCGCAGGAGACCTGCGGATGCTCGTCTCCGCGCTGCGGATGGTCAGTGAACTGGAACGGATGGGGGACCTGTCGGTACACGTTGCCAAGATCGCGCGCCTGCGTGTCCCCGCGGTGGCGGTGCCCGAAGAACTGCGTCCCACGATGGAACGGATGGCCGAGGTCGCCGAGGACATGGTGCGACGGGTACGCAGCATCATCGTCAATCGCGACGTGGAGGCCGCGATCGAACTCGGCCGCGACGACGAGGTGATGGACCAGTTGCGTCGCCGCAGCTTCACCGAACTGTTGTCGGCCGACTGGACCCACGGTGTCGAGGCAGCGGTCGACATCGCCCTGCTGGGCCGCTACTACGAGCGGATCGCCGACCACGCCGTGACGGTGGCGCACCGAGTGGTCTTCGTCGTCACCGGGAAGAAGCCCCTGCCGGAGTGAGGAGGCAGTCCCGGTACGTCGGTGGCCGGCTCAGCGACCCTGGTTGGCGACAGCGGCAGCGGCCGCCGCAGCAGCCTCGGGATCGAGGTATTCGCCGCCCGCGATGCTCGGCGTCATCGATTCGTCGAGGCGATAGACCAACGGCATCCCGGTGGGGATGTTGAGCCCGGCGATGTCGTCGTCGCTGATGTGGTCGAGGTGTTTGACCAACGCCCGCAGGCTGTTGCCGTGGGCGGCGACCAGGACGGTCTTGCCGGCCCGGAGGTCGGGAACGATCTCGCTGTCCCAGTAGGGCAGGAAGCGCTCGATGACGTCCTTGAGGCACTCGGTACGCGGCAGGTCGGCACCGAGATCGCCGTAGCGCGGGTCGCCGGACTGGGAGAACTCCGAGGAGTCGTCGAGCGGCGGCGGGGCGGTGTCGAAGGAACGGCGCCACTGCATGAACTGCTCCTGGCCGTATTCGGCCAAGGTCTGCTTCTTGTCCTTGCCCTGCAGAGCGCCGTAGTGCCGCTCGTTGAGACGCCAGGTGCGCTTCACCGGGATCCAGTGACGATCAGCAGCATCGAGGGAGAGCGCGGCGGTGTTGATGGCCCGTCGTTGGAGCGAGGTGTGGACCACGTCGGGGAGCAACCCGGCAGCACGCATCAACTCGCCGCCACGCACGGCCTCGGCGCGGCCCTTGTCGGTGAGCGCGACGTCGACCCAGCCCGTGAACAGTCCTTGGGCGTTCCATTCGCTTTCGCCGTGTCGCAGCAGAACGAGAGTGTGGCTCACGAGGCGTCCATGCCTTCCCAGTAGCCGGCAGCATCAGAGACGACGGGGACATTGAGGCTCACTCGCTCGCCGTTGCCGAAGTCGAAGACCATGGGGACGACGCTGCCGGGCCCGAAGTCACCGGTGATGACGATGTCGGTCGCAGGATCAGCCAGATTGACCAACGCACCGGCCGGGACCGTGACCGGCTCGAACTCGGCCGTGACGGCGCCGTCGGTCTCGCCACTGACGGCGGTGAAGGTCTGGTCTTCGGTCAGGTCGTTGTTGGACAGCGACGCGACGAAGGTGCCGGAGCCCTTCTCCGCGCTGACCACGACGGCGGACATCACATCCACCACGCCCTCGCTGGTGTTCGCGCCTGCTGCGGGCGTGTAGTAGCGATCGGTCGCGTAGTCGAAGCCGCAGGAGCTCAAGGGGACGGCGAGCGCGAGGATCGCTGCGGCGGTTGCCAGGGCGCGCCGAGGCTTCGTGTGGCGAGGCGACAAGGGTCGGAGCTGCATGGCGACAGCCTAGCGTCGAGGCGACCCCGACGTGACGCCGTGCCCCGGAAGCCATATGAGCACGGCATCTGTCAAGCCCACATGTGCCCTCTGACCTGCGAAAACGCGGAAAGGGACGATCCGAACCCGTGTTAGAATGGTCCCCTAGGAAGGGGAAACTAAACATATGACTTTCACTGTTGGCGAAACGGTCGTGTATCCCAATCACGGGGCCGCTGTCATCGAGGACATCGAGACCCGGACGATCAAGGGGGAGGACCGTGAATACCTCGTCCTCAGGATCGTTGCGCAGCAGGACCTGGTGGTTCGAGTGCCAGCCTGCAACCTCGACCTGGTAGGCGTTCGTGACGTCGTCGACAAGGAGGGCCTCGACCGCGTCTTCGAAGTGCTGAGGGCCGCCCACGTTGAGGAGCCCACCAACTGGTCGCGCCGCTACAAGGCGAACCTCGAGAAGTTGCACTCCGGTGATGTCATGAAGGTTTCCGAGGTCGTGCGTGACCTGTGGCGCCGTGAGCGTGACCGCGGGCTCTCCGCGGGCGAGAAGCGCATGCTGGCCAAGGCACGTCAGATCCTGGTCTCGGAACTGGCACTGGCCGAGAAGATCACTGAAGAGAAGGCCGAAGCGACGCTCGACGAGGTCCTGGCCTCCTGAATCGTCCCAACGCGCATTCCCACCGACCCCGCAGGAACGCTCCTGCGGGGTCGGTGGCATTTCTGGTCGATCCAACGTGCGCCCATCCCCGTTCTACCGGGAGAACCGGGCCCTAGGCTGCAGGAGTGACGAACCCTGCAATCCCGGACTTCCTCGCTGACTTCTTCGAGGACGAGGACCCACGCTCGTTGGGCCTCGTCCTGGACGCCGGCCGTGGCTCGTTGCCGTACGCGCTGGTGCACGGCGAATCTCTCGTGGCATGCGCTGCCTGGGCCCTGGGTGAGGCCGGGGTCGACATTGCCGACGCCAGCGTGCCCTGGAGCGGTCTGGTGGAGTCCGGGGAGGACCTCGTCCTGCACGACTCGTTGTGCCCGATGACTCCGCCGTCGTTCATCGCCGCGTGTGTCACCCGGGCGCGGGAGACAGGGGCAGCCGTGGTGGGCGTACGGCCGGTGACCGACACCGTCAAGAGCCTCGCCGACGGATTCGTGGGCGAGACGGTGGACAGGGAGTCGCTGGTCGCCATCGTGTCACCCCTGGTGGTTCCCGCTGCGATGGTCGCGGCTCTTGCCGGCAGCCCTGACATCGACCTCGCCCGCGCCGTGCGCGATCTGGCGGCCGCCGGCCACCGGGTGGAGACGGCCCTGGCTCCCCCCGAGGCGAGGAAGGTGTCCTCCGTCGAGGACGTACGCCTGCTCGAGGCACTCACCGACACGAGGAACTAGAGCTCTGCAGCGAGGGCGACGTCCTCGGCGAAGGTGATCTTGAGGTTGAGCGCACTGCCGGGAACGGCAGCGATCAACAGCTCGCCATGCTTCCGGACGCACGCAGCGGTGTCAGTGCCCTCGAACCCGGCGTGGTCTGCGGCGCGGTAGGCGGCCAACAGCTCATCGGCACGAAAGGCCTGCGGGGTCTGGACTGCGCCCAGGTCGCCCGTCACGGCAGTGAAGTCGTCGTGGAGCAGTCCGGAGACCGCGACGACGGGGATGGCTCCACCGTGGGTGTACGCCGCATCGATCACGGACTGCCACAGCCCGACCCCGGCGAGTGGCCGGGCGCCGTCATGGATGGCGACGACATCCACGTCCCCAGAGGCGATGTCCTGCTCCAGGGCGCGCAGCGCTGCCCATTCCGACGCGTGCCGCGTGGTGCCGCCGTCGACGACGAGCACCTCGCGGTCACCCAGGTGTGGGGCCACTGACTCCTCGATCGCGCCCCGGTCCTGTGGCCGCACGACCAACACGATGCGTGCGACGTCCGGCAACGCCAGGGCGTCGCGGACCGACCACACCAGTACGGGGACATCTCGCAGCGGGAGCAGGACCTTGTTGACGTCCGCGCCCACCCGGCTGCCCGAACCGGCGGCAAGGATCACGATGGCGACCGAGCTGCGGCTGGGCATGCGGGCGGGCATGGAGGCGGACAAGGAGTCGGGCATGGGCTGATCGTAGAGCGGGAACCCTGTAGGGCTCAGCCGAGCATCTCCAGGACGTGCCTGGCCTGGTCCTCGACCGAACCGGCGCGATTACGGGTGAAGCCACCGTTGCCGGGCAGCAGGATTGCCAGCCAGAAGCAGGCGAGGATGCGGCGGTGCTCGCGCAGTCGCGTCTGCTGGGCCGTGGTGAGGTCCATGGCAGCGAGCAGCCGGTCGACATCGAGGCGTCTCTCGAGCCGGGACGAAGCGTGTTCGACGAGATCAGCGAGCTCGTAGGTCAGGTCGGAGGCGCCGTACTCCTCCCAGTCGATCAGACGGCACACCTGGCCGTCCCACATGATGTTGTCGAGGTTGCCGTCACCGAGCGCCACCACCGGATCGACGATGTCGTCGTGGAAGGTGGGTCGCTCCAACCAACCGCGCGCCGCGGCGAGAGCCGCTGCCACCAGATCGGGATCAGTGCAGGGGCTCAGGTCGTAGGAGTCGGCCGACCATTCGTCCGCGTTGCGACGTAGCTCGGCAGGTCCGCCGGCACGGATCGGCACATCGGCGGGGACCGGCACCGCGAACAGACGGCCCAGCGCCACGACCAGTTCATCGAACACGGGGCCGCTCACCTCGCCGGTGAGGGGCTCTCCCGCGATTCGCGACATCACGACCACGGGCCGCGCGCCTTCGAAGCTCCGCTCGATCGGCTCGGGCGCGAGGCCCGGAGCATGCTCGGCCAGGTGCTCGAGGCCCGCCCACTCTCGCTGGGGTTCGTCCCTGTCCCATCCGACGTACGTCTTGTGCACGCGGTCACCGGCGATGACCACCTCGTGGGTATGGGTCATCGGGTCACGAGGGCCGTGGCGATCGCGGCGACTCCCTCGCCGCGCCCGGTCAGCCCGAGACCGTCCGTCGTGGTCGCGGAGACCGTGACCGGTGCGCCGGCGGCTGCCGAGAGCGCGGCCGCAGCCTCCGCCCGGCGTGGGCCGAGTCGGGGCACGTTGCCGATCACCTGGACCGCCACGTTGGCGATCTCCCATCCCTCGGCGCGCAGACGGCGGGCAGTCTCGATGAGCAAGGTTGCCCCGGACGCTCCGGACCACTGGGGCTCCGAGGTGCCGAAGTTGCTCCCCAGGTCGCCCAGCCCTGCGGCAGAGAACAGCGCGTCACACGCGGCGTGGGCCGCGACATCGGCGTCCGAGTGACCCTCGAGACCTCTCGGTTCGTCGGGCCAGGCCAGTCCCGCGAGATGCATCGCCACCCCGTCGACGAGTCGGTGGACGTCGGTGCCGATGCCGATGCGGATGGAGGTCACGTGGGAATCATGCCCGACCTCGGCCACAATGGCCCGGTGACCACACGTCGTTCTCCCTGGGTGCTGGCCGGGATCCTTGCGGGGTTCGCCGGGCTGGCCACCAGCTATGCCAGCGCCATGGCACTGACGATCCATGATGCCCCCGTGGTCGCGGTCGCGGAGTCGATCATCGCCCTCACGCCCGGACCGGTGGTCGAGCGCGCGATCGGGATACTCGGCCACTTCGACAAGCTGTTCCTGCTCGCTGGCATCCTCGCCTTCCTGTTCGGGTGTTTCGCGTTCGCCGGTGCGTGTGCGTCGAGGGGCTGGTGGCGACCGATTCCCGTCTGGTTCGCGCTGGCGAGCCTGGGGCTGGGCGCGCTGGCCCTGCAGGAAGGCACCCAGTTGGTCGACGCCATTCCGGTCATCGTCGGTGTGCTGACCTGGATCACCGTCCACTCGGCGTTGACCGATGCGCTCTATCGGGAGCAACGACGTCCCGATCTCCAGTCCCATGAACGGCGCGTGTTCCTGATGGTGGCCGCAGCCATCGGAGTTGCCTCGATCGGCATCGCGACGGCCGGCCGGTACGTCGGTGCGGGTCGCAGGCACGTCGAGGTCAGCCGAAGGCTGCTCCGGATCGAGGGGGTCACCCGACGGGAGCCGCCGCTGCAGACCGACCTCGAACTCGAAGGCATCGCCCCGTGGCAGACCCCCGACGAGGATTTCTATCTCATCGACACGACCATCGTGAAACCCACCATCGAGCCGGCTGACTGGTCGCTTCGCATCCACGGTCTGGTCGAGCAGGAGCGCACCCTCACCTATGCCGATCTGCTGGCGCGCGAGCTGACGGAGTCCTGGATCACCCTGGGCTGTGTGAGCAACGAAGTGGGCGGCGAGCTGGTCGGCAACGCGCGGTGGAGTGGGGTCCGTATCGCCGAACTGTTGAGGTTGGTCGGTGTGCAGGACAAGGCCGACTGTGTGCTGCAGACCTCTCAGGACGGATGGACCTGCGTCACTCCTCTGGAAGCGTTGACCGATCAGCGTGACGCGATGCTTGCCGTGGCCATGAATGGTCGTCCGCTGCCGATCGAGCACGGCTTTCCGGTGCGCACCATCGTTCCGGGCCTCTACGGCTACGTCTCGGCCACCAAATGGGTCGTCGACTTCGAGGTGACGACCTTCGACCGGGCGGTCGGTTACTGGACCGAGAGGGGCTGGTCGGCCCTGGGTCCGGTGAAGATCGCCTCCCGGGTCGACGTGCCACGTCCGGGAGCCGACGTGGTCGCGGGGGCTGTGTCCGTGGGCGGCGTTGCGTGGCACCAGCACACCGGGATCGACGACGTGCAGGTGCAACTCGACGGTGGCGAGTGGAGGAGTGCCGAACTCGCTCACGTGCCGTCGGTGGACACATGGGTCCAGTGGGCACTGACGCTCGAGGTCCTGCCGGGAGACCACAGCGTGCGGGTCCGTGCGGTGAGCAGGGACGGCACCACCCAGACCAGCGTCCTGCGCGACGTCGTGCCCGACGGTGCCACCGGGCTGCACGTGGTCGAGTTCAGCGCGAGCTGACCCTCAGCTGTTGGCGATCACGTAGGCCGTGCCACCGCTGGCAGCGAGCCAGATGTTCTCGAACTGGGCCCGGTCGTAGACCCGACGCACCTCGGCGTTGGATGCGCCGGCCGGATCGTTCACGATGACGTCGCCATCGGTCTCGAAACCGACCACCACCAGCAGATGCCCGTTGCTGGCCGCGATCGGCGCGCCGGTGAGTTGGTTGCGCCCGAAGGCGATGGAGACGATCAGGGGAGTGCCGGCAGCGATGTAGTCCTCGGCCTCGCGCAGGTCGCGCAGCCGGGTGACGTAGGAGTCACCGGTCACCAGGGTCGCGGCGTAGGCCGTGTTGAAGGCCCAGTTGCCGGTGCCTCCGTAGCCACGGTCGTAGACCATCCGGGCGGTGTAGTCGACGGCCGCGTCAACATGTCCGGCGGCAATGCCGCGGGGGGCCGGCGCGAAACCGTAGTAGGCCAGCACCATTGCGGTGGAGGTGGCCGAACACCACGCCTCACCCCCGTTCCCCCACTGGGGGTAGTGGCCGGCGTGGACCATCTGTGAGTACGTCGGCACCGGCAGCACGGTTCCTGCCCCAGGACCGGTCTGGGAGGTGGGACGAGCCACACCGGCATCCGCAGTGGCGACAGCGCCGAGACGCTGCAGGCTCACCGTGCGGGTGGACCGCAGGGGCCTCATCAGGGTGGCCCGCACCTGCCACGACGTGATCGTCGTGGTGGCGTACCAGGTGTCGACACTGACGCGACCCAGGTCGTCGGTCTGCCCCGAGTAGGTCATGCGTGGCACGCCGCTGTCGTCGCGCGACCAGTCCGAGATCGTGTCCCAACTGCCGGTCGTTCCGGCGACAGAACGGGCCCGCACCTCGATGCGTACGCCCGTCCCTCGCGGCGTGGTCGCTTCCCAACTGGGGATGAGCGCCGTGGCTTCGAAGCCGGGTGAGGTCCATGGGGAGGTCCAGGTGCCGACCTCGCGTCGGCGACCTTCCACGGTGCGGATCCTGGGCTTGAGCAGTCCGACCTCGCCCCGGCCCAGCTTCAGTCCGACGCGTCGGCCCGTCCGGAAGTCTGCGTAGGAGTTCCACGAGGTGAGCTGGATCTGGGCTGTGGCGCGAGCCCGATCCGCGTGGGCTGAGACCGCTGCCGGGGCGGGAGCGAACGCAGCGGAGGTGAGCGCAAGGATCAGGGAGGCAGCAAAACGTCGTGACACGACTCGGACCATATCCCCCATCCGTCACTTCCGTCCCAGAAGCAACCGATCCGGCGGAGGTCGACGGATCCTCGATTGCGCGAACGTGTCGACGGGCCCTCCCCATTGTCGGCGGGCAGATCTAGTCTGGAGGCTCGGTCGTCGTTCTCGTCTGCGGCCCTCAACAAGGGACTCGGTCTTGTCTGCTCGCTCAACTTCTCACCTGCCCCGTCACACTCCCCGGCGCACGCTCTGCCTCGGCACGTTCCTGGCTCTCGTTGCCAGCACGATGGCGCTGGGACTGTCGGGTCAGGCCACTGCGGTGCCGAGTGCGGGCCTGATGATCTCTGCGGTCTATCCCGCAGGAGGAAACAGCGGCGCCCTCTACGACGCCGACTTCATCGAGCTCCACAACGCAGGCGATGCGCCGGTGTCGTTGGGAGGCAAGAGCCTGCAATACCGTTCAGCGGCGAGCACCGGCCCTGCCTCAGCGTTCGCGCTCCCCGACGTGTCGGTCCCCGCGGGCTCGTACTTCCTCGTGCAGGCCAGTGCGCCTGGCTCGAACGGTGCCGTCCTGCCGCGGACTCCGGATGCCAACGCGGCACTGAATCTCGGCGCCTCAGGTGGCCAGGTCGTCCTGGCGGGGGTTGCCGGCCCGATCAACCCCGGCAGCGGGACCGACATCGACTACTCCGCGGGCAAGGTCATCGACTTCCTCGGCTACGGCAGCGCCGGCACCTTCGAGAGGGCCGTCCGTTCGCTGAGCGGCACCCCGGCCAACGCCCAGGCGTACTGGCGCAGTGGGACACCGCTCGTCGACTCCGACGACAACTCCACCGACTTCGCGGTCGGCGAGGCCACCTCATATCCGCTGCACCACTGCGACTGTGTGGCCCCGTCAGGTCTGAAGATCACCGAGGTGTATGCCGACGGTGACCAAGGTGTCCCCGGTTATGACCACGACTTCGTCGAGATCCAGAACACCAGTTCTGCTCCCATCATCCTCACGGGCGCCGACGTCACCCTGCAATACCGGGCGCCCGGCGCGACGGGTGCTGCCCAGGTGGTGGTGGCTCTGGCCGGCACTCTCGGAGCCAATTCCTACGACGTCATCGAACTCGCCGGCACCGACGGCAACGGAAACAACGTGCCCGGAGTTGATCTCTCGGCAGCCGTGGACCTGAGCGCCGCTGGCGGCACCGTGGCGATCGTCAAGGGGGCGCCCGGGCGCGATCTGGGCACTGGTGCGGTCGCGAATGACCAGCGGGTCAGCGACCTCGTCGGCTGGGGAACGAGCAACGTCTTCGAGGGCGCCGTGGCCGCGGTCACGGGTCTGGACAGGACCACGTCGCTGTCCCGTGCAGCCGGTGGTGTCGACACCGACGTCAACCTCGCCGACCTGACCCGCACCCCGGCGACTCCTGACACTGCTTCGGTCGTCCCGGCCGTCACCATCGCCGACATCCAGGGCAACGGCGCAACCACGCCGATGGCCAATGCCGTGGTGTCCACCACCGGAGTTGTCACTGCGATCTATCCCTCCGGGAACGGACAGTTCGCTGGCTTCTATCTCCAGACCGGTGGCAGCAACGATCCGAATGCCTCGGATGCGATCTTCGTCTACCTGGGCGCCAAGGCCGCCCCGGCCCTTGGTTCCTCGGTGGGCGTGACCGGTCGGGTGAGCGAGTTCTACGGCATGACCGAGCTCACCCCTGCTTCGAGCAGCGATGTCACCGTGCTCGACCGGCCGCTGGCCGATCCGGTGCTCGGCAGCGGGGTTCCGGGCGCCGACTGCACCCTGACCGGCTCCAGCACCACCTGCCTCCCCGTCGCGGCACTGGCCGAGGTTCGGGAGAGGCGTGAGGGCGAGCTCCTCGACCTCTCGAAGGTGCCCTTCGCCGTCAGCGATTCCTACGACGGCACCCCATGGTCCCAGCCCTCCAACCGTGCCTCGCAGATGGCAGGGGAGATCGGGCTTGCCGCCCAAGCCGACGAGCCCCTCCACCTCCCCATCGAGCGTCACAATCCCCTGCGTGATCCGGCTGGGCATGCAGCCGCCACCCTCTACAACGAGGCGCACCGCATCACGCTGGACGACGGCGCAGGCGTCAACTACTCCTCGACCACGGACACGGCATTCCCGTGGCTGACCCCGACTCACACCGTCCGGGTGGGCGCTGCGGTCGAGTTCGCCGCCCCGATGATCTTCGACTACCGCAACGACCTGTGGAAGCTGCAACCGCAGACCCCGGTCGGTCCCGGCCAGATTGGCACCACACAGCGGATCACGTTCGAGCAGAACCGGCCGGGCGCTCCGGAGCCGGTGGGCGGCAACGTCAAGATCGCCACCTTCAACATGCTCAACTACTTCGTGCATCCGGCGCAGGACTGGAAGGAGATCGGTGGCGACGCGACGCCTGGGTCGGCTCGGACGTGCTCCTACTACTCCGACAGGCTGGGCGAGAAGCTCACGGCCAACACCTGCACCTGGACCGATCCGCGCACCAATCCTGCGACAGCACTGGCGGCTGGCCCGCGTGGTGCGGCGACATCGGTGAGTCTGGCGCGTCAGCAGGCCAAGGAGATCTCTGCCATCACCACGATGGCGGCCGACGTGGTGGGCCTCGAAGAAGTCGAGAATCCCGTCAAGCTCGGCTACGCGGACCGCGATGCTGCTCTGGTGCGCCTGGTCTCGGCCCTCAACGCCCAGTGGGCCGCGACGCATCCGGGTGAAGCCAAGGCAGGGCCCCGGTGGGCGTTCGTGCCGAGCCCGAAGCCTGACGCGCAGCCCACGATCGGCCAACAGGACGCGATCCGATCGGCCTTCATCTACAACCCCCGCGTGGTCACCGCGATCGGCGGCTCGCGCATCCTGCTCAACTCGACGCCCTTCAACAACGCCCGAGAGCCGCTGGCGCAGGCCTTCCGTCACGTCGAGGGGACCAAGAGTGACGGCTTCGTGGTGGTCGTCAACCACTTCAAGTCCAAGTCGGGGCCGCGGGCGCCGTCCGGTCCTGCCACCGGCGACAACGCCGATGCAGGCGATGGCGCCGGCTTCTACAACGGGGATCGCACCAGGCAGGCCAAGGCCCTGGACGCCTTCGCCACCTCGGTGTCCCGGGACAAGGGCATCGCAGCGGTCTTCCTGACCGGAGACTTCAATGCCTACAGCCAGGAGGACCCGGTCCTCGCGCTGCAGGACTCCGGCTGGACCAATCTCGGACCCTCCAACGGCGAAGCGTCCTACTCCTTCGGTGGACTGGCCGGCTCGTTGGACCATGTCTTCGCCAACGCCGCGGCCAAGGCAATCACCACCGGTCAGACCGTGTGGCCGATCAATGCAAGCGAGTCCGTCTTCTACGAATACAGCCGCTACAACTACAACCTCACGAACCTCTACGACTCCTCACCGTTCCGCTCGTCCGACCACAACCCGGAGATCGTGGGGATCAAGACCTCGACGGGTGCACCCATGCCGACGCCCACGGTGTTGAAGGTGCGCGCCGACCGTCAGATCTGGGGCCGCAGTTCCTTGGTCGACATCCACGTCGTGCCAGCCGACGCCACTGGCACGGTCGTGCTCCGCGCAGGTACGACCACACTCGGCGAGGCGAAGCTTTCCGCGGGTGCGGCGAAGATCCCGGTGCCGGCCAAAGCCCTCGCGGTCGGATCACACACGCTCGTCCTCACGTATCGGGGCTCGCCCACCCACGCCGCCTCCCAGGCCCTGGTGACGCTGAAGGTCCGCAAGCAGAAGCCCGGACTGACGGTCAGGACCAAGCTCGAGCGGACCAAGGCGAAGCGGGGCAAGGCCCACAGCCAGCTGAAGGTGAAGGCCAAGATCCGGACCGACGGATACGTCGCGACCGGACGGGTGCGTTTCGTGGTGAAGGCCAAGGGCGCGAGGGCGATCCGCGCGACCAGAACCGTCCGCAACGGCAAGGCGTTGGCCAGGATCAGGGTGAAGGCCGGGAGGAAATACGTCGTCAGGGTGACCTATCTCGGCGACGCCCACACCCGGCGAGCCTCCCGGCGCACGCACGTGCGGGGGCGCTGAGCCAGCGAATCGGAGCGAGGACAGCCACGCCCCTAGACTTGCCGGGTGACTCTGAGGCTCCATGACACCGCAACCCGAGAGATCCGTGACTTCGTCCCGCTGCAGCCGGGCAAGGCGGGGATCTACGTCTGTGGTCTCACCGTGCAGTCAGAACCTCACGTGGGTCACGTCCGCTCCGCAGTGAACTTCGACGTGCTGCGTCGCTGGCTCACCGCCACCGGCTATGACGTGGACTTCATCCGCAACGTCACTGACATCGATGACAAGATTCTTGCCAAGTCGGCGGAGCGTGGCCTGGCCTGGTACGCCCTCGCAGCGGAGATGAAACGCCACCTCGACTCTGCCCTGGCGGCGATCAACGTGTTGCCACCGACCTATGAGCCGGGTGCCACCGGTCACGTACCCGAGATCGTGGAGTTGATCGAGGAGTTGATCGCCCGCGATCACGCCTACGCTGCGGCGGACGAAAGCGGTGACGTCTACTTCGACGTCCGCAGCTGGAGCTCTTACGGCGAGCTGACGCGCCAGCGCCTCGACGACATGGAGCCGGCCGGCGATGCAGATCCTCGCGGCAAACGCGACCCGCGTGACTTCGCGCTGTGGAAGGGGTGGAAGCGGGAGATCGAGCCTGAAACCGCGGCCTGGCCCTCACCCTGGGGTCGAGGGCGACCCGGCTGGCACATCGAGTGCTCGGCCATGGCCGGGAAGTATCTTGGTCCAGCCTTCGACATCCACGGTGGTGGAGTCGACCTTCGCTTCCCGCACCACGAGAACGAGCAGGCCCAGTCCCGTGCGGCCGGGCGTCCCTTTGCCTCCTACTGGTTGCACAACGCGTGGATCACCACGGCCGGGGAGAAGATGAGCAAGTCTCTCGGCAACTCCCTGCTCGTTCCCTCGGTGCTCGAGCGGGTGCGAGGCGTTGAACTGCGCTACTACATGGTCGCGGCGCACTACCGCAGTCACGTGGAGTTCTCCTTCGAGGCGCTCGACGAATCCGCCAAGGCACTGCGTCGTATCGAGGACTTCCTGGATCGCAGCGCACCCCATGTCGGTCAGTGGTTCGCTTCCTTACCGCAGGATTTCGTCGACGCCATGGATGACGACCTCGCGACGCCGGCTGCCGTGGCCGTCATCCACGACACCGTGCGGGAGGGCAACCGACTGCTGGCGCAAGGTCCCTCGGAGGGACTGAGCCACAAGTTCGGTGAGGTCATCGCCATGCTCGACGTGCTGGGACTCAACCCGGCCGATGAGGCGTGGGCGGAGAAGAGCAACGACGAAAAACTGACGAACGTGATCGATGCCCTGGTCCAGGGGTTGTTGGCTGAGCGCGCTGCTGCGCGCGAGTCACAGAACTGGGCGCGCGCGGACGCCATCCGTGATCAAATCAAGGCGGCCGGCGTCGAGGTCGAAGACACCCCGACCGGACCTAAGTGGAGTGTGTGACGTGGCAGGTAATTCTCAACGCAAGGGCGCGATCAAGAAGACGGGCAAGGGCAACCCCACTGCCGGCTCGGGCGGGAGGGTCCGCCGCGGGTTGGAGGGCAAGGGCCCCACGCCGAAGGCCAAGGATCGGCCGTATCACAAGACCTACAAGCCAGGGTCGAAGCCCGAGAACGACAGGTCCAGGCCCCAGACGCGCCGCCGCAGCGCCTCGGATGCCGAGTGGGCCGCGGGACGCAACTCGGTCGTGGAGTTGTTGCGCGCCGAAGTGCCGGTCACCGGCCTCTACATTGCCGAGGGCGCCGAGCGCGACGCGCGCATGCGCGAAGCCTTCAAGCTTGCCGCCGAGCAGGGTGTGCGCATGCTCGAGGTCACGCGCAACGAGATGGACCGGATGACCAACGGCGCGGTCCACCAGGGTCTTGCTGCCCGACTCCCCGCCTACGAGTACGCCCACGCCGACGACCTGCTCGACCGCGCTGCCGCGGCCAAGGAGCCGGCCCTGATCATCGCCCTGGACCAGGTCACCGATCCTCGCAACCTCGGGGCCGTGGTGCGTTCAGCAGCCGGTTTCGGTGCCCACGGGGTGTTGATCCCGGAGCGTCGTGCCGCTGGCATGACTGCCTCGGCGTGGAAGGTCAGCGCCGGAGCCGCAGCTCGACTGCCCGTCGCCCAGACCGTCAACCTGACCCGCCAGCTCAAGTCCTACCAGAGCGCGGGATGCATGGTCGTCGGGCTGGCAGCCGACGGTGACGCGTCGCTGCCCGAGCTCGTCGCCGCCGGCGGTCTGGCCGAGGGCCCGCTCGTCGTGGTCGTGGGCTCGGAGGGCAAGGGTCTGGGACGCCTGGTCACCGAGACATGCGACCAGGTGGTGTCCATCCCGATGGCCGGGCAGCTGGAGTCGCTCAATGCCGGCGTCGCCGCCTCCGTGGCCCTCTACGCGATCTCCCAGGCCCGCCTGGGATGAGCCTTCCGCGTCGGCTCGTCGTCGGCATCGTGCTGCTTGCGCTCAGCGCGATGCTGGGGCTGACGGTCGCCGTGTCGTTGTTCCTCAGTGGCAGCCGCACCATCGTGCTGGTCGGTCACGACACCGTGGTCCGACCCACGCTCAGCGGCGACGCGGTCATCCAGACCGGACCCCTGCTGCCGGACTTCCGCCTGCGGGACGTGGGGCCGGTCGGGGTCAACCTGACGCTGGGCAAGACCGAGGTGAGCTCGGTGGACGAGCTCGTCGACCGCTACGCCTTCATTGCCAGTGATCCCACCCCGCAGGTGGAGAAGGTCCAGGTGGCCATGCGGGATCTGGCCGTCTCCGCGGCCCTGCGTGGTCTGGGAGTGGGTCTGCTCCCGATCGCGGTCTTCCTGCTGGTGGGGCCGCACCGGCGTGGTGAACTTTTCCGAGGGGTGCGCAGCAGGCAGGGGTTCCTGGCGCTGGTGCTGCTGCTGATTCTCCCGGTGTTGATCTGGCAGCCGTGGGAGTCGCGTGAGGCGACCCAGGAGGAGCAGGGCACCTGGCAGACCCTGGCAGAGGTGGTCGGGCCTGGAGTGGTGCTCCCGGCCGAGGCGCGCGACATCGAGATCCGTACGGGCCCGGTGACGACGCAGACCAAGCGACTGGTCCTGAGCGCTGTCGACACCTACGACAAGAGCAAGGGCTTCTACAACGCCGCTGCCGATGATGCGGGCAAACTTGAGGGCATCCGGGCTGCCGAGGGCGAGGAGAGCGTCGCGTTACTGGTCAGCGACCGCCACGACAACATCGGGATGGATCGGGTGGCCAGGGCAGTCGGTGAAGCTGCCGGGGCCACCGTCGTCCTCGATGGGGGCGACGACACCTCGACCGGTCAACCCTGGGAGGCCTTCAGCCTCGACTCGCTGGCGAGCACGTTCAAGACGTGGGAACGCATCGGCGTCGCCGGCAATCACGACCACGGTCCCTTCGTCGCGAGTTACCTCGACGGCAAGGGGTGGACGATGCTCGACGGCGAGGTGCGCAAGGCCCCGTGGGGCGGCACCATCCTGGGCGTCGACGATCCGCGATCCAGCGGGCTCGGCAACTGGCGCGAGGAGAGTGACCTGAGCTTCACCGAGGTGGGATCCCGGTTGGCGCAGGCGGCCTGCGACTCCGAGGAGCGGGTGAACACCATGTTGGTCCACGACGCCAACCTCGGTCGCGAAGCGCTCGCCCGCGGCTGCGTGGACCTGGTGGTCGGCGGCCACACCCACGTCAACTCCGGCCCCGATGCCATCCAGGGCGAGGGCGGTTCGATCGGCTACACCTGGACCAACGGCACCACCGGCGGAGCGGCGTACGCCATCGCCGTGGGGAGCAAGCCGCGTCGAGACGCCGAGGTCAGCCTGATCACCTACCTCGACGGTCGACCGACAGGGCTGCAGTTCGTGCGCCTACGCACCGACGGGACCTGGCTGGTGGGCGACTGGACGCCCATCGAGCCGAGCACCGGAGAGTGACTCACCCTTCAGCGGTGACGTCATCACCGGTGATCGCCTCGTCCGGGCGGCGCATCAGCACGCGATCGATGTAGTCGCGGGCAGTGGCGTGGATGTCGACCTCGTGTCCGGCCCGCTCGGAGAGGTACCACCGGTGCTCGAGGATCTCGTGGAAGATCTCCGCAGGTTCCAACTTGCCGGTGGCGTCGGGAGGGATCATCGCCATGATCGGTTCGAAGATCTCGTGCACCCACCGGCTCGCGACCAGATGCTTGTCCTGTCGACCCAGGTCGTGGTGTGCGGTGAAGGAGGCCAGGTCGTTGAGGAGCCGCCGGGCCTGGTTCTCCTCCACCTCCATCCCGGTCAGCGCCCGGAACTCACGGCTGTGGTGGCCCAGGTCGACGACCTTGGGCTGGATGCGGACGGTGTCTCCGCCGAGGTCGGTGACGATGTCGATCTCGTCGACGTCGAAGCCGAGGTCGTTGAGCCGCTCCACCCGACGTTCGATGCGCCACATCTCGTCGGCGCCGAACTCCTCGATGTCGGTCAGTTCACGCCACAGGGTGTCGTAGCGGGTCTGCAGGTAGGCGATGACCGCGCGGCCGTCGATCGGCGGTTCCACCGCGCCGCTCGCGCTGAGATCCATCAGTTCGGCGAAAATGTTCTCGCACCCCACCGTGAGGTCGTACTCGCGCATCCGATCGGCGATGCTCTCGTGCAGTTCGCCGGTCTCGGCGTCGACGAGGTAGGCGGCGAACTCTCCCGCGTTGCGCCGGAAGAGCACGTTGGAGAGGGAGACGTCGCCCCAGTAGAAGCCGGCCAGGTGCAGTCGCACCAGCAGCACCACCATCGCGTCGATCAGACTCGGCACGTGCTCGGCAGTCAGGCCACGGCTGAAGAGGCTGCGATAAGGCAGCGAGAACGTGAGGTGCCGGGTGATGAGCGCCGCCGGGAGCGTTCCACCGGCAACGTCGGTACGTCCGGTGACGACTCCCTGGGGCACCACCGACGGCAGACCGAGACGTTGCAGATCGCGCAGGAGACGATATTCGCGGAAGGCGATGGCACCCTGCGTCTCCTTGACGGCGTAGAACTGCTCTCCCGGACGCACGATCCGCACGACGTGGCGCGAGAGGCCGCGGGGGAGCGGGACGACGATGTCGTCCGGCCACTCCTCCAGGGGTGTCGCCCAGGGCAGCCCCAGAATCGCCGGGTCGGGTCGACTCGCCACGATGCGCAGCGCCATGGGCTGAAACTACCCCCTCACGGGCCCGGCGTGGCTGGTCCCACCTCAGCCGACCGGACATCGGCTTGCGCTGCGCCTCACCTAGGATGGCTGCCGCACCCTCGGGTGCAGGCCGGTGTAGCTCAGTTGGCAGAGCACTTCTCTTGTAAAGAAGATGTCGCGGGTTCGATTCCTGTCACCGGCTCCACTTGATCTGATGTCGTACGGTCGAAGACATGACCAAGTCATCGACACACAAGGACACCAACAAGAGCGCCCGAGCCCGGGCCGTCGCCGGCAGTTCTGCCGACGCGCCGCAGACAGTTCCGGGGCTCTCCACCGAGACCGGCCACCAGGTGGCCGAGGCTCTCCAGATGCGACTGCATTCCCTCAACGACCTCGCGCTGGTGCTCAAGCACGCGCACTGGAACGTCGTGGGAACCCACTTCATCGGAGTGCACACGATGCTCGACCCGCAGATCGACG
This sequence comes from Propionibacteriales bacterium, assembly GCA_038242265.1. Taxonomy (GTDB): domain Bacteria; phylum Actinomycetota; class Actinomycetes; order Propionibacteriales; family Nocardioidaceae; genus Nocardioides. The sequence continues at coordinate 324,832 of JBBSSH010000001.1, forward strand.
GCGTCCGCGAGATGGTGGACGTCCTCGCGGAGCGGATGGCGACGATGGGTGTCGCCCCCAACGGACTCCCCGGCGCGTTGGTGGAGGCCCGTGACTGGGATGACTACGACGTGATGCGCGCCGATGTGAACGCCCACCTCGGCGCCCTGGATCTGGTCTACGCGGGCGTCATCGAGGACCACCGCGCTGCGATCGAGGCAGTCGGGGCCGACCCGGTCACCGAGGACATCCTCATCGGGCAGACTGCCGACCTCGAGCAGTTCCAGTGGTTCGTCCGTGCGCACCTCCAGGTCGCCAGCGGCGCGTTGAGCACTGCAGGCGCCACGACCGAGAAGCAGGCCTCGGCCCAGGCGAAGAAGGCCGCGGCCAACTGAGTCAGGTCAGCGGACCTGCTCGACGCTGAACTCGCAGGACGGTGTGGCGATCGCCTCCTGTGCGGCGATGAGTCGCAACTCGCGCTCCCCGGAGTCGAGGGTGGCGGTGAGGACCGCGAAGACGGAGGAGGCGGTGCGGGCCAAGGCCTGCGCCGCCGACCTCGTCTCGAGCAGGTGCGCGGTGAACAGGGCAGACGTGAGGTCCCCGGAGCCGTTGGCCTTCATCGGCAGGCGGGGAGTCCGGACCTGCCAGGCGCCCTCCGCGGTCACGGCGAGCATCTCGATGACGTCGGCCGGCGCCCCTTCGCGTTCCACGGACGTGATCAGCACGGTCGAAGGACCCAGAGCCAGGACCTCGTCCGCAGCGGCGAGGATGTCAGTGAGACTGGACGGGCCACTCAGCGATTCGTGGTCGGTGAGGTAGCCCAGTTCGAACTGGTTCGGCGTCAGCACGTCGGCCACCGCGATGACGGTCGAGCGGTACTTCGGCGGGATGGCCGGGTTGACGAAGCATCCGGACGTCGCGTTGCCCATGACCGGGTCGCAGGTGTAGATCGCTGCCGGGTTGGCAGCCTTCACCCGTGTCACCGCATCGACGATGACGTCGGCGATCTCCGGCGACCCCTGGTAGCCGGACAACACCGCGTCGCACTCGGCGAAGGCGCCACGCTCCTCTATCCCGGTGATCACCTCGCGCACCTCCTCGGCCGCGATGAGCGGACCTCGCCAGGCGCCGTACCCGGTGTGGTTGGAGAAGTTCACCGTATGCACCGGCCACACCTCGTGGCCCAGACGCTGGAGGGGGAACACGGCAGCAGAGTTTCCGACGTGGCCATAGGCGACGTGGGACTGGATCGAGAGCAGCTTCACGAGGACAACCTAGGTGGTCGAACCCTATCCGGCACAACTAGAACTTGTTACAGTTTCGTCGCCGACGTACGTCTGGTATACCGCTCGAACGAACAGGTGGTCCCATGGCCAAGTCCTCTGCCAAGTCTTCGCCCCCGGTCAACGAAGCCGACTACGTCATCGTCGGCGCCGGCAGCGCGGGCTGCGCCGTCGCCGCCCGACTGGCCGAATCGGGAGCGCGCGTGGCGCTCATCGAGGCCGGCGGCAACGACGACACCATGATGTTTCGCACGCCTGGCCTGATCACGATGATGCACGCCGAGCCGAAGCTGAAGGCCAAGTTCGACTGGGGGTATTACCACGCGCCGCAGGAACATCTGCTGGGCCGCACGATCCCGGCCACCCGCGGCAAGGTGATCGGCGGGTCCAGTTCGGTGAACGGGATGATCTTCGTCCGTGGCCACCGTGCCGATTTCGACGGGTGGGCGGCCGAGGGCAACACCGGCTGGTCCTACGACGACGTGCTGGCGACGTACAAGAAGCTGGAGAACTGGGAGGGTGGGGCCGACGAGTTCCGTGGCTCCGGAGGTCCGGTCCAGGTCATCGAGAACCATGACGTCACCGACGCAGCCAAGAGTTTCGTCCAGGCGGGCGTGGCTGCTCTCGGAGTCGAGCAGACCCCGGACTACAACGGCGCCGAACAGGAGGGGATGCACGTCATTCAGGAGTCCACCCGCGACGGAGTCCGTTCTTCCTCCTCCCGCGCCTACCTCCACAGCACGCAGCGGTCCAACCTGTCTCTGCAGTCCGGGCTGATGGCCGCCAGGATCGTCATCGAGGCAGGCCGTGCCATCGGCGTCGAGGTGATCGACGGCGGCGCCCGCCGCACCATCCGGGCCACCCGCGAGGTCATCGTTTCTGCCGGTGCCTTCGGCTCACCCCAACTGCTCCAGCTCTCCGGGATCGGTCCCGCCGATCTGCTCGGTGGTCTCGACATCCCCGTGGTGGCGGACCTGCCGGTGGGCGACAACCTCCACGACCACCTGTTCGTCCCGACCAGTTGGCACGTCGACAACTCCCCCCACAAGGGCAACGCCCTCTATTTCGGGATGGGTGTCCTCAAGGAGAAGCTCAACAAGGGCCGCACCTTCATGGCGCACTCGGTTTTCGAGAGCGGTGGCTTCCTCCGGACGTCGCTGGCGCAGGACGGACTGCCCGACATGCAGTTGCTCGCGCTCCCGTGGGCCTATCCGTCTCCGAACCAGGATGCGCCCGTGCGCCTCAAGCCGGACCAGCGTCCGACCTGGTCGGTGTTCTCCACGCTGATCCAGCCACGCTCGCGTGGCACCCTGCGCATCGCCAGCGCCGACCCAGGCGTCGCGCCGATCATCGACCCGGCGTTCCTCTCCGACCCCACAGACCTGAAGGTGCTCGTGGAGGGCCTGGAGATGATCCGCGAGATCATGCACCACCCCTCGATCGCGTCCCACGTCAAGGGGGAGTACGAGCCCGGTCCCGCGTACAGCGGTCAGGCCCTGGCCGATGAGGTGCTCAATCGCGCCACGACCGTCTATCACCCGGTCGGCTCGTGCCGGATGGGCGTGGACGATCGTGCCGTGGTGGGTCCGGACCTCAAGGTCCACGGCGTGGAGGGCCTGCGCGTCGCCGATGCCTCGATCATGCCGACCATCACCCGCGGCAACACCAACGCGCCGTCAGTCATGATCGGCGAGAAGTGTGCCGAACTGATCATCTCCGCCGGGTGAGCAGATGTTGCTGACTCCGAACACTGAAGAGGCACCGATGTCCCGTCCCGCATTCGTCACCGACGCATTCGTCCAGTCCCTGGTGGGCCGGGTGCGCTCCACGGGAGGCGGCACCTGGCCACTCACCGAGGTCTACACCGGCGAGGTCGTGGTGGCGTTGCCCCAGTCCACGCCGTCCGACATCGAAGCATCCTTCGTCGAGGCCCGGCGGGTGCAGGCCGAGTGGGCGGCCAGGCCCCTCAAGCAACGCCTGGCCGTCTTCGAGCGGTTCCACTCCCTGGTGATCGATCGTCAGGAGAAGGTGGCCGACCTGATCCAGGTCGAGTCGGGCAAGAACCGCCGGATGGCGGTCGAGGAGACCTGCGACATCCCGATGGTCGTGAGCCACTACCTGCGTCGTGCGCCGAAATTGCTGGCCGACACCAGACGAGGCGGTCCGGTCCCGGTGCTCTCCAGATCGACTGAAGTGCGCCACCCCAAGGGGGTCGTGGCGATCATCTCGCCGTGGAACTTCCCCTTCGCGACGTCGATCTCCGATGCAGTGCCAGCCCTGATGTCCGGCAACGGCGTGGTGATGAAGCCCGACAACAAGACCGCACTGTCCGGTCTCTACGGCGTCTCCCTGCTCGAGGAGGCCGGGCTGCCCAAGGGTCTGATGCAGGTGGTGTGCGGGGAGGGCCCCGACGTGGGACCGACGCTGATCGACCACGCCAACTACGTCATGTTCACCGGCTCGACCGCCACTGGCCGTACGGTCGGGGAGCGTGCTGGTCGCAACCTGATCGGCTGCAGTCTCGAGCTCGGTGGCAAGAACCCGATGATCGTGCTGCCCGACGCCGACCTCGACGACGTGGTGCCGGCCTCGCTGTTTGCCGCCTTCGGCAACACCGGTCAGATCTGCATGCACATCGAACGGATGTTCATCCACGATTCGCTCTACGACGAGTTCCGCGACCGCTTCGTCGAGGCGACGGAGGCGATGAGCGTCGGTGCGACCTACGACTACGGCCCCGAGATGGGCTCGCTGATCTCGGTCGACCATCTGGAGCGGGTGCGCGCGCACGTCGACGATGCCGTCGCCCGGGGTGCGACGGTGCTGACCGGGGGCGCGGCGTTGCCCGAGATCGGGCCCGCCTTCTTCGCGCCCACCATCCTCGAGGGTGTCACCGACGACATGCTCGCGGGGACCTGCGAGACGTTCGGTCCGGTGGTCGCGCTGCACCGCTACACCGACATCGACGAGGCGATCAGGCTCGCCAACGACACCGACTACGGACTCAACGCCAGTGTCTGGGGCACTGACCTCGGCGCAGCAGTTGCGGTGGCGCGACGGATCGAGTCCGGCAACGTCAACGTCAACGACATCCTCGCCACGGCGTACGCCTCCAAGGGCACGCCCTCGGGCGGGGTCAAGCAGAGCGGAGTCGGCTCGCGCCACGGCGACAGCGGCCTGCTGAAATACACCGATGTGCAGAACATCGGCGTCCTGACCAGGCAGGTGATCGGTCCCCAGGCCGGTCAGGACTACGCCGCCTACGCCCAGCAGACCCGGATGTCGCTCAAGCTGATGCGGCGACTGCGAATCCGCTGAGACGGGCGCTATGGCAACTGCCAGTCCACAGGGTGTCCGCCCTGCTCCGCCAGCATCTGGTTCACGCGGCTGAAGGGTCGGGAGCCGAAGAAGCCCCGCGAGGCTGAGAGCGGTGACGGGTGCGCAGACTCGATCCAGGGGATCGATCCCAGCATCGGGGTCAGGGACTGCGCCTGCCGCCCCCACAGGATCGCCACGCACGGACCGCCGCGAGCAGCGAGGGCTTGGATCGCGCAGGCGGTGATGTCCTCCCACCCTTTGCCGCGGTGGGAGGCCGCCTCGCCGGGACGCACCGTCAGGACCCGGTTCAGCAGCATCACGCCCTGGTCGGCCCAGGCCGTCAGGTCGCCATGGGGCGCGGGTGCGATGCCAAGATCGTCGGAGAGTTCGCGATAGATGTTGGCCAGCGACCGGGGCACAGGTCGTACGTCCGGTGCGACGGCGAACGACAGCCCGATCGGATGGCCCGGCGTCGGGTAGGGGTCCTGCCCCACGACCAACACGCGTACGTCGGCCAGCGGGCGGGCGAAGGCGCGCAGGACGTGGTCACCGAGGGGAAGATAGGTCCGCCCCGCGGCCAGTTCCTCGCGCAGGAACCGCCCCATGGCCGCGATCTGCTCATCCACCGGAGCCAGCGCGAGCGCCCAGTCCGGCGCCACGAGTCCCTGCTCGACCAGTCCGGCGAGGGCGCTCACGCGGGGCGCTGCAATCGGTCGAGGAAGGCGATCAACAGGGCCTCGCGCATGGCAGGGGAGGCGACGTCGAGCAGAGCGTTGACCTCGGCCATCCGGGTGGGCAACTCCAGGTCACCGGCCGCGGACGCACCCACCAGCCCGGACGCGGCGAGCAGCCCGTCGAAGTCCTCGTCCGACAGCGCTGCCGGGTCGAGGGCCTCGATGAAGGTCACCACTTCGGGATCGACCCGCACCGGCCCGGTGACCTGTGCTGCCGCGACGGCCTCACCCAGCAACTCACGGAACTCTTCGACGTGCGCCAGCGTGCCCGCGCTCACCGACAGGTGGATGGTGGGACCGTGCTCGCCGAAGGACAGCTGCGGCTGGACGTACCACCCGCGGGTGAGTAGTTCGTCGGTCAGGGTGAAGGGGTCGCACGTCTCGTCGGTGGCCACCGCGACCAGGGTCGAGTCGGGGCGTACGACCACGCGCAGCGCCGATTCTGCCTCGACGGCCGCCACGATCGCATCGACAGCCTGGAGCGCCTGATCGGTCAGCCGGAGATAGCCGGCGTCGCCGATCTGTTCGACCACGGCCCACGTGCCGGCGATCGGACCACCGGATCGGGTGGACTGCGTGGTCGCATTGAGCATCGTGTAACCCGGCCAGGCGGCCGACGCGAAGAACTGCGGTCGACGCAGGGCAGCGTCGCGGTGCAGCAGCAGCGAGGTGCCCTTGGGGGCGTAGGCGTACTTGTGGGTGTCCACCGAGATGGAGGTCACGCCCTCGACGGTGAAGGTCCACGGCGACACTTCGCGGCCCAGCCGGGCGGCGTAGGGCAGCACCCAACCACCGATGCAGGCGTCGACGTGGCACCGGACCCCACGCGCTGCAGCTGCGGCAGCGATTTCGGGCACCGGGTCGACCACGCCATGGGCGTACGACGGGGCGCTGGCGACGACCAGGACCGTGTCGTCGTCGATGGCCGCCGCCATCGCTGCCGTATCGGCACGGAAGTGCGCGTCGACCGGCACGAGGACGGCCTCGACGCCGAAGTAGTGGGCCGCCTTGTGGAAGGCGGCGTGCGCAGTGGCAGGCAGCACCATGCGTGGACGCGCGACGTGCGGTCGGCTGTCTCGGGCCCCCTGCACCGCCAGCAGGATCGACTCCGTGCCGCCGGAGGTGACGGTGCCGACGGCGCTCTCGGGTGCGTCGAGCAGTCGGCAGGCGAATCCCACCAGTTCGTTCTCCATCTGCAGCAGCGAGGGGAAGGCGGTCGGATCGAGGGCGTTGGAGGCGGCGTAGGACGCCACCGCCTCCCGTGCGACCCGGTCGATCTCGGCGTCACCGGAGTCATAGACGTAGGCGAGCGTACGACCGCCGTGGACGGGCAGGTCGGCAGCCTGGAGTGCGCCGAGGCGCGCGAGCGGGTCAGTCATGAATGGCTCCTTCAGCGGCATCGAGGGCTACTGCGTCGAGAATGGCTGCATCCAGGGTGTACTGCCGCAGCCACCACAGACTCAGCAGGGTCAGCGCGGCCGGTACGACCGAGAAGCCGATCGTGATCGCGGTGAGGGCCGAGTCGGGTTGGCTGATGGTGCGGCCCTGACTCGAGAGATACCCACCGAGCGCCAGGATCACGGCGAAGACGGCCGGCCCGGTCGCCAGACCGAGTGTCTCGCCAGCCGTCCAGACACCGGTGTAGACGCCGGTGCGGTTCTCGCCGGTGCGGGCAGCGTCCACCGCCGCCGCGTCGGGCAGCATCGCCATCGGGAAGACCTGACAGCCGGCGTAGCCCACACCGATGAGGGCGGTCGCGGCGAAGACGACCGCCGGAGGTGCGACCCGTGCGGTCACTGCCAGCGCGGCGCCGGCGGCGAGCACGAGGGAGGCGAGGACGTAGCCCCGCTGCTTCCCGATCCGGGTGCCCAGCCAGGTCCACAGCGGTGTGAGCAGCAGGGCCGGGCCCACGAAGCAGACGAAGAGGATGGTGGCCGCGCCGGGTTTGCCCAGGACGTCGCCGGCAAGGTAGTCGACCCCGGCCAGCATGCATCCGGTGGCGAGCGCCTGGAGCATGAACGTGGTGAGCAGCAGGCGGAAGTCGCGGGCGCGGGACACGATCCGGAGTTGCTCGCGCAGCGAGCCGGCCCCGGCCGCAACGGCGCCGATCGGAGCGTTGCGGGTGCCCCACCACGCGCTCACCGCGCCGACGATGATCAGCACCGCCATCGCGACCCCCATCACGCGGTAGCCGTCGCGTCCACCGACTGCGCTACGGATCGCCGGCGCCGAAGCACCGGCGAGCATGATCGTGAACGCCAGGATCGCGACGCGCCACGTCATCAACCGGGTGCGCTCGTCGTAGGAGGTGGTGATCTCGGCGGGCATCGAGACGTAGGGCACCTGGAAGAAGGCATACGCCGAGGCCGCGAGCACGAAGAAGACCAGGACCCACCCGGTCTCCAGCCAGCGGCTCCCCATCTCGGGCGCGGCGAAGATCAGCGCGAAGGCGCCCGCCAGCATGACCCCCGCGCGCAGGAGCCAGGGTCGACGCGGCCCGGCCGGATCGATGGTGCGGTCACTGATGCGCCCGGCGATGGGATTCAGGACGACGTCCCAGGCCTTGGGCAGGAAGACCACCAGACCGGCCCAGAGTGCCGCCACCCCGAGTTCGTCGGTCAGGTAGGGGAGCAGCATCAGGCCCGGGACCGTGGCGAAGGCGCCGGTGGCCACCGATCCGCTGCCGTAGCCGATGCGTACGCCGCGCGGCAGCTTCGACCGAACGGACGCCTCGGATCCGGTGTTCATGTGCGGCACTCTATGAGGGCGAACGGTCCCTGTGCACCACAAACGGGTGGGCGTTTCTCTCGAGTGCGGCGAGCATTTCTGCGGCGTCGAACGCCTGTCCCGGTGCGGCGGCACCTGCCCCGTGGTGGCGTCCGTCGAGCAGGCGGACCACGCCTTCGACAACGATCGTGGCGGTGACGGCGTAGATGTCGCGGCCCATGGCGCTGAGGCGGCAGAGGTCGGAGCCGCGTCGCACGACGACCTGCACGACGAATTGCTGGGCCGATCGCCCGGTCTCGTCCGACGCGGACGGGGGTGGCGTGGTGCTGTCGCGGAGGTCATCGAGTGGGGCGGTGTTGAGGAACGACCGGAGCTGGCCCACGTGGAGGTGCCGGTGGATGGTCATGACCTCGGAGAACGGCAGCTCCACGACCTCCTGCTTCCCGAGCGGCTCTGGGTAGGACCAGGTCCTGACGGGCGAGGGGCTGGGAAGCGCAGCGAGCATCCCGTCCCGGATCACCAGGCGGGTGGCTGTGTTGCGTGCGCCGGTCGCGCGAGTGCCGGCGGTCGGCCACCAACGGTCCAGACCGATGGCCACCTCGATCTCGTCGGCCCGGGTGGCGCCGTCGAGCGCGGCGGTGACCAGGAGATCGGCCAGCCCGCCGTAGAACGCCATCGCGGGGACCACGGTGACACCAGCAACGCGAGCGGAGGCGTCGATCTCGCGGTAGAGCTGCTGGACGACGGTCTGCTCTGCAGTGACGTCGAGGTAGTGGGCGCCGGCCTCGGTCGCCGCCTGCGCGAGTGGGAGTGCGGTGTCGATGAACGGACCGGCGCAATTGATGACCGCGCCCACGTCGGAGACGGCCCTGCGCAGTTGCTCCGGGTCTTCGATGCCGACCACCCGGAGGTCGAGCGAGTGGTGTTGAACAAGCGCGGCAGCCAGGCGGGCAGCGCTACGCCCGGCGGGCACGGGAGTAAGGCCGCATCGCAGCAGCTCATCGACGACGAAGCGCCCGGTGTGACCGGCGGCGCCGTAGACCAGGACTCGTTCAGAGGCATTCATGCTGACCATCGTCGGGTGCACGGCGGTGTCGCACGAGTGGCTGAAACGACAGCCTACGTACACTTTCGGACATGCACCGCGTTGCTCTCGTCATGCATCCGTCCGTGATGCTGTACGAGTCCGCGATCGCCGCGGAGATCTTCGGTGTCGACCGCTCAGACCTCTCGCCGAACGGGCAGTGGTACGACCTCGTGGTGTGCACCGCCGATGGCGCACCCCACCCCTGGTTGCCCGATCTGCCGACTGCGTCGTATGCCGAGATCGCCTGCGTCGACTCCGTCGTCGTCCCTTCCACCCATGATCTGGAAGCACCCAGCGACCGGCGGCTCATCGAGGCACTGTGGGCCGCGCACGCGCGCGGGATCCGGGTCGCGGCGTTGTGCACGGGAGCCTTTGTCCTCGCCGAGGCCGGGCTGCTCGACGGTCGGGTCGCCACCACCCACTGGATGCACGCCGACGAGCTGGCGCGGCGCCACCCGCAGGTGCAGGTGCGCGCCGACGTGCTCTACATCGACGAGGGCAACGTGCTCACCTCGGCCGGCAAGACCGCAGCACTCGACCTCTGCATCCACCTCGTACGCCGTGACCTCGGGGCGGCCGCAGCCAACGGGGTTGCCCGCCGGCTGGTCGTGCCCGCACATCGAAGCGGGGGACAGGCGCAGTTCATCACCCCGCCGGTCGAGCCGCGTACCTCTGAAGGGCTTGAGCCGACGCTGCAGTGGGCTCGCGCCCACCTCGATGGACCCCTCACCGTGCGTGAACTCGCCGGGCAGGCCGGACTGAGCGCCCGCCAGCTCGCCCGCCGCATGCACGCTGAGCTCGGGACGGGCCCCCTCGACTGGCTGCACCAGCAACGCATCGCCCGCGCCCAGGAGCTCCTCGAGCGAACCGACGCCTCCGTCGAGCAGATCGCGACCAGTTGTGGCATGGGTACCGCCGCCACTCTCCGTCGTCACTTCCACCGGGCTCTGGGTGTGACACCGACGGGGTACCGGGCGACGTTCCGCGCCGGCTGAAGGGCGAGGCCCCTTCTCCGTTCGCCACAGCTGCCACCACAGACTCAGCCTGGCAGGAGGCGCTCGACGAGAGTGTGGATCGTGCGGTGGGGGTCGCGATCAACGTCGATCGGTCCGGTCAGCACGTCGAGCACGAGCCCGTCGATCGCGTAGTGAAACATGGCGACTTCTTCGGCGCCTCCCGGGAGCCCGGCGGCCGCATTGAATTCGACGCTTGACCGATAGGTCGCGCGGCGCCATCCTGAGAGCACGTCTGCGACGTCCTGGCGTCGAGTGCCTTCCAGTCGAAGCTCGAAAAGGGCGAGCGTGACCTCGGGAGCCGCGAGAAGGCGGTCCACGATGTCGCACATGTAGGCCTCGAACAGCTGCCTGTCCGGGGCTCGGGTGCTGAGTTGGTGATGCGTGTCGGGGTCGGGGGTGAGGCGTTCCTCGATCCGTTCGACGAGCGCATCGATCAGAGCGCTGCGGGAGCGGAAATAGTTCGAGGCCGTGCCCTGCGGCACCTCTGCGCGGCGGTCGACGGCGCGATGGGACAGCCCACGGGCTCCCTCGGCCGCCAGCACCGAGATCCCAGCGTCGGCGAGCGCACGCCTCCGGTCGTCGTTTCTGGCCATGGACGCAGACTACCGAAACCACTACATCAGTAGTGTACCGTCCAACCACTACTCAAGTAGTGATTGGAGATGGGAATGCGGGACACGACGTACTACATCGCGGTGAGCCTGGACGGCAGGATCGCAGCCCCCGACGGCGACTTCGGCGCCTTCCCCGAAAGCGGTGATCACATGGACGTGATCCTGGACGAGTACGCCGACACGGTCCCTGCTCATGTCCAGGAAGCACTGGGGATAGAGGCCGACGGGTCGAAGTTCGACACCGTCATCATGGGGTGGAACGCCTACACCCCTGCCCTGGACGTCGGCATCCAGAGTCCCTACCCCCACCTGACCCAGGTCGTCGCGTCGCGACAACACCGTGACGTGTCCTCGGACATCGCCCTCAGCGCGGACCCGATCGACACCATCCGTGACCTCCGGGCGCAGGAAGGAACCGGAATCTGGATCGCTGGCGGTGGCATCCTGGCGGGCTCGCTCATCGCAGAAATCGACCACCTCATCCTGAAGATCAACCCCGTAGTACTCGGGGACGGGATACCCCTGTTCGGCCGTACGACCTATGAGCCGCATCGGTTTCAACGCAATCGGGTTCGCGAATTCAGATCAGGAGTGACGATCGTCGAATACTCGCGGGACACACGCCGCCAGCCAGCCGATCCCTTGTTGTGCCGCTGAGAGCGCCTACCCCTCGATCCAACTGGGATCGTTGAAGAGCGCCTGAACCTCGTTGACCAGGCGGGAGGCGTGGAAGCCATCTGCGGTGGCATGGTGCAGTTGAATCGCTATCGGGAGCGCCGAGCAACCGTCGCGCTCGAGGTGTTTCCCGATGGTGATGATCGGCAGTAGGTGACGGTGCCCGCCTTCGATCTGCAAGGTGAAGCTGGTGAACGACGCCCAAGGCACGCTGGAGACATCGAAGGTGTTGGGTGGCATGTCTGACTGCGGGAACAATGTGGTGGCGTGCTGGTAGCGGCGTGACGTCTCGATCATGCCCTGCTGGAAGCAGTGGAAGTCAGGAACGTACGGCGTCCACACCGATGAAAAGGTTTCGCTGGAGGGATTGAAGATCGTGAACGCCGGGTGAAGTTCGGACCAGACAGCGGGGTGTCCTTGATCGGTGAGTGCGATGCGGAACTCGTCGTGGCGGTTGATCACCGTGCTCAGTGCCCAGATGTGCGCCGCATACGTTTTTGCACCCGTCTCCGTGAGGCAGCGGTTGAGCCTGCTGACGTCGAATTCGACCGTCAACGCGTAGGTGCACGGTTGCTGATTCAGATAGTGCTCGAAGTAGGAGCGTCGTGCCCAGGACGCGACGTCGATCGGGCGCGGGTCAGTCACTAGGTCAGGTTGTCACGACGACTCAAGCGAGTGCACCGTCGTTTCCGGACATACCGCGGTGGACGCGCATCCGGTAGCCGATTTGCTGCCCAGAGGCATGGCACACCGTTGTCTGAGTCCGGTGCAAGCCGCGCACACGCGAGACGGACGAGAGCCTCGGCGCGTTTGTGCCGCTGACGACTGCTCAAAGTCAAATATTCTTGACACGCAAGGCGAGGTTTCCGCCAGTCCAGGACTCGTCATCGCTCACGTGCTCCACGACGTCCAACCAGTCGGGGACCAAGGTCGAAGGCTGGTCGCAATCATCGATCTCGGCGATCAGGGTCCCGTCTTCATGCTCGTCGACGGAGTAGGCGCCTCGGATCCGGAGCTCATGTGCGGCACTCTATGAGGGTCATCCGGCGAGCGCGATCCCCACGGCGCGGAGCGTTTCGTTCAGTCGCGGTGGAGGTTCTCGACGAGCGGGTCAGGGTGAGCCTCGGGACGCAGAGCCTGACCAACGGCATCTTTCCAGTCCTCCCAACGAGCGGGGTCCGACTTCAGGTACTCATGGAAGAGCACCAGGCCCAGATCGGGACTTGACTCGATCCTGACGTAAATATCAGTTAAGAAATAGGCAGCCCGGTACGCCTCCTCGAGGGTCAAGGTCTCGGGCAGGTTCACGTCATCGGTCACCGAAATATTCCTCACTCTTGTTGACACGGGTCGGCCCTCGCCGCTCCTGGTGGTCGTGCGACTCAGGTTCGGATCAGCGGGACAGTGAGCGCGGGCCGTCGGAACCGTATCGACGGGTGGGGTTGGCGCCGATCGCGTCGGACGGCGGGATTGCGTCGGCTGTCTTCTTGGCTGCAGTCTTGGCCGGCGCGCTCTTCTTCTGGGGAGCGGCCTTCTTTCGGGGCGCTGCTGCCTTCTTCGGACTGGTCTTCTTCGCGACGGCCACTGGTGCAGCCGTCTTCGTGGCAGCTGTCTTCTTGGTGGCGGCACTCTTCTTGACGGCCTTCTTGGCCGGCCTCTTCTTGGCAAGTGCCTTCTTCTTCACGCTGTCCTCGGGGCCGGACCACTGAGTCACCCACTCATCGATCACTCGCCACGTGGTGCCACGGGCCGCACGTCCGGTGATCATCCCGAGGTGGCCTCCCGGTACGACCTCGAAGCGGACCTCGGCTGATCCACTGAGCAGCGCCACCACCGGCCTGACTGCGGACATGGGGGCGATGCCGTCGGTCGCTCCGGCGAAGACGAGCACCGGGACCGAGATGGCAGCCAGGTCGATGACGTGATCGCCGACCTGCATCGACCCGGTCGCGAGGGCGTTGCCCTTGACGAAGCGGTGGTAGAGCTGTCCGAACGTACGACCCGGGTAGGCGCTCATGTTCGCCATGAACCGGTCCACCGCCTCGAGCTGGGCCAGATATTCGGCGTCGTCGAGGTGCGTCATGATCGCCAGAGGCTTGGTCAGAATCTTCTGGGCAGACATGGCGGTGAACACGGCGCTGACGAGAGGCACCGGGATGCCGCCCAGTGCCCGGTAGGCCCGCGTGACTGCACCGTGTCCCTGGGTGAGGTTGAGCAATGGACGTACGGGTGCCACCAGCGGCACCTTCTTCACGTCGATGGGGCTGGCGGCGATGGTCAGCGATGCAATGGGCAGATCGGCGTTGTCGGCGGCGGCAAGCAGGGCGAAGATGCCGCCCAGGCTCCAGGCGACCACATGGACCGGCCGATTGCCGGAGTGCTCGTGAACGGTCCGGATCGCCGAGGGGAGCACCTCCTCGACCCAGTGCTCCATGCCCAGCGACCGGTTGCGGAAGGAGACCTGGCCGTACTCCAGCAGATAGGTCGGGCGCCCCTCGGTGACCAGGTGCTCGACCAGCGAGCAGCCGCGACGCAGGTCGAAACACAGCGAGGGTGCTGCCAGCGGCATCACGAGCAGCACCGGGTCGCCTTGCGGCGTGACATCGGCAAGGGGGCGGTAGTGGTAGACCTCGCGCAGTATCCCGTCCTCGATGAGGGTGCGTGGCATGGGCCGTAGATCTGCCAGCCCGCCATAGAGCAGCGTGTGGGCGATGTTGCCGGCCGCTGCAACCACCTGGTCGGGCTTGGGAATCAGATCCATGGGAGAAACCTACGACCCGGGTGCATCCAAGGCGGGCCTGCGGGCAGAGAAGGGGATGACGGGCACGATCCGGTGCCCCCTTGGAAGGAAATATTCATGAAGCGACGCATCCCCTCCCTGCTGGCCATCTCGGCTCTCGCTTTCGGCACCGTCTCGGCGACCGCGCCGATGGCTTCGGCCCAGGTCGTCAAGGGTGACACCAGCCTTGCCGAGGTGCTGACCTCGGACGGCAACCAGTTCGACAAGAATGCAGGGGACTTCGACATCCTCACCGAGGCTGCTCTCGCCGTGGTGGCTGCCAAGCCCGAATCTCCCGTGGCCCTGATCGCGGACGGCTCGCAGCGCCTCACGGTGTTCGCCCCCACCGACCAGGCCTTCCGCCTGCTCGCCAAGGACCTCACCGGCAAGAACATCAAGAGCGAGAAGAAGATCTTCGGCACCCTCGTGGACGCTGCTGGTGTCGACACGATCGAGTCGATCCTTCTTTACCACGTCGTCGCGGGCAAGACCCTGACGAGCAAGAAGGTACTCAAGGCCAACGGCGCCAAGCTCGTCACCGCCAACGGTGCCAAGGTCAAGGTCAAGGTCAAGACCAAGCCCAAGGTGTCTATCACGCTCAAGGACATGGACCGCAACGCGCAGGACGCTCGGGTGATCCTCGCAGGTCTGGACATCAACAAGGGCAACAAGCAGATCGCCCACGCCATCGACCGCGTGCTGCGCCCGATCGACCTCTGAGCAAGCGCGTCAACGAATAGCCGGACTGGGTGGGGAGCAGACGTGGGTGTCGTCGCGTTCCCCATCCAGACCACCCGCCGGTACGGTGACCCCGTGGCGAGTCGGTCGAGCAGCGTCGAGGTCGAGCAGGACGAAGAGATTCGCGACCTTGCTGCACGTCTGGTCGCGGGCGACGAGACATCGGTCGAGGAAATCTATGACCGGTGGTCAGCCCTGGTCCACACCTTCGCACTGCGGGCTCTCAACGACACCCACGATGCCGAAGAGGTCACCCAACAAGTGTTTGTCGCGGTGTGGCGCAGTCGTCACACCCTGACGCCGAGTGCTGTGGCGTTGCCGGCCTGGCTCATCGGTATCGCCCGCAACAAGATCGCCGATGCCCGTGCCGCTCGCGGTCGGGACGTTGCTCGAATCGCCGCTGTCGTTGCGGTGAGCGACCCGACATCCACCGACATGGGCGCATCTCACTTCGACCTCGAGGTCGCAGACCGTCTGGTGATCAGGCAAGCCGTGCAGGAACTCACCGACCCGCGACGCACCATCATGTTCCTCGCCTTCTGGGAGGACCTCACCCACGCGGAGATTGCCGCATCCACCGGGCTTCCGCTCGGCACCGTCAAGAGCCACGTACGTCGTGGCCTGGTCCAACTTCACCAACACCTGGAGGGGGTGCGTCGTGAGTCACGCTGAGATCGAGGATCTGGCCGGACTGGCCCTGGGCTCCGACGACGTCCCCGAATCGGTGGTGGCGCATGTCGCCGAGTGCGCCGAGTGCGCCGAGCTGGTGCATTCGCTGGCCGAGGTGCGCGCCCTGGCAGGAGCCGAACCGCTCGTGTCGCCTCCAGTCCACCTGCGCGCGCAGGTGCTGAACGTGATGTCGGAGCCGCCGGTTGACTCCGCCCCGTCCCCGGTGTCGACTGCAGCTCCGGCACCCATCGCGTCTCCTATTTCGATGGTGGGCCGCACCCGCCGTCGCGGACTACCCCTGTGGGCTGTGGGAATCGCCGCGACGACGACTCTGGTGGCAGGGCTGGGACTGGGCAGGTTCACGGCGGATCCCGCCCAGCAGCCGACCCCCGAAGCGTTGACGACGGTGGTGGCCGCTGCCGACCTGACCGCGCTGGACAGTGACGCTTCACGTGGCGTCGCGAGTGCCGTGCGCACCGACGACGTGCTCACACTGCGGGTGCAGGCTGCCGAACTCGGTGACGAACCGGGCATCCATGAGGTCTGGCTGATCAATGTCGACGGCACCCGCATGGTGTCACTGGGCCTGTTGGCTGCCGGTGACGAAGGTGCCTTCAGTGTGCCGATCGGCCTCATCGAGAAGGGCTACCGCATCGTCGACATCTCGGTTGAGCCCGACGACGGTGACCCGGTCCACTCGGGCGTCAGTCTTGCTCGTGGCGAGCTGGCCTGAGACGTCCGACGGAGATGTCCGCCTCGACAATCTGCCCGGTAGCGGCTAGGAACGTCTCATGAGGTGGAGGTACGCAATTCTGGGCGGAGCCGCGGCGGCAACAACAGCCACAGCGGTCCACGACCTGGTCCAGCGCAAACACGCGATCCTGCGCAACTTTCCCGTGATCGGCCACGGCCGCTTTCTCGTGGAGCGCGTCGGACCAGAGTTGCGGCAATACATCGTCACGAGCAACGACGAGGAACGGCCGTTCAGTCGTGACCAGCGCAGCTGGATCTATGCCAGCTCCAAGCTCGAGAACAACTACTTCGGTTTCGGCACCGACAACAACATCGAGCATCTCGAGGGCTACCCGATCATCAAGCACCGCACCTTCACTGGTCCGGGTGCCGCGACCATGCCGCACGCACAGGAAGAGATTCTGCTTCCGTCGCCCAAGGTGCTCGGTGGTCCACGGGGGCGGCGACAGGCCTTCCGTCCCGGTTCGGTGGTCAACATTTCGGGGATGAGTTTCGGCTCGCTCTCCGGCAAGGCCGTGGAGTCGCTCAACAAGGGCGCAGCCATGTCCGGGTGCCTGCAGAACACCGGCGAGGGGTCGTTGTCGTCACACCATCGCCACGGCGGCGACATCGTCTTCCAGATCGGCACCGCCTACTTCGGCTGTCGCGACAAGCATGGTCGTTTCGAGATGTCGCGCCTGAAGGACCTGGTGGAATCGGCGCCGGTGCGCGCGATCGAGATCAAGCTCAGTCAGGGCGCCAAGCCGGGTCTGGGCGGCATGCTGCCGGGCGAGAAGGTGAGCGCCGAGATCGCCGAGATCCGCGGCATCGCGCCAGGGGAGGACTGTGCCTCCCCGAGTCGCCACGAGGTCTTCCACGACGTCGACTCCATGCTCGACTTCGTGGAGAGTGTGGCGCAGGAGACTGGCTTGCCGGTGGGCATCAAATCAGCCGTGGGCAACCTCACCATGTGGGACGAACTCGTCGAGGAGATGTCGCGTGGTGGACGCGGCGTCGACTTCGTCAACATCGATGGCGGCGAGGGCGGGACGGGCGCGGCCCCGATGCTCTTCGCCGATTCGGTGGCCTATCCCTTCCGGATCGCCTTCTCCGAGGTCTACCGGCGCTTCGCTGCGGCGGGCCTGGCCGATGAACTGACGTTCATCGGCGCCGGCAAGGTGGGGGTGCCCGAAAATGCGGTGGTGGCCTTTGCCCTCGGCGCCGACATGATCAACGTCGGTCGTGAAGCGATGCTGTCCATCGGCTGCATCCAGACCCAGAAGTGCCACACCGATCGCTGTCCGGTGGGGATCACGACACAGAATCCCCGCTACACCCGTGGCCTCGACGTGAGCCTCAAGAGCGTGCGCGCTGCCAACTACATCCGCTCGCTGCGGCGAGATCTGGTCAAGGTCTCCGAGGCTGTCGGCGTCGTCCACCCCGGGCTCATCACTCCCGCCGACATCGACATCCTCGACGGGCAACGCACTGCGGTGGGGCTGGGGGAGACCTTCGGCTACGAGCCCACCTGGGGCCGGCTCGGTGCTGACCTGGTCACGGAGATCGAGCGCATCATGGTGGCTCAGGACGCCACCCACCACGGTGAGGACAAGCCGGCCTGACGAAGGGAGGTGGCCGGAATTCGGTTGCGGCGGTGCACGGGATGGACGCAGGATGCCAATCCTGAGCGGTAGTCCCTCGCCGAACTGGAAGAGTTCTGGGACTCGCCGCGGTCGCGTCCCGACGAAGACACCCTGGTCGGCGTCGACGGTGCCGACCGCGTCGTTGCCACCGCGTGGGCCGGGTGCAATCGGGTGATCACGGCCAGACGGGGTGTCCATCTCGGCGGGGCCGTGCGGCCTGACCGGCGAGGTGAGGGCATCGGTCGGGCGGTGCTGCGCTGGCAACTCTCGCACGGTGTCGAGTGGGATCGCGCCACCCGGCAGAAGGGGTACGGGCCCCTGGTGATGAAACTGGGTGCTCCCACCGAGCAGTTGGACGTCCGCGATCTGGCCGAACGACACGACCTCACCGTGGAGCGCTATTTCTTCGAATGTCCCGGCGGCTGCATGAGCCGGTCGTGGTGGACACACCTGTCGGCATCGATCTCATCGACTGGGACGGAGCCCCCAGCAGCGAGGTCCACCGCGTGGTGGATCTGGCGTTCCGCGATCATGGGGGCCACATGGATCGCACCGACGAGATGTGGACAGAGACCGTGACCGCACACGTGTTCCGTCCGTCCTGGTCGGTTCTCGCGGTGGACGCCGGCACGGGTTCAGTCGTCGGCGCTGCCCTCAACTACGCCTACGAGCATGACTGGGCGCCGTCCGGATTCACCGAGGGCTACACCATGCGTTGGCTGTCCTGCGGAGTCATCGTGGCAGGGGCGTGGCCAGTGCTCTCCTTCGGGAGTCGATGCGGCGATTCGCCGCATCCGGCATCGACGCGGCAGGGATCGGCGTGCACGCGGCCAACCCCTCGGGCGCGCTACGCCTCTATGAGGGTCTGGGGGACGAACACACCGCCAGCACCTGCATCCACCAGTTCACCCAGGCGGACGAGAAGGGCGCAGCGTCTTGTCATGATGCTCGGTGACCACGCCCAGCTCAGTGAGGAACGCGTGCGCCCAGCGCGCCACGTCGTGGTGGACCACGGTCTTGCGCATGGCCCGCATCCGACGCTGCTTCTCCTTGCCGTCGGCCTGGAACGCCTCCATCAGAGCGGCCTTCATGCCATCGATGTCGTAGGGGTTCACCAGCCAGGCCTGGCGTAGTTCGCGAGCGGCGCCGGTGAACTCCGAGAGCACCAGGGCCCCGTCGTCGTCGTAGCGGCAGGCGACATATTCCTTGGCCACGAGGTTCATGCCATCGCGGAACGGCGTCACGACCATGATGTCCGCTGCGCGGTAGAGGGCTGCCATCTCCTCGCGCGGGTAGGAGGAGTGGAGGTAGGAGATCGCCGGTCGACCGATGCGACCGAGATCGCCGTTGATACGGCCCACGAGCCGGTCGATGTCGTCGCGCAGGACCCGATACTGCTGGACCCGCTCACGAGACGGTGTGGCCACCTGGACGAAGACGGCGTCCTCGAGATCCAACCGCCCGTCGCTGATCAATTCACCGAAGGCACGCAATCTCGAGTAGATGCCCTTGGTGTAGTCGAGCCGATCGATGCCCAGGAAGATCTTGCGAGGGTTGCCGAGTGCCTCGCGGATCTCTGCTGCCCGCTGTGCGACCGCTTCCGAACGAGCGAGGGCCTCGAAGCTGGCGGTGTCGATGGAGATCGGGAAGGCCGTGGCCTTCACCTGTCGACCATCGGGGAGGTAGATCAGGTCACGGTGTGTCTTGTGACCGACACGGCTGCGCACGAGTCGCACGAAGTTGGCAGCGGCGCCGGGCAGCTGGAAGCCGATCAGGTCCGCGCCCAGCAGGCCCTCGAGCAGCTGTCGGCGCCAGGGCAGCTGGGAGAACAACTCGGCCGGGGGGAAGGGAATGTGCAGGAAGAAGCCGATGCGCAGATCCGGACGCTGCGCTCGCAGCATCTGGGGGACCAGTTGGAGTTGATAGTCCTGGACCCACACAGTGGCTCCCGGAGCAGCCACCTCAGCCGCCCGGTCGGCGAAGCGCTGGTTGACGATGACATAGGAGTCCCACCACTCGCGGTGGAACTCCGGCTTGGCGACCACGTCGTGGTAGAGCGGCCAGAGCGTGCCGTTGGAGAAACCTTCGTAGAACTCCTCCACCTCTGCCTCGTCCAGCGACACCGGCACGAGGGACAGGCCGTCCTCCACGAACGGCTCGAAGTCCTCACCCGTTGAGCCCGGCCAGCCGATCCAGGCGCCGTCACCGGAGCGGAGTACGGGTTCGAGTGCCGTCACCAGACCCCCGGGAGAGGCACGCCAACCTGCGGTGCCGTCGGGGAGCATCACCCGGTCGACCGGTAGGCGGTTGGCCACGATGACGAGGTCGGCCTGCACGGTGGGGCTCACGGATGTCACCCTAGCGAGCCACGGTGACGTCACCGGACTCCCACCACCGTGCACCCGCTCCTTGTTTGTCCAGACGACTCGCCGCGTGTGAATGACATCGTTGTCGTTCGTCGCCTAGACTGGTGCCAGTTCGCCGCTCACCGGGCGTACGCACGATGAAGAGGGGGGACACGCACATGGATGCTGCCAAGCAGGTCGCTGCCGAGTTGGAGAGTCCGGCCGAGCGGGAGGCTCCTGTGGAGCTGAGCCAGCGCGACCGCGACATCCTCGAGTTCGAGCGCCACTGGTGGAAATATGCCGGCGCGAAGGAACAGGCGGTTCGCGAGAAGTTCGACATGTCGTCCACGCGCTACTACCAGGTCCTCAACGCCCTGATCGATCGCCCCGAAGCCCTTCAGGCAGATCCTCTGCTGGTCCGCCGACTGCGTCGCCTGCGCGCTTCGCGTCAGCGCCAGCGCTCCGCGCGTCGCCTCGGTTTCGAGATCTGACCACCTCCCACGATTGGTGACCCATGGCCTCCTTCCCTTCTCCTGTCGTGATGCTGTCCGTCATTGCAGTCGCCATGGCGGGCATCACCTTCGTGGCGACACGTGACCAGGCCCCCACCGAGAGGCGGGTGTCAACCGCACAAGTGGCCAGCGCTGAGCCGACGCAGCAGGTTGAGCCGGTCGTGCCGCCCAGCGAGACCCCCAAACCGAAGCCGCGCGTCAAGCGGGGCGAGGTCTATGTCGAGGTCTTCAACAACTCCGGCATCAAGGGACTGGCCGCCACCACGGCAGCCCGGGCGACCGAGGTCGGGTGGGCCGTCGTGGGCGAGGACAACTGGTACGGCGTGATCCCCACCACCACCGTCTACTACCCGCCGCGGCTCAAGATGGCAGGGGAGCAACTCGCGCTCGATCTGGGCATCAAGCGCACGTCGATCGCAGTGGGCCTCATGAAGATGGACCGGCTCACCATCATCCTCACCACGGATGCTCCCCGCTGACCGATGGTCCCCACGGAGGTCAACAGCCTCCGGAGCATGGTTGGCTAAGGGCCATGGAGTTCACCTCTCCCCGTGCCCGCCGTTCCTACGACGCCGTGTTGGATGTCATTGACGCCACGGTGGTTGCGCTCGACTTCGACGGGACTCTCTCGCCCATGGTCGCGGACCCCGGGGCAGCGCGTCTGCACCCGGAGGCGCCCGATGCACTCATCGCCGTGGCCGGTGTGGTCCGGGCGGTGGCGGTCATCACCGGGCGTCCGGCCGCCCAGGCGGTCGAGCTGGGCGCTCTGGCTGAGTTGGGGAGCCGGATGCTGGAGCGTGGCGCGGAACTGTTCGTCTTCGGTCAGTACGGCCACGAACGCTGGTCGGCCTCCGACCACGAGATCCATTCGCCGAGCCCGCCCGAGGGTCTGGCTGGATTCGAGCGCGAGCTGGGCGCCCTGCTTCATGAGCTGGATGCCAGCGATGCGTTCGTGGAGGAGAAGGGGTTGGCCGTCGCGATCCACACGCGTCGGATGAACGATCCCCAAGGTGCCCTTGAGCGTCTGCGCGAGCCGTTGGCAGCGCTGGCCGAGCGCCACGAGCTGGCTCTCGAGCCGGGTCGCCACGTGATCGAGGTGCGCTCCGCTCAGGTGCACAAGGGCCATGCGCTCCGTACCTTCGTCGCCGAACAGCAGGCAGCCGGAGTGGTCTTCGCCGGGGACGACCTGGGTGACATCGAAGCCTTCGAGGCCGTACGGACCCTTCGTGAGGAGGGCACGCCAGGCGTGGTGGTGTGTGCTGCCTCGGACGAACAGACCGGTCTGGTCGATCTCGCCGACGTGGTGGTGGACGGGCCGAGCGGCACGGTCGAACTGCTGCGGTCCCTCTCCACGCGCCGCTGACCCACACCACACCTCAACAGCGGGCTGCGGTTGCATCCACATCGTGGACGCCGGGTGCGCATGGTGAGACAACTTTCCTAGTCTGGTCCTGCTCATCACGAGGGACTGAGGGAACGGCCCGCAGAAGTCCCGGCAACCACCCATGCACCGATTCGGCCACGTCGTCCGGCGGTCCTGGGAGCAGGTGCCAAATCCGACCCACGCGAGAGCCGTGTGGGGCAGATGAGAAGGAGGACACATGAGCACCCTGCTCAACGAGCACCAGTCGGACCACCACACACCGGGCGAAGAAAATCTGCCCGCCTCCACTGCGGCAGGCTCGCAGACCCTGCGGCCGGGGGCCTTCGGTCACGCGCGTGCGCTGGTGTGTCGCGAGTGCCGCCACGAAATCGCCCTGGGCCCGCACTACGCCTGCACGGAGTGTTTCGGTCCGCTCGAGGTGTCCTACGACTTCCCCACCGTCACGCGGGAAGAGATCGCTGCCGGACCCCCGAACATCTGGCGTTACAAGGCATTGCTCCCGGTGCCCGACGACATCGAGGAGAGCCCCAACACCGAGCCCGGCTTCACCCGGCTGCTCCGCGCGCACAATCTCGGCGCAACGCTCGGCATCGACAAGTTGTGGGTGAAGGACGACTCGACCAACCCCACCAACTCGTTCAAGGACCGGGTGGTGGCCTGCGCGCTGAGTGCGGCTCGCGAGTTCGATGCCAAGGTCTTCGCCTGCCCCAGCACCGGCAACCTGGCCAATGCGGTGGCCGCCGCCGGAGCCCGCGCGGGCATGCGGACCGTGGTCTTCATCCCGAGCAACCTGGAGAAGCCCAAACAGGTCAATTCCGCGGTCTACACCGACAAACTTGTCGCGGTCGACGGCAACTACGACGACGTCAACAAGCTTGCCTCCGAGATCGCCGGCGAGGAGGAGGGGTGGGCCTTCGTCAACGTCAACGTCCGTCCCTTCTATGCAGAGGGCTCCAAGACCCTGGGCTATGAGATCGCCGAGCAGCTGGGCTGGCGGCTGCCCGACCAGGTCGTGATCCCGGTGGCGTCCGGCTCCCAGCTGACCAAGGTGGACAAGTCGTTCCAGGAACTCGTCGCGCTGGGTCTGGTGGAGGACAAGCCCTACCGGATCTTCGGCGCCCAGGCGACGGGTTGTTCTCCCATCAGTGCGGCGTTCAAGGCCGGCACCGATGCGATCCGTCCGGTGAAGCCCGACACCATCGCCAAGAGCCTGGCCATCGGCAACCCCGCAGACGGGATCTACGTCCTCGACATCTGCCGTCGCAGCGGGGGCGCCATCGAGGACATCACTGACGAGGAGGTCCGCGAGGGCATCCTGCTGCTGGCGCGAACCGAGGGAATCTTCACCGAGACCGCCGGTGGCACGACTGTCGGCGTGTTGAAGAAGCTTGTCGAGACCGGCCAACTCGATCCCACCCTGGAGACCGTCGTGATCAACACGGGCATGGGTCTGAAGACTCTCGACGCCGTGTCTGAACTCGTCGGTCCTGCTGCCACCATCGCCCCCACCTACGACGCCTTCGTGGCGTCGGGAATCCGTTGAGGACCACCATGAGCGTTTCTGTCCGTATCCCCACCATCCTGCGTACCTACACCGGGGGAGCCTCCGAGGTGAGCGCCGACGGCGACACCCTTTCGGCAGTGCTCGACGACCTCGAGGGTCGCTACGCAGGCATCAGGGGCCGCGTCCTGGACGAGGACGGTCGTCTACGGCGCTTCGTCAACATCTACGTCGGCAACGACGACGTCCGGTTCCTCGACGACCTCCAGACGCCCACTCCTGAAGGGGTCCAGCTCTCGATCATCCCGGCCGTGGCGGGTGGATGAGACCCACCTCTTGCGGTCAGCGCCATGACAGAGGACCATCTCGCGGGTGAAACGATTCTGGACCGCAACCCTGTTGACCCTGGCGATGAGCGCCGCCGCCACCCCCACGTACGCAGTGGCAACCCCGCAGCCCGTCACGCCGTTCGTGCCCGGCATCGCTGAGGAGCCGCTCCTGTCCGGTGCCTGGCAGGCCTGGCAGGGCAAGGAGATCGACGACTACGCCATCACGGTCCAGCGCTCCTGCTTCTGCGCGCCCAAGCCCAAGATCCGCACGATCATCCGCAACGACACCACCCGGCGTGTCAAGCAGAAGGGAAAGCAGCTGCGGGCCGGCCGCGGCTATTCAGTCGACGAGTTGTACATCATGATTCGCGACGCCCAGGCCAAGGGGCACCAGGTGGACGTGGACTTCAACCGACGCGGCATTCCTGTCACGATCGCGATCGACCCCGAACCGATGGTGGCCGACGACGAGACCTTCTACAAGGTCTCCGTCTCACGCCTGCGCTGACAACACGCGCTCACGGCTGGCGCACATCGACCACTGCGGCATTGCCGCGACCGTCGATGTGCACCTCCGCGACGGCGCCCGCGCGCAGAAGCTCTTCGGCGCTGGCTGCCTCGTCCTGTGGCAGGAAGAAGCTCTCGATGCCGCAGCGGATCTGCCAGGAGCGGTCGTCGCAGGCCAGGTACGGGCCCTTGTCCGGCCGTTCGCGCGTGCGGTCCTTGCCGACCCACACCCCGTCCCCGAGCTGCAGGGTGATGTAGATGTCTCCGCGCTCGTCGTTGTCGAACTGCCGGACCCGCTCGCGGTCCAGCTGCTGGCGCAGGTCGGGATAGTCGAGCGCGACGTAGGCGCCGCGGAACGGATCGATCGGGTCCAGCGCCTCGACCCGCATCACGTAGGTGTCGCCGGTCAGCCGTGCCGAGAGTTGCGGGTGGACGGCAACGGCGACGAGGCCCACCTGGGCCAGGGCGATCGTGGCAACGGTCAGTATGCGTTTCATCGCAGTGTTCCTTCTGGGTCGCGGTCGAGGACCTGGACGAGTTCACGACGCGCTCGGTCGACGAGGTAGCCGGTGCCGAGGAAGATGGTTCCGAGCACCACGAACAGCCAGGCGCCGGTGACGATCGGAGCGAAGACCGCGAAGCTCTGGAAGGTGGTGAACACGATCAGCGCGGCCGTCGCGGTCCAAGTGAGTGCCGCGTGCTCGCGCAGTGTGCCCAAGGCAACCAGCGCGACCGCCAGCAGGACGTAGGCCAGGACCGAGATGGCGGCGTGCAGCCAGTCGGCGACGTCGATGTCGGAGGTGTCGGTGCCGGTCTGCCACGTCGCCAGCAGCGTCGCGATCACGAGCACCGCGATGGCTGCGGCCGGCTCCAGCGCCTTCAACCCGGAAGTCCTGAGCGCGGCCACGGCTGCGAAGGCACCAGCCACCACCAGCGCGGTGATCAGCCAGAACGACCAGACGATGTCGTCGGAGCCGACGTCGGGAACTGCCGCGACGAACATCGCCGTCAGCGCGAATCCGCCCGCGACCAGCCGCCACACCCAGGCGAAACGGTCCATGCGACCGTCGTGCAGGACCGCAAGGGATGCCGCCAGAACCGCCCCGGCACCCAGCAACAGGACCATCCCGAGGGCGGACGGTTCAGCCCACATCGGCTGCCACAGCCACCACGTCACCCCCGTGCCGACGCCGACGAGGAACGGCGTGACTGCTCGGGTGAGGTAGCCGTGCAGCAGTGCTCCGGCCGCCCAGGCGCCCACTAGACGCGGCTCGTAGGCCGGGACCTGCAATGACTGGGCAGCCTGGAAGATGACCGCACCGAAGCCCAGCGCCGCCAACAGACGCAGCGCACCGATGAGCGACGGAGACGCCGAACGGCTCGACAGGACTTCGCTGCCCAGCAGGAACGCGAGCCACAGGACCAGTACGGTCGCGAGTCGCAGGGAGGGGGACAACTCGTCGAGGTTGGCCGCCACCAACCAGATCAGGCCGATGCCCACGAAGACGCCGCCGAGGGTGAGCAGGACACCGCCGATGCTGAAGTGCGACGGGGCGCTGGCGCCCTCGCGATAGCGCGAGGAGATCTGGAGTGACTGGGCGTCACTGATGATTCCTGCTGAGGTCCACTCGTCCAGTTCGGCACGCAACCAGGACAGGCGTCGAGGCGGCACGGCGTGGGTGACGGTCTTCGGTGGGGCGGTCATGGCGACATCGTGACCGAAATGCCATTGATTGTCTTGAGTAGCCGTGCCCGACTGGACCGACGAGGGGCTCAGGTTAGGGTCTGCAGGTGCGCACTACTGCTCGGCGGGCCCGAGATGCCGTCAAGAATGCGGCCCGGAAGGCTGCGCGGACGCAGGCGGCTCCGGTTGCCGCCGACGCGGAGCAGGAGTCTGCTCAGGTGAAGGCTGAGCGTCGTCGCCAGTTGCTGTCCAGCGACCTCACGGAACTGGCGGTGGAGTTCGGCACCGACAAGTGGGGCATCCACCGATACACGCCTCACTACGAGCGCCATCTGCAGCACCTGCGAGGTACGACCTTCACCCTGCTCGAGCTGGGAATCGGTGGCTACAAGCGCCGTCGCCGTAGCGGGGCCTCGATGAAGATGTGGCGCTGGTTCTTCCCGAAGGCCACCATTGTGGGCCTCGACATCGAGGACAAGTCGTGGCTCACCAGGGGCCACATCCACACCTACCTCGGTGACCAGACCGATCCTGAAATCCTGCAGCGCATCATCGATGAGCAGGGTGTGCCGCTGGTCGTCATCGACGATGGCAGCCACGTTCCCGCCCACGTACGAGCCTCCTTCCAGGTGCTGTTCCCCCTGCTGCCGGACGGCGCGATCTACTGCATCGAAGACACCCAGACCTCCTACTGGCCGGCCTGGGGAGGTCAGCTCGACCCCCAGGCGCGCGGCACGTCGATGGATCTGGTGAAGGACCTGATCGACGGTCTCAACCACGAGGAGTTCCTCGTCGAGGGCTATCAGCCGACCTATACCGACCAGTGGGTCAAGGCCGTGCACTGCTATCACAACCTGGTGATCATCGAGAAGGGCGACAACCGCGAGGGCACCAACCGTGACCACGCGTCGCACACCTTCCACGGGTCCTACGAGCCGCCTGCGACATGACCGTCCTGCTCGTAACGAGCGCCGACCTGCCGTTGGGTGAGCCCGGCGCAGTTGGTCTCGATCTCGCACTGCGCGATCGCGGCATCGACTTCGAGTGGGTGGAGTGGGACGACCCGGACGTCGACTGGCAGGCCGCGGACCTCGTGGCGGTGCGTTCGACCTGGGACTACTGCGCACGTCACCGGGAGTTCCTGGCCTGGGCCCACTCCCTGGACCAGTCGCGGCTGCTCAACGGTGCTGATGTCTTCGAGTGGAACCACGACAAACGCTATCTCACCGAACTCGGTGTGCTGCCTGTCGTGCCCACCGTCGCGGCAGGAGACCGGCCCGAGCTCACTCGTGCTGTCGCCAGCTTCGGCACAGCCGTGGTCAAGCCTCGGGTGGGCGCAGGGGGAGCCGGGCTGATGGTGGTGACCGACCCAGAGGACCCCCGACTCGATGCCGCAGGGGGGCCGTGGATCGTCCAGCCGTTGGTCGAGTCGATCCGGACCACCGGCGAGGTGTCGGTCTACGTGCTCGACGGAGCCCTCACGCAACGATTCGACAAGCGGCCCGGACCCGACGACGTGCGCGTCAACGAGGAGTTCGGGGGAGCGGTCAGCCCCGCCGAGATCGGCGATGTCGCAGGGTTGGCGCTACGAGCTGCCGCGGCCCTGGCGGCGCAGTTCGGCCGGCAGATGGATTATCTCCGCGTCGACCTGTTGCAGTGGGAGGATGCCTGGGTCGTGAGTGAGCTCGAACTCATCGAGCCCGGTCTCTATCTCGATGTCGCCCCCACCAACGCTGCTCCGTTTGCGGACCTGGTCCTGTCCCGACTCCACGCCAGCAGCCGCTGACCACCCGTTCGGGCTACTCCCGAAGGGGTCCTTTCGGGCCATACATCTCGGCGTCATGGCTGAGGCATCCTTGAGCGTCGGTGACTAGCGTGCCGGACGTGGGGCACCCCTGCTCTGTGTTGCGCACCTCGAGAGCGCACCAGTTCAGGCAGCGTGCGGTCGAGAAGATCCGGACTAGGAGCACAGATGAGCATTCTTCGCAGGCGACGCGGCGAGCGAGGAGCCGCGGCAGTCGAGTTCGCTCTGGTGTTGCCGCTCCTGCTCACGTTCATGCTCGGCACGATCGAACTGGGCCTGTTCATGAAGGACTACGTCGCCATGAGCAGCAGCGTGCGTGCGGGTGCCCGTGCAGCTTCAGCTTCGGCAGACGGTGGTCCCGGAACCTGCGTGGCCAGTGGCCCGACGCCGCCGCCGTGCACTCCTGCCAATGCTCCCGCCTTCGCCCAGGGGGCAGCGGACACGATGCAACGGGCCGGGACCGCCATGAACACCGAAGACATCAAATGGGTCATGGTCTATGCCGCCAACAGCCAGGGGTTCCCCGGCTCGGAGTCCTCCGTGCCCGAGGACTGTACGAGCAATTGCGTGAAGTATGTGTGGGACTCCGGTCTCGACAAGTTCCGCTATGCCAGTGGATCGTGGGCCTCAGCTTCGGTGAATGCCTGTCTCAATGACCCCACTCGAGTGTCGGTCGGAGTCGCTCTGAGGGCCAAGCACAATTGGATGACGGGGCTCGTCGGTGGCCTCATGGGCGGCGACAGGGTCATGACTGAGCGAACCGTCATGCAGTTCGAACCTCTCGAGCAGGACCGGTGCAAGCCGGGGACAGTGAATGCCCACAAATGATGAAGACGCAGGTGCACACCGTGAAGAAATTGATTGATCGTCGTGGCGAGATGGGCGCGACGGCCATCGTCGTAGCGCTCTTCTTCTCCTTCATCGCCTTGCCCGTCGGCGCTGTCAGCGTCGACGTCGCCCGGCTCTACGTGGAGTTGCAGCGTGTCCAGGCAGCTGCCGACGCCGCGGCCACGGCTGGGGTGACCTTCATGCCGGAGAACTTCGCTGACGCGCAGAAGCGGGCGTGGGAGGTGGCGGCCAGCAATGGGTTCACCGACAAGAGCGCGGTCAAGGTCGAGACCGGTGACAAGCCGACCCAACTCAAGGTCACGGTGTCCTCCACGGTCGACAACGCGTTCGCCTCGACCTTCGGTGTGCCCACGTCGACCATGAGGCGGTCTGCCCTGGCGGACTTCAACGGCCCGGCACCCATGGGCAGCCCCTGCAACAACTTCGGGAACGAGCCAGCAGGCTCCGTCTTGCAAGGCCCTCGGGGGACGGTCATCAAGGCGCCCACCAAAGCAAACTGTCCGCGGACGCCCGAGTTCTGGGGGTCCATGTCGGGGCCCGAGGTGGCCAAGGACCAAGGATCCCAGTTCGAGGTCCGCAAGTGCGACGGCGGTGAGGACGGCTGCGCCAACGGGAGCGCCGGCGCCAAGAACGAGGAATTCGACCCCCGTGGTTACATCTATCTGGTCTCGGTGACCCCTGATGCCGTGGGCAAGAGCATCGACCTGCAGATCTACGACCCAGCCACGGTCCCGGGTGAATACGATTGTCGAGATATTCCCTACAGCGGCAGCAACGGCATCGGCTCGAACTATCCGAACCGGTGGACCGACGATGCCTATGCGCGATACAAGCGTGAGCCAGGTGCGTTCTGTGCAGGTGATGGCACGAGCGCAGGTAAGCGCTTCCCGTCCAACGTTGAGGTGCCGACCGTGACCTCCTTCGGCCTGCGCGCACCCATCAACACCTTGAACCCCTACACCGCTCCTCCGGTCCCGGGCTGTGCCAAGCAGTACCCCGGGTACAAGGAGAACTGGGCGTACTGGCAGCGCCTGACCAACGGCTCTGGATATTACGACGACGAATTGTCCGAGTACGTTCACCAGTGGGACTCGTTGTGCACCTTCACTCCGACCGAAGCGGGCGACTACTACCTGCAGGTGCGCACGAACGTGCCGGAAGGCAATGCAAACGCGGTCTACACCCAGACCGGCGACAACACGTCGGTGAAGGGCAACAGCATCAACATGTTTGCTCTCCGGGCGAACAGCAGCGCCCCTGCCGGAGCCGTGTCGGTGTCGTCCTTCGAGAAGATGCGTATCTTCTCGAACGCCACCGGCAGCGTCACCACGTTCAACCTGGTCCGGGTGGTGCCGGCGGCCGCCAACAAGACCCTCGTGGTCTCGTTCTTCGATCTCGGTGAGGGTGCCTCGAACGGATCGGTGCGACTCATCCCACCGGAGGACAGCAACCTTGGTGGTAACGCACCCACCTGTGCAGTCTCCGGTGTGGCCAACGGGACACGCTCGGCATGCATGATCACCGGGATCAACTCGACCAGTTACAACGGGAAACTTCAATTCATGAGGGTGCCCCTCCCGAATACCTATACGTGTGACATCTCGACCCGCGGAGGTTGCTGGTGGCGGGTGGAAGTGAACTTCGGAGGCAACCAGGTCCGTGACGCGACCACGTGGGGCGCGCGCATCGAGGGCGAGCCGGTTCGCCTCGTCGAGTGACTGAGGCACGCCACACCTGCTGAACGCCCACCCGCCGATCCGGCGGGTGGGCGTTTGCACTCTCGGGGGTCGAGTGCTAAACATGAGGCTGGCACTCTCCTCATGAGAGTGACAACTGACCCAAGTGAAGCTGAGGTCAGCAGACGCCGGCGGGAATGGATCGCCGGTCGAGCTGATCGTCCGTCGCGGGCAGCCCACAGGTGTCGTACCCAACAGACTCACGTCGATAGGAATCGCCCGAGTTATGTCGAAGCTGATTGCTTTCAATGAAGAGGCCCGCCGCGGGCTCGAGCGTGGCATGAACACGCTCGCCGACGCGGTCAAGGTCACCCTCGGCCCCAAGGGCCGCAACGTCGTCCTGGAGAAGAAGTGGGGCGCCCCCACGATCACCAACGACGGTGTCTCGATCGCCAAGGAGATCGAGCTCGAGGACCCCTACGAGAAGATCGGCGCCGAGCTGGTCAAGGAGGTCGCCAAGAAGACCGACGACGTCGCCGGTGACGGCACGACGACGGCCACCGTCCTGGCCCAGGCCATGGTTCGCGAAGGCCTGCGCAACGTGGCCGCCGGCGCCAACCCGATGGGTCTCAAGCGCGGCATCGAGGCTGCTGTCGCGGCCGTGTCCGACCAGCTCCTCGTGATGGCCAAGGATGTGGAGACCAAGGAGCAGATTGCCTCCACCGCCTCCATCTCCGCTGCAGACCCCACCGTCGGTGAGATCATCGCCGAGGCGATGGACAAGGTCGGCAAGGAAGGCGTCATCACGGTCGAGGAGTCCAACACCTTCGGGCTGGACCTCGAGCTCACCGAGGGGATGCGCTTCGACAAGGGCTACATCTCCGCGTACTTCGCCACCGACCTCGAGCGGATGGAAGCGGTCCTGGAGGACCCCTACATCCTCATCGCCAACTCCAAGGTGTCGACGGTCAAGGACCTGCTGCCGCTGCTGGAGAAGGTCATGCAGTCCGGCAAGCCGCTGCTGATCATCGCCGAAGACGTCGACGGCGAAGCGCTGTCGACCCTCGTGGTCAACAAGATCAAGGGCACCTTCCGCTCCGTGGCCGTCCAGGCCCCGGGCTTCGGTGACCGCCGCAAGGCCATGCTGCAGGACATCGCGATCCTCACCGGCGGCCAGGTCATCTCCGAAGAGGTCGGCCTCAAGCTCGAGTCGGCCGGCATCGAACTGCTCGGCCAGGCCCGCAAGGTCGTCAGCACCAAGGACGAGACCACCATCGTCGAGGGTGCTGGAGACCAGGGCCAGATCGAGGGACGGGTCAACCAGATCCGCGCCGAGATCGACAAGTCCGA
>JBBSSH010000002.1:0-247330 GCA_038242265.1 Propionibacteriales bacterium
CCGCAGCACGGCACGACCTCAGCAACGTGACCTCACCAGGCATCAACCCATCCAACACCCACCAGGGACTGGAGCAGTAGCTCATGAGCACTCGATGAGTATTTTCCGATGAGTTTGCACCACCACTGAGGCTCGATCACGCCTAGGACGCGGGTCGAGCCAGAAGGAGAATTGTGGCTAAGACCCGAGTCCACGAACTCGCGAAAGAGTTCGGAGTCGAGAGCAAATTCGTTCTCGAGAAGCTCAAGGAGATGGGAGAGTTCGTCAAGTCGGCATCGTCGACTGTCGAACCTCCCGTCGAGATGCGCTTCAAGAAGCAGTACGGCGACCAGTTGAAGGCCAGCGCCTCCACGGCGCCCGCGCCTGAGACATCGACCGCCAAGCCCGGCCCCAGCAAGCCTGGACCTAGGCCCGGCCCCAAGCCGGCGGCGAAGGCTCCGGCCCCATCGACCGAAGCACTGCCAGCGTCGTCTGACGATGTTGTCGAGGCGCCCGTAGTCGAGGTGCCCGCAGTCGAAGCGTCTCCCGTTCAGGCAGTTGCCGAGACACCTTCCAAGCCCGCTGCCCCATCGGCGAGGCCCGGTCCCAAGCCCGGTCCCAAGCCGCCTGCGGCAGAGCCCGAGGCCCCGCCGGCCGCGCCCGAGGCACCTGCAGCTGCAGCGCCCAAGGCGCCAAGTCCGGCGCCGCGTCCGGTGGGACGTCCGGGTGCGCCACGTCCGGGCAACAACCCGTTCGCGCCGAGTCAGGGAATGGGCAGTCGCCCGTCCCGCTCCGACGACAACCGCCCGCCGCGTCCTCCTGCCAGCGGTGACGCCCGTCCCGGCGGCATGCCTCGCCCCAACCCGGCAATGATGCCCAAGTCCCCGGCTGCGTTCGGGAGCGGTCCGGGTGCACGCCCGGCTCGCGGCGGACCTGGTGGCGCTGGCGGCCCCGGACGTCCGGGTGCTCCCGCCCGAGGTGGCGGCGCTCCGGGTCGCCCCGGCGCCGGTGGAGCTCCGGGTCGCCCCGGTGGCTTCGGTCCCTCCGGTGGCGGTCGCCCCCGTCCCGGGCAGCGTGGTCAGACCCAGGGTGCCTTCGGTCGCCCCGGCGGCCCGTCGCGTCGTGGACGCAAGAGCAAGCGCGCCCGTCGTCAAGAGTTCGAGGCCATGGAGGCTCCGACGATCGGCGGCCTGCGCGTTCGCAAGGGCAACGGAGAGACCGTTCGCCTGCCGCGCGGAGCGTCCCTGACCGATTTCGCTGAGCGGATCAATGTCGATGCCGCTGCCCTGGTGCAGATGCTGTTCTCGCTCGGCGAGATGGTCACTGCGACCCAGTCGGTGGGCGACGAGACCTTCGACATGCTGGGTGAAGAACTGAACTACGTCGTTCAGATCGTCTCCCCGGAGGATGAGGACCGCGAACTGCTCGAGACGTTCGACCTCGAGTTCGGTGCTGACGAAGGCGACGAGGACGACCTCGTCATCCGGCCGCCGGTGGTGACCGTCATGGGTCACGTCGACCACGGAAAGACGCGCCTCCTCGACGCGTTGCGCGATGCCGACGTCGGCGGTAAGGAAGCCGGTGGCATCACCCAGCACATCGGTGCCTACCAGGTCCGCACCGAGGTCGACGGCAACGACCGCAGCATCACCTTCATCGACACACCCGGTCACGAGGCGTTCACCGCCATGCGTGCACGTGGTGCTCAGGCCACCGACATTGCCATCCTGGTGGTCGCTGCCGACGACGGTGTGATGCCGCAGACGGTTGAGGCCCTCAACCACGCCAAGGCGGCCGGTGTGCCGATCGTGGTGGCGGTCAACAAGATCGACAAGGAAGACGCTGACTCCACCAAGGTTCGTGGCCAGCTCACCGAGTACGGCCTCATTCCTGAGGAGTACGGCGGCGACGCGATGTTCGTGGATGTCTCGGCCAAGGCCGGGCTCAACCTCGACAAGTTGCTCGAAGCCGTCATCCTGACCGCGGATGCCTCCCTCGACCTGAGGGCGAACCCGACCCAGGATGCTCAGGGTCTCGTCGTCGAGGCGCACCTCGACCGCGGTCGCGGTCCTGTTGCCACGGTGCTCATCCAGCGCGGAACGCTGCGCGTGGGCGACTCGATCGTGGCCGGTCCGGCTCACGGGCGGGTCCGGGCCATGCTCGACGAGCACGGCAACGAGCTGCTTCAGGCTGACCCGTCGCGTCCGGTGATGGTCCTCGGCCTGAGCGCTGTCCCCGGTGCTGGCCAGAACTTCATCGTTGTCGATGACGACCGGATGGCTCGCCAGATCGCCGAGAAGCGTGAAGCACGCGAGCGGGCGGCCATGCAGGCCAAGCGCCGTGTGCGTCGCAGCCTCGAGGACTTCATGGCCTCCATGGAGAAGGGCGAGAGCCAGGAGCTCAACCTCATCCTCAAGGGCGACGTGTCGGGTTCTGTCGAGGCGCTGGAGGATGCTCTTGCCAAGATCGACGTGGGCGAGGAAGTCTCGCTGCGCGTGATTGACCGCGGTGTCGGTGCAATCACCGAGACCAACGTCGACCTGGCTGCTGCCTCCGATGCGATCATCATCGGCTTCAACGTCCGCCCGCAGGGCAAGGCGACCGAGATGGCTGATCGTGAAGGTGTGGAGATCCGCTACTACACCGTGATCTACCAGGCCATCGAGGAGATTGAGGCAGCGCTCAAGGGCCTGCTCAAGCCTGTGTACGAAGAGGTCACCCTGGGTCAGGCAGAGATTCGCGACATCTTCCGCTCCTCCAAGGCCGGCAACATCGCGGGCTGCATGGTCACCTCGGGCGTCATCCGACGCAATGCGAAGGTGCGGGTGCTGCGTGACAGCAAGGTCGTGGCCGACAACCACGACCTGTCCTCGCTGCGCCGGGAGAAGGACGACGCCTCCGAGGTCCGCGAGGGCTTCGAGTGTGGTCTGGTGGTCAAGAACTACCAGGACGTCAAGATCGGCGACATCGTGGAATCGTTCGAAATGCGTGAGATCCCGCGCGCCTGATCGAGTCGGGGTAGTCCCACCCGAATAGTTTCGTCGAGTCGGCGTACCCGCACGCACCACGCGTGCAGGTGCGCCGACTCGGTCCGTTCCACCCGCAGCACATGTGTCGAGTCGGCAGAGAGAGTGAGTGCCATGACCAACCCCCGCGTACGCAAGATCGCAGACCGGATCAAGGTGATAGTCGCCGAGATGCTGGAGCGTCGAATCAAGGATCCGCGTCTGGGCTTCGTGACGGTGACCGACGTCCGCGTCACCGGTGACAGTCAGCAGGCCTCGATCTTCTACACCGTCCTGGGCAATGAGGAAGATCTGGCGAGCACCGCAGCGGCGCTCGAGTCGGCCAAGGGAGTCATCCGCTCCGAAGTGGCCAAGCAGCTCGGAATGAGGATCGTGCCGACACTGACCTTCATCCCCGACGCGCTGCCCGAGAGCGCCCGTGCGCTCGAAGACGTCCTGGCTCGAGCCAAGCAGATCGACGACGAGGTTGCCGCTCTGCGTGGTGACGCCTACGCAGGCGAGGCCGATCCCTACAAGAAGCCGCGACTCGAGGCTGACGAGGACGAAGAGGACGACGACCTGGGCAGTGCAGCCGATCAGCCGGAGGCTGCCGGGGACGACGAAGACGCTGTGTGATGGCCGAGTCCGGACTGGTCGTTGTCGACAAATCTGCTGCCATGACGTCGCACGACGTGGTGGCTCGCGTGCGGAGGATGGCGGGGACCCGCAAGGTCGGCCATGCCGGCACTCTCGACCCGATGGCTACCGGGGTCCTGGTGCTGGGGGTCGAACGCGCCACCCGACTCCTGGGTCATCTGATGCTGACGCAGAAGTCCTACGACGCGACCATCACCCTGGGAGCAGCCACGACCACTGATGATGCGGAAGGCGAGGTCCTCTCGACGTCCCCCCTGGACGGGGTGAGCGAGCAGTGGATCCGCACTGAACTAGCTCGATTCGTCGGCGAGATCGAGCAGGTTCCGACGAGTGTGTCGGCCATCAAGGTCGACGGAAAACGGGCCTACGCCCTGGTCCGCGCGGGGGAGCAGGTGGAGCTCAAGGCTCGACCCGTGACGATCCATGAGCTCGTGGTGCATGACGTGGTGCTCCCCGAGGTGCGGATCTCGGTGCGCTGTTCGTCGGGCACCTACATCCGCGCGATCGCCCGTGACCTCGGCGCTGCCCTCGGGGTGGGTGGCCACCTGAGTGCGCTCCGGCGCACGGCTGTCGGACCTTTCGACCTCGCGTTGGCGCGTACGACCGACGAGCTCGCCGATGACTTCGGCGTGCTGCCCATCGCCGACGCAGCGCGCGCCTCGTTCCCGTCGGTCGACCTGGAGGAGGATCAGGCCAGCCACGTGCGCGTCGGTCGCCCGCTCGACCTGATCCTGCCCGGACCCGGTCCCCATGCCTTCTTCGCACCCGACGGTGAATTCCTGGCCCTGTACGAGCAACGGGTGGACGTGGCCAAGCCGATCGCTGTCTTCGTGTGAGCGGATGCTGCGGTGTGGCAGCGCGCCGCGTGGCCCCAACTGGGTCGACAGTAGAGTTCAACCGTGCATATCTGGCGTGACGTCGACGACGTGCCGGCCGCCCTCGGCCGCACGGTCGTCAGTGTCGGCAACTTCGACGGAGTCCATCTCGGACATGCCCACGTGCTGCGCGAAGCTCGCGCCACGGCGACGCGATGGGGCGTGGAGACCGTGGTCGCGGTCACCTTCGACCCCCATCCGATGGCTGTTCTCCGCCCAGATCATGCGCCGCCCACCCTCACCTCCATCGCGACGCGTGCCCGACTGCTGGAGACCACTGGCGTCGATGCGGTGCTCGTGGTCGAGTTCACTCGCGAGGTCGCGGGTTGGAGTCCCGAAGAGTTCATCGACCGGATCCTGGTCCAGGCGCTACACGCCCGTGCGGTGGTGGTCGGAGCCAACTTCCGTTTCGGAGCGAAGGCCGCCGGTGATGTCACCTCGCTGCGCGCAGCCGGTCAGAGTCGTGACTTCGAGACCGTCGGTGTGACGCTCGACGGCGGGCCCCAGGTGTGGAGCTCGACCTACGTCCGCCAGTGTCTGATGACCGGGGACGTCGCGGGCGCGGCTGAGGCACTGGGCCGGGACTTCACCGTCCGTGGTGTGGTCATCGAGGGGGACAAGCGAGGCCGCGAACTCGGGTTTCCGACGGCCAATGTGCCGATCCCGCCGGTGGATGCCGCTCCGGCTGATGGTGTGTACGCCGGCTGGCTGACACGCCTCGACACTGCTGAGCGTCTCCCGGCGGCCATCTCGGTCGGCACCAACCCGACCTTCGACGGTGTTCGGGAAAGACGGGTCGAGTCCTATGTCCTGGGTCGCGACGACCTTGAGCTCTACGGCGTCGAGGTCGAGGTGGCCTTCGTCGAGCGGCTGCGGGGAATGGTGAAGTTCGAGGGCATCGAGTCCCTCATTGCCACGATGCACGACGACGTACGTCGCGCCCGCGAGATTCTAGAGCGCTGACTCCGGTTGAAGTGCGACACGCGGTAGTCCAATAGTCGCGCTACTGCGCACCGCACACTACTGTGTGACCCATGGACAGCACCCAACTCCTCAGAGGAGTTCTCGACCTCGCGGTCCTCGCCGTGGTGGCCGCGGAGGATGGCTACGGCTATGACGTGGTTCGTCGCCTTCGGGGGTCCGGCCTGACCGACGTCGGAGATGCCTCGGTCTATGGCACCCTCCGGCGCCTCTATGCGGCCGGAGCGCTGACCTCCTATGTCGTCGCCTCCGACGAAGGGCCGCACCGCAAGTACTACGGCATCACCACCGCCGGCCGCGCGCTGCTGACGCAACAGTGCGCTGACTGGCGGGATTTCTCGACCACAGTGAGCACGCTGCTCGACACCCAGGGAGCAACCGCATGAGTGACACGATCAGGCAAGGGGTCCGTCCGGAGGTGGAGGAGTTCATCGCTGCCGTGCGGGCTCGCTTCGTCGACCTGAGCGAGGAAGCTCGCGAGGAACTGCTCGGCGGTCTGGAGGCCGACGTCTCCGAGTTGGTGGCCGAACAGGGGACAGCGGCGCTGGGTGATCCTGCGGCGTACGCGGACGAACTCCGTTCCGCCGCTGGTCTCCCGGACGGTGAGCGTCCTCGTCGTCGTTTCCGACCGGGGAATGTGCTGGGGGAGGCCGAGGGTCTGCAGATCATCCGCAACCACTGGGAGGAGTTGGTGGAGCACCCTCGAGTCGCCCCGGTGTGGGTCATACTCACTGCGCTGCAGCCGGCCTGGTGGGCGCTGCGCGCCTGGGTCGCTGCCGTCATCGTCGCCCGCATGGTGCCGGGGTGGGAGATCTGGGGGCTGACCTGGCTTCCCGGCGTGCACCCCGTGCTGGCGCTTCTGCTGCTGATCGCGTCGCTGGCGATCAGCACGCTGGTGGGATTGGGGCGGTTGTGGCCGGGTACGTGCGAGGGGGGTCAGCGCACGCCTGGCGCCCGCACTGCGCTCGTCGGCCTCAATGTGTTGGCAGTCCTTCTGCTGCCGGTCGCCACGTCCACGCTCAGCGACGCGCAAGGGAGCCGGGCCCGCGAGGTGATGTCGTACGGCGGCTGGGTCCGTGACCCGGGGGTCCTCAACGCCGGAAACAGGGTCTGCAACATCGCTGCCTACGACGCCGTCGGCCAGCCACTGACCGGGGTGCAACTCTTCGACCAGGCAGGGCGGCCCCTGAACCTCAGTTGCGAGGGGCAGCAGAACCGCAAGGTTCCGTGGGTCCTCGGTGATGTCACGCGGTGGAATGTCTTCCCCCTCGGCGAGCGCGAGCGACCGGCGCGCACACCAGAGCGGCGCGCGGATCTGGAGGGAGCAAGATTCCCCGTCCCGGACCGTGCCACCACGCCTGCGGTCACCCATCCGTTGCTGCCACCTGTCCCTGCACCTGCACCCGAGGTGGAGGAAGAAGATGGCCAACAGTCCGACCGCCAGGAGCGTGACAAGGCCGGAAGAGGAACGCAGCGCGACGGCACCACTGACCCTCAAGGGGGGTGACAGGAGAGTGCATCGTGAGCAAGACTCTCCGCGGCCTGGGCTAGACCGGGTCGATCCCAACAGAGTGGAGTAAGTCATGGGTTTCGGAGGACCGATCGGTCTGATGGTGCTGGGTTTGATCCTGTCGCTGGCCTTCACCGAGCAGCAGGTGGGCCCGTTGCAGGTCAACATGCTCGGATGGATCCTGGTGGCAGCCGGCGTGCTGTGGCTGGCGTTGACGCTGATGCAGCAGAACACCCGCCGTCGCACCACGACCAGCGCCACGACCACCGATGCTGAGGGCCGTCAGGCCACCACCCAGCGTCGGGTGGAGTCCGACCAGCCGCCCCCGCCGGCGGTCTGAGCGCCGTGCGAAGGCTCCTCTCCGATTGGGGGAGGGGCCTTCGCCGTTGTTAGGCTCTGGGTGTCGCCCACGAGGGTGACATGCCGTACAGACGGCCGCGGAACCAGAGTGCCCCGGTGAACAGGCCCGGGCGCGCCGCGCAACGACACCGGAAGGAGCCTTCGCATGTCTATCGGAACTGACGCGGAGACCAAGAAGAAGATCATCGCCGAATACGGTCTGACCGAGGGTGACTCCGGGTCCCCCGAGGTGCAGATCGCGTTGGCGAGCTTCCGCATCGCCCACCTCACCGAGCACCTCAAGATGCACAAGAAGGACCACCACAGCCGTCGTGGCCTGCTGCTTCTGGTGGGCAAGCGTCGCCGCTTGCTCAACTACCTCCAGAAGGCAGAGATCGAGCGTTACCGCTCGATCGTCGAACGCCTCGGCCTCCGCCGCTGATGGATGGAGCGGCCCCCCCCGTCGGGGGGCCGCTCCTTCCTGCTTCATGCCAGCTTTTGATCCGCACCCGCGCTAGGGTCGGTCGAGAAGCGCTCCACAACTGAATACACACCACCATCAGGAGCGACCCGCACGTCCGGCCCGGTCCTCGGTAGTGGCTTTCAGATCAAGGGATCTGCGGGCCTCGATCGAAGACCGGCCCCGCGGGACCTTCGAAG
This sequence comes from Propionibacteriales bacterium, assembly GCA_038242265.1. GTDB lineage: Bacteria > Actinomycetota > Actinomycetes > Propionibacteriales > Nocardioidaceae > Nocardioides. The sequence continues at coordinate 8,007 of JBBSSH010000002.1, forward strand.
GTCCACCGCGAGGGTGGACGCCGCGGATCGCTCCGCGAAGAGAAAGCAGATTCTGCTTCCATGAGTGAACCCATCATCACCGCTGTCGAGACCGTTCTCGACAATGGCAAGTTCGGCACACGCACGATCAAGTTCGAGACCGGCCTGCTGGCCCGTCAGGCTGCCGGTGCTGTCACCGCCTACCTCGACGACGAGACCATGCTCCTCTCGGCAACCACCGCGGGCAAGACGCCCAAGGACCACTTCGACTTCTTCCCCCTCACCATCGACGTCGAGGAGCGGATGTATGCCGTGGGCCAGATCCCCGGCTCCTTCTTCCGTTCCGAGGGTCGGCCGGGTGAGGACGCGATCCTCACCTGCCGCCTCATCGACCGCCCGCTGCGCCCGACCTTCAAGAAGGGGCTGCGCAACGAGGTCCAGGTCGTCATCACTGTCATGGCGCTCGACCCGGACCAGCCCTACGACGTGCTGGCGATCAACGCGGCCTCCCTGTCGACCCAGCTCTCCGGGCTGCCCTTCTCCGGCCCGGTCGGCGGTGTGCGCGTTGCGCTCATCGAGGGCCAGTGGGTGGCGTTCCCCAGTCACTCGCAGCTCGAGAACGCCGTGTTCGACATGGTCGTTGCCGGCCGTGTCACCGACACCGGCGACGTCGCGATCATGATGGTGGAGGCCGAGGCCCCGGAGAGGGTCATCGAGCTCATTCAGGGTGGCCAGAAGGCCCCCACCGAAGAGGTCGTCGCCAGCGGTCTCGACGCTGCCAAGCCGTTCATCAAGCAGCTGTGTGAGGCGCAGAGCCAGCTCGCAGCCGAGGCCGCCAAGCCCGTCCAGGACTTCGCGATCTTCCTCGACTACCAGGACGACGTCTACGCCGCTGTCGAGGCCGCAGTCAAGGCCCCGACCGCCGAGGCGCTCACGATCGCTGGCAAGCAGGAGCGTGAAGACCGACTCGACGAGATCAAGTCCGGTCTCCTCGAGTCTCTGACCGGTCAGTTCGAGGGCCGCGAGAAGGAAATCGGCGCGGCGTTCCGCTCGCTGAACAAGTCCCTCATGCGCCAGCGCGTGCTGCGCGACAAGATCCGCATGGACGGCCGCGGCCTCGCCGACATCCGCCCGCTGCACGCCGAAGTCGGCGTCATCCCGCGCGTGCACGGCTCCGCACTGTTCGAGCGTGGCGAGACCCAGATCCTGGGCGTCACCACCCTCAACATGCTCAAGTTGGAGCAGCAGCTGGACACGCTGTCCCCGGAGAAGCACCGCCGTTACATGCACAAGTACGTCTTCCCGCCGTTCTCCACCGGTGAGACGGGTCGCGTCGGTTCGCCGAAGCGTCGCGAGGTCGGCCACGGGGCGCTCGCACGGCGCGCGATCCTGCCGGTCCTCCCCACGCGTGAGGAGTTCCCCTACGCCATCCGTCAGCTCTCCGAGGCCATGGGCTCCAACGGCTCGACCTCGATGGGCTCGGTCTGTGCCTCCACCCTGGCGCTCCTGCAGGCCGGAGTGCCGTTGAAGGCCTCCGTCGCCGGCATCGCGATGGGTCTCATCTCCGACGAGGTCGACGGCGAGACGCGCTATGTCGCCCTGACCGACATCCTCGGTGCGGAGGACGCGTTCGGTGACATGGACTTCAAGGTCGCCGGAACCCGCGAGTTCGTCACTGCGCTCCAGCTCGACACCAAGCTCGACGGCATCCCCGCCGAGGTCCTGGCAGCCGCGCTGACCCAGGCCCGCGATGCTCGCCTGGCCATTCTCGACGTGATGGCCGAGGCCATCGACGCCCCGGAGGAGATGTCGGTCCACGCGCCGCGCATCATCACCGTCCGCGTCCCGGTCGACAAGATCGGCGAGGTCATCGGGCCCAAGGGCAAGGTCATCAACCAGATCCAGGACGACACGGGCGCCACGCTGTCGATCGAGGACGACGGCACCGTCTACATCGGTGCCACCAACGGCGAAGCCGCCGAGGCCGCCAAGGCCGCGGTCAACGCGATCGCCAACCCGACCATGCCCGAGATCGGTGAGCGTTACCTCGGCACCGTGGTGAAGACCACCAACTTCGGTGCCTTCGTCTCGCTCATGCCGGGCAAGGACGGACTGCTCCACATCAGCAAGCTGCGGGCCCTGGCCGGCGGCAAGCGCGTGGACGCGGTCGAGGACGTCCTGTCGGTGGGCCAGAAGGTCCAGGTCTCGATTGCCGAGATCGACGACCGTGGCAAGCTCTCGCTGATCCCCGTCGTCGAGGACGAGGGCGACGCCTCCGACTCGGCTGAGGCCACCGAGACCGAATGACCTGACGTTTCATCCATGACCGGCCGGCAGACCTGCCGGCCGGTCATGGCATTTCCCCCGAGGAAGGGCACCTGTGCAGAAGAACGGCACCACCCGCACGCTCCAGACCGTCACCGACGATGACGGGACAGTGACCTCTCGCGTACGCCGCACCGTCCTTCCCGGCGGTCTGCGCATCGTCACCGAGCAGATGGCCGGCTCCCGATCCGCGAGCATCGGCGTGTGGGTGAACGTCGGCTCCCGCGACGAGACGCGGGCCTTGCACGGTTGTTCGCACTTCCTCGAGCACCTGCTGTTCAAGGGCACGCCCGAACGTAGTGCCCTCGAGATCTCCGTCGCGCTCGACACCGTGGGGGGAGAGTTCAACGCCTTCACGTCCAAGGAATACACCGTGTTCCACGCCCGGGTCCTCGACCAGGACCAGGCGATCGCCGTCGACGTGCTCGGCGACATGCTCACGTCCTCGACGATCACCGAAGCCGATGTCGAGGCCGAGCGCGACGTCATTCTCGACGAGATTGCGATGCATGACGACGACCCCGACGATGTCGTCCACAATCTTTTCGCGGACCAGGCGTGGGGTGACTCTCCGCTGGGTCGACCCATTGCCGGGACTGAGGCGTCGATCACCGCGATGACCCAGGCCCAGATCGCCCGCTTCTACAAGCGCCACTACCGCCCGGACAACATGGTGGTCGCGGTGGCCGGCAACGTCGACCACACGACCGTGGTCCGTCAGGTCAAGAAGGCGTTCGGTCGTCAGGGCTTCCTCGAGGGCGAGGCCGTTCCGGCGACTCCGGTGCAGACCGACAAGGCCCGGAGCGTCTGTGCGGGAGAGTCGCGCACCGTACGACCTCTCGAGCAGATCAATCTCGTTCTCGGGGTCAAGGGATTGACCCGCACAGACCCGCGCCGCTATGCCCTCGGCGTCCTCAACACGGCTCTCGGTGGCGGCACGTCCTCACGTCTCTTCCAGGAGGTACGAGAGCACCGAGGTCTGGCCTACTCCGTCTACTCCTTCGCCAGCCACCATGCCGACGCCGGAGTCGTCGGCGTCTCGGTGGGATGCCTGCCCAACAAGTACGAAGCTGTGCTCGAGGTGGTCCGTGCCGAACTGGTCAAGGTCGCAGCCGACGGGATCACCGCCGAGGAGTTGGATCGGGGCAAGGGCCAGCTCAAGGGTGGGCTCGTGCTCGGCCTGGAGGACTCGGGATCACGGATGTCGCGTCTGGGCAAGGCCGAACTGGTCTATGACGAATTGCTGAGCATCGACGAGGTCGTGGCCTGCGTCGAAGCGGTCACCCTGGAGGACGTGCGCCTGCTTGCCCGGGAGCTGTTCACCCAGCCCCAACTGCTCGCCGTGGTCGGTCCCGCCTGAGGGCCGCGGCTCAGCGTCGGGCGATGAGGCCGATGACCGGGGGAGCCTTCTGCTCGACCACGCTCACCCGGAAACCACCTCGTAGCAGGTTCTCCGAGGCAAGCTTGACGATGTTGGGGACCAACTCAGGTCGGTTGGCCTCGTAGAACATGTAGAAGGCTCCACCCGGCACGAGGCGTTCGTGGAGCAGCGCGATCTCGTCGTGACACTCACGTACCCAGAACAGGTTCACGTTGAAGGCGAAGATCTTGTTCAGCCGCTTCACCGGTACCCGCAACGTGGCGAGGTCGATCTGACGCACCACAAGTCGGCCAGCATCCACATACTTCTGGTTGCGACGCTTGGTGCGGTCGACTCCCGACTCCGAGCGGTCGATGGCGAACAGCTTCCCGGTCTCCAATTTGGCGCAGATGGCCTCGGCGCCGGCACCGGCACCGCAGCCAATCTCGAGGACCTGGTCGCCCGGTTGGACGTCCATGAGGTCGACTGCCCACTTGATGCGAGGCGGGATGGTCGAAGGTGGCATGGGGCCAAGACTGCCAGAACCCGGTTCAGCAGTCAGTCACCGGCACTCCCTGATCGGACACAACGCTAGGTTTGGTGCCGTGAGCACAACGATGCGAGTAGGCGTGCTGGGTGCGCGTGGCAAGGTCGGCAGAGTGGTCTGTGAGGCGGTGGAGGCCTGCCCCGACACCGAACTCGTGGCCGCCATCGATGCTAGCGACGACATCGATGAGTTACGCAGACGCGGGGTGCAGGCAGTCGTTCACTTCACCCATCCGGACGTGGTGATGGACCAACTCCAGTTCTGCATCGAGAACGGCATCCATGCCGTGGTCGGGACCACGGGGTTCGGTGAGGAGCGGCTGGACCAGCTGCGTGGCTGGTTGGGTGACGAGCCACGGTCGGGTGTCCTGATCGCGCCGAACTTTTCGATCGGCGCGATCCTGATGATGCGCTTCGCCGCTCAGGCAGCGCCATTCTTCGAGTCGGTGGAGGTGGTGGAGCTCCACCACCCCGACAAGGCGGACGCACCGTCGGGCACGGCTCGCCGTACGGCCGAGATGATTGCTCGGGCGAGACGGGATGCGGCGATGGGCCCCATGCCTGACGCCACTTCCCTGTCGTCCTCGCTCGAGGGAGCACGCGGAGCTGATGTCGATGGCGTCCGGGTGCATGCCTTGCGGGTGCGCGGTCTGGTGGCGCACCAGGAGGTGCTCCTCGGGGGTGCGGGGGAGACGCTCACGATCAGACACGATTCGCTTGATCGGGTGTCGTTCACCCCAGGAGTACTGGCGGGGCTACGGGCCATCGCGTCCCACCCCGGGCTCACCATCGGCCTGGAGCGGTTCCTGGAGCTGGACTGAGCAGATCATCGACCGCCGAGGTCCCGTCTTCTCAGTGGCGGCGGTGGGCCGAGACGACTCGGGGGTCGCGACGGTGGAAGTCATGGATCAGCAGGAAGGCAGCCGCCACACCAGCACCTGTGCCAGCCACGAGGCCCAGAGGGATGTCGAGAGCGAACTCGGGATCGAAGCCGAACCAGGCGCCGATCGCAACGCAGACGGACACTGCGGCGAAGATCATCACGAACCGGTGGAGCGCAGGGAGTGGACCGAACATCTGGAGAGCCCTCCGTTGGTTACGGCAAAGTAGCCGGGTTCCCATAGTGCCGCTCCGCGGACGAAATGCAAGCAGTCGTGCGGGTGGGTCGCGCTGGAGATCAGGCGACAGCGGTGTGCAGGCGTACCTGCCGCACGGTGGTGGCGCCGGTGCCGTCGAGGTCGAGTTCGCGGTGTGCGGTGTCGGCAGCCCAGCCGGCGTCAGTGAGAAAGGTGCGCAGGGCGTCGTCGGTCGCATTGACCCATGTCACCGCACGGGTGAAACGGTCGGCCGCCAAGGTGTCCACGGCAGCCTGCAGGAGTCGGGAGCCGTGTCCCTTGCCGCGCTCGACCGGATCGAGGGTCACCTCGGCAAGCTCGCCGTCTGCCACGGGATCGCAGTCCGGGTCGGTGGCTGCGGAGGTGAGGGCGAAGCCCACCACCCGGTTGCGTTCCAGGGCCACCAGGACCCGATTCCGCGCGTCGGTCGACGTGGTGAGTGAACTGCGCCACTGGGCGGCGACCGCCGCGACATCGGTAGGCAGCAACTCTGCCGGCAGCACACCCGCGTAGAGGACGGGCCAGGCCCGTACCTGTACCTCGGCGATGGCGTCGGCGTCCTCGGCCCACGCGATGCGGACCGAGACATCCGCCGTCGGCCCGTCGTGGGAGTGGCTCATCGGTAGTCCTCGGTGAGCTTCTGCCCGATGCGGACCTTCGACTTGGGCAGTCGCATGAACTTCATCTGCAACGACCTCATGCCGGCGTAGAGAGTGGCGCCCTTGGTGGAGTCACCGGGGAAGCGGACAGCCAACTGACGACGCAGTCGCAGTCGCATGAAGAACACATCGACGAGAATCAGCATGATGGTGGTGAACAGCACCGTGTTGCCGGCCCGGATCATACTCTCCCTGCCGGAGTAGCCCAGGACCATGGAGAGCACGAGCAGCGGCACCATCAGTTCGATGAAGGAGAAGCGCGAATCAACGAAGTCACGGATGAAGCGCCGCATCGGCCCGCGGTCTCGAGCGGGGAGATAGCGCTCGTCACCGGTCTTCATGGCTTGACGCACGTTGCGCGCAGACTCGCCTCGGGTGGCCCGCTGCGCGGCCATCTGTTCCTTGCGGGTCCGTGGCACCTTGGCGCGGGCGCGCGAAGCCGCCTCGGCTTCCTTGCGCGTGGGAGTGGGTCGACCTTTTCCGCCGACCCTGTCAGGGGTGGCGGAGGTCTGTGGCTCGGGGCTCGTACGACGGAACAACGCGACTGCCTTCATGGGAGCGGATGCTGTGCCCAGCCTATCGTCGCCCGGTCAGGGCTTCCACGGCGCGAGGCGCTCTACCTTCGTCTTGCCCCGGGACCTAGGGTGAGGGGGACCACACGCGAGCATCACCGAAAGAGGGTCTGCACCCCGATGAGTCTCATGAAGCGCATCAGCCTGATCTTCCGGGCCAAGGCAAACAAAGCTCTGGACCGGGCCGAGGACCCACGAGAGACCCTTGACTACAGCTACCAGCGCCAGGTCGAACTCCTGTCCAAGGTCCGTCGAGGTGTGGCCGATGTGGCCACCAGTCGCAAGCGTGTGGAACTGCAGGCCAAACAGCTCGAGCAGCAGTCCGCCAAGCTGCAGGGCCAGGCCGAGAAGGCCATCAGCGCAGATCGCGAAGACCTCGCCCGGGAGGCGCTGACGCGTAAGTCGGGCCTGACCACGCAGATCACCAGCCTGAAGGAGCAGCAGGCCACCCTCCAGGCAGAGGAAGAGAAACTCGTTCTGGCGCAGCAGCGTCTGCAGGCCAAGGTCGAGGCTTTCCGCACCCGCAAGGAGACCATCAAGGCGACCTACACCGCTGCTGAGGCGCAGACTCGCATCGGTGAGGCCATGTCCGGCATCGGTGAGGAGATGGGTGACGTCGGTCTGGCGATCCAGCGGGCCGAGGACAAGACCGCCCAGATGCAGGCGCGGGGCGCAGCCATCGATGAGTTGATCTCCTCGGGTGCGCTCGACGATGCCTCCCAGATCAACTCGGGTGACGACATCGCACGGGAGTTGGATGCCCTCAGTTCCACCTCTGACGTGGAGTCTGAGCTCGCCCGGCTCAAGTCCGGTAGTGCGCCTCGGCAGGCGATCGAGGCGGGCGACGATGGGCCCAGCGACAGCGACCGGACTCAGGTCCAGCGCGAGATCAACGAAGGTGGCCCGGCATGATCGTGCGCATATTGGGAGAAGGGCAGTACGACCTCCCCGACCACGCCCTGGACGCCCTCAACGGACTCGACCAGCAGATCGAATCGGCGATCGAGTCCGGTGACGAAGAGATGTTCCGCACTGCGCTGGAAGGTTTGTTGGCCTCGGTGCGCTCCGGCGGAACCCACCACGATCCCGACACCCTGGACGAGTCGGACCTGATCCTGCCTTCTTCGGACGCGACGATCGACGAGGTGCGCGAACTGCTCGCCGACGACGGTCTCATCCCCGGCTGATCCGTCCGTGGCCCGCTCCCGCTTCATCAAGGACACTGGTCTGACCGTCCGGATGACCACGGTGATGTTCCTGCTCGGCGGCCTTTTCGTCGGGCTCGTCGTCAGCCTGATGTTCTGGGCGGACAGCCCGGGGCTCTCGGTGCTGATCGGAGTCGCTGGCATCGGTATGGCTTTCTGGCAGTGGTGGAGCAGCGACAAACTCGCCATGAAGGCGATGCGGGCACGCGAGGTGTCTCCCCAAGAGGCTCCCGAACTACACGACATGATCGATCGACTCTGTGCCTTGGCCGACATGCCCAAACCGCGGGTCGGCATCGCTGACATGGCCACCCCGAATGCGTTCGCGACAGGACGATCACCTGATCGCTCGGTCGTGTGCGTGACGACGGGAATCCTGCAGATGCTGACTGCGGAGGAACTCGAGGGCGTCCTGGCCCACGAACTGAGTCATGTGGCCCACCGTGACGTACTGGTGATGACACTGGCCGCCTCGGCCGGCATCGCCGCCGGTCTCCTCATGCGTGCGGTGCAGTTCGGTGCGATGGGTCGTTCGCGCAACAACCGGACGTTGCCAGCACTGCTCGTCGCGCTCCTGGTCAGCGCAGTGGTCTATGCCGTCAGTTTCTTGCTGCTACGCCTGCTGTCGCGCTATCGCGAACTCTGTGCCGATCGCTCGGGCGCATTCCTGACCATGAAACCGGCAGCTCTTGCCTCTGCGCTGCAGAAGATCAGCGGGGGAGCAGCAACCATTCCGCAGGAGGATCTGCGTGCCAACCCCGCGGCGAGCGCCCTGTGCATCGTCCCAGCGATTCGCGGCATGTCCATGGCTGGTCTGTTCGCGACCCACCCTCCGCTGGAGGAGCGGCTTGCGCAGTTGGCGCGAGTGCAGACCGAGCTCAGTCGTCCGGCTGGCTGAGACGACGAGGAGGGCGACACATGGGACTCTGGGAGATCCTGAGCGCGCGCAGCAAGCCCAAACGCAACAACCTGGACGCCCTGTTCCTCGTCCCGAGCGCGGCCATCACGCTGCAGACAGCGGCCGGTTTCGTGCCGACCGGGTCGGGTTCGGTCTGCTACCGATCGGCCAGTGGCGCAGCCTTCAGCCAGACACAGGACGAGGTCGTGGCCTTGATCCACGATGACTGCGACGCACCCGAGGTCAGCCTCACCCAGGATGCTTTCGGTTTCACCTGGCTGGTGGTCTCCGGCGATGCCGCCGACACCTCGGCGCTCTGCACCGACCTCCACGCAGTCAACACCACTCTCGAGCTGCAAGGCTTCGAGTCCGGACTGCTCTGCTCCGTGGTGCCCTTTGCCAACGCGGGCGGACAACGATTCGGTCTCGTCTACCTCTACAAGCGGGGCACTTTCTACGCTTTTGCACCTACCGGTGACCATCAGCGGGACAACCTGGTCGAACTGTCGATGCGCGATCTACTCTCCCCGGAGCTCCCGATGGAGCCCGATCTTCAGCGCTGGTTGGCTCTCTGGGATGCGCCGGGCCTGTGACTCGGGGCGGGTGCCGCTCGGAGTCATGGCAAGGTCCCGCGCCATCGCTCAGTCGCGGTGAGACTTGCCGGGCAGATCGAGCATCCGTTGCAGAGCCACGAGGGCCTCTCGCTCGGTTTCGGGGTCGACATCGATGCGATTGACCACGGTGCCGGCCACAAGATTTTCCAGCACCCAGACCAGGTGGGGAAGGTCGATGCGGTTCATCGTCGAGCAGAAGCAGGCGTTGCGGTCCAAAAAGACGATCGTCTTGTCCGGGTGATTGGTGCGCAGCCGATTGACGAGGTTGAGTTCGGTGCCGATGGCCCAGATGCTGCCGGCCGGGGCGGCCTCGATCGTCTTGATGATGAACTCTGTCGAGCCGATCAGGTCGGCTTTCAGGCACACCTCGTGGGTGCACTCGGGGTGAACGAGAATCTTGATGCCGGGGTGCTTCTCGCGCAGTTCGTCGACGACGGCCGGTGAGAACCTGCCGTGGACCGAGCAGTGCCCCTTCCACAGGATCATCCGGGCGTCCCGGAGTTGCTGGGTGGTGAGGCCGCCGCCGGCCTTCATCGGGTCCCACACCACGCAGTCATCCACGGTGAGGCCCATCTTGAGCACGGCGGTGTTGCGACCGAGGTGCTGATCGGGCAGGAAGAAGACCTTGGTGTTGTCGCCCGGCTTCTGGGCCACCGCCCATTCCAGGGCCACATCAGCGTTGGACGAGGTGCACACCAGGCCTGAGTTGCGACCACAGAAGGCCTTGATGTCCGCGCTGGAGTTCATGTAGGTCACGGGAACGACCTGGTCCTGGACGCCGGCGTCGGCCAAGGCGTCCCAGGCATCTTCGACCTGCTGGAGCCTGGCCATGTCGGCCATCGAGCAGCCTGCCGCCAGGTCGGGGAGGATGACCTGCTGGTCGGCGCTGGTCAGGATGTCGGCGGATTCGGCCATGAAGTGCACACCACAGAAGACGATGAACTCCGCGTCGGGGCGACCAGCCGCATCGCGGGCAAGTTTGAAGGAGTCGCCGGTCACGTCGGCGAACTCGATGACCTCGTCGCGCTGGTAGTGGTGGCCGAGCACGAAGACCCGGTCGCCCAGGGTGGCCTTGGCGGCGCGGGCGCGTGCGACCAGGTCGGGGTCGGAGGCCGCCGGCAGGTCGCCGGGACACTCCACGCCGCGTTCGGCGTCGAGGTCCCGGCCCTTGCCGAGGGGGAGGAGTGGCAGGTCGACAGTGCTCATGGCGTCCATCCTAGGGAGGCTGCTCAGAGCAGACTCCCGTGGTGCAGGTAGGGGGCCGGTGGCTCCATGTTGCGCAGGCAGAGGTAGCCGCTCTGATGGATCGCCATGCGAGCCACCAGGCCCACGTCGAGCGCCCACGAGTTCACTGACGTGATGTGGCGCACCGACACGGGGTCGTCGGGAGTCGAGGAAGCCAGCGCTTCCCACATCAGTTGCGATGCCGCGCGCGGTTCGGTGGCCGCGAGCAACACCGGGTTCCCGGAGTCGTCGACGTAGGCATAGCCCAACCCGGTGACGTGGTCGGCCACGATCAGTCGGAATTGCTCGAGCAGGACCTCATGGTCACTCAGGTGAGCGGCCCCGCGCGTGAGGCGGTCAACCGAGTTGAGCAGGTCAACGTCAGCGACGTCACCCTCCCTGATGCCCTCCACGACCGGGATTGCGCTGCGCTCGACCGCGCCTCTGAGAAACATCTGCGGATGCAACTCGAAACCGGCCAGACGGTAGCGGCGCGCGGCTCCGGGGTCGGCGCTCGAGGCGAACATGCCGCGCCGGCAGTCTCGGCCGTGGCGCATCGCGGCCGCCATCAGTTGTGCACCGATGCCTTGTCCTTGCATGTCGGGGCGCACGGCGAACGAGGCGAGGATCCACATGGACTCGCGCACGCGCGAGATCGCGGCACCCACCAGAACATCGTCCACCTCGGCCGCCCAGCAGCCACCGGGGTCTGTCCGGACGGCCTGTCTCGTTCTGCGGATCCAAGCCTCGTTGCGGACCGGCGGTCGTCGTACCGGGTCCGGCCAGGAGCGCTGATAGGTGCGCTCGTCGACCTCGTGATAGCTGGTTGCGGTGATCTCACCGATGGCTTCCAGGTCATCCTCCTGCAACGGACGAATCAGTGGCGAGGTCACGAGACGTGGGCTGGAGAAGGGTGGGCTGGCATGCGGCCATCCTGTCGTACCAGCATTGCGCGAGGATGGTGTCATGCGCGTGCTCATCGCTCCTGACAAGTTCTCCGGCACCCTCACCGCGGTCGAGGCCGCCGAGGCGATCGCGACTGGATGGCGGCGCCACGCTCCAGCTGACGAACTCGACCTTACTCCCATGGCTGACGGTGGCCCCGGCTTCGTCGACGTCATGCACGCCGCACTCGGGGGCGACCTGATGGCGGTGACCGCGCACGGGCCGCTCGGTGAGTTGGTGCCGGCCACGGTGCTTCGGGTGGGGGAGGCGGCCTACGTCGAAACCGCGCAGGTCGTCGGTCTGCACCTGGTCGAACGCCGTGAGGGGGAGCGCGCAGCAGAGTCCTTGTCCAGCCGTGGAGTGGGAGAGCTCATCCTGGCCGCCGTCGACGCAGGTGCGAGCACCGTGGTGATCGGTCTGGGCGGCTCCGGGACCAACGACGGCGGCGCCGGGGCGCTCGCTGCCCTGGGAGCAACCTCCGACGGCACGCTGGACGGCGGACCGGTCGCGCTGCCCAGCGTGTCGCAGGTCGACCTTTCCTCTGCGCGTGCGCGTCTGGACGGCATTCGACTGGTGGCGGCGACCGACGTCGACATCCCGCTCACCGGACTCTTCGGTGCCACCAAGACCTTCGGTCCGCAGAAGGGGATAGCCGAGGAGCGCATCGTCGTCGTGGATGGCTGGCTGGAATCCTTTGCGGTGGCCACGGATCGTCGGATGTCGCTCGAGAAGGGCGCCGGTGCGGCGGGGGGGATCGGCTTTGCCCTGCTCGTACTGGGAGCAGCCCGCCAACCCGGAGTGTCCTTGGTCTCTGCCGCGGTCTCGCTGGAATCGCGTGCTCGAGCCAGTGACCTGGTGGTCACCGGGGAGGGCGCCTTCGACTTCTCCAGCCGATCGGGGAAGGTGCCCTACGGTGTCGCTGCCATCGCCTCGGAGGCCTTGCGTCCATGCATCGCTCTTGCCGGCCAGGTGTTGGTGGGCTCCCGGGAGATGCGCGTACTGGGGATCGAGTCGGCCTACTCGCTGGTCGATTTGGTGGGTCAGGACCGAGCCTTCGAGGACCCGTCAGGCTCCCTGAGCGAACTCGCCGAGCGGGTGGCTCGCTCCTGGTCCAGATGAGGTCGAGATGACTTGGTCACAGGGGTGATCGGAATATCTACCGGTGTGCGACCATTGAACCAAGCAAGACCCCGAGACTTTCTGGAGATGAGATGACCGAGCAGGTCGAGAGCACTGAGCGTCGTACGGACCAGATCAACCTTTCCGCCGAAGCCGCCGAAAAGGTCAAGAGCCTGTTGGCGCAGGAAGGTCGCGAGGACCTTGCTCTGCGCATCTCTGTGCAGCCCGGTGGCTGCTCCGGTATGCGGTATCAGCTCTTCTTCGATGAGCGCACGCTCGACGGCGACGTCCGTACCGACTTTGACGGGGTGGCCGTGGTGGTCGACCGGATGAGTGTCCCTTATCTCAACGGCGCCCAGATCGACTTCGTGGACAGCATCGAGAAGCAGGGCTTCACGATCGACAACCCCAACGCGGGCGGTTCGTGCGCCTGCGGAGACTCGTTCCACTGAGCAAGTTCCGAGCACGGCATGTCTGACTGAGTGTGACTTGACCAAGGCCCCCTCCTGAGCGGTAGGGGGCCTTCGTCATGCCCGTGCAGCGGCATGTTGAGTGGCGCGTCCAGTCGCGTGGCCCTTCGAGCGATCAGTCCAGGTGCAGGTGGAGCGCGTTGGCTATACGCGTTGCCGCGTGCGAGATCTTGATCTCGGGCTTGGCGACCTCGACCGGATAATCCTCGAAGTGAATGCTCGGCGGGGCGGACACGGCGGCTCGCGCGGCACGCGCCAAGCCCAGGTTCGCGCCGAGCGCGTGGCAGTCGGCTGCCATCTCCCGAGGCGTCGGCAACTCGTCATGGATCAGGTGAGAAGCGGGGGTAGTCGTCGTCATGAGGACGACGCTAAAGGCTACTGAAGGGTATTCCACGTCTTCGGCGGGGTAGTCTCTCGCGACGTGTCTCTTCTCATCGCGGGTTCCATCGCCACCGATCACCTCATGTCGTTCCCGGGGAAGTTCGCCGACAGTCTGGTCGTCGACCAGCTCGACAAACTTTCGGTGTCCTTCCTCGTCGAAGACCTCGAAGTGCGCCGGGGCGGATGCGCTGCCAACATTTGCTTCGGTCTGGGCAATCTGGGCCTGAGCCCGGTGCTGGTGGGTGCGGTGGGGGAGGACTTCGCCGAATACCGATCCTGGCTGGAGCGCCACAACGTCGACTGTGGCTCGGTCCACGTCTCTGAGACCCGCCACACGGCCCGATTCGTCTGCACCAACGACTCCTCGATGGCCCAGATCGCCAGCTTCTACGCCGGCGCCATGAGCGAGGCGCGAGAGATAGAGCTGAAGCCGATCGTGGACCGCGTCGGCGAACCCGACTACGTCCTGATCGGGCCGGACGATCCGCAGGGAATGCTGCGCCACACCGACGAGTGTCGACAGCGGGGATACCGCTTCGTGGCGGATCCCTCGCAGCAACTCGCGTTCGGCGACGGGGACCTGATTCGCCCGCTCATCGACGGGGCCGACATTCTTTTCTCCAACGAGTACGAAGCCAGCCTGATCACACAGAAGACCGGCTGGAGTCGCCAGGACGTGTTGTCCCGGGTGGGCACGTGGGTGGTGACCTTGGGAGCCGAGGGCGTCCGCATCGACCAGGACGGCGAAGAGTCGGTCGTCGTCCCCGCCGTGCCAGAGATCCAGAAGGTCGAACCCACCGGTGTCGGGGACGCATTTCGGGCGGGATTCCTGGCCGCGCTGTCATGGGGTCTGCCGCACCGGCGCGCCGCTCAACTCGGTTGCCTGCTCGCTGTCTATGTCGTGGAGCAGGTCGGCACCCAGGAGTATGAGATCTCCCGCGCGGCATTCCTCCAACGGTGTGCAGCGACCTACGGCACGCAAGCGGCTGAAGACTTCGGGGCGCACCTGCAGACCATCCGCCCCTGAGCGTTCACGACACCCGACGTACGACGAAGCGCGGCGCGCCGTCGGCTGCCGCATCGGCCCGGACCCAGTCCTGGGCGCGCATCCGGCACCAGGCGGGCACGTCGACCCGTGCTGCGGGGTCGTGGGCCACGACGGCCAACAGCTCGCCCACCTCCACCTCGCACAGGTGCCTCGCCAGTTCGATGACGGGCATGGGGCACGGCATGTCCCGACAGTCGATTTCGAGAGCCACGTCGCTCACAAGCCCACCCGTCTGCGGATGTCGGCGACGATCGGGGGCAACGCGTCGCAGAAGCCGTCCACCTGTTCCCGCGTCGCGTCGGGCTGGAGCGAGAGCCGTACGTTGCCGTGGGTGAGCACGCCCATGGCCGCCAGCACATGACTGGGCGTCAAGGTCGATGCCGTGCAGGCCGACCCGCTGGCAATCGCGAAACCACGTCGGTCCAACTCGCTCACCAGGGCCTCGCCGTCGACGTAGAGGCAGGAGAACGTCACAAGGTGTGGGAGTCGATGGACAGCATCGCCCACGATCTCGACGTCAGGCACCTCGGCAGCCACCCGCCGGCGCACGTGGTCGATCAGTGCGTGATGACGCGCGTTGATCGTGTCCCGCGCTGCCACAACGGCCTGGAGAGAGGCCGCCGCAGCCAACGCGGCGGGGATGTTCTCGAAGCCGGTGGATCGTTCGTCGACCCTGTCATCGGTGGGAAATGGATTCCGCCAGCGTGCCCGCTTGCGGACGAGCAGGATTCCGACACCAGCGGGTCCCCCCCATTTGTGGGCAGATCCAGCCGCTGCCGACCAGCCCTCGGGTAGGGGAAGCCGCCCCATCGAGGCGCATGCATCGGTGAAGAGAGGGACTCCGTCAGGGAGCGTGAATGAACCGACGTCCTGCAGCGTGCCGACCTCGTGGTTGGCGGTCTGCAGCGCCACGGCAGCCACATCGGGGGCATTCGCTGCCACCACGAGGTCATCGTGGCGGACCCGACCAGCGCCCGTCACGGACACCTCAGAAGATCGTGCACCCCATGACACGGCGTGGCGCACGGCGGAGTGCTCCACCGAGGAGTGCACGACGACATCTCCGCGTCGTGACCCGCGGACGAGTCCCAGCAGCCCCAGGTGGACTGCATGGGTGCCGGTAGGAGTGAAGGTCACCTCGTCGGCGCGCACGCCCAGCGCGTCTGCGGTGGCCGCGCGTGCGTTGTCCAGAAGCATGCGTGCCTCGCGACCCGCGCGGTGCAACCGTCGTGGATCGGCGTATCCCCGTTCGAGTGCAGCCAGATACGTGTCCCGCGCCTGTGGGAGCAGCGGCTGCGAAGAAGCGGCGTCAAGGTCGACTTGCCCGGTCACCTCGGCAACCTACGCCACGACCCGTTCTTCAGACGACACCCGACCCTGCCCCTTTCATCGTTGTCATAAGGGGATAGTCTCTGGATGTGGAGAACGACCGAGAGAGAGGCTCGTCAGTGGGTCTGCAAGTCCCCAATTTTTCAGGCGTTCATGGGCGACGCGTACTGAGAGTTGCGCTCTTGGGCGTGACAATGCTGGTGCTGGCCGGATGTTCGAAGGACGACAAGCACCAGATCGCCAACTTCGCCATGCCCGATCGCGCCACCGCGCAGGGCCCCTACACCTATGACCTCTGGAAATGGGCCTGGATCGCGGCCCTGGTGGTGGGGGCGATTGTCTGGGGTCTGATCTTCTACGCCGTGTGGCGCTTCCGCCGACGCAGCGATGACGAGATCCCCGTGCAGACGCGCTACAACCTGCCGCTCGAGGTCTTCTACACGCTCGCACCCGTGCTGATGGTCATCGTGATGTTCTCGCAGACAGTGCGTGTCCAGGACGAGATGACCAACATCGACAAGAACCCGGACGTCACGATCGAAGTGGTGGGCCAGCAATGGACCTGGACGTTCAACTATGGCCTCGGCGAGGCGCGAGCTGGTGCGTCCGGCTCTGACGGCGACTTCGCCTACGGCGAGTATGTGTATGTCTCCGGCACCAGCAACGAGATCCCCACGCTGACGCTCCCGGTCGACCAGACGGTCCAGTTCAATCTTCACTCGCCCGACGTCATCCACTCCTTCGGTGTGCCGGCCTTCCTGACCAAGCTCGACGTCATTCCGGGTCGGGTCAACAAGTTGCAGGTCACCCCGACCGTGGAGGGCACGTACCCCGGCAAGTGCTTCGAACTCTGTGGCGTCTCCCACTCGCGGATGTTGTTCAACGTCGAGATCGTCTCCCAGCAGGAGTACGCCGACTTCGTGGCAGCGCTGGCTGAGAAGGTCACGCCCTCCACGACCCCGCTGTTGGGTAACGACTACGTCAATACGCAGGTCGGGCTCGACGACGACTCGGAAGGAACCGACCAGTGAGCACCGCCGCCGCCGCACCCTTGGGAGATCGCAAGACCTTGGGCCAGCAGGCCGTTCGCATCATGACGACCACCGATCACAAGTTGATCGGCAAGATGTACCTGATCACGTCATTCTCGTGGTTCATGATCGGCGGGCTGATGGCCATGCTGATCCGCTCCGAGCTGGCCTACCCGGGGATGCAACTGGTCAATGACCAGTTCTACAACCAGCTGTTCACCATGCACGGCACGATCATGCTGCTCCTGTTCGCGACCCCGTTGTTCTTCGGTTTCGCCAACGTGATCATGCCGATTCAGATCGGCGCGCCGGACGTTGCGTTCCCGCGTCTGAACATGTTCAGTTACTGGTTGTTCCTCTTCGGCGGACTCATCGCAGCCTCCGGGTTCTTGACACCGCAGGGAGCAGCCGACTTCGGCTGGTTCGCCTACACGCCCCTCTCCAATGCTGTGCGTAGCCCGGGCGTCGGCGGCGACCTGTGGATCATGGGGCTCTGGATGGCAGGGCTGGGCACGATCCTCGGTGCGGTCAACTTCATCACCACGATCATCTGCATGCGCGCACCTGGCATGACGATGTTCCGGATGCCGATCTTCGTATGGAATACGCTGATCACGAGCATGCTCGTGATCATGGTGTTCCCGATCCTCGCGGGCGCGCTGCTCTCGCTCGAGGCTGACCGCATACTCGGCGCTCACGTGTTTGATCCTTCGCACGGAGGACCGGTGCTGTGGCAACACCTCTTCTGGTTCTTCGGACACCCAGAGGTCTACATCATCGCCCTGCCGTTCTTCGGAATTGTGTCTGAGATCTTCCCGGTCTTCAGTCGCAAGCCCATCTTCGGCTACATCGGTCTGGTGGGCGCGACGCTCGCTATCGCCATGCTGTCCGTGGCTGTGTGGGCCCACCACATGTTCGCCACCGGGGCAGTCGACCTCCCCTTCTTCTCCGGCATGACCTTCCTGATTGCTGTGCCGACAGGGGTCAAGTTCTTCAACTGGATCGGCACGATGTGGGGGGGATCTCTGTCCTTTGACACTCCCATGCTGTGGTCGCTCGGCTTCCTGACCACATTCCTCTTCGGCGGTCTCACCGGGGTCATCCTCGCCAGCCCTCCCCTCGACTTCCACGTCACCGACTCCTACTTCGTGGTCGCGCACTTCCACTACGTCGTCTTCGGCACCGTGGTGTTCGCGATGTTCGCCGGGTTCTACTTCTGGTGGCCCAAGTTGACGGGCAGGATGCTCGACGAGCGCCTGGGCAAGGTGCACTTCTGGTTGTTGTTCGTGGGCTTCCACATGACGTTCCTCATCCAGCACTGGCTCGGGGTGGAGGGCATGCCGCGTCGCTACGCCGACTACCTTCCCGAGGACGGCTTCACGACGTTGAACCAGATCTCAACGGTGGGCGCGTTCCTGCTGGGTGCGTCGACACTGCCGTTCCTCTACAACGTCTACATCACCTCCAAGTCACCCAAGGTCGAACTGGATGATCCGTGGGGTTGGGGACGTTCACTGGAGTGGGCCACGAGTTCTCCTCCGCCGCGTCACAACTTCGTCAGCCTTCCCCGGATCCGTTCGGAGTCTCCCGCCTTCGATCTGCACCACCCCGAGATCGCGCTGCGCGAGTTGGAAGAAAATGGAGCGGAGCGCCGCGGGGGCTTTGTCGATGCCCCTGAGGTTCAGGGTCGTGAAGAGATGCTGCGCGATCGAACCGAGTCCGACTCGACTGAGGGAGAAACCCGATGAAGGCAGAAGCAAAAGTCTTCGGTGCCACCACCGTGTTCTTCACCGTGGTTTCCACGCTGTACTGGAAAGTGTCCGGAGACCCCACCGGGACCTCTGCGTTGGTCATGACGGCGCTCTTGGCCGGCATGGTGGCCCTGTACCTCGGGTTCCACGCAGCCAGGATGGATGCTCGTCCAGAGGACCTGAAAGAGGGCGAAATCGCAGATGGGGCTGGTGAACTCGGGTTCTTCCCGCCCTTCTCGTGGTGGCCGCTGTGGTGTGCCTTGGCCCTGAGCGTCATCGTCTACGGCGTAGCACTGTCGGCATGGTGGCTGGTCATCATCGGTTTCGGCCTCGGTGCCATCACGCTGTCCGGTTTCGTCTTCGAGTACTACCGCGGGGAACACGCGCACTGAGCGTTCCCCCGAGTGCGAAAGAACCCGTCCACGCCGTAGGCTGGACGGGTTCTTCCTTCTCTGTCTGTGGGGTCGCTCATCCATGTTTCATCGCGCTCTCGACTCGTCCAGTGTTCATCATGCTCAGCGAACGGCAGCCTGGGCACTGGTGGCCCTGATGTCAGCGTCCGGGCTGTCGGCGTGCTCCTCCGCCCCGGGTGGCAGGGAAGCATCGAAAGAGGCGGAGAAGGCCGAGTCGGCCGCTCCCAAACCTCCGCCGGTCAAACTGTCGACCAGTTTCACTGACGGGTCGGCCGTGGCAATCGATGCCCCGGTAACGGTGTCCACGGAGGGAGCCGACCTGGCCGAGGTCGAGGTGACCGCTTCCACCGGAGCGCTGGCTGGTGAGCTCAGCGGTGGCGTGTGGACGTCTTCCGCTCTCCTTGAGCCCGCCACCGACTACGTCATCACCGCGACAGCACAGCGGGCCAGCGGCGACACCGTGGAGCGCACCCGCCGATTCCGCACCGTGGCTCTGACGCTGGAGCAGCAGACTTTCGCCTCGATCGCTCCGTTGAACGACGAGACGGTAGGGGTCGGTATGCCGGTCGTGGTCACTTTCGATCTGCCGGTGACCGATCGGGCCACGTTCGAGCAGCACATGACCGTCACCAGCGCTCCCTCACAGCCGGGCTCGTGGTATTGGCTCAACGACCGCGAAGCACACTGGCGACCACATGCCTACTGGAAGGCCGGCACAGACGTGGCGGTCGACCTGGACATCAACAGCCTGCCAGCGGGAGATGGCATCTACGGTCAGGAGTCGCGCAATATCGACTTCCACGTCGGTCAGTCGGTCGTCAGCCGGGTGGACGTCGCAGGTCACGTCATGCGGACCTTCGTCAATGGCGCGCCGGCGCGCACGATGCCGATCAGCGCAGGCAAGGCTGGCTGGGAAACCCGCTCCGGCACGAAGGTGATCATCGAGAAGTTTCGCCGTAAGCGGATGAGTGCGGCCACGATCGGTGTCGACAAGGATGATCCGGAGTTCTATGACCTCTCGAACGTGCAGTACGCCCTGCGGGTCACCTTCTCGGGAGAGTTCATCCACGCTGCTCCCTGGTCGACGGGGTCGCAGGGGAGTGCCAACGTCTCGCACGGGTGTGTGGGCATGAGCACCGCGGACGCGAAGTGGCTCTACGACCGCACCAGCCGTGGAGATGTCGTAGAGGTCAAAGGGTCGCCGCGGTCGATGACCCTGGAGAACGGTTACGGAGACTGGAACCTCTCCGTACAGAATTGGAAGTCGGGTTCAGCTCTGCCCTGACACGAGCGGACATGAAAGAAGGGCCCCGGGCACTGCCCGGGGCCCTTCTTTCATGAATCAGTTCTCGCGCAGCGGGACCTCGTCTGCGTTGCGCAGCTGATGATCATCGAACTGGTGTCCGTCGACCGGATGGTTCAACCCTGACTGCAGTGCTGCCGCATGCTCGGCGTGGTGGTGAGCCGCTTCGATTTCCGCAGCCGTGGGCTTTTGCACGTTGTGCCCCACATTCCAGGCCGAGAGTCGAGCACGCAGACGCTCGGAGCGGGACCCCGGTGCAGCAACGCCAGCAGCGTCGGTGTTACCGGCCACGGTGACCACTTCGTCGCGGTCACGAGCCGTGAGCGTATAGGCCGACGTCTCGTTGATGGGCAGGTGTCGTTCGGCGTAGCCGCCTTCTGGGGAGCGGGTGATGATCCCGGTCTCGTAGCCGTGCAGCAGCACGTCGTTGTCGTGTCGCTGCAGTGAGATGCACCAGCGCCGGGTGATCCAGAAGGCCAGCAGCGGACCGAGGAACACCGCCACCCTCATGAAGTAGGTGATCTGGTTGATGCTCGCATCGAACTTTATCGCGATGATGTCGTTGCCCCCGGCAGCCCAGAGGAGACCGTAGAACGTCATCAGGGCAACCATGACCGCGGTCCGCGTCGGAGCGTTGCGCGGGCGTTGCAGGATGTGGTGGTCGCGCTTGTCCCCGGTGATCCACCCCTCGATGAAGGGCAGCAGCATCAAGATGACAAGCATGAGGGGCGGCAGCAGCAGGATCGGGATCAGGACGTTCCACGAGATCGTGTATCCGAAGAGCACCGTCTCCATGCCGGTGGGCATGATGCGCAACGCGCCGTCCGGCCAACCCATGTACCAGTCGGGTTGCGACCCGGCAGTGACCTTGGTCGGGTCGTAGGGTCCGAACTTCCACACCGGATTGATCGTCATCAGGCCACCCATGAGGGCGATGACACCGAAGACCATGAAGAAGAACCCGCCGGCCTTGGCTGCGTACACCGGAAGCATCGGGTACCCGACGACATTCTGTTCGGTGCGGCCCGGGCCGGCCCACTGTGTGTGCTTGTGATAGACGAGCAGGAGCATGTGTGCGGCGATCAGTCCGAGCAGGATGCCGGGAATCAGCAGCACGTGGACGATGTAGAGGCGGGGGATGATCGCGTCTCCGGGGAACTCTCCACCGAAGAGCATGAAGGACATGTACGACCCGACCACAGGACTGGCCTTCAAGAAGCCGTCAGCAGCTCGGACGCCGGTTCCGGAGAGCAGGTCGTCCGGCAGCGAGTATCCGGTGAAGCCCTCCAGGGTGCCGAGGAGCAACAGGATGCAGCCGATGACCCAGTTGAGCTCGCGCGGCTTGCGGTACGCGCCGGTGAAGGCCACGCGCAACAGGTGGACCATCATGGAGGCGATGAAGATCATCGCTGCCCAGTGGTGCATCTGGCGCATGAGCAGGCCGCCGCGCACGTCGAAAGAGATGTCGAGGGTGGAGGCCATAGATTCGGAC
Organism: Propionibacteriales bacterium; assembly: GCA_038242265.1. Classification (GTDB taxonomy): domain Bacteria; phylum Actinomycetota; class Actinomycetes; order Propionibacteriales; family Nocardioidaceae; genus Nocardioides. The sequence goes on from JBBSSH010000002.1 coordinate 29,786, forward strand.
ATGCCGACGCCGCGGAGTTGGTCGTAGGAGCCCTCATAGGTGACGTGACCCATCGAGGGGTTGAACCACAAAGTGAGGAAAACTCCGGTCAAAAGGAGGACGACGAAGCTCCACAGAGCAATCTCGCCCAGCATGAAGGACCAGTGATCGGGGAAGATCTTGCGCAGGTTCTTCTTCATCGCCGTGGCGAGGCCCAGCCGTTCGTCGGCCCACGTCGCCAAGTCACCGGCCTTGCTTGGCTTGGAAGCGGTGGCTGCGTTCGTGCGGTTGCTCGTCGCAACCCTGCTGGTGTCGATTCTGGAGTCAGTGCTCACTGCTTTTCACGCTCCCAGTAGCTAGCCCCGATGGGCTCGGTGAAGTCGCTCTGTGCGACGAGGTACCCCTCCGCGTCAACCTTCAGTGGCAACTGAGGCAGAGGACGCGCCGCGGGACCGAAGACGACCTTCGCCGAGTCAGCCAGGTCGAAGGTCGACTGGTGACAGGGGCACAGGACATGGTGTGTGGTGCGTTCGTAAAGCGAGATGGGGCAGCCGACGTGGGTGCAGATCTTGGAATAGCAGATGATGCCGTCGACGGTCCACTCCTCCCGACCCTTGGTCGGAGTGATGTCGTTGGGGTCCATGCGCACGATGATGATCGCGCCCTTGGCCTTGTCGATCTCGTGCTGGACGACGTCGAGTTCTTCGTAGCCATTGGCTTCGGTGGGGAAGAGCGCCTCGGGAGCCGCGTTGACCAGGTCACCGACTTCGATCTCGTCCGCCTTGATCGGTGTCCCGATGACATCACGGACCAGACGCATGCCCGGTTCCCAGATGGTGTGGGCAAGCTTGTCGATGTCGAGGTTCGCACCGGCTGCCAGATCACGCAGGGGGACGATGAGGGGAAGGCTCAGGAAACCGACCGCGCCGAGCATGGTGTTGCGCACCAGCGGACGGCGGCCGAGGCCCGATTCGTCCAGTCCGGCGTTCAGGGCTTCGAGCGTGGCGACTCGGTCCTCTTCCGGGGAAGCGGCCGGGTGGCGCATCTCGACCATTTCCACGTCGGACATCAATTTGCGAGAAAGATGGATGATGGCCGCGCCGATGAGCAGCAGCGCCATTCCCAGCGTCACACCCAGAGCGACTGTCGAGGCACCCTTGCCCGCAAAGGTGTCCCAGTTGTCGCCGATGTCGAACGTGAAGTAGGCGACGACGAACAGGATTGAAAAGGCCATCGAGAGGGCCAACATTGCGACGATCTGACGCTCGGCGCGCTTCTCGGCCCTGGGGTCGACATCCGTCGGGCGCCACGTGTGTGCGGGCAGGCCAGGGTCGGCAATGGGCTCGGTCTGGATGACGGCGGGAACCTGATCGGTCGTGTGGTCCGGCACCTGGTCGGGCGTGTGGTTGTCGTGGCTCACAAGTTCACCTTGTTCTTCTTGCTGCGTGTCGTGTGCGAGGCAATCCAGACGGCCATACCGATGAGCCCACCCATACCGAGGACCCAGACGAACATGCCTTCGGAGACGGGCCCGAGACCACCGAGCGCAAACCCGCCGTACTCAGGGTTGGCCTGGATGCTGTCGAGGTAGCCGATCACGTCGCGCTTCTCTTCGGGGGAGAGGTTGCCGTTGCTGAAGTTGGGCATGTTCTGCGGACCGGTCAGCATGGCCTCGTAGATGTATTTGCCCTCGACACCGTGAAGACTCGGCGCATAACCACCGCGGGGCATCGCGCCACCGCCACCGTTGAAGCCGTGACAGGCGGTGCAGTTGGTGAGGAAGATCTGACCCCCACGAGTGATGGCCTCCTGGCGCTCGTCCTCGGAGAGGCCGTCCATGGAGTAGTCAGCATCGTTCGGGACAACCGGTCCGGGCGCCAAGGAAGCGACGAACGCACCCAGTGCAGCCGTTTCCTCGTCGGTGAAGACGACCCCCTTGCGGGGAGCCTGGGCGCCGGGGCTGGCCATCGGCATCCGACCGGTGCCCACCTGGAAGTCGACGGCCGCAGCGCCTACGCCGATCAGCGAGGGACCCATCTGGTTGCCATCACGCACGGTGGCGATCCCCTCGCCGTTCTTGCCGTGACAGAAAGCACAACTGACCAGGAACAGTTCCTTGCCAGCAGCTGCCTGATCGGTCTGGCTGGGCTGGCTGTCCGCCTGGGCGGGGGAGAAGGCGGTGTAGAGGGCACCACTGAACATCAGGCCGAGCAGCAGCACGACGAGACCGGCCAACGGTCCTCGGCGGTGCCGGGAGAGACGACCAGCGGTTCGGTTGAGCAAACGCACGATGAGTCCTTGCCGGTAGCGGATCGGTGCTTACTGGATGACGTAGATGGTGAAGAACAGAGCGATCCACACCACGTCGACGAAGTGCCAGTAGTAGGACACGACGATGGCGGTCACGGCTTGTTCGTGGGTGAAACGGCGCGCGAGATAGGTGCGGCCCAGAACGAAGAGGAAAGCGATCAGGCCGCCGGCCACGTGAAGACCGTGGAAGCCCGTGGTGAGGAAGAACATCGTGCCGTAGGCGGAACTGGGGATGGTCACACCCTCGTGGACCAGTTCGGCGTACTCGAGCGCCTGACCTCCGATGAAGACCGCGCCCATGATGTAGGTGAGGACGAACCACTCCCGCAGGCCCCACTTGGAGACGTTGAACAAGGAGCCCGTACGCCCGGCCTGGCCACGCTCGGCGGCGAAGACACCCCACTGGCAGGCGAAGGACGAGGCCACCAGAATCATGGTGTTGCCGGTGGCGAACGCCACATTGAGCTTGGCGGTCTCCTGGGCCCACAGGTCAGGACTCACGGCTCTGATGGTGAAGTAGGCCGCAAACAGGGCTGCGAAGAACATCAACTCGCTCGAAAGCCAGATGATGGTGCCCACGCTCACCATGCTGGGTCGGTCATGGTGCCCGTGCAGTCGGGATGCTGGAATCGTTGTCGCTGTCGCCACGAGGTCCATTATGGCCGGTTGGTGGTTATGAGGGCACCCCGACCCCCTGAGTAGGGGCGACCTAAAGTTGTGGGTGTGCTGCTGCCTCTGTCCGCCGATCCCACGTCGCTGCCGAGATTCACCCTCGGCAGCGTGTTCACCGACTGGGGAATCGACCCGATCCCGTTCGTGGTGACCATCTGGGGCGCCGGCCTCTATCTCCTCGGCGTGGAGATACTGCGGCGCCGAGGAGACCGCTGGGCGCCGGGTCGCACAGTGGCGTTCGTGGTCCTGGGGATGGGAAGTTTCCTCTTCGCCACTTCCTCCGGTCTCGGGATCTACGACACGACACTCCTCAGCGTGCACATGGTCCAGCACATGATCCTGTCGATGGTGGTTCCGTTGTCGTTGGCTCTCGGCGCTCCGGTGACCTTGGCGCTGCGGACGCTTCCGAGGAAGCCGCGGCGTTGGCTGTTGGTGCTGCTCCACTCGCGTGTGGCGAAGGCGTTGTCCTTCCCTCCGCTCGCGTTTGCTCTCTACGTCGCCTCACCCTGGGCGCTCTACTTCAGCCCTTGGTACGACGCCAGCCTGAACTCGGCCTTCATCCACGAGATGATGCACGTGCACCTGGTGCTGGTCGGAACGCTGTTCTTCTGGCCGTTGATGGGCATCGACCCGGTGCCGGGTCGGGTGGGCTATCCCTTCCGCGTGCTGTTGACGATGATGACGCTTCCCTTCCACGCCTTCCTCGGCGTGACGATCATGGGCCAGACCACCCTCATCGGCGGTGAGCACTACCTTGCGCTGCGCGAGGGGCCGATGGGGTCCTGGTTGCCCCCTGTGCTGGAGGATCAGCACGTGGCCGGCGGAATCCTGTGGGCCACCGGGGACCTGATCGGCGTGTTGTTCTTCGCCGTGCTCTTTGTCCAGTGGGTGCGGTCCTCGCTGAAGGAAGGCGAGCGGGAGGACCGTCGTCTGGATCTGGAGGAGTCTCGGGCCGCGCATCACGTCTGAGTGGCAAACGCCTGTTTGCTGATGCGGGACGGGCCTAAGGTTCTGGTGTGGGGGAGTCCTTGGTGTGGAGTCGGCTGGCGCGCGACGTCACGCTGGTCCTGCTCGTGGTGGTGTCCGTTTCCGTGGCCGTTCTCGTCGTTGACCGCTTCGGCTTCGGCAACGATGCACATGCCTATTGGCTGGTCTGGCATGAAGATGACCGCTATTCACGTGCTCCCGACACGGTCGATGCCTACCTCTACAGTCCTGCGTTCGCGCAGCTGATCTGGCCGCTTGCCCAACTGCCTTGGCCGGTCTTCGGCCTCATCTTCACACTCGCGCCTGCCATCGCTTTCGCGTGGCTGCTCAAGCCGCTGTCCAAGCACGTGGCGATCGCTTGCTGGCTGATGACCATGCCCGAGATCGTGTCCGGGAACGTCTACTGGCTGCTGGCGCTGGCGGCTGCTGTCGGTCTGCGGCACCCGTCAACCTGGACGATCATGGCAATGACGAAGATCACTCCGTGCTTGGGGCCAGTCTGGTTCCTCGTACGAGGGGAGTGGCGGCGATTGGGCGTCACCGTTTTCGCTCTGGCGGTGGTGACAGGCATCTCGTATGCGATCCAGCCACAGGCTTGGCACGATTGGATCGTGTTCCTGCTGGAAAACCGTGCCGCGAGTGATGGCTCATTGGGTGGTTCAATATTCCCGCCACTGGTGGTGAGGTTTCCCTGCGCGGTGATGTTGTTGGTCTGGGGAGCCCTGGGCGGTCGGTTCTGGACGATCCCGGTGGCCATGGTGCTGTCCACGCCGGTCATCGGGATTGCATCGTTCACGATGTTGTGCGCCATCCCGCGCCTGGGCGGTGGCCCACGTCGAGTGGTGTCCGAACCGGCCGAGTAGTTCGATGTCAGACGTTGTGTTCGAGAGGTGTGGCCGGTCTCGTGGAAGCATCCCCTCCCTTGGGCTGCCTGCCGCCACAACCCACGGCAGCCCTGAGCCTGGGGATGGCAGCGAGCAGGGTCAACGAGCCATTCCAGATGAATGGCGTGGCCAGCAGCATGGCGACCGGAAGCAGCCATACCCGCTGGGTCCGGGAGGCCACGACGACCAGGACGACGGCCACTGGGATCCGAAAGAGTGGACCGGGGATGAACGAGTAGCCCGCGGCGCCGTCGGCGATCTGCCACTGGGAGGCGAGGAAGGTGATCCACTCGTGCCACAGGTCAGGTGCGGCCCACCAAGACACCACCACAACCGCGAGGGTCGTTCCTACCGACTTGACCACTGCCGACCATTCGCCCCGGGCAAGAAACCACAGTGGACCCAGACAGGGCGTGATCTTGGTCAGGGCGACGAAGGCCCACACGTGGGGCAGGCGCATGCCGAGAACCGCGGCCATCGCGATCGGGATGAAGATGTTGCCCGACACCACTTCCTGAGAGCCCGCCAGCCACAACGGCACTGCGAGCGTCAGAGGGAGCGGGCGCAGCAACCAAGCCAGCCCGACCGCATTGACCCCGATGAAGATCGCGGCAAAGACTGGCCATGTCGTCTGCGCCAACGGCCATACGAGTTGGGCGAACGCCGGGCTGTAGAGGTACTCACCCGGGACTCCCACTGATCCGGCGTACATCGGGCCGTGCCAAGCGCCCCAGTAGGCGTCGGCATCCCAGCCCGGGCCGGTGATGTCGAGATGCGCCTGGGTCTCGATGAGCCCGACAGCCGCCAGAGCCAGGCACAGCGTGAGCAGCGGCAGTCGGGTCCGCAGGTCGATCTCCACTGTTGGGAGCCTATGCGACACGAACGCCGTTGGAGTGGATACGATGGGTCTCGTGAGAGATACCACGCAGCCGTTGAAGGTCCTCGTCTACAGCGACGACGTCAACACCCGACAGCAGGTCATCCTCGCCTTGGGTAGGCGACCGCACCCGGATCTCCCCATGCTGGAATATGTCGAGGTCGCCACCGAGCCGGTCGTTCTGCAGAACATGGACGCCGGCGGCATCGACTTGGTCATCCTCGACGGCGAGGCAGTCCCAGCCGGTGGAATGGGCATCGCCAAGCAGCTCAAGGACGAGATCTTCCACTGCCCGCCAGTACTGGTGCTGACCGGACGCCCGCAGGACGCATGGTTGGCCACGTGGTCGCGCGCTGAGGCTGCGGTCCCGCACCCGCTTGACCCAATCCAACTCGCCGAGGCCGTCATCGGTCTGCTGACGCCCTCGGTCCCGGCCACCTCCTAGCAGTGAAACTCGTCGTCCAGATTCCTTGTCTCAACGAGGAACTGACACTTCCCCTGGTCCTGGAATCGATTCCGCGAGAGATCGAGGGGATCGACGAGATCACGGTCGTAGTCATTGACGACGGCTCCACCGATGACACGGTGGCAGTGGCCCGGGCACACGGTGTGGTGCATTTTGTTCACCACACCAGTACTCGTGGACTGGCCCGTTCCTTCCAGGACGGCGTCTCCTACGCCCTCGGGCTCGGCGCCGACATCGTGGTGAACACCGATGGCGACAACCAGTACCCCCAATCTCGTATTTCGGATCTGGTGGCACCGATCGTGCAAGGTAGAGCCGACATCGTTGTTGCTGATCGGCAGGTGCACACGGTCGCGCACTTCTCCCCAGCAAAGAAGGCTCTGCAAAGGCTTGGCAGCAACGTGGTCAATCGCGTGGCGGGGACCGAATTGCCGGATGCCGCCAGCGGCTTTCGTGCGTACTCAAGAGAAAGCCTCTTCCGCCTCAACACGGTGACACGATTCAGTTATTGCATGGAGACCATCATTCAGGCCGGAAATATGAGGCTCGCCATCACCAGCGTGCCTGTGGTCACCAACGCGAAGACCCGCGAGTCACGACTGTTCCGATCGACTCCCGAGCATGTCTTTCGCTCAGGAGCTGCCATCATCCGTAGTTACCTCATGTATCGACCTTATGTTTTGTTCGGTTGGCTGACAGTGGTCTTCGGTGTTCTCGGTCTTGTGCCGTTCGTGCGGTATGCGATTCTTGATCTGCGTGGTGAAGGCGGCGGCCACCTGCAGTCGCTGGTGCTGGGAACCGTGCTCGTCATCTTGGCGTTCCTGTGCGCGATGCTGGGGGTCATCTCGGACCTGATCCGGACCAATCGCATCTTGACCGAGACTTCGCTCGAACACATCAAGCGAATGAGGTTCGCCCAGCCTGCGTCGTCTGTCGGCGAGCCAGGGACGACTGCCGGTGTCCCAGCCGTGAAGCACCACTTACGGATGAACCGCTGAGTTGTCTTCTGCATCGGGCGGCCGCGTTGCGAGCATGATCTCGCGAAATTTCCGCGCTTGAGAGGCAAACAGGACGAGGTCGACCACGACCAGAAGCAGTCGCGATGAGATCGCGATAACGAGCGCTTCCGGCAAAGGAACGACGGGCTGCAGGAGCAGTACCAGAGTGGCCTCCCTCACACCAGCCCCCGCAGGTGCTAACACCACAAGCACGCCAGCGACTGCGGCCAAGGAATAGGCGGCAGTCGCTAGAGCCACTGTTGCCAAATTCAGCCCACTGTGCGGAATGAGCAAATGAATGTGCAACCCGAAGATGAGTTGCGCGAAGATGCACCATCCCACGGCTAGTGTCACCTCACGACCTGAGGAAGGGATGAGCTGCAGAAAAACCGGCGCCCATCTTATGCGCGCCAGAACAGGGCGGAGCCGCCGTGTCATTGGGGGATAAAGAATCAAGAGGATTGCTGCACCCATGGGTGCAGCCACCAGGCACCAGGAGGCTGCAGATGCGGAGCTGGAGCTGAGGATCAGCAAGCCGCCGACCAGTAACGCGACCCCCACGGAGAGCGCTAGGTTGACGACCCCGGCGGAAGCCATCACTGCAGCAGTCAAGCCTGCACGTCGACCTAGCGCCGTTTGCACCACCACGGGCCATATGCCACCCGGAATGTACTTGCCCATTTGTGCGGCCGGAAAGATCCCGCGAGCGACCCGGAGACTGATCGGCACGCCGAACGCACGCACCACGTGCACCCAGCACTGCAGCATGGCCACCATGGCAACCAATGCCAGGGAGAAGGACACTGTGAGGCGAAATAGCGTGAGCTGCTCGACGGCAATTCTGACCTGATCCCGCTCAGTGCGGATGAACCACACCGCGACCATCAGGCAGCAGAGCACAAAAACCGCCGAAAACATTCGCTTCTCGCGCGACAGTCGGGGCGTCACTCGACTGAGCAGCCGTACTGCGCATTGATCCCAGACTGCACTGCCACGCGAGCAACTCTAGTCGAACGGCTGACGCCCGGCACCGACTATGGCGGACCAAGTCGCTGATGGACCGCCGTAGTGTTCAGGTGGTGGAATGGGCAGGCTGTCTGCAGGGAGGGCCCGCTGGCCGGATCATCGTGATCGCTTATGCAGAGGTCTACCCACCGCCGCAGACGTTTCGTGATGTGATTCCTGCGTGACCACTCCAGCCCCGGTCTCCGGGCCCTCGAAGCCAAGGATCGCCGTGTTCGGTCCCGTGCTGCCCTATCGTGGAGGTATCTCCCAATACACGACGCAACTGACACAGGCGCTGGGTCGAGTGGCGGAGGTGCAGACCGTGTCGTTCAAACGCCAGTATCCAAGATGGCTTTACCCTGGAGAGAGTGACAAGGAGCCGTCGCAACGAAGGCTTTTGACACCCGGGGTGGACTACCTCATCGATCCGATGCGGCCATGGACTTGGCATCAGGCTGTGCAGCGGGTGGTGGATCGAGGGTGTGACCACGCCATTCTCAACTGGTGGACCCTTTTTTGTGCACCAGCGTATTCCTACATCTCTTGGCGCCTGCAAAAGAACGGGATCCCGACCCGTTTCCTGTGCCACAACATGCAAGATCATGGGGCGCGAGGGCTACGACAAAAGATCTCAAACTGGCTGCTGTCGTTCGCTGATGGTTATATCGTTCACTCACGCGAGCAGGAGGACAAGCTCCGTGAAATGTTTCCTGCCTCACCAGTGATGCGGCGCATGATCCCCATCTACGACCAGTTCCCTAACCCGTCGATCGACATGCCGAAGAGAGGACGTCTCGAGGTTCTGTTCTTTGGGTTTGTTCGTCCGTACAAAGGAGTTGATGTCCTTTTGGATGCGGTCCAACGCCTGGCCGACTCCGATGTATATGTCACGATCGTGGGTGAAGTCTGGGGTGATCCAACCCGCCTGCTGAACGCCTCTGACGATCGAAACGTGAATGTCGAAGTGCAGCTTTGCTATGTCGACGAGCAGTCGGCGGCAAACTACTTCGCGAGGGCAGACATCGTTGTCCTTCCCTACCTTGCCGCTACGGGTAGCGCAGTGGTTTCTCTGGCCTATCACTACCGGACGCCCGTTCTCGCCACTCGGGTGGGTGGCCTCGATGACGCCGTCATGGATGGTGAGACTGGTTGGTTGGTAGAACCCGGCTCGGCCGAAGCGCTAGCCTCAGCACTCGCCATGATCACCCGGTCCGCGGCCGGCGATTGTCACGGCAGCATCGATGCGTTCGTTGAACGCAACAATTGGCACGCCATGGCTGAGGAGCTTTGCCACTTTACCATCCACGATAGGTAGAAGGCGAAAGTTGTTCTATTGCCGGGCATCATTCTTCGGTGATGGTCCACCAGAAATTTCCATAACGGTCTGGGCCTCATTCAAGGGTGGGAGGTGTTTTTACTGCCCATTGTGAATCTGATTCTTTGGTGAGGAAGATGTGAGGCGTCAGTCATTTCTGCATTCGTCGCTTGCTATTGGATGTATGCCCATGCTTGAAAACTGATTCCGAGAGTTTTTCTTCATGGTTGCGTCAAGCACGCAGTCTCACGCCTCTTTGAATTCGTCCAATTTGGCTGATAGGAAATCGAATGTCACTGGCTAACACCGCTCAGAGGTTCCAGGCTCTTGACCAACTGGTGCCTCTTCGCATGCGCCTGCCTCTTCGCTACCACGTCCAAAGAGTTCTCGGCGCCCTCGAGCCCGAGATGGCCCTGCTGCCAGGTCTGATTGGGAGTGTTCGCGGGAGAACGGCAGTGGATATCGGTGCCAACCTAGGAATCTATACCTATGCACTTGCACGCCAAGGTGTGAGCGTGCATGCTTTCGAGCCACAGCCCGCTTGTTGTGCAGTGATCGCTGCGTGGGCAGGTCCCCGGCGGGACATAGCGATACACAACGTTGGGTTGGCCGACGAGGTCGGGGAGTTGACTCTGAGGACGCCTCTCATTAGTCAAAAGGCCGTTCCCACCAGGGCTTCGTTTCTGAACGACGAGCATGACTGTATCTCGTCGTCAGTGAAAGTGATAACTTTGGACTCGGCGAATCTCACTGACGTGGCATTCATCAAAATCGATGTTGAAGGCTTCGAAATGTCAGTTCTGCGCGGGGCGACGAGTCTTTTGGCGACGTATACCCCGGTGTTGCTCGTCGAGATAGACCGAACTCGCCATGATCAGGGTAGTTTCGGTGAGATCACCGGCCTACTCGATAGTTTCGGTTACCGGATGTACTACTGCGAAGAAGGTCAGCTGGTGGAGTGCACGGGCACCGCTTGGCACGCGCCCACACGCTTCTACAATTTCATTTTCAAGGTGTGACCGTACCTCGGTGCTCGCGTGCGCTCGTGCGACGGATTCGTCCGATGTCGATCTTCTCCGGTGTCTGAGTTGGAAGGGTCTGGATTCGGTTCGAGCGCACGAGTTGTCGGTCCTTCTATCGCGCCTGCTTGAACGCCAAGAGACGAGGACGGTTGCTGAGCTGATGATCCACGAGGTGTACTCGCCAGCTACCAGGGCGCTCACGGCAGGCACTGACGTGGGACTGTCCTGACGAGCTCTACGCTCACCTAGATACTTCACTCCAACCCGCCGTACCGGTCCACTTCTGCGACCGTCACTTGCCGTGACAGCGCGGGTCCAACACGAGCACCAAGGTTCCTGCGCCACTGGTTCTAGTAGGGCGCGACCTTTCGATATCCAGGACTTCGCTCATGTCGATTCGCTTCGCGCAGTCCCGCCAGTCGCCAACGATGGGTTAGTCCAGATCCGTTGGCCCAGCCAGCCGATGAGGGAGGCCACGGTCAGGAACAGGACGACTATCAGGGGTGTTGCAGCATCGACGAAGGAGTGGTTGGTCCAGACCTCGTCGACTGGCAGCCCGAGCCCATTGTTGATGGCCCCAACAGCAATGACGAGGGTCTGCACGGCCAATACTGGGCCAAAGAGACCTTGCGCGACACGACCCATGTGCCGAGCAGCGTAGGCGAACATGGGAGTGCCGCATGCCAACAACTCAAGAGTGATCCGATAGCCGTAGAACGAGTCACCTCCGCTGAAACGGTTGAGTACCCCCTGCAGGACCGTGTAGGTGAGACCACCCCAGAACAAGGCGACGGTCCAGTGGGGAAGTTCCTCCCATGATCGGACCAGGGCTGGAATGAGGAGCAGGATCAACGGGGTCCACACAAGGATTCCGCGATCCGGCGCCACCAGAAGACCGAGGAAGTTCACGGGGTCGATGAGGTGCTTGGCAGCGAAGTCCTGGAAGGGGCCGGTGTCATAGGACGCAGCAGGGTTCCACGAGTGGTAGATCCAGCGAGTCCACACAGATTGCAGGCCCAGCATCAAACCGCTCGGCACAGCGGTCGCAAGGAGGACACGCGGGTCTCTGCGACGCCAACTCATCAGAATTCCAACGACAGCGATGATCAGTGCACCGTGCAGTCGGCCCCACAGGAGGACACCTCCGAAGAGACCCACGAGCCACCATTTTTCTGTGGACGCTGCCCAAGCCATGCCGCAGATCCCGAGCACTGTGATCGTGTGGGGCCACATGCCGTTGGCAGCAACGCTCCAGACGGGGGTCGCCAGGGCGAAGACCATGGTCGCCAACATCAGGCTCCGGTCGGACATGAAGCTCCGTAGGGCAAGGAACATGAGGACTACCGACAACCCTGTGAGGACGGCCGCTGTAGCCGCGCCGGGGGCGATGGTGAACGCGCCTCGACCGAAGAGGAAGTAGGCGGGGATGGCTGCGGCGACGGCCCCCGGGGACCGACCGATCACCTCACGTCCGTTGTCCAACTCCACCACCCAGATAAAGCGGCCGGGATGGTCATCAAGGGGTGGGAAGGATATCTGGTCAAGGTACGGGCTGCCGGTGGTGGCGAGTTGCCACGAAGCTACGTTGGCGGTGAGGACGTCGCCCGAGACTGACTCGTAGGCGGCGGTGAGTAAGTAGACAGACGTCGTCACGGCGAACACGGTCAACGGAAGCAACCACTGGTTGGCCAGTCGTCGAGCGGTCTTGTCGGTGTCTTGCACAGTGCACATTGTGCCAAGGGAAAGCTCGCTCCAGTAGGAGACATGAGATGTGCTGGAAGATTCTTCTTCGATACTGACTAGCCTGATGTCCATGTCTCACACTTGGCCCGACGTCCTCTCCACTCTGGTCGCTGGTGTCGACCTGACGACGGAGCAGGCGCGGTGGGCGATGGACGAGGTCTTCGCGGGGGCGGCGACACCAGTTCAGCTGGCGGGGTTCGTCGTGGCATTGCGTGCCAAGGGGGAGACTGTCGAGGAAGTCTCCGGCATCGCCGAGGCGATGCTTGCTGCGGCCAATCCCATCTCGGTGCCGGGACGGCTCCTCGACATTGTGGGCACTGGGGGAGACCGGTCCATGTCGGTCAACATCTCCACGATGGCGGCCATCGTCGCTGCCGGCGCCGGCGCCACGGTCGTCAAGCACGGCAACCGTTCTGCGTCCTCGCAATCTGGCTCCGCTGATGTCCTGGAAGTGCTCGGGATTCGTCTCGATCTTGCCCCGTCGCGAGTGGCTGAGGTGGCGCAGGAAGCCGGCATCACGTTCTGCTTCTCAGCTGCGTTCCATCCTGCGATGCGGCATGCGGCGGTGCCCCGCCGTGAGTTGGGCATCGCCACGACCTTCAACATCCTTGGTCCGCTCACCAACCCGGCACGTCCCCAGGCGCAGGCGATCGGGTGCGCAGATCTGCGGATGGCCCCGGTCATGGCGGGCGTGCTCGCCCGTAGAGGCGTCGACGCGTGGGTCTTCCGCGGCGACGACGGCCTTGACGAGCTCACGACCACCACCACCTCTACGCTCTGGACCGTGACCAATGGGGCGGTCACGCAGATCACGATCGATCCGTCTGACTTCGGCATCGCCCCGGCCACCACCGAGGACCTGCGTGGCGGCGATGCTGCTCACAACGCCGATGTCGTACGTCGGATGTTGGCGGGAGAGCGCGGGCCGGTGCGCGACGCCGTCGTTCTCAACGCTGGAGCTGCGCTAGCGGTCTACCGCGCACCGGACCAACCGGTGGAGCAGGCGTTGTCGGCCGGGATTGCTGAAGCCATCAGAGCCATTGACACGGGGACGGCATCCGCTGCGCTCGAAGGCTGGGTCGCTTCCAGCGCTCGCTCCTGATCAGGTCTGAGCGGGCGGCAGCAGCAGAACGTAGTCATCGTCACCTTCAACTTCTTGCCAGCCGAGCTGGTGGGTCAGGACGTAGCCCAATCTTGAATCGGGGTCGACCAACGCGTAGTCGACTTCAAGCTCAGCGATGGACGTGTCCCAACCCGGCTGGAGTGTGGCGATGTCGATGTTGCGCTCGAGTTCGTCGATGGTGAACATGTCGACGTAACCGTGCATGACCAACTGTATTTGCGGGTGGCGCCAGACCACATAGTGTCCCAACTCCCAGTCGTTGAGTACTTTCGTGTCATTCGGCATCGCGTCAAGACTCTTGTCCACCCAGCTGGCGACAGGCGCATCGTCCCCGCGCTGGACGGCGACGACCGCGAGAGATGCGCTGGCAACGACCAGCATGGAAAGCGCGAGTGCGCTCTCGCGCCGCCCGATGCGCTGCACGGATGGAACGAGCCGTTGGAGCGCGATACCCAGCAGGGGAGTCAAGATGATGGCGGCAACGATGGTGGTGCGGACCGTGTAGAGGCCCCACACCATGCCAAGGCCCAAAATCATCAGCGTGGGCCATTCCACCGGCCCGCCGCGCAGGCTCACGACGAGGACGATTGCGATCATGGCCGCAAGGAGCAGTGTGTTGGGCGAGGTGAAGTCGGGTGAGTGCCACTCTGTCAACTGGGCATTTCGATCACCTACGCCCGCGATCGAGGAATAGACGTTCACACCCAGGGGAGTCAGCATCGGGACCACGGCCGAGAGCACCGGGATCGACGCGAGGCGAGCCAGGAGTCGGCCGTCGCGCGGTCGGGTGAGCGCGATGCCCAGAACAGCAGCGATCCCGATCGAAATGCCGACGATCCACATGGCGTGCAGTGGCACCCATACCCAGGTGATGACGATCAGCCAGTAGCGCGGCTTGTGGTCCTGCGCCGTATGTAGCCAGGCGGCGGTGACGAGAAGGATCAGGAGGTAGCTGACTACCTGCGGGCGGGTCGAGAGGCCAGGCGCCGCTCCAAGGGTGCCGAGTACGACAGCGATGGCAGCCGGGAGGGGAGCCACCCAGGCGCGGCAGACCAGGTACATGCACACCGGGAGCGCCAGGATGAACGAGCCCACCAGCCAGATGACGCCGCTCATCCCCCACGTGCTGTCAGTCCACGACATCACGATCTGGGAGAGCCACTGGGTGGGGAACCACTCACCGGTGTCGAAGACACTGAGGTGCCCGGGGTGTCCCAAGGGCCATCCTGAGCGGAACTCGCTACCCAGTCGTAGGTGGAGATAAGCATCGCTCCCCACCTGCGGGAAGTCCTGTACGCGAACGAGCATGATGAGGATGCTGCCGAGAGCAAGTAGTGGGAAGATCCGCCGGACGAACGTGGTGATCATCGGTGGACCTCCATGACCCATGAATCGCCCGCGCGGCAGAATCCCAACCGGTTGTAGTAGGCACCAATCATGGCTGGCGGCGTCACCACGCGGCGCACTCCCTTGCTGGCGAGCAGGCCGCTGCGGCGCCACACGAACTCACCCGGAGAGAAGTCGCGGTAGCGCGGGGTGACGTAGTCGAGCAGGACATGGCCAACATCTCCATCTATCCGAAGGAGAACGACCCCGACTGTCTCGTCGCCCTTCTGGACGAGGAAGGCGTCGTGGTTGTCGCTGCCTGGATCGTGGAAGAATTCTGGATTGAACTTCACGATATCGCTCGCGTGCACGCGAAGCACGTGAAGCAGGTATGCGTCGGCCGGCGAGACCTCGAGGACCTCGAATGCCGCGTCGTCGTGACGCTCGCGCAGCATCTTGGCGATGAAGAAGGCGTTGATGCCCACCAGCACTGCGTTCATCCCGACCATCGGCCACACCTCTACCAACGTGTTGAAGCCCACCAGAATCACGCAGGCGACCAGGTTGAGCAGTCGTAGGCGAAGAACGCTGGCCTGCAGTAGCGAGTAGATGAGCAGGGCGCTGCCACCCCACCCCACGATGCTGATCCAGTGTTCACCGAGCCAGGTCACGGCGGGAGCCTACGTCTCGCCGTGACCTGGCGTGGAGTGATGTGGATGGGTCACAGACCGGGAACGGCTGCTGTGACGTCAACCAACTGGTTGCCGGCTTCGTCCCTGATCCGTTTGTTCGTGAAGCGGATCTGATAAGTGCCCTTCTTCAAACGACCCTTGGGATCAATCAGGACGACTCGGCCGCGCTTCTTGACCTTCACCTTGACCTTCACCTTGACCTTGAACTTGCCCTTGCGGTTGGCTCGCTTGAGCACCACGGTTTTCTTGTTCACGCCCTTGACAGCTTCGGAGAGGGTGACCTTGATGGTGGACTTTGCTTTCATCTTGTTGGGACCCACCTTCATCACACGGGGTGCCTCTGCGTCGACACGAAAGGCGCGCGAGGGACTGGAGCCCAGAGCCTTGCCGCTCGCGTCCAGCGCGGTGACCTGCCACGTATAACTGCCGGAGGCGAGCTCGGACGGAGCAAAGGCGGTGCCTACCGTGGTGGTCACCTGGTTGTTCGTTCCAGCACGCAGCGACAATTGATAGCTGACCGCACCGGGGACATCGCTCCACTCGAAGTAGGAACTCGTGGCGGATTGCCACAAATTCGCGCGCGGTGCGAGCAACTCGGGAGCGCTGCCCAGGGAAACGAAGCTTCCGGACTGCCAGGGCCCTGGATTGTTGCGGGAGTCGATGCGACGTACGCGCCACGTGTACGCAGCGGCTGAGGCCGGAAACGGTTCGGAAGGGGTGAATGCCGGGTTCGCAACGCGAGCAGAGACTACGCGATTGACGGGCGAGAAGGCGGTGTCATTGTCGCGGTAGACCTCGACTTCGTAGGCTCGTGCATAGGCCTGCGGCGCCCACTCGAAGGGAGCGGCGCCAGAAACAGGAGCGCCGCTGACTGGGGATCTGAGCGTCACAGTAGGGCTGGCCTTGATCAGCTCCGCAGGTGGCGACCAAGTCAGCCCATTGTCCTGATTGTCGACGGCCTGGACCCGCCAATAGATCCGACCCTCGGGATAGAGGCGGTCACCCGCGGTGTAGGTCGCCTGATCCACTACCGCAGAGTCGAGCAGGGGCTCTGAGAAACTTGGCTCGTTGTCGACCTGGATGCGGTAGGTGCGTGCTGCTTGCTGGCCAGTCTCACCATGACTGGGTGTGTTGATGTTGGTGACGAAGTAGTCCTGCCAACTGAAGGAGATGTCGGAGCCAGAGGGATCTGAGGAAACAAGTCCGGTGATCGGCGGTGAGATCTTTTGGAAACTGTGCGCTCCGGGAAGAGCAGGAAATTGAGAGACCGGGCTGAGCCCACACCCAGATGACGTGCATGGGATGACGTACCAGAAGTAGGGCTGACCTGCTTCGCTTTCTGCCAGGGCAGATCTCTCGTCGCCTTCGCGCAGAGCCAAGAAGTTGTTGTCCGTCACGATGGCCGTGCGCACCGGTGAGGTGGTGAAGTTTTCGTCGATGGCGATCTGAATTTTGTAGTACGTGATGCCCGGCATCCGGTTCCAGGTGAGGACCGGAGTCGTCGACAAATTTTGGCATACGACTGCGTTGCAGCCGGTATTGGTTCCGCCTGCTGCTCCCAGTCCGGTCATCGCTACCTTGAGGCCGGTGACGGTCGGGAAGTCTGCGGCCGGGGGAGCGGTCACAGGAGGAGGAGTTCCGAACTTCACTTTCTGTGCCGTGGTGAAGATGCCCGGCAGCCCGTCCGCGTAAGGGAGATCCTCGGGCCGGACTCGCCAGTAGTGCACCGTGCCATCGGGGAAGGTGCAGTCCGTATCACTGCGCGGAGCGTATGTGGTGGCTGCGGTCGTGCACGTGCGCACCTGGACGCTGAAGTTGACGTCCATCGCGACCTCGAACCGGTAGCGGCTGGCGTGCTGGACTGGGGACCACTGGTAGAAGTGTCGGTCGCCGTTGGAAGCAGGAACGTCCGAGTCTGGGACGGTCCTGGCGCCCGTCGGGTGCTGGGGCACCGGCGTGTCCAGCCATTGACGCTTGAAGCTGAAGCGTGCTGTCGCCCACGCCGTCGACTGCCCGGCCAAGTCCACGGCACGCACACGCCACCAGAACTGGTCGTTGTAGAGCGTGGTGGGAGGGGAGTAGCGCGAGCCGTAAAGGTTGTCGGCCTTGTAGGCAAAGTTGTTGAACGTGGAGTCGGTAGCGACCTGCAAGTCATAGGTCAAGGCGCCGGGAACCGGCTCCCAGTCGAAGACCACGTCTTTGACCGACTGGTTGATGTCATCCAGTGGGAAGGTCAGCTTCGGGGAGGGCAGAGCGCCGAGGATGAAACTCTTCGGCGAAGACGAGAGGCTGTTGAACCCACCCTCGAGTGAAGCCGTGACCCGCCAGAAGTAGTCGCCGGCAGGCAGAGCCTCCGGAAGGGCGAGAGAGGTGGTCTTGGTGGTGTAACTCTTCGCGCCGATGAAGTCGGAGTCACCGTCGACCTCGACGGTGTAAGAAACTGCGCCACGACTGGTCTGCCAGCGCAACAGAGGAGGTTCGTCGGGCTGCGGCAGCACCGCACCGTCGGCAGGGGCAGTCCCCACCGGGATCCCGACCGCCGAGACCGTGAAGGTGCCGGTCGACCACGACGAGAACGCGCCTGCCTTCTCTGCACGCACTCGCCAGTGCTGCACACCGCGTGACAGGTTCCGGCTCGGAACGTAACGCTCGTTCTTCGTGTTCTCGTTGACCTCGGCGGACGCGAAGGAGCCGTCGTTGTCGACCTGCACCTGGTAGTTGGTGGCGCCGCGAGCGCGCTTCCACGTCAGGACCGGCGTAGAACTGTTGGGCAGTTTGACTGCCAGTGCAGTCGGAGACTTCACAGCAGCCGAGGCGGGAGAAGCCGTGGCAACACCCGATGCCACCAGCGCAACGCCGAGAAGGCCGATCAGATGCGGGCGAATTCGCCCTTGAAAAAGCGACGTGGGACGACGCACGTGGAGTTCCCCCTGGGAGTGACGACAAGTTCGTGTGCAGGCTAGGCCACCTCAGACGCAGCCATAGGCGGAATGTCAATACTCGTTCGGTCGCGGATTGGCGCAGGGACTACGGTTCAACCATGATCACCGCCATCGTGTTCGTGAAGGCCGACGTCGCACGTATCCCCGAGGTCGCTGAGGCGATCGCAGCCCTGGACGGCATCTCCGAGGTCTATTCCGTCACGGGAAAGATCGACCTGATCGCACTGGTGCGGGTCCGTGAGCACGAGGACGTTGCGTCGGTGGTCGCCGACCGGCTGAACAAGGTTGAAGGCGTCACTGAGACTGAGACCCACATCGCGTTTCGAAGCTATTCGCGTCATGACCTCGAAGCGGCGTTCAGTATCGGTCTCGATTGATCCTGCGGGCAGGCTCAGCGAACTGGTCGGTGGACCGGGGCAGGAAGACGCTGCTCGTCGAAAGGCACGAGTGAGAGCCGGGACTGGTTGGCCGCGTCGTACAGGCTCAAGTGGCGGGTCGCGCCAGCCAGTGGGCACACCCACTCGCCGTCGACGTCGACGAGTCGGATGCCGGGGGACTCCAACCAGCGCAGGATGCGCTCAGTCTCTTCGGCGGTGGCTGCCGGGACGGGACCCGGGGCGTCGCGCACTGTCTCTGCGCTGGCTCTGAGATCACGAACGTAGTGGTGGGCATCGCCTCCCACCGGGATCACTCCGGCAGCAGCAAGGCGTCCGCGGCGCACCACATGAACGGCCCAGCGGCCGGTCTCCTCACGACGTGCGGCGATGATTTCGCGACAGTCGGTCAGACCGCTCAGCCGTTGGGTCCGAGCCGCAGCCCGGACGAAGGTGGCGAGTCGGTCACGATGGATAGTGGCTTCCTCGAAACGTTCAAGCTCGGCCAGCGCGCCCATCCGCTGGTTGATCTGCGCCACCACCTCGTCGGGTCGACGAAGGAGTGCTTCACGCAATTGGCGAACGACGGCCGCGTAGGTGGAGTCGTCCACGGAGCCGTCGCAGGGGGAGAGACACCGACCCATCTCCGCCAATGCACACGCTGTCCCAGACGGCACCCGGGACATGCGAGCGCCGCACTGGCGAATGGGAAAGGTCTCGTGCAGGACCGCAACACACTTCTCTGCTGTCTTCTTCGAAGAGAACGGGCCGAGATAATCGGCATCGTCGTCCAGCACGGTGCGCACCAGGGAGAGCCGGGGCCACGGCTCGCGCGTGAGCTTGAGGAAATGCACCTTTTCGGGGAAACGGGAACGGCGGTTGTAACGAGGTTTGTGCTCGGCGATGAGTCGAAGTTCACGAACCTCTGCCTCCAGAGGCGTCGCGCACTCGATGCCGGTCACCGAAGCAGCCAGCCCGACCATCTCGCCCATCCGCGTCCGGGTCTCGGATGCGGTGAAATAGGTCCGGACCCGGGTGCGGAGGTTGCGGGAGGTTCCGATGTAGAGGACGCGGGACTGGTCATCGCGGAAGAGGTAGACCCCTGGTGCCTGGGGGAGTTCCTCGGCGAGGTGGCGCTTGCGACGCTGCGCAGTCGTCACTCTTGCGGAGAAGGTCTGCAACTCCTCCAGGGTGTGGACCCCGAGCCCCCCGAGTCGCTCCATGAGTCCGTGGAGAACATCCACGGTGGCGCGAGCATCGGAGAGTGCCCTGTGGTTGGGCGTTGTCGAGGCATTGAACAAGGTGGCGAGCGAGGAGAGTTTGCAGTTCGGCGCGTCGTCGCGGGTGATCACACGCCGGGCGAGTTTGACAGTGTCGAGCACCTCCAGCTTTGGCCATGCCCGGCCTTGCTCGCGCGCGAAATGACGCAGGAAACCCACCTCGAAAGGAGCGTTGTGGGCCACCAGGACGCACCCTGCGGCGAACTCGAGGAACGCGGGGAGTGCGACGTCGATCGACGGAGCGTCGTGGACCATGGAGTTGGTGATGCCGGTGAGGACGGCGATGAAGGCGGGGATCTCGGCATGAGGATTGACAAGGGTCTGGAACTCCCCGAGCACCTCGCCACCACGCACCTTCACTGCACCGATCTCGGTGATCATCGAGCCTGCTGCAGCTGAGCCGCCGGTCGTTTCGAGGTCGACCACGCAGAAGGTGAGGTCGCGCAGCGGACGCCCCAGCTCGTCGAAGCTGCGCTGCGCCTCCCAACGAGAGGTCTCCTGGGTCGGGTGGGTGGCGGCGGTGCTCATGTCCGTGGACGGTAGACGTGGCAACCGACAGTGGTGTGCAGGCGCGCGCACTACGCTGGAGCCCTGAACCCATCCGACCTGAGGAGTGCCCGTGGTCGACCGCTCGTCGGGCGACCCGACCGCTCGATAGCGAGACAGACAGTGACAGAGCCTGCATTGCTGCCAGATCGCCTGCGCCTGCGGATCGTGGCACTCGTCTCCGCCGTGCTCCCGGCGCTGGCGCCAGTGCCCCCACAGTTGCGCCTGATCGCCGGCTTCGCTCCCGCTCGCCGTGCTCGGCTGGGCGGCTCTGCGATCTGGTCCAGTCTTCAGGAGGCTGAGTTCCGTCGGCACGCAGCGATCCAGGTCGCTGCCGCGCCCGCCCAGGACAATGATCCGGCCGATGTCGCTGCCCGAGCATGGCTGATCCGCATGGATGGCTGGGAGGCCGTCGTCGAGGAGATCGCCCTCGACCTCGAGTCGAGCCAGGAGGAGACCATCCAATCGCAGCACGAGATCGAGCGACAGGATGGGATGGTGGCGTCTCTCCAGGTCGCTCTGGCGGCCGCCAGACGGGAGAACGAAGATGAACTGGCGAAGGCCAAGGCCGACCACGCAGTGCTGCGCCGTAGGTTGGGAGAGGCCCGGGCCGCGGTGCGTGCCGCTGAAACTGAGCGCGATCAGGCTGCTTCGGAGCGGGATGATGCAGTGGCAGCAGCGGCGGCTGCCTCCAGGTCTGCCGAGGTTGAACTGCGCAGGCTCAGTGTCCAGTTCGAGGAGGTGAAGGCGGCCTTGACCGCGACACGTCGAGACTCTCGGACCGCTCGCGACACCGCCAGCGTTCGGGCCAGTTATCTCCTTGAGGCAGTCATCGAGGCTGCGACAGGGCTGCGACGCGAGCTCAGCCTTCCTGCCGTCAAGGGTGCACCGGGCGATGATCTCGAGGCGGCATTGGCGCACGGCGACACCAAACTGCGTTCGACCGGTTCCCTCACCTCCGCGGCACTGGAGCAACTTCTCCTCATGCCGCGATCGAGGGTACTGATCGACGGGTACAACGTCACCAAGACCACGTGGCCCTCCGCCACTCTGCAGGCGCAGCGAAGCAGACTCGTCACCGCGCTCGGACCGCTGGTGGCTCGTACCGGTGTTGAGACCACTGTGGTCTTTGACGCAGGTGCCTCGTCGGCGCGAACAGCGATGCCGTCACCGCGTGGAGTTCGGGTCGTGTTCAGCCCTGAAGGTGTGATCGCAGATGACGTGATTCGGCAACTGGTGGACGCCGAACCGATGGGACGTGTCGTGATGGTGGTCACCGATGATCAGGAACTGGGTCGCGACGTGACTCGTGCCGGAGCGCGAGTGGTGTCGGTCAGTTCCCTCTTGGGGCTGGTCACGACGTGACGTGGCGTGAAGCCGCGCACGGGGTGCGTGCCTGGAAGTGGACCCTTCCATCGTTGATCGCGATCACCTGTTTTGTCGCCGTGTTCATGCAAGTCGGTGCTGATTGGGATTGGCTGGTGGCGCTCGGCGACCATGTTCGATCCACCGGAGAGGTACCGGCCGGTGTGCCCTTCGCGGCAGCTGATACGTCGGGGTGGCGCAATGTGCCGGTGCTCTCGGAGGTCTTCGCCTCCAGCCTCCACGATCTCGGCGGATGGTCGGTGGGTGCGGCCCACATGGTGCTGGTCTCACTCGGACTGATCGTGCTGGCCGTTGCAGGTCGAAAGGAAAGGACTGGTGACCACGTCGTCGCTGGTGCCTTGTTGCTGTTGTGCATAGGGGCGCTCCCTGCACTGACTCTGATCCGAGTCCAGAGTTGGTCGCTGCTGTTCTTCCCACTTCTGCTGCTCCTGGTGACCACGCAGGCCCGCCGGCCCGACCATCGCATCTGGTGGGCACCGGTTCTTGTCGCGGTGTGGGGCAACCTGCATGGCGCCGTGCTGCTGGGTGTGTGCGTGTTGGGGGCATACCTGCTGTGTGGTCGGCTCCGACAGCGGCCCGCTGAGACAGCGGCGGTGGGGGCGATGAGCCTCATCGCTCTGTGCCTGAACCCGCAACTGTGGTGGACCCCCCAGTATTATTGGGGAGTTCTCGGCAACGTGTCGGCTACCCGTGGCGAGGGTCTCTGGGCACGCCCCAGCCTGACCCACGCGTTGGATCTGGCGCTCCTGGGAGCGTCGGTGGTCTTGCTCGCCCTGGTGCTGCGCCGGAGGCGGGCGTGGTGGGAGTACGTCGCCCTGCTGGGTCTGGTGGCAGCGACTGCAAGTGCCGCCCGTCATGGAGTGTGGCTGTTGTGTCTGTTGGTGGTACTCCTGCCTGAGCCCGGGGGGCGGGCCTTGGGCGGCGGGCTCGCGGAGGAAGAGATCGTGGCTCGTGAGCGACGTGCGGGAACGGCCGTGACAGTCGCGGTCATCCTGGCGATCGTGCTGCCGATAGCCTTGACGAGGGGTGACGTGCACAAGAACAATCCGGACGTCGTGGCCGCGGTGGTGCGCACCGCTGGCGATCGGGTGGTCCTTGCCCCCGCGCCGTTGGTGGAGGCGATCGCCGTCGAGGGGATCACCATCTGGGCCGGAAACCCCCTCGATGCGTTCTCCAGAACGGATCAGGCGGCCTACCTCGACTTTCTAGAGGGTGAACCCGGTATGGCGTCGGCGGTGGCCGAATCTGACGTGGTGGTGGTACCGCACGATTCGCCCACAGCGCAAAAATTAGCCTCAGACGGACAATTCAGCGTGGTGGCATGTGGGCCCGGATGGAGCTGCTTCGTTCGCAGGTGAGGCTGGGCGCAGGAGGATCCGGCGATTGGACAAAGCGGCACACATCATGAATGTCGGTGGGTTCTGTCACGGTGATCCACATGACAACAAGGATCGATTGCGACACCTGTGTGGTGCGCGGATTGCACTGCCACGACTGCGTGGTCACCGTGCTGCTCGGCCCGCCGCCAGAACTGACCATCGATGACGACGAGATGGTCGCACTCGATGCGCTGGCGGCTGGGGGTCTGGTGCCTCCGTTGCGACTGGTGGAGCCGGTGATGGGGCCAATCGTGGAGTCTGCGTGAAGTGACATGAGGCCAAGATCACGCCAAGATCTCGCCAAGTTCGCGCACAACGTTGGCGAGAGTCCACGGCCCGGTCTAGTCTGTGGGCTGGCTTCTGTGGAAGTGGGTCACCAGGCCCGCGCAGGAGCCGCGCCGAGCTGCCGTCCACACTCACTGCTCGATCGTGGTCGGCGGGCCGGGGAACCACGTTCCCTCTGGGGTGAATCCTCTGCAAGATGCGTTGCGCGAGCAACGTAAGGAGCAGGGGTAGGACATGTCGTGCCGAACCCGTCAGCTCACCCGGTAGGCGTACGACACCCCCAAGGGAGAACCCCCGCTCGTGGCGCACCCCCGCAAGCGTTTTGGCGCGACCGTCCTCGGTCTCTCCACCATCGCTGCCATCGCACTCGTACCTGCCACCCCGGCACAGGCCGACCCCGACATCAAAGAGGTCAAGGCACGCGTTGACCGGCTCTATCACCAGGCTGAGGCAGCTCAGGAGCGTCTGCACGACGTACGCCTGGATCTGGGCGAACTGCGCAGTGACCTCTCCGGCCTGAACGCCGACCAGAAGCGTCAGGATGCCCGACTCGAGGCCGTTCGCTCGCAGGTCTCCGACTCGGTCGTCCGCCAGCTCGAGGGCGAGGGAATCTCGAGTGTCGGCCAGATCGTGGTCGCCGAGGACCCGGGAGCTTTTCTGGACAGCCTGTCGACGATGTCGTCGTTCAACGACCTCCAGCAGTCGTTGCTCTCGGACTATGACACCGAGCTCGCGGCCCTCAAGATCCGTCGTGAGGCCACCGACGAACGCACGAGCCAGATCGCAGAACTGAACGCCGAGCTCAGCGTCGAGAAGAAGACCATCGACTCGAAGCTCAGCCAGGCCAAGGACGTCCTTGCCGACCTCGAGGCCGAGGAGCGCGCCCGGTTGCTCGCCTCGAGTGCCGGCGTGACCGAGGTGCCGAGCTCGGTGCCAGCGTCAGGCCGTGCGGCCGCGGCCATCGGCTACGCCATGGCGCAGGTCGGAGATGCCTATGTCTACGGCGCCATGGGTGAGAACGCCTTCGACTGCAGTGGCCTGACGATGCGTGCCTGGGCCCAGGCCGGCGTCTCCCTGCCGCACTCCTCCAGTGCCCAGTTCGGGTCCGGCCCGCACATTGCGGCCAGTGCCTTGCAGCCCGGCGACCTGGTGTTCTACTACAGCCCCATCAGTCACGTCGGCATGTACATCGGCAACGGGTTGATCGTGCACGCTGCCAACCCCGGAACCGGTGTGGCAGTGTCCGGCCTCTACTCGATGCCGTACGTCGGCGCAGTCCGTCCTGGCTGATCAGCAGCGCTTCAAGACCGGTCGTCCATTGAGGTGGACGGCCGGTCTTTTGCTGTCCGTCCTGGTGGTGCTCACCCTGTCCCAGACCGTTCGCGATCAGCCAGCGATCGGCCCGGAACGGGGTGACGCTCGCCGAGGGAGCCCCGCAACCGCAAGCGCAGTCCTCCGCTCGTGGACCACTGCGGTGGAATCCCGCGATGCCGCGGCACTTCAGGCGTTGGCCCCGCAAGGAGATGTCAGGTCTGCGACTCGACTGGCGGCGCTCGCCCGAAACGCACGCCTGCTCGACCTCAGCAACCTGAGCGCTCGATTCCTGGCCCAGATCGGCGACACTGCAGAGGACGGGTCATGGACAGGAGCGGTCGAGCTGTCGTGGCGAACCGGAGAGCTCGATCCTTCACCGGCACGTGCGGAGGTGTTGTTCACCTTCGGACCCGGCGCGGACCGCCTCACTCTCACTGACACCGGGGCAAACCCTGCGGCGGCGAACGCCGCCCCGTCGCGTCCACTCGCCCCTCTGTGGTTGCGTGGCGCTCTCTCCGTGGTCTCGACACCTCGAATGCTCGTGATGGTCGATGGCACTCACAATCGGGTCGAGCGGGTCGCTCGACGGGTGGAACGAAGCAGAGGAGTCGTTCGGCGGGTGCTTCCAGCCTGGGATGGCCGCGTCGTCGTCGAGATGCCTTCCAGTGCAGCCGACCTCAACGAGACGCTCGGTGCCGAGGCGGGCACCTACGATGGCGTCGCTGCAGTGACTGCCACGGTCGACGGCTCGAATCGCCGCCGCGCTCCAGTTCATGTGTTCGTCAACCCAGAGGTGGAAGCGGCGGCGAGCGGAATCGGCGCCGACCTGGTGATGCGACACGAGTTGGTGCATGTGGCAACGCGGGTCCCCACGTCCTCGGTCGAGCCGTGGCTGGCCGAGGGCTTTGCCGACTACATCGCCCTGCGCGATGTGGCTCAGCCCGACACGACCTCCTTGGGCAGGGCAATCGCCATGGCGCGGCGCGACGGCGTACCCGCGCGACTGCCGGCTTCGACCGAATTCGACGTTGCTGACAGCGACCTGCAGGCGATTTATGAGCAGGCGTGGCTGGCCTGTCGCATCATCGCCCAACGCGTGGGGGAGGAGGGCCTGGTGGAGGTCTACCGCGAGGCATCGGTGGGTGTGCCGGTGGCTCTGGCCCTGCGTCGTGTCGGGCTGGATCGTCACGAGTTGGTGGAGCAATGGCAAAGGCGCTTGCGAGAGCTGCACGAGTGACCAGGCAGGGAGTTCGCTAATGCGCGACCTATGAGGTGTCGCCATCCCGTTCTGTCATGGCTGCGGGCGCAGGAGAATGCGCTGAAGGCGACCGGAGATCCGGTCGCCTTCAGTGAGATGCAGATGATGTTGGTGCAGCTTTCGCTGGCCGATGACGAGAAATCAGGGACCGCCGAAGACCCCGGCCGGGATCGAGAAGAGGTCGTTGACAGCGACTCCGAAGACCGTGATCGCACCGACGATGACTATCGCGATCATTGCGACCATCAGACCGTATTCGACCGCGGTGGCGCCACGCTCGTCGCGCTCGACGAAATCAGGCAGTGACATGGATCTACCTCCTCGTTCAAAAACGCGAACCGGCGCCGTGGTGACCACGACGCCGGTCCTCGAGATCGAATCAGACCTTGCTGGAGATGGTGCTGAACATGCCCTTCAGGCTGGTACCGAGGAGGGTGACCGCACCGATGATCGCGATCGCGATGAGGGCGACCATGAGGCCGTACTCAACCGCGGTGGCACCGCGCTCGTCGCGCTTGGCCTGTGCAACCTTCATGTCGTTGATGAACATGAGCGTCATGAACTGGATCTTGTCAATCA
Organism: Propionibacteriales bacterium; assembly: GCA_038242265.1. Taxonomy (GTDB): domain Bacteria; phylum Actinomycetota; class Actinomycetes; order Propionibacteriales; family Nocardioidaceae; genus Nocardioides. The sequence continues at coordinate 56,528 of JBBSSH010000002.1, forward strand.
TGGTGTATCCCCTTTAAGTCGTGTGTGATGAGTCCCAAGCGGGTGTTAGTCCGGAGCCCACGAGGACCCGTCTGGGAATATTGTGTGCCACACGCCGGCCTTGGTGAATCAGTTGATCGGTCTTCTGTCAGTAGTCCCTTGTGACTAGGCGCCAACCACCCACAAGAGCCTCCCGTTCGCAGATCAGAATTTTTGGGGTGAAAGTTTGTCGAGCAACCCCAAACGCATGGCGGTGACCAAGGCCTGGGCCCGGTTTGCGGCGCCTAGTTTTTGATAGATGTGCGTAATGTGTGTTTTGGCCGTCGAATCGCTCATGTAGAGCCGTCCAGCGATCTCGCTGGTGCCCAGACCTTCGGACAGCAGCGTAAGGACCTCTTCCTCGCGGCCGGAGAGCCTTGGTGCTGCAGGGGTGTTGGCGCGACGCATCATCGCTCCGCTCAGTCCCGCACAAAGGAACGTGCGAGGTGCCACTGCGGCATGCTTGGCCGCACTCACCACCTCTGAAGCCTTGCTGTCCTTGCCCACGAAGGCGGACGCGCCTGCTTCCATCGCCGCGAAGATCTGCTCGTCACCAGCATGCATCGTCAGCACCACCAGGCCTGTTGACTCATTTTCGCTACGCACTGCACGCACGATCTCGAGACCGATCCCGTCCGGGAGTTGGAGGTCGGTGACCACGACGTCGGGGGAAAGTTCACGGTAGGCCGCCAGGCCAGCGTGCACGCTGCCGGCCTGACCGACCACCTGCATAGCCTCATCGCGTTCGAAGGCGCGGGCCAGACCTTGGCGGATCAGTTCGTGGTCATCGACGAGCAGGACTCTGGTGCTCATGACTGAGCACTCCCCTCTGGAGCAGTTGAATGGTCGGTGTAAAGGCGGACGGTGGTGCCGCCGGACTGTCTCTCGGAGACGGTGAGGCGAGCGCCGATGACGGCGGCCCGTTCCGTCATGGTCTGCAATCCCCAGTGGCGCTCCTTGGCCGCAGCGCCACCGATGCCGTCATCGTCGATGTCCAAGTCGATGTGAACCCCGTCGGTGACGAACGTGACCCATAAGTTGCTTGCCCGGGCATGGCGCCGGACATTACCGATGGCCTCCTGAGCCACGCGCAACAATTCGGTCTCGGTGCGGGCGGAGAGAGGGGGTCCTGACTCGTCAAAGCTCAGGCTGACACGTAGGTCACCGCCAGCACTTATCTCTCGGACATATTCGGCGAGAGCGCCGGAGAGACGACGGTCGGTGACATGGTGACGCAGGTCGTAGATGGAGTAGCGAAGTTCGGTGACGACCCGGCTGAGCTCGTGGCGCAGGGACGCGGCAAGTTGCTGAATCCTTGGTTCGGCAGAGACAGACTCGATCTCATCGACGACATAGCCCAACGCCACGATCTCCTGAGCCACTCCGTCGTGCATCTCACGTGCAAGCCGGTCCCGCTCCTCTGCGGTGGCCATATGCCGGACTTCATCGAAGAGAACGGCAGTGTCCAGCCGCAGAGCAAAGTTGTCGGTCACGGCGAGTGCTCGTTCCTCGATCTCCGCACTCCAGCGTTGGACGCCACTCAGCACGAGGAAGCCCAGCACCTCCCTGGTCCCTGCGACGGTCAAGACCTGGACATCGGGTGAGCGATCGTCAGGCTCGCGCACGATTTCTTCGGCCAGTGATGTCGTGTCACCGTAAGAAGACAGTGGGATGAGCCCGTCATCGAGCGAACTGATGAACACCGCCGATACGAGTGCTCCAGTCTCGATCCGCAAGCGAGACTCCAACTCTGAAGCGAGTTGGGCGCTGTCAAGTCCCACTGCTCCGCGACGCGCCAGGTCGTGAAGTTGCGCCATCAACTGGTGGGCAGCTTGATGGGGAGCACGTCGCGCTTCCTCATCACGGGTGAAACGTGACTGCCACCCGGCGAGTAGCCCTGCTCCCAGTCCGCTGAGTACCCATGGTACCGCCGCGATGAACTTGGGCCGGGGGTCGGAATCGCTCGACCCGGCCGCAGCCACCAGCAGCCCGAGCGCACCCAGAAAGGCGACATTGATCGTCGTCACCGGACCGTAACGCACGCCAGCCACTACTGGCGGCGCGGCGAGGTAGGCGTACAGGCCGGGGGAGGCATCCGCGCTGGCCAGCATGAGCGCCGCGAGGAGCATCTCGGCCATCGGGATCCATGCTGCCCGAGTCGTGGCTGAGGTCCAATCGAACACGGCGCTCGCAGCGGCTATCACCGCCAGCGCGGCCAGTAAGGGCCACGACGCGCCGGAATCCTCGGCGGAGAGCACGATTCCCGAAGACAGCGCGAGGGCAAAGACCCGGATCGCCGTGGTCACGCGCCACGTGTTGCGCAAGCCACGTCTGGCGCCTGCGGTCTCCGTGGTGCTGAGCCGGCGCATTCGTTACTGATTCCCGAAGGTGGTGGCGATCTGGATGCCTGCAGGTCCGAGGATCACCAGAAAAAGACACGGGAGGATGAAGAGGACCAGCGGGATCATCATCCGCACCGGCACTTGCTGGGCCTTCTCCTCGGCGCGCTGTCGTCGTTTGGTCCGCATCTCCTTGCTTTGGATGCGAAGCACGCGTCCGATCGGGATGCCGAGGCTGTCGGCCTGGACCATGGCCAGGCAGAACGACTTGAGGTCGTCGAGCGAGGTGCGTTCGGCCATGGCCCGCATGGCATCGGTACGGCCCATCCCGATGTTCATCTCCTGCAGCAGGCGGGAGAACTCCTGGGCCAGGGGACCCTCCGTATTGCGGGCGACGCGATCGACAGCGGCGTCGAATCCCAAGCCAGCTTCGACTGAAACAGTGAGCAGGTCCAGCGCATCGGGCAGGGTGTTCATCATCAGCTTGGAACGCTTCGTTCCTGCGTTGTACAGCAGGACGTTGGGCAGCAGATAACCGAAGCTGCCCGCCATCGCGGTGAAGATGAGCAGACGGATGAATGACATGTCCCTGCCAGCGAGGTAAAGGAAGCCCAGACCTCCCAGGATGGCAAGACCCAGGACCTTGAGACCGATGATGCGGTTGGCATCCCACCCAGGCGGATTGCCGGCGACATTCAAGCGATACTGCAATCGCTGAGCGGTGTCGGCCCGCACCAACTTACGTCCCGTACCGACGAGCTGGTCACCTAGGGGTCCCAGGACTCGTTCGGCAAAGGGACGCTCAAGTTCGGACTGGAGCGAGTCGGGAACGGGTTGACTCATCGCCTGAATGGCAGCCATGGAGCGAGCCACTCCGCGGCGTTCTTTGCCCGCCACGCCAATGACGGAAATAGACGCCACCAGAGCGACAAAGATCATGGCGGCACCGACCCAGAGAATCATGTCAAACCTCCACGGTGGCGAGCTTGTTCATCGCGAAAGAACCAATGGCCAGAAGCACACCTGCCACAGCGAGAATGAGGTAGCCAGGAAGTGTTGTGTAAAGCACCTGCGCGTATTCGGGGTTGGCAAGAGTCATGTAGAAGAAGATGATGGGTGGAAGGCCGACGAGGATGTAGCCAGAAAGTCGACCCTCTGCACTCAGCGCCTTGACCTGCCGCCGGAGGTATTCGCGTTCACGGAGCGTGTCGGAGACGGTGTTGAGGATCTCGGCCAGGTTTCCACCGACCTCGCGCTGGATGCGCACCGCCATCACCACCCATCCGAAGTCGTCGCTCTCCATTCGTTCGGAGACTGCATCGAGTGCGTCAGTGACGTCGACACCCAGTCGCTGCTCGACCAGTGCTCGTCTCAACTCGCCAGCCATCGGCTCGTGACCCTCGCGAACCACCGTGTCGATAGCTTGTGGCAACGACAGCCCGGCCTGCAGTCCGCCAGCCATCAGGCCAAGGGTCTGGGCCAGTTGCGAGTTGAAGGCACTGAGACGACGGCCGTGACGGAACTTGAGGTAGAACCAGGGCACTATCGTGCCCAGAATCAGGCCAAGCAGGCTGAGCGGAATGCCGCCCAGCAGAAGTCCGGCGAGCCCAGAGACGAAGATGACGCCGACGTGGACCAGGACCCATTCCGAAGCGTTGAGTGAGGACCCTGCGCCGGCGAGCCGCAGAGAGATCTTCGCCTCACGGTCGGCGCTGACGAACTTGTTCGTGATGGCGACCGCGGACCCCCTGATCTCGGCAGGGTTACGTGACTTGGTGCGACCGGCACCAGCCTGATCGGTGTCGGCACCGTTGAAATACGCGTCGAGGCGGCGAGCCGAGTCCGACCGCCGATCGCCTGCACTGACCAAGACGATGGACAACAGGCCGAAGAAACCAAGCGCCAATGCCATGGCGCCGAAAAGCATGCCGGAGTTGCCCACCAGCGCCTTGCCGGACTTCACGATGTCGGGGGCCTCGAAACCGGGGCCCAACGTGACAAAAGCGTTGTCCTGATATTTGGTCTCGCCCACTGCGACAACGATGTCGATGCTGGCATCCTGGCCGCTGCCGTAGGGAGCTTCAAAAGTGACGAGCAACTGCTCGGCCAGCGCCTCTGCTCGTTCGTTGAGCACCGCCGTCAACCCTGCGGTGTCAGCCGGAATGACTGATCCGCCGGTGGCCTCGGCCACCGAGGCGAGGTCTTCGGTCCGTCCTGTCGCTTCCAGCGAGACGACGTCCACGATGACGCCGGCGGACTTGGCGCCGGCGGTGGCGACAGCAAGCGTCATGTCGCTGCCGGTGTCTGCGCCGTCGGAAAGCACGAGGAGGTTGCGCGAACCCGCACTGCCCTGCATCTCGACACCTTTGACTATTGCGTCGTAGACACTGGTGCCCTTGCCCAAGGTCACGTCTGCAAGGGCGGTGCGCACCTGGTCGTGGTCGGTCGTGGGCTCGACGGTCGTGGTGACATCGTCAGCGAAGGCGACCAGCCCGATAGCAATGTCCACCGGGGCTGATTCCAAGAACGTGTTGATGGCCTGGGTCGCGGATTCGAACTTGCCACGCGCTTTCATGCTGTTGCTCGCATCGAGCACGATCACCGTGGACCGGTCGATGTCCCCGGCGTCCACGAGTTTGCTGCTGGCCTCGACCGCGGTGCCATTGAGTTCGACGGAGAGGTTGGAGTCATCGACCACGGTCCCGGGTGGAAGTCCGTCGCTTGAGATGAGCAGGTTGACGGTGCCTCGATCGGTCTCTACATGGTCGATCGTGACCTCATCGGCAGCGAACGCGGGGGCGGCGACCGAGCAACTCAAGGCTGCTGCTGCGAGAACGCCTGAGAGCGAACGAACGATGGTTCTCATCGAGACGCGCCGACTACGAAGACAGCTGGATTCAGGTGGACGCCGTGGTCGGTCAGGCGTTCGAGGAAGCGGGGCCGCAATCCAGTCGATTCCAGACCGCCCTTGAATTTGCCCTGGTCGTTCACGCCGGCGGAATAGTCGAACAAGAACACATCCTGCGTCGTGATGATGTCGCCTTCCATACCGACGATCTCGGTGATGGCGGTGATCCGGCGGGTGCCATCCTTGAGACGGGTCTGCTGGATGATCAGGTCGACGGCACTGGCCACCTGCTCACGAATGGCTCGGATGGGAAGGTCCATGCCGGCCATGAGCACCATGGTCTCCAAACGAGAGAGTGCGTCGCGTGGGGTGTTGGCGTGCAGCGTCGAGATGGAACCGTCGTGGCCGGTGTTCATGGCTTGCAGCATGTCGAGTGCGGCGGCATCACGGATCTCACCGACGACGATGCGGTCGGGACGCATACGCAGTGAGTTCTTGACCAGGTCACGAATGGTGACCGCACCCTTGCCCTCGATGTTGGGCGGGCGTGACTCGAGACGAAGCACGTGGTCCTGGCCCAGCCGGAGTTCGGCGGCGTCCTCGATCGTGAGGATTCGTTCGTCGTCGGGGATGAAGGATGACAACACGTTGAGGGTGGTGGTCTTACCAGCGCCCGTACCACCGGAGACGAGAATGTTGAGGCGACCCTTGACACAGGCCTCCAAGAGATCCGCGGACGCCCGGTTCAGGGTGCCGAAGTTGATCAGGTCCATGACGGTCAATGGATCTTCGGAGAACTTTCGAATGGTGAGTTTGGAGCCGTCGAGAGCCAACGGCGGAATGATCGCATTGACACGGCTGCCGTCAGGGAGACGTGCATCCACCATGGGGCTGGTCTCGTCCACTCGACGACCGATCTTGCTGACGATCTTGTCGATGGTGCGACGCAGGTGCGCCTCATCGGCGAAGGTGGCATCGACCTTGACCAGTTTGCCGCTGCGTTCGACGTAGATGTCCTCGAACGTGTTGACCATGACCTCGGAGAGATCCGGGTCGCGCAGGAGCGGTTCGAGCGGTCCGTAACCCAAGATGTCATCTGCAATCTCCTGGGAGATGCGCGACTTGTCGGCCGAAGACACCGGCATCTCAACTTCGGCCAATGTCGTCTGGAGTGCGAGACGGACCTGCTGTTCCAGATCGGACTGCGTCAGGTGAGCGTCGTAGAGAGTCGGTCCCAACGATCCCACCAAACGTCCATGAACGATGCGCTTGAGGTCACCGAAGGGGTCGCTGGTGCTCCGAGCAGCCGCGCGACGACGCCCCGTCTCGTCGGCAGCTCCAGTCCGGGCCGGACCAGTGGCTGTCCCGGACTCGGCGGCGGGTGCTGATGGATCCGTGGCGCGATTGCGCGAAGCGGCGGCAAGCCGATCGGTCAGACTCACGTCAGGCCTTTCTCATGCGGAGACGGCCGGTCTTGCGGCCGGAAGAAGAGTGAGCACCAGGTGCTCGAGAATGTGCCAGCGAGACCGCGAAAGCCACGAGAGCCTTGCTGTTGGGATTGCCTGGATAGGCGGTGACCAATGCCTCACCGCGATTGACAGCAGCAAGGACCTCTCTGCTGGACACCAGCGTTGCGTCGGCCTTGAGGCCCAACGTCGACTCGAACTCCTCTGGTGTCAGTCCGACCTTGGCGTCTGCCCTGTTGAGGACGAACTTCCACGTGTCGCGGGAAAAGTTGAGGAGGTCGAGTGTGCTGGTGGCCAGTTTGACTCCCTTGAGTGCGGGGATGTCGAGGGTGCCGACCAACACGATGGTGTCGGTACGGTCGAGCGCTGCCAGCGCCTGGTCGTCGAAGACGCCTGAGGTGTCTATCACGATGAACTCGAACATGGCTTTGAGCCCGTCGAGCAATTTGCCGATGTCGTCACTCGACGCTTGGTCTGGGGAGTCCAGGTGCATGGGCGCAGCAACGACGGAAAGGTTGGACGAGTGCTGGGTGAGCAGGGATTCAATGGCGCCCTCGTCAATTCCACCGCCGAACCCGACCAAGTCGTTCACGTTGCGGTGGGGGGACAGCTGCAACATGATGGCGACGTCTCCGCTGTTCACATCGAGATCGACCAGACACACTTTGTGACCCTCCTGAGCGAGGGCCACTGCAGTATTGGTGGCTACCAGGCTCTTGCCCACGCCACCCTTGGTAGAGAAAACGGTGATGAGTTTGCCTTGCGGCGCCTCGGCTGCGACTCGTTCGGCCTCCACCTCGGCCGCCAGTCGAGCCGTGGCTTGCTGGGCTGCGGCCTGCACCTCACCCTGCATCGTCTGACCGATGGCACTGGCCACCGAGCGGGCACGCTGGACAGCAGTGGTGATTCCTGCGAGGTCCTTGCTCTGCACGACCTCGCGCATTCCGCTGCGCAGAGCCAGTGAGAGAGTGCTGGCGTCCACGGCGCTGCGAAGCAGGATCACCCCCAGATCGGGGCGATTGATGCGGGCCCACTGGGCGAACGTCGCGGCGTCCTCAGTCGTGATCGAGGGACCGACGACGACCGCGAACTCATGGGGGAAAGCCTGGATGTGGATCGTGAGTTCCTCCATGCTGGTCACGGCGGTGGAGCCGTGGAGCATGGCCTGAAAAATCCCGATCTGGGCACGGTCAGTCTCGATGATGACGGTCATGGTCAGCCCTGATCCATGGCGGGAAGGTCCGGGATCACCTTTTTGATGCCTACGCCAGGCGTGTTCTGAGGTTTGGTCTGCTCGCTCAGGAGGGCGAAGTTGAGGTCACCGAAGCGGTCGGCCCAGATGAGCTTTTCTGACTCCGCCTGGTCGAGAGCCAACGTGATGATGGTCTTCGGGATCTCTTCGACCGTCTGTGCGCCGGAGTCATCGGTGACCGTGCGAGACGTGGTGGTGGTCTGACCGACACCGATGACAGTGACGCGCGGCAAAAGCATGCGCGTGTACGAGGGTGAGGAAACGGTGACGAAGATCGACACCTCTGAGCCGGGATTGACGAAGCCGGCCACGCGCTCCGGGTCGCTGAGCTCCACGGAAAGGGCGAACTTGTTCTCCGGGATCACCAGGGTCTGGGTGTCGCCGACGCTGCCGAAGTGGCCCGCGATCAGTTGCTCACCGGGATAAATGTCGCTCGTGGCAACGAGACCCGTGATGCTCGTGACCGAGGACAGCGCTCCGGGAACCATGTCCTCGGTTCGCACTTCCTTCTGCGCAAACTTGCTGGACTCCTCGGCGGACGCCACCGGCTCACCGGCACTGACGACGTCGGTGGCGACCAGTACCTTCACCAATTCCTGACCTGCCTTGGCCCGCTGATCGATTCCCTGGACGTAAAGGACAATCAGTGTGGTGCCAACCAGGGCCGTGATGATGGCCAGAGTGAGGAGGACGGAGCGACGCGCCATCGGGCATATCCTTCGGGGTCAGGGAATCCACGCTGGTGGATCGGCTCAACAGGCATGCCGGGAGAAGTCGTGCGGCGAAGTCACGACAGGCTGCATTGGCAGCGCGTCGCTCTCTCCGTCAGCCGGGGAGGCCCGACGCCCGGTCCCGCCATGCCTTGAATGTAGGGGCGACCCGAGAGTCGTCGCGGGCTAAACCTGACAAACCACCCGATGGTGGCTTTGGCATGGCCCGAAGTGACTAGACCGGGCTAGTCATGGTCTAGCCCGGTCACGAAACGTAGAGCGACTCGATCTCGGTTCGCGACTCGCGCATGACGACGTTTCGCTTGAGTTTGAGGCTGGGCGTGAGGTGCCCGCCCTCCTCGGTCCACTCGCCAGCCAGAATCGTGAATTTCCGGATGGACTCGGCCTTCGAGACAGCGCTGTTCGCCTTGTCCACGCCTTCCTGGATCGCGGCGATCAGATCAGGATCCTCGAGCAGTTCGCGGACGTCGTCGGACTTGCCGTGGTGCTCGGCCCAGCCGGGCAGGGTCTCCCGGTCGAGGGTGACCAGCGCACCGATGAACGGCTGGCCATCGCCGACGACCAGGCACTGGTCAACGAGCAGATGCGCCCGCAGACGATCCTCCAGCACGGCGGGGGCGACATTCTTACCGCCCGCGGTGATGATGATCTCCTTCTTCCGGCCCGTGATGCGCACGAATCCTTCATCATCGACCTCGCCGACATCGCCGGTGTGGAACCAGCCGTCGTGGTCGATGGCTGCTGCGGTGGCTGCTTCGTCGTTCCAGTAGCCCGCCAGGACCTGACCACCCTTGAAGAGCAGTTCACCGTCATCGCCCACGCGGACGGTCGTGCCGGGCAGTGGCCGTCCGACGGTGCCGATCTTGAGGGCCCCGGGCAGGTTGACGGTCAACGCAGCCGTGGTTTCGGTGAGGCCGTATCCCTCCAGGATGGTGAGACCGATGCCGCGATAGAAGTGGCTCAGTCGCTCACCCAGCGGAGCTCCACCGGAGACGGCGTGGTCGCAGTTGCCACCCAGCGCCACCCGTAGCTTGCCGTAGACGAGTTTGTCGAAGAGGGCGTGCTGAACCTTCAGCGGCAGCGGAATCCTCCCGGCATCGAGCGCCCGCGACCAGGAGATGGCGACCTCGGCGGCGCGATTGAAGATCTTGCCCCGGCCGTCGGCAGTCGCTCGTTGTGAAGCGGTGTTGAACACCTTTTCGAAGACCCGGGGCACGGCAAGGATGAAGGTCGGCTGGAACTCACCGAGATCGGCCACCAGATTTTTGATGTCTGAACTGTGACCCATACGTGTGCGGCTCTTGACGCTGCCCACCTGGATGATCCGCGCGAACACGTGTGCCAGCGGAAGGAAGAGGAGGGTGGAGGCACCTTCGGTGTCGAAGAGCTGGTGCAGCTCATCCACGGCGACGCCCAACTCGAACATGAAGTTGCCATGGGTCAGCATGCAGCCCTTGGGTTTTCCCGTGGTGCCGCTGGTGTAGATCAGAGTCGCCAGGTCCAGCGGGGTGGCCGTGGTGCGGCGCCGCTCGAGCACGTCGTCCGAGATCTCGGCTCCCAGACGCGTGAGCTGGTCCACCGCGTCGTCGGTGATCGACCAGATGTGCTCCAGGGAGTCCAGGTCGTGGCCCGCACGAGTGTCGCGCACCCGCGCCAGGTGATCAGCGCTCTCGACGAGGATCGCGCAGGCGGAGGAGTCCTGGAGGATCCAGCCGATCTGCTCGGTCGACGAGGTCTCGTAGATCGGCACCGACACGGCTCCGGCGAACCAGATGGCGTAGTCGAAGAGCGTCCACTCGTAACGCGTCTTCGACAACAGCGCGACCCGATCGCCCGCCCCGACGCCCGCCGCGATGAGCCCCTTGGCGACCGCGCACACCTCGTCGTGGAATTCGCTGGCTGTGACGTCGACCCATCCCTGAGCGGTGTCACGGGCGAAGGCCGTGACGCTGCCATGCTCGCGGGCATTGGTGACCACGTCATCGGTGAGGTTCCCCGTGCCGGGGATCGCGATCGTCAGTGGTGTCGAAAACTCGCGCACGGGATCCTCCTGGAAGCGGTTGATGCAAACCGCAGGTTATCGCCCGGTTGATGCACGCCGGCCAACACCGCCACGTCCGGTACTCTCCGACCATGGCCGAACAGACCTCCTCGTCGATCTCGATCGATGCCGCTCCGGCCCGAGTGATGGCCGTCATCGCCGACTTCGATTCCTACCCCCGGTGGGCCAAGGGCGTCCAGGTCGCCGAGGTGACGACCGACGGAGAACAGGGCCGCGCGAAGGAGGTCTTCTTCTCCCTCGATGTCTCTCCCATCAAGGACGAATACACCCTGTCGTACGAGTGGGACGGCGACCGGGAGGTCACTTGGACCCTCGTCGAGGGAAAGATGCTCAAGGCGCTCGATGGTGCCTACACCTTGGCGGACCGGGGAGATGGCACCACCGAGGTGACCTATCGTCTGGCGCTCGATGTCAGCATCCCATTGATCGGGATGCTGAAGCGCAAGGGCGAGAAGATCCTCATCGATGCAGCCCTCAAGGGGCTCAAGAAGCGCGTGGAGTCACTCTGAGCGCCAAGCCGGACGTCCTGGGCTCACTCCCTGAGGAGGCGGCCAAGTTGTTCGGGGTGTTGTCGGGGTTGGCTCGCGAGTCGGGTTGGGCCAGTGAGAACGTGGATGACGCTGATGCCCGTGCTTCGGACGACGCCACTGAGGCGACGGACTGCACGAACTGCCCCGTCTGCCGCGCCATCCACGCCGTGCAACAACTGAGCCCGGAGGTCAAGGAGCATCTTTCCTCGGCTGGAACGTCGCTGGCCCACGCAGCAGCCGCGATCCTGACCACCCACGTAACTGATGACCGGCACACAACTCCCGACGACCAGGGCAGCGACATCGAGTTCTCCGAGGACCGGTGAGCGCCACTCCCGACGGCATCATCGTCGGGGTCGACGTGGGCGGGACGAAGGTGCTCGCAGGCGTGGTGGATGCTGGCGGTCGAGTCACTGAGACGGCTCGACGGGCGACGCCGGGGCGTCGGGTCGCGCCGCGACAGGTGGAGGACGCACTGGTCGAGGCAGTACTCGAAGCAGCCGGAGGTCGCCGCCTCGCCGGGGTGGGCGTCGCCGTTGCGGGATTGGTCGACACCGCGGGGGAGCGGGTCGCCTTTGCTCCGCATCTGCCCTGGCGGGGCGAGGCGCTGCGTGAGACCCTCGGGTCGCGGTTGGGGTGTGCAGTGATCCTCGACAACGACGCCAACTGCGCGGCTCTCGCGGAGTGGACCTACGGCGCCGCCCGGAATACGAGGTCGACTCTCATGATCACGGTCGGTACCGGTATCGGCGGGGCGTTCCTCGTGGACGGTCGCGTATTTCGCGGGGCCAACGGAATGGCTGGGGAGTTCGGCCACATGCAAGTGGTTCCCGACGGCCGGCCGTGTGAGTGTGGTGGCCGCGGGTGCTGGGAGCAGTATTCCTCCGGCAACGCTCTGGTCCGCACGGCCCTGACACTGATGACCGAGCGGTCTTCGATTCTCGAGGATCTCTGTGCGGGTCATCCTGAGCGTGTGACGGGTCCCATGGTGACCACAGCGGCGGACCGTGGCGACGACGTGGCACTTCAGTCATTCGTCGTCGTCGGGGAATGGCTGGGAAAGGGCGTCGCAAACCTGGTGGCCGCACTGGATCCGGAAGTGGTGGTCATCGGCGGTGGGGTCGCCACGGTGGGGGAGCGGCTCCTGGAGCCAGCGCGTGGCGCCTTGAATCGGGAGTTGGTCGGATCTGATTACCGGGAGATGCCTGGGCTGCTGGCTGCCGGAGTCGGCGCTGAAGCGGGTGTAGTGGGCGCTGCCCTCTTGGCGCGTCAGTTGAGCCGGTAGTCAGGGATGAGCTCCAAAGCGAGTTGTTCGAGGAAGAGACCGACATCGGTGACGATTCCACAGGCCTGACTCCAACCACGGTCGGTGATCCTGGTGACCGTGGCTGCATTTCTGTCCACACACACCAGTGGCACCGAGGCGGGAAGAATGTTGCCGGTGGCAATCGAGTGGAGAAGCGTCGACGCCATCACACACAACCCCACGCCTTCGATCTCGGCACGCATGGCTCGCTGGCCTTCGACGACGTCGGTGTAGACGTCTGGGAGTGGACCGCCGTCGCGCACCGACCCGACCAGGACGAAGCGTTTTTGCTGCGTGACCAAGGCATGCATGATGCCGCTGCTCAGCACTCCGTTCTCCACCGCAGCGGCGATGGAGCCGGCCTTGCGGATGGTGTTGACAGCCCGGATGTGGTGCTCCTGGCCCTGCTCGACTTCTTGACCCAGGAAGCGGTCAGGGCCCGGACTGGCGCCGTGGAGGGACGACCCGATGTCGTGGGCGGCGAGGGCGTTCCCGGCGAAGAGGACGTCGACGAACCCAGCCATGATCAACGCCACCATGGCAGGAGTAGCACCCGTGTGGACCACGTCAGTGCCGCCGACCCACAACAGTTTCTGCTTCTTCTCCCGGGTTCGCCGCATGGCATCAGCTACCTGGCGCAGGAGAATCGCTGGCTCCTGCGTAGGGGCGTGCGACTCCAGGAGCCCGAAGGAGACGTCGCGGGGGTCGGGAGCCGGCAGGGTCACCCGGGTCCCTGAAGCACCGAGAACGACGTGCATTCCTGCGACGATTTCGGACACGGCAACGGTGCGGGCCCGAGGCTTCTCGCTCGTGCGATCGATCACCAAACCGCAGTCCAGCTCGGGGTTCTCGACGTCGTACCAGCCGTCATCGATGCGCACCCGAGTCTCCAGGTTGGTGGTCGAGTAGAAGCCGTCGGGCAAGACTCCGTCGCGCTCCGCGACTCCTGTTTTCGCTGCACCGGGGTCCAGTTGGTTGACTCCGCGCGTCTGCAGTCGCATGAGGAGTCGTTGGAGGGCCTCGTCGTCCCTGGCCTCCACCGTGATCCGTGCACTGCTCGAGTCGCGGCTCTCATGCCCGATATCGAACTGGTCGATGACGTAGTCGCCACCGTATTCGCGGATGTCGTCGAGGATGCGCGACAGCACGCCGCTGTCCATCAGTTGTCCTTGGACCTCGACGGTCTCGTGCGCCCTCACAGCGAGAGCGTACTGATTGACGGCTCGTGCGTACGCGACTTCGGTGAGGACGTCAGATGCGTGAGCCGTCGTCCCAGGGCTCGCGAGAGTTGGTGGGCATGTCGAAGACGAGGTAGAGGAATCCCGCGATTGGCCACAGCAGCAGTATCCATCCGATGGGTGGCGGCAGATAGGTGCTGGTCAACGACGCGATCAGCGCCAGGACCGGTGCCACGGTGAGGCCGGCCCAGGCCGCCGCACGCTGCCACGTCCGGGGGCGCGGGATGGGGGGCGGGACCGGCGGGTGAAAATGCTCGACCCGGGTGAGCGCCTCGAACAGATTGCCTTGGCTCTGGTCGTCGTCCAAGGAGGGTGGGGGATCTGGTTCGGGTTCAGGATCGGCATCGACATCGGGAGCAACCGTCAATGGTTCGCGTGCGAACAACGCGGGGCGCTCGCCATAGTTCTCCACGATCTCGCGCCACGCCGAATCGCTGAGGCTCTCGTCCTCGGGAGAAGTCACGGCTCTCACGGTACCCGGCTGGGGTCGGTGTGCGGCACACTGAGAGATGTGAAGATTCCGTTCCTGCCTCGTCAGTCCGCGCCGTTGGACGCGGCACTGGTCGCACCCATGTCCGTGGCGGCCCGACCCGACCTCACAGCTGGTCGTCGCATCGGGGTGCTGGTCCAGCATGGTTTCACCGGGAATCCTGTCTCGATGCGAGCTTGGGCCGAGGACCTTGCTGAGCGCGGCTACGCCGTTGAGATGCCGTTGTTGCCCGGCCACGGGACGACCTGGCAGGACCTCAACCGGACCCGCTGGGAGGACTGGTTGGCGCGCGTGGACCTTGCGGTGGACAAGCTCGTGGCCGAGAACGACCAGGTGGTGGTGGCCGGATTGTCGATGGGGGGCGCGCTGTGTCTGCGCCTGGCAGCTGATCGCACCGACCAGTTGGCTGGGGCCGTGCTGGTGAATCCGGCAGTGGACACCCTGCGCAAGGACGTCGTGCTGCTGCCGGTCCTCAAGCATGTCGTTCCTGCTTTTCCCGGCGTCGCAGGTGACATCAAGAAACCGGGAATGGATGAACACGGCTATCCCATGACGCCGCTCAAGGCAGCCGCGTCGATGTTTGCCGGGTTTGCACGACTGCGTCGAGACCTGCCCAAAGTCACCATCCCGGTCCTCTACTTCCGCTCCGCCGATGACCACGTGGTGGACATCTCGACCTCGCATGCCCTCAACGCTGGCTTGTCTTCGAATGACTTCACCGAAAGAGTCCTGATGGACAGCTATCACGTCGCCACCATGGACAACGATGCACCGATCATCTTCGCGGAGTCGGCCGCGTTCATCGAGCGGGTCACTGCGGATCGCGGCTAGGATCCGCCCGTGCTCTATTGGTTCCTGAAGTCCGTCGCCCTCGGGCCGGTGCTGCGGCTGGTGTTTCGCCCCAAGGCATACGGCGTGGACCACGTCCCTGAGCACGGCTCCGCCATCTTGGCGAGCAACCACCTCTCCTATGCAGACTGGCTCTTCATGCCGCTGACGCTGACGCGTCGCGTCACCTTCGTGGCCAAGGCGGAGTACTTCACCACACCAGGGATCAAGGGCTGGTTCCAGAAGAAGTTCTTCTCCGGTGCCGGTCAGGTTCCGATCGACCGCTCCGGCGCCAATGCAGCGGAGGGAGCGATGAAGTCCGCCAAACGGATCCTCGATGAAGGTGATCTGTTCGGCATCTATCCCGAAGGGACGCGCTCGCACGACGGCAAGCTCTATCGCGGCAAGACGGGCGTCGCCCGGTTGGCGCTCGAAACCGGGGCGCCTGTCGTGCCGTGTGCAGTGGTCGGGACCGACGTGGTGGCGCCCTCGGGCAAGATCTACGGATCCTGGACCCGCCCGGTGATCCGCTTCGGCAAACCCTTGGACTTCTCGCGTTATGAGGGCATGGAGAACGATCGCTACATTCTTCGATCCATCACCGACGAGATCATGTACGAAATCATGCGTCTCTCCGGCCAGGAATACGTCGACATGTACGCATCGAAGGCCAAGGATCTCGACAAGGAGAAGGCCAAGAAGCTCGCCGCGGACCGGGCGATCGACGAGTCGGAGCCGAAAGCATCCTGACTTCCGGGGCCGCCGTCGAGGGTCGCCTGTTCCGGGCGTTGGCGCTCCTGCGCGTCGTCGTGACCATCAACATGGTGGTCCTCAACGCCTATCGACGAGACAACTACTCCCACCCCAGCCTCGGTCTGGTCGTCGTGGTGGCACTGGTCGTGTGGACGGCAGTTGCACTCTGGTGCTACGACGCGGCTCCACGACGTCGAGCGTGGCTGCTGGTGGCAGACCTGGGCATCGCACTCGGCGCCATGGCGTTGACACCGCTGGTGAAGACGGCAGACTTCAACGCCACCATCCCCGGCTTCTGGGTGATGGGTGCGTTGTTCGCCTGGGCCATCCACTGGCACTGGAAGGGTGGTCTGGTGGCAGGCCTGTCGCTGGTGGTGGTCGACACGGCGCTCCGTGACGACATCGACCAGGGCAACTACGGCAACCTCTTCCTGCTGCTCATCGGTGGGCCCATCGTGGGATACCTGTGCGAATCCTTGCAGCGGATGGCTGCCGAACGTGACTCGGCTGAGCGAGCGGCTGCCGCGGCCGAAGAGCGGACGAGGCTCGCCCGAGCGGTGCACGACGGCGTACTCCAGGTGCTTGCCATGACCCAACGAGAGGGCGCAGCCTCAAGTGGAAGATGGTCCGAAATCGCGCGGTTGGCCGGTGAACAGGAGCGCTCGCTGCGCTCACTCATCCGCCAGCAGGACACCGCAGTGTCGCGGTCCTCGGGTGCTGTCGATCTGGCTGGCGCCCTCGAGGTCATGGCCAGTGCTCACCCTGTGCGGGTGGAAGTTGCAACTCCGGGACAGGCCATACCGTTGGAGGCAAAGCTGGTCGGCGAGGTCGTTGCTGCGGTCAAGGCCTGCCTGGACAATGTCCTGAACCACGCAGGTCCTGATGCCTCCGCCTGGGTGCTGGCGCAGAAGGGCGCGGAGGCTGTCACGATCTCTGTCCGTGACGATGGACCCGGCATCGCGCAGGGTCGCCTCGAACAGGCCGCGGCGGCGGGCCGTCTCGGCGTCGTCTCATCGATCCGTGGCCGCGTCACCGAACTGGGCGGTACGGCCAGCGTCGACAGCGGCACCTGGGGCACCGAGTGGGAGTTGACAGTGCCTGTCGTGGCGCGCGAAGCCCGGTAGCGTGGTCCGAGTGACGATCCACACCACACACCCCTTCCTGGAGCCTGACGGCGATCGCGACCCCGTACGACGCCTACGAGGGCGGTTGGGCGGTGCGGTTTCACTGTGGACCGCAGGCACCTCGGCTGAACGGGCTGGGCTGACGGTGTCGTCGTGGCTGGTGGCGGGGGGCGATCCCGGTCGGTTGGTGGCTCTCCTCGATCCTGACGCCGAACTCACCGAGGCGCTCCTGGAGACCGGGTGCGGTGTCGTCCAGATGTTGAGTTGGGGGGACCGGGGGTTGGCGGATGCGTTCGCCGGCGTGGTCCCGGCGCCGGGCGGGCCCTGGCGACTGGCTGAATGGATCGAGACGGGTCATGGGCCGCGTCTGGCCCATGCCACGACATGGGCCACTCTCCGGGTGGAGTCGGATGCCGAGGTGGGATGGTCGCGGCTGGTGACGGCAAGAGTCGAAGAGATCGTGATCGGGGATGACGTCGACGCGCTGGCGCATCGCCGGGGACGCTATGTCCCTGCGACCGAATGATTGACGCCCGTTAGGTTGGCCCCATGGTGCGGGTGATGGTGGTCGATGACCACCCCATGTGGCGAGATGCTGTCGAGCGGGATCTCCAGGCGGCCGGACATGAGGTGGTGGCAGTGGCCTCCGACGGCCGCGAGGCCATGGCGCGCTTCCCGGCGGCCACCCCCCAAGTGGTGGTCCTGGATCTGCAACTGCCCGACACCAGTGGGGTGGAGGTGACCACCATGATGCTCAAGCACGACCCCACGACGCGAGTGCTCATCCTGTCGGCCTCGGGCGAGCAGAACGATGTGCTCGAGGCAGTCAAGGCTGGTGCCACCGGCTACCTCGTGAAGTCGGCCTCCCGGGGCGAACTGATCGACGCCGTGAAGCGGGTGGCCGAGGGCGACACGGTGTTCACGCCCGGTCTGGCAGGACTGGTGCTGGGTGAGTTCAGTCGGATCGCCGCCAACACGGCCGATGACCCGATCGACCAACTCACCGAGCGTGAGACCGAGATCCTCAAGATGGTCGCGACCGGTATGAGCTACAAGCAGATCGCCGAACGACTGGTGATCTCGCACCGTACGGTGCAGAACCACGTCCAGAACACCTTGCGCAAGCTGCAGATGAACAACCGTGTCCAACTCACCAGATGGGCGATCGAGCACGGCCTCGACCACGATGCCGAGTGAGTTGGCTGGTTATCTCGCTCGCCTCGGGTTGACCGACACGCCGCTGCCGAGGCTGGCGGGGCTACGCCGGATCCATCGGGCCCACGTGGCCCGGATCCCCTACGACAACTTGTCAATCATGATCGGCAGGCCAGACTCTGTCGCACCCGCTGCCTGCGTGGCGCGTGCCTCCGCGGGTGCGCGGTTGGGCTACTGCTTCCAGCAGAACGCAGCCTTGGAATGGCTCCTGACCGAACTGGGGTTCTCGGTGAGCCGGCGGGCCGGTCACGTCTGGTCCACTCCTGAACAACAGTTCGACACCACTCTGAACCACTTGGTGCTCGTCGTCTCGGGGTTGCCCACCGAGAAGAACCGGGGTGGCCACTGGTGGGCTGATGCCGGACTGGGCGAGGGGTTTGCGGAGCCGCTGCCGCTGATGCGGGGCGATCACGAGGTCGAAGGATGGTCCTTCGGCATCGGTGCCGCCTATGGATCGCAGGCGGCTGGCCGTCCGACAGGTCCGGCTGCCTGGACCTACCGCAGTCTTCCTGGGGGCACGCTTGCCGGGGTCGTGGTGACCTCGCGTGAAAATGGTGAGGAGTCCGTCGGCGCTGCCCACACCAGGCTGAGTGCGGGGGAGGAGGCGCCTTTTCGTCGTTTCCTCTTCGCCCAGCGCATCGATGGTCCCCGGTTGCTCAAGGTGAAGGGGTGCACCTATCAGGTGCGTACGCCCACGTCCCACGAGCAGCGCGACCTGACGTCGTACGACCAGTGGCGAGCGGCGCTGGCCGATGACCTGTGGGTGCAGTCTGGCGACGTCACCGACGAGGAGTGGCACGGCCTGTGGGATCGCACTGTGGCCAGTCATCTGGAGTGGGACCGGGCAGGGCGCCCATGACGACATGGCGGCGAGCAGGGGCCGAGGACGCGGTGTCGTTGCGTGACCTCGAACGGATCGCGAGCCGGTCCGGCCTGGCGCACGTCTTCGGAGATCTGCCCTACCCCGAGGATGATGTCCTGGCACGCTGGGTGTTGGTGCTCGAGGATCCTGAGGTGCGTGTCGACGTGGTCGAGGACGCGGTCGGACTGGTCGCGTTCACCGCCTACGACGGTGACTCGTTGCGTCATCTAGGTGTGCGGCCGGACCACTGGGGCGTCGGTCTGGGACGTGTGGGAGTCGCCCGCGCCATGACCGGCGGCGCACGCTTCCTGTGGGTGCTGGCCGACAATCACCGGGCCCGATCGCTCTATGACTCGCTGGGCTGGGCACCGACCGGAATCACCCAGGAATGTCCGTGGGCGCCGTACCCCACCGAACTGCAGTACGCGGCTCCCTAGGATCAGTCCATGGCCGACCTACTGCTGGCGATCGCTGACGAGCTCTATGGTCTGCCGCTGGGCGACTTCACCTCAGCGCGGGACACCTTGGCCAAGGAACGCCGGAACGACAAGCCGGTCGCCGCCGCCATCAAGGCGCTGCGCAAGGCGACCCTGGCTGCGTGGGTGGTCAATCTGTTGGTGCGACGTGACGCGGAGCAGGTGGCGCAGGTCATCGGCGTCGGAGCAGCACTGCGTGAAGCCCAGGACACCCTCGACGCGACTCAACTGCGTGACCTCAACAAGCAGCGCCGGCAAGTGAGCGCGGCCGTGACGACCTCGGCGCGGCGTCTGGCACGTCTTGAGGGAGTGAAGGTCACCCAGTCGGTGGCGGACCAGGTCGAGGACACCATCACCGCCGCGATGCTGGACCCGCAGGCAGCCAGAGCGGTGCGTAGCGGGATGCTCGTGTGCGCACTGGCGGCATCCGGACTGGACGAGCTGGACCTGAGCGGGGCCGTGGCGATCCCGGGTGCCCTGGGCTTCGAGGCTTCGGCCCGGGTGGCACCCGGGCCGGACCCGACCTCGCGACCGCAGCTCCACGTGGTTCCGGATCCGGACGCGGACCTCAAGGCTCGACGCGCCGCGGACCGACGACTGGCCGAGTCCGAGTCGGCCCTGGCAGCAGCGGCCGAGGAGCAACGAGCAGCGCAGCGGTCAGTGGAGAGGATGCAGGCCAAGAACCTGCAGTTGCGCTCAGAGATCGAGGAACTGAGGAACAGCATTGCTGTGCTGGAGGCAGACCTGGAGGAAGTCGATGACGAGCTCAGTGAAGCGGAGTCGGAGCAGATATGTGCCCAGGAGTCGGTCGCACGTGCTCGCTCCGAGGTCGAGGTGGCTCGGTCTGCGCGGGCCAGGCTGACCTGAACTATCGCGCCCATCCCTTGGAGCGTTCGACGCCCTCGCCCCAGCGCGCGTACGAAGCATCGAGCACTTCGCGGTCACCGGCCGGAGTGAACTGGCGGTCCAGGGCCCATGTCTCGCGCAAGTCGTCGGTGGAATCCCACACACCTGTCCCCAGACCGGCCAGGAACGCCGCTCCCAGGGCGGTGGTCTCGAGGATCTCTGGTCGTTCCACGGGTAGCCCCAGCTGATCGGCCTGGAACTGGCAGAGCATGTCGTTGGCCGCGGCGCCTCCGTCCACCCGCAGTGCAGAGAGCTCGGGGAGGGTCTCCAGCACGTCACGCACCTCGAAGGCGATGGCCTCCAGGGTGGCCCGGACGATGTGCGCGCGGGTGGTGCCACGGGTCAGACCCAGAATCGTGCCACGAGCATGCGGATCCCAGTGGGGGGCGCCGAGTCCGGTGAGCGCGGGGACGAAGACGACTCCGTCGGAGTCGTCGACGCTCTGGGCGATCGCGGCGGTCTCAGCCGCACTCCCGACGATCTGAAGACCGTCGCGAAGCCATTGCACGGCGGCGCCGGTCACGAAGATGGAGCCTTCCAGGGCGTAGGTGACTTCGCCGTCCGGGGAGCGCCACGCAGCGGTCGACAACAGGCCAGCGTCGCTGCGCACCACTGCACTGCCGGTGTTGGTGAGGATGAACGAGCCAGTGCCGTAGGTGCACTTCGACTCCCCTTCGGCGAAGCAGGTCTGTCCGAAGAGGGCGGATTGTTGGTCTCCGGCGATGCCCGCGATCGGCAGCGAGAGTCCGAGGAACACCGACGACTCGCTGGACGCGATCTCACCCCAGTTGGGGACCAGATCCGGCAGCGCGTCGCGCGGCACCCCGAAGACCTCGCACAACTCCGGGGACCAGTCTCCGGTCTCGAGGTCGAAGAGCAGGGTGCGGCTGGCGTTCGAGACGTCGCTCACGTGCCACGTGCCTCGTGTCATGCGTGCGATCAGATAGGAGTCGACGGTGCCTACGGCATACCGGCCGGACTCGACCAGGGCCCACGTGTGCGGCTCGTTCTCTGCCAGCCACATGAGTTTGGTGCCGGAGAAGTACGGGTCCAGGCGCAGGCCGGTGAGTGCGCTGATGCGTTCCTCGTGGCCGGCCGATCGCAGTCGGTCACAGATGTCGGCCGTACGCCGGTCCTGCCACACGATGGCGCGTCGCGGGGAGCCCAAGGTTTCCCGGTCCCACAGCACGATGGTCTCGCGTTGGTTGGTGATGCCGATGGCAGTGAGCGCGGACTGGTCGACCTTGGTCAGCACCTCGCGCGTCGCTTCGAGGGTGGCTTGCCAGATCTCCTCGGCGGAATGCTCGACCCACCCCGGCTGCGGGAAGTGTTGGTGAAACTCCTGGTATCCCCTGGCCTCGATGTGACCGTCGGTACTCACGACGACTGCGGTCACGCCCGTGGTGCCCGCGTCGATCGAGAGGATGCTCATGCCCTGACTGCTTCCGGCCCTGACCGGATGATGTCGAGCACTCGCTGGTCGATCCAGGCCGGTCGCAGCCCCGGTGCGACTCGCATCTCGAAGTTCTCCGACCCGACCCAGGCATGGAAATCATCTCTGCCCGCGGCGCGGGCCAGCGTCTCCAACTCCTCGCGCAGTTCGTCGGTGATCGCGACCTGGTCCTGCGGCTCGGAGGCAGTGAGATAAAGGTCGTTGAGGTCGAGCAGCCTGACCAACTCCACCACCGGGTCTATGTGGTCATCGACGCGCAGGTCCACAGCGGTGTCGTCGTGACCGCCGTAGCCGGCCCCGTCCCTGACGACCAGCAGGGCTGCCGACTGTCGTCCGCGACTGTCGCCACCGGCGCGGTCACCGGCGTGGAGCGCTGCCAGCAGGCGGCGCTCCACCGGCTGATCCTCCGACGTCGCCCAGGCAACCTCCATCGCCTCCACCACCTCCGGACCGGTGAGGATGTTGCCCTGGATCGCGTAACCGCCGCGTTCACCGGATCGGCCGGCGACGCCCCCAGCCCAGTCGAAGCAGCCCTGACCCGTGTAGGTGGCGGCGTTGCCGTCGCAGTCGACGATGCCGACCTGACGGTCTTCGCGACCTTCGTCCTCCTCCAGCAACCGGTCGAGCGCCACCTGCGCGGTTGCTCCGTCGTCGAGGTGGGCCAGCGCAAGGAACTTGTAGGCGACGTTGGCGTCTGCCTGAGTGGCGATCGCCCCGACCCCCGCCACCGCCGCCGGCACTGCCGAGCCCACGGCCAGGAACTTCGAGGCCACTGCCACGCCCCAGGAATCGCCGTCATCAGAACGCGCCACGATGGAGAAAGTCATGGGGTGACCCTAGTGGGGGAGGTGATTCAGTCGGTGCCCTCCGTGCCGGTCTTCAGCCGTTCGATGGCCCGCTTCGCCTCCGTCGAGCCGGCGCCGGTTGCGTCGCGCCACAGCCGGACCGCGAGACGCATCTCGCCGTCCGCGACCAACTGACGTGCAGTGGGCACGTGTGATTCCTCTGTCTCGACACCCAGGGCAGAGAGTCCGCGTTCGATACGGCGTTCGAGATTGCGTAGTCGTAGGTCAGCCCTCCTCTGTCGGTCGAGGATCACACTTGCGAGCAGAAGCATCACGAGAATGATGAGCAGCATGCCGCGAGCCTAGAGATGCAGAAGGACGCCCAGTGCGACCGCCACCGTCATTGAAAAAGCACCCGTCGGTCTGGGACTTGGGCCTCAGGCCTGACCGGTCGCGCTCAACAGATCGGTGAACCACTCCTGCGAGACATCGAAGGGCTTGTGACCGGCGATGCGCTCGAGTTCGATGGGGCGCAACTCGCCGTCATGTCCCTCGTCGTGGCCGATCACGCCGGACACGCCGTCGCGGCCGCACTGCACAGCCATCTCGGCCATCTCCCGGATGAGCGCTAGGTCAGCGGCACCGGCAGCAGCCGATCGGGAGAAGTAGCCAGACTTCTGCACCATCTTCTTGTCGGCTCCGACCCGGGCGGCGAACTCGCGCGCGAAGTAACGACCCGGATTGATCGTGTCGATCTTGACGTGGCCGAACGGGTCTCGCTTCACCACCTGGCCCGAGGACTCCATGTCGGCGACGATGTCGTCGATCCCGGCGCCTTCGGCCAGAAAAATGTTGACGCAGCCGATCTCGTCCATCACCGCGCGCAACCGGGTGGTCTCGGCGGCCAGGTCGATACCGAGCTCGGGGACGTAGATCGCGTGGATGGCCCAACGCCGGGGATCCAGACCCATCCCGGGTAGCCACTCCTGCTCCGCGTGCCACGACATGTAGTCGCGGGCCGCAGCCGCGGTGAGCCAGCCGCTGGCACGGCCCATCACCTCGTGCACGATGAGCATGCGCGGGTTGGAACCGTGCTCGGCCAGGACGTGCTGTGCGAAGCGGGACGCCTCGTGGGCCGCGGTCATCGAGCCCAGACTCTGCCTGATCGGGACGATGTCGTTGTCGATGGTCTTGGGGAGCCCGACGACCGTCAGCTCGGACCCCTGGGCGTGGAGGTGAGCAGCGAGGTCGGCAGCGGCGACGTTGGTGTCGTCCCCCCCGATCGTGTGCAGGACATCGACTCCGTCCGCGTGGAGCTGGGCAGCCGCCACCGCAAGAGCACTGTCGTGGGGTCCGATCAGTCCTCGACTGCGACAGTCGTCGTCGTTGGTGAGTTTGACCCGGCTGTTGCCGATCGGGCTGCCGCCGAAGCGGTGCAGCAGGGCCGCCCCGGCACGTTCGTCGGGGCCGATGGTGATGTGTCGACCCGTGAGCAGACCGTGGTAGCCGTGGAGGTAGGCAATCAGCTCGATCTCCGGATCCGCGGCATCGTAGATCTCGATCAAGGCACCCACGGCCGAGGAGAGACATGGTGCAAACCCACCAGCAGTCAGGACAGCTACACGCTTCGCCATGACGTCAGCCTAGTTGGATCGATCCCGGTCGGACAGGGCCCAGCGCACCGCGCCGACACGCCGGGCACCCATCGGGGTGGTTGCCTCACCCGCCGCAGCGGACCAGAGTGAGGCAACTGCGGCAGAGCGAGGGATTCTCGATGAGCGAAACCGACACCAGCACCGACGTCAACGGTCCCGAGCCCGACCTCGTACGGGTGATGGGGCCCAGACTGCTCCTGCTCTTCATCATCGGAGACATCCTCGGCACCGGTGTCTACGCCCTCACCGGTGCCGTGGCCGGTGAGGTGGGAGGCGCCGCGTGGGCACCGTTCCTGGTGGCTTTCGCCGTGGCCACGGTGACTGCCTTCTCGTATCTGGAGTTGGTGACCCGATATCCGCAGGCCGCCGGAGCGGCGCTCTACACGCACAAGGCCTTCGGGCTGCACTTCGTCACGTTCCTGGTGGCCTTCACCGTGATGTGCTCAGGGATTACGTCGGCCTCGACCGCCTCCAGCGCGTTTGCCGGGTTCATGCGCGACGGTCTGGGCAGGACCGACTCCTGGCCCGCCGGCAGTACGCCACTGCTGCTGATCGCGCTGGGCTTCATGGTAGTGGTGGCGGCGGTCAATTTTCGTGGTGTGGGGGAGAGCGTCAAGGCAAATGTCGTCCTGACCTTGGTCGAACTGTCCGGGCTGCTGCTTGTCATCTTCATCGGGTTGTACGCCTTCACCCAGGGCGGTGACAACGTCGACTTCTCTCGTGCCATCGTCTTCGACAGCCCCAGCGACAAGAGCACCTTCTTCGCGATCACGGCCGCCACCTCGCTCGCCTTCTTCGCCATGGTCGGCTTCGAGGACTCGGTCAACATGGCGGAAGAGTGCGAGAACCCCATCAGGGACTTCCCCCGGATGATGCTTACGGGTCTGGGCATCACGGGTGTCATCTACGTCCTGATCTCGGTCACCGCGGTGGCACTGGTGCCGGTGGGCCAACTCGCTGATCCCGCCGAGGGCTCGGCCCTGACACAGGTGGTCGCCGCCGGGGCGCCGAACTTCCCCTTCGACAAGATATTCCCTTGGATCGGGATGTTCGCCGTCGCCAATTCGGCCCTCATCAACATGTTGATGGCGAGCCGTCTCCTCTACGGCATGGCCAACCAGGATGTCCTGCCACGCGTCTTCGGCAAGGTGCACGCGACCCGGCGTACGCCGTGGGTGTCGATCCTGTTCACGACCGCCATCTCCTTCGGCCTGATCATCTATGTGGTGCGTGCCAGCGGCTCCGAGGGCGGTGCCGACAATGTCGCCCTGCTGGGTGGCACCACCGCACTGTTGCTGCTCGGCGTCTTCACGGTCGTCAATGTCGCACTCATCGTCCTGCGGCGTCACCCGGTCGACCACCAGCACTTCACGACGCCCACCGTCATGCCTTACATCGGTGCGGTCACCTGCGCCTTCCTCGCTGGCCCCTGGGCGCGCAGCGATGATCAGCAGGAGCAGTACGAGATCGCCGGGGGCCTGCTTGCCGTCGGTGTGGTGCTCTGGGCGTTGACGTGGATGGTCAACCGCGGGTTCCGGTCCAAGAAGACCGGCTTCCGCGACATCGATCACCTCGAGAACGACTGACCGCGCTGCTCACGACACAGCCGGGCGGAAGCCCCGATCCGTGGGACGTCGGTCTACGGTTGGCTCTGTGATGCGTAGAACACTCGGTCTGGTAACCGCGACGGTGGTCGTCGCGGGAATCGGCGCGGTGTCAGGAGCGGTGCCGGGCGAGGTGTCGCCCCACTCGGCCAGTGCGCTGCCTCCTCCGACCGACTATCCGGTGCCGACGGCTCTTCCTCCGCCTGTCGTGTCCACCTCCCCACCCACAACCACACCCGCAGCCCCCAGCGCCACCGAGCGGGTCGGTCCACGTGATCGACCCGAGGTTTCCGGCGCCCCGACGCTGAAGGACGCCTACCGCTTCCTCTCGGCCCCCGACTTCCTCAACCAGGACGTCGCCGATCTGACCGCGCACGGTGCCAAACGGTTCAGAGATCCCAGGACCGGACGCCTGGCCAACTCCACCAACGGTGAATACGACACTGCGCTGGACCACGTGATCAGCGAGATGTCGCGGCAGGACGCCACCGATCTGCTGGTGGCCGGAGACCTGGTGGAGGGACGGTGGGGCAGGGACGATTCCGCCACCGGAGTGTTCGGACCGGTGCGCAACGACAGGCAGCGCCTTCGCGCTGCCACACGAGCAGCGCGGGTCTACTACCCGGCCTGGCGACAACGATTCGAGGATCACGGGCTACGTACTTTCCCCGCGGTGGGCGATCATGAGATCGGTGATGACCCCTGGCGGCGCAAGGGCGATGCCTGGATCAACTTCAA
The DNA here is from genome assembly GCA_038242265.1 of Propionibacteriales bacterium. GTDB lineage: Bacteria > Actinomycetota > Actinomycetes > Propionibacteriales > Nocardioidaceae > Nocardioides. Next base: position 83,207 of record JBBSSH010000002.1, read on the forward strand.
GAGGCGTCATGTCCCGCAGTTGAAGGCCGCATACGCACGCGAGATGCTGACCACTCGTCGGGGACGACCCCGGTTCGAGGACCGTCCCCTGGCCGGACCGGCACGCGATACGGCCTACGCGGTCCAGCTCGATCCAGACGTGCTCCTGATCACCCTCGACGTCTTCGAGAGGCGCGGCGGTGACGTCCACATCACCGTGGACCCCGACCAGTTGGCCTGGCTCGACAAGGTGCTGCGTCAGGCGCGCAAGGCAGACGTCGCCTGGGTCATGGTGCAGGGTCATACGCCGATGACCAGCGACGTGCGTTTTCGCAACTCCAGTCACCTGAGCTACGAACGCGGCACCCGTTCACCGCTGTGGAAGACCATGGTCGCAGGAGGCGTCGACGTCTACCTCAGCGGCGAGGTGCACGACCAGACCACCCACGTACGCGACGGGATCCTGCAGTTGTCGCACGGGTCGCTGTTCTATCGCGGCGAGGCGTCCTATGTCGTAGGGCAGGCCAATGCCGACAGGTTGGTGCTGGAGAACCGGCAGTTCCGCGGCACCGTCGGCTTCTCCGACCGGCTCTGGACCACTTCGCGTGAGGGAGCGCCGGGGCACATCTCCTACCCCGACCCGTCGTTCGTCACCGGAACCCTGCAGGCGATTCGCCGCGAATCGGGTGGGATCACCCTCGAGAGCGCCACCGGCGTACTCGCGCCGAGACGCTGAGCGTTCGAGGGGCGGTCAGGGTTCGGGCAGGGACCCAGCAGCGTCGTACGCTGGCCGGGTGAGCACCGTCCCCACCCTCGAGCAGTTGCACGCGCTAGGACCTCTGCAGCAGCCGACGTACCCCGACCAGGGTGCCGTCGACGCTGCAGTGGCCCGGCTCCGGAAAGCACCGCCACTCGTGTTCGCGGGTGAGTGCGATGCCCTCACCGCGAAGCTCGCGGCAGTCACTCGGGGTGAGGCCTTCCTCCTCCAGGGCGGAGATTGCGCGGAAACGTTCTCCGGGGTGACGGCCGACAACGTGCGCAACAAGTTGCGGGTGCTGCTGCAGATGGCCGTCGTGCTGACCTACGCAGCCTCGGTCCCGGTCGTGAAGCTGGGTCGTCTGGCCGGGCAGTACGCCAAGCCGCGCAGCTCCGACCTCGAGACGCGCGCCGGCATGACCCTGCCGGCCTACCGCGGGGACGCGGTCAACGGTTTCGAGTTCACCGAAGCCTCACGCATTCCTGACCCTCAGCGCCTGGTCGACGTCTACAACTCTTCGGTGGCGACGCTCAACCTCGTCCGCGCCTTCGTGACGGGTGGGTACGCCGACCTGCGCCAGGTCCACACCTGGAACACCGACTTCGTGCAGAGTTCGCCGTTCGGTCAGCGCTACGAGGCGCTCGCCGACGAGATCGAGCGCGCGTTGACCTTCATGAAGGCCATCGGGGCAGACCCCGACGAATTCCACCGCGTCGACTTCCACTCCAGCCACGAGGCGCTCCTGCTGGAGTACGAACATTCGCTGACCCGGATCGACTCACGCACCGATCTGCCCTACAACGTCTCGGCCCACTTCGTGTGGATCGGGGAACGCACCCGCCAGCTCGACGGCGCACACGTGGAGTTGCTCCGTCGTATCCAGAATCCGATCGGCATCAAACTCGGCCCCACCACCACTCCCGACGAGGCGTTGTCCTACGCCGCCCGACTCAACCCCGACAACACCCCCGGCCGACTGACCTTCATCACCCGTTTCGGTGCGGACAAGATCCGTGACGGTCTGCCTCCACTCGTCGAGAAGGTCACGGCCGAAGGCGCGCAGGTCGCCTGGGTGTGTGACCCCATGCACGGCAACACGTTCGAGGCGTCTTCGGGCTACAAGACCCGCCGCTTCGACGACGTGATCGAAGAGGTGCAGGGATTTTTTGACGTCCACCGCTCGCTCGACACATGGCCGGGTGGCATCCATGTGGAGCTCACCGGTGACGACGTCACCGAGTGCATCGGCGGTGGCGAGGAGATCAACGAGGCGGGGCTGGCCAACCGTTACGAGTCGGTCTGCGACCCGCGTCTCAACCGTGTCCAGTCGCTCGAACTCGCCTTTCTCGTTGCCGAGATGCTCCGCAAGGCATGAGTACTGTCGTCGATCTGCGCTCGGACACCTTGACCCGACCCACACCGCAGATGCGTCAGGCGATGGCGACAGCGGAGGTGGGGGACGACGTCTACGGCGAGGACCCCACCGTGCTGGCGCTGCAGGAGCAGGTCGCGGACCTGTTCGGGCACGAGGCTGCCCTGTTCACCCCGACCGGCTCGATGGCCAACGTGTTGGCTGTCGCGTCTGTGGTGGAGCCCGGCCAGGAGGTGCTCTGCGAGTCCTCGGCGCACATTGCTCGCGCCGAACTCGGTGCCCACGCTGCGATCTCGGGCCTCACGATGCGTACCTGGACAGCAGAGCGTGGACAGATCGATCTGCCTGCGGTCCAGTCGCTCCACGCTCCCGACATGGGGCCATTCTTCGTGGCCACTGCTGCAGTGTCGGTCGAGAACACCCACAACTTCGCGGGTGGGACAGTGCTTGCGATCGAGGACCTGTTGGCGTTGCGTGCCTGGGCCGACTCGGTGGGCACGAAGATCCATCTCGACGGCGCCCGGCTGTGGAATGCCCATGTGGCGACCGGGACGCCGCTGGCCGACTACGGTCGGGTCGCGGACGTCTTGGCGGTGTGCCTTTCCAAGGGGCTGGGAGCCCCGATCGGCTCACTGATGGTGGGCTCCGCCGACGCGATCGCGCAGGCTCGGGTCCGTCGCAAGCGGATGGGTGGCGGCATGCGTCAGGTGGGCGTGTTGGCAGCGGCCGGGACGTACGCGCTCGCCCACCATCTCGACCGGCTGGCCGACGACCACGCCCGTGCGCGGTTCCTGGGGGAGTCCCTGGGACTGGACCCGGACAGTGTCGCGACGAACATCGTGGTCCTCGACCGCCCCGATGCCGCCCAGTTCGTGGCTGCCGCTGCGGATGAGGGGATCCGTATCTCGGCCGTCGGGCCACGCACCGTCCGTCTGGTCACCCACCTCGATGTGAGCGCGGCAGACGTCGAACGTGCGGCGACGGTGTTCAGCCGGCTCGTCGCCCCAGCACGGCCACTTCGCTGATGGCGGTGTAGTCGCGACCCATCGCCCCCGAACCGGGTGCGGTGACCGAGGTGATGGTGAGTGTGACCGTGGCGGTGAGTACGGCCGGCACCTTCGCACGTTGGAGACGCCTGCCCGTCTCAAAGGTCTGTACGAGTGTGCTCCCGTCCTCGAAGCCCCACCGGGCTGTCAGGATGCGCCGGTTGTTGGGGTACCAGTCGACCCCGTTCACCTCCTTGGCATAGCCGTTGATCAGACCCACACGATTCACGACCATGGGCTCGGCCAAGGTGATCGTGATGGTGGAGTCGGTGCCGTCGCCGGGCATGCGCCAGGCTGTGGTGGGTAGGCCGTCCTGCATCTTGTCGGCGGTGTAGGCGACCAGTTCTCCGTCCAGATCTGTCGTCGCCGGTGTGGTCGAAGGAACCGCGATGGTGGCGTCCGGCGTGGCGTTGAAAGGCCTGCCGACGCCGAGGGAGTCCGGTGAAACCTCGAGTTCCTGCGGATCAAGATCCTCAGGTGTCGCCACTGCGTTTTCGGGGGTCTGGCCCCCTGGCTGGTCTGCGGCAGGAGGCGTTGGTTGATTTCCGGTGCCGACGAGTGCCAACACCACGAGGGCGAGCCCCATCAGCAGGGCGGCACCCATCACCCAGGCGATCCAGGTACTGCCGGGGAGGGGGGTGTCGAGCTCAGGGTCGAAGGAGTCGGAGTAGGGCAGCAGGTCGTCGGCAGGGTCCCACCCGTGGTGCTTCTCAACGGGTGCGACAGCAGCGGGGCCGGGCTCGTCTGGGGAGACGGGCGCCCCGATGGGGTGGCCGCAGTTGAGGCAGAAACGTCCCATGCCGAGCGATGCCCGGCAGCGCGCGCACGTGTCGTCCACCTCTCCACGATAGGACTTTTCTCGTCCGGGAGGTGGCAATCAACCGACTCCGTCTGCACACACCACCCGAAGGGAGGTCATACAGCGATGTGGGTGACCTCCCCTTCGATGACTCGACGGGGCGCCAGTTCCACGGCCAACATCGCCGCGAGCACCAGGGAACCGCCCAGCAGCAGGCGCGCAGTGAGCTGCTCTCCGCCGAGCCACACGGCGAAGAACGAGGCGAAGACAGGCTCCATACTCATGATGATCGCGCTACGGGTGGGTGGCAGATGAGCCTGGGCCCAGGTCTGGGCGAACAGTGCGAAAGCTCCGACGATGATGGCCATGTAGAGCACCGCCATCCAGTCGCTGGTGCGGTCAGGCAACTCGATGCCGTCGTGGATGGTGGCCAGTGTGCAGATCAGCGCGATGACCATGATCTGCAGGATCGTCATACCCATCGCGTCGCGAGCACTCGACCAGGCGCCCAGGCCGACGATGTGCAGCGCGTAGAGGACCGCCGAGACCAGGGTGATGAACTCGCCGTAACCGATACTGAAGCCGCGCAGGGCGAGGATGGCGAGGCCGATGGTCGCCACGACGACAGCGCCCCACGTGATGGGCGGGATCCTGGTACGGAGGATGACGGCGGCGAGCAGTGGCGTGAACACGACGTAGAGGCCGGTGACGAAACCACTCACACTGGCCGCGGTATGGGCCAGGCCGGTGGTCTGCAGGATCTGTGCCAGGCCGTAGAGCACCCCCAACACGATCGAGTGACGGCGAATTCGAGGTTCGAGTCGTCCTAGCGCCTTGGGTGCGACGAGCAGGAGCACCACCGAAGCGATGGAGAATCGCACCGCCAGGAAGTCCAGCGTGGGGATCCGGTCGAGCAGGTCCTTGATCAGGAAGAAGGTCGATCCCCAGCAGGCTGCCAGGATCAGCAGCGCAGCCGCTGCGAGCAGCGAGGTACGACGAGTATCGGGGGTCATGCAGCGGCTCAGATGAGGTAGAGCGTGATGGTGCTTCCCCGGGGCACCTCGTCGCCCGCCTCCGGGTCTGACCCCCAGACGTAGCCGAAGCCGACGTAGTCGTCGTCGCGCTCGGTGACGACCTCGAAGCCCAGATCCTCCAGGAGTTCGGTGACGTACTCGACGCCCATCCCGCGGATGCTGGGGACCTCGACGAGTTCGGGCCCCATGGAGACGACGAAGGAGACCGTGTCACCGGAGTAGACGGTGCCGGTGGTCGGGTCGTGGACGATGATGACGCCCTCGGGGACCGACTCGCTGTACTCCTCGCTGGTCACTGCCACCTCGACCCCGCGCTTCTCGAGCCTGGCTCGGATCTTGTCGAACGACTTGCCGCTCCAGTCCTTGATCGCGATCGGCCGTCGTCCCTGACTCAGGACGAGATTGACCTGGGCGTCGGGCTTGAGTTCGGTGCCGGCCGCAGGAGATGTCTTGATGACCTGGCCCTCCGGCACGGTCTCGCTGTACTGGAGAGTGCTCACGTCGAAGGCCAACTTCGTGGCGGCCAGGGCATCCTGCGCCTCGTCCTCGGTCAGACCCTCCAGCGGGGGAACCTTGTACCGTTCCGGCCCGGCGGAGAGGAGAAGCGTCACCGATCCACCGTTGCGTACCTTGCCGCCCGGTTTGGGGTCGGTGGCGACCACCAACCCGGGTGTGACGGTCTCGGAAAAGGCAGGATCGCCCACCACGGCGTCCAGACCGGACTTGTCGAGGGTGGCGCTCGCCGCAGCCTTGTCCAGGCCCAGCACGGCAGGTGTGGTGGTGTAGCGGGCCCACCCGAACCACCATGCGCCGACACCGATCGTGACGGCGAGCAGGATCGCGAGGAGCAGCGCGACCGGTCCCTTGACGGTGGGGAGCCGGGCGGCGGTTGCCACCGGGGCGATCCGACTCGGTGCCCGTGACTGCTCGGAGCGTCGGGAGGGCGCTCTGGTCGCTCGCCGCGCAGTCTTGGGCCGGGCGGACCCCACGGTGGTGGTCGGGGCGGGTGGATGGGCCGGCGGGGGCATCATGCTGCGATCGAAGACAGCGGTGTGGTTGGGATTGTGGTCATCGAACCGGCTGTACGGCGTGGGATCGCGCTCGGTGAGCAGGGCCAGCGCGCTGGCGTCATAGGGCTCCGCGACGAATGTCTCGGCGTCCTGGACCTCCACCTCGTTCCCATGATCGTTCCCATGGTCGGGATCATCAGCGTGATGATGGTCGGGATCGAGCACCGCTCGTGGCATCAGATCGGCAGCGAGTTCGCTGTCGGTGGTGAGTCCCTCACGCAGGGCCTGCACCACCCGGTGAATGTGATGCAGGAGTACCGAGGCGTCAGCAGGGCGCTGACTGGGGTCACGCGAGGTGGCACGAGCGACCAGGGCGTCGACATAGTCGGGGATCCCCGGCTGGATGAGCGACGGCATCGGGACATCGTGGTGGACGTGACGGTAGGCCACCTGGATCGGCGACTCGGCCTCGTGCGGCTTGGCGCTGGTGAGGAGTTCGTAGAGCACGACTCCAGCCGCATAGACGTCGGCGCGCGCATCGGAGCGTCCCTCCGAGACCAACTCGGGTGCAAGATAGGACACCGTGCCGATCAGGACACCACTGGTCGCGGTGTGCTGGGAGTCCGCGCTCACGGCCTTGGCCAGCCCGAAGTCGGCGACCTTGATCTGCCCTCCGTGTTCCTGGTCGGCGATCAACACATTCTCGGGTTTGACGTCGCGGTGGATCAGACCGGCGCGATGGGCCGCGGCCAGTGCAGACACGAGTGGCTCGAGGAGTGCGAGAGCTCGTACCGCGGGCATCGGTGCGTCCTTGCGGATCACATCGCGCAGGGTGTGGCCGGGAACGTATTCCATGACCAGGAAGACGGTGTCGTGGTCGTGGCCCTGGTCATAGACACTCACGACGTGGGGGTGGTTCAGCCGGGCGGCGGCCCGAGCCTCATGGACGAAACGGCGGGCGAAGTCATCCTCGTCGTCTCCGCCACCGAGGCCGGGGTGCATCACCTTCACCGCCACCGTGCGGTCCAGACGGGTGTCGGTGGCTTCGTAGACACTGGCCATCCCACCCCGCGCGATGCGAGGGCCGATGAGGTAGCGCCGCTCCAGCAGTCGGCCTACGAGGGGGTCGACAGATCCGCCGGGCGCCCCGGATCGGGCATGCTCGGGCGGCTCCACTGATCGACCTCCAACACCGGACGGGGACGGCTCCGGACTGACCATCGTACGGAAGCGTCCCGACCACGCGTGCGCTGGACACCCTTGGCGTGGCGCACACCAGCTCCCGGGTATCAGCAGGAGGAGGCAGCAGACTCCGACCGTGACAGACTGGGACGCATGAGTGACGTACCCCTCGCCGAGCGTGATCTGGCTGCCCTTGTCCCTGTATGGCTGGACTGGGGACAGGCAGCTGCCCTGCTCGGGGTGACACCGAGCACCATCCGCACCATGATCCGTGAGCACGACCTGGCGGCGGCGGTCTCCGCACCGGGCACAGGTCCGCGCGTTCCGGCCGACTTCATCCAGGACGGTCTGATCGTCAAGGGTCTACCGGGTCTGTTGACCGTGCTGCACGACCGGCGTTTCGATGACCGCGAGTGCATCGCGTGGCTCTACAGCGACGACGATCTGCCCGGGCGTCCCATTGACGCGCTGCGCGAGAATCGCGGTAGCGAGGCCAAGCGACGCGCTCAGGTCCTCGGCTACTGATGTCTCGTCCGCGGGGTCTCTCGTGGGCAGTGTTCATCGCGCTGGCGGCGCTGGCGACCTGGTGGGTGCTGGGGACGGTCCAGCCCGGCCAGCCCGAGCCTCGATCGACGACCGCGAGCACTGCCTCGAGCGGGTTGCCGGTCGTCACCGTCTCGGAACTGCCGCCCGAGGCGTCCGTACTGCTCGAGTTGATCGATACGAACGGTCCGTTCGCCGAGGAGCAGGACGGCGGCACGTTCCAGAACCGGGAAGAGATCCTGCCGGACCAGCCGCCCGGCTACTACCGGGAGTACACCGTGCCGACGCCTGGTTCCGCGGACCGTGGAGCCCGACGCATCGTGACGGGCGACAGTGGCGAGTTCTACTGGACCAGCGACCACTATCGAACCTTCTCCCGGATCAAGAGGTGACCAGATGAGCGGGTTGGCCAGCATCCTGACCGGGCGACAAGCCCCCGGGATCTACCAGTGGCACGCAGCCTTCGACACTGCCGACGTGCAGCACATCGTCGAGCACGCCGGATGGGGATTTGGCCACATCGACGGCTGGGTGGGCGCCGACACCAAGGCCGACTTCCTGGCGTCCGTCGGAGAAGCACTTGCCTTTCCTGACCACTACGGCCAGAACTTCGATGCTCTCGCCGACTGTCTCCATGACATCGGCGCCCGCACCGAAGGTGTCGTTCTCCTCTGGGACGGGTGGGCCACGCTGGCCCGATCGGACGAGAAGGCGTTCAGCATCGCGGTGAGTGTCCTGGGATCACGCGTCTACGCCGACAGGGGAGTCCCGTTCTCGGTGCTGCTTCGCGGTGACGGCCCAGACGTCGAGGGTTTGACCAGCCTCGACTGAGGGACTACACCGTGCGCTGCGTCACGGTGGCTGCGAGCTCGGTGAGTACGTCGCGAGCGACCGCGTCGACATCGGCAGATGCCAGACTCGCCACCGCACGTTCGGCCAACTCGCCGATCACCACCTCGACCTGGTCACGAGCACCGCAACGTTCGATGATGTCGCGCAGATCGTCGACGTCGGTGGCGTCCAGCGGTGTGCCGAGGGCAGCGTCGAGGCGGTGTGCTTGCTCGCGCGGTGCCGCATCCAGCGCCAGGGCGACCAACACGGTTCGTTTGCCCTCGACCAGATCGTCACCTGCAGGTTTGCCGGTCTCTGCGGGGTCGCCGAAGACCCCCAGCAGATCGTCACGCAGCTGGAATGCCTCGCCCAGCGGGAGGCCAAATCGAGTGAGCTGCTCGAGTTGCGCTTCGCTGGCCCCAGCTAGCCCGGCACCGATGTGCAGGGGTCGCTCGATGGAGTACTTGGCGGACTTGTAACGCAGCACGGTCATCGCCGTCTCCACGTCGGCCCGTCCACGCGCCTGCACCGAGATGTCGAGGAACTGTCCCGCGATCACCTCGCTGCGACACACCTCGAAGAGTGCCAAACCAGCTGCGACGTCCTTCGGGCCGAAACCACACTGCCGCACCAGGTCTTCGGACCAACCGAGCAGCAGGTCGCCGAGCAGGATGGCAGCGGCAGCGCCGTACTGCACAGGGTCGCCGCGCCAGCCCGCAGCGCGATGCTCGGCCTCGAAGGCTCGGTGGGTCGAGGGGCGGCCGCGACGGGTGTCGGAGGCATCCATGTAGTCGTCATGCACCAAGGCACTGGCGTGGAGCACCTCCAGCGAGGCGCAGGCACGTGCCAGTGCTGCCGTGTCGGGGACCTCGGGGCGGATGGCCCGATAGCCCCAGTGGCAGAACGCAGCACGAAACCGCTTGCCGCCGCGCACCGCGGTCCGGGCCTCTACAAGCAGCCGCTCGGCGTCAGGTCCCAAGGCCCGTAACTGTGCAGACTGGTGCTCGAGGAAGGCATCGAGCACGGTCTGGACCTCGTGGCGGAAGTGAGCAGGATCCCAGGTGGTCACGTCAACGAGCCTAGTCAGTGGACACACCCCCGGACCGGGCAGGGGAGGAGCAATCGCGCTCTGACCGCTACCTTGGTGTCATGCGCACTGTCACCGTCACCGGTTCCGGCACCAGCAAGATCGCACCCGACAGTGCCGTCGTCCGAGTCGCTGTCGTCGGTCGTGGAGTCGGGGTGGTCGAGGCCTACGACATCATGTCTCTCGGCGCCGCCCAGCTCGCTGGCGTCGCCGCTCGGCACACCGACAAGCGACACCTCGCCTCCACCGGCGTCTCGGTGTGGCCCTTCCACGACCACGAGGGCCGACGGGAAGGCTATGAGGCGCGTCACGGCTACGCCGTCCGCCTCACGGACCTGGCTGCAGCCGGGGTGATGCTCAGCGATCTCGCTCGTGAAGTGGGCGATTCGCTCGCGGTGGAGAACGTGGGCCTGGAGGTCACCGACACACATGCCGCGGAGAGCAAGGCACGCGAGGCGGCGTTCCACGACGCCCGGGAACGTGCTGCGGCACTGGCGCGGATGTCCGGTCTCAGTCTCGGTGGCGTGCAGTCCATGGTGGAGGGTGGCGCAGGGAGTGGGATCGTCCCCGAATCAGCCAGAATGGCGATGATGCACGATGCCGGCGGCGCCCTCGAGCCCGGTGAGACCTCCGTGACGAGCACCGTCACAGTGGTGTGGGAACTGACCTGAGTCGCGGCAAGGGCTCAAGGGTTCAAGAGTTCTCAGCGGTTTCCGGCTTGTCCGACCATGGCTGCCACCAACGAGGCACTGAGCCCCACGAACGGGAGTCCTGATCCTGTGGTGGCGTGAGCGCCGGCAGCCAGTACGCCCGGGATGGGCGTGCGTGGACCGACGCGCTCGTGGCTCGTGCGTGGGCCGCGCCACAGCACGCCCTGGGGCGAACCGCCCCACTGCCTGATCAGGTCGGCGGGGGAGCGATCGATTCGGACCACCACCTGGGCCTGGATGTCGATGCCGACGCGAGCAAGAGTGCGCAGGGGATCTTCGCTCATCGGGCCGCGGACCAGCAGCGTCCACGCCGAGGCTCCCACCGGAGCTCCCTCCCGGGTCCGGAGGATGAGCAGAGGATCACCGTGCACCACCACCTCATGTGGAAGTTCTGGCACGTCGCCCTCGAGACCGACGTGGATCACGGTGGGAGGAGTGGTCGACGAGGTCCGCCTGACGTGCGCAGCCAGCGCGGGCAGTCGTCGCGGATCTATCGCCACGACCACGTGGTCGGCTGCGATCTCACCCACAGGTGTACGCACGGCAGCCACGCGCCCCTGACTCACGATCAGGTCGACAGCGGCGGTGTCGGTGAGCACGGTGACTCCGCGCGTGGTCAGTCGTTGCGCCATCGCGCGGCCGAGAGCAGCGAGACCGCCAGGGACGGTCCAGCAGCCGAATCGCTGTTCGAGATAGATCCCGACGCCGGCGAAACTCGGGGTTCTGCGCAGGTCGTGGCCCTCGCTCGCCAATCCATGGCCTGCCACCAGGCGCAATCGCGGATCGGAGAAGGAGCGTCGCAGCTGTTGGTGCAGGGATTGGCGGCTACCGAGCAGTTCAGTCAGTGCACGGGGAGCGACCTGGAGGTCGAAGGGTCGTTCGAACCACTCCTTGCGCAACACCTCCCACGGATCGCCGTAGGAGGCGACATGATCGACCCACTGCTGCCCGAGCCCGGAACCCAGCGTGTCGAAGGCACTCAGTTGGGCAGCGCGTGACCCCCCGGGCAGTTGAAGCGCGGAGCCGTCCTCGAAACGGTGTTCGCGGATGACGTCGAGAGGCGCCAATTCGAGTTCTCGCTCAAGTGGGCGGCCGGTCTTGCGGAAGAGATCGCGGATGACGGCGGGCAGGAGCGTCGTGCTGGGTCCCGCATCCCAGAAGAATTCGCCCAGGTGTTCGGTGGTGAGCGCGCCACCCAGCGCGGAGGAACGCTCGAGAAGAGTGACGTCGTGTCCCAGTTTGGCCAGCCGGGCGGCTACGGCCATGCCGCCGAAACCACCGCCGATCACCACAATGCGTGCCACAGGTCGAAACCCTAGGTGACTCACGCAGGCGCAGGCACGCCTGTTCAGGCGATCTGCTGGATCGGATCCTTCTTCTTCCACTTGCGCCATCCGCGCCGGATGACGCGCGCGAGGAGGAAGAGCACCATCAGACCACCGAGCAGGAGCACGCCAGCGACAGCCGCAGCCGCCTCGGGGTGCTCCAGGGCGAACCACACGACTCCCAGGACGGCGGCATCCTCGGTGACACTGGCCGCCACATTGGTCACCGGCTCCGGGGAGGTGTTGATGGCCAGGCGACTGCCGGACTTGACCACATGACTCAACAGCGCGGTGCCACCGCCGACCACGCCCAGTACCGCTTGCTCGAGCGATGAGGCGTCGCCTGCGAGCAGAACCCCGATGACAGCTCCGGCAGTGGGCCGGATGACGGTCGAGATCGCGTCCCAGGTGGAGTCGATGTAGGGGATCTTGTCGGCGATGAACTCCATCGCATAGAGGAATCCGGCCACGGCGAGTACATCCCAGCGGCCCAGGACGTCCGGCACTTCGGAGAAGGACCCGATGCGGTCGGCGATCCCCATGACGAGAACGACCAGATAGGCGTTGATCCCGCTGGCCCATCCGCTGGAGAAAGTTAGTGCCAGAGCGTCCACGCTCTCACCCCTGTCGGTGCTGGTCGGTCGTTTCCACAGGTGAAAGTTACTGTGCTGGCGCGCGTGCAGGTGTGGCGCGGTGGGTGGGGAGTCAGTCGACGGGCACCTCGACCGCCCCGCACAGAGCAGCCAACTCTTCATAGGTGGTGGAGAACACGGCCGTGGAGTGACCCGCGGCAGCCCAGATCACCGGGTGCTGGCGCAGCCACGGATCGATCCAGGTGGGGATGGGAGCAGGGTGACCGAGGGGGGAGACTCCACCGATGACCTGTCCCGTGTGCTCGCGGACGAAGTGCGGGGTGGCTCGCTCGAGACGGCTCACACCGATCCGTCCGGCGACTGCTGTGGTGTCGACACGATGGGCGCCCGAGGTCAGGATGAGGACAGGGGTCTGTTCGGCGTCGAACAGCAGACTGTTGGCGATGGCGCCGACCTCGCACCCCAGGGAAGCAGCCGCAAGTGCAGCGGTGTGGACGCTGTCGGGCAGGATGACGACTTCACCCGTTGCGCTGCGTCGGGTGAGTTCATCTCGAAATGAGGTGATGGACGGGTGTTCGGTTGACATGATGCGAGCCTAGTGACGACGTATATGAGCCTGAGGGGGTTTGCATGGCGCGCGACGTGCCTGGGTCGGTGGTCAACAGCATGCGCTTGTTGGGGCTGATCGTGGCGACCTCCGGAGTGATCGCCCTCCTCACCTGGTTGATGCGCGATGAGGTGATTCTGGGCTGGGCCCAGGGCAACCCCTCGGCTCAGGAGATTTTGGCCCAGGGCGGAATCGAGCAGTTGCGCGAGAGCCCGATCGTGCCGGGCTTCGTGGCGCTGGCTCTGGTGGCGTTCGTCATTCTCGCCGCACTTTCGATGGTGTTGGCTTCGTTCTTCGTCGGCGGCCACGCCTGGACCAGGTTCGTCCTCACCGGCGCCGCGGGCATCGGGGTGCTGGTCGGGGCGATCTGTCTGGAGAAGCACCTGCCCGCCGTGTTCGTCGTACTTTCCGCCATCATCATCGCCGAAGGTCTGGCGCTGCTCTTCTTTCTCTGGCGCCGCGAGACCACGACCTACCTCCGCAAGGTCTGACCGACTGCTGGCACCAGCGCGCACCTCCCATCCGTGATCCGTGATTCGACAACTTTGTCGTAATCGTTGACGCGCTGTCGGTGGTGAGTAGTACCGTTCAGGGTGTTCGAACAAATGTTCGATACGTCCCGGTGGCGGTGACTCGACCCCATCGCCACCGGGACATCCGGGGTCGATGGAGTGCGAGGAGGCGCGATGAGGCAGTACGACGACCCCGTCGAGGTGCGACGCGGCGAGACAGACGGTCCTGAACAGTTCCTGTGGCGAGGCCGGTTGTGGAAGGTCCGCGCCGTCGTGGCGCACTGGGTGGAGACCGTGCCGTGGTGGCAGGCGAGCGCAGGTCCGTCCGATCTGGTGGCCGAACGGGAGTTGTGGCGGGTGGAAGCCGGGCGCAGCCTCGAAAGCGTGGGCGTCTTCGATCTTTCCTTCGACTGGACCGACGGCTGCTGGCAGCTCGTCGGTTGCCTGGACTGAGGAGTGGTGACGACCATGAGTTCCGCGACCATCAACCCACATCTTCTTCCCGCGACGACCCACTCCTATCTCGAGCGCTCCGCAACGTCACTCCGCGACGCGATCACCGCCTGTGATGTCCCGACCCGATACGCCTGTGCCCATGTCGCTGCCTTGTGTGCCGCGGCCGCCCTGCTCGCTGCGCGAGCTCGCCCCGCACCCAGGACACGCCGTCAGAAGAACGCTTGGGTTCTCCTGTCTGAAGTGGCTCCCGAGCTGACGGAGTGGGCGAGTTTCTTCGCCGCTGGGGCAGGAAAACGCGCTGCCGCCGAAGCGGGCTCCACCCGTGCAGTCAACGAACGCGAAGCCGCTGACCTGGTGCGCGATGCCGACAGATTCCTGGCAGTGATCGAGCAGGCGTTGGGTCTGGTGCCCCATGCCAGCGTCGCCTGACCCCTTCGTCCATCTCCATGTGGCTTCCGGCTATTCCTTGCAGTACGGCGCGTCACATCCGCATGTGTTGGTGGAGCGTGCCGTCGAGCAGGAGATGGACACCCTTGCGCTCACTGACCGTGATGGCACCTATGGGGCAGTGAAGTTCGTGCGTGCCTGTCGCTCAGCCGGGATCCGACCAGTGCTGGGAGTGGATCTGGCAGTGGATCTGACAGTTGGATCGATGTCCATGGCTGAGCGCCGACCCCCACGTCGAGCTCCTGCCCGCGGCGGGGAGACCCGTGACCTGTCTCTCCAACAGGGTGGTAGCGCGAGGGTGACATTTCTGGCCAGCGGCAAGGCTGGTTGGGCTGCGCTGTGCCGGATGGTGTCGGCGACCCATCTGGCAGGGGAGCGGGGCAGGCCGCTCGCGACCCTCGACCTGTTGGCACCACATCTGGCCGGCGGCGACGTGCTGGTGCTGCTGGGTCCATCGTCAGAGGTGGGAACCGCCGCGAGCCGGCGGAGAGACGACCTGGGACTGGCCGCAATCGAGCCATGGCTGACTCGAGTCCCGCGGGAGAACCTCATTGTCGAACTCGTCTCCCACCGTCTCGGTGCCCAGAGGGGCGACTGGGGGCCAGGCTCCTCGGCCCATGCCGCACGCATGGCTGGCATCGCGCGAACTGCCGGCCTGGCCACAGTGCTGACCAATGCGGTGCGCTATGCCGACCGCCTCGATGCTCCGACGATCGATGTCCTCGATGCAGCCAGGCGACTGGTTCCGCTGGGATCAGCTGCTCTGCGTGACATCGGACCCTCCACCAGCCGGGGAAATGCAGAGGGATTCCTCAAGTCCGGGAAGCAGATGCAGGAGATCGCCGAGGAGATCAGTCGGCTGGCAGGGTTTGCCAGTGACAGCGAGGACGAGGCCAGAAGACTGCTCGCCCGCACTCGTGCCGTAGCCGATCGCTGTTCCCTGGACCCACGCAAGGATCTGGGCATCGGCGAGGTCCACTTCCCTGAGTTTGCCCTCTCCGACGCCGGCGCGTCCTCTGCTGATGGAGCGTTGCGCGGCCGTTGCGAGGCTGCGATCGGTGGCCGCTACGGCAGCGCTCCGCGTCAACGGATCTGGAAACGCCTCGACGACGAGCTCGAGACGATCAGGGGGCTGGGCTATGCCTCCTACTTCCTCACTGTCGGCGACGTCACCGATCTGATCGGTCAGATGGGAATTCGCCGTGCGGCCCGAGGCTCGGGAGCCGGCAGCCTGGTCAACTATCTTCTCGGCATCTCAGGAGTCGACCCCATCCGCCACGGACTGCTCATGGAGCGCTTCCTCTCACCGGTGCGTGCTTCGCTGCCCGACATCGACGTGGACGTGGAGTCTGCTCGTCGCGAAGAGATCTATCGCGCGATCCTCGATCGGTACGGGGGTGAGCGATGCGTCTGCGTCTCAATGATGGACACCTACCGCATTCGCCATGCCGTCCGCGATGTCGGCGCAGCCCTGGGCATGCCACCGGGTGAGATCGACGCGATGGCCAAGGCATTCCCCCACATTCGCGCTCGTGACGCCCGGGCGGCCTTGCGTGACCTGCCTGAATTGCGAGCGAGCGGACTGGGGGAGAGCGGTCTCGATCACTTCTTCAGACTCGTGGAGCGTCTTGACGGACTCCCTCGTCATATCGCGGTCCATCCTTGTGGAGTGCTGCTCTCCGATGCCACCTTGTTGGATCGCACTCCTGTCGAGTCGTCCTATGCGGGATTTCCGATGAGCCAGTTCGACAAGGACGACGTCGAAGAGCTCGGCCTCCTCAAGCTCGATGTCCTCGGGATCCGGATGCAGTCGGCGATGGCCCATGCTGTTGCAGAGGTGGAGCGAGTCGATGGGGTCCGAATCGACCTGGACGACGAAACGCAGGTGCCCTTCGACGACGGCCCGACATATTCGATGATCAGCCAGGCCAAGACCTTGGGCGTCTTCCAGATCGAGTCGCCCGGCCAACGCGAGCTCGTCGCCAAGTCAGGTATCGAGTGCTTCGACGACATCATCACCGACATCTCCCTCTTCCGTCCGGGACCGGTCAAGAGCGACATGATCACCCCCTACCTTGAGGTCAAGCAAGGTTGGAAAACCCCTCGCTACCCGCACCCGGATCTGCGTCCCATCCTCGAGCAGACCCGTGGTGTGGTGGTTTTCCACGAGCAGGTGATCGAGATCATCGCCCTGTTCGCCGGTGTGTCCTATGCCGAAGGAGACGAAAAACGTCGCGCCCTGGGTGACACCGAGGGCATGGCCCGGACCAAGGCATGGTTTTTCCCCAGAGCACTGGCCCAGGGCTATGACCTGTCTCTGGTCGACCAGGTGTGGAGGGTGCTGGAGGCCTTTGCCTCCTTCGGTTTCTGCAAGGCCCATGCCGCCGCGTTCGCCTTGCCGACCTACCAGTCAGCCTGGCTCAAGGCGCACTGGCCAGCTCACTTCCTTTCCGGGGTGTTGACCCATGACCCCGGCATGTATCCCAAGCGTCTGATCCTCGATGACGCACGTCAGTTCGGGGTCGGCGTGCTGGGTCTGGACATCAACGCCAGCGAATCCTCCTACACCGTGGAGCGCGGGGAGACCACTCACGCAATCCGGCTCTCGTTGGCGGAGGTGAAGGGGATCAGCCAAGGCGAGATCACTCGTATCGTCGTGGCTCGCGAAGGTGCCCCCTACGTCTCGCTGTCCGATTTCTTCCACCGTGCCCTCGTTTCACGTCCGGTGCTCGAGCGACTGGTGCTGGCCGGTGGCTTCGACTCCGTCTACGGCATCGGGTCAACCGCGCATACCGTGCAGCGTCGAGGGCGAGTCACCCGACGCGACCTGCTGCTGCAGGTTGCTGAGCTGGATCTCCATGCGCGTGCGCTCGATCGGGCCGCACGGGCGAGAGGGCGCGGCAACAGAAGCCGGAGAGGACCGTTGCCAGCTGCCGCCCGAGCTGACGATGCCGCCATTCGCAACAGCTCGGACCCAGGGATACGGAAGGGAGTGTGGGCCCAAACGGCAGCCCAGTCACGCGCCGTACGCCCCGTTCGGGCAGACGATTCAGTCCAACTGACCCTGAGACTGGGCGATGAGCCCGGTGAGCCCGGTGAACATCCCACCGGTCTTCCCGAGATGACCGCTGCGGAACGAGTGCAGGCCGAACTGGAGATCCTCGGCCTCGATGTCAGTCAGCATGTCCTCGTCACCTACGACTCCTTCCTCGATGCGCTCGGCATCACCCGTAGCCGCGACCTGCTGAGTCGGCGCAGTCGTGCGGAGTTGCTGGTGGCCGGGGTGAAGGTCGCCACCCAGACCCCTCCCATCAAGTCCGGTCGGCGCGTGGTGTTCGCGACCCTTGACGATGGCACCGGCCCGGTGGATGCCACCTTTTTCGAAGACGCTCAGGGCCCGTATGCAGCCACGGTCTTCTCCTCCTGGCTGCTGGTGGTGCGAGGTGAGTTGCGTCGTACGGGCGCGCGGGGGGTGTCGTTGCGAGCCACCGGGGCGTGGGACCTCCCTTCCCTCCACTCGCTGTGGCAACAGGCCAGCAGCGGTGAGGAGGGCCTTGAGCTGGTCCGTGCTGAATTGGCTCGGGTTCCGGAGCCGATCGGAGACGAACCTCGCGAACGACGAGTGCTCCTTCACACCAGTGGCTTTCGGATGTCCCCCTACTCCGACATCAAGACTGCCGGTGACCCGGCAGTTTCGACCGGCGAGCTCTCCCGCTCGCTCGTCGCTCGCTCTGCGCCGTCGCCTAACCAGGACGTGGCCCGCAAGCTGTGGCACCGCAGTCCGGGGAGCCCGGGATGAGGGTCATCACTGGAGAGCACGCACTAGGATTGCCCGCATGCCGCAGCCCTCTGCCAGCGACCGTCGCCAGTCCGTCCGCACCGGCGTGGTCTGGGACGGCGTACGCCGATTGTTGGAGACAGGTCCCTCGCGTGATCAACCGGCCCGCATCGTCGACATCGGCGGTGGCACCGGTGGCTTTGCCGTTCCTCTGGCCGAACTGGGACACAGTGTCCAGGTCATCGATCCGAGTCCTGACGCCCTGGCTTCCCTGGACCGCCGGGCCCGCGAGCGCGGTGTCGCCGATCTCGTCACCGGGCAGCAGGGCGACCTGTCCGATCTGGCCGGTCTGGTCGATGAGGCTGATCTCGTGCTGTGTCACGGTGTCCTGGAGATGGTCGAGGATCCCGCAGCCTCGCTCGTGGCAATCGCCGGCGTACTCAGTCCCGGGGGGCACCTCAGTCTCTTGGTCGCCCAGTTGCACTCAGCAGTCGTGGCCCGTGCCATGGCCGGTCATTTTCAGGCCGCGCGCGAACTCCTGGAAGGCACCGGCCTCATCGCCGGTCGTGGCCAACGTTTCACCCACGACGAGGTGGTCGACCTCCTCACCTCCTCCGGTCTGGTCCCGACTGAGGTCCAGGCTGTGCGGGTCTTCGCAGACCTGGTGCCCGGCAGTCTCCTGGACCTCGAAATCGGTGCGACAGCGGCCTTGGTCGAACTCGAACAGGCAGTCGCGACTCGTCCCGAATATCTGCCGCTCGCTGCACAGTTGCACATCCTCGCCAGCCGCTGACCCACCAAGGCTCAGTAGTTGGGCCAGGCGGTGGAAGTGACCGACACCCCGATCCTGCACGTGGACATGGATGCTTTCTATGCCTCCGTGGCGCTACGCGAGCGTCCTGATCTTGCCGACCAGCCCGTGGTGGTGGGTGGAGGTGGGCGAAGCGTCGTGCTTGCCGCCAATTATGTCGCCCGCCGTTATGGCGTGCACTCGGCGTTGTCGATGACCCGCGCTCGTCGTCTGTGCCCACATCTGGTGGTGATCGAGCCCGACTACGACACCTTCATGACGGTCTCGTCCTCGGTGATGGAGACCTTTCGCGAGGTCACCCCGGTGGTGGAGGCAATGTCGCTCGATGAGGCGTTCCTCGACGTTCGCGGTTCGGTGCGCCGACTGGGCTCTCCGACTGAGATCGCCGAGCGCCTGCGCTCGACCATCCACGACGAGCAGGGCATCACCTGCTCGGTAGGCGTGGCAGCTTCGGTGTCAGTGGCCAAACTTGCCAGTAGACGCGCCAAACCTGACGGGGTGTTGGTGGTGCCGCCATCTGAGGTGACCTCGTTCCTGCATCCACTTGATGTCGGTGAGCTCTACGGCGTGGGGGAGAAGACTCGGGCGCTACTCCACCGGTTCGGACTCTTCACGGTCGGAGACCTCGCCCACACACCCGTACGCACGCTGCGTCGGGCGGTCGGAGAGCACTTGGGTCGCGAGCTCCACCACCTCGCCTGGGGCACTGATCGCCACCAACTGATCCCTCGGGCGGGTCCTCATACGCCGGAGGGTTCCATGGGCGCCGACGAAACCTTTGCTCGCGACACCGACAGCCGAGAGGTGGTCGTGCGTGAGTTGTTGCGCCTTTCGGCGCGGGTGGGTGGACGGATGCGTTCGGCCGGGCTGGCCGGCCGCACGGTCACTCTCAAGATCCGTTTCGCCGACTTCACCACGTTGACGCGTTCGCGAACCTTGCCCGAGGCGACCGACGTCACGGTGGAAATCCACCGAGCTGTCACCGGCCTCTACGACGCGCTGGGGTTGCAGCGTGCGCGCCTGCGTCTGGTGGGAGTGCGGGTGGAGAGGCTCGTTCCACGATCATCGGTGCACCGTCAACTAGTGCTCGGTGAGGCCGACCACGGCTGGGCCGAGGCCGATCGGGCAGTGGATCGTGCCATTCATCGGTTCGGGGAGGCCGCTGTGCGGCCAGCCAGCCTGATGTGATTTTCTGTCGACGACTACCGTCCGTGCCTCAGCGTGCCTAGACTTGCCCCTACCTGTGAGGAGGAACCGTGGAGCTCTCCGAGGAAGAACTGCGAATGCTTGAACAAATGGAGCGCGCCCTCGTCGAAGAGGACCCCAAACTCGCCTCGACCTTGCGTGGTACCTCGTTCCAGAGCACGGCGCGCAGACGCTCGACCCTGGGTGGTGCCATCTTGCTCGTCGGTATCGCTCTGCTCGTCGGAGCTGTGCTGATCGACCTTTCGGCCCCGGCAAAGACCGGGATGGGTGTGCTGGGTTTCGTCGTCATGCTGGGTGGGGCCATCGTGGCGTTGACTTCTGCCCGTACGCACGGACCGGCAGCCGCTCCCGCGCGGCCGTCGGGACGTCCCGGCCTCGGGGTGGTCGACGGCGGACGTCGGCACCGTCCGGCACGGGCACGGGCCGCAGGAACCTTCATGGAACGTGTCGAGCAGCGGTGGCAGCGACGCCGCGAGCGCGGCTACTGAGCCACGCCGGGGACCCCGCAGGCTCGGTAGGCGTGGGCTCCCCGTAGAGCGTTCAGCCGACCATCTCGTCGACGGTGTAGGCACTCTCGTGATCGATGGCGCCTGTTGGCGTCCGCCTCGCCCGGCGACGCAGTACCGAGCGGCCCAGGACTGAAGCAGGCCACCAGGCGGCTCGGCGACGCGTCCTACCACTCACACCAGCGGACAGCGCGCTCTCCACGCGCGCCGCATCAGCATGGAACTGATCGGCGGTGAACATCTCGGGAGCACGTGAGTATCGGCTCTGTTCCAGGGCAAGCACCAACCGATCCAGCGACTCAGCGGCCTCAGGTGCCTGCGCACGACCCTGACGGGGTCGGTCCGTGTGTCCGTCACTGTGTCCGGGGTATGCCAACAAGTGGCCCAACCATTCACCGGCCCGACGTGGGGATCGACCTGCTGGCCAGATGCGACCCAGATCGAGCGTGACTGCACGCAACTCCTCCCACACATCCTCGATGTCACCCCCCAGGCGACGACGCCGACGGGCGCGGCGCAGCAGACGAGGTGCGAGGAGCAGGGCTGTGACCAGAAGGAGACCCACAGCACCCAGACCGAGGCGCGCCCACGGAATGGTGGAATCGTCCTGGACGGGAACGCTCGCGCCGGGGTCCGGCTGCTGCCCACGCTCAGGAAGCAGTTCTGTCGATCGCGTCGGGCTCGGAGCCGACGGCTCAGGGGCAGGGGCGAACTGCGCGTCGGTGTAACCAGGGGTGTTACCGGCTCGATCGGGTGGCGTCGGCTCGAATCGCACCCAGCCCGACCCCGGGAAGTAGAGCTCCGGCCAGGCATGGAAGTCGTGGGCGGAGAACTCCCAGACCACGTCCGATGTGCCGTCCGGGGAACGCTGCTTGGGCACATCCCCGATGGGCTCTGGCTCGAGGAAACCCACTGCTACGCGACTCGGGATGCCGAGCACGCGCGCCATGAGCGCCATCGACGCCGCGAACTGTTCGCAGTAGCCGACACGATCCTTCAAGAAGGCCACCAGGTCGGCATCGCCACTCCCGGCGGATTCGACCTGCCCGAGGTCGTAGCGGAAATCACCGTCGACCCGGAACCACTGCTGGAGAGCCTGGGCCTTCTGGAACCGGGTAGGTGCATCTGCCGTGACGCTGGCGGCCAACCGACGGATGTCGTTGTTGAGGCTGGGAGGTATTTCGGTGAAGACACGCGAAACCGAGTTGGCGCCGGACACTGCGGTGTTCATGGAGGGTGCGTCGTAACTGAGTTGCACGCCGGAGAAGTCATATTCGGTGTCGGCTGTCGAGACATCGTCCTTGGCGGCGATGAAGTCACGAGTACCCACGTCGTAGCGCCAGCCCGGTCCGGCTTCGATCCGGGTCACCTGCGAGGTGGTCGGCAGCCAGGTCGACTCGAAATCTGATCCGACGACGACGTTGTAGTCGAACTCCTCGCGCGGCACCGACAACGAGACACCATCGAGTGGCGGCATCTCCCCGGTCGCGGTCTGCGATTCAGGAATCTCGCGATCTCCCGGGGTCCATCTCGAGCCGGTGAAGGTGGTGAGGACGGAGACGCGTAGGTAGGAAGGCTTGGGGCCAGACGTGGTGACCCTCAGCAACGGCACGTCCTCGCCTCGACTCAGATCGCGACGTAGATCGACCATCGGGTCATTGACCCGGACCTCGCGGCTGCCCCGACCGTTGCCCTCGAAGAGCGCAACGCTCATCGTGGGCACGGCGGCCGGAACGATCACCGCAAGGACGATGGCGACGGATCCCAAGGCGATCGCGGTGTTGCCGATCGCTCCGGTCTCGATCGAGGCAGAACTGTTCCCGGCGTCAGGAACACGTCCCCAGTGCGCGACGTGGTCGGCGTGCTGGATGTAGAGCAGGGCCAGGAAGAGCGCTGAGATTGCCATGAAGAGCCACCACGACACTCCGTTGCCGGTGACGGCCACGGGAATCGTGTAGGAGGCCAGGAGCACCAGGCCGGCGATCGGGGCTTTGCGCCAGGTGCAGGTGATGACGTCCACCAGAATCACGATGATGGCGCCACCCCCCAGCAGCAACGGGTGGACGGAGGGCACCCCGCTCTGGATGGGAGCAGCAAAGGCTTGCGCAGTTGTCACAGCGTCCTGCAGGGCCACCACGAGCGCATCGACATTGGCCGGGCTGGGAATCAGGGAGCCTGTCGTCGTGCTCAGCACGAGTAGTGAGCCGATGACGATCTGGGACCCGATGATGACCCACGCCGGGAGTCGCCCCCATCTGCTGACAGCACCGAAACCGACGACCACCAGACCGATGAACAACAACGGCGCGCTCACCTCCGCGAAGTCGTCGGTGAGCCCGCTCCACGCGAGCACGGTGGTCCAGGACAGCAGCAGGGTGATCCCCGACGTACGGAGTTGATGAGGCAGGGTGCTCCACTTCGCTCTCATGGCCGCGACCCCACCGATGTCGATGACCGGCTCTGCATCAGACCCAGCTCCTGCCAGGCAACGTCCAGCCGGTCACGAGGTCCGAGGGTCACCGAACGCCAGCCTGCACTGGTGAGCTGCGTCTGCGATCTCTTCCCCGGCGAGGCCGGGAGGTGAGGGGCCCAGGCTGCGACGTCGAGGGCGATGGCCAAGCTGGAGGAGGCATGGTGCTGCAGTCGGCGCAGAAAGGTGAAGTCGGAATCGTCGAGACCTCCGAAGACGCCCAGGATCAGTCCACCGTGCCCCGGCTCGGCGAGCCACTGGGTGTCCGGGGCCGGGGAGTGGTCCAGCTGCACCGATGCCAGTGCCTGGAGCAGCGGCATCGTGCCTGCGTCGGCTGACTGGGAGTGCCACTGGGTCTCGTGGCTGTCGCCGGATGCGGTGACCAGGCGTACCGCATAACCATGATGGGTCAGGTGCACGAGGACCGAGGCGGCCGCGGACACCGCTCCCTCCAGAGAACTGGCTGCACCCTGGCCCTTGTGTGAGGTGCCTCGGTTGTCGAGGAAGACGGTGGCGCGAGACTGCCAGGGTTGCTCTTCGCGGCGCACCATCAGTTCTCCGACTCGTGCCGAGCTGCGCCAGTGGACCCGACGTAGGTCATCGCCTCGTCGATACTCGCGCACGGTGACGTCCTCGGCGCTCCCGAGGGCAAAGGCACGCGGGCGGTTGTCGCCGGATCCTGTCCACGCACCCCCGAGGGGGATGCTCGGCAGAGTCACGATGCGTGGCGTGACCGTGAGTCGCGTGGTGGCATGGAACGTGCGACCGAGTTCGACCAGGCCGAAGGGGTCAGTCACCCGCACGGCCATGGGGCCGATGTCGAACTGACCGCGGAGTTCGGAACGGACTTCATATTTCACGTGCCTGCGCCAGCCCTGACCCAGACCATCGAGCACGAAGCGCGGACGGGTGCCCAACACGTACGGCAGTCGCTCCTCCAGCAGCAGCACTCCGGTCGGGGCACGGGCGTCGTTGGACACGGTGAGCGCCACCGTCGCGGGTTGGCCAGCAGCCACCGTCTGGGGCGTGACCGTGCGGGTGAGAGCCAGTCGATAGCGCGAGCGAGCAACCCACCAGGCGGTGAGCAGCGGGAGAACTGCGATGAGCACGCCGATCCGAACGAGGGAGGAGTGGCCCACCACGATCGCGGCAGCGATGATGGCGATGCCAGCGGCCAGGAAGGCCCGTCCCCGCAGAGTCAGGGCCGACAGCGCCTCACGCACGGCTGGCGTCAGGCACCGGTACGGACTCGACGATCCCGGAGAGAATCGTGGAGGTCGTGCGTCCACTCATGGTGGCCTCGACATTGGGCAACAACCGGTGGGCCAGCACGGATGAGGCAATCCCGTGGATGTCGTCGGGCAGGACGTAGTCGCGACCCTTGATCGCGGCAACCGCCTTGG
This sequence comes from Propionibacteriales bacterium, assembly GCA_038242265.1. Classification (GTDB taxonomy): domain Bacteria; phylum Actinomycetota; class Actinomycetes; order Propionibacteriales; family Nocardioidaceae; genus Nocardioides. The sequence goes on from JBBSSH010000002.1 coordinate 107,671, forward strand.
CTGCCCGGACCAGGTGCAACGTCGCGCGCGGAGAGGCGCCCAGATAGAGATCTGTGCTGACGCGGGTGGCGGTCGCCAACGCCACGGCATAACGGTGGACGGCCGAGGAGACGTACACCTGCGACACGATCTCGATGACTTCGGAGATCTCGGCCGCATTCGTGACGGGCTCGAGGTCATCGAGAGGATTGTGGGAGGTGTGTCCCTCGAGCATGGCGATCTCGGCAGCTTCCACGGGGTAGCCGACCGAGACGCGAGCCATGAAGCGGTCACGCTGGGCTTCGGGGAGGGCGTAGGTGCCTTCCATCTCGATGGGATTCTGAGTAGCGATCACCATGAAGGGCTTGTCCAGAAGATAGGTCGCGCTGTCGACGGTGACCTGACGCTCCTCCATGCATTCCAGCAGTGCTGACTGAGTCTTGGGGGAAGCGCGATTGATCTCGTCGCCCACCACGATGTTGGCGAAGACCCCACCCGGCCTGAACTCGAACTCGCGCGTGTCCTGGTTGAAGATCGAGACACCGGTGACGTCCGACGGAAGGAGGTCGGGGGTGAACTGGATACGGCGCACGGTGCAGTCGATGCTGCGTGCCAACGCCTTGCTGAGTTGCGTCTTGCCTACGCCTGGCACGTCCTCGATCAGGAGGTGCCCTTCGGCAAGCAGTACGACCAGCGCAGCTCGGACGACCTCCGGTTTGCCGGCGATCACCTGCTCGATGTTGTTGCGCACCGCGTCCGTGACGCGCCTGACGGTGTCCAGGTCGGGTGATGGTCGAGCTGCCGCAGTCGTCACGTGTGATTCTTCCCCTCGTTCATGCTGACTCCACGTTATGTGGTGCGCGCAACATACCCGGCACGTCTCCTGCAGTGAGGAGGGTTGCCCTCCTCGGAGAGACCCGTCGAACTGTCGGTACGGCCTCGCCGCGCCAGCGGCTCCACTCTCCACCACCGCGAGCCTCCTGCCGGCGTACGTCGTCGACGCCTTGGTGATCTTGAGCGTTAATCACGCGTATCGAACTCCTCTGGCGTGCTGAACGCACCCCGCGTCACCATCACCAATTTCCTTGCAAAACGCTCAAACCTTGAGTGAACGTGGGGGGAAGTGGGGTAACGTGGGGCGAAGTGGAGGACAGGGTGTAACTGCCCGCCGAGCCAGCAGGAGGTACCGGATGTTTTTCGGCACCTACACGCCCAAGCTCGACGAGAAGGGACGCCTCTTCCTTCCGGCCAAGTTCAGGGATCAGTTGACGGAGGGTCTTGTGGTGACCAGGGGGCAGGAGCGTTGTCTCACTGTCTGGTCGCTGGAGGATTTCAGTCGGCTGACCGATCGGCTCCGTGAGGCGCCGGTGACCAACAAGAACACCCGCGACTACGTCCGCATGCTGTTCGCCGCCGCCAGCCAGGAGGTGCCGGACAAGCAGGGACGGATCAACATCCCAGGTCCACTGCGCGAGTACGCCTCACTCCAGAAGGAGTGTGTCGTGATCGGGTCGATGAACAGGATCGAGATCTGGGATCCCACGGCGTGGGCGACCTACTCGGAGGAGCAGGAACAGAAGTTCTCCGAGCTCAGCGACGAGGTCTTCCCAGGCATCTGAGTCCGCCACACCGCAGCACGACCCGACAAACTCCACAACTGACGATGACCCGTATCACCAGGTCTCGCGCCCGCTCTCCGCGTGCCATCTGGGGCACTTCCCCGGCACCAGAGGGCCTTCCCAACGCAGGGGAGCGGGCAGGGACCTGGTGCGGCGGCTCGCCTCGTGCCACACGACGGGGAGTGTCAGCTCGCACCGCCAACTGCAGATCAGCACTGCACATCGGCAGCACCACGGCATGTGGCAGCACATGTCAGCACCACCATCAGCAGAACTCAACAAACGTCCAGTGGGGTCGAGATCATGAGCATCACCCAGCATGGTGGGTACGCCGCGACAACGGCGCCTACGCGCGTACGAGATCAAGCGCGCGAGGTGACAGCGCTGCTCCTCTTCTCGGCAGCGACGGCCTCGGGCCTGGCGTTCGTCCTGGTTCTCCTGGTCCATCTGGGACAGCGGGGCTGACCCGATGCCGACTCCGAGCCACGCCCCTGTGCTGCTCGACCGAGTCGTCGCCCTGCTTGCGCCTTCGATAGAAGCGCCGGGTTCGGTGATGATCGACTGCACTCTCGGACTGGGCGGACACAGCGAAGCGCTGCTCGAGCGATGCGACGAGGTCCACGTGATCGGTGTCGACCGTGACCCGGATGCCTTGACGATGTCCAGTGAGCGGCTGGCCCGCTTCGGTTCTCGCTTCACGCCCGTGCACGCGGTCTACGACGAGTTGCCCGAGGTGCTGGGCGATCTGGGCCTCGATCACGTGGATGGGGTGTTCTTCGACCTCGGCGTCTCCTCGATGCAACTCGATGTGCGTGAGCGAGGCTTCGCCTATGCCGAGGACGGGCCTCTCGACATGCGCATGGACCCCACGACCGGACCCAGTGCGGCAGATGTCCTCAATACCGCTACGGCCGGTGAGTTGAGTCGCATCCTTCGCGAGTACGGCGAGGAGAAGTTCGCGCCCAAGATTGCTCGAGCGGTGCTGCGACGTCGCGAGGAGAAGCCGTTCACGACAAGTGGCGAACTCGTCGAACTCCTCTACGCCACCATTCCGGCGCCGGCTCGCAGGACGGGTGGGCATCCGGCGAAACGCACCTTCCAGGCCCTGCGTATGGAGGTCAACGACGAACTCGCCGTGCTGCGTCGAGCGATCCCGGCCGCGATCGACGCAATCGGGGTCGGCGGGCGAGTGGTCGTGGAGTCCTATCACTCCCTGGAGGACCGACTGGTGAAGCGAGCCTTCGTGGAGGCCACCAAACTCGACGTCCCGCCAGATCTGCCGTTCATCCCGGAGGGCAGCGAACCTGCCCTCCGACTTCTCACCCGCGGCGCTGAGCGAGCCGACGAGCACGAGATCGCCCACAACCCTCGCGCAGCATCGGTGCGACTGCGCGCTGTCGAACGAGTCCTTCCCTCTTCCCCAGGAGCTTCCCGATGAGCCTGCCTGCTCCGTCGTCCAGGACCCGTGTCACCCGTCTCGCCCAGGAAGCGGTGGATCGGGCACGTCTGTCCGTGGTCCCGCGGGTGCGCACACGTGCCCCGCGCGTGCCCTTCGTCAGCCTCGTCAGCCTCGTTCTCGTTTCCGGCGTCGTAGGTCTGCTCCTGTTCAACACCTCGATGCAGCAGGCGTCCTTCACTGCGTCCGCGTTGGAGGTCCAGGCGGACGCCCTGGGAGGGCGCGAGCAGACCCTGCGGATGGAACTGGACCAGTTGCGCGACCCGCAGCGCGTGGCGCTGCTGGCCCAGCAGATGGGGATGGTCATTCCACCGGCCCCAGTTTTCATCGATCTCGAGACCGGTGCCACCAGCGGCGTTCGTGTCAAGGCGACACCTGACGACGCGATTCGACTGCTGCCGCCCCCGCCGCGCAAGCCCGACGTACTCGCGCCGGCGGCCACCGTCGTCGAGGTCCCGGCACCGACGACGACCAGCGAGGAGAGCAGCCCGAGCGAATCGACCGAGACCACGGAACAGAAGGATCGCGACCGGGCGAAGAACAAGTCTGGTGCCAGGTCCGGCAACAAGGCCGGTAACAAGTCCGGCAACAAGACAGGCAACAAGACCGGGCGTGGGTGACGGCGCGGCCGCGCCATTACCCCTTCCCTACCTTGTAGAAACGTCGTGACACCCCCTCGAGGACGGAGTTCGCCCAGTGTCGACCAACCGCACGCAGCGTGGCTCTCTTCGTGGCGCCCCCATGCTCCGACTGCGCGCAGGCTTCGTCTTCATCGCGATGGTGCTGTCCATCTTCGGGGCACGACTCATCCAGTTGCAGGGCGTCGACCCCCAGTCGTACGCCGAGATGGCCGCGAAGGAGGGCGCAGTCCAGGTGCCGTTGTTGGCCGAGCGCGGCGACATCCTGGACCGCAACGGCATCGCGCTGGCCGATTCGATCCAGGGCAAGATGGTCGTCGTGTCGCCGGTTCTGACCTCCGACGACGCCCCGGAGATCGCCAGAATCCTTTCCGACCGGCTCTCCATCGACTACTTCACCACCATGACGATGCTGCGAGGCCGCACTCCTGGAAGCCAGTTCGAGTACATCGCGCGGCGGGTGCCGAGCACGTTGGCCAACGACACCGTCGCCGCTGTCGAGGAAGCCGGCTATACCGGTGTCAGCCTGCGCAATGATCCCATTCGCACCTATCCGGCGGGCGATGTCGCGGCGAATCTGATCGGTTACATGGGCACCGACGAGCCGCTCGGCGGTTTCGAGCGGACCTTCGACGCACAATTGGCTGGTGTCGACGGCGAGTCCACGTGGCTGTCGTCCTCGCGCAAGAGTGTCCGCATCCCGCTGCGGGAGAGCACCTTGAAGGCCGCGCGCAACGGAACGTCGCTGCAGACCACCATCGACGGCGACCTCCAGTGGTTCGTGCAGAAAGTGCTGGCCTCCGCCGTCACGCAGTACGGCGCCGAGAGCGGTGCTGCGATCGTGATGGACAGCAGGACCTCCGAGATCCTCGCCCTCGCCGACGTCCCCACCTTCGACGCCAACACGCCGGCCGACGCAGATCCCCTGGACCTCGGCTCACGTGCTCTCAACGACACCTACGAGCCCGGATCTGTCGAGAAGGTGCTCACAGCCGCCTCCCTCATCGACGCAGGCAAGGCCTTTCCTCGCCAGAAGTTCAAGGTGCCAGGCGTGCTGGAGCGTCAGGATCGACCCATCGGTGACTGGTTCGACCATGGCACGATCCGGCTGACACTCGCCGGGATCATCGCCAAATCCTCCAACATCGGCACCGTCCTCGCCACGGACGCCTTCACGCCTGCGCAGTTGGTGTCCTACCTCAAGCGCTTCGGACTGGGCCGCAAGACCGACATCGGGGTCCGCGGGGAGACGCCCGGCATTCTCACTGCCGGTGATGCGATGACGTCCCAGACGAAGGACCGGGTGGCGTTCGGTCAGTCGCTCTCGGTCAACGTCGTGCAGATGGCCGCGGCGCTCAACACTGTCGCCAACGGCGGGATGCGGGTGAGCCCGAGCATCGTCAGCGGGTCCGCCATGACCGACGACGGCGTGGAGGTCGGTACCGACGTGGCGACCCGGTCCCGCGTGGTGAGCAAGCGTGCCGCGACGGCTACCGCCAAGATGATGGAGAGGGTGCTTGATCCTGAGGACGGCGTGGCTCCGGGTGCGCAGGTGCCCGGCTATCTCGTCGCCGGAAAGACCGGCACGGCTCAGCGGGTCGATCCGGACTGCGGCTGCTACAGCGGCACCAGCGTGTCCTTCGGTGGCTTCGCGCCCGCCGACGATGCGCGATTCACCGTCTACGTCGTCATCCACGCCCCTCAGGGGGACGGCGGGGGTGGGTCGATCACGGGGCCGGTCTTCTCCCGCATCATGGGCTTCGTCCTGGGGCGTTACGGCGTTGCTCCGACCGATGGCAAGCCGTCGCGGCTGCCGGTCGAGTGGTGACTCGGTACTCTCCCGGCGTGGATGAGTTGTGCCCAGCGCGCCCCAAGGACCCTGCTGTGACGTCTGCCCTCGACCTGGTGAGTTGGCTGGGCAACCTGACCGACGTCGAGCACCACGGCAACCTGGACGTGGCGGTGTCCGGTGTCTCGCTGAGCACCGCACGAGTGTGTCCGGGCGATCTGTACGCAGCTCTGAGCGGCACCCGGGCACACGGAGCAGATTTCGCCGACCAGGCGCTGGCGGCCGGTGCAGTTGCCGTGCTCACGGATCCGGCAGGGCGCGACCGCCTGAGACCCGGTGTTGCCGCGCTCGTCGTCGCCGAGCCTCGCGAGGTGATGGGACGTCTGGCGGCCCACATCTACGGGCGTCCTGCCGACGATCTGCGGGTGATCGGCGTTACCGGCACCCAAGGAAAGACCACGACCACCCGCCTCCTCGAACAGGGGCTCAGCGCGGCAGGGGTGAAGTCAGCAGTGATCGGCACCGTCGGCACCCGGATCGCGAGGGAGGAGGTCGCCACTCAGTTGACCACCCCCGAGGCGCCTGATCTCCACGGCCTCTTCGCCGTGATGCGCGAGCGCGACATCGACACCTGTGCCATGGAGATTTCCAGCCACGCCCTGGTGATGGGCCGAGTCGACGGAGTGGTCTTCGACGTGGCGACGTTCCTCAATCTGGGGCGCGACCACCTCGACTTCCACACAGACATGGAGGACTACTTCCAGGCGAAGGCCAGTCTGTTCACGCCGGATCGAGCCGTGGTGGGTCTCACCAACATCGATGACGAGTTCGGTCGCAGGTTGCGAGAACACGCCTCGATCCCGATGTCCACCTATTCTTCGCAGGGCAACGCTGCCGACTGGCAGGCCATCGACGTCCGGCTCCACGCCGAGGGTGCGAGCTTCACGGTCCGCGGTCCCGGGGTCGAGCTGGCAGCCAGGGTGGGGATCCCGGGCGAGTTCAATGTCTCCAATGCCCTGGCCGCGATAGCGTCAGCGGCCCTGGCCGGGCTCGACCCGGCGCTGGTGGCCGAGGGCCTCGGCCGTGCTGGGGGAGTTCCCGGTCGTCTGGAGTCAGTGGTGGCTGGTCAGGACTTCACCGTGGTCGTCGACTATGCCCACAAACCCGATGCCCTCGAGGCAGTCCTGCAGACGCTCCGACCCCTGACCCCGGGTCGGGTGTTCGTGGTCATCGGAGCGGGGGGAGAGCGCGACACGCTCAAGCGCCCGGTGATGGGAGAGATCGCCGCGAGGTTGGCCGACGTCGTCGTGGTCACTGACGACAACCCACGCGGCGAGGACCCGGGAGCCATCCGCGCTGCAGTTCTCGCCGGCACCCGAGGCGGCAGCGCCGAGGTCGTCGAGATGGGTGAGCGTCGACTGGCCATCCGCGCAGCAATAGAGCGCGCCGAGCCGGGAGACATGGTCCTGATTGCGGGCAAGGGGCACGAGACGGGCCAGGAGATCGGTGGCGAGGTACATCCATTCGACGACCGGGTCGTCGCAGCTGAGGAAGTGGCACGCCGATGATCGAGATGTCCCTGACGGAGATCGCCGACGTGGTCGGTGGTGTCGCGCACGGTGCGGCCATCGTGACGGGTGCGGCGTTCCTCGACACCCGTACGCCGGAGGCAGGCGGTCTTTTCGTGGCAATGGTCGGCGATCGGGTCGACGGCCACGACTTTGTCCCCCAGGTGCAGGACTTCGGGGCCGTCGCCGTGCTCGGCAACCGCCCGACCGAGCTGCCCACGGTCGTGGTCGATGATGTCACCGTGGCGCTGGGGCTCCTCGCGCGACATGTGATCGACCGCCTGCCTGAGGCCGTCGTGTACGCCATGACGGGATCGCAGGGCAAGACCGGCACCAAGGACTATCTGGCCCAGGTGCTCGGCGAGGTGGCTCCCACCGTCGCGACGCGCGGCAATTTCAACAACGAACTCGGCGTTCCGCTCACCGTGCTGCGCGCCACCACCGAGACGCGCCATCTCGTTGTCGAGATGGGGGCCAGAGGGGTCGGGCACATCGCGCACCTCTGCTCGATCGCACCCCCTCGGATCGCAGCGGTGCTCAACGTCGGCACCGCCCACCTCAGCGAGTTCGGGAGTCGTGAGGCGATTGCGTCGGCCAAGGGTGAGTTGGTGGAGGCACTGCCTGCCGACGGCACTGCGATCCTCAACGCCGATGACGAACTGGTCAGGGAGATGGCCTCGCGCACCTCCGCCCGGGTGGTCACGTTCGGTCAGCGCACGGACAGCGTCGTATGCGTCAGTGAAGTGACCAGTGACGAGTGGGGCCGCGCTTCTTTCGAGATGGTCCACCGTGGTTCGGGTGCCACGGTCCATCTGGCGCAGACCGGTATCCATCAGTGGCGCAATGCGGCAGCTGCTGCGGCGATGGCGCTGGCGGCCGGCCTCGACCTGGACACGGTGGCCGACGCGCTGGGGGAGGCTCAGGCGGCAAGCCGGTGGCGGATGGAGCTGTCGGAGCGCCCTGACGGACTCGTGGTGATCAACGACGCCTACAACGCCAACCCGGAGTCGATGGAAGCGGCAGTGGAGACCCTTGCGGAGATGGGCGCCGCCAACGAGCGCCGCACCATCGCCGTCCTGGGCGAGATGCTCGAGCTGGGCGAGGGATCTGCGGATGCACACGCACGCATCGGGACCTACGCCGCAGGCCTCGGCCTCGACGTCCTCGTCGCTGTCGGTCCTGCTGCGCGGGCGATCGCTCACGCGTTCGACGAGGCAGGCACGCAGGGGGTGAGCGTGTGCACCGTGGGGCGTGACGAGGCGACGGACTGGCTCAGGCACAATGTCTCGGCCGCTGATCTCGTTCTGGTCAAGGCATCACGTGGGGCGGCACTGGAAGTCATCGCAGACGGTCTCCTCGAGGAAGGGAGCAGCATCACATGAGAGCCATCCTTTTCGGTGGTGGTCTCTCGTTGTTGATCTCGCTCATCGGCACCCGCTACGCCATCCGGGTGCTGTCGCGACGTGGTTACGGCCAGGAGATCCGCGACGACGGCCCCACCACGCACCACAGCAAACGCGGCACGCCCACCATGGGCGGCATCGTCATCATTGGGGCCTCGGTGGTCGGTTACGCCTCGGCCAAGATCATCACCGGCCAGATGCCCACCGCGTCTGCGCTCCTGTTGATGTTCCTGTTCGTCGGGCTCGGACTGGTCGGTTTCCTCGATGACTTCATCAAGATCAGCCGCCAACGCAGCCTGGGACTGCGCAGCCGGGCCAAGCTCATCGGGCAGACGTCAGTGGCCGGGATCTTCGGTTATCTGGCTCTCTCACCTGCACTGGCAGATGATCGAGGCTGGCGGCCCGCCTCCGACCACATCTCCTTCATCCGTGACTACGAAGGCTTCGCGCTACCCACCATCGTGGTGATGCTGCTGATCTGGTTGATCGTCACGGGCACCAGCAACGCCGTGAATCTCACCGACGGCCTCGACGGACTGGCCACCGGTGCCTCGATCCTCGTCTTCGCGGCCTACACCTTGGTCAACATCTGGCAGAACAGTCAGTCGTGCGCTCTCGAGGCCGGTCCCAAGTGTTACGAGGTGCGCGACCCGCTCGACCTGGCCGTCGTGTCCGCCGCCATCACAGGGGCGTGCTTCGGCTTCCTGTGGTGGAACGCCTCGCCCGCGCAGATCTTCATGGGCGACACCGGCTCGCTCGCCCTGGGTGGCGCACTGGCCGGGCTGGCAATCCTGACCCGTACCGAACTCCTGCTCCTCATCATCGGTGGTCTCTTCGTGGTCATCACCTTGTCGGTGATGATCCAGGTCTCGGTCTTCAAGATCAGCCGTGCCAGTGGAGCGTTCCGCACTGTCTTCCGGGTTTCACCGGGGCATCGGGTGTTCCGGATGGCGCCGCTGCAGCACCACTTCGAGATGCTGGGCTGGGAACAGGTCACCATCGTGATCCGTTTCTGGATCATCACGGGGTTGTGCGTCGCAACTGGCCTCGGCATCTTCTATGCCGAATGGGTGGCAGGAGTCGGATGAGCACCGCTGACCTCGAGGCACTGGGCCGCCACAGCGACTGGTCCGGCGTCCATGCAGTGGTGGCAGGGTTCGGCGTCTCCGGCTTTGCAGCTGCCGACACCTTGCTCTTCCTGGGCGCGCAGGTGACAGCCCTGGACGAGTCGAACGATCCGGACAAGACCGAGAAGGCCGAACTGCTCTCAATTCTGGGCGCGAGGATCCGACTTGAGCCGGGGGCCACCGCCACGCTGCCCGACGACGTCGATCTGGTCGTCACCTCACCCGGCTGGCGGCCCTCGGCCCCACTGCTGGCACAGGCGCGAAGTCGAGGGGTCCCGGTCTGGGGCGAGGTGGAACTCGCCTGGCGACTTCGCGATCCGGAGCACCCTGCTCCCTGGCTGGCCGTCACCGGCACCAACGGCAAGACCACGACCGTGCGAATGCTCGAGTCGATCCTGGCTGCTGCCGGGTTGCGGGTGGCCGCAGTGGGCAATGTCGGACGACCGATTCTCGAAGCGGTCATGGATCCCGAGCCCTATGACGTTCTTGCGGTCGAGCTCTCGAGTTTCCAGTTGCACTACACGTATTCGATGTCGGCCCAGGCGGCTGCTGTGCTCAACCTCGCCGAGGACCACCTGGACTGGTACGAAGGTGACTCCGGGATGCAGGGTTACGCCGCCGACAAGGCCAAGATCTTCGAACGCGTCCAGCTCGCGTGTGTCTACAACATGGCGGATCCGGCTACCGAAGCGATGGTGCGCGACGCGGATGTCATCGAAGGAGCGCGCGCCATCGGCTTCACCCTGGGTATGCCCTCGGTGGGCAACCTGGGGGTCGTCGAAGACTTCCTGGTGGATCGGGCCTTCATCGCGGAGCGAAGCATCAGCGCCGCCGAGCTCTGCACGGTGGAGGACCTGGCCTCACCTGCGCCCCATTTCGTCGCGAACGCGCTGGCCGCAGCAGCTCTCGCCCGGGCACACGGGGTGAGCCAGCGGGCGGTCGCCGAGGGGCTCAGATCCTTCGTCCCGGACAGCCACCGCATTGCCTTGGTCGCAGAGATTGACGGAGTCACCTGGATCAACGATTCCAAGGCCACCAATCCACATGCCGCCCAGTCCTCACTCCGGGCCTATGACCCGGTCGTGTGGATCGCCGGAGGTCTGGCCAAGGGAGCCATGTTCGACGACCTCGTGATCGGAGTGCGCGAGCGCTTGCGTGGCGTTGTCCTGATCGGCAAGGACCGCCGGGTGATCGCCCAGGCTCTTTCGCGACACGCCCCGGAGGTTCCCGTGATCGAACTCGGTGAGGACGACACTGGAGATCCCATGGGAAGCGTCGTCGACGCTGCCGCCGAGCTTGCCAGGTCCGGTGACACCGTGTTGCTGGCTCCCGGCTGCGCCTCCATGGACATGTTCACCAATTACGGAGCCCGTGGCGACGCATTCACCGCCGCCGTGCACCACCGCAGCAACAGCACCGACTGACCAGGATCGATCCGAGGGGAGGGCGCCGAATGACGACCGCCAACCCGCAGGACACGATTGCGCCACCCATGAAGGCGCGCCCTGCGCTGGCAACCGGTCTGCTGACCGGCTGGCGGGTGCTACGTACTGCTGTCGACCAACTGGCGTCGGGATTGCGAGTGCTGCGCGCCGCTCTCGACAAGCCGCTGGCTTCCTATTATCTGCTCGTGAGCGCGTCGGCGCTGTTGCTTCTCATCGGGTTGATCATGGTGCTGAGCGCGTCGAGCGTGCGCTCATATGTCGGCTCCGGCGACTCATACCTGGTCGTCAAGCGTCAGTTGGTGTGGGTGGCCATCGGTCTTCCCGCGGCCTGGATAGCTTCTCGCATGTCGGTCAAGAACGTCCGTCGCCTGGCGTATCCGGGTTTCATCCTTGCGCTCGTACTCCTCGCCCTGGTCGCGAGGTTCGGTGTGGACGTCGGTGGCAACAAGAACTGGCTGCAGGTGGGCCCCTTCACGGTGCAGCCGGCGGAGATCGCCAAGCTTGCGGTAGTTCTGTGGGCCGCCAACATCTATGCGCACAAGGAGCGGCGTCTCCACGAGATCCACCACCTGCTGGTGCCGGTCGTCCCCGGGTTGTTGGCCGTCGTGGGGCTGGTGCTGGTCGGTCGTGACCTGGGCACGGCCCTGGTGCTGATCGCGATCCTGCTCGGCATGCTGTGGGTGGTCGGGGCACCCTTGCGACTCTTCGCACTGAGCCTCTCGGTCCTCGGCGTGGCAGCGTTGTTCCTGGCGGCCACCAACAGTGAGCGGTTGTCGCGCATCACCCACTTCACTGATCCGTTCAAGGACTACCTCCACTCCGGTTGGCAGCCGGCCCATGGGCTCTATGCGCTGTCCAGCGGCGGGTGGATGGGCCAGGACATCGGCCGGTCAGCCCAGAAGTGGGGCGACCTGCCCGAGGCCCATACCGACTTCATCTTCGCAGTGCTGGGAGAAGAACTCGGACTCGCCGGCACGCTCTTGGTCATCGGGCTGTTCCTGACCATCGCGTTCGCCGCGATCCGCGTCGCCATCCGCACCGACGACCCATTCATCCGCTACGCCACCTTCGGCATCGTCGTGTGGCTGATGGGCCAGATGATGATCAACGTCGGGATGGTGCTGGCCCTGCTGCCGGTGATCGGCATCCCGCTGCCGCTGGTCTCCTACGGTGGCTCGGCGCTGCTGCCCTCGCTGGTTGCCCTCGGGCTGGTGATCGGCTTCGCTCGTCGAGAACCGGAAGCGGCCGCTGCGTTGGCTTCAAGGCGCCGTGAACGGTCTGCTGGTGTCGCCACTTCTTCGCGCCGCTAGGTTTGTCCGGATGCGCGTACTCCTTGCTGGCGGCGGTTCTGCCGGCCACACCTCGCCCCTGCTCGCCACTGCCGATGCCCTTCGACGCCTGGACCAAGCTGTCGAGGTCACCTGCCTCGGCACCAGGGAGGGACTGGAGGCACGGCTGATCCCCGCGGCGGGGCTCCCGCTGGAGTTCGTGCCACGCGTACCGCTGCCGCGTCGCCCGAATGTTGATCTTCTGAAAACGCCCACCCGGCTTCGGGCCGCGCGCGCGGCGGCACTCGAAGTGATCGACCGAATCCATCCCGATGTCGTGGTGGGCTTCGGTGGGTATGTTTCCGTCCCCGCCTACCTCGCCGCGCGCAGACGCAGTCTGCCGATCGTGGTCCACGAAGGCAACGCGCTGCCCGGGATCGCCAACAAGCTCGGGGCTCGGATGACCACGCACGTGGCCACGAGCTTCCCCTCCACCGATCTTCCGCATGCAGTGTGCACCGGTCTCCCGATCCGTCGGATGATTTCGACGATGGACCGGGAGGTACTTCGTGCGGAGGCCCTTGCGGAGTTCGGTCTGCGGCCCGACCTTCCCGTCCTGTTGGTGACGGGTGGCTCACAGGGAGCCGCGCAGATCAATGCAGCGGTGACCGGCGCCAGCCTCGATCTCGCAGCCCAGGGCATCCAGGTACTGCACGTGGTGGGGCCCAAGCACGACGTGCACATCCGCAGTGGTGAAGTCCCCTACGTGGTGGCGAACTATGTCGATCGGATGGACCTGGCGTACGCCGCTGCTGATGCTGTGCTGTGTCGCGCTGGCAGCAATACCGTGACCGAGGTGTCGGGGGTGGGTCTGCCCGCCATCTACGTCCCGCTCCCGATCGGCAACGGCGAGCAGGAGCTCAACGCCCGGCCCGTGGTCGACGCCGGTGGAGGCCTCCTTGTCGCTGATGCTGCCCTCAGCCCGGAGTGGGTTGCAGCAACAGTGCCCGATCTGTTGCAGGATGCAGCGCGACTGCACCGCATGGGTGGCGCGGCAAGAGGCGTCGTTGCACTCGACGCGGACGACAAACTCGCTCGCCTGATTCTGGAGGCAGCGCGATGAGGATTCCGGTTCCGGACGTCATCCTTCCCGCCGAGGACCTGGGTCGGGTGCACTGCGTCGGCATCGGTGGCGCGGGGATCTCGGCCATCGCCCGAATCATGGCGGCCCGGGGGATCACCGTCACCGGCAGTGACGATCACGACACGCCGTTCCTGCCGACACTGAGAGAACTCGGCGTCATCTGTCACCAGGGGTACGACGCTGCCCATGTCGGTGAGGCAGACACGCTCGTGGTCACCACCGCTGCCCGGGAGGACAACCCGGAGGTGCTCGAGGCCCGCCGTCGAGGGTTGCGCATTCTGCCCCGGTCAGCCGGTCTCGCGGCAGTGATGGCCGGCTCGCAGGTGCTCGCCGTGGCCGGCACGCACGGCAAGACCACCACCACCGGATTGCTGACGTGTGCCCTGATGGCGGCCGGTGCGCAGCCGTCCTACGCCTCTGGAGGAGTGCTCTCCGCCACCGGCTGCAATGCCGACAGTGGGTCGGACCCCCTCTTCGTGGCGGAAGCCGACGAGAGTGATGGCGCTTTCCTGGTCTATCGTCCGCACGCTGCCATCGTGACGAATGTGGAGGCCGACCACCTCGACAACTGGGGGACGGAGGAGGCCTATCACCAGGCCTTCGTCGACTTCGTCGAGACGATCGACCAGGACGGCTTCCTCGTCTGCGTCGTCGATGACGCCGGTGCCGCGGATCTGGCCCGCACCTCGCGCGAGCAGGGACTTGATGTCATGACGGTGGGCGAATCGAAGGAGGCGGACCTGCAGATCCGTGACCTGACACTGCGCGGTTCCACGTCGACCTGTGTGTTGTTTCGTGGCGATGTCCGACTCGGCGAGATCACCTTGGCCGTGCCGGGTCGTCACTACGTACTCGACGCAGTCGCGGCTCTTGCTGCGGGTCTGCAGTTGGGCTATGCCTTCGACGGGTTGGCCGCGGGGTTGGCCGGCTTCAGAGGGACAGGTCGACGCATGGAACTCAAGGGAGAGGCCGCGGGTGTCCGGGTCTTCGACTCCTATGCCCATCATCCGGTCGAGATCCGTGGTGATCTCGAGGCCGCGCGGGCGGTGGCCGGTAGCGGCCGGGTCGTGGTGGCCTTCCAACCGCACCTGGTCTCGCGTACCCGCATCTTCGGTGAGCAGATGGGTAGGGCTCTCGGCGCGGCCGATGAAGTGGTCGTCCTCGATGTCTACGTCGCACGTGAAGATCCCGATCCTGACGTCACCGGGCGTCTGGTGAGTGCGGCAGTGCCCCTGCCGAAGGAACACGTGCTTTTCGTAGAGCACCTCGGTGACGCCGCTGCGGCTCTGGTGTCGAGGGCACGTCCCGGAGACCTCGTCATCACCTTGGGCGCCGGCGACGTCACCGAGGTGGGACCGCAGGTGCTCGCGCTGCTCGAGGGGAACTGAGTGCCCATGTCGGAGGAGAAGGTGGCCCGGCGTACGCGTCGACGCTTCCTTCGACGCCAATGGGCGCGTCGGTGGCTGTCGCTGCGCTACGTCATTGCTGTGGTGGTGTTGGTGGCTCTGGGCGCTACTGCGATCTGGATGGTCTTCTTCTCGGCGAAACTGCAGATCACCAGAGTCGAGGTGGTGGGCAACTCCTTGCTGTCGGACGCCACGGTGCGAGACATCGCAGATGTCCCGATCGGCGAGCAGTTGGCCCTGGTGGATCTCGAGAGGGCCGGCGACCGTGTCGCGGCCATGGCGGACGTGAAGTCGGTCGACGTCACGCGGGCCTGGCCCCACGTCGTGCGTATCGACGTCGAGGAACGCACTGCCGTCGCGGTGGTGGAACTGGCCGGACGGATCCGGGGACTGGATGCAGACGGGGTGGTCTTTCGTGACTACGACGCGGCTCCCAAGGAGTTGCCCCGGATCCGACCGGGCGCCAAGGCGGGCACCGACGCCCTCAGAGAGGCGGCGACCGTGGTGGCTGCTCTTCCCGACCCGCTCGCCGCGCGGGTGGATTACGTGGAGGTGGCCACGATCGACCAGATCACCCTCGTGCTGAGAGACGGGCGCAAAGTCATGTGGGGGAGTGCGGAGGAATCCGCACGGAAGGCTCAGGTCACGGTCGTGCTTCTCACCGAGAAGAGTCAGCTCTTCGACGTGAGTGTCCCCGGGAGCCCCACAGCTCGTTGAGAACATTTCGCCGAAACCTTGCCGGTCATCTGGCGTGTCGGCCACGAGCGCGTGTGTCTGGTGCCTAGTGTCTTGCGCAACGCGAGGTTGACATAACTATAACCCTCAGGTTCACGGTTAGGGTTCCCTTTCCACCCAGCCGGACTCCTGAACTCTTCCCCGTCCGTCGTACTCCTACGACAGTTCGTCCGACCAGATCTCGTACGACCACCCAGTCACTCACGAAAGGCCCCGGAGCCGTGGCAGCAGCACAGAACTACCTGGCGATCATCAAGGTCGTGGGCATTGGTGGAGGTGGCGTCAACGCCGTCAACCGGATGATCGAGGTCGGCCTCAAGGGCGTCGAGTTCATCGCCATCAACACTGACGCGCAGGCGCTTCTCATGAGTGACGCCGACGTCAAGCTCGACATCGGTCGGGAGCTCACCCGAGGTCTAGGTGCGGGAGCCAACCCTGACGTGGGCGCCAGGGCGGCCGAGGACCATGCCGATGAGATCGAAGAGGTGATCAAGGGCGCCGACATGGTCTTCGTGACTGCCGGCGAAGGCGGCGGGACCGGCACTGGCGGCGCGCCCGTCGTGGCCCGGATCGCGCGATCGCTGGGTGCCCTGACGATCGGTGTCGTGACGCGGCCGTTCGCCTTCGAAGGCAGGCGCCGGGCCAACTCCGCGGAGGAGGGGATCAGTCAACTCCGCGAAGAGGTCGACACTCTCATCGTCATCCCCAACGATCGGTTGCTCTCCATCACCGACCGCAGCGTCTCGATTCTCGACGCATTCAAGCAAGCCGACCAGGTGCTGCTGCAAGGGGTGTCCGGGATCACCGATCTCATCACCACGCCGGGCCTGATCAACCTCGACTTCGCTGATGTCAAGTCGGTGATGGCCAACGCTGGTTCTGCCTTGATGGGCATCGGATCGGCTCGTGGGGAGGACCGCGCCGTCCAGGCGGCCGAGATGGCGGTTTCCAGCCCCCTGCTCGAGGCCAGCATCGAAGGCGCACACGGCGTCCTCCTGTCCATCGCCGGTGGCTCCGATCTTGGTCTGTTCGAGATCAACGAGGCTGCAGCGCTGGTCTCGCAGTCGGCCCACGCCGAGGCCAACATCATCTTCGGCGCGACGATCGATGACGCGCTGGGCGACGAGGTGCGGGTCACCGTGATCGCTGCCGGGTTCGACGGTGGGATGCCCAAGCGCCGTGGGGAGGGCAATGTGCTGCGGCCCAACGTCCCGGTACAGACCCAGGAGCAGACCCGGAACGCCGCTCAGGCTCTGGGTGGCGCCTCTGCTCCCCACTCACCTACTCCCTCGCAGTCGACACCGGCACAGTCGACGTCCACAACGCCCACGTCGGCGCCTTCCTCGGACGGCGGAAACACCGAAAGGTCCCGGCCGCAGCAGGTCCCTCCGGCCGAGCGTCGCCCCGCCAAGCGGGTTCAGTTCGACGACGACGACCTCGATGTGCCGGACTTCTTGAAGTAAGTGGTGTTCAGTTACCGAGACTCGCGTGCGGGCCGTGTCCAGGTGGACGTCGCCTTCACCGACTCCTCCCTTGATCTCCAGGGCCGCGACCCGGGCTTTCCGGAGCGGCTGGCGTCGCTCGAGTCAGAGGCGGGGGTGCGGTTCGCCCGGCTCAATCAGATGCACGGAGACGAGGTGGTGGTCGTGGACAGGCCGACCGCTCTCGGGCAGGCGGCCACCGGCGACGCTCTCGTCACACTCACCCGCGGGCTCGGCCTGATGGTCAGGGTGGCTGACTGCGTACCGATCGTGTTGGCGGACCTCGCCGGTGGGGTGGTGGCCGCCGTGCATTCCGGGCGCGTCGGCACCACGTTGGATGTGGTGACGCGCACCATCGAGACCATGCGCGCACAGGGGGCCGTCGACCTGGTGGCATGGATCGGACCCTACGTATGTGGGCGCTGCTACGAAGTTCCCGAGCAGATGCGCGCCGATGCCAGCGCCGTCGAACCCCAGGCCTACGCCGAGACCTCGTGGGGTGCACCTGCCCTCGATCTGGGAGCCGCAGTGCGCGCCCAGTTGGTGCGGTCCGGCGTGGAGGTCGTGGACGTGGGGGAGTGTACGCAGGAAAACGTGTCGTTCCCCTCCTATCGCCGCGACGGCGTCGACGCCGGACGCTTTGCTGGGCTGGTGTGGATGTCATGACTCGGATCGACGAACTCCGCACCAATCTCGAGACCGTCCGCCGCCGCATCACCGACGCCACTTTGGCGGCGGGCCGCGGCGATGAGGTCGGGCTGGTGGTCGTGACCAAGTTCTTCCCCGCCTCCGACGTACGGCTGCTTGCCGAGCTGGGCGTCACTGACGTGGGCGAGAATCGCCACCAGGAGGCCGAGGCCAAGGCGGCTGAGTGTGCCGACCTGGGGCTGCGCTGGCACTACATCGGCGGACTGCAGTCCAACAAGGCGGCAGCAGTGGCTGCCTATGCCGATGTGGTGGAGACCATCGATCGGCCGAAGTTGGTCGGTCCGCTGAGCCGCGGAGCCCAGTCCCGAGGCCGCGAGGTCGACGTTCTGCTCCAGGTCAGCCTTGACCCGCCCGGATCTGATCACCGGTCCGGTATCGACCCTGCCGGCCTCGAGGACCTGGGTCGTCGGGTCGCGGACGCGGAGGGGCTTCGGCTGCGGGGGCTGATGGCGGTGGCGCCGCTGGGACAGGAACCGGTCGAGGCCTTTGCCCGGTTGGCGGAGGTTCGCGAGGCATTCATGGAGCAGCATCCTGAGGCAGCGGAGCTCTCGGCCGGGATGAGCGGTGACCTCGAGGCTGCGATTTCTCTGGGTGCGACACACGTGCGTGTCGGATCAGCGGTCCTCGGTCCGAGGCCGGTGGTCCAGTAATGTCGACAACATCTCAGCGGTGCCCGAACCCGGGTGCCCGATCTAGCGGAGGATCAGTGTCATGAGCGGCGCGATGCGCAAGATCGGTGAGTACCTCGGCCTTCTCGAGGACACTGGCCACTACGAAGACTACGACGGTGACGTGGAGACGACTACCCACGAGCCAGTCGATCAGAGACCGGCGCCTCGTGAGCGTCGCCCCGCCCCCGTGTCCGACCTCGCCGAGCGCCGTCGGTCGGTCTCGGCCCCCCCTGGAGTAGTTGCCGAGTTGAGTCGCATCACCACCCTCCACCCCCGCAACTACAACGAGGCGCGCCTCATCGGTGAGAACTACCGAGACGGCACCCCGGTGATCATGAATCTCAGTGAGATGGACGACAACGACGCCAAGCGTCTGGTGGACTTCGCTGCGGGTCTGATCTTCGCGACCCGAGGTACCTTGGAGCGGGTGACCAACAAGGTCTTCCTCCTCTCCCCACCCAACGTGACCGTCGCTGCCGAGGACAAGGAGCGGATGGCTGAGGATGGATTCTTCAACCAGAGCTGACCGTGGACATCATCGCAAAGATCCTCTATGTCATCCTCTTCGTCTTCATCGGACTGCTGTGGGTCCGGTTCGTCGTGGACTGGGTCCAGACCTTCGCCCGACGCTGGGAGCCGCACGGGGCGCTCCTGGTGGCTCTCGAGGGCGTCTACTCCGCCACCGATCCGCCGATCATGGCCTTGCGTCGGGTGATTCCGCCGATCCGGATCGGTGCCATCTCGTTGGATCTCAGCTTCCTGCTCGTGCTGCTCGCGGCTTGGTTGCTGCTCAACGTGTTGCGTACGATCGCTTGGCCATGATCCACCGGTCACACGGGTCACTGTGCTCAGTGACCTCCCGGAGGCTATTGTCTCCTGACAGCAGGAATACCGTTATGTCGATGCGAAAGTTTGGGTGAGGTCAATGCCGCTGACGCCTGAGGACGTGAGCAACAAACGATTCACACCTGTGCGACTCCGCGAGGGGTACGACATGGGAGAGGTAGACCAGTTCCTCGACGAGGTCGAGGCAGAGCTCGCCCGGCTCACCAAGGAGAACGACGACCTTCGGTCGAAGCTCTCGGCTGCGCAGACTGCTGGACCCTCATCTTCTGCTTCCACGCCATTCCTTCCGGCTTCTCAGCCGAAGGCGGAACCAGTCGCCGCTCCGGCGCCCGTGGCAGCAGCCCCGGTGGCGGCACCCGTGCAAACCGTGCGGGTCGAGACAGTGGCGGATGCTTCCAACGCCGCCGCACGACTGCTCGAGATCGCCACTCGCAACGCTGACGAGTTGGTGGAGGACGCCAAGAACGAAGCGGACCGCATCGTTGGTGCGGCTCGGACGAAGGCCGACCGGGTGGAGAGCGAGGCCAAGACCAAGTCGGACCGGATGGAGGCCGACGCCAGGCAGCGCTCGCAGATGCTCGACTCCGAAACCGCCGAACGCCGTCAGCAGATGTTCGGCGACCTGGAGAAGGAGCGTGACAAGCTCAACGGAGACGTGGAGACGCTGCGAGCCTTCGAGCGTGAATACCGTTCGCGCCTCAAGACGTACTTCTCGCAACAGCTCGAGTCCTTGGCGAGTGGTTCGGACAGCCAGGCCCCGGTCGACACCAGTCATGGGCCCAAGCGGCTTCGCTCGGTGCTGGGTGACGAAGACTGACCTGAAATACTGTGGGACGGCCGGCCTGAGGGCCGGCTGTTTCATATTTCGGCGCGCCGCGCTTGGCTTGACCGATTCTCAGCGATAGCCTCCCAGCCACGATGTGGTCTCTCGCCACACCCGACCTCGCTCGGAGGCTCCGCCATGGCTCGCACTACGCATACGTCCCCCGCTGGTGCCCAGACTGCGGCTCCGGCGAAGAAGGCTCCTGTCAACAAGTCCGTTCCCGCGAAGAAGGCGACCACTGTGAACAAGACCTCATCCGCCAGCCAGATCACTCCTGACCGGCTCGTCGTGCTCGACGGTGAGAAGGCGTGGACCAAGTCCGAGATCGATGAGGTCCTCACCGACCTGCGCGAGCACCGGGAACGACTCGTCGCGACGTTGGGGGAGTCCGAGCAGGAGATCGCTGACCTGATGCGTGACGCGGGCGACGGCGCCGGCCAGGATCAGGCTGATCTGGGCGCCACCAGCTTCGAGCGTGACTACGAGTTGACCGTGCTGGCCAACGAGCGCGAGATGCTGACTCAGGTCGAACGTGCCCTGTCCCACATCGATGAGGGGACCTATGGCGTGTGTGACACCTGCGCGAATCCCATCGGCAAGAATCGGCTGATGGCATTCCCACGTGCCACACTGTGCATCTCATGCAAGCAACGCGAGGAGCGCCGCTGACTGCCAGCGGCCCGTCAGGCCATGGTTCATCCAGCAGGCCGTCCGTCAGGTTCCGCCTCATCTTCGCGCTGGTGGCGTTGACGGCTCTCCTGGTGGACGTCGCCACCAAGCAGTGGGCGGTGAGCGCGCTCGCACAGCGCGACATCGCGGTGGTCGGTGACCTGCTCACGCTGCACCTGACCTTCAACCCTGGGGCGGCCTTCAGCACGGGAACCAGATTCACCATCGTTTTCACTGCGCTGGCGATCGTGGCAGTGCTCGTGGTGTTGTGGCTGAGCCGTCGGCTGGGCAGTGTGGCCTGGGCCTTGGCTCTGGGGCTTCTGCTCGGTGGGGTCGCCGGCAATCTGACCGATCGGCTGTTCCGTGACCCCGAGCCCTTCCGTGGTCACGTCGTCGACTTCCTGATGCTGCCGCACTGGCCGGTGTTCAACGTTGCCGACATCTGCATCAACCTCGCGGCCGGACTCATCATCTGGCAGAGTTTTCGGGGCATCAGCCTCGACGGATCGCGAGACCCATCGTGAACGGGCACGCAGAGCACCGCACGGTTCTGGTCCCTGATGGGCTGGGCGGCGAGCGAGTGGATGCCGCGATGGCGCGGATGTTCGGCTTCTCGCGCACCAAGGCCGCGGATCTCATCACCCAGGAGCTCGTGCAGGTCGACGGCGCTCTGGTCGGCAAGAGTGACCGACTCCATCCTGGAACCATGCTCGAGGTCACGATCCCCACGGAGAGCGATCCGCTGGAAATCGTCCCAGAGATCGTCGAAGGCATCCGGATCGTCCACGACGACGACTCGATCGTGGTCATCGACAAGCCGGTCGGCGTCGCTGTGCATCCTTCACCCGGCTGGACGGGCCCCACGGTCGTGGGACACCTGGCCGGGGCGGGCTTCCGCATTTCCACCAGCGGAGCCAGCGAGCGGCAGGGAATCGTTCAGCGCCTCGATGTCGGAACGTCTGGAGTGATGGTGATCTGCAAGTCGGAGCGCGCCTACTCCGTGTTGAAGAACGCCTTCCGCGATCGCACCGTGGACAAGACCTATCACGCGCTGGTGCAGGGTCACCCCGACCCTTTGGCCGGCACCGTGGACGCGCCCATCGGGCGACACCCGCACCACGACTACAAGTTTGCGGTCATGGCGGACGGTCGCCACAGCATCACCCACTACGAAACGCTCGAAGCGCACCGCTTCGCCAGTCTTCTCGAGATCCATCTCGAAACGGGTCGCACGCACCAGATCCGTGTGCACATGAGTGCTCTCAAGCACCCGTGCGTAGGAGACCTGACCTATGGCGCCGACCCCACGCTGTCTCGTCGAATCGGCCTCGAGCGACAGTGGCTGCACGCCCTGAAGCTCGGTTTCGAGCACCCGGAGTCGGGTGACTATGTCTCCTACGAGACGACGTACCCCGCCGATCTCGCGCACGCGCTCGAGGTCATTCGAGATGCCGACTGAGATCGAACTGGTCCCAGCGGCTGTCGAAGATCTGGTGGCGGTCGCGGAGATCCATCTGGCCTCGCGACACGCCGCCGCCCACGCGTTCCCTCGTGCTGCTCACACTGACGAGGAGATCCGATCCTGGGTCACAGGCTGGGATTTGGCGTCCGCCGAGGTGTGGCTGGCGAAGGTGGACGCGCAGGCGGTGGGATACGCGCGTTGGACGTCGACGTGGCTCGATGACCTGTACGTCGCGCCGCAGGCTCAAGGGCACGGGGTGGGTGAGAGTTTGTTGGGCCTGGTGAAGAGCCACCTGCCCGGAGGCTTCGGTCTGTGGGTCTTCGAGTCCAATCACCCGGCGTCCCACTTCTACCGCCGTCATGGATTCGTGCGACTCGAGCGCACCGACGGCGCCGGCAACGAGGAGCACGCACCCGACATCAAACTGGTCTGGCCCGGTCGAGATCCGCTGGCCTGCTTCCGAACGATGATCGACGAGGTCGATCTCACGCTCGGCGACGTACTGGCCAGGCGTACTGCCCTCACGCGTGTCGTGCAGGAACACAAGCACGCTGGTGGCAGTGTCAGCCATCCGGTCCGTGACCCGGCACGTGAGGACGAGATCGTGCAACGGATCGCTGCGCTGGCGCCCGAACTCGAGGAGGAACAGGTCGCCCGGATCGTACAGGTCATCATCAGCGAGGCGCTCCTGGCCTACCGTCGGTCATCGGCCTGACCAGGGGTGGAGAATGTCGCCATGCAGATGGATGGTGACATCGGTGGGCGCTACCGCGACTTCGCCACCTACGCACGCGGCGACAGCCCGGTGTTCGAGTCCTGGGCGCTCGGGGTCGCAGAGGATCCGGTGCTGCACGAATGGCTGGCGGACCTGCCCGAACTCAAACAGCAACCCAACCTGGTCTTCGCTGCCGCCCGATGGCACGGTGCGCCAGCACTGGGGGAGTACGCGGACATGAAGGCGGTGCTCCTGGCCGAAGAGAGCGCCGTGAAGGCGACCATCATGGCGCGAGCGACGCAGACCAACGAGGTCGGCCGGTTGGCAACGATCACACCGCTCCTCGCCACCCTGGACGGACCGCTGGCACTGATCGAAGTGGGTGCCAGCGCTGGACTGTGCCTGTACCCGGACCGTTACGACTATGACTGGCCAGGTGCCGGCACGCTCACCGGGAGCGGAGGGCCGAGGCTGACCGCGACAGCGAGTGGCCCCGTTCCCGTTCCCTCCCGTCACCCCGAGATCGCCTGGCGCGCCGGGGTCGACCTCAATCCACTCGACGTGACCGACGAGGACGCCATGGCCTGGCTGCAGATCCTCGTCTGGCCCGAGCAGGAGGAGCGCCGTGAGCGACTCTCGCGGGGCATCGAGGTGGCTCGCAGGGAACCGCCACTGCTCGAGACCGGTGATCTCCTCGACAGCGTCCCCGGGCTCGTGCGACGCGCAGCCGAGCACGGCACCCCCGTGGTCTTCCACAGCGCAGTGCTCGCCTACCTGGACGTCTCCGAGCGAGACGTTTTTCACGATCTGATGATCGCACTCGTGGCGCAAGGGGCTTGTCACTGGATCAGCAACGAAGGTCCGCAGGTGCTGCCACGCGTGACCGGGGGCTTCGTTCCCGGTCCGAAGCGCTTCGTCCTGGCCCTGGACGGCACCCCGGTGGCCGCGACCCATGGACACGGTGACGCCGTGGAGTGGAGGTGATGGGATCCTGAGTATCTTGTCGGTGGGGCCGGGCACACTGACGTAGGCTGACTGCTCTTCCCGCTCTCCGCTGCACAGTCAGCATTGCCTGTCCCAGCGATCCCGAAAGGTGCGGAAGTCTCCTCCATGGCGGACGTCTCCCACGACAACTTCGTACATCTGCACGTGCACACCGAATACTCCATGCTGGACGGAGCGGCCCGGCTCGGTGATCTGGCCCAGCGAGCCGCCGACCTGGGCATGCCGGCCATCGCGATGACCGACCACGGCAACGTCTTCGGCGCCTATGAGTTCTACAAGAAATGCACGGCCGCCGGGGTCAAGCCGATCATCGGGATGGAGGCTTACTTCACCCCCAACATCAGCCGACACGAGCGCAAGCGCGTCAACTTCTACAAGGGCGGCTCCGACGACGTCTCCAGTCGCGGTGCCTACACCCACATGACGCTCCTGGCGGAGTCCACCGAGGGGATGCACAACCTCTTCCGGCTCTCCACCGGAGCCTGGCGCGACGGCTTCTTCCAGCATCCGCGCGTCGACCGCGAGCTGTTGTCGCAGCACGGCAAGGGCATCATCGCGACGACAGGGTGCCCCTCCGGAGAGATCCAGGTCCACCTGCGCCACGGCAACATGGAGGCCGCCCGACAGACGGCGGGTGACTTCCAGGACATCCTCGGGCGCGACAACTACTTCCTCGAACTCATGGACCACGGACTCGACATCGAGCGTCGAGTGCGTGACGGGCTGCTCAAACTGGCCCAGGACATGCGGATCCCACTCCTGGCGACCAACGACTCCCACTATGTCCACGAGGCCGATGCGTCGAGCCAGGAGCACCTGCTCTGCATCAACTCGGGCTCGACGATGGACATCCCGGCCGGCGACGGACCCGGTCAGCGCTTCGCCTTCAACGGCACGGGCTACTACATCAAGACCGCCGCCGAGATGCGCGAGGTCTGGCGCGACCTCCCGGAGGCATGCGACAACACCTTGTTGGTGGCAGAGCGCTGCGATGTCTCCTTCAGCGAGGGCAACGGCACCTACATGCCACGCTTCCCCTGTCCGGAGGGGGAGAACGAGGACTCGTGGCTGGTCAAGGAGGTCGACCGCGGTCTTGCGGTGCGCTACCCGGGTGGTGTCCCTGACGACGTCCGTAAACAGGCCGAGTTCGAGATCGGCGTCATCATCCAGATGGGCTTCCCCGGCTACTTCCTCGTCGTCGCCGACTTCATCAACTGGGCCAAGGACAATGGCATCCGGGTGGGACCGGGGCGTGGCTCGGGGGCCGGCTCGATGGTCGCCTATGCCATGCGGATCACCGACCTCGACCCGCTCAAGCACGGTCTGATCTTCGAACGCTTCCTCAATCCCGAACGCGTCTCGATGCCCGACTTCGACATCGACTTCGACGAGCGTCGTCGTGGTGAAGTCATCAAGTACGTCACCGACAAGTACGGCGACGACCGGGTCTCCTACATCGTCACCTACGGCACCATCAAGGCCAAACAGGCAGTGAAGGACTCCAGCCGGATCCTGGCCTATCCCTTCGCCATGGGTGACCGGATCACCAAGGCCATGCCGGCCGCGGTGATGGGCAAGGACATTCCGCTCAAGGAAATCTTCAACCCCGAGCACAAGCGTTTCAGTGAGGGTGGGGAGTTTCGATCCCTCTACGAGAACGACAACGACGTACGCCGTGTGGTGGACACCGCCATGGGCATCGAGGGTCTCAAGCGTCAGTGGGGCGTGCATGCCGCGGGCGTGATCATGTCGAGCGAGCCATTGGTCAACGTCATCCCGCTGCTGAAGCGCCCCGCCGATGGCGCGATGATCACGCAGTTCGACTACCCCACGTGCGAATCCCTGGGCCTGATCAAGATGGACTTCCTGGGACTGCGCAACCTCACAGTCCTCGACGATGCAGTCAAGAACATCCGGGTCAATCGTGGCGAGGAGATGGTCCTCGAAGACCTGCCCCTCGACGATGGTCCCGCCTATCATTTGCTCGGAACCGGCAACACTCTCGGTATCTTCCAACTCGACGGCGGCCCGATGCGCAGCCTGCTGCGGTTGATGCGGCCCGACAACTTCGAGGACATCTCGGCCGTGCTCGCCCTCTATCGGCCCGGTCCGATGGGTGTCGACTCGCACACCAACTATGCGCTGCGCAAGAACGGCAAGCAGGACATCACGCCGATCCACCCGGAGTTGGAGGAGGGGCTCGAGGACATCCTCGGGACGACGTATGGGCTGATCGTCTATCAGGAGCAGGTGATGGCTGTTGCCCAGAAGCTCGCCGGCTACACCCTGGGTCAGGCCGACCTGCTCCGGCGCGCGATGGGCAAGAAGAAGAAGGAGGTCCTCGACGCCGAGTACATCCCCTTCTCTGAGGGCATGAAGGCCAACGGCTACTCCGCTGCAGCGATCAAGGCGCTGTGGGACGTGCTGGTCCCGTTCTCCGACTACGCCTTCAACAAGGCCCACACCGCGGCCTACGGACTGATCTCCTACTGGACCGCCTATCTGAAGGAGCACTACGCCCCCGAATACATGGCTGCGCTCCTCACGTCGGTGAAGGACGACAAGGACAAGATGGCGATCTATCTCAATGAGTGTCGCCGGATGAAGATCCAGGTCCTTCCCCCTGATGTGAACCAGTCCCACGCCAACTTCACGCCGGTCGGCAACGACATCCGTTTCGGGCTGACCGCCATCCGCAACGTCGGCAGCAACGTGGTCGACGGGGTGGTCGCTGCCCGCGAGGAGAAGGGGCGCTACACCGACTTCAACGACTTCATGGAGAAGGTTCCGGCGCTGGTGTGCAACAAGCGCGTGGTCGAGTCCTTGATCAAGGCCGGTGCGTTCGACGAGATGAAGCATCGGCGCCGAGCACTGGTGACCATTCATGAGTCAGCCGTCGACCAGTACGTCGACATCAAGAAGAACGAAGCCATCGGCCAGGACTCACTGTTCGCCGACATGGGCGGTGCCGACGACGATTCCGGGTTCGGTGTGTTCGGCGTGACGGTCTCGATCCCCGACATCGACGACTGGGACAAGATGACGCTGTTGGGCCACGAGCGCGAGATGTTGGGTCTCTACGTCTCCGACCATCCGCTCTTCGGCCTCGAGCACGTGCTCTCGCAGGGCACTGACTGCACGATCGGCGCATTGATGGTCGACGAGGAGCGTGCTCACGGGTCCACTCTCACCGTGAGCGGTTTGATCACTGCGGTGCAGCGCAAGATCACCAAGCGAGGTGACGCGTGGGCGACGATCACGCTGGAGGACCTCGACGGAGCGATCGAGGTGCTGCTGTTCCCCTCGGCCTACCAACTGGCCTCGACGATGCTCGTCGAGGACCAGATCGTGCGCGTCAAGGGCCAACTGTCCCGGGACAAGGACCAACCCGAACTGCGTGCGCAGGAGCTGACGGCGCCTGACCTGTCCGACGGGCCCAGTGGTCCGGTCGTGATAAGTCTGCCCTCGACGCGCTGTACCCCGCCGATCGTGGAGCAACTGCGCGATGTGTTGGGCACCCACCCGGGCATGACAGAGGTGCAGCTCAAACTGCTCACCCGACACTCCACCAAGGTGCTCAGACTCGACGACACCCTGCGGGTGAGTCCGAGCCCGGCGCTCTTCGCTGACCTCAAGCAACTGCTGGGTCCCGGATGCCTGACCGGGTGAATCTGTGGCCGGTGCTGATCAGGGTCCTCACCATCGTCGGCGTCTTCGTCACCTGCGCGGTGCTGGCGGGGATGCTCTGGGAGTGGTGGTGGGATGCACCCATCGGGATCGTCTACCAGGGGCAGTGGTTTCTTGAGCCCGCGGGCCCTGACGTGTCCTTCGACGGAACCGCCCTGTATGTGCTGATCGCGCTCCCTCTCGGTCTCGTCCTCGGGTGGGTGGCCAGCCTGCGGCCCCGTCATGAGATCGCCACCCTGCTTGCGGTGCTGCTCGCCTCCGTTGTCGGCGCCTTGCTGATCTATGCCGTCGGCCACGCCATGGGCCCTGCTGACCCCCACTCCAGCGCGACCGGCGCCACCGACTACACCTACCTTCCCGCGTCTCTGGTGCTGGGAGGTTCGGATGCGGGTGCCAATCCGCTCGCCTCGACCGCGTTGCTGGCGATGCCCTTCGGAGCGATGTGCACTCTTGCGGCCTCCTACATCCTCGGCCGGAATGGATCGGCCCCCCACGATCGCGGGTAGGATGTCGCGGTCAGTGACATTGAGGCCACGCGATGATCGTGGCCCTGCAGTGGGGGAGTAACACCAGATGAGTACGACACCGGACGGGCCCGAATACCTCGATGCGAGCGGGCCGATCGAGCCCGCTCAGGGAAACGAGAACCGCAAGCGCATGATTGTCGTAGGCGCCCTGGTGGGTGTCGGCGCGATCGTCGCAGGAGGCGCTTGGGCAGCGAGCAGTTTCTTCTCCACCGGGTCCCAGCCGGCTCAGGCGTTGCCTGATTCGACCATCGCCTACTTCGGCGTGGATCTGGACCCCAGCGGTGGTCAGAAGATCGAGGCGATCAAGACGCTGCGCAAGTTCCCCGGATTCAGCGACAACGTCACCCTCGACACCGATGACGACCTTCGAGAGCGCCTCTTCGAAGAGATCACCAAGAGCGGTGAGTGCAAGGGGCTCGACTACGCCAAGGATGTCGAGCCGTGGCTGGGTTCGCGCGGTGCCATCGCGGCGGTCGACCTGGGCGAGGAGAAGCCGTCCCCGGTCGGAGTGGTGCAGGTGAGCGACGCGGGCAAGGCTGAAGAAGGTGTGGCCAAGCTCATCAAGACGTGTGGTGAAGATTCTGACGCCGAGTCGTCCACTGGCTGGGTCGTCGAAGGTGACTGGCTGGTGGTGGCCGAGACGGAGAAGATCGCCCAGGACGTGGTCGCAGCTGCGGGCAAGACGACCTTGGCAGACGATGGCTCCTTCGCGAAGTGGACCAGCGAAGCCGGCGACGACGGCTTCATGTCCATCTACGTCGCCAAGGCCGCCGCCCAATACCTGGACCAGCTCGAAGGCCTGACCTCACCGATGGGCAGTGCTCTCGGGGCGGGCTCTGACGATCCGTTCGCCGACGAAGACCCGTTCGCCGACGACGGTGCGTCCACCCCTGTTCCCGATGAACTCAAGCAGTTGATCGACGGCTTCGACGGCATGGCAGCCACGGTGCGTTTCGACGACGGCTCGGTCGAGATCGAGTACGCAGTGTCCAACTACCAGGACGAACTGACGAAGCTTGTCGCCAGCGACGTGGCATCCGAGCTGGTCGAAGGGCTCCCCGCAGACACTGTTGCCGCGCTCGGCCTCGGCCTGAACGAGGGCTGGTTCGAAGGAATCCTCGACTACGTCAAGTCCACGATGCCTGAGGAGGCCGACTCGATCGACGAGTCGATCGCTCAGTTCGAGGAGGAGACCGGCCTTTCGCTGCCCGAGGACATCGAGACCCTGATGGGCGACGGCGTGGTCGTGGCGGTGGGCGGTGGTATCGACGTCGACGCGATCTCCAACGGTGGTGCCGGCGAGGTGCCGGTCGGTATCAAGATCAAGGGTGACGCCGACGAAATCCAGGCGGTGCTCGACAAGCTGAAGGACATGGCGGGCCCTGAGGCTGCGGAATACCTCGAGGTCACCGACGCAGACGGCGACGCGGTCCTCGGCCTGCAGGAGGAGTTCGTCAAGGACCTGGCGTCCAAGGATGGGCTCGGCGATGACAAGGCTTACCAGAAGGTGGTGGAGGGGGACGACGCTCAGTCGATCCTGTACATCAACTTCAACGCAGACGACAACTGGCTCGTGCGGGTGAGCAAGGACTCGCCCGAAATCAGTGAGAACCTCGATCCTCTCGCTGCCTTCGGACTGAGCAGCTGGATCGACGACGACGTCGTCCACGGTCTGTTCAAGCTCACCACCGACTGACCCGGTCAGATCACCGACCGATGGTGGCGGTCACGGCCCTCGTGACCGCCACCAAATCAGTCGGCGCCAACTCGATGTCCAGCCCGCGGCGTCCTCCCGAGACCAGTACGGTGCGCAGTGTCAGGGCCGAGTCGTCGAGAACGGTGGGGTGGACCGTTCGCTGGCCCAAGGGCGATATTCCTCCTGCGACGTAACCCGTGGCGCGCTCCGCAGCTGCCACGTCCGCCAGCGCCGCCTTGCGCCCACCCAGTGCGCGGGCCAGCGCCTTCAGGTCGAGCTGCCCCGAGACAGGCACGATGCCCACCACCAGTTGCCCGTCGAGATTGACCATCAATGTCTTGAACACTTGGGCTGGGTCGACGCCGAGCGCCTCAGCAGCTTCGCTGCCGTAGGACACGGCGCGGGGGTCGTGGTCGTAGGCCCGGATCTCGAAGGCGATCCCCGCAGTTGCCAAGGCGACCGTGGCGCGAGTTGCTCCGGTGGTGCGTGACTTCTTCGCCATGTGAGGGCCCTCTCGACGCGATCGATGCTGTTGGACTCAGTTGGGTGACCAGGCCGTTCGTGCCACCTGGGTCGCGGGCAGGGAGGGGATGACGTTGATGGCGCGCAGCTCCTCCCCGAGTAGTCGGGTGACCAGCTCAAGTCGTTCGGCCGTGTCGCTGGCTTCCAGGAGAGATTGGCGCTCGGCCATCGGAAGCGGACACAACGCAGACAAGGTCCACGCGAGATAGTCGGGGTCGCGAGGCAGCGAACCGCTGAAGGGGTCACCGTGGATCTCGATCATCGCGGCGCGATAGGCGGTGAACGTGGCGCGGGCGCGTATCAGGATCTCGTCGGGCACCTGCACCTCCGGCTCGGTGACCACGCTGGCCACACCCAGCGGAAAATCGTTGCCACGCTCCATGTGGTCGAGGACCAGTCGCTCCCGGACCACGGCCACGATGTCGAAGGTGCCGTCGGGAAGTCGTTCCGCCTCGGTGAGTTGGAGCATGCAACCGATGCGGTAGACCGATTGGGCGCCGTGGTCGCCGACCTCGTACCCCTCGCGGATGGCGACGGTGCCGAAGACGCGCTGAGCTGGGTCATGCTCAGTCAAGAGGTGGCTGATGAGCATGCGATAGCGGTCCTCGAACACGTGCAGCGGCACAGTCATGCCGGGGAACACCACGACGTTCAGCGGGAACATCGGCAGTTGGTCGCTCACGTCTCGAGCCTAGCCGTCGGTGTCCATCCGGGGCCGCGACTACGGCCAGAACCGCCGGTGAACCTAGAATCCTCACCATGTCCCTGATTCGCCGCATTGACCTGAGGGGCGCCGACCGTGCGTCCGTCGACTATCGCGCGAGTGTGCCTCGTGCCGAGTTCGACGTCGAGACAGCGGCCCATCAGGTCCAGCCGATCCTTGACGCTGTCCGAGCGCGCGGCGTCGAAGCGATCGTGGAGTTCTCCGCGCGCTTCGACGGGGTGGAGCGTGAAGACATCACGGTCCCCCGGAGCGCCCTCGACCAGGCGCTGATCGACCTGGACCCAGCAGTACGACGCGGGCTCGAGGAGTCGATCCGTCGGTTGCGGTTGAGCTGTGCTGCCGAGCTGGAGCACGACGTCACGACAGTGTTGGCGCCCGGCGCGAACGTGACGCACCGCAAGGTCCCGATCGGCCGGGTGGGGCTCTACGTCCCCGGGGGTCTGGCTCCTTTGGTGAGCAGCGTCTTGATGAATGTCGTCCCGGCCCAGGTCGCCGGGGTCCGCTCGATCGCGTTGGCCAGCCCGCCGCAGAAGAACAGTGGCGGACTTCCGGAGCCCACCATCATGGCCGCGTGCGCGCTGCTCGGTGTCGATGAGGTCTATGCCGTGGGCGGGGCGCAGGCGATCGCCATGTTCGCCTACGGGGCCGGACCCTG
Organism: Propionibacteriales bacterium; assembly: GCA_038242265.1. Taxonomy (GTDB): domain Bacteria; phylum Actinomycetota; class Actinomycetes; order Propionibacteriales; family Nocardioidaceae; genus Nocardioides. Next base: position 139,439 of record JBBSSH010000002.1, read on the forward strand.
CGAGCGCGTCGATCTGGTGACAGGACCCGGCAACATCTACGTCGCTGCGGCCAAGCGACTGCTGCGTGGCGTGGTCGGCATCGACTCCGAGGCGGGACCGACCGAGATCGCCATCCTTGCCGATGACTCCGCCGATGCGGCCTACGTCGCAGCGGACCTGATCAGCCAGGCTGAGCACGACCCCATTGCTGCCTCGGTCCTGGTCACCGACTCCCTGTCCCTGGCCGACCAGGTCGAGGTCGAACTCGACAAGCAGGTCTTCGCCACCCGCCACACCAGTCGCGTCCGCACCGCCCTGGGTGGTCAGCAGTCCGCCATCGTGCTGGTCGACGACGTGGATCAGGGCGTTGACGTGGTCAACGCCTATGCCGCCGAGCACCTGGAGATCCACACCCGCGAAGCAGCCCGACACGCGGCGCGCATCACCAATGCCGGAGCGGTCTTCGTAGGTCCGTGGGCCCCGGTGTCGCTCGGTGACTACTGCGCCGGCTCCAACCACGTCCTGCCGACCGGGGGGTGTGCGTGCCACTCCAGCGGCTTGTCGGTGCGTGCCTTCACCAAGTCCATGCACGTCATCGACTATTCCCGCGAGGCACTCGCCGAGGTGGCCGAACATGTCGTGACCCTGGCCAACGCCGAGGATCTCCCCGGACACGGTCAGGCCGTTTCCGTGCGGTTCGACCGATGACGAGCCACTTCCCCCCGTTGCGCGAGGAACTGCGAGGCATCGAGCCGTACGGGGCTCCCCAGCTCTCTCTGGACCAAGCGCCGGTCCAGCTCAACGTCAATGAGAATCCGTACGGGCCCTCGCCGGCAGTTGCCGCCGACATCGCCCGGGCAGTGGGGGAGGCCGCTTCTGGTCTCAACCGCTATCCGGACCGCGAGTTCACCGCCCTGCGGTGTGAATTGGCGTCGTACCTCAACAACTCTGGCGGCAGCGCCATCACCCCGGACATGGTGTGGGCAGCCAACGGGTCGAACGAGGTGATGCTCCAGGTGCTCCAGGCCTTCGGTGGTCCTGGTCGCTGCGCCCTGTCCTTCGCACCGACCTACGCGATGTATCCCGAGTACGCCCGCGACGCGATGACCGAGTGGGTGACAGGTCACCGCGCCGAGGATTTCTCCCTCGACCTCGACCAGGCGCGAGACCTGGTGCTGCAGCGCCGGCCGTCGGTGGTGCTGCTGCCCAGCCCGAACAATCCGACCGGGACTGCGCTGCCTCCGGAGGCCGTGTCCATGCTGTGCGAGGCAGCCTCTTCCTACGAGCCGGGCGGCATCGTGGTGGTCGACGAGGCGTACGGCGAGTTCCGTCGAGCAGGCACGCCGAGCGCGCTCGAACTGCTGCCACGCCACCGCAACCTCGTGGTCAGCAGGACCATGAGCAAGGCGTTTGCTCTGGCCGGCGCGCGGCTGGGCTACCTCGCTGCGGACCCTGCCCTGTGTGACGCCCTACGCATCGTACGACTGCCCTACCACCTCTCAGCGGTCACCCAGGCGACGGCGCTGGCGGCGCTGCGTCACGCGCCCGAGCTGTTGGGACGGGTCGCTGAACTGCGCGCAGAACGCGACGAGACCGTGTACTGGTTGCGGGCCCAAGGTCTTGACGTCGCCGATTCCGACGCCAACTTCGTGCTGTTCGGCCAGTTCACCGATCGGCACTTCGTCTGGCAGCGGCTGCTCGACCGCGGGGTGCTGATCCGGGAGACAGGACCCGACGGGTGGCTGCGAGTCTCGATCGGCACCGCGGAAGAGATGGCAGCATTCAAGCAGGCGTTGACCGAAATCATGGTCGCCGACGACATCACGAAGGAGCGGGTATGAGCCGCACGGCCAGCATCGAGCGCAAGACCAAGGAATCCCAGGTCAAGGTCGAGGTCGACCTCGACGGAACCGGGCGCTCGGACATCACGACCGGTGTGGGCTTCTACGACCACATGCTCGACGCATTCTCGCGTCACTCCCTGATCGACCTCGTCGTGCACACCAACGGCGACACCCACATCGACGCCCACCATTCGGTGGAGGACACTGCGATCGTGCTGGGTCAGGCATTGAGAGAGGCCTTGGGCGACAAAGTAGGTATCCGACGCTTCGGCGACGCCACCGTCCCGCTGGACGAGGCGCTGGTGCAGGCCGTCGTCGACGTCTCAGGTCGGCCCTACTGCGTGCACTCCGGTGAGCCGGAAGGGCAGATCTACGTCGCCATCGGCGGCAACGACGCGCACGGCGCGGCGTACCAGGGTTCGCTCACCCGCCACGTCTTCGAGTCGTTGTCCTTCCACGCCCACCTGGGCCTGCACGTGCGCGTTCTGGCCGGCCGCGACCCCCACCACATCGTCGAGGCCCAGTTCAAGGCCTTCGCGCGCGCTTTCCGAGACGCGATCTCCATCGACCCGCGCGAGCAGGGTGTGCCCTCCACAAAGGGCAGCCTGTGACTGAGGGCCTCGCGCCGCGGGTGGTGGTGCTGGACTACGGCTCCGGCAACGTGCGCTCAGTCGTCCGCGCCATGGAGCGCGCCGGAGCCTCGGTCACCCTGACGTCCGACTTCGACACCGCTCTCGCGGCTGACGGGCTGGTGGTGCCGGGAGTCGGCGCGTACGCCGCCTGCATGGCAGGACTGCGCGCGATCAAGGGTGAGCGGATCATCGGTCGTCGCCTGGCCGGAGGACGCCCGGTGCTCGGGATCTGCGTGGGGATGCAGATCATGTTCGCGGGCGGCGTCGAGCACGGTGTGGTGACCGAGGGGTGCGACGAGTGGCCCGGCACGGTCACCCGGCTGGAGGCCGACGTGGTGCCACACATGGGCTGGAACACGGTGGAGACACCCGCGGACTCGCGCCTTTTCGCCGGGGTGGAGGAGGAGAGGTTCTATTTCGTCCATTCCTATGGCGCACGCTCGTGGGACCTCGTCACCAACAACCGCACGCGGGCGCCCTCGGTGACGTGGGCGTCCCACGGGGGGGATCGCTTCGTGGCAGCTGTCGAGAACGGACCGCTGTCCGCGACCCAGTTCCATCCGGAGAAGTCCGGGGATGCGGGCGCACAGTTCTTGATGAACTGGGTCGCGACCCTCCCTACCTGAAGGCCTTCGGGTGGGTGGCAGTCACCGGGTACCCGGTGACTGCCGAGCTTATCGGCCGTTGCAACGGCCGATAAGCGCATGCAAAGGGCAGGAACCTAGGTCGTGGGGGCAGTCAGCCGCGTCTGACCTTGGGTCCGAAGGGGCCGATGAGGGCCTCCGCATCAGTGTCGCGAGGTGCCCAGGCGTCCCAGAACCATGTGCCGTGGCGATAGACCTCGTTGTGGACGCCGGCTCTGATCCAGCGCGGCTTGTGGATGCACTGACGTGCCATGACGACGGTGACGCGATCTTGGTCCGGAGCCACTTCGACGCTCAGTTCGCGACATGGTCGGCCCTCGATGATCTCCACCGAGAGCCCACACTCTTCGGTCTGATCGGGAATTTTCCTGCCCTCGTACAGCGCAGCCGCGACCGGTGCACCCTTGCGCGGTCGGTCCACCTGGATCTCGAACGCCTTGCCATCGGTCTGCAGGTCGAAGGAGAGGCCACGGTTTGCCCACGTGGTGAGATCCCTGAACCTCGCGCGCAACGCGACAGTGTCCTTGTCGTGGCGAACAGCCAGCGACACGATGTCCAGCGTGACGTTGGACGGAGCCGCGCTCTCGCTGAGCGATCCACAGGGGGCAGGGTCGGGGGAGTACGAATAGGTCCCCACGTCTCCTGACCGCTCGGGCTGGCGCCAGGTCTCAGCCGAAGCCGACGAGCCCATCAGTGCGAGTGCCAGTGTCGCCAGCGCAGTCGCCGCAGTTGATCGCAGTACCCAGACCCGCATCATGCTGTCTCCCGAGTGTTTCCGACACGTCCCTCTGACGGTGTACGGGGTCGCATCCTTGCACCGCTCTTCGTGAAGGCGGGTCCGCGACACTGTCCGATGGGACACGACCCTAGGATCTCTTCCATGTCCGACTACCTCGAACTGCTGCCCGCCGTCGATGTCAAGGGCGGCCAGGCCGTCCAGCTCGTGCAGGGCAAGGACGGCTCCGAGAAGCGTTTCGGTGATCCGATCGAGGCCGCGCTGCGCTGGCAGGCGGCAGGTGCCGAATGGGTCCACCTCGTCGACCTCGACGCGGCCTTCGGTCACGGCCACAACCGCGAACTCCAGGCACGGATCGTCGGCGCGCTCGACATCCAGGTCGAGATGAGCGGCGGGATCCGTGACGACGAGTCGCTCGAGGCGGCGATGGCGACGGGTTGCCGCCGGGTGAACATCGGTACTGCCGCGCTCGAACAGCCCGAGTGGTGTGCCAAGGCGATCGCGAAGTATGGCGATCGTGTGGCGATCGGTCTTGACGTGCGGGGTACGACGTTGGCGGCGCGCGGCTGGACCCGTGAGGGCGGCGATCTCTATGACGTACTCACTCGCCTCGACGCCGAGGGCTGCGCACGCTACGTCGTCACCGACGTCAACAAGGACGGCATGCTCGAGGGGCCCAATCTCCAGCTGCTCAAGGATGTGTGTGCTGCCACCGACAAGCCGGTCGTCGCCAGCGGCGGCGTGACCACGCTGGCCGACATCGAGGCACTGATGGGTCTGGTCGACATCGGTGTCGAGGGCGCCATCGCCGGCACCGCGCTCTACGAGGGTCGTTTCACCCTCGAGGACGCGCTCGCGCTGACCAGGGCAGCCCGGTGACGCTCTCGGTGCGGGTCATCCCGTGCCTCGACATCGATGGCGGCCGGGTCGTCAAGGGCATCAACTTCACCGAGATGCGGGACGCCGGCGACCCGGTGGAGCTGGCCCGGACCTATGACGCCGAGGGCGCTGACGAGCTCACCTTCCTCGATATCTCTGCCTCCCACGAAGGGCGCGCCACGACGTTGGAGGTCGTGTCGCGATGCGCCGAGCAGGTATTCATCCCGTTGACTGTCGGTGGTGGGGTCAGCAGCGTCGACGACGTCGACCGATTGTTGCGCGCCGGCGCGGACAAGGTGGCGATGAACACCGCGGCCATCCATCGCCCCGAGTTGATCGCCGAGGTGGCCGACCGGTTCGGCAACCAGGTGCTGGTCCTCAGCGTGGATGCGCGGCGGGCCCCGAACACCGCCTCGGGCTTCGAGGTCACCACGCACGGGGGTCGCAAGAGCGCCGGCCTGGACGCCATCGGCTGGGCTGTGCGGGCCGCCGAACTGGGCGCGGGGGAGATCCTGCTCAACGCCATGGACGCAGACGGGACCGAGGACGGCTTCGACCTCGAACTCATCAGGGCAGTACGCCGCGAAGTCACCATTCCTGTCATCGCCAGCGGTGGCGCCGGAACCGTTGACCACTTCCCGCCAGCCGTGGACGCCGGAGCCGACGCCGTACTGGCTGCCACGGTCTTCCACTTCGGCACCCTGCGGATCAGTGACGTCAAGGACGTCTTGAGATCCACGGGTCACCCGGTCCGTTGACACGTGTGTCGCCCGGAGGGAGTCAGCGGTGACGGATACGGCGACCAGTGAGAGTGGCAGCACGATGCGTCGGTGGGACGGGGAGGGCGCTGCCTTCGCCGAGGTCGGCTCGCTGGAGCATGTCCGCGCAACGCCACCGGGCAAGTGGCGACCCGCGGGCATCGCGCCGTTCGCCGAGGAGGGCTCGCCGTTGGTGTGGCGCTACGGCCTCGGGGCGGAAGCGATGTGGGTGGTTCGTGACGACGCCCGTGGACTGGTGGGCTGGCTCCCGTCCGGGTCACAACGAGTGGCAATGGTGCCGGCCGACGGCAGCGCGTTGCGTGGACACGATCTGGTGTCCCGCTTCGAGGTCCCTCGCGCTCTTCGGCAGTCCTGGTGGCAGGGAAGCGGGGTGCTCCGCATCGCACCCACGGCAAAGCCGTGGTCCATCTGGTACTTCACCGAGGACGACGGCTCCTTCGGCGGCCACTATGTGAATCTCGAGCTGCCGCACCTGCGTTCGTCCGACGAACCGGTGTCTATCTCGACCCGGGACCTGATCCTCGATGTCTGGATCGACGCAGCGGGGACCTGGCTCAAGGACGAGGACGAACTCGATGCCGCGGTGGCCTCCAGTCGCCGCTTCTCGGCAGAGGACGCCGCGAGCGTACGGACGATCGCTGCGGCTGCCCACCAGGAGCTCGTCGTCGACCGATCGTGGCCGATGAACGAGGCTTGGGAGGACTGGCGGCCTCCGCAGAATTGGATCGAACCTGGGGTGTTGCCGGCCGAGCTGTGGAATGGAGCGGCTGGACGTTGAGATTGGCAGTCACCGGCTCCGGCGCGACCTAGAATCTTTCCCATGCGCACCCTGAACCGCCTGGCTGTCGTCGCCCTCCTGACCACCTCCTTCGCTGCCTGCGCTCCCACCGAGGAGCCCACGGACGCAGGTGGGGCGGGGACCCCAGCGACTACGGGTGAGTGCACCCCCGCTGCGATGGGCACCGTCACCAAGAACACCCTGAGCATCGCCACCGACGACCCGGCATACGAGCCGTGGTTCATCGACAACGACCCCACCAACGGCAACGGGTACGAGTCCGCCGTGGCCTACGCCATCGCCGAGGAGCTCGGCTACTCCGCCGACCAGGTCGCCTGGGTGAAGGTTCCGTTCAACAAGGTGGTCCAGCCCGGCCCCAAGGACTTCGACTTCGACCTCAACCAGGTCTCGATCACCGAGGCACGCCGCAAGGCAGTCGACTTCTCCACCGGCTACTACGACGTGGTGCAGACCGTCATCACCACCAAGGGCAGCGATCTCGACGGGATCGCTGCGGTCGCTGATCTCGCCGACGCCAAGCTCGGTGCCCAGGTCGGCACGACGAGCTATACCGCGATCACTGACGCGATCAAGCCCTCGCAGGACCCCGCGGTCTTCGACACCAACGACCAGGCGGTCCAGGCGCTCAAGAACGGTCAGATCGACGGCATCGTCGTGGACCTGCCCACGGCCTATTTCATGACTGCGGTTCAACTCGATGACGGTGTCATCGTGGGCCAACTGCCGCCCGGGGCTGACCAGGACGAGCAGTTCGGTGCCGTTCTGGGCAAGGGCAGCGCGTTGACCGGATGCATCTCAGGTGCCGTGGATGCGCTGCGTGAGGACGGCACCCTCGACCAGCTGAATGATGAGTGGCTGACCCAGCAGGGTGCGCCCGAGTTGTCTTGATGTCCCACTCGGTCGCCGAGCCTTGGCAGGCGTCATCAGCCCAGATTCAACGCGACGAATGGCGACGACGACGTACCCTGCGCAGCGCTGCCATCGCCGCAGGCAGCACGCTGCTGCTCCTGGGGGTGCTCGGGGGCGCAGTGGTCAGCTCACCGGGTTGGACGCGCGTGCACGAGACGTACTTCGACTGGGACAAGGCGGTCTCGTCCTTTCCCGCTGTGCTGGAAGGCCTGTGGCTCAACATCCGGGTGATGGCGATCTGCTGGGTGCTCATCGTGGTGGTCAGCCTCACCATCGCCGTGGTGCGGACTTTGCGTGGTCCGGTGGCGTTCCCGCTGCGCCTGCTCGGCACGGCGTACGTCGACATCTTCCGTGGCCTGCCACTGCTGCTCGTGATCTTCCTGCTGGGCTTCGGAGGGCCGGCGCTGGGGCTGAGTGGGATGCCGGTCTCTGCGCTTTTCTGGGGATGCACAGCGTTGGTGCTGTCCTATTCCGCCTACGTGGCCGAGGTCTTCCGCGCGGGCATCGAGTCAGTGCATCCCAGCCAGCGGTTGGCCGGGCGCTCATTGGGGTTGTCGTACAGCCAGACGCTGCGTCACGTGGTGCTGCCGCAGGCCTGGCGTCGGGTGCTCCCGCCGTTGATGAACGACCTGGTCTCGCTCCAGAAGGACTCCGGGCTGATCGCGGTGCTCGGGGTGAGTGATGCGATCCGCAGGGCGCAGATCGAGACGGCACTGGACTTCAACTACACGCCGTACGTCGTGGCGGGTGGGCTTTTTCTCTGCCTCACGATCCCGATGGCGCGGTTGACTGACCGGTATGCGCGCAAGCAGGGCTTCCACGGGGCCGGGGGGATGATGTGAGCGACGGAGTCGAGCGAGGGACGAGTGAGCGACCGAGGTCACCGTCGAATGATGTGAGCGACGGAGTCGAGCGAGGGACGAGTGAGCGACCGAGGTCACCGTCGAATGATGTGAGCGCGCTGCTGCAGGTGTCCGGGGTCCGTAAGTCCTTCGGTTCGAACCTGGTGTTGAGCAGCGTCGATCTGGCCATCGAGCCGGGCCAGTGCGTCGTACTGATCGGGGCATCGGGCTCCGGAAAGTCGACGCTCCTGCGCTGCGTCAACCTCCTCGAGGTGGTCGACGACGGAGTCATCACCTTCGACGGCCGCGACATCACCGACCCGCGGGTGAATGGCGACGAAGTGCGTTCGCGGATGGGGATGGTCTTCCAGGCCTTCAACCTCTTCCCGCACCTGGACGTCATCGGCAATGTCACCTTGGCCTTGCGCCTCGTACACGGGACGGGGGCAGAGGAGGCCCGGTCGCGTGGCCTGACGATGTTGGATCGTGTCGGCCTCGCCGAGAAGGCCACCGCCCGTCCCGACGACCTTTCCGGGGGACAACAGCAACGTGTGGCCATCGCCCGGGCGTTGGTCACCGACCCGCGACTGATGCTGCTCGACGAAGTGACCTCGGCGCTGGATCCGGAGTTGGTGGGGGAGGTGCTCGACCTGCTCACCGACCTCAAGTCGGAGGGCGTCACGATGCTGCTCAACACCCACGAGATGGGCTTCGCGCGCGACGTCGCCGATCAGGTCTGCTTCCTCCATGACGGTGTCATCCACGAGTCAGGCACCCCTGCGCAGGTGCTCGGCGACCCGAGCCAGGAACGTACGAAGGCATTCCTCTCCCGTATTCGAGCTTGAGGACGACTTGACGGATTGGGTCGCCGTCGGTGACCGGGCATAACCTTCACTGGATGAGTTCTCTGGACACGGCGATCAAGGGTTCAACCACCCGCGAGGGTTTTGCCATCCTCGGCGTGGGTGTGAGGAGAGAGCCCAAGATTTTCATCGTCGCCACGCTGGGAGCGGTGCTCTTCGGGGTCCTCACGGTGGCTGATGCCTGGGTGCTCGGCTGGTCCACCGAACATGTGCTGATGCCGGCCTTCGCCAACGGCGAGATCGAGGCCCGCCTGCTCGTGTGGGTGTTCGCCCTCTTCATGGGAGTGGCGATCCTCCGGGCGGTCGGCGTCGTGGCCCGCCGGCTGGGCGGCGGACTGATGTATTACCGCATGCAGTCCCACACCCGTCGCGCCGTGACGCGCCAATACCTTGCGTTGCCGATGGAGTGGCACCAGCGCCATCCGACGGGACAACTGCTCTCCAACGCCTATTCCGACGTCGAGGCAGCCTGGTCGCCGGTGATGCCTTTCCCGATGGCGCTCGGCACGCTCGTGATGATGGTGATCGCGATCATCCAGATGTTCCTCGCAGATGTGGCCATGGCCCTGGTGGGTCTGCTGGTCTTTCCCGCTGTGGTGCTCGCCAACCTGCTCTACCAGCACTATGCGTCACCGTTGATGACGCGCGCGCAGGGCCTGCGCGCCGAGGTCAGCGAGATCGCCCACGAGTCCTTCGACGGCGCCATGGTCGTCAAGACGCTGGGCCGCGAGGTCGAGGAGACCGATCGGTTCCGCGCGAAGGCCAACGAACTGCGTGACGTCAACATCCGCGCAGGTCGCATCCGCGCCGCGTTCGATCCCGCCCTCGCCAGTCTTCCCAGCCTGGGCGTTCTTGTCGTGCTGGCAGTGGGTGTCTCCAGGGTCATCAGCGGGGACACTTCCTCCGGTGACGTGGTCACCGTCGCCTATCTCCTCACCATCGTCTCCTTCCCCATCCGCGCCATCGGCTGGCTGTTGGGGGAGTTCCCGCGCTCGGTCGTGGGCTACCGGCGTGCCAAGAGCGTGATCGATGCCCAGGGCTCCATGCCCTTCGGCACATCTGATCTGCCGCGCTCGGAGCAGGGCGCTCTGCTGCAGATCGACGACCTGCACTATTCCTACGACCCGGACTCGCCCTTGCTCGACGGGGTGAGTTTCGACGTCCAACCGGGTCGGACTGTCGCTGTGGTCGGTGCCACTGCCTCGGGCAAGAGCACTCTCACCAGCCTGATGACCCGATTGATCGACCCCGACAGCGGCCGCGTCTGCGTCGATGGCATCGACCTGCGTGAGTTGCGCAAGGGCGAACTACCGCGCAGTGTCGCGCTGGTGCCCCAGACCGCGTTCATGTTTGACGACACGGTGCGCGGCAACGTCACGCTGGGGGCCGACGTTCCTGACGAGGACGTCTGGGCTGCGCTGCGTACCGCTCAGGCCGACGGCTTCGTGGCCGCACTGTCCGAGGGTCTCGACACCCGTCTGGGCGAGCGCGGCACGTCGTTGTCCGGTGGGCAGCGACAACGCCTTTCGCTGGCGCGGGCGCTGGTGCGCAAACCCCGCCTGATGATCCTCGACGACGCCACCTCTGCGGTGGACCCTGAGGTGGAGGCCCGCATCCTTTCCTCGCTGCGCCAAGATGCGGGCGGCGCGGACGCCTCGCTGGTGGTGGTGGCGTACCGCAAGGCAACGATCTCCCTGGCCGATGAAGTCGTGCACCTCGATCGCGGCCGGATCGTCGGTCGGGGCACCCACGCCGAACTCCTGGCCTCCAGCCCCGACTATGCCCGTCTGGTCAACGCCTACGAAGTGGATCCCGCATGAGCGCCACGTCAGGCACGCACATGGACACCGGCGAGAACATCTCGGCGATGGAGACCATCCGGCTGGGCGTGAAATATTCGCCCGAACTCCGGGAGGGCCTCGGGGTGACGCTCCTGCTGGCTGTCATCGCGTCGTGTGGTCAGATCGTCGTCCCGATCGCCGTCCAGCAGACCCTCGACAAGGGGCTCAACGCCCCTGGTGGTCCTCGGCTCGACTATGTGGCCTGGCTGGGTGTGGTGGCCGCTGTTGCCATCGTGATCAGTGGAGTGGCGTCCTACGCCATGACAAGCCGACTGTTCACTGTCTCCGAACGCGGTCTGGCCACCCTGCGCACCAAGGCGTTCCGCCACGTCCACGACCTACCGCTGCTGACCCAGAACACCGAGCGGCGCGGTGCTCTTGTCTCACGGGTGACGACCGATGTCGACCAGGTCAGCCAGTTCCTCGTGTTCGGGGGCCTGATCTTCGTGGTCAGCATCGGCCAGATGCTGGTGGCGACCGTGTTGATGCTGATCTACAGCTGGGAACTTGCGGCCGTGGTGTGGTTGGCGTTCGCGCCGTTGTTCCTGTCGATCAGGTGGTTCCAGAAGAAGCTGTCGGCTGCCTACACCGTCGTCCGCCGCCAGGTGGGCGTGCTGCTAGGCGCCGTTTCAGAGCCGGTGGTGGGCGCCGCCGTCGTGCGGTCCTACGGCATCGAGGACCGCACCCAGGAGCGCATCGACACTGCGATCTCGGAATGGCAGAGCGCCTATGTCCACGCCCAGACATTCACGGTGACGTCCTTCTCCCTGGGCGGGATATCTGGCGGGCTGGCCAACGCCGGAGTGATCATCGTCGGCATCCTGCTGGGCTTCACCTCCGACATGACACCGGGGCGCGTTCTTGCGTTCGCGTTCCTCGTCACCCTGTTCGTCGGCCCGGTCCAGATGGGCACCCAGATCCTCACCGATGCCCAGAACGCCATTGCGAGTTGGCGCCGTGCCCTGGGCATCCTGGAGACACCGGCAGACCTGATCGATCCCGGGCCCGACGGCGAGGTCCTGCCGCGAGGTCCCATCGACGTGACCTTCGATCACGTCACCTTCTCCTACCCCACTGGACCGCCAGTGCTGATCGATGTCGATCTCCACATCGAGGCCGGCACCAGGATGGCGATCGTGGGGGAGACCGGGTCGGGCAAGTCCACCTTCGCCAAACTGCTGACCCGTCTGATGGATCCGGTCGAGGGGTCCGTGCTGCTCGACGGCATCGATGTCCGTCGGCTGGGAGCAGGATCGTTACGACAAAGCGTCGTGCTGGTGCCGCAGGAAGGGTTCCTCTTCGACGACACGATCGCTGCTAATGTGCGCTACGGCAAGCTCGATGCCACGGAGGACGAGATCCGCGCATCGGCCGTCCAGCTCGGTATCGACGACTGGCTGGCTGGACTCCCACGAGGGTTGGAGACCAAGGTGGGCCAGCGCGGCGAGTCCCTGTCTGCCGGCGAGCGTCAACTGGTCGCGCTGTTGCGAGCCCACTTGGCGGACCCGGACCTACTGGTGCTGGACGAAGCGACCAGCGCCGTTGACCCGCAACTGGAGATGCAGATCGGGCGAGCACTGGAGCGACTTATGCAGTCACGCACGTCGGTCACCATCGCGCATCGACTCTCCACCGCGGAGAACGCTGACGAAGTCATCGTGGTCGACCGGGGTCGCGTTGTGCAGCGAGGACCGCACCAGGAGTTGTTGACGCAGACGGGGAGCATCTATTCCGGGCTCCATGCCAGCTGGACCGCACAGCACTCGCACTCCTAGGTAGACCCAGGATCAGCCGGACAGGACTCCCGGGTCGGCCTGGAGCAGTGTTCAGCAGGCCAGAACTTGGCTGATCAGGGCGTCGACGTCGAAGTGCGGTGATTCCTCACCCTCAGGCACCATGACGAACGACCGCATCACGAACTCGCTGACGTCGGATGTCCGGGCCAGAAGAATCAGGTGGCCGTCGGGAGAGCTGAGTTCGATGCTGACCATGGCGAGACCGCTGATGCCGATGGCAGGGGCGACATGGACGTCGCCCTGACCAACAGGGCTCACCAGCCCTCTGGAGAGCAGGTCGCGCCCGAAGGTCCAGACAAGGTCGCCCTCACTGGTGATGAACGTCATGGTGACCGCGTAGGGATCGTGACGCTGGTATCCGAGCACCGCGTCGATGTCGTGGCGAATGCCGCGCTCGTCGACGCATTCGACCGTGAGGTCCAACGCGACGTCGGACACGGTGCGTCCGCTTCCGGACAAATTCATCAAGATCCTCCTGGGTCACCTGACTGAGTTGTCTATGAGACGCCATCAGGGGCAGCTCGTGACGGAGAATTGAATAATTGACTAACCCCGGTCCAGACCAGATATTCAAGTTCACCCTTAGGGGAGGGCAGTTAAGGTCGTTCTCATGACGGGTGCGGCGAAAAGACTCGTGCTCGAGACCTTGGGTTGGCTGCTCCTCGTGGTGGGGGTCGCAGCCCTGTTCCTGCCGGGTCCGGGTCTTCTGGCGATCTTTGCCGGGCTCCTCCTGCTCTCACGCCAGTACGACTGGGCGGACCGCCGCGTCGAGCCAGTTCGGCTGAGGGCGCTACGGGGTGCAGCCGAGGGTGTCGAGACGTGGTTCCGGGTTGTCGCCTCCTGCTGTGGCGCGCTGATGCTGGCAGCCTTGGGCGTGCTGTGGATCGTCAGACCGGACTCGCCGCGGTGGTGGCTCTTCGACGACTCCTGGTGGCTGCCCGGTGGACTCTGGACCGGGGTGACTCAGATCGGATCGGCGATCATCGCGCTGGCCCTGATCATCTACAGTTTCCGCCGCTTCCATGGCAACCCGGATGCAGTCGAGCAACTGCGCCAAGAGATCGAGGGTGCCGACAGCGGAGCCGACGGGGACCCGAACAACTAGCCGGTTTCGTGACCACGGACCTGCACCTGTAAAGTTCCCTCAGTACCGCAGCGGGCGATTGGCGCAGTGGTAGCGCGCTTCGTTCACACCGAAGAGGTCACTGGTTCGAACCCAGTATCGCCCACGAGTACGAAAACAGCTCCTGACCTGCGGAAACGCAGATCCGGGGCTGTTCCGCATTTCGAGCTCATGCACCAGACGTGCACCGAGCTTTGCGGTTCTTGGCCCTCTCACCCCAGCGAGAGGAACCGATCATGACCAACAATTCTTCGGCGCAGCACTTCGCGGAGCAGGACCAGGCAGCGGCCGTCCTACAAGACGCAGCCGAACCGCTCACCATAACCACCACCGCTCGGACGCTCGCACCAGAGACGCCGGCGTACATCACCGTCACTGAGGCGGCCGGCGCTCTCGCCACGCGCCCTTGGCCCGTAGCTGAGCTCATCGAGGCCGGTGAGTTGAGGGCAGTCCGCTACGGCTCGCTACTGCTCGTGTCTCGCTACGACGTCGAGCAGTTGGGCGGGGTGATCGCATGACCACCACCGCAGACCGCACGACCGAGCGCTACAGCCCGCTCTGCCCTGACTGGTGCACGCTCAACGACTACCAGCACGAGGGAGCGACCTTCATCGAACGCCCCGGTGGCCGGCCGATCGTGGATCACCAGGGCCCGTCTTTCGGGCCGTTCTTCGTGGATGCGACCGAATACCTCACCGGCGACGTCCCCTTGGTGACGCGCGTGCACGCAGACATGCAGGACGCCCCGGACGGAGCGATGGGCGCCGCGGCGCTCCGAGAGCTCGCGGCCCAGGCCACCGCGGCCGCTGACTTCCTCGAGGCCTGCCAACAGCGCGCGTACGATGATCGAGCCTGACTCTGGCGAAGCGGTGCGACTCGTGGATGTCGCTGTGGAGCTCCCCGGCGGAAATGCGTATCTGCTGGGCTGGCTCGCTCACCATCTCGACGGTGGGAACAGCTTCACTATCGAGGACCTGCGCGCAGCGGTCGCGGGCGCCCAGGTCCCTTGGTGACCGCTTGCGCATCACTGAAGGTCCGGAAGGGTACTCACATGGTGAGGACCCTTCGGGAGGGGGTACGCAGATCGACAGCCGTGCCGTGGTCGGGGAACTGACCGCCGCCGGATTGTCGACGCGGGCCATCGCACCCGTGGTCGGAGTCAGCCACCCGACCGTCATCGCGGACCGTCGCGCAGGTGGTAAGGGCTTACCACCTGCCCCCCAGACTCCCGAGTCCACTATCCCGCTGGGAGAGCCAGTAAGCCGGGACGCAGGCTCGGGCCAGACGCCGGAGGGCGAGACGGAGCCATGACGAAGAGGTTGTCGCTACTACCGACACCCTTGGAGGACGAGAGGGGGGGTACGCAGTGTGGACCCCCTTGGTGATGAGCAGCAGGTCACCGTCACAAACGCGGCAGGTGGTGCTCCTGGCCATCTTCCCGGCGTCAAGACGATGTCCACGGGGAAGGGTCCGTAGATTGTGCGGACCCTTCCCCGCCGAGAGTCGGGCATGATGCTGGGATGAGGTCTCTCGCGGTTTCTGTCGTCCTGCTGTCCGTGGCGCTCGCAGGCTGCTCCTCCAGCGGAGGGAGTGACGTGTCGTCAGGCCAAGACGTCGCCGACCTGGTCGGCTGCACAGGGTTCGACAACAACAGCGAAGAGATCTTCGTCTCCGAAGGCGGACCCTGCGACCTCGACGGAGAACAGATCAACGTCTACTACTTTGCCGACAACGACGCCAGAGACTCCTACGTCGACATGGGAAGCGACTTTGGGGGGAACTACCTCGTTGGTGACGGGTGGGTGGTCGACGGGTCCTCTGCCGTGCTCGACACCATCCAGGATGAGCATGGCGGAGACCGTGCCTCCGGCTGACCACCAGTTGCGGCGGATGTGCGGCCTAATCGATAGACGTATGAGGTCGACCAACGCCTGTCCTCGATCCGGAGCTATGGCCACGACATCAGAGAATGGAAGCGGCAGGGTTATTTCACTGCTCGGCCACGAAAGTGGTTTCGATTGAGTGGTCGCTGTTCGACCCGGCTGTGGTGACAACCCCAGCGCTGGTGACCGTGAGCAGCGCTGATGCTCCCGCGCCGTCCCGCACGAACGCGGTGTGGGTCTCAGCGGGGCAGTAGCCGGGGGGGAGAGTGAAAGCGGCACCAGACCCGGACCGGACACGGCCCTTCATCCGGACCTCCCCGTCCCCGGTCTTCGCGAACCGTGGCGTCACAGTCCCCGCGATCCACCCGGCGTTGAAAGAAGGTGTCCGCCATGGGTCCTGCTTCACCGCGTCACCCCACACGTACTCCGGGGCGTGGTTGGTCGAGGACCAGGCGCAGCGGCGCACGATGAGGACCCAGTGTGGGGGGACCACGAAAACGTCGTCGCTGGTCGTCCCGATGATCCGGAACCGTCCAGGCTGGGAGGCAGCCGGCTCGTCCAGGGGGAGCTCGTACCAGAGGGCCTCGTCGGGGCTGAGAGCGATCACGCCACCAGCGACGGTGTACGACACGCGCCCCGACGACTGCCGGACCGGGATCACGGCACCCCCGGTGGGGAACCCGATCTCGAACCGCCCGTCTGGGGCCTCCGTGGGCCCGCGGCCTGCAGCTGCGATGGTCAACGCCTGCGACCACGACACGTTCCCGCCAGCGGTGACGGTGCGGATCCCGCCACCAGACATCGTCGCGGTGGCGCGGCGGATGAAATCTTGATGCTCTGTAGCGGGGTTGAGGTCCACCAGATCCACGTCGACGTTGTCAATCCATACCGTCGCGGTCCCTACGCTGCTCGAGCCAGTCTCTACGAAGAGGTTGATCTTGGAGTGAGTCGGCGGGATCGTGACAACTCCCCGGAAGCGCTGCCAATCATTGCCAGGAACCCATTCGAGGACGTCGTTCGGTATGGCGCCAACCGCGAACGGTCCCGCGTACAGGCCAGCGGTGTTGGACCACAGAATCGCTCGGACTACAGGGGTCACGCCGCTGGCACGAGCGTAGACGGTGATCTCGACAGATGCCCCGGGGTTGACTGGCCAATCGCCGCTCTCATTGAGGCAGGCCACGCCGCGTGCCTCTACTCGCAGGCTTCGGATACCGCCGGCGGTGGTGGTGTCGTCGAGAGCGCGGGTGTATGTCCCCGGGCCCGACCCGCGAGGCGGAACGGTCCAGAAGTCGGACCATCCTGCGGGCTGTGTCGGGTCCGCCAGGTCCAACAACTCAAAAGAAGGATTCCGGAAAGGCGCCAGAGTGGAGTCGTTGACCGCGAAAGCGCGGTCGGCGAGCGCGACCACCCAAGGGTCGTCAAGGGTGTAAGTCAGCGCGACTCGGGAGCCAGGAGGGGCGAGCCCCCCGTCTGCGGTCCACCCTCCCAAGCAGGGGCCGATGGGGTGGCGGGGGTCGTCGCCCAGGGGTACGACCCAGAGCCCAGATTCGTCAGCGCGAACCACGAGCGCTGTGAGCGTGTCCGGGGTCGAGGGTTGGGCATTGGCTGCTTTGACGAGTCCACTCAGATCCACGGCTTAGGCTTCCTTGGTGATGTCGATGCCGGCTGCGCGTTGCGCGCGTCGGAGGGCGAGGGCGTCGAGGCCGCCGAGCTTGCCGGTCGGGGCTTCGGCGCGGGCCTGAGCTGGTTTGGTGGACCATCGTTCGGAGAAGCGGCGCTCGAGGAGGGCGAGCTGGGCTTGCCAGCCTTGGCCACCGTGGCCGACTTTGGCGAGGAGTTCGATCTCGGCCATGGCGCTGGCCTGGTCGAGGGCGTCGAGATACTCCAGATACGGAGCCCACGACTTGCGGGGGCGCCCGCCTGCGGCGATGTGGGCCCGTTCGTCGCGGCCTTTCGCGGTCCAGCTGAAGTGGGTGCTGGCTGAGACGCCTGCAGCGATCGCGGCCTGCTCAGGGTGGGCGCCGGAGAGCACCATGAGCACGATTCGCGGCTGCAGCTCGGGGTCAAGAATGAGGCGGGGACGGCGTCCTGCGGTCATGGTCGGTACCTCCTTCGTAACGTCTCAGGCGTGAATTGCTGGAGTGGTTCAGATCGGTCGGGGAGGGATAAAGGGAGGCTCCCCTAAGATCTATCCGCCCTGGGGGGGGCCGTTATTTTGGGAGGATCCGGGGTCAGTCGGGGAAGACAGATCGGTACAGGCCCTCCGAGGCGGGCGAGTTCTCCATCTCGACGTCGCCAGCGTGACCGAGCTCGACCATCGGGACTGTGCCCGGTGGCAACTGCTCGAGTACCGCGGCGGCACCAGTGGGGTCGGCCTCCCACATCCGCGCCACCGATCGTGCGTGGAAGGGGCCGAGCTTGCCTGCGCGCATGGCAGCGGACAGCGTGCGGTCGCGCTTTCCAGCGGCCACCACTGCAGCAGCACTGCGACCAGCTCGTGCATCGCGGCGCAGTCGCCCCAGCTCGAGCTCAGCCACGTAGACCATGCCCTGCGGTGGCGTCGGCAGCCGCCCGGCTGGGCGTGCCTGGGCAATGCGGGCGCACGCCGTGGCGATGACCTCCTCTTCGTTCGCTGCGCTTGACATGCCAAGGCGAGCAGCGACCTTGGCCAGCAGGTCGCCGTCCTGCGGAGGGACAGCCGGGTGAGGTGCGCTCGGAGCGACGGCGACCGCGACTGTGCCGGGGCCTCGCCGGCTCAACCATCGGGGTCCCATGGGTCAGCTCTCCTGGTGCGGGTCTGGCCAGACCTCGCGGTAGAGGGCAGCGTCCGCGGTGCCGAGGCCGGACGGGGCTTCGCTCTGGAGCGGGAAGACACTGGCGTAGGCCCTGTCTGCGGCTTCGTCTTGCAGGCGCTGGTACTCGGCCTTGGCGATGTAGGCCATGCCGGGCGGCGCGGCGGGCCCGGCCGTGGGGCTCAACCGTGTGTCGAGCTCGGCGAGCACCGCATCCCACGATGCGTCCTTGGACATGCCGAGCTTGGCGCTCACCTGAGTGAGCAGCGGGTCATTGGTGTGGCTCATCAGTGGGGCTCTCCGATCGGGGCAATGAGTTTCATGGCAATCAGGTGGCGCAGCTGGTCGTGCTGGGTGGCGGCCGGGATCCGGGCGCCGCGGTAGAGGTGTTCCTGGTGGCCGTCTGGTCCCACGCGGGCGACGACCAGCGGGCACGTCACGACGTGCGACGCCGCGTCTCGGGGTGTTGTCCGCTCGTTCATGAGTTCGCCCTCTGGTCGCGCTGTTTGGCGAGCTTCCATGCCTGGACGCTCGCGGTGGTGGTGAGCAGTCGGGCCGGGGCGGTGGTGCACAACCTCAGCCACCGCTGCCATGGGGTCTCCCACTCGTTGAGACGCCACGGTGGGGCGTCGTCGCTGAACATGGAGCAGGCCTTGTCGAGAACGGAGGGGAAGGGGTTGAGCCATCCCGCTTCCAGTGCCGGCGGGGCGCCGGCCATCGCGGTCAGGTCCAGTCGTGCTTCGGCGATGTCTTGCAGGGTGGCGGTGTGGCCCACCATCGACGTCCACGCGGCGGCGAGTGGTGCGACGTTTTCGGCCTTCACGATGTCGGTGTCCGTCGTTGAGGGAGTGATCCCGAGCTCGGCGGCGGCGTGCACTGCGGCTGCGGACTTGTCGAAGGCTGGGCGCAGTTGGTCGAGGATCTCGTCAGCGGCTGCGGCGAGCTGGTCCGCGATCTGATCTTCCAGTGCCCGGGCCAGCATGGTCGTGGCTGAGGAGAGGGGCCCGCTGCTGTCGGGGTCTCGGATCGCTTGCTTGATCGCCAGGTCACGCAGGACGGCGCCCATCGCCTCGTCATCGAGGCCGATCAGGTTGGGGAGGCTCAGGTCGGCCTGGGCTGCCCTGATGCCGTGGATGCGTGAGCGCTGAGCGCCAGCGACCCCGACTTCAGGTGGGAGGTCGACACCGAGCCTGTCGAGGCGCTCGACCAGGCCTGCAATGGAGGTGGTGTCTCTGGTGGTGCTCACGGGGTCATCTCCTGTCGACGTACGATGTCGGCTGCAACTTCACTTCGGGCCACGACGATGCTCCGGCCTTTCATCCCACACCGACCGAAGGCCTCTGCCCGCGCTAGTCGTCTGACATGGCGCGGTTCGAGGTTGAGCATCGCCGCGGCCTCCTTCACTGTGATCAGGTCGTCCGCCCTGACCGCTGCCTCTGACGATGCCGGATCGGGTGCTCTGCGGACGTCCGCATGTCCGCACTCGGCGGCGACCTGCAGCGCAGCGACGATGCGGCTGGCAGCCGGCGATAGACGCGGCCCGCCTCCGTCCAAGGCACTTGCCCGGCGACTCGCCTCACGGAAGGCAGCCAGGATCAGCATTGCGGCCTCCCGAGACAAGATCACCTGCCCGCCGGGGAGCGGCAGTGCCAGGCCGGGCCAGACCATCACTGGAGTCGCTGGGGCCGTCACGGGCTGTCCTCCTTGGTGCTACGTGAGCGCTGACGCCAGACGGGAGCCTTGCGGCGGCGTGCAGCACGGGCCCGTGCACGGTGAGTTGGCCATGGGGTGACACCGCGGCGGGCACGGATGAACCGCGGGCCCGGTAATGCGTCTGTAACGGCGTTACTCCGTTGTGGCTCGGGGGTCTCGGTTGTGGCGGTCATGGGCGTGTCTCCAGGGGGCGCAACCGTTGCGCCACGGTTGTTGGGAGCCTGCTCTTCGAGTGGTCGCAGTAGTCGCAGCAGCGCCCGGTAAGGGCTGCCCACTTGATGCGGCAGGCATTGCTCGTCTGTCCACACGTCCAGCAAGCCACTGTGAGCAGATGCGGCCGGCAGCGGGGACAGGGGGCCGGGCGCCCGTCTTGGTCTTCGCCCACCCAGCCGTTCATGCAGGTTTCGGCGTGCCGTCGACGGTCAAGCTCGGCTGCGGCCTGGTCTTCAGCTTCGGCCTCGCGGCGTTCGCGAGCCTCTGTGGAGTCCACGGGGGCATCGGTGTACATCACGAGTCCTCCACGGCGCGCAGGTGGCGATTCTCGGGGTCGCTGATCGTCTGGTGAGGGATCACCTTCAGCGTCTTCACGTGGTCGAGAGCGCCACGGCCAAGGAAAGACAGCCGGGCGGCGATGAACTCGAGCTCTTCGGTGTTCACCAGCAGTTCGTCGCGGCGTATGACCTTCAGCTCAGAGGTCACCGTCAGTAGGTCGATCAGGAGCACCTCGAGCGTCTGGTACTCCTCCTCCGCGAAATGGGCGGCATTTCGATTCATCATCAGGACACCTGGGCTTCCTGCAGGTCGTTGCGGTGGTGTCTCACGGATGCTGCGACTTGGCCGACCGGGACCTCGCGGTAGCCGGCCGTAACTGTGCTGCCAGCCGCATCTGTGCGATTCGGCTCGTTGAGTGCGTCCTGGGCTTTCGCTCGAGCGAGAGCGGCGTCCCAGTCGATGTCGTTACGGCGCGCCCCGGCCTTGGGGCGCATGGATGCGTGGCGGAGCCGGTCGTACTGCTTCCGCAGGGTCGGCATCGAGAGGACGTTCCCGCGCCAGAATTCGTCGGCCTGGCACCACTCGATCGCGCGGGTGATGTTTTCTTCTGTCCGTTCGTCGCGGTCCATGAGGAGACGAGCCGAGTCGCGCCATGCCTTCGTGATCGTTGGGCGCTTCGATCCATTGGCTTCGATCCGGTCAGCGAGAAGATCGCAGAGCCGCTCGACGTCGAGACGTGTCGGCGCGGCAGCGACGACGGTGGGTTCTTCTTCAACTGGCTCTCGTTCATCTGGCTCTCGTTCATGCGACACCTGTGTCCCCACCGTGGCGACACCTGCGTCCCTACCGGTGGCGACACTGGCGTCTCGGGGTGGCGACACCTGTGTCCCTACCTGCGTGGAGGGCTCGGTGAGCGCCACGACGTAGAGGTTGCTAGTCCTGTCACCGGCCGCATCGACTCTCGCACTCACTGCCACGGCCTGAGCGCTGACGAGTTCTTGAACCGTGCGGTCGACAGTCTTGACCGAAAGTCCCATCCGAGTAGCGAGCGTCTGGCGCGAGGGCCAAGCATGGCCTGCTTCGTTGGTGTAGCGAGCCAGCAAGGCGTAGAGCTTGACCGCGTTGCCCGACACCCCTGGGACGAGCAGCCACTCCGGCACCATGGCAAACCTGTCGGATGCTGGCGACGCCTCAGGCAACGGACTCACCGCCGGGGGCGCTCATATCTGGACTGGCTGACGGCACGGGACGCAATGCCGCATCGAGCTCGGCGCGGTCATATCGGATGAGTCGGCTCCCGCGGACGCGGTGAGCGCGAATGGACCCGGTTCGTACCCAGTTCCGTAGCGTGCGATCGGTGACGCCGATGTACTCGGCTGCTTGGGCCTGGCTGAGCCAGCGGCGCTCGAGATGGGTGGTGCTCATGTGTCGCTCCCTAAGGGCATCCGGGCACAGTGGCCCGAGCGCCCTTAGGAGGCACGTACGTCTAATTCAGGACATTAGCCGGAAAGAATGGCGAGAGGGAGAGACGACACGCCGGCTTCGCGGAGTTTCTCGCTGATTGCGATCAGTCGTTGTTCGCGAACCTGTGCCGGGGGTACCTGGCAGCCGACAACGGGACACTTCAGCCGGTAGACCACTCGATACGAATCTCGGCGCTCTCGATTTCCTGCACTCCATTCCGGTGGGTACGGCACGGCATTGTGCGTCGAGTAGTCGCTGGAGCGGCGCACGAAGAGCTCAGTTCCAGCCTGTCCAATGAGCAGCTCCTCAGCAATGCCAGGTCCTCCGGTGCCGGCGAGTTCGATATGTGACTGCGTGATGCCATCACCGGCCAGGACGAGAGTGAAACTGCCCACGCGTTCCTGATGGTGGGGAGTCTCCTTGGTCCCGTCACAGTGGACGGTCACGCGCCAGACGTTCACTGTGGCTCGCCCCCTTGGGCCAGCAGGGACAGCCTCCGCGCAATCTCGGTGTCGCGCTCCTTGGCGGCGTGCTGGTAGCGCATCGCAGCGCCAGCAGTGGTGTGTCCTAGGCGGTGCATCAGCTCGGCGAGCGTTGCGCCGGTCTGGGCAGCCAAGACTGCCCCGGTGTGCCGTAGATCGTGGAACCGCAGATCGTCGCGACCAGCGGCCTGCCGGGCGCGATACCAGCCCCGCCCTGAGCGCTTCACGTTTCCGTCTCGAGCAAGCTCGGCAGCCTTGCCGTAGAACGCGGACGGTGCGAGGTGACCCCCCTCGGCGCCGGGGAACATGAGGCCGTTGGGTGAAGGGTCGGCGTGTTCGAGGCGGTGTTCTCGGACCAGCTGCAACAAGTGAGGCGGGACTGCGACGTCGCGGCGGCCTGCCGCGGTCTTGGGGTCCTTCACGATGGTCTGCCCCCCCGCGCGCACTACGCCTTGGCGGACATGGATGACGCCGTTCTTGGTATCGACGTCGGTACGACGCAGCGCAGCAAGTTCGCCGAACCGTAGCGAGCACCATGCGGCCAGCAGCACCATGAGGCGATGCCGCGCCGGCATGTTCTCCACGATGGTGGCCAACTCCTCGAGGGAGGCCGGGCGGACATCACGGGCGCGGTCGGCATTGCCAGCGCCAACGATCCGAGCCGGGTTGCTCGACATCAGGCGCCGGTCTGTTGCAGTGCCGCAGATGGTCCGGAGCAAACCGTAGGCATGTGATCGCATGGTCGGTGCGTGCGTGAGTGTTCGCTCGTGCCATGTGTCGACGTGCTCAGGCTCGATATCGCGCAGCGGCAGGCCGCCGAACGTCGGGAGGATGTGTTCTGCGAGTAGTTTTCCGTAGTGCTCGTGGGTGCGTGGTGAGAGAGATTGACCTTTCTTGTTCTTGCGGTTCGCCAGCCACGTCACGGCGTATTCGCCGAAGGTGATGCCGCGGCGCTTGGCGTCGGCCTGGGCAGCGTGAAGCCGCGCTTTGGGTGACTGCCATGTCTCAGGGTTGTCCTCGACGAGACGGCGCTCGTTCCGCAACCAGATAGTGGCGGTCTCCTTGTCGTCATACGTCATGGGCGAAGCGTGCCGCTTCCCATCTGGGCCGATATATGACGCCTGCCAGCGCGAGCTCGGAAGCTTGCGCAGCTTGCCCCACGTTCGCCGGTCGTTGTCTCGCGACATACCTTCACCCCTCGATTCGTGCACCCAACGTGCACCGGGAACAGGGTATCGCCTTCCTGCTCGTTTCCCTTGCCTTCCGTTAGCCGGGCAGATACTGTTTCCCTAAGCCGCAGGTCAGAACGGTGTTTTCGCAGGTGAAGCCAGTGTCCGGAGCAGTAGATGATCGGATGAAGGTCACTGGTTCGAACCCAGTATCGCCCACCAGCAAACCCGCAGGTCAGGGGCCGTTTTCCGTGAGGAGGACGGCCTCTTGTGCAAGATGCGTGCGACAAGGTCCACGCAGAACGCGCTCGAGACGCGATTCCACCGCGTGAGGACACGATCCGCAGCGTCGTACTCCGCCAGATTTCCAGCCTCGTACTCAGCAACGAACGTGCGCCGTGTCAGTCGATCGACGCGAGGACTCACGGACCTATCATCGCTGGCGATGGCAGCCACCGTTCGCGTGAGCGGGGAACGTGGTCAGTCGTGGTGCCGACACCCGTCTGAGGGCAGTCAGCTGTAGCGAGGATCGAGCTTCCATCAACGCATTGCGTACGTCGCCAACGAGACAGCAACGTAGTGCGCGGCGAAGGCGAGGACCGTCAAGGTGTGGAACACCTCGTGGAAGCCGAACCACTCAGGCTGGGGATTCGGCCTCTTCAGGGCATAGACCACGCCACCAAGGGTGTAGAGGACCCCGCCCACCACGACGAGAGCCAAGGTAGCGATCGCGATCGGGGTGCTCAGTTGCTCAGCGCCATCGATGAAGTCGGGAATGAAGAAGACGGCGAACCAGCCGAGTCCGATGTAGATCGGCGTGTAGAGCCACCGCGGAGCACTGGTCCAGAAGACCCGGAAGAGCACTCCGAGGAGCGCCCCGCTCCAGATGCCCGCGAGCAGCCAGACGCGGGCGTTGCCGTGCAGCAGCAACATCGCGAAGGCCGTATAGGTGCCGGCGATCAGGATGAAGATGTTGGAGTGGTCGAGCCGGCGCAGGAGCGCCCAGACTGCTGGCTGCCACGTGCCGAGGTGATACAGCGCCGAGACGCTGAAAAGCAGCAGCGCGGAGGCGATGAAGACAGCCGAACCGATCTTCGTGGTGGGCGTCGGGGACAGTACGACCAGGACGATGCCAGCAGCCACGACGAGTGGTACTGACGCTGCGTGCAGCCACCCGCGGAGCCGCGGCTTGATCTCGGCCATCTTGTCGGCCATCACCAGCAGAGCGGCATTGTGGTCGAGGAAACCCTTCACGACGTCATCACCAGCCTGCCTGCTCAGTTCCCACCGGCTGGCAGGTTCTCGAGCATGAGTTCTGGGTTGTCCCGGGCGGTGACGTTGGCGCGCCACTGGTCGACGAACAGCGCCAGCCGGGTGCCGTCGCTGCGCTGGAGGACCTCGACCCCTCTCATTCCCGCGAGGGCTGCGGCGCCGGCAGCGTCGGTGATGCGGGCGACCTGGTAGTCGAGGCGGGAGAGTCGGATCGGGGCGTTGAACTCGTTGGTCATCCGGTCCTCGACGACCTCGAACTGCATCGGGCCGACTGCTGCGAGGACAGGGCTCTGGTCGCCGCGCAGGTCGGACCGCAGCACCTGGACCACGCCTTCCTGGTCGAGCTGCTCGATACCGCGGCGGAACTGCTTGTAACGGCCGATGTCACCGGCTGAGGCGGTCATGAAGTGTTCGGGAGCGAAGCTCGGGACGGGCGGGTACTTGATGGCGTCGCCCACGTACACCGTGTCCCCGGCCCGCAGGGTCTGGGCGTTGACGAAGCCGATGATGTCACCGGGCTCGGCGCTCTCGACCGACTTCGTCTCGCGACCGAACACCGACTGGGCAAACTTCGTCGCGAACGGGCGACCCGTCCCGGCGTGGGTGACGATCATGCCCCGCTCGAACGTGCCGGACACGACGCGCGCATAGGCGAGCCGGTCGCGGTGGGCATGGTTCATCCCCGACTGGACCTTGAAGACGAAGGCGCTGAAGTCGTCGTCAGGCTCGCGGATCGAGCCGTCGACGCCCAGGGTCGCGTCGGGTCCCGGGGCGAGGTCGAGGAGCAGGTCGAGAAGTTGCGCGACGCCGAAGTTCTGCAGGGCGGAGGAGAACATCACAGGCGTCGTCTCGCCGGCCAGGAAACGACGTTGATCGTGGTCGGCATCGTCGAGGGAGAGCAACTCGTGCTCCTCGACCGCGTCCGCCCACACGGATGCGTCGTCCGCCTCGACCTCGTCGGGTTTCATCCGCCGCTCGGGAGCGCGCGTGGCACCACCGGCGGTGCGGGTGTACTTGACGAATTCGCCCGTACGGCGATCAAGCACGCCGCGGAAGTCACCCGCCTCACCCACCGGCCAGGTCAGGGGAGTGGGCCGGAGTTTGATCTTGTCCTGGATCAGATCCATCAGCTCCAGCGCCGAGAGGCCGGGGCGGTCCCACTTGTTGATGACGGTGATCACGGGGATGCCGCGTAGCGCGCACACCTTGAAGAGCTTGAGGGTCTGCGGCTCCAGCCCCTTGCCGGCGTCGACGAGCATCACGGCTGAATCGACTGCCGAGAGCACCCGGTAGGTGTCCTCGGAGAAGTCACTGTGGCCAGGGGTGTCGACGAGATTGATCACATGATCGCGATAGACGAACTGCAACGCGGCCGAGGTGATCGAGATGCCGCGTGCCTTCTCCATCGCCATCCAGTCCGAGACCGTGGCGCGACGATCACCCTTGCCATGAGTGGCCCCGGCCTCGGTGATGACCCGCGCATGCAGTGCCAGCGCCTCGGTCAGGGTGGACTTGCCGGCGTCGGGGTGACTGATGACGGCGAACGTACGGCGGGGGCGGGTGTCGGGCACCGCCCGAATCTACCGGGCGGGGGGCCGGACCCGCGCTTCGCCAAGGTGGTCTGCCTTCCCGCAGCTCACCTTGCTCCGCGCGCAAGCAGTGAGTAGATGCGCCATCGGTTGTAGCGCTGGATGGCGATGAAGGGCAGGTTGATCAGCACGCCATAGGTGATGAGCAGCCCGGCCACGACCGGGGGATTCCACAGGATGAAGAGGGGTCCGCAGAACAGGGCCCACCAGTGTGCGAGCTCCGCCCGTCGGGTCTCGCGGGCAAAGAGCTGCAGGCCAGCCACGTCGTAGGAGGGGACCTGACGCTTGCTCATACCGCCCGGGAAGAGGTCGCCTGCCTCGGGCAGGCTGTCCTTCCAACGGTGGATCTGCAGACGTCGGCGATACCACTTCCCGCCCTCTTCGAAGCGATACGGCCGCAGGATCCATCGATCTCGGCTCAGTTGGCGCTCGCTCAGGCGATGAGCGCAGTAGCCGGTGGTCGCATGCACCACGCCCCAGGCGAAGATGTCCACCAGGACGTTCAGCCACTGGGGCGTCACCGGCCACATCATCAGATGACCTCTTCGGAGGACTCACGTGTGCGCAGGTCAACCTCTCGGCCTCGCCACTTCACCGAACGCCGGACCAGCGTCAGGGCAGCGGACCGCGCAAACAACGCGTCGAATGCCAGCAGCGGGATCGGAAAGAGCGCCCAGGTCCACCAGCGGAACGAGCCGATCCTGCGCAGGATCCACTGCAACTGCGCGGCCATACCGATGTAGGCCACCGACCACAGGACGAGATGACCGTGGGCCAGCGGGATCTCCCTGCCGGTCAGCGCCTCGAGAAGGGACAAGGTCAGTCCGACGGCGACCGCATGATGCGCGCTCACCCAGAGCGCGGCTGCCAGGGCGGCTTTGCGATCAGCGGCCGAAGCGCCGGACGCGAAGTTCTTCGTCCAGCCGTCGGCCATCTGTCGGATGCCACCGGGGTAGCTTCGCATCGAGATCGACCCGCCGCCGGCGGCGCATCGCACCGGTAGACCTTTCCGATGGTAGGCGGCCGCCAACTGGACGTCGTCGAGGATCTCACCCCGCACTGCAGCGTGCCCGCCCGCGCTCTCGTAGTCCGACCGGGAGGTCAACAGGCAGGGCCCGAAGGCCATCGGCCGCTTGCCGGGACGGCGGGCAAACGCGGCGCTGGCCAGCAGCGACACCACGTTGAAGTAGGAGGACATCTGCTCATAGGTCCGTACGACCCGGTGGAAGGGCTGCACCGACACGAGTCCGCCCCGCTGGTCGTGCATCTCGAGCAGGCCCGCCAACGCGCCCGGGGCGAGAGTCGTGTCCGCGTCGAGAAACAGCAGGAGATCACCGCTGGTCGCGCGTGCTCCCACGTCACAGGCCCAGGCCTTGCCCGTCCACCCGGGTGGGGGAGTGCCGGCTGGAAGCACGGTGGCTCCCGCAGCACGGGCCACGAACGCCGTGGCGTCACACGAGGCGTCGTCGACCACGACCAGATCCACGACGTCGACCGTGAGTTGCTGCAGGGACTCCAGCAACGCCGGGAGCGTCATCTCCTCGTTCCTGGCCGGAATGACGATCGAGACAGTGGCTGCTCCATGCTGACTGGCAATGGCACTGGAAGGAACGGTACGTAGGTCCTGGAGCATCCACCACGCCCCTGCAGCAGCCGCGAGCAGGACGACGGCGATCGCCAGATCAGTCATGTCCCGCGCCGGTCACCGCGGCGCCCGTCACCGACGTGACGACCAGCGGCATGCCGCCGAGAGGGTGCACCGCGACCTGCGCCTGGGCCTTGGGCCGGGTCCACTGCGGGGGCAGGTCTACGCGGTATGCAGTGAGGAAACGGCTCAGCACCACGACCATCTCGCCCAGGGCGAACTCGCGCCCGATACAGAGCCGTGGCCCCTGCCCGAACGGCAGATACCCCGAGCGCCCGGCTCCGGGATCGAGGAACCGCTCGGGAAGGAAGGCCAGTGGGTCCGACCACGAGGCGCTCCGCCGGTGGACGATCCACGGGCTCACGATCGCGAGGGTACCGGCCGGAACCGCTACGCCGCCGATGACGTCGTCGCGGGTGGAGCGTCGCGAGATCGCCCACGCCGGTGGGAAGAGACGCATTGCCTCGTCGATGACGGCTCGGGTCCACGGGAGTCTGTCGCGGTGGGCGAGCATCGAGACCGGCCCTCCGTGCGCGGCAAGCTCGGCACGGACCCGGTCCTGAGCCGGTTGGTGCTCGGCCAGGAGCATCAGGGTCCAGGTCAGGGCCCCGGCGACGGTCTCGTGACCGGCGATGACCATCGTTACCAGTTCATCGCTGATTTCGCGGTCGCTCAGGTGGCTGTCGAGCAGCAGACCCAACAGGTCGTCGCCGTGCGAACCACCGGCGGACAGACGCCCCCGGGCGCGGCGCTGGGCAATGAGATCGAAGGTGATGGCGTCCAGACGGCGCCGCGTGGAGCGCAGCCGCACGTTGGTCGGTGTGGGAGCCCACTGTGCGGTCGGCAAGATGGACCGACCCAGTTTGACCACCAGTTCGGCGGCGTCGCTGGTGGCATCCAGAAGTTGCTGTGCCTTCCCGGACAGGTCGGCCGAGAACAGAGCCCGACCGACAGCATCAAGGGCGATACGGTGCATCAGGGTGGCGACGTCCACCGTCGCTCCGGTGGAATGTCCGGCACCGAGACGAGCCGCGAGGGCGACGTCTGCGGCAGCGCGGACCTGATCGCTCACTGCCTCCAGCCGCTGATGATGGAACGCGGGAGCGGCGAGTCGTCGGTGCTCGATCCAGTTCGGTTCGGACGACGCCAACAGGCCCGGCCCGGTGACCCTGGCCAGCGCGGCGTACTGCACGGTCTTCTTTCCCCAGTGGCGTGCCGCGGTCTGCAGCACGTGGCGGATGTCGGCAGGATCGTTGAGCAGGAGCGCGGGCGGTCCCGGCACCGGGAAGGCCACCAGATCGCCGTACTGCTCGGTGACCCGCACCAGGAAGGAGAGCGGATCGGAGCGGACCGAACGGAAGGCTCGCGCCATGTCCATGGAGGTGGGACCGGGGATGCCCAGCTCCGTGGGCTGCATCGCCTGCAGCCGGGTGGAGATGCTCACTCCTGCTCCTCTCCGCGGCGGCGGCGGCCCAGCCACACCCAGACCACGCACGACAACAACACGAGGGCGAAGCCGAAGACCAGGTCCTCGACCGGAGCGTAGATGATGCGGCCCTGTCCGAGCAGCACGACTCGATCATTGCCGATGATGTCGTCGGGGTTGTAGCGGACGATACGGCGCCCGGTGAGCCACCCGTTGGTCAGCAACTGGAAGAAGAAGATGATGGCGTAGGCGCACCAGAAAGGCATGGAGCTGGTGAGACGCGTCCGTGCCACCCAACGATCCACGACGACGGCCACCAGGACTCCCACCACCGCGAGCGCGGTGTAGGTCATCGCGACTCCTCATGCTCGCGCCGGCGGACCTGGGCCATGCGCAGGACCACCTTGACTGCTTCGTAGGTCAGCACCGAAACCACTGGGATGACGATGAAGAAGGAAATCTCCTCCAAGGGAACGCCGGCCACCCGCCAGGGCAGCGTCTGGGCGGCGTCGAACCACCAGTGTCCCGCATGAGTGGCGTAGAGGTCCCAGATCAGGAATGGGGTTCCGGCCAGAGCAATGGTGAGGAGCAGGCGCCTGGGCTGTCGCAGGACGTCCAGACGAAAGGCAGGGACCAGCGGCAACGTGCCGATCAGGCAGAAGGCCAGCATGGCGACGTACGACCAGTGCGGCAGACTCATCGGGCTCCCGCCGGCGGCAGGTGGCTCGGCATGCGCGTCATCCACCTACCGGGAGCGCAGATCGATCGCCGCTCAACCGCTTGAGCACGAGTTCGGCGCTGATCAGACACATCGGAAGTCCCACCCCGGGAACGGTAGTCGACCCGGCGTAGAGAAGCCCCTGCACCTTGGACGAAACGTTGCCCGGACGGAAGAAGGCGCTCTGGCGCAGCGTGTGCTCGAGGCCGAGCGCCCCACCGCGCCACGAGTTGTAGCGGACAGCGAAGTCGTCGGGCCCGATCGTGTGACGCACGCGGATGCGCTCGCGTAGGTCGGGAACCCCGGCCCACGTGGCTACCTGGTCGATGGCAGCGTCTGCAGTCCGCTCGACTGCCTCGGAGCCGTGTCCGTCGTCCCCGCCGCGACCGATGGAGACGTCTGCCGGCACCGGGATGAGAACGAAGAGATTCTCGCACCCGGCAGGAGCCACGGTCGGGTCGGTCTGCGACGGCTTGCAGACATAGATCGACGCGGGCTCGGGGATGCGTGCGTCCTTGCCGAAGATGTCGCCGAAGTTCTGTTCCCAGTCGGCGGTGAAGAACAACGAGTGGTGGGCCAGTTCGGGAAGTTTTCCCTCGACCCCGAGCATGGCGAGCACTGCGCCTGGACCGGGCGATCGTCGCTTCCACGCTGCCTCGGGGTGCGTCTGCAGAGAAGTGGGGAGCAACTCCGTCTCGAGATGGTGCAAGTCTCCGGCCCCGACTACCACGTCGGCCTCGAGGGTGTGGAGTCCGCCATCAGCCGTGGAGTACTCCACGCCTTGTGCCTCGACGCGGGCCCGGCGCGCGCCACGCGCACCAGCGCCAGTGAGGATCCGCGTCACCGCAGTGCCGGTGTGCAGTCGGGCGCCGTGCTTCTCGGCCAGCGCGGCGATCACCTCGATGAGGCGGGTGAACCCCCCCTGGGGATAAAGAACCCGGTCACCCAGGTCGAGGCGGCTCATCAGGTGGTACATGCTCGGGGCTCTGCTCGGCGACGAGCCGAGGAAGACCGCGGGATAGCCCAGCACCTGCCGGATCCGGTTGTCGGAGAACTGCGCCGCGACATGACTGCCGAGCGAACGGGTGAGCAACCGAGTGAGTTGTGGGCTCCGGCGCACCACGTCCGGGTGGAGGAACGTCGAGGGTGAGTCGAAGTTGCTGTAGAGGAAGCGGCGCAGGGCGATGTCGTAGGTCTCCTCGGCGGAGCGCAGGTAGGCGTCGAACTGATCTCCGGCCCCCGGCTCCAGCGATTCGAAGAGCGCCCGGTTGTGCGCAATGTCGGGGCGGATCTCGACAGGCTCGTGGTGCCCCTCGAAGAAGACCCGGTAGCTGGGGTCGAGGACGGTCAGGTCGAGCTCGGCTTCGGTGGACGTGCCGAGGAGGGAGAAGAAGTGGTCGAAGACCTCTGGCATGAGGTACCACGAGGCGCCCGTGTCGAAGCGGAACCCATCGCGCTCGACGCTTCCGACGCGGCCGCCGAACTCGTCGTTCTTCTCCAGCAGGTCGACGCTGTGCCCGCGCGAGGCGAGCAGTGCGGCAGTGGCGAGGCCGGCGATCCCGCCGCCGATGATGACGATCCGACGAGGACT
Organism: Propionibacteriales bacterium; assembly: GCA_038242265.1. Lineage (GTDB taxonomy): Bacteria > Actinomycetota > Actinomycetes > Propionibacteriales > Nocardioidaceae > Nocardioides. Next base: position 171,345 of record JBBSSH010000002.1, read on the forward strand.
GTCCTCTCCGGGCGTCGGCGTCCGGACCGGTCCCATGGGCATGAGGTCGCTCATGAACGACCTCCGTCCCCGTGCAGGGCACCTACGAGCAGTCGAAGCTTCACCGGGTCGGGGATGCGGACTCTGGTGCGGCGGATCTCTGCCGCGGAAGTGCCCCCGAGCCTGGCCCCCAACTCGGCGAAGGTCGAATGAGCGGTCCGCACCGCCCGTCTGCTGCTGTTGGGCAGCTGGGGGATGACCAGAGCCGCCGCATCGAGGTCGGCCGCGATCTCGGCCAGGATCTGGTCGCGATCAGCATCGCAGAACCGCTCGACTTCGAGCCCGGGGAAGTAGCAGCGGCTCAGGGTGTCGTGGTCCTCGGCCAGGTCGCGAAGAAAGTTGAGCTTCTGGAAGGCAGCGCCGAGGCGCTGCGCCCCGGGCGCCAGTCGGTCGTAGTCGCTCGTGCGGTGACTCCAACCTCCGTCGTGGAGAAAGACGCGCAGACACATCAGTCCGATGACCTCGGCAGAGCCGTAGATGTAGCGATCGAAGCTGGCACGGGTGTGGACCGTGGTCTCCAGGTCCGATCGCATCGATTCGAAGAAGGGGTCGATCAGTTCCTCGCCGATGCCGCAGACGAGGGCTGTGCGCGCAAAGGCGTGGACGACGAGATTGGCGCTGTAGCCGGTCTGCAGGGCGTGGCGCACGTCGTCCTGGAGCCAGGTCAGCATGGTGGAACGCGATTCGTGACCCAGAGCAGGGTCGGGATTGTCGACGATCTCGTCGGCGACGCGAACCAGGGCGTAGACGTTGCGGACCTGAGTGCGTACCGGCTCTGCCAACAACCGAGAGGCGAGCCCGAAGGAACTGGAATATCGGCGAATCACCACCGCCGCGCTGTCCTCGGAGACGGAGTCGTAGAGAGAGCGGGTCGCACGCCGTGGGAAGGGGAACGGTTTCACGCGGCAACCTCGCTGCTGTGTCCGAGAAGGGTCAGGATCGCGGTCTGCGTGGTCACCATGTCCACCAGTTCACAGGGAACCCCCAAGTGTTCGAGGGCAGAGCGGGCGCCAGCGAGGTGCGTATCGGCGAGTTCTTCCACGAAACGGCGCGAGCCGCAAGCCGTGAGGAGGTGCCGAACCTCGTCGAGTTCGGTGTCATTGAGGACACGGCCGAGGTAGGTGTTGATCTGGCTCCACTGCGAAGTGCTCCTCGCATGGGCCAGCAGCGGAGTCTGCTTCTTGGTTCGCAGGTCGCTGGTCGCGCTCTTGCCGGTCCTGCTCGGGTTGCCGAACACCCCGAGTACGTCGTCGAAGAGTTGGAAGGCAATCCCGAGGACCCGACCGGCCTCCCCGAGACGGACGACTGTCGCTTCGTCGGCTCCGGCGAGCACCGCTCCGGCCTGCAGGGGGAGTGCGAACGAATAGGCGCTGGTCTTCTGTTCCGCCATGGTCAAGCTCTCGGCGAGGGATGCAGTGTCGACGTTCAGCGACAACCGCACATCGGCAAGTTCCCCGGCCGCGGTGGTGTGCAGCGCTGAGTCGAACAGGTCGAGAAGTCGGCCCACCACAGCACCCGGGGCACCACACGTGGCGACTGCACGAATCGCGGCAGCCAGGGCGAGGTCTCCGGCCAGGATCCCGGCCGTACGACCGTAGACGGTGGCGTCTTCCGGGGCCGCTCCGTAGTCGAGGGCGTGGGCGTGGAACGAGCCGCTCACATTGAGCCGTCCGCGACGCGTGTCGTCACCGTCGATGACGTCGTCGTGGATGACGAACGCGGTGTGGAGCAGTTCCACTGCGGCACCGACCGTGACAGCAGCGGCTGATCTGTTGCCACCGAGGGCGTCGTGGGTCGTGACCACGAGCGCGGGTCGAAATCTCTTCCCGCCTTCGGTGGCAGCGGCCAGCGCGGACCAGAGGCGGGCGTGCTCCGGATCGGTTTCGGCAGCGCGGGCACCGCCCTCGTCGAGCAGCCTTCCGAGCGTCTCATCGGTGGTGGGTGGCGTCACCGGTCCTCCTGCATCGTGGCGAGCATGTGCGTTAACCTATGCAACAGTTGCAAGAAAATCTAGGCAGAGGGTGGAGGTGGAGCAGTCGTGCCCATGCCACCAGCACACCAGAGTTTGACGATCGGTGACTTGGCTGACCGTACCGGGGTTGCGCCTGCGACGCTACGCAGCTGGGAGTCGCGCTACGGATTTCCGTTGCCGTCGCGGTTGAACGGAGGTCATCGTCGATACTCCGAACACGACGTCGAAACGATCCTCGAGGTGCTGCACCACCGGGACTCGGGCGTCCCGTTGGAGGCGGCGGTCCGCCGCGCGACCATCGAATCGATTCCGTCTCGTTCGATCTATGCCGACCTCCGTCGCCGTCATCCGGAGTTGACCCCACAGTTGCTGTCCAAGGCCAGCCTCATCGCGCTGAGCCACGCCATCGAGGACGAGTGTCTCGCCCGCGCCGAGTCCCCGTTGCTGTTCGGCGCCTTCCAGCGTCGCGCGTTCCTCCGCGCCTCTCATACGCGCTGGGTCGAGCTCGCCCGCACCGCACGGGCAGCCGTCGTGTTCGCCGACGTGGCCAACTTGCCGAGTACCGGGCCCAGCTCGTTGGTCGAAGTCTCGCTCCCGCATGAAGCACCCCTCAACCGTGAGTGGATCGTGATCTGTGATGCGCCTGACCTGTCGGCCTGCCTGGCTGCAGTCGAGCGATCTGGCCAGGAGAGCCTGCCAGACGCGCAGCGCCGTTACGAAGCAGTGTGGACGGTCGACCCGCAGGCAGTGCGACACGCAAGCCGAGTCGGAGCAGCCCTTGCCGATGACTATCGCCCCGGGTGGCGCACTGCAGACCTGTCAGTCCTGGACGAGGAACCACCCGGAGCCTCGGCAGACCTGCGAAAGGCCTCGGACCTGCTGAATCGAATGATGGGCTACCTTGACGAGCGCGCGTGACTCGGTCGGGCACGTCTCTGGCTTTGATGAGTACCGTTCACAGGTGAGCATTTGCCGTGCATCGATCGGGCTCGCTGCGGCCAGCCATCCGGGCCCGGTGGTCGCGGTCACCGTCCTGAGCGCGTTGCTCGCTGCCTCGGCGGGACTCCCCGCGCTCACCTTCGCTCTCGTCGTTGGCGCGGTGTTCACCGGCCAACTGTCGATCGGCTGGTCCAACGACCTCATCGACGTCACCCGTGACCGCACCGTGGGTCGCACGGACAAGCCGTTGACCAGCGGTGCGGTCAGTCTGCACACCGTCCGTGTGGCGTGCGGGGTAGCCCTGGCGGTTACGTTGCCGCTCTCATTTGCCTGCGGAATGGCCGCCGGTCTGGCGCACCTCGGCCTGGTTGCTGCGGGCTGGTTCTACAACCTCGGTCTCAAGTCGACAGTGTGGTCGTGGGTGCCGTACGCGCTTGCGTTCGGCGGACTCCCGGCCTTCGTCGAACTCGCCCATGACCCGACGCAGGCGCCCCCGACGTGGATGATCCTGGCCGGCGCACTTCTTGGCGTGGGGGCGCACCTCGTGAACGTCCTGCCGGATCTCGTCGACGATGCCGCCACCGGAGTTCGTGGACTGCCGCATCGGCTCGGACCCCGGTGGACCCCGGCAGTCGCCGTGGCTGCCCTCGTGCTTGCGACAGGCACGATCGCGATCGGTGCCGACCATCTCTCCCTGCTACTCCTCGGGCCTGTGCTCGGAGTCGTCGCTGTCCTCTGCCTGGTGGCACTGGTCGGTAGGGACCGCACCCCGTTCCGCGCCGTCATCGCCATAGCTCTGGTCGATGTCGCTCTGCTGGTGGGTGCGCGATGACCGGGCCGGCGACCAGCGACGTGGCCCCCACCTCCGACACCGCGACCTGCGACGTCGCCATCGTCGGGGCTGGCCCCGCAGGGAGCGCCGCCGCGCTCGCCGTGCTCGCCACCGACCCACGGTTGAAGGTGGTCCTCATCGACCGGGCCGACTTCCCTCGCGACAAGTGCTGCGGTGACGGCATCGCACCGCACGTCCTCGACGTCCTCGCGAAGGTCGGGGTCGCCGGGCTCACCGGTGGCTGGACTCCGGTCGAACGGCTGTCCCTTTCCCGTGGCGGACACCGCGTCGAGGGTCGGATGAGCAGACCCGCTTGGGTGATCCCCCGCGAGGTCTTCGACGCCCGACTCGTCGAGCGGGCGCTCGACGCGGGCGCAAGCCTGATTCGCGCGCGGGTGTCCAAGATCGAGGCGTGGCGCGACGGCCTCATCCTCGACGGCCGGATCGCAGCCAGGATCGTCATCGGTGCGGACGGCGTCCACTCGAACGTCCGGGCAGCCGTCGGACTGTCCGCCACGGCTCCTCGAGCGTTCGCGCTCCGCGGCTATGCACCCACCGACGCCGCTCGGCGCGGACTGCAGGTGATCCGCTACGGCGAGAGACGCCAGCCGTCCTACGCCTGGGCCTTCGACCGGGGTGACGGCTGGTCCAACGTCGGCTACGGCGAGCTCACCACCACCTCGGACCACCCCGGTGAGCAGGGTCTCTCCCGGGCACTGCTCCTCGAGCAACTCGATCATCTACTGCCGGGGACAGTGGCCGAGGGCGAGCAGTGGCGCGGCCATCACCTGCCGCTGTCGGGCTGGCGCTGGGAGCAACCGGACGGCCCGATCCTGCTGGCCGGTGACGCGGCCGGGCTGGTCAACCCGATGACCGGTGAGGGCATCTACTACGCCGTGGCGACCGGGGTCTGCGCCGGACGGACGGCTGCCCTTGCCCTTGGCCGAGGCGAACCGCACCAGGCTGGTGCCCACCACCGTGGGTCGGTGCGTCATCTGCTTGCCTGGCATCTGCGTCACACCTGGACCGCTGCCCACCTCTCCCGTACCCCGGCCCTGGTGGATGCCGGCATCATCGCGGCCGGTCGCCGACCGAAAGTCTTCGACGACCTGGTCGAGATGGGTCTCGGCCGCGGCCGGATCACGCCCCGTCTCGTGGCCGGTCTCTCCGTCGCTCTTGTCACCAGCCCCCGTTCCGCCCAGATGCACGACCATCGATGAAGGAGTCGGCCATGGAGATCTTGTCGGTCCGCGGAGCCCTGCCGGAGCACCGCTACGCACAGCAGGAGATCACCGATGCGTTTGCCGGAGTGATTGCCAGTGGAGGGCTCGACGAGAAGCTCCTGCGCCGATTCCATGCCAACGCCGGTGTTCGTCATCGCCATCTGGCACTGCCGCTGGAGGCCTACGCAGGCCTCGAAGACTTCACCCAGGCGAACGACGCCTTCATCGAGGTCGCGGTCGAGTTGGGTTCTCGTGCCGTCGTCGACGCGCTCAAGGCCGCGGGCCGGACTCCCAGCGACGTCGATCTCATCGTCTCAGCGACCGTGACCGGATTGGCGGTCCCGTCTCTCGAAGCCCGGATAGCGGCTGCGATCGGGCTGCGCCCCGATGTCAAGCGGCTACCTCTCGTCGGGCTCGGCTGTGTGGCGGGGGCAGCTGGCATCGCTCGCCTGCACGACTATCTCCTCGGCCACCCGGACGACGTGGCCGTACTGGTCGCCGTTGAGCTCTGTTCGCTGACCGTGCAACGCGACGACGTGTCGCTGCCCAACCTGGTGGCCAGCGGACTCTTCGGCGACGGGGCCTCTGCCGTGGTGGCCCAGGGCAATGGTGGGCAGGGCAGTGGTGAGCGTCGTGTTGATGGGCTTGGCGGACAGATGGAAGTCCTGGCCACCCGCAGTCGGCTCTACCCCGACTCTGAGCGCACGATGGGTTTTGACGTGACCTCGTCGGGCCTACGGATCGTCCTCGACGCTGCCGTTCCAGACATCGTCGGACGCTACATCCGAGACGACGTCGACGGCTTCCTCGCCGATCATGACCTGTCGCTCGCCGACATCGGTTGGTGGGTGTGCCACCCGGGCGGACCCAAGGTCATCGAGGCGCTCCAGGACGCGCTGGACCTGCCGTACGCGGCGGTCGAGTTGACCTGGGAGTCCTTGGCCCGGATCGGCAACCTGTCGTCGGCCTCGGTGTTGCACGTACTCGAGGACACCCTGCGCGATCGGCCACCGGTACCTGGTTCGTACGGCATCGTGCTGGCCATGGGTCCCGGCTTCTGCTCCGAACTGGTCCTGGTGCGGGCCACGGACCCGGGTGAGGGCACTTCATGACCAGCCTGATCGCCTTCACCGTGCTCGTCGTCCTGGTGGGAATCGAGCGGCTTGCTGAACTCGTGGTGTCGAAACGCAACGCCAAGTGGAGCTTCGCTCGCGGCGGCACCGAGTCCGGACGCGGGCACTACCCCGTCATGGTGCTGCTGCACTCCGGGTTTCTCCTGGCCATGCTGGTCGAGGCCTGGGTGCGCCAGCCTGACGTGCACGCGGCACTGGCGTGGTCGATGGTGACCCTCGTCGTGGCCTCGCAGGTGCTGCGCTGGTGGTGCATCACCACTCTCGGTCACCGGTGGAACACCCGGGTCATCATTGTTCCCGGCCTGGCCCCGGTCCGATCCGGCCCCTACCGTCTGATCCCGCACCCCAACTACGTCGCTGTCGTCGTCGAAGGAGTGGCGCTGCCGATGGTTCACTCGGCGTGGATCACCGCGCTCGTCTTCACCGTCGCCAACGCAGTGTTGTTGTCGGTGCGGTTGCGGGTCGAGAACGAGGCGCTCGCGACGCTGCCGGAGGTGGCGTCGCATGCGTGACCTCATCGTGGCGGGAGGCGGTCCGATCGGTCTTGCCAGTGCCCTGTACGCCGCCCGCGCAGGCCTCGACGTCGGCGTTGTAGAGCCGCGCGAGGGTGCGATCGACAAGGCCTGTGGCGAAGGCCTGATGCCCGGTGCTGTCGCAGCGCTTGCCGAGCTCGGTGTGGACCCGGACGGACACTCGATCGCCGGGATCCGTTATGTCGAGGGGGAGCAGGTGGCCGAGGCTCCGTTCCGCCACGGACCAGGTCGCGGGGTACGGCGTACGACCCTCCACGCGGCGTTGGACCAGGCAGTCGCGAAGGCCGGCATCGACATCGAGCACCGCGCCGTCCGCACCGTGCAAGACCTGGGCAGCCACCTGCTCGTCGACGGCGAGCCGACCAGGCACCTCATCGCCGCCGATGGCCTCCACTCGCCCATCCGGCGTCTGTTGGGGCTCGACGTGCCGTGTGGAGGACACCGTCGCTACGGTCTGCGACTTCACCTACGGATGGCACCATGGAGTTCCTTCGTCGAGGTGCACTGGTCGGCGATGGGAGAGGCCTACGTGACGCCAGTGGCAGACGATCTGATTGGACTTGCGGTGCTCAGCGATGCTCGACGACCCTTCGATGACCTCCTGGCCAGCTTCCCGGCCCTGGCTGCCCGGGTGGTGGGTGAGCCGGCCACCCGGGTGCGGGGCGCCGGCCCACTGCGACAACGGGCTCGTCGCAGGGTGGCGGGACGCGTGCTGCTGGTCGGGGATGCAGCGGGGTATGTCGATGCAATCACCGGGGAGGGCATCGCTCTGGGTCTGGCGCAGGCGAGAGCCGCAGTCGCGGCCGTGGAGGCCGGACAGCCACAGCGCTACGAGCGTGGCGCGCGGCGGATCGGGTGGCGCCACGAACTCCTCACGCGAGGACTGGTCACCGCGACGCGGCATCCGGTGCTGCGCCGTCGGCTGGTGCCGGCCGCAGTCGTCCTGCCGGGAGTCTTCGGCGCAGCAGTCAACCAGTTGGCGAGGCCGGCATGAGTACCCCTGAACTGGTGATTCTGCTCGATGAAGAGGGCCGGGCGACCGGCACTGCTGCCAAGTCCGGGGTGCACCATGCCGACACTCCCCTGCACCTGGCCTTCTCCTGCTATCTCTTCGACGACCGGGGTCGGCTGCTGCTCACCCAGCGGGCTCTGAGCAAGCCGACCTGGCCGGGCGCGTGGACCAACAGTGTGTGCGGGCATCCTGGCCCGGGGGAGAACCCCGTCGATGCCGTACGTCGCCGGGTGCTGGCCGAAGTCGGACTTCAGGTGGAGGGAATCCGGCTGCTGCTACCGCAGTTTCGCTACCGGGCGGTGATGGACAACGGCATGGTCGAGAACGAGATGTGTCCGGTGTTCGCGGCGACCGCCGTCGGAGAGGCCAACCCCGACCCCAGCGAGGTCGAGGACCTGACCTGGGTCGACTGGGCGGACTTTCGGAGCAGCGTGCTGGACGGCACCCGCACGATCAGTCCTTGGTGTCGCGACCAGGTGGCTGCGCTGCCGGTCGACCCTTTGGCCGCCCCGGCGGCGCCGAACTCTGCCTTGCCGCCTGCCGCGCGAATGGTGGGCCCCTGAGCGCACATCGCTGACTCATCGGGCAGGTGGTGTCTCGGCGGTGGCAGACTCGTGACCATGGCCTCCGAGTTCGCAAAACCCTCCTCGATGCCTCAACTGGAGCCTTGGACCGACACTTCGGTCCGCAGATTCGAGTCGGGTGATTTCGAGCGCTGTGCCGGTCTGCTTGCGGCCCGGTCTGGCTGGTCGCTCGATCGTGCGCGACGCAGCGTCGGCAGGTGGCGTGGGCATGGAACGGACGACCAGATCGTCGTTGTTGCCGAGCGCGATGCGACGGTCCACGGCTACGGTCGCGCCAACCGTCTCGATCCCGGTGCCGGCGGCGGCACCGGCCCAGCAGGGTGGTTCCTGACAGGTCTTGTGGTGGCCCCCGAGTCACGGCGCCATGGAATTGGTCAGCTGTTGACCAGGGCCAGGCTGGCTCAACTGGTGGGCCTGAGTGATGAGGCGTGGTATTTCGCCAACGAGCGCAACATCGTGTCGATCGACCTGCACGCGCGTTTCGGTTTCCGCCCTTACACCCGGGACTTCCAGATCCCGGGGGTGTGCTTCGAGGATGGCGCGGGGATTCTCTTTCGACTGGCGCTCCCCGAAAGTACCCCGGCATCGTCGAGGAACCGAAGCAGGGGCGGATCGCTCGCTTCAATGGACCCCACGCCAGCGTGATCCGCGTCGCGCAGCATCAGCAGTGTGCTGTGGCGGAGGGCCTGAGCGTGGAGACGTTCTCCATCATGGGATCACCCCCTCGGCCCCTGCGCCCAGTAGCAACTGTTCGTGGTGATCGTGCGCGTCAGGCGGTTGACATGGTGCCGACTAGCATGGTTGCTCATTAGGCAAGATTGCCCAATGAGCAACTGTGTGTCATTCTTTCGGCGTGAGCGAACTGACTTTGCGAGAAATCAAACGGCGTGAAACGGCTCGGGCGCTGGCGCAAGCGGCGTTCGATCTGGCCCGCGAGCGCGGTGTCGACGAATTCACCATCGACGAGGTGGCGGACCGCGCGGGCTACTCCCGACGCACCTTCGCCAACCACTACTCCTGCAAGGAGGAAGCCATCGTTGCGGTGGCCGGGGAGCGGGTCCGTCACGCCCTGGACACCACCCCGGACGACACCCTGCCGCTTCTCGACTGGCTGAAGGCCGTCGCCCGCCAGCAGTTGAGCGGTGGCCTGCTGCTGGTGCTGCGCGAGTTGTACGTCCTGGCTGAGACACACCCACCGCTGCGGCCCCATCTGCTCGAAGTCCAGCGCTCCATTCGCGAGACGGCCCGCACCGCGGTGCTGGCACGGGTCGATGGTCCCGGGAGCCGGATCCGTGCTCATCTGCTCGTCGGAGCCGCCTACGGAGCCCTGACCTGTGTGCTGGACGGACACATCCCGATTCGCCTCCCGGCCCCGCTGACGATGGACACGCCCCATGCGCCACCGTCCGACGAAGAGACCGGCGGGGGAGACGAGGAAGCCGACATGACGCTCGACGACTTCGTCGACCTCACGTTCAACTGCCTGCGCGAAGGCTTTTGACCCACTCCACTCTGGCTCGTCCTTGCCGAAAGGGGCACCGTCCCTCATGTCCACTCTCCTGCACGGGCTCGGCGCGGTCGCCTATCGGCGCCCCTGGGCCTTCATCGTTCTCTGGCTGATGATCCTCGGCAGCGTCGTTGCGTTCGCATCCACCAGTAGCGGGCGCATCTCCACCAGCCTGACCATCGACGGAACGCCGAGCCAGCAGGTCCTGGAGCAGTTGCGCCGGGACCTGCCCCCAGCCAGCGGTGGCCAGGGCACGCTCGTCTTCACCGTCCCGGCAGGGGAGAACCTCGACTTCGGTGACCGCGCGAGCGCCATCGCCGACGCAGCGGGCCAGGTGTCCGCTCTCCCTGAGGTCGTGGACCGCTCCACCCCCGGTCAGCCACCCGGCGACGGCACCGCAGACGCGACGCCGCCCTACCGACCGCTTGTGGTCGAGGGCTCGCCGGTGCCCGGTGTCATGGTGTCGCCGGACGGCAGCGTGGCGATGCTCCAGATGCAGTTCACCACCCAGGTCGACTCGCTACCCGAGGGAACGACCGACGAAGTCGTCGACCTGGCGCGCACGGCGGTCGCCGACTCCGGAGTGACGGCGCTGCCCAGCAAGTCGCTCGATGCCATGCACCCACCGATCGGTGGGCACGAAGCCATCGGCCTGGCCATCGCGCTGATCGTCCTCTTCCTCACCCTCGGCTCGTTGTGGTCTGCAGGCCTCCCCATCCTCACTGCCCTGACCGGTGTCGGGATCGGTGTCGGTGGTGCGTTCGCACTCTCCTCGACCATCACTCTGACGACCGCGACACCAGCTCTGGCTCTGATGATCGGGCTCGCCGTCGGGATCGACTACGCACTGTTCATCCTCAACAGACAACGACGACTGATCCTCCATGGCAGCCTCAGCGCCGCCGACGCGACAGCGCGTGCCGTCGCCACAGCAGGCAGTGCCGTCGTCTTCGCCGGATCCACCGTCGTCATCGCACTGGTCGCCATGACGGTCATCGGGATCGGGTTCCTCTCGACGATGGCGCTGGTAGCAGCCACGACCGTGGCCCTGGCCGTGCTCATTGCCCTCACCCTGCTCCCGGCCCTGCTCGGGCTCATCGGTGAGCGGGTCTGTTCACCGAAGGCTCGGGCACGCGTGCAGCCGGCGACACCAGTGAGCAGGAACCATCTCGCGACTCGATGGGTCGAGTTCCTCGTGCGACGTCCGTGGCTCGCGGTGATCGGAGCGGTGGTCGTCCTCGGAGTGGCTGCGGTGCCCGCTGCGAATATGAATCTCGGAATGCCCTCCGGAGGGGCTGATGCCCCGGAGAGCACCTCTCGGCAGAGCTATGACGCGATCACCCGAGGCTTCGGCGAAGGCTTCAATGCCCCGCTCATCGTGGTGGCCCGGCCCGACGGTGGCGCGACCCTCGATCAATCCAGTCTCGGCGCGGTCACCGGCGGTCTCCAGGGGCTCGACGATGTCGTTTCGGTCACCTTGATGGGTGCCGACCCGCAGCACACTCTGGCCATGTTCACCGTCGTCCCGACCCAGGGTCCGGACGACGAGCGCACGGCCCAACTGGTCCAGGACCTCCGGGACCCTGACAACCCAGTGACCTCGCAGGCCCAGGTGAGTCTCGGAGTCACCGGCCTGACCGCCGTCAATATCGACATCACCGACCGCCTCGGCGCTGCGCTGCCTGAATACCTCGCGATCATCGTCGGGCTGTCGCTGCTGCTGCTGTTGTTGGTCTTCCGCTCTGTCGTGATCCCCGTCAAGGCGACCGCTGGCTTCCTGCTCAGCATCGCGGCCACCTTCGGGATCGCCACAGCGGTGTTCCAGTGGGGCTGGTTCATCGGACTGCTCGGCCTGGACACGGGTGGACCGCTGCTCAGCTTCTTGCCTCTGATGGTCACCGGCATCCTGTACGGCCTCGCCATGGACTACCAGGTGTTCCTCGTCAGTTCGATGCGAGAGGCCCATGCCGAGGGATTGGCTCCCCGACCTGCCATCGTCCAGGGCTTCCAGCACGCCAGCCGCGTCGTGGTCGCAGCCGCCGTGATCATGGTGTCGGTGTTCGCGAGCTTTGCCTTCAGCGACGATCCGACCATCAAGCAGTTCGGTTTTGCTCTGGCCTCCGGCGTGCTGATCGATGCCTTCCTCGTCCGGCTGACTCTGATCCCGGCGGTGATGAGCCTGCTGGGTCGCAGCGCGTGGTGGCTTCCGGTATGGCTCGATCGAATCCTGCCGACCCTCGATCTCGAGGGGGAGACGACGGGCAACGACCACGACGCGTGAAGGTGCTGCGAGAGTGGCTCAGTCGGGCCAGGCGGAGGACGGCATGCGAGCCTTGTCCACGCTCATGCCGTGAGCAAGTCCCCACAGGACCGCCTTGGAGCGGGAGTCGACCTCGATCTTGCGATAGGCCGAGCGGATGTAGGACTTGATCGAGTTGAGCGAGAGGACGGTACGTTCGGCGATCTCCTGATTGCTCAGACCCATCGAGATGAGTGAGATCACTTCGGCCTCGCGAGCAGTGAGCCCTTCTTCCCGGCCGGGCCAGTCGCCGCCGACGAGAGCAGAACGACCTACCGAGGGCGACACCACGATCTGCCCGGCATGAACCTCGCGCAGGGCCGCGACGATCTTGTCCGCGGGAAGGCTCTTGGAAAGATAGCCCCGCACGCCGAGGGCGAGAGACTCGCGAGTGAGCCAGGGCTGAAAGTTCCAGGTGTAGACCGCCACCTGCTTCACCAAGGGGTTGACGATCAGTCTACGCACGCTGTCGCCGTGGCCCTGGGCCACCGCGAAGGTGTCGTAGAGCGCCACATCCACGGGAACAGTGACAGGCACCCCGGCATCGAGCTGAGTCACCTCGATCGCGTCGTGATAGTTGCGCAGCATGGCGTCGAGCCCACGGACCACGACCTCGTCGTCGTTGACCAAAGCCACTCGTATCTTCATGGGTCGCACCTTAGGACAACACGTCAATGACGCCGTCGACCAAGGACGGCAATGCCACTCCGGCGTGCACCGCAGCCATCCGAAGCTTCTCCTCTGCCTGTGCCACCGTGAGCTCCTGGTCCTGAGCAACCAGTGCCGCAGCCAGACTCATCCGTGTGGCCTCGCGGAGCACCTGTGGGGCGCGCCGTGCGGCGTCTCTGCTGGTGAAGCTCAGGTCCGCGTTGGTGACTGCACCCTCGGCCCACGCGCCCAGCACCTCCGCAATGGTGTCGTGTCTGTCGTCGAACGTGGTGGACGTCGCGCCGTAGAGGTTGAAACCTCCGGTCACTTCGCCGTGATTGACCAAGGGCAGGGACAGGGTGCTCGCGATGCCAGCCGCCGAAATGGCTGCTGCGAAGGAGGTCCATGACTCCTCCGAGAGTGGGTCGTCTCCGTGGTGCGCGATGACGGTGCCCGTGCTCACCGAGTCCACACAGGGCCCTCCTTCGACGTACTGGAAGGCATCGAAGAGAGCGACATCTGCGCCGGACGCCACGACGGTGAAGGTGGCTTCGCCGTGCTCCCGCAGGGACAGGCTGAGCCCGACGCAGTCCGGGGAGATGCCGCGGACACGATCACCCAGGGTCGTCAGTCGCTCGAGAAGATCGGCGTTCTCGAAGACGAAGGGGCCATAGAGCTGATCGGCCTGCGTGCTTTCGGGGATCGGTTCCAAGGTTCCTCCTGGGGTGGCGACCGGATGGTGGTGGCTGCCATCGATGTGAGCTGGTGGGGAAGGCGTCGCAACGCTCGCTGCACTCTCCTACAAGGCGTTGAGGTGCTCCTCGAGACTCTTGGCGACCTTGTTCGCGAGAAGCGCCAGGGCCGGTGGCATGAGTGGCTCGGCGAGTTTGGTCGGACCGCTCGCATCGAACTGTGCGCGATAGGTCAACGTGGTGCCTTCCTCGCCCGACGTGAAACTCAGGGTGTCGAGCAACTGGATCGAGCCGGCGTCCCCCTTGAGCTGGAGACGTTCGTGCGCGACACACTCGGTCACGACGTAGTGGACCTCGGTTTCCATCCCCAGGAATTCGGACACGTTGTGGTACCTCGTACCGACGCCACCATCCCCGGAGGTACGCGTGGTGGACACGCTGGGTGGGTCCCATTCGGCGCTGGTGGTGAAGTCGGAGAGGTAGTCCCACACCCGATCGAGAGGGGTGGAGACGGTGATGGTGCGTTCAACGCTTGGCATGGCTGCTCCTTTGTCGGGAGGATTGGGCGCAGAGATCGGTGGCGTGTCAGCCGGCCAGTGTCTCCGCAGCCGAGACACTGCCCGGCCTGTTGTCGATGGCGTCGACCAGCTTGCTGATCTGCTCGGGCGCAAGGGAGACTCCGGCCTCGGCCAGTCCCTTGCGCAACTCACTGTCCACCGTGCCTTCGGGTGCCCCACCCTGGTAGGACGACACGCGGTCCACGACGGCTTGCACGGCTTCGTTGCGGTCCTTCTCGGTGTGTTCGCTCATGCTTCGACGTTATCCAGCACCACCAACGGCGACCACACCCTTCGGGGTCCACGTAGCATCGGGTGGTGACCCAGGAACAGCCCTACGACGTGGTCCAGCACCTCGACGGTTTCGAGTTGCGCCGCTATCCGGCCCACCTGGTGGCCGAAGTGCGCGTCAGTGGCTCGATGGCGGGTGCGGGCAATCGGGCATTCCGGATGTTGTTCGGCTACATCAGTGGCAAGAACACCGCGCAGGAATCAATTGAGATGACGTCGCCCGTCGTCCAGCAGGACGCAGCGGAGAAGATCTCAATGACGGCTCCCGTGGTCCAGTCAACGACCTCCGAGGGAGAACACGTGGTCGCCTTCGTCCTTCCTGAGTCCATGAGTGAGAAGACAGCCCCGGTCCCGATCGACCCACTGGTCACCATCAGGACCGTGCCAGGGAGTCTGGCTGCTGCCGTCGGCTACACCGGCCGATGGTCGGAGGCCAACTACCAACGCCACGCCACAGCGCTGGAGACGGCTGTCGCTGCTGCTGGTTATGAGTCTGTCGGCGCCCCGAGATGGGCCCGGTTCGACCCGCCGTTCAAGCCGTGGTTCCTGCGTCGCAACGAGGTCGTGCAGGACGTCAGCGGCCCATCGACGGGTCGGTGGTCGCGATGAAATCGGCCAACAGGTCGGCGAAACGATCCGGGTCGTCGAGGTGCGGGAAATGCCCGGCACGGTCGAAGAGCTCGATACGGCAGTTGGGGATCGACTTCTGCGCGGTGATCGCGTGATGAGCCGGGATCATCCGATCCTTCGAGCCCCAGATGATCAGTGTCGGCACCGGCAGGGAGTCGGGAAGGTAATCATGGGCGTTGATGCTCTGCCCGCCGACATCGATCACCGCCCGCGTCGTCTTGAGGAACGCCTTTCGACTCGAACGATCTCCCAACGCGCTGAACCCGTGCCAGATCGCCTGGATGTCGGAGCCGGGCTTCCAGCCGACCTTGGCCGCGGCGCGACCGACTGTCTCGGCCCTGGTCAGCACCCAGCCGGATGCCAGCATCCCCAGCACCTGCTCGGCCCCCGGGAGGGTCGCCGAGCGGAGTATCGGACTGACCTCGCGGCCGAGTCCGCCGCTGGACACGAGCACCAGACGGTCCACCCGTTCCGGGAAGAGGTAGAAGAACTCCATGGCGATCCCACCGCCCAGGGAGTGACCCACCAACGTCACCCGCTCCACGCCCAGATGGTCGAGCAGATCTCGTAGCGTGCCGGCGTGAGCGCCGAGGGAGTAGTCGCCCAGCGGCTTGTCAGACTCGCCGTGTCCGAACAGGTCGGGCACAATCACCCGGTCGGTGTCATCGAGGCGGTCGATCAGGCGTTGCCACTGTCGTTGCGACCCCAGGATGCCGTGGATGAAGAGCACCGCCGGTCCGGTGCCGCTGTCCAGGTAGGACAGGGCGTGGCCGTGCAGCTTCACCGTGGTGGGGCTCATTCGTTCCATGGGGGCTCGTCTCGATCGGGAAGGCCTCGCCCTCAAGGTATCGCCGCAGAGCTACCCCCGAGCCTCCAGCGGCCTGTGAGGCCGCTCACTCCGGGCTCTGGTTCGCGGGTCCAATAGATGGATCCGGCACCACCGGAGCATGGCAGTCAGAGCAGTGGTCTTCGACATCGTCGGAGTGAGTCACTCCTCACATGAGGCCGAGCGCCACGGCCTCCTCGCGGAGTTCATCGCGGGTGCTCGGGTGAGCGGCGTTGTCGATGAGAGCAGCGGCCTGGGCTCGTTCGTCATGTCCGAAAATTTCGGCGACGCCCTGCTCCGTGACCACGGCACTGGGTTGGAACGACGTCACGGGCTCATCGACGAGCGGCACGATGGAGGACTTGTTGGCCTTCGCATGCCACGAACGCAGCGCCATGATGGCCTGGCCGCCGGGGGAGTGCAGAGCCCCGACGATGAAGTCAGTCTGCCCTCCGAACCCGGAGTAGATCCTTGCGTTGATGCGCGAGGCGTTGGCCTGGGCGAAGAGATCGACCTGGAGTGCGGTGTTGATACTGGTCATCATGGGCCGACTGGCGATGCGAGCAGGCTGGTTCGTGGTTTCGCTGCGCAACATCAGCACACGCTCGTTGCAATCCACCCATTCGTAGAGCTCCTCGCTGCCGAAGAGAAACGAGGCAGTGATCGGATTGTCGGTATCCAGGCAGCCTCCACGCTCCAGTGCGAGCACGCCGTCGCTGAACATCTCGCTCCAGATGCGCAGGTGCTTGTGGGCGTCCAAGGTGTGGAGCACGGCATCCGGGACTGCGCCGATCCCGAGTTGGAGGGTGGCGCCGTCCGGGACGAGCCCGGCAACGCGTTCCCCGATTTGCAGGCTGGTGTCGTCGAGGGCGGTACTCGTATGGGTCGACAGAGGCGTGTCCACCTCGATCGCCCAGTCGATGTCGTCGGTGGAGATGACTCCGTCACCGTAGGTGAAGGGCATCCGCGGGTTGACCTGTGCGATCACTCGCCCGCCGCGCGCTCGCACAGCTTCGATGGCCGCAGGGAGCAGGTTGACCTCGACTCCGAGCGAGACGGTCCCCTTGCGCGGTGTCGAGGTGTGGAGCAGAACCACGTCGGGCGGGAGAGTCGTGCCGAAAAGGCGGGGCAACAAGGAGAGACGCGAGGGGTAGTAGCGCAGCCGCGGGTTGCGCCGCATCCCCGGTCCGACGAACGAACTCTCCAGCGTCACGCCGTCGCGGTCCGGGATGCCGTGCTGGGCGTTGATCGTGTAGAGGTGATATTCCGGGAGCAGCCGGTCCACCTGCTCCAGAAGATCCCAGGGAGTTCCATAGTTTCCGGTCACGACGACGCGAGGGTCGGGGGGCAAGCCCACCAGCGCCTTGTCGAGGTGGGCGACGTCCAGGATCCTCACTGCGGTCCTCCATCGTGTGCGGTGGTTGTGCCACCTGCGACCGTACGGGAGTAGCGCAGACCCGGGACACGCAGCACCGAAATCAGGAATCTACTGACGTCCTGCATGCTCAGCTGATGGTCCACCTGGGCGGCTGATGCGGTAGGAATAGCAGATGATCAGCGTCTATCTGCTTGATGACCACGAGGTGGTGCGTCAAGGGCTGCGGTTCCTGCTGGAGAGCGCCGGCGACATCGAGGTGGTCGGCGAATCCGGCTCGGCCGTCGAGGCGATGGCGCGCATCCCGGCCATCCGTCCAGACGTTGCGGTGCTCGACGCGCGCCTGCCGGACGGCTCCGGTATCGAGGTGTGTCGGGCCATCCGTGCGGTCGACGTGGGCATCCAGGCGCTCATCCTGACCTCCTACGACGATGACGAGGCCCTGTTCGCCGCGATCATGGCGGGTGCCTCCGGGTATGTCCTGAAAGAGATCCGGAGCGCTGATCTGGTGGCTGCCGTGCGCCATGTGGCGGCCGGTGGTTCCCTCATCGACCCGGCGCTGACCGCTCGGGTGCTCGAACGTCTGCGCAGCGGACCATCGACCGCTCCGGAGTTGTCGGACCTCACCGAGCAGGAACTCAAACTGCTGGCCCTGATCGCGGAAGGGCTCACCAATCGCCAGATCGGCGAGCGCATGTACCTTGCTGAGAAGACGGTCAAGAACTACGTGTCCAGCATCTTGGCCAAGCTCGGGCTCGAGCGGCGCACCCAGGCTGCGGTGCTGGCCTCCAAGTTGCTCGGACCCAACGGCACCCAGCACGGGTAGGGGTCATCCACCCAGCGACGCGCGCCACACCAGGCGTGTTCCTCGCGGTGAGTGGGCGGTGAGTTCCAGTGAGCCGCCGAGGTCTGTGGCTCGTCGACGCGCGTTGCGCAACCCGCTCTCACTGCGTTTTTCGGGCAGCCCGATGCCGTCGTCGCACACGGTGAGGATCACCTCTCCAGCGTCCGCATGCATCTCCAGATCAACGCTGGTGGGGGAGGCGTGTCGCGCAGCGTTGGAGAGGGCCTCACGAGCCACTGCCAGGACGTGGGAGCGGACGTCACCGGTCACGACCGTGTCGACGGGTCCCGACGTGCGCATCCTGGGTGCAAAACCGAAGACGGTCGTGTATTCGCGGACGAGGCTCTGCAACTCGGTCCGGACTGATCCACTGTCGTGGGACTGCAACTCGAAGATCGTCTGACGGATCTCACGGATGGTCGTGTCGAGTTCGTCCATCGAGTCCTCCAGACGCTCCGTCACCTGCGGGTCGCCGGCGAGTAGTGAGACGCCCTGCAGTTGGAGACCCGTGGCGAACAGCCGCTGGATGACGACGTCGTGGAGGTCGCGGGCAATCCGCTCCCGATCTGTCACGACAGCCAGCTGCTGCCGGTCCGCGACCGCTTGTGCCCGGTCCATGGCCACCGCTGCCTGATCCGCCAGCGAGACCAGCAGTTCATGATCCTCGATGCTGTCCGGCGGCGAGTCGAAGAACGCCACCAGCAGTCGACTCTCATCGAGGTGGGAGTTGAGTGGAATGGCGAGGGCGTGCAGGCCGTCGACGCGATGCCACGGTTCAGTCGCACGGGAGGCACCCGAGGCGATCTGGTCCAGAGCTGCGTCGATCCGATCAGCGTCCTGGGGTTCGACAGCCACCGTACGAGCCGACTCGGCGCCGACGACCGCTGCCGCACGAGCACCGCTCATCGTCCGTGCCGCCCGAGCGACGTAGGCGATGGCGGTCGCTGGGTCGAGCGGTGGCTGGAGCATCGCGTAGAGATCCGCCGAGGTCTCCAGCCAGCGCCGTCGCCGCTCACTCAGTCCATAGGCTCTGGCGTTCTCCACCACGTATCCGGCCGTCCGAGCCAGTGTTTCGACCAGCCGGGCGTCGGCGTCACTGAATGAGGCACCGCCGCGTTTCTCGGTGAGATAGAGGTTGCCGAACACCGTGCCACGGATCCGGACCGGCACCCCGAGAAAGGACGACATCGGGGGGTGGTTCTCGGGGAAGCCGACGGAGGCCGGATGCGCGGAGAGGTCCTCGAGCCGGATGGTCTCCGGCTGCGCGATGAGAAGGCCCAGGATGCCTCGGCCATGGGGGAGATCGCCGATGCTCCTGCGGGTGGAATCAGCCATCCCGGTGGTCACGAACTCCACCAGGGTGTTCTTGGGCCCGATCACCCCGAGCGCACCGTACTGGGCGCCGGTCAACTGGGTCGCGGCCTCCACGATGCGGCTCAGGACGCTCCCGAGGTCGAGGTCGGAGGAGAGCGCAGTCACTGCGTCCAGGAGCGCGCCGACCTCAGGTGGAAGCGTCCGGTCATCGGTGGGGGGCACGCGCCCAGTCTGGTCCATCCAGCCGGCGTCAGGCCGATCGACGCACGGGCACGGTGTCGAGTGGATCCCAGCCCTCGCCGATGCGACGACCGCTCAGTTCGGACCAGCGCAGCCGCACATGGAGCATCCGGTTGCCGCTGGCCCAGGGGCGGGGCAGCCAGACAGCCGTGATCTCGTCCAGCTCATCAGGGTCGGTCACCACCTCGCCGCGACCACGCGCCACAACGCTCCAGCCCCGTTGCAACTCGTAGTCCATCTGGTCGATCTCGAAGGCAAGGGTGGTGTCGCGGCCATAGGTTCCGAGCACGCTGTAGGGCGACGTGCGAACGACGATGGCATCGTCGATCACGGAGTAGTTGACCGGCACGATGTGTGGTCCTGTCGGCGCGGAGAGTGCGATGCGTCCTGTCACTCCGCAGCGCAGCAGCCGGTCGCATTCCTCGCGACCCAGCTCGAATGACTCAGCCATTTCCCACCTCCTGGTTGCGTGTGTATCTGCGATCGTGCCCTGCTTGCAAGGGTTGTGTCAGGGTCGAAGGTCCCACGCACTAGGGCCGTCGTCCACCATGGTCCTCGGCGTCCGAGTGGGCGCCTTGATCGCACGACCCACTGATGGAGACGCACGTGCAGCACGACCCCGCCAAGAGCACGGCCACGATCCGGACCACGATCCAGGCCGACCAACCACTGCGGGCGTTGTGGCAGCGCTATCGCACCTATCGCACCCGGTTCATCGCGGCAGTCGTGGCTTCGACGATCAACAAGGTCGCGGACGTGGCGCCCGAGTTGCTGATCGGCGCTGCAGTCGATGTCGTGGTCCGCGGCGACGCATCGTTCGTGGGCGAGTTGCTGGGGGTGGACTCCCGCTATGCCCAGCTGGGCTGGATCGCTGTCATCAACGTAGTGGTGTGGATCATCGAGTCCGGCTCCCAGTACGTCGCCAGTGTGCTGTGGCGAGGGCTCGCTCAAGGCGTGGAACACGATCTGCGGGTCGAGGCGTACGACCACGTCCAACATCTCGACCTGGGCTGGCACGAGACGCGTCCCTCCGGAGCGACGCTGGCCACGCTCAACGACGACGTCAACCAACTGGAGAGGTTCCTCGACCTCGGGGCACCGGCGATCCTGCAGACCGTACTCAACGTGGTGCTGGTGGGCGCAGTGTTCGCGGTCGCCTCGGGGCAACTGCTGGTGCTGGCGTTCCTGCCCATCCCACTCATCGTCGTGGGTTCGCTGGTGTTCCAGCGCCGACTCGAGCCTCTCTACGTCCGGGTGCGCAGCGCGGTGGCCGACCTGTCCGGCACACTCAGCGCCAACCTGGCCGGGATCGCCACCATCAAGGCGTTCACGGCGGAGGACCGTGAACGGGACCGGGTCGGGGCCGCCTCGCAGGCCTACCGCGATGCCAACACCACTGCCATCCGCACGTCGGCCGCCTTCGTCCCGCTGGTGCGGATGGCGATCCTCGCCGGCTTCACGTGCACCCTGCTGCTGGGCGGCTGGGCGACGTTGCGTGGGGACCTGGAGATCGGTCTGTACTCCGTGCTCGTCTTCATGACCCAACGGCTGCTCTGGCCGTTGACGGACGTGGCCGAGGTGCTGGATCTCTACCAACGCGGCCGGGCCTCTGCGAGTCGCATCCTCGGTCTGCTCGCGGAACCGGTCGAGGTCAGGGCGGGTGCGACCTCTTTGGTGCGGCCGGTCACGGGCCGGATCGAACTGCGTGGAGTCCGGGCGGGATACGGCGACGGGCCGGACGTACTCCACGACATCGACCTCGTGGTGCCGGCGGGGGAGACCCACGCGATCGTCGGGGCAACCGGGTCGGGGAAGTCGTCCCTGCTCCGACTCGTGTTGCGTTTCAACGACCCACGGGCAGGCCAGGTGTTGTTCGACGGCCAGGACGTGCGAGAACTCGACTGGGACTCCTTGCGCGGCTCGATGGGGTACGTCGCCCAGGACGTCTTCATGTTCGCCGGTTCCGTTGCCGACAACATCGCCTATGGCCGCCCCGACGCCTCGCGGGACGAGATCCGGGTTGCCGCAGATGCTGCGGCTGCCCTGGACTTCATCGAGACCATGACTGAGGGCCTCGACACCTGGGTCGGTGAGCGTGGAGTGAGCCTTTCGGGAGGGCAGCGTCAACGACTTGCTCTCGCTCGTGCGCTGCTGCGGGACCCGGCGGTGCTGGTCCTCGACGAGGCCACCAGCGCCGTCGACAACGAGACCGAGGCCGCCATCCAGCGTTCCCTTCGTCGGGTGGCGGCCCGCTGCACAGCACTCGTGGTGGCCCACCGGCTCTCCACCGTGCGCCACGCCCACTGCATCTGGGTGCTGGACGCAGGGCGGATCGTTGAGCGCGGTACGCACGACGACTTGTTGCTCGAGGGTGGGATCTACGCGGCGCTGTGGCGGGTCCAGACGGGCGAGAGCGGCACCGGTGGTCGTGATAATCATGTTTCATGACCAGCCTCATGACTTGCCCCGTCTGCGCAAACTCCATGCTCCCCGGCTGGCTGGCCATGTGGAACCCGGTTCTGGGCCAGAAGGTGCGTTGGCAGCCGACCAGGCCGGGTTGGGTGCGCATGCGGGTGCCCGAACGGTCAGTCGTGGTGCTGGAAGCCAGATTCGGCGGTAAGGATGCGCGTGAAGCGCAGCAGTGTGGAAGGTGCTCGACGACGGTGATAGTGGGAGACCTGCACTACGACAAATAGTCGGTGTGAGGTGGCGTGTTCCCTCGTCGGAGCTGGTGGTGCGGAAACTGACGTGTGAGCTCCGCGGCGTGGCCGATACGATCGGCGCGTCAGTCCCACCAATCAAGGAGTCTCCCCGTGTCCGACATCAAGGTCGTCCGCATCCACGCCGGTCAGCGCGAGGAGCAGACACTGACGACCGAGGACGGGGCGTCGGGCGCCAAGGCCTGGGAACTCTTTCGCGACGATGCTGACGTGATCGCTGCCCGGGTCGGTGGCGAGCTGAAGGATCTGGCCTACGAACTGTGTGACGGCGACGAGGTCGAGGGCGTCGAGATCGCCAGCACCGACGGGCGCAACATCCTGCGTCACTCCACCGCACATGTGCTGGCCCAGGCCGTGCAACAGCTCTTCCCCGACGCCAAGCTGGGGATCGGTCCGCCGATCACCGACGGTTTCTACTACGACTTCGATGTCGAGCCCCCCTTCGTGCCCGAGGACCTGGTCAAGATCGAGTCCGCGATGCGCAAGATCGTCAAGGAGAACCAGCGCTTCGAGCGCCGGGTGATCACCGACGCGGATGCGATCAACGAGTTGCAGGACGAGCCGTACAAGATCGAACTCATTGGTCTCAAGGGTGGCGCCGGAGCCGACAACACCGAGGGCGCAGATGTCGAGGTGGACAGTTCTTCGGGAGCCGAACTCACCATCTACGACAACATCGGTCGCAGTGGCGAGGCGAAGTGGTCCGACCTGTGCCGCGGACCTCACCTGCCGACCACCAGACGCATCCCGGCGTTCAAGCTGATGCGGTCGGCTGCGGCGTACTGGCGCGGTGATGAGAAGAACAAGCAGCTCCAGCGCATCTACGGCACCGCCTGGGAGACCAAGGAAGCGCTCGACGAGCATCTCCACCGCATCGAGGAGGCCGAGCGACGCGATCATCGCAAGCTGGGTCGTGAGCTCGACCTGTTCAGTTTCCCTGACGAGATCGGGTCAGGCCTGCCGGTCTTCCACCCCAAGGGCGGGGTGATCAAGCGGGCCATGGAGGACTACGTCCGCGAGCGCCACATCGAGGAGGGCTTCGACTACGTCGGTACACCGCACATCGCCAAGGAGGGGCTCTTCCACACCTCCGGCCACCTGCCCTACTACGGCGACGGCATGTATCCCGCGCTCGACGTCGACGGGATGGACTACCGCCTCAAGGCAATGAACTGCCCCATGCACAACCTGATCTATCGCTCGCGACAGCGCTCCTACCGCGAGTTGCCCCTGCGATTCTTCGAGTTCGGTCACGTCTACCGTCACGAGAAGTCGGGCGTGATCCACGGCCTGACCAGAGTGCGTGGTTTTGCTCAGGACGACTCACATTCCTACGTCACCCCGGAACAGGCGCCGGCGGAGGTGGCACACCTCCTCGAATTCATGTTGAGCCTGCTGCGCGACTTCGGCATCGACGACTTCTACCTCGAGATGTCGACCAAGGACTCTTCCAAGGACAAGTTCATCGGTTCCGACGAGGACTGGGCGGTGGCGACCAAGGTGCTGGAGGATGTCGCCGTCTCGACCGGCCTCGAACTGGTGCCCGATCCGGGTGGCGCGGCCTACTACGGCCCCAAGATCTCGGTGCAGGCCCGTGATGCCATCGGCCGTACGTGGCAGATGGGCACCGTGCAGTACGACTTCAACCAGCCCTCCACCGAACGGTTCGACCTCGAATACATCGCCGCCGACGGCTCGCGTCAGCAGCCGGTGATGATCCATTCGGCGAAGTTCGGGTCGATCGAGCGCTTCATGGGTGTCCTGGTCGAGCACTACGCCGGCGCCTTCCCGCCCTGGCTCGCCCCCGTACAGGTGCAGGGCATTCCGATCGCCGAGCGCCACAACGACTATCTCTTCGACATCGCCCGCCGGATGAAGGTCCAGGGTCTGCGCGTCGAGGTGGACGACTCCGACGACCGGATGCAGAAGAAGATCCGCAACGCGCAACTGCAGAAGGTGCCCTTCATGATGATCGCCGGGGACGACGACGTCGAGAAGGGCGCAGTCTCCTTCCGCTACCGCGACGGGCGTCAGGACAATGGCGTCCCCCTGGCCGAGGCCATCGAGCGGGTCGCTGCCGCGGTCGCCACCCGCGAGCAGGTCTGAGTCACGATGAGCGACGTGCAGCGGCGCCCCATCGTGGACCTGTCCGATGAACAAGCACGCCGGGCGATCCGGCTCAAGTGGGGGGTGCCCCACGACGTCATCCCGGCGTGGGTGGCGGAGATGGACTATGCCGTCGATCCTGTGGTGCTCGGTGCAGTGCAGGACGCCCTTGCCGAGGGAGTCACCGGCTACCCCCACTTCGGTCACGACCCTGATCTGGCTGAGTCGTACGTCGCCTGGGCGAAGCGGCACTTCGGCGCTGCTCCAGACCCGGCCTCGGTCCACCCGGTCAGTGACGTGACCGCAGGCGTGCGCGTCGCGCTCGACGTCTTCAGCGGGCCGGGCGGGGTCATCTTTCCTACGCCGGGCTACAACGCCCAGTTCGGGCTGGCCGCCATGACGGGGCGCGAAGAGATCCAGCTGGCTCTCCCGGCCGACGCCGAGCGGGCCGAGATCGATCTCGACCATCTCGACCGGCTCTTCACCGAAGGTGCGCAGACGTTGCTGCTGACGCAGCCGCACAACCCGTGGGGGCGAGCCTTCACGCGTGACGAACTCGAGGGGATTCGCGACGTGGTGGTCCGCCACGGAGCTCGCGTCGTCAGCGACGAGATCAGCGCGCCGCTGGTGCTGCCGGGAGCCGAGCACGTCTCCTATCTCGCCATCGAGGGCACCCACGACCACGCGATTGCGGTGGTCGCCGCGTCGAAGGCCTTCAACACGGCCGGTCTGCGCTGCGCCCAGATCGTCGTCCCTGACCCCGCCGCCCAGGAGCGTCTCCTCGCGCAGCCGATGGCGCGCAACGACTCCTACTCACCGCTCGGCGTCATCGCCGCACGCGCTGCCTACGATCTGGGGGACGGGTGGCTGGCGTCCTTGATCGAGCGTCTCGACTCCCAACGCACCCTCCTGGCCCAGCTGCTTGCGACCCACCTGCCCGAAGTGCGGATGCGGCCGCTCGAGGCGACCTACCTCGCCTGGCTGGACGCCTCTGCCTACGGCCACGACGACGCGGCTCGGGTTGCTCTCGAGGTCGGTCGCGTGCAAGTGAGTTCCGGATCGTCCTTCGCGCCCGGCTCCACCGGGCGCGTACGCCTCAACATCGCGACCTCGCCCGAGCGTCTCACCGAGATCATCGAACGCCTGGCGAAGGCCTGGGTGTGACGGCATGGGTCTGACCGAACAGATCGGCGTGGGGGAGTCCGACGGGCTCGACCGGATCTGGACGCCGCACCGGATGGCCTACATCCGTACGGCCATGGGCGGGGACGACGTCTGCCCGTTCTGCGTGATTCCCGATCGGCCCGAGGGCCTGGTCGTGGCTCGTGGCGAAGACGTCTACGTTGTGCTCAACCTGCACCCCTACAACCCCGGTCACCTCATGGTCGTGCCCTATCGCCACGTCGCAGGTCTGGAAGACCTGACGGCGGGGGAATCCGCCGAACTGATGGCGATGACCCAGCGAGCGATCGTCGTCATCCGCTCGGTGGCCAGTCCCCATGCCTTCAACATCGGGCTGAATCTGGGTCGATCGGCAGGTGGGTCGTTGGCTGACCATCTCCACCAGCACGTCGTGCCTCGCTGGACCGGTGATGCCAACTTCATCACCGTCATCGGCGGTACCAAGACGTTGCCACAGTTGCTTGCCGACACCCGAGATCTGCTCGCGGAAGCCTGGTGACGAGGAACCACCGCGAGCAGCAGTTGAGCCACGACCTGGATGGGCGCGACGGGGATGGGCTCAGGCGAGGTGGTGCGGATACGCCTCGGCGCGACCCTGGAAGTCCAGGATCGCCGGATTCAGGATCCGCCCGTCCCGAATCTCGATGGCCCGGCTGATCGTCTCGTCGGCCGACCACGAGTCAGGACCCGCGAGCACCGTCTCGATGAAGGGGAGCATCGCCTCGCTGTTCTCCCACGTGGCGGAGTTCCACAGGTAGGAGGGACTGTGGTCGACCGCGTAGTAGTGGACCTCGTGGCCGACGGTGAACATCGGTTCGTCGAACGTCGTGGGCTTGGCCCACTCGAACCCCATGGCCTCGTCGCACGACACGTCCACGATCAGGCTACCGGGGCGGAAGCCGTCGAGATCAGACGACTGCAGATAGGTCAGCGGCGCAGAAGGATCCTGCAGGGTGCAGTTGACGATGATGTCATTCTCCGCGAGGTAGGGCGCCAATGGCATCCGACCACGCTCGGTGACCACGTGGCTGGCACCGGGATTGACCGGATCGTGGTCGAACTGGCGGATGCGCACCGAGTGGATCGGTGAGCCGACGGCCGCGACCCCTCGGGTGGTGAGCACTGCGACCTCGCTGACGCCGTGGGCGTTCAGTGCTGTCACCGCACCGCGGGCCGTGGCGCCGAAACCGATCACGACGGCGCTCAGCCGGCGGCCGTAGTCGCCGGTCAGGCCGACGAGCTCCATCGCCTGGAGGACCGAGCAGTAGCCAGCGAGTTCGTTGTTCTTGTGGAACACGTGCAGGCCGACGTGACCGTCGACGGTCCAGTGATTCATCGCCTCGAAGGCAATCAGGGTCAACTGGTTGTCGATCGCGATCTGGGTAATCTGGGGATCCTGCACGCAGTGGGGCCACCCCCACAGCACCTGGCCGGCGTGCATGGCCGCGACGTCCTCGTGCTGGGGCTTGGGCAGGACCACGACGTCGGATTCGCGGAGGATCTCCTCGCGGGAGGCAAAGCCCGCCACGAGGTCGGACAGCTCGTCTTCGCTACGTCCGAAGCGGGCGCCGTAGCCGTGTTCGAGGGTGGTCCGGGCACGGATGGCCGGACTCAGCCGAGAGAGGTGATCGGGATGCAGGGGAAGACGGAACTCGTTCTCCTTGGAGGACGTGCCGATCACGCCCAGGGTCAGGTTTTTCACTTCGTGGTGGCTCCCTGATTGGAAGCCTGATTGGCTCCGTGCGGTCACAGTACGCCTGTTCGCGTAGCGTGCTGACCGTGACTGTTGCGCCGAAAGTGCTCCCTGACGAGGCCGTCGCGGCACTCCTCGTGGAGGAGGCCGGAGCCCTGGCTGCCGCGATGCTCAGCAGGGGCCTCGCGGCTGAGACCAAGACCCACATCTCCGACATCGTGACCGCTGCAGACAAGGCCGCTGAGGCGCACGTGGTGCTGGCCCTGGGCCGGCTCCGACCGGACGACTCAATCGTCGGTGAGGAGGGAACCAACGTCGTCGGCACCAGCGGTGCGACCTGGATCATCGACCCCGTCGACGGGACCTACAACTTTCATCGCGGGCTCGACTGGTGGTGCAGTGCAGTGGCGCTCGTCGATGCCGACGATGAACTGGTGCTGGGTGCGGTGCACCATCCGGCGTCGGGCGACACCTTCGTGGGAGGCCCGGACGTGCTCTCATCGCGGCGTGGCGAGCCGTTGGCCCTGTTGGTCGATCGGCCACTGAGGGAGTGCTGCGCCACGACCTACCTACACCCGCCCTTCTACGACGGCGAGGTCGGCGCGGCCTTCATGCGGGTGGTCTCCGGTGTCGCGACGCTGCGGATGATGGGCTCGGGCAGCATGGACGCCATGGCGATCGCCCAAGGTCGGTGCGACGTACTTTTCCAACACTCGGTGCCTGACTGGGACCGACTTCCGGGGGCGGCGATCATTCGTGGTGTGGGAGGCGCGTCGCGTGTGGTGCACGCAGGTGGCGTCGACTGGCACGTGGCGGGAGTGCCTTCTGCCGTCGCCGAAGTCTGTGCCGCACTGCTGGACGGGTAGCCTCGCCACGTGCTCGACAGATTCAAGACGTTCTGGCAGGGCGTCGTGCTCGCGCCCTTCATCAATTTGTTCATCCGGCTGGGAATCAGCCCTGACTCGGTGACGGTCGTAGGCACGATCGGCGCGAGTGCCGGCGCGCTGGTCTTCTTCCCGCAGGGAATGCTCTGGCAGGGCGTCCTGGTCATCACCGCGTTCATCTTCAGCGATCTCATCGACGGCGGCATGGCCCGCAAGATGGGACGCAAGGACGACTTCGGCGCGTTCCTCGACTCCACGTTGGATCGAGTCGCCGATGGGGCTCTCTTCGGTGGCCTCGCCCTCTACTTCGCCTGGCAGGCCGAGAGCCGCCTCTACCTGGTGCTGTGTCTGGTGATCCTGCTGATGGGCGCGGTGACGTCGTACGCCCGGGCGAAGGCCGAGTGCCTCGGCTATGACGCCAAGGTCGGCATCGCCGAGCGCCCGGACCGTCTGGTCGGGATGCTCTTCCCGGCATTCTTCAGTGACGTCCTCGATCTGCCGATCCTGCTGCACATCGGAGTGTGGGCCCTCGCCGTCGCGGCCACGGTCACTGTCTGTCAACGCATCTGGGTGGTTCGCCGCCAGGCACTGGCCCGGGCAGCTACCCAGGCCTGATCCCGGCGTCGGGTCCGCAGTGGGGGAGCCGTAGAATCGGGGTATGGCTGAGCACACCCCCCAGACGTCCGCAGAGAGCCCCATCGAGCACGGCACGAGCCGCGTGAAGCGTGGAATGGCCGAGATGCTCAAGGGTGGCGTCATCATGGACGTCGTCACGGCCGACCAGGCCAAGATCGCCGAGGACGCCGGCGCCGTCGCTGTCATGGCGCTGGAGCGGGTGCCCGCTGACATCCGCGCCCAGGGCGGCGTCTCACGGATGAGTGACCCGGACATGATCGACAGCATCGTTGCGGCTGTCTCGATCCCGGTGATGGCCAAGGCCCGCATCGGGCACTTCGCCGAAGCCCAGGTGCTCCAGGCGCTCGGAGTCGACTACATCGACGAGTCCGAAGTGCTGACTCCCGCCGACTATGCCAACCACATCGACAAGTGGCAGTTCACCGTCCCCTTCGTGTGCGGTGCGACCAACCTGGGTGAGGCCCTGCGCCGCATCACCGAGGGCGCAGCGATGATCCGCTCCAAGGGTGAGGCCGGCACCGGCGACGTCTCCAACGCCGTCATGCACATGCGCACCATCCGCGCCGAACTGCGTCGTCTCCACGGCCTGTGCGAGGACGAGCTCTACGTCGCTGCCAAGGAACTCCAGGCCCCCTACGAGCTGGTCAAGGAGGTCGCTGCCGCAGGCAAGCTGCCGGTCGTCCTCTTCACCGCCGGCGGCATCGCCACCCCGGCCGACGCAGCGATGATGATGCAGCTGGGCGCCGAGGGCGTCTTCGTCGGCTCCGGCATCTTCAAGTCGGGCAACCCCGTCGAGCGCGCTGAGGCGATCGTCAAGGCGACCACGTTCTTCGATGACCCCGACGTCGTGGCCAAGGTCTCGCGTGGACTGGGGGAGGCGATGGTGGGCATCAACGTCGACGAGATCCCGCAGCCGCACCGTCTCTCCGAGCGTGGCTGGTAAACCACGGCGTCTCGACCACCCGAGAGCAATCGCCCCGACCCAGCGTCAGGAACGGTGTCAGTGAGTCCGACCATCGGAGTGCTGGCGCTCCAAGGGGATGTCCGTGAGCATCTCGCTGCACTGAGATCGCTCGGCGCGGATGCCCACACGGTGCGCCGTCCTGACGAACTTGCCGCCTGTGACGGGCTGGTCATTCCCGGTGGGGAATCCACGACGATGATCAAGCTGGCTGGCATCTTCGGGCTGCTCGATCCGCTGCGGGCTGCAGTGGCCGCCGGTCTTCCAGTGTTCGGGACCTGTGCCGGCATGATCATGCTGGCAGACCGGATCGAGGACGGCACAGCCGGCCAGAAGAGCGTCGGGGGTCTCCACATCACGGTGCGCCGGAACGCGTTCGGACGCCAGGTGGATTCGTTCGAGGAGGATCTCCAGGTCGCAGGACTGGATGGACCCCTACGGGCGGTCTTCATCCGGGCCCCGTGGGTCGAACGGGTGGACGACGATGTCGAGGTGCTGGCTCGCGTCGACTCAGGAGCAGCCGCGGGTAGGATCGTGGCGGTTCGCCAAGGTTCGCTCATGGCAACCTCGTTCCATCCCGAAGTAGGGGGTGACGTTCGCATTCACGCCATGTTCGTGGATCTGGTTCGTTCGTCCCCCGATCCGGGCGTACTGCACCGAGACTGACCCCGAGACTGAAGAGGGACCCATGTCTGGCCACTCCAAATGGGCAACGACCAAGCACAAGAAGGCCGCGACCGACGCCAAGCGCAGCAAGCTGTTCGCCAAGCTGACCAAGAACGTCGAGGTTGCCGCCAGGCAAGGCGGGGGCGACCTTGCCGGCAACCCGACGCTCTTCGATGCCATTCAGAAGGCGAAGAAGAGTTCGGTCCCCAACGACAACATCGACCGGGCGGTCAAACGTGGCTCCGGGGCGGAGTCCGGCGGTGCCGATTACCAGAACATCTCCTACGAGATCTATGGCCCCCAGGGCGTTGCCTTCCTGGTGGAGTGCCTCACCGACAATAGGAACCGTGCCGCGATGGAGGTCCGCACGGCGGTGACCCGCAACGGCGGCACGATGGCCGACCCTGGGTCAGTCTCGCGCCTGTTTGCCCGCAAGGGGGTCGTCATGGTGCCCAAGTCTCAGGAGAAGGACGGCGCTGCGGTGGTGGTCAGCGAGGACGATGTCCTCGAGGCCACGCTCGATGCGGGAGCCGAGGAGGTCAATGACCTCGACGAAACTTTTCAGGTGCAGTCCGAGCCAACCGACGTGGTGGCGGTCCGTAGCGCGCTGCAGGAAGCCGGCATCGACTATGACTCCGCGGACGTCGAGTTCGTGGCCAGCATGGAGATTCCGGTGGACGCTCAGGGTGCCATCAAGGTGATGCACCTGGTGGATGCGCTCGAAGAGCTTGACGATGTCCAGGACGTCTTCACCAACGTCGACATCCCCGAGGATGTCATCGCTGAGCTCGAGGTCGCTGACGCCTGAGGGTCAGAAAGCTGCAGGTTTGGCGCTGGAGGTCTGGAAAGTGCAGGTCAGGGAAGTACAGAGTGCCTCACCTGATCCGGTGGGGCTCGATGTGTGATCCGCCAACTCACGAGTTGGTAAAGCTGAGGTCGCGCTGGCTATCGCTGATCCGACCAGGCGTGTCCTGCATCGGCAGTCACGGACCCCGGGTTAGCGTGTCCGAGGCGAACAGGTGTTCGGACCAACTGCTTCGAAAGGTGTGAGGCGTGCGCGTGCTCGGTATCGACCCGGGGTTGACCCGTTGCGGCGTCGGCGTGGTCGACGGCAGCGTCGGTCGTCCCCTCACGATGGTCGATGTCGGTGTGATCCGCACCAACTCGCAGCTTTTCATCGCCGAGCGTCTGGTGAGTATCGAACGCGGTCTGGAGGCGTGGATCGAGGAGCACCAGCCGGATGCGGTCGCGGTGGAGCGGGTGTTCGCACGCTCGGACTCCAGCACCATCATGGGCACGGCCCAGGCAAGTGGCATCGCGCTCGTCGTGGCCGCCCGCCGAGGGCTGCCGGTCGCTCTGCACACCCCCAGTGAGGTCAAGGCGGCAGTCTCGGGCAACGGCCGAGCGGACAAGGCTCAGGTGGGTGCCATGGTGGTGCGCATCCTGCGCCTGTCCGAGCTGCCCAAGCCGGCCGATGCCGCCGACGCGCTCGCCCTGGCCATCACTCACGTATGGCGTGGGGGAGCGCAGTCCCGCATCGACGCGGCACTCGCCACCGCGCGACAGCCCCGACCCGCGAGCACCCGACCTGTGAACACCAGACCTGTCACCACCCCACCCGCGAGGACCCGATGATCGCCTTCGTACGCGGCGAGGTCGTCGCCGTCACCCTCTCCAGTGCCGTGCTCGAGGTGGGTGGGATTGGCCTGGAGTTGATGTGTACGCCCGGCACCCTCGCGACGTTGCGGGTGGGACGACCCGCGATGCTGCCCACGAGCATGGTCGTGCGCGAGGACAGTCTGACGGTGTTCGGCTTCCTCGACGAGGACGAGAAGCAGATCTTCGAGATCGTGCAGACCGCCTCCGGTGTCGGTCCCAAGGTGGCCCAGGCGATCGTGGCGGTACTGAGTCCTGACGACGTGCGGCGCGCGATCACCGGCGAGGACATCAAGGCCCTGACCCGAGTGCCGGGGATCGGCCAGAAGGGCGCCCAGCGCCTCATCCTCGAGCTCAAGGACCGCATCGGGGCGCCGACGAGTGGCTCCGCGCCGGTGGTCGGCCGTTCCTCCTCAGCTCCTTGGCGAGATCAGGTTCATCAGGGCCTGGTCGGGTTGGGGTGGTCGGCGCGGGAGGCCGAGAAGGCTGTCGACACCGTCGCGCCCGATGCCGGCGAGTCGCCCGACGTGGGCGTGTTGTTGCGTGCCGCACTACGCATGTTGAGCAAGGCGTAGGCCGATGGACTGGGATGCCACCGACGATGACGACGACCTGAGTGCGGCGGAGGCGGCTCACCTGCGTCACCTCACCGACGCGGAGGCGGACGGTGATGACCGGGCCGTCGAGGCAGCCCTGCGGCCTCGCACCCTTGCCGAGGTCATCGGACAGGTCCGGGTGTGCGACCAGCTGGGCCTTGTCCTGGAGGCCGCCCGCCGCCGGGAGAAGGCCCCCGACCATGTCCTGCTCTCCGGACCGCCGGGGCTCGGCAAGACCACCCTCGCCATGATCATCGCCGCCGAGATGAGCACCCCGCTGCGGCTCACGAGCGGTCCTGCCATCACGCATGCGGGGGATCTCGCAGCGATCCTGTCCGGACTCAACGAAGGAGATGTGCTCTTCGTCGACGAGATCCACCGGATGTCACGTCCGGCCGAAGAGATGCTCTACATGGCCATGGAGGACTTCCGGGTCGACGTGGTCATCGGCAAGGGACCGGGTGCCACCGCCATCCCGCTGGAGATCCCGTCGTTCACCCTGGTGGGAGCCACGACGCGGGCCGGATTGCTGCCGGGTCCGCTGCGGGACCGTTTCGGTTTCACTGCCCACCTGGAGTTCTACGAGCCCCATGAGTTGGACCTGATCGTGCATCGCTCTGCCGGCCTGCTCGAGGTCGAGCTGACAGACGAGGGATCGAGCGAGATCGCGTCACGCTCGCGGGGGACACCGCGCATCGCCAACCGGCTGTTGCGTCGGGTGCGTGACTATGCCCAGGTGCGGGCGGACGGGGTCCTGACCCGGCCGGTGGCCCGGGCGGCGCTGGATCTCTTCGAGGTCGACGAGTCGGGGCTGGATCGTCTCGACCGCGGGGTCCTGGATGTCCTGTGTCGTCGATTCGGCGGTGGCCCGGTCGGTCTCTCTACGTTGGCTGTCGCTGTCGGGGAGGAGCGCGAGACAGTGGAAGAAGTGGCCGAGCCGTTCCTCGTACGCAACGGACTGCTGGCCCGCACCCCCCGTGGACGAGTCGCAACTCCGGCCGCATGGCACCACCTGGGCCTCACCCCTCCGGCAGTGGCACCCGGCGGCGACTCGACCCTGTTCGACCAGCCGTGAGGCCCGCGTAGACTTCCGGCGCTCACGCATCCGCCACCACGAGGAGTCTCCCGTGTCGCAAGTCGTTACCCTGCTTCCCCTGTTCGCCATTTTCGCCCTCTTCTGGCTGATGGTCATCCGTCCCGCCTCCCGTCGACAGAAGGCCGTCGCCTCGGTGCAGGACCACCTGAACGTCGGCCAGCGTGTGATGCTGACATCGGGCATCTACGGCACCATCGCCTCTCTCACTGATGACCGTGTCCACCTCGAGATCGCGAGTGGTACCCAGATCGAGGTCGTACGCGCCGCTGTCGCCAAGGTGGAAGAATCCGGTGTGGAAGAAGCCACCGTCGAGGAAACTACCGTCGTGGAGACCCACGATGGCTGATCTGCGTACGGCCCAGGAGGCACTGCAGCGCCTGATCATCGACGTGCCGGACTGGCCGGAAGAGGGCGTGACTTTCAAGGACATCACACCCGTGCTGGCCGATCACCAAGCATTCACGGCGATCGTCGAGGCGCTGGCAGCAGCAGGTCGGGACGACCACGGCAACGTCGTGGTCGACAAGGTCGTCGGTATGGAGGCACGAGGATTCATTCTTGCTGCTCCGGTGGCGTTGGCGCTGGGGGCTGGATTCGTCCCGGTCCGCAAGGCCGGCAAACTGCCGCGAGAGACTCATTCGGTGTCCTACACCCTCGAATACGCGGACGCGACACTCGAGGTGCACCGGGATGCGATCGCTCCGGGTGAACGGGTTCTCCTCGTCGACGACGTCCTGGCCACCGGTGGTACTGCCGGGGCCTCACGACAGCTCGTGGAGTCCTGTGGGGGAGTGTGTGCGGGAGTCGCCGTCCTGTTGGAGTTGAGTTCCCTGGAGCCGCGCAAGGTCACCGGTGATCTCCCCGTCGTGTCTCTCCTCACCATCTGAGAGCGGGCTGCAGACCTCTCACTAGACTGGGCCAATGGCACCGGAGGAGGCATCTGCGCACGAGTCCAAGGCGGCGTCACTGACGGCGCGCGGCATGCGTGCTCGACTCGCCCGGGTGGGGACACGCCCGCCCACCTCCAACCCTGTCCTGGAGCCGTTGTTCCGTGCGGTCAGGGCCAATCATCCCAAGGCCGATCTCGCGTTGCTGGAGCGTGCGTACTCGGTCGCCGAGACGCTCCACGCGACCCAGATGCGCAAGAGCGGTGACCTCTACATCACCCATCCGCTGGCGGTCACCACGATCCTGGCCGACATCGGCATGACCGAGCCGACCCTGGTGGCTGCGCTTCTCCACGACACGGTCGAGGACACTCCCTACACGCTCGAAGAGCTGCGCGCCGACTTCGGCGACGAGGTGGCGATCTTGGTCGACGGGGTGACCAAGCTCGACAAGGTGCAGTACGGAGACTCCGCGCAGGCCGAGACCATCCGCAAGATGATCGTGGCCATGGCGCGCGACATCCGTGTCCTGGTGATCAAACTGGCCGACCGGCTCCACAACATGCGCACCCTGCGATATCTCAAGGCCGAGACGCAGGAGCGCAAGGCACGCGAAACCCTCGACATCTACGCGCCGCTGGCCCACCGGCTCGGCATGAATACG
Organism: Propionibacteriales bacterium; assembly: GCA_038242265.1. Lineage (GTDB taxonomy): Bacteria > Actinomycetota > Actinomycetes > Propionibacteriales > Nocardioidaceae > Nocardioides. The sequence goes on from JBBSSH010000002.1 coordinate 206,582, forward strand.
TTGAAGTGGGAGTTGGAGGACCTGGCCTTTGCGACTCTCCACCCCAAGATCTACGACGAGATCGTCCGCATGGTCGCCGAGCGAGCTCCTTCGCGGGACCAGTTCCTTGCCGAGGTCGTGGCCGACATCGAGCACGACCTGAAGGCTTCACGCATCACCGCCAAAGTCACGGGTCGACCCAAGCACTACTACTCGATCTACCAGAAGATGATCGTCGGTGGCCGGGATTTCTCCGACATCTACGACCTGGTCGGTATTCGTATCCTGGTCGACGAAGATCGCAACTGCTACAGCGCCCTGGGCGTCATCCACGCGCGCTGGAACCCGGTCCTCGGACGTTTCAAGGACTATCTCGCGATGCCCAAGTTCAACATGTACCAGTCGCTGCACACCACAGTGATCGGGCCTCAGGGCAAGCCGGTGGAAGTGCAGATCCGCACCTTTGCCCAGCATCGTCGCGCCGAGTATGGCGTCGCGGCGCACTGGAAGTACAAGGAGAACTCCAAGGCAGGGGCAGACACCGACCGGCTCGGCGACCGCGATGACCTGCTGTGGCTGCGGCAGTTGCTGGACTGGCAGAGCGAGGTTGAAGACCCGGGCGAGTTCCTCGAGTCGTTGCGTTTCGAGATGAACCAGGCACAGGTCTACGTGTTCACACCGCGTGGTGACGTGATCCCCTTGCCGTTCGGCGCCACCCCGGTGGACTTCGCCTATGCCGTCCACACCGAGGTCGGGCACCGCACCATCGGATCGCGCGTCAACGGTCGTCTGGTGCCGTTGGAGTCCTCGCTGGACAACGGCGACGTCGTCGAGGTGTTCACGTCGAAGGCTCCTACGGCCGGACCCTCGCGTGACTGGCTCAACTTCGTCCAGTCACCGCGGGCGAAATCCAAGATTCGCCAGTGGTTCACCAAGGAGCGTCGCGAGGAGGCGATCGAGCGGGGCAAGGACCAGATCGCCAAACTGATGCGCAAGGAAGGTCTGCCCCTCAATCGCTTGATGACCCATGACGTGTTGTCGCTGGTCGGGGAGCACTTCCATCATGCCGATGTGTCGGCGCTCTACGCTGCCGTGGGCGAGGGAAACATCAGTGCCCAGGCGGTCGTGCGTCGAGTGATCGCTCTGCACGGCGGACACGACGGAGCGGCAGAGGATCTGTCGGAGGGCGTCACGATCACCGGGCGTTCCCGGGTGAGCAAGCGGGGCCCGACAGACTCGGGTGTCGTCGTCAAGGGTGTCGACGACCTGTTGGTCAAACTCGCCAAGTGCTGCACTCCGGTGCCGCCGGACCCGATCCTGGGTTTCGTCACCAAGGGCGGCGGCGTCTCGGTCCATCGACGCGACTGCACCAATGCAACGAGCCTGCTGGGCCAGCCCGAGCGCGTGCTGGAGGTGGAGTGGGCCCCCACCGCGCAGACGATCTTCCTGGTGAACATCCAGGTCGAGGCGCTCGACCGGGCACGACTCCTCTCCGACATCACGATGGCGTTGTCGGACGCCCATGTGAACATCCTCAGCGCCACTCTCTCCACGACACGCGAGCGGGTCGCCAAGACCCGCTTCACCTTCGAGATGGCGGACGCTGCCCACCTCGACGGGGTGTTGCGGGCCGTGCGTGGCGTGCAGGGCGTCTTCGACGCCTATCGCGTCACTGCCTGACTAGCCGCTGAATTCTTCTGACGCCTTACGAGCCATGTCGAGGAAAGCCTGCTTGTTGGCGAGCTCACCTTCGAGGTCCTTGATCTTCTTCGCGTCGCCAGCAGCAGTCGCCTTGTCCAGCTTGACGCGGGTCTCGCCGATGCCGGCTTCCAACTTGCTGATCATGTCGTCGGCGCGGGCGGACTTCTCGGGATCGCTACGGCTCCACTGATCGTCCTCGACCGTACGAATGGCCTGTTCGACCTTACGCATCCGGGCCTCGAGATCCTTGATGCGCTCGCGGGGGACCTTGCCGGCTGCGTCCCAGCGGTCAGCCAGGTCACGGAAAGCCTTCTTGGCCGCATCGAGATCCGTGACGGGCACCAGTTTCTCCGCGTCGAGCAGAATCTGCTCCTTGACCTCTGCGTTGGCCGCAAACTCCTGGTCCAGTTCGGCACTGGCAGCGTCGCGGGCGCCGAAGAAGGCGTCCTGAGCGCTGCGGAAGCGCTGCCACAACTGGTCGTCGACGTCTCGAGGAGCCGGGCCGGCGGTCTTCCACTCACGCATCAGGTCGCGGTACTTGCCGGCAGTCGGGCCCCACTCGGTCGAGGTCGAGATCGATTCGGCTTCCTTGGCCAGGCGCTCCTTGATGACACGGGCGCTGTCGCGGCGCTCGTGCTCCTCTGCGAAGTGGGCCTTGCGGTGGCGCGTGTAGGTCGTCCTGGCAGTGGAGAAGCGGCGCCAGAGGGCATCATCGACAGCTCGGTCCAGGCGGGGGAGTTCCTTCCAGGCAGCCAGGAGGTCTCGCAGACGATTGGCGCCGTTGCGCCAGTCGCTGCTGTCGGCCAGGCGTTCGGCCTCGGCCACGAGGCGTTCCTTCTCGGCCTTCGACTCGGCGGCGCGCTGGGCGCGTTCCTCCTTGCGTGCCGAGCGCTGCACAGCGATCACCGGGGCAAGCGAGTCGAGGCGTCCTGCAAGGGAGGTGAGGTCACCCACGGCGTTGGCATCCACGACCTGCGCGCGCAGCGCCTTGACCGTGGAGCCAGCCTCTTCCGGTCCGAGAAGGCCGGTGGCCACTCTCTGCTCGAGGAGATGCACCTTGCCTTCCAGTTCCTCGAAACGCTTCGTGAAGAACTCCAGGGCCTCCGCCGGGCTACCGGCTTCATAGGACCCCACGGAGCGTTCTCCATCGGTGGTGCGGACATAGACGGTGCCGTCCTCGGCCACTCGACCCCAGGGAGTCGAATCGTCTCGGGACTGCTGGTCAGCGCTCATGGTCGCCCATCGTAGTCATGCCCTGTCCGGTGCTCGGTAGGGTTCCCGTCGACAACGGTCATCACCCACCCAACATTCGAGGACTGACGCTGTGCTCATCGCTGGCTTCCCTGCTGGTCCCTGGGGGACCAACTGCTATGTCGTGGCGACAGGACCGGGTTCGGAGTGCGTCGTCATCGACCCCGGAAAGGATGCCGCAGCCGGGGTCGACGAGATCGTGCGCGAACATCGCCTCAAGCCAGTGAGCGTGCTGGTCACCCACGGCCACGTCGACCACATGTGGTGTGTGGCCCCGGTGGCCGGCACCTATGACGCGACGGCATGGATCCACCCGAGCGATCGCCACCTCCTCTCGGACCCGATGGCGGGGATGAGTGCGGACACCACTCAGATGCTGTTGGGCGGCAACTACGAGTGGGCCGAGCCCGATGACGTCCGTGAGCTGGGCGATCTCGACGAGCTCGATCTGGCCGGGTTGAAGTTCGTGGTCGACCACGCTCCCGGGCACACCGGGGGATCAGTGACATTCCGTACTCCCTACGCAGAGCGCGACGTGTCGCAACTGATGTTCTCCGGTGACCTGCTCTTCGCCGGCTCCATCGGACGTACGGACCTCCCGGGCGGTGACCATGCGACGATCCTGCGCAGCCTGACCCACAAGGTCCTGACGCTGCCGGACGACATCGTCGTCCTTCCCGGTCATGGTGAACAGACATCGATCGGCCGAGAAAGGGCAACCAATCCCTACCTGCTCGACCTCCAGCGTGGGGACGATGCGGGGCAAGTGACCCGAGGACTCTGACATGAGCAAGATCAGCCCGCTGAGCGGGTTCCCAGAGCTGCTCCCCGCGCAGCGCATCGTCGAACGCGAGGTCGTTTCCTCCCTGTCGCACACCTTCGAACTCCACGGCTTCGCCAACATCGAGACCCGCGTGGTCGAGCCGCTCGACCGGCTGGCCAAGGGCGGGGAGATCGACAAGGAGATCTACGTCCTCCAACGTCTCCACGCCGATGCCGACGCCCGAGCCGAGGTGGGTCTGCACTTCGACCTCACCGTGCCCTTTGCGCGCTATGTCCTCGAGCACGCCGGCCACCTGGAGTTCCCGTTCCGGCGTTTCCAGGTGCAGCCCGTCTGGCGCGGCGAGCGACCCCAGGAGGGGCGGTACCGGCAGTTCACCCAGGCTGACGTGGACATCGTCGGGCGCGATGATCTGCCCTTCCACCACGACGTCGAAGTGATGTCAGTGATGGTGGACGCGCTCGCTCGGCTGCCGATCCCGCGGGTGAGTTTCCAGTTCAACAACCGCAAGCTCATCCAGGGCTTCTATCGCGGGCTCGGCATCAGGGACGTCACCGATGCCATTCGTATCATCGACAAGCTCGACAAGATTCCGGCTGAGGAAGTCGCCCGGCTCCTCGTGGAGCGGGTGGGCGCCACCCCCGAGCAGGCACAGCAATGCCTCGAACTGGCCACGATCAGGGTCGGAGACATCTCTTTCGTCGACCAGGTGCGGGCTCTCGGAGTCAACGACGAACTGCTTGACCAAGGACTGGATGAACTGGCCGCAGTCGTCAGCGGATGTGCCGCGGTGGCTGGTGATCGGGTTGATGTAGAGGCCAACCTGCGCATCGCGCGAGGTCTCGACTACTACACCGGCACGGTCGTCGAAATCTTCATGGCCGGCTACGAACGTCTCAAATCAGTGGGTGGCGGGGGCCGCTACGACGCGCTCGCCAGCGACGGAAGGACGACGTACCCCGGAGTCGGCGTCTCCTTCGGTGTCTCGCGCACACTGGTGCCACTGATCGCCGACGGCGTCCTTGTCGGCAGCAGGCAGGTCCCGAGCGCGGTGCTGGTCGCGATCAACAACGAAGACGAGCGTCCTGCGAGCGCGGCCGTCGCTGCTGCCCTGCGTCAGCGAGAAATCGCTTGCGAAGTAGCCCCTGCGCCCGCCAAGTTTGGCAAGCAGATCCGATTCGCCGAACGTCGCGGCATTCCTTACGTCTGGTTCCTCCAGGCGGACGGGAGTCACCAGGTCAAGGACATTCGTACTGGAGAGCAGGGGGAGGCAGATCCGACCCTCTGGACTCCACCCGTCGAAGACCTGCGACCCCACGTCGTCACTAACAGCACCACCCCTGACAGCACGATCCACATCGAGGAGAACCTGTGATTCGCACCCATGACGCCGGCGCCCTGCGCGCCGAGCACGTCGGCCAGACCGTCACGCTTGCCGGATGGGTGGCCCGGCGGCGCGACCATGGCGGGGTGGCCTTCCTCGACCTCCGTGAGGCCAGCGGCGTCGTCCAGGTCGTGGTGCGTGATCCGGATGTGGCCGGCGAACTCCGATCGGAGTACTGCCTCAAGGTCACCGGTGAGGTGGTCGCGCGCAAGGCCGGTAACGAGAACGCCAACCTGGCCACCGGCGAGATCGAGGTGGTGGCGCTCCCCGGCCATGCAGGCGTCGAGGTGCTCTCCGCCTCGGCACCGCTGCCCTTCCCGATCGACGACCACATCGAGGTGGGGGAGGAAGCCCGTCTCAAGCACCGTTACCTGGACCTGCGACGTTCCGGGCCCAACGCCGCGCTGCGGTTGCGCAGCAAGATCAACAGCGCAGCGCGGGCAGTCCTCGAAGCTCGCGACTTCGTCGAGATCGAGACCCCGACGCTGACCCGCTCCACCCCCGAGGGTGCTCGGGACTTCCTGGTGCCGGCGCGGCTGTCGCCCGGGAGTTGGTATGCCCTGCCGCAGAGCCCCCAGCTGTTCAAGCAGCTGTTGATGGTGGGTGGCATGGAGCGCTATTACCAGATCGCACGCTGCTATCGCGACGAAGACTTCCGCGCGGACCGGCAGCCGGAGTTCACCCAACTCGACATCGAGATGAGCTTCGTGGAGCAGGAGGATGTCCTGACGCTCATGGAGGACGTGCTCGAAGCCATGTGGGCCCAGGCCGGTCACACCATCGCCCGACCGATCCCCAGGATGACCTACGCCGACGCGATGGCGCGCTTCGGTTCGGACAAGCCGGACCTGCGGATGGGTCTGGAACTCGTCGAGTGCACCGACTATTTCAAGGAGACCAGTTTCCGGGTCTTCCAGGCGCCCTACGTCGGCGCTGTGGTCATGCCGGGTGGTGCCAGCCAGCCGCGCCGCCAGTTCGATGCCTGGCAGGAGTGGGCCAAGCAACGAGGCGCCAAGGGTCTGGCCTACGTCACGATCGGCGAGGACGGTGTGCTCGGTGGGCCGGTCGCCAAGAACCTCAGCGACGTCGAACGCGAAGGGTTGGCAGACCATGTCGGTGCGGGTCCGGGGGACTGCATCTTCTTCGCAGCCGGTCCCGTCAAGAGCAGTCGTGGCCTGCTCGGCGCGGCCCGCCTCGAGATCGGTCGCCGAGGAGACTTGCTGGACAAGGGTGTCTTCGCCTTCACCTGGGTGGTGGATGCGCCGCTCTTCGAGCCGAGCTCGGATGCGGTCGCCAGCGGTGACGTCGCGGTGGGGGCTGGCGCATGGACGGCAGTACATCACGCGTTCACCAGCCCGAAGCCGGAGTTCCTCGACACTTTCGACACCGACCCCGGCACTGCATTGGCCTACGCCTACGACATCGTCTGCAACGGCAACGAACTCGGCGGTGGATCCATCAGAATCCATCGCGAGGACATCCAGAAGCGGGTGTTCTCGGTCATGGGTCTGGGCGAGGACGAAGCGCAGGAGAAGTTCGGATTCTTGCTCGACGCATTCAAGTTCGGCGCTCCGCCGCACGGCGGGATCGCCGTGGGCATGGATCGCATCGTGGCGCTGCTGGCGGGCACGGACTCGATCCGGGACGTGATTGCCTTCCCCAAGTCGGGCGGGGGTTTCGACCCACTCACGGCCGCTCCGGCGCCGATCACCGCCGGACAACGCAAGGAAGCCGGTGTCGATGCGTCTCCCACGAAGGATGTCGCGAGCGTGGAATGAGGTCGGTTCAGGCGCCCGATGATGGACCAGAAGTGTCGTGTCCAGATCGTTACGCGTCAGTGATCGTCCATGAGGTGCGGGTCACATAGAGTCCCGTTTCGGCACGCAGCCGGGGAACCCCCGGAACGCGCCTTCGGATTTCCCGAACCAGATGGGTAGAGCATGACTGCAGGGATTGCGGGGCCTGAGGCGCTGGGCTCCATGGACGACGAGCCGCAGCTCGAAGACCCCAACAGCGACAACAGCAAAGAGATCTCGGGCAAATCCCCGATGCAGATCGCCTTGAGCCGCCTGGCGCGCGACAAGATCGCTGTGGTCTGTGCGCTCGTGGTGCTGTTCTTCATCATCTGCGCGGTGTTTGCCGGGGTCATCTCCAAACTCTTCGGGGTCTCGTTGGAGAGCGGTCTGGCCAGTCAGTACGTCGACGGTCTCAACAGCGGTCTCCCCAAGCCGGAGATGGGACCGCCCAACGGCCCCTTCACGTGGGACCACCCGATGGGTGTCGCGCCTCGCACGGGTGACGACAACATGGCCTACTGGTTGTACGGCTGCCGCGTTTCGCTGATGATCTCCACCGGAGCGACGATGTTCGCTTCGATCGTGGGCATCTCCATCGGTCTTCTCGCGGGGTTCCTCGGTGGCGCAGTGGACAAGATCTTGTCCTTCTTCATCGACATGTTCCTCACGATTCCGTTCCTCCTGGCGGCGCTGACCATCGCGCCGATTCTGAGTGAACGGTTCAACACCTCCGACAACTACGCGACGATCCAGATGATCAGCCTGGTGACCGTGCTGTCGATCTTCGGCTGGATGGGCATCGCTCGTCTGATTCGTGGCGAGGTGCTCTCCCTGCGTGAGCGAGAGTTCGTCCAGGCGGCTCGGGTGATGGGAATGCCGACCAGCCGCATCCTCGTCAAGGAACTCCTCCCCAATCTGGCTGCACCGATCATCATCAGCATCTCGCTGATGCTGCCGGCCTTCGTCGCGCTGGAGGCCGGACTGGCCTTCCTCGGCATCGGCGTCACCAGCGGCATCTCCTGGGGCCAGATCATCTTGAAGGCGTCCAACCCGACGTTCTTCCGCGAGTACCCCCAATACCTCCTGCAGCCCATGCTCGGGATCGTCGCACTGGTGCTCTCCCTGAACTTGTTGGGCGACGCGATCCGCGACGCCCTCGATCCCAAGACCCGACGCTAGTCGTGGTCCGCTCCACCTCGCCGAAGACGCCGTCTTCGATGGGAAACACAACGAAAGGCTGGACAGCATGAAGCGGAACAAGCCGCTCGCACTCGTTGCTGGCGCTGCTCTCCTGACCCTCGCTGCCTGTGGCGGCGGGTCGTCGGGTGACGGTGACGCGGGCAAGGACCGAAAGTACGCCGACCAAGAGGGCGGAACCAAGGACGAGACTCGTCAGGGCCCCGCCACGGCTGTGGATGGCGCGGAGCAGGGCGGCACCATCACCGTCTACCTCCCCGGTGACCCCGGTCCCAACACCTTGGACCCCACCGCTGGCTGGTCCGTCACGGGCAACTCGATCCAGCAGGCGCTCACGAGCCGTTCGCTGACTCAGTACTCACGTGACGACAAGGGTCAGCCCGTCCTGGTTCCCGACCTGGCGACCGACCTCGGCTCGCACAACGACGACTTCACCGAGTGGACCTTCACGATCCGCGATGACGCGAAGTGGGAAGACGGCAAGCCCGTCACCGCCGAAGAGGTCGCGTTCGGCATCTGCCGTTCGCTCGACTCCGAGGCGTTCCCCTCCGGTGCTGGCACCGAGTACTCCAAGAGCTACTTCGAGGGTGCTGACGACTACCAGGGCCCCTACACCGGCAAGGACCCGGAGTGCAAGAAGTGGTCCGGCATCTCGGTCAGTGGTCAGGACGTCACCATCAAGATGGCGACCCCGTTCCCCGACATGGACTACTGGGGCTCCTTCATGGCCATGGGCGCAGCGCCGTTGGGCAAGGCCTCACAGCCGCCGAACTACGGCAACCAGCCCCTCGCCAACGGTCCTTACCGGGTCGAGAGCTTCCGTCCCAACGAAGAGCTGACCCTGGTCAAGAACGAGCAGTGGGCCGGCGACTCCGACCCCGCCCGTCACCAGTACGCGGATGGCTGGGTCTTCAAGTTCAACCAGGACCAGGCCAAGGTCGACGAGATCATGCTGTCGGGCAACTCCGACAGCCAGGCCGCACTCTCCAGCTCCCTCGGGTCGGACAAGTACGCCGGTTCCAACGAGGAGCTCGGTGACCGCTTGGTCCAGCAGACCTCGCAGTGTGTGTCCACCATCGCGCCGGACTACACCAAGATCACCGACATCAACGTGCGCAAGGCGCTTGCTTACGCCTACCCGTACGAGGACGTCTGGATCTCCGGTGGAGAGGTGCCGGGTGTGACTCGCATCCCCGCCAACTCCGTCATGCCTCCTGGCATGGCCGGCAAGAAGGACTTCCAGGTCGACGGTGAGCAGATCACCTACGACCCCGAGAAGTCCAAGGAACTCCTTGCTGAGGCTGGCTACGGCGACAAGCCCTACCAGATCACCATGATCTACTACGAGGTCGACCCGCTGGCGAAGGCTGCTCAGGATCAGGTCACCAAGGGCTTCGAAGCCGGTGGCTTCTCCGTCAAGGCCATCCCCGTGCAGGTGTCGCCCTACGACATCTGGCTCGACAAGGACAACAAGGTCAACAAGCAGCTGAACCTCCGTGGCGTCAACTGGTGCTCGGACTGGCCCGCCGGCTCGACCATGCTTCCGCCGCTGCTCAAGGCCAACGCTGTCTACAACACGGCACAGTTCGACGAGTCCTCGGTCAACGACCGCATGCTCGAAATCTCCACGCTGCCGTTGGACGAGCAGGCTAGCGCCTGGGGCGACCTGGACGAGAAGATCATGACCGAGTACTTCCCGGTCATCCCGACCGCTTTCCGTAACGACCTGTTCGTCTTCGGAGAGAAGATCGGCAACCCGACCGGTGACGGTTCGATCGGTGCACCCAACTACAAGGACCTCTTCGTCAAGAAGTGATCCAGGTGCTCCGAAGGAGCATCTCGTAGTGACATGTAGCAAACCCTGACGGGTGGGGGCTCCCAGGCCGGGAGCCCCCACTCGCCAGCCCGGACTCGAGTGGCCATCCGGTCCCGGGTTCCGCCTCATCCAAAATCCCCGGAGAGTGACCCTGCGATGCTTGCCTATATCGTGAAGCGGCTGATTTCGGGAGTCCTCGTCTTGACCCTGGTCTCGATGGCGGTCTTCCTTTTGTTCTGGTACGGCCCCTCGAGTCCCGCTCAGCCGATCTGCGATCGTGAGACGAGCAACAGGTGTGGCAACAAGATCGAGATCTACGAAAAGACCTTGGGTTACAACAACCCCGTCTATGAGGAGTACGCCAAGTTTGTCGGCGGCATCTTCGTGGATCGCAAGCTGATCATTGCCTCCAACGAGTACGACTGTGCGGCACCGTGTCTCGGGGTCTCATACGCCACCAAGAAGCCGGTCAAGGACGAATTGGTCGAACGGATGCCTGCGACCTTCTCCGTCGCCATCGGTGGCGCGTTCCTCTATCTCGCGTTCGGAATCCCCATCGGCGTTGCGGCTGCTCGACGAAGAGGTACCGCTGCCGACAAGGCGCTGGTCTCCAGCTTCCTCGTCATCAGTTCCATCCCCTACTATCTCTTCGCCCTGTTGACATGGCTCTACCTCACCGTGGTGTTCGAGATCCCACTCTTCAGTAACACCGGCTACTTCTCACCGCTCTCGGGCGGACTGGACGGAGTGTGGTCCTGGTTCAGTGGCATGTTCCTGGCCTGGGTGGCTCTCGGGATCTTCGGCTGTACGCAATACACCCGATTCGCGCGCGGTTCCATGGTGGAGGCCTTGAGCGAGGACTACATTCGCACGGCCAAGGCCAAGGGTCTTCCCACACGGACCGTGGTCTACAAGCACGCGCTGCGCGCCGCTCTCGTGCCGGTCGTCACAATTTTCGGTATCGACTTCGGTACCTTGCTCGCCGGAACCATCTTCACCGAGCGGATCTTCGAGATTCAAGGCATCGGCTGGTGGAGTCTGCAAGCGGTGTACGGCAAAGACCTTCCCGTGGTGGAAGCGACCGTGTTGTTCAGTGCCGTCGTCCTGATCATCTCCAACCTGCTTGTCGACGTCATCTACAGCGTGCTCGACCCGAGGGTGAGGCTTTCGTGACCAGCGTTCCCATGTCCCAGTCCCTGACATCTGACGATGCCGATCACTCGGAGGGGCCCTACCTCACGGTGGAGGACCTCACGGTCACCTTCCCCACCGAGGACGGACCTGTCACCGCGGTGTCCGGGCTGACGTACTCGGTGGCCAAGGGCAAGACCCTGGGCATCGTGGGTGAGTCCGGCTCCGGCAAGTCGGTGTCGAGCATGGCCATCATGGGCCTGCACGACACCAAGTCCGCCAAGATCTCAGGCTCTATCCACGTGGGAGGCGCCGAGATCATTGGCTCCTCCGAGTCGAAGATGCGGTCCTTGCGTGGCAACGCCATGGCCATGATCTTCCAGGATGCGTTGGCTGCGCTGCACCCGTTCTACCGCATCGGTGGACAACTCGAGGAGGCCTACCTGGTCCACCACTCGAGTGCGTCGAAGCGCGACGCTCGCCGCAAGGCCATCGAGATGCTCGACCGGGTCGGAATCCCGCAGCCGGACCGACGGGTGGACGACTATCCCCACCAGTTCTCCGGTGGCATGCGCCAACGCGCGATGATCGCCATGGGTCTGATCAACGACCCGTCGCTGCTGATCGCGGACGAGCCCACCACGGCCCTCGACGTGACGGTGCAGGCACAGATCCTGGACCTGCTCCAGGACCTCCAGCGCGAGTTCAATTCCGCAGTCATCATCATCACCCACGACCTCGGAGTGATTGCCGAGATGGCTGACGACGTCCTGGTGATGTACGCAGGTCGCTGCGTCGAATACGGCACGACCAAGGAGATCCTCACCCGGCCTGAGATGCCCTACACATGGGGCCTGCTCTCCAGCATCCCGGACGTGTCGGCCTCCACGGATGCGCGACTCGTACCGATTCCGGGAAACCCCCCGAGCCTGCTCAATCTTCCCCCGGGCTGCTCGTTCCACCCACGGTGTGCCCACATGGACAAGGTGCCCGGCAACCTCTGCCGCACCGAAATGCCGACGCTCACCGTTGCGTCGTCGAGCCCGTCCCATCAGAAGCGCTGTCATCTGGCCGACCCGGCGGAGGTGTACCGGACCGAGGTGCTGCCCGTGATCGCGCCCGATCTTGTCGAGGAGACCCGATGACTCAGGACCCGAATGCCCAGGCCCAGATCGAGCCGACCGAGGTGGGGGCCAACGCTGCCGAGTCCGGACAGCGTGTGCTGCGTGACCACCCCGCCTCAGCTGGTGCGGAACACGAAGTGGGTCGTCGAGTTGCCTCGACGCCCTTGGCCGATCAGGGTCGCGCTGCCACGGCCCTGGACCCCGAGGCGCCGGCCGTGCTGACGGTCGACAACCTGAAGATGTATTTCCCGGTCAAGTCGGCGGGATTGATTCGTCGCACGGTGGGCCAGGTGCAGGCTGTGGACGGCATCTCCTTCGAGGTGCCCAAGGGTGGCTCGTTGGGTCTGGTGGGCGAGTCGGGGTGTGGCAAGTCGACCACTGGCCGCCTCATCACCCGGCTCTACAAGCCGACCGGTGGCTCGATGGTCTTCGAAGGCCACGATCTGGCCGGACTCTCCAATCGCGAGATGAAGCCACTTCGCCGCGACGTGCAAATGATCTTCCAGGACCCCTACACCTCGCTGAACCCTCGTCATACGGTCGGCGCGATCGTGGGCGCGGCGCTGGAGGTGCACAAGATCGTCCCCAAGAACAAGGTCCTGCCTCGGGTCCGCGAGTTGTTGGAGGTCGTGGGACTCAACCCTGAGCACTACAACCGTTACCCCAACGAGTTTTCCGGCGGGCAGCGCCAGCGCATCGGTATCGCCCGGGCGTTGACGATGAACCCCAAGCTGCTCGTCGCCGATGAACCGGTCTCTGCCCTCGATGTGTCGATCCAGGCGCAGGTCGTGAACCTGCTGCAGGACATCCAGAACGAGTTCGACGTGGCGTTCCTCTTCATCGCCCACGATCTCGCCATCGTGCGTCACTTCTGCCCCGAGATCGCGGTCATGTATCTCGGGAAGATCATGGAGATCGGTGATCGGGAGACGATCTACGCGCGTCCCCACCACCCCTACACCCAGGCGTTGCTCTCGGCCGTGCCCGACGTCAAGCAGGCAGCAGTGGGTGGTCGTCGCGAGCGGATCCGCCTCGAGGGTGACGTACCGAGCCCGATCAACCCGCCCTCGGGCTGTCGTTTCCGCACCCGGTGTCAGTTCGCGCAGGAGATCTGCGCCAAGGTCGAGCCGCCGCTGCTCCAGATCGGTCCGCGGCACAAGGTGGCCTGCCACTTCGCTGGCGAGCTGGGGGCACACCCTGCGACACCGGTGACGACGGGTGTTCTCGGCGTGGATGACCACGGAAGCCCCATCCCGGGCGCGGCTCATGCAGGAGCCCAGATTGCTGTCCCGGGCTACGAGAAGACGTGGTACGACCTCAAGACCCAGCAGACCACCGGAGCCTGAACTTTCGGGCTGAGTCATACTCACCGTCGTGGACGGCTTGTTCGAGGTACCGGGCGTGGGGCAACCCGCGCCCGGTCCCGTACCCGGATCAGGGTCCCTGAGCGCCAACACGCACGCGTCCTCGCCGCTGGCAGTCCGGATGCGACCGCGCACATTGGATGAGCTCGTCGGCCAGGAGCAGCTCCGAGCCTCCGGCTCACCGCTCCGTCGCCTGATCGAGGGGGACCAGTCGATGTCCCTGCTGTTGTGGGGTCCGCCCGGAACCGGCAAGACCACGATCGCTGCCATCGTGAGCCAGCAGACTGCACGTCGTTTCGTCGAGGTGTCCGCTGTCGCCGCGGGCGTCAAGGAGGTGCGTGCGGCCATCGATGGCGCGCGCGCCGAGTTGGCCAGAGGCGGTCAGGAGACTGTCCTCTTCGTGGACGAGGTTCACCGCTTCACCAAGGCACAGCAGGACGCCCTGCTCCCGGGGGTGGAGAACCGGTGGGTGACGTTGGTCGCTGCGACCACCGAGAACCCCTTCTTCTCCGTCATCAGCCCACTTCTCTCCCGAAGCCTGCTCCTGCGCCTGCGATCGCTCACCGACGATGACGTGGGTGCCGTCATGGACCAGGCGCTGGCCGACGGGCGCGGTCTGGCCGGGTCATTCGTGCTCGCCGAGGAGGCGCGTGCCCACCTCGTACGTCTGGCTGGTGGCGACGCGCGTCGCGCGTTGACCTACCTCGAGGCGGCGGCCGGCGCGGCGGAGAGCAATGGCTCCACCGAGATCGACCTGAGCACGGCAGAGACCGCGGTGGATCAGGCGGCGGTGCGCTACGACCGACAGGGAGACCAGCACTACGACGTGATCAGTGCCTTCATCAAGTCGATCCGTGGCTCCGACGTTGATGCCGCCCTGCACTATCTGGCCCGGATGATCGAGGCAGGGGAAGATCCGCGGTTCATCGCCCGGCGCCTGGTCATCAGCGCCAGTGAAGACATTGGTCTGGCGGATCCGACCGCGCTCACGACAGCGGTCGCTGCTGCTCAGGCGGTGCAGTTGATCGGGCTGCCGGAGGCTCGGTTGAACTTGGCCCAGGCCACCATTGCGCTGGCGGTGGCCCCCAAGTCGAATGCGGTGATCAACGCCATCAACGCCGCCCAGGCCGATGTGCGGGCGGGCAAGATCGGTTCGGTGCCTGCCCATCTGCGCGATGCGCACTACGGCGGGGCCGAGCGTCTGGGACACGGGGCGAGCTATGTCTACAGCCACGACGAGCCGTTCGGGATCGCCGAACAGCAGTACGTCCCCGACGTGCTGGTGGACGCCGCCTACTACCGGCCCACCGCCTTGGGGGCGGAGGCTGCGGTGAAGGAACGCTGGGAGCGCGTCCGTCGGATCGTGCGCGGCTTATAGGGTGTCCGGCGTGACATGGGAGCAGGTGTGGCTGATTGCCACGAGCGTGATCGCGCTCGTGGCGTTGCTGGCTGCGGCCATGTCGTGGCGCAGGGCCGGGCAGGCTGAGGCCGAAGTGCTTGCTCTGCGACAGTTCACCGACCTGGTGCAGCCGCCGGTCTCCAGCGTGTCTCGCACTGTGGCGGACGACCCGAATGTGGCCACGTTCGTCATCACCCACCTAGACGAGGAAGAGCCGTCGTCGCCACCACTCACCCCGCAGCGCATCGAGGGCCGGCTGTTCGCTGACATCGTGGCTCGCGAGTCTGTGGTGAAGGCAGCGTCCTGGACCTACGGCGTACGTCGTGCGTTGTCGGCGCAGTCGCGCAATCGGATCCGGTTCCACATGCGGCAGGAGACCAAGCGTGCTGGTCGTGATCGCAAGGCGGAGATGAAGACAGCCCTACGTGAATATCGCGCACGTGCGCGTGCAGATGAAGAGGATGTCGCCTGATGGGTCGACCACTCTGGTTCGTCGCCGGGGCGGGGGTGGGGGTGTACGCCGCCACCCGCGCCCGCCGTGCGGCTGAATCGATGACAGCCGACGGTATACGTGATCGGCTACGCGGATGGCAGGTCGGAGCGCGACTGTTCGCCGAGGAAGCCCAGCAGGGCCGTACCGAGCGCGAAACCGAGTTGCGCGAGCAGTTGGGGCTGGTGCCTCATGTAGTCCGGGATGGCACTGTGCAACTGCCGCCGTCTCCTTCCCGCCCCACGATCACCGAACTGAAGGACCTGCCCTGATGGACACCGCCGAGATCCGCCGTCGTTTCCTCGCTCACTTCGAGGCAGCCGGACACACGGTGGTGCCGTCGGCCTCGTTGCTGGCCGACGACCCGAACCTGCTGTTCGTCCCGGCTGGCATGGTTCCTTTCAAGCCGTACTTCCTCGGCCAGGAGACCGCACCGTACGCGCGTGCGGTCAGCGTGCAGAAGTGCGTGCGCACGCTCGACATCGAGGAGGTCGGCAGAACCACCCGACACGGCACATTCTTCCAGATGTGCGGCAACTTCTCCTTCGGTGATTACTTCAAGGAAGGCGCGATCCGGCTCGCTTGGAGCCTGGTCACCGGTGCCCAGGAAGACGGTGGCTTCGGGTTCGATCCTGAGAAGATCTGGGTCACGGTGCTGCCGAGCGACAACGAGGCCAAGCTGTTGTGGCAAGAGGTCGCCGGCCTGCCGCTCGAACGGATCCAGGAGCGCGGGCTGGAGGACAACTACTGGAGCATGGGCGTGCCCGGACCCGGTGGACCCTGCTCCGAGATCTACATCGACAGGGGACCCGAGTACGGGCCTGACGGTGGCCCGAACGCCGATGAGGACCGGTTCCTCGAGATCTGGAACCTGGTCTTCATGCAGGAGTCGCTCAGCGAGGTGCGATCGAAGTCCGACTTCGACATCGAGGGCCCTCTGCCCGCCAAGAACATCGACACCGGGATGGGTCTGGAGAGGGTTGCCTATCTGCTGCAGGGTAAGAAGAACCTCTACGAGATCGACGAGGTCTTCCCAGTCATAGAAAAGGCCGCCGAACTGACGGGCAAGACGTACGGCGCCGACGACGGCGACGACGTGCGGTTTCGAGTGGTGGCCGACCACGTCCGCAGCGCACTGATGCTGATCTGCGACGGTGTCACACCAGGCAACGAGGGGCGCGGATACGTCCTGCGCCGCCTGCTGCGCCGCGCCATCCGTTCGATGCGTCTGCTGGGTCACGACGGTGCGACCCTGCCAGAACTGCTACCGATCAGCCGCGACCGGATGAAGCTCTCCTACCCCGAGGTCGAGACCGGGTTCGAGCGGATCAGCCAGGTTGCCTATGCCGAAGAGGCCGCGTTTGCGAAGACCCTCCAGGCGGGCACACAGCTCTTCGACCTGGCCGCCACCGAGGTGAAGAAGGCCGGTGCATCGACGCTGTCGGGGGAGCGCGCCTTCGCGCTGCACGACACCTACGGCTTCCCCATCGACCTGACTCTCGAAATGGCTGCCGAGCAGGACCTGCAGGTCGACGAGCAGGGCTTTCGCGGGCTGATGACGGAGCAGCGTGAGCGGGCCAAGGCCGATGCCCGCGCCAAGAAGGGTGGGCACCACGACACGGGTGTCTATCGGGCAGTCCTCGACGAGTTCGGTCCGACTGACTGGTTGGCCTATGACACTCTCGAAACCGAGTCCAGACCGCTGGCCCTGTTCCGTGGAGCCTCCCGGGTCTCGACGCTCGAGCAGGGCGAGGTCGGGGAGATCGTGCTGGACCGCACCCCCTTCTATGCCGAATCCGGCGGCCAGGTGGCCGACGCCGGGACGATCGACTTCGAGGGCGGTCAGCTCGAGGTGCTGGACGTCCAGAGACCGGTGCGTGGCCTGGTGGTGCACCAGGTACGGGTGCTCGACGGCGTACTCGACCCGGCGCGGCAGGTCCATGCACGGGTCGATCCGGAGTGGCGCAGGGGCGCACGCCAAGCGCACTCCGGCACGCACGTGGTCCACGCAGCCCTGCGCGAGGTGCTCGGGCCCACGGCGTTGCAATCCGGCTCCTACAACCGTCCCGGCTATCTCCGTCTCGACTTCGGGTGGACCAAGGCGCTCACCCCCGAGCAGGTGCGCGACATCGAACTGGTCTCCCAGCAGGCACTTCGTGCCGACCTGCCGGTCGGCTGGCAGTACATGAGCCTTGAGCAGGCCAAGGAGTGGGGCGCGATCGCGCTGTTCGGTGAGACGTACGACAACAGCCAGGTGCGGGTCGTGGAGATCGGCGGCCCATGGTCGCGCGAGCTCTGCGGTGGTACCCACGTCGAGCACTCCTCGCAGATCGGCACCGTCGTGGTGACTGGCGAAACCAGTGTCGGCTCCGGCAACCGACGTATCGAGGCGCTCACCGGAGTGGAAGGTTTCAGCTATCTCGCGCGCGAACGCGACGTCGTGGCCCAACTCACCAGCCTGCTCAAGACCCAGCCCGACGATCTCCTCAGTAGGGTCCAGGGACTGACCGAACGGCTCAAGGCCGCGGAGAAGGAGTTGGAGAAGGCTCGAGTCGCCCAACTCCTGAGCGCCACCGGAGATCTTGCGGCTGCCGCCACCCAGGTCGGACCCGTCAGGCTGGTCGCTCATCGCGCCGAAGGCGCGGGTGGGGGTGACGTACGCCAACTGGCCCTCGGCGTCCGCAGCCGTCTACCCCAGGGCGAGCCGGGGGTGGTGGTGATCATCGGTCACGCCGATGGCAAGGTCGCCGTCGTGGCCGCCACCAATGACCTGGCTCGTGATCTCGGGATCTCCGCAGGGGAGTTGGTGCGTGCGGTCGGTCCACTCCTGGGTGGCAAGGGTGGCGGCAAGGACGACATGGCCCAGGGTGGCGGCACCGATGCCTCTCAGATCGCCGATGCCCTCGAACTGGTGACCCATGAAGTCGCCAAGCACTCGGTACAGGGCTGAGGATGAGAGTCGGAGTTCGCGTCGGGATCGACCCTGGTGATGCGCGGATCGGAGTCGCCTCGAGCGACCCGTCCGGCTTCCTGGCCACGCCGGTCGAGACCGTACGTCGCGGGTCGGGTGACCTGCGGCGACTCGGGCAGATCGTCGCCGAGACCGAGGCCGTCGAGGTGGTGATGGGTCTCCCGCGCTCCCTCAGTGGGAAGGAAGGTCCGGCTGCGGTCAAGGTCCGGGTCTTCGCCGACCGATTGGCTCGCCGAGTTGCGCCGGTGCCGGTGAGGCTGTGTGATGAGCGGCTTACCACGGTGTCGGCAGAGTCGATCCTGCGTGAGCAGGGGAGGCGAGGTGCCAAACGTCGTGCCGTGGTGGACCAGGCAGCGGCCGTGTTGATCCTGCAGACTGCCCTTGACACTGAGCGCATGAGCGGAACAGCACCGGGAGAGATCGTCGAGTTACCACATGACTGAACACGGAACGGACCACGACGTGGAGACAGAGGAATACATCCCCGGCGGCAGACGGCGCAAGCGGGGCAAGGGCCGCGGTTTCAGAGGCTGTCTCGCCGTGCTGGTCGCCATGGCCATGCTCGCGGCCGGGTTCTGGTTCGCGGTCACGTTCGGGGTCGGCTGGGTCTCCGACCAGTTCTCCGGGCCTGACGACTACCCCGGACCGGGCACCGGTGAGGTTGCCTTCACGGTCAACGATGGCGACATCGCTGCTGCGATCGGTCGCAACCTCAAGGCCGAGGGAGTGACGAAGTCCGTCCAGGCGTTCATCGACGCTGCGGCCAAGGAACCCAAATCCCCCAACATCCAGGCGGGTGTCTACGGGCTCCGCAAGGAGATGAGCGCCACCGACGTGGTGCAGATGCTCGTCGACCCCGACAATCTCGTCGACTACCCCACCGTGACGGTTCCGGAGGGGTTGCGGCTGACTGACATCGTCTCCAAACTCGCCGAGGAGACCAATTTCAGCGAAGAGCAATTCAACAAGGCGCTCGCTCACCCCGACAAACTGGGACTGCCCGACTATGCCGGCGGCAACGCCGAGGGCTATCTCTTCCCGGCGACCTATCAGATCCAGCCGGGGATGAAACCGTCCGCGATACTCCAGACCATGGTGACCCGGTGGCGACAGGCTGCTGATCAGACAGGGCTGGAGGACAGGGCCGCCGAGATGGGCAAGACACCTGCCGAAGTGATGATCATCGCCTCGCTGGTCCAGGCCGAGGGTCGCGGCAAGGACATGGGAAAGATCTCCCGGGTCATCTATAACCGTCTTGACGGACCTGGTGACAAAGGTGGCACCAACGGAAGACTCCAGATCGACGCCACGGTCCTCTACGGATTGGGGCTGTCGCCGGGGTCCACCGAATTGACCCAGGAGCAGCTCGACACCGACACGCCTTACAACACCCGAGGCGACGTGATCGGTTTGCCGCCTACCCCGATCGAGGCGCCGGGTGATGAAGCGATCGAAGCAGCGCTCAATCCCACCGAAGGTCCTTGGTACTACTACGTCACTGTCGATCTGGCCACGGGCGAGACACGCTTCTACGAGACCTACGACGAGTTCCTCGGGGGACAGTCGCTCTACAAGCAGTACTGCGAGACGTCGGACCGTTGCTGAGCCCCTGATGAGTGACCGACAGCGGTGCGGGGTGCTGGGGGACCCGATCGCCCATTCGCTCTCCCCGGTGCTGCACCGCGCCGGCTACGCCGCGCTCGGCATCGAGTGGACCTATGACGCCCACCAGGTGACGGCTGGCGGGCTGGCCGGTTTCCTGGATGGTCTGGACGGATGCTGGCGAGGTCTGTCCCTCACGATGCCCCTCAAGCGGGAGGCCGCCGCCTCGATGGACCGGGTGACCGATCGGGCGCGCCTTGCTGGCGCGATCAACACCGTGGTGATCGACACAGGGCTGCTCGGAACTGAGCGCGTCGGCGACAACACCGATCTGCCCGGCGCGATCGCCGCCATCCGCGAACGTACCGATGCCGATCTGCGGGCTGGGGTGATTCTGGGTGGGGGCGCCACCGCCACGTCGATCGGCCTGGGCCTGATCGAACTCGGAGCCCGGTCGGTGCGGCTGCTCGTACGCGACTCGACGCGGGCGGAGCAGACACGGCAAGCGCTGTCCGCGCATCCCAGTTCTCCCGACATCACGGTGGGAGATCTCGACGGCACCGAGGAACTCTGGGCTGACATCGTGGTCTCCACCATCCCGGGGCAGGCCCAGACCGACGAACTGGTGCGGCGTTGTGCATCGGTGCCGATCGTGTTCGAGGCTCTCTACGATCCCTGGCCGACCCCGTTGGCCCAGTCGGTCGGTGCGCGGACAGCCGCTGGCCGGACGCTGGTGGGAGGGCTGGACCTTCTCGTCCATCAGGCTGCGCTCCAGTTCGAACTGTTCACCGGCCGTACGGTGCCGGTCGACGTGATGCGCGCGGCGGGGCAGCAGGCTCTCGACAAACGGACCCGTTCATGAGCGAGGCCTTCATTGCTGCCGTCCTGGCAGCGCTACTGGCCGGGCTACTGGCCGGGCTGGGAGGGCTGCTGGTCCCTCGTCTGATCTCGGGGACCCCGGAACCCCCGCCAGCGCCGCTCCCGGACGAATCCTCGGAAGACTCCGAAGCATCACCGGTTGAAGAACCGAAGACGCTCTATGCGGATATCGGTGCGCGTCCCGGCCTGGGCCTGCGCGCCGCGCTGGTGTCGGCCGTGGGTGGGGGACTGCTCGGAGCCGCCACCGGGCTGGACTGGCCGTTGTTGTGGCTGGTGCCGCTCACCCCCCTCGCTGTCGCACTGTCTGTCATCGACTGGCACACCCGTCTGCTGCCGCGCGTCTTGGTCGTCCCCGCCACCCTCGCCGCGATCGTGGCTGTTGTTGCGGTGGGACTCCTCGCAGGAGATCGCGATGCGCTCCTGCGTGCCCTCATCGCCATGGTCGCGGTCCGCTCGTTCTTCTGGGTGCTGTGGTTCATCCGCTCCGCGGGGATGGGTTTCGGGGACGTACGCCTGGCAGCCCTGGTCGGACTGGTGCTGGGATGGACAGGGTGGGGCGCGGTCGTCATCGGTGTCTGGGTGGGCTTCTTCTCCTTCGCAGTGCCCGGCCTTCTCCTCGCCGTCCTCCGTCGAGACCGGTCGCTGCTCAAGAAGTCGTTCCCCTACGGCCCGTTCATGCTCGGTGGCGCCCTCGTCGGTCTCGTCTGGGGGACCGCGCTGGCTGGACGGCTGTGGGGCTGAGAGACTTCAGTCATGCTCCGATGGCTCACTGCAGGCGAGTCCCACGGTCCCTCGTTGGTTGCGATCCTCGAGGGGCTGCCCGCCCACGTCCGCGTCACGACCGACGACCTGGCCGATTCCCTCGCCCGGCGGCGGCTCGGCCACGGCCGCGGCGCCCGGATGAAGTTCGAGCGCGACGAGATCCGGGTCCTCGGTGGTGTCCGCCACGGTGAGACGCAGGGCGGACCGATCGCGATCGAGGTCGCCAACACCGAATGGCCGAAGTGGGAGAAGGTGATGTCGGCCGACCCGGTGGATGCGGCAGAGCTCGAGAGTCTCGCGCGCAACGCTCCGCTGACCCGACCCCGTCCCGGACATGCCGATCTGGCGGGCATGCAGAAATACGACTTCTCAGAGGCGCGACCGATCCTGGAGCGTGCCTCGGCACGCGAGACTGCCGCCCGCGTGGCTCTGGGCCGGGTGGCCTCGAACTTCCTCGAGCAGACGGTCGGAGCACGCATCGTCTCCCACGTCGTCGCGCTCGGTGGCGTCAAGGTGCCGGCGGGCCTCGTCCCGACCGCGGATGACGTGGCGCGACTCGATGCGGACGAGGTGCGGTGTCTTGACCCTGACACCAGCGCGGCGATGGTGGCGCGCATCGACCAGGCGCATCAGGACGGCGACACCCTCGGTGGTGTCGTCGAGGTCGTCGTCCACGGACTCCCGCCCGGCCTCGGGTCCCACGTGCACTGGGACCGACGCCTCGACGCCAGGTTGGCGGGCGCGCTGATGGGGATCCAGGCGATCAAGGGCGTCGAGATCGGGGACGGCTTCGAACTCGCCGACACACCTGGCTCCCAGGCGCATGACGAGATCGTCCCCACCGACGAAGGGCTGCGACGTACTTCTGGTCACTCGGGTGGCACCGAGGGTGGAATGTCGACCGGCGAGCTGTTGCGCGTACGGGCGGCCATGAAGCCGATCGCGACGGTCCCCAAGGCTCTGCGCACCGTCGACGTCGCCACCGGCGAGGCCACCACGGCCCATCACCAACGATCCGACGTCTGCGCTGTTCCCGCGGCCGGCATCGTGGCTGAAGCGATGGTCGCGCTGGTGCTGGCCGATGCGGTGATCGAGAAGTTCGGCGGTGACTCGGTGGGGGAGACCCGCCGCAACGTGCAGGGCTATCTCGACACCTTGAGGTTCCGATGAGTCCCCGGGTCGTTCTGGTCGGGCCGATGGGCGCCGGCAAGACCACGGTGGCACATCTGCTCGGTGAAGACTGGGGGCTGGCGGTGCGCGACACCGATGCCGACATCGTTGCCGCCGAGGGCCGTGAGATCTCCGACATCTTCGTCGAGTCGGGGGAGAGCCACTTCCGCGTGCTCGAGACCGCGGCGGTGGCGCGCGCGTTGACCGAGCATGACGGAGTCCTTGCCCTTGGTGGCGGCGCGGTGCTCGACGCCGGCACCCGGGAGCTCCTGACCCAGGAGACCGTCGTCTTTCTGCAGGTCGGGCTGTCCGACGCAGTGAAGCGCGTCGGTCTCGGAGTCGGACGTCCACTGCTGCTGGGCAACATGCGCTCACGCATCAAGGCCCTGCTCGATGAGCGCGCCCCGATCTACGGCTCGGTCGCCACCCATACCGTCGACACCAGCAGCCGCACCCCTCAGGACGTGGCTGATGCGATCAAGGAGCTGATCAGATGACTGAGCCCACGGTGCTCCACGTCGCCGGGCCCTCGCCCTATGACGTGGTGGTCGGTCACCAGCTCGCCGAGCGGCTGCCAGCAATGCTCGGTCCGGACGTCCAGCGAGTGGCCGTGCTCTTCGCCGGCACGCTCGGCGAGATGGCCGACCCCCTCGTCGACGCCCTGGTGGGTCACTACGACGTGCTGGCTCTGGGTCTGCCCGACGGTGAACGCGCCAAGACCGCCTCGGTGGCGGCTGATTGCTGGGAAGCGCTCGGCGAGGCCGGGTTCACCCGCTCCGACGCGGTGGTGACCATCGGCGGCGGAGCGAGCACCGACCTCGGCGGCTTTGTCGCTGCAACGTGGCTGCGCGGCGTACGCGTGGTCCACGTTCCCACCACGCTCCTCGGGATGGTCGACGCGGCAGTCGGCGGCAAGACCGGAATCAACACTGGCGCCGGCAAGAATCTGGTCGGTTCCTTCCACGAGCCAGCGGGCGTGCTCTGCGACCTCGATCTGCTGCGGTCACTTCCGCACGCAGAACTTGTCGCCGGTCTGGGAGAGGTCATCAAGTGCGGCTTCATCGCCGACCCCTCGATCCTCGACATCGTCGAGTCGACCGAGCCGGCAGAGATCACCGCCGACTCAGCGGTTCTGCGCGAACTCGTCGAGCGTTCCATCCGGGTCAAGATCGACATTGTCGTCACTGATCTGCGCGAAGAGGGCGGCGTCGATGGGCATCCCGGCCGAGAAGCGCTCAACTACGGGCACACTTTGGCGCACGCGATCGAGCGCACCAGCGACTACGCCGTCCGCCACGGTGAGGCGGTCGCGATCGGGTGTGTCTACGTCGCCGAACTCGCCGTGCGTGCCGGCTCCCTCTCTCCCCAGGTCGCCGAGCGACACCGATCGCTCTTTTCCCGGGTGGGTCTGCCGGTCACCTATGACATTGCTGCCTTCGACGATCTCCACGAGGCGATGAAGGTGGACAAGAAGACTCGTGGCGATCAGCTCCGTTTCGTGGTGCTGGACGACGTGGCGCGTCCGCGGATCCTTGCCGGACCCGCAGTGTCGGACCTGCGCGCAGCCCATGGCGCGGTCGGCGGCACGCGGTGACGGTGCTCGTCCTCAACGGCCCGAACCTGGGACGTCTGGGTCGTCGGCAACCCGAGATCTACGGCACCACCACCCATGCCGAACTCGTCCACCAGTGCGTCGACTGGGGTCGCGGTCTCGGATTGGAGGTGGAGGTCCGTCAGACCAACCACGAAGGTGCCCTGCTCGACTGGCTCAACGCGGCCGCCGACGACGTCACACCCGTGGTGCTCAACGCGGGCGCCTGGACCCACTACTCGTACGCCCTCTTCGACGCGTGCGCCCAACTGGTCGCGCCGCTCGTCGAGGTGCATCTCTCGGATCCCAAGGAACGGCCCGAGCAATTTCGCCACACCTCGGTCGTCGAGCCACACGCCGCGCTCACCATCGCCGGGGAAGGTACCGACGGCTACCGTCGGGCACTGGAGTTCCTCGCCTCGCGTTGATCAGATGACGAAGGGGGCACGGTCCTTCGGGGTTGGCACGACCCGGCGCTGCACAGGAACGAGTCCTACCCGCGGGCCGGGATGGGTCGTCGGCCAGGCGGTCAGAACGTCCGTGGCACGTGCGCGGACATCTGGGCCAGAGCCTCCTCGGAAAAGAGCTCGCGCGGCAGAATTTGGGTGTTTCCCGGCTTGCGTCGGTCGAGACGCAAGAACACTGAGCGGTCGGTCACCCTGCGTGCCTTATAGGCGTGCCACGGCACCCGGACAGTCCTGTGTGGGCTCGTGACGGAGAGATGCTCAGCGTCTGCTTCAGCCCGGATGGTGTAGCCGATCGGGAAAACGATTCGCATCAGCCTGCGGTTCGTCGAGAGCACCCGCAGCTGTGGGAGCGCGCAGGCGACGACGAACACCACGACGCCGGTCATGACGCGCCACGGTGGGCTGAAGGAGGCAACGAACACCACGATGAGGATCGCAAAGATCGTGGTCATCAGGAAGTCGGCCGAGGTCGCGATGGCACGAGTCCTGGCGTCCACGAGTGACTGCTGGACTGCTGGGGTCACCTCCAACGCCAAGGAAAAAGGCGGGGTGGGAGCTTGCGGGGTCTGGGGAACCTCGCCGTGACCTTCCAGGAAGGCAGCATCGCCGTCGGTCAGGAGCTCGCTCGGCAACAGGAAGCAGATGGATCTCCCGACGATGGTGACGACGCCACCCCTGCGAAAGACCACCATCGCCGATCCACGTGGCAGCAGCAGTTCGCCCGTCCTGTCGATCACCCTGAACTCCTCGGATTCGAGGTATCCCACGCTGATGCCGTCACCCACGTCGTAACCCTGCCGCAGAGATCTCGCGACGCGCCCTCGCCATACGCCCCACTGCCCCAGTAGGAGAACGACTCCCAGCACCAGACCCGACAGCCAACTGCGCGACAGCGGAACCGACAGCAGCGCGAGAACGACAATGATCGCCAGATTTCGGCGCCCGAGCGCCGATGTGACGAACTGGCGCATCAATTCTCGCGTGGCGTTGGTCCTGGCAGCCCGATCGATCGTGATGGTGCGGAAGGTGGATCCAGGAAGATCTCTCACGTGGTGAGGGATCCCAGCCATTCGTCGATCGAAGTGTCGCCCTCGCCGAAGACCAGCATGCGTTGATACGCCCGCGGGTCCTCGAGGACGGCAGCCGCCACCTGGGCGACCAGTTCGCGCGGGGATGTGTCTCCGTCTCCGGGTGCTGCCGTGGCATTGACCGTGCTGCGTCCGGGGTCTTCGGTGAGGGCACCGGGCCCGAGGATCGTCCAATCCAGGTCGGTGGCGCGCAAGTGGTCGTCTGCGGTGATCTTGGCGTCCTGATAGGCGCGGAAGGGATCGTCCTGGTCGACCAGGTGCTCAGGATCGGCGCCGGAGAAGGACACCATCACATATCGCTGGGCGCCAGCGGCGCGGGCGGCGTCCATGGAGCGGATGGCACCGTCACGATCGACCGCGTTCGTACGCTCGGCACTGCCCCCGCCGGCGCCGGCCGACCAGATGACTGCGTCGCACCCGGTCAGCAGCTCGGTGAGAGCCGCCGTGTCCGCGTCCTCGACGGAGGAGACGACTGCGGTGGCTCCTCGCGCCTCGACGTCGGCAGTCTGGTCGGGGTTGCGGATGACTGATCGCACGTCGTGACCGGCGTGGACGAGCAGGGGAGTGAGCAGGAGGGCCACCTTGCCGTGACCACCGAAGATCGCGATGCGCATGGCCGCCACGCTACCCATGCCACGTCATCCTGCCCAGACCCTGCATTTCATGGCTCCCGTGGACGACCTCTAGACTTCACCGTCGGCCCTGACCGGGTCGAGGTATTCCCACGACGAAGAAGGCGGGCCCAGCGCGCATGGCAACCACCAACGACCTCAAGAACGGCATGGTCCTCAACATGGAGGGCCAGCTCTGGGCCGTCGTCGAGTTCCAGCACGTCAAGCCCGGCAAGGGCCCGGCCTTCGTGCGGACCAAGCTCAAGAATGTCGAGTCCGGCAAGAGCGTCGACAAGACCTTCAACGCTGGCACCAAGGTCGAGACCGCCAACGTCGACAAGCGGACCATGCAATACCTCTACAACGACGGCTCGTCCTACGTCTTCATGGACACCGCGACCTTCGACCAGCTTGAGGTCGCTCCCGAGATTGTCGGTGACGCCAAGTTCTTCATGCTGGAGAACCAGGAGGCGATCGTCGCCACCAACGAGGGTCGTGTCCTGTTCATCGAGCTCCCGGCCTCGGTCGAGCTCCTGATCAGCCACACCGACCCCGGTCTGCAGGGCGATCGCTCCACCGGTGGTACCAAGCCCGCCACGCTGGAGACCGGTCACACCATCGCAGTGCCGTTGTTCATCACCTCCGGCGAGAAGGTCAAGGTGGACACCCGCGACTCGTCCTATCTCGGCCGCGTCAAGGGCTGAGTCGGACCAGGTGGCTGCTCGTTCCAAGGCTCGCAAACGCGCGCTCGACATCCTTTTTGCTTCCGAACTCCGGTCCGAGGGCCCGGTGGTCGCGCTCGAGCGCGCCATCGAGGCCGGCGAAGGACCGACCAACGACTACACCAGCACGCTGGTGCGAGGCGTGGTCGAACACATGACCCGAATCGATGAGGTGTTGACCACCTACAGCGTCGACTGGACCTTGACCCGGATGCCCGCGGTGGATCGCAACGTCCTGCGTATCGGCGTCTACGAGTTGTTGTGGTGTGCCGACGACGTGCCGGTGGCAGTTGCTGTCAGCGAGGCCACCCACCTGGTCCAGGACCTCTCCACCGATGAGTCTCCCGCTTTCGTCAATGGTCTGCTCGGCGCGATCATGAGGGATCGCGCCCAGCTCGTCTGACTGCCGAAGTCACTCATCTGCCTGCCCCGTCATAGGTTGGTTCCATGAATGACGTGTCTTCGACCGGGCAATCGGCCGAGCAGAGCACCTGGCTCGATCATGCCGTACGGATCGGTCTCATCGCCTACGGCCTGGTCCACCTGACGGTCGGCTGGCTGGCCGTCCAGTTGGCGTTCGGTGAGAAGGAGGAGGGCGCTTCCAACGCTGGCGCTCTGCACGCGCTGGCGGACAAGCCCCTCGGTAGCGTGTTGGTGTGGCTGATCGCCGTGGGCATGCTCCTGTTGGTGGTGTGGCGAGCACTTGATGCCTTCTACGCCTTCAACGACATCGAGGACGCCACCGAACGCTGGCGCAAACGGGCACTGTCGCTGGGCAAGTGCGTCATCTACGGCGCCCTCGGTTGGAGCGCGGTCAAAGTGGCGATCGGGAAGGGCGCAAGCGACAAGACAGAGTCCACGACCGCGCAACTGCTCAACCTGCCCGCGGGGCCGTTCATTGTCGGGGCGGTGGGCCTGGCCGTGATCGGGGTGGGTGCCACGCTGGTGGTGGTGGGATGGACGGAGAAGTTCCGGGAGAATCTCAGTTCGCAGGGCCAGTCCGGCAAGGACGGTTCTGCCTTCGTGATCCTGGGCAAGGTCGGCTACATCGCCAAGGGAATCGCGATCGGCATCGTTGGTGGGCTGTTCTGCTACGCCGCGATCACCCACGAGGCCAAGAAGTCTGGTGGCCTCGACCAAGCGCTGCAGACGGTCCTGGGCTATCCGTTCGGGCAGGTGCTGCTCGTGGCCATCGGTCTCGGCTTCGCCGCCTACGGCCTGTTCTGCTTCGCGCGCGCTCGGCACCTGGACCGATGATGGGCGAGCGGATCGACTGCGACGTCGTCGTCCTGGGTCTTGGACCTGGGGGCAACGAACTTTCCATGAGCCTTGCGCAGGCCGGCCTGGACGTCGTAGCGGTCGAACAGCACCTGGTGGGCGGGGAATGCCCCTTCTACGGCTGCACCCCCAGCAAACTGATGATTCGCGCGGCAGACCTGGTGGCTATGGTCCATCGTGCAGACGAACTCGCCGGTCCCGCGCACGTGACTCCCGACTGGTCGTTACCGGCTGGGAGGATCACCGACGAGGCGACCCACGGCTGGACCGATGACGCCAACGCCGATGCCGTTCGCGAGGCGGGTGCCCGATTGATTCGCGGTCACGGGCGTCTGACCGGCACGGGGGTTGTCGAGGTGGACGGGGTCTCCTATGTCGCCTCTCGCGGCGTCGTGGTGAACACCGGCACCGACCCACTCGAGTTGCCGATCCCGGGCCTGGCCCAGACGCCTTACTGGACCAATCGCGACGTCGTGAAGCTCACGACCCTGCCCGCAAGCCTGGTGATCCTCGGTGGCGGTCCGATCGGGTGTGAACTCGCGCAGGCGTTCGCCCGCTTCGGGGTCACCGTGACCGTGGTGGAAGCCTCGGAGCGACTGCTGTCGGTCGAAGAGCCGGAGTCCAGTGCACTGTTGACTACTCTTTTCGGTGAGCAGGGGATCAAGGTCCACGTCGGCGTCGAGGTTGAGCGGGTCGACTATGACGACCGGTTCGTCCTCACGGCGGACGGGCTCACGATCGAGGCCGAGGCGTTGCTCGTCGCGGCCGGTCGCAGCAACAACATTCGCGACATCGGGCTCGATGCGGTCGGCATCGACCCCGACTCCGATGTGGTGGAGACCGATGAGCGGATGCGCGCCGGCGAGCGACTGTGGGCCATCGGTGACATCACCGGTCATGGTCGCTTCACCCACGTGTCCGAATACCAGGCCGATGTGGCCCGCGCGGACATCCTGGGTGAGGACGGGCCGCTGGCCGACTATCGCGCCGTGAGTCGTGTGACGTTCACCGACCCCGAGGTCGGGTCCGTCGGGCTGAGCGAGGCACAGGCGCGGGAGCAGGGGATCTCGGTGCGCACCGGGTTCGCCGAGCTCAGCGAGTCCGCTCGTGGCTGGCTCGACGGAGTGGGCAACCAGGGTCACATCAAACTGGTCGCCGACGCTGACAGCGGGCTGTTGGTGGGCGCCTCAGCGATGGGTCCTACCGGTGGTGACCTGGTGGCGATGCTGGCCCTGGCGATCCACGCTGAAGTCCCGACCACGACGATGCGCGGTATGCACTTCGCCTTCCCGACCTATCACGGGGTTGTCAGGACGGCCCTGGACGACTTGGCGAAGGAGACTCAGGACTGACCTCGGCGCGCGGGCAGCGCGGATCGGGTGGCGATGGCGATCGCTGAGGTGATGACGTGGTCCCGTACCTGTGCGGGCGCGATGCGGCTGATTCGAGGAACGCCCGGGGCCTCTTCGGTCACCAGGATGCGGACCCGACCCAGTTGCATCGTCCCCAGCCCGCTGGCATAGAGCATGTTGGCGAGGAGGAATGGATCCTCGACGTGGAAATCACCGGCTTCGACCCCGTCCTTGATGACCTCGGTCAACACCACGAGGCAGCCACTGATGGCTCGCCCGAGGCGAAACATGGCACCCTCGCTCACCTCGGCGAGCAGATCACCGCCCGGACGACGCATGATCGACTGCGCGCAGTCGACAAAGGCAGGATGGTCGAGGCCGTAGTCGACGAAGCTGCCCACCAGGATGCTCAAACGCTCGACGGGAGTGCCGGAGGACTTGGCACCCTCACGCAACAGGTCTCTGAGCTCGTCGAGATATTGGACCAGCGTGAGCGCGAAGAGCTCCTCCTTGCCGGTGAAGTGCCGATAGACGATCGCGCGGTTGATGCCGACCGCTTTTGCAATGTCGTCGATCTGCGCATCGCGGACGCCACGCTCGTCGAACAGACGCCGGGTGGCGTCGATGATCTCCTGCTCGCGTC
The DNA here is from genome assembly GCA_038242265.1 of Propionibacteriales bacterium. Classification (GTDB taxonomy): domain Bacteria; phylum Actinomycetota; class Actinomycetes; order Propionibacteriales; family Nocardioidaceae; genus Nocardioides. Next base: position 237,131 of record JBBSSH010000002.1, read on the forward strand.
TGCGCCGCCGCGCCGCCGCGGACGTGGACCGGGCAGGCAAAGGTGTGGGCATGGGTCCAGTCTAGGGATGTGTGAGATGGGGAACACCTGCTGCGGCAGCCGATGGCCAGAACCCGGCATGCAGGATGACGGCAAGAAATCGCAGAGATGGACCACTCAAGGGATTCGATGATCGCAAAGACCGCTCAGGAGTCGTCAAACTCGCAGCGGCACCTCGTTTCAGGAGGAAAGGGTGGTCAGATGTCACCATCCAGCGACAGCCGTTTTTCACGGTAGCGCTACCGAACGTGTGGCCGACCCAAGGAAAACTGCGATGAAACTTCCAAGACTGCTGGCGCTTGCATCGGCGCTGCTGCTCATTCCCACCGCCGCAAACGCCCAGATCGAAAAGAGGTATGGCACGGGCGGCTTCACGATCACCGACGTGACTCTTCTTGGGTACGGGTGCTTCTACCACCCCTACTCCGTGGACCTGGACCTCGGCGTCGAGACGACGAAGTGGGATGTCGATGTGCGCGTCCTGGCCCCCAACGGTTCGGTCTTCGACTTCGGCTTCTTCGATGGCACCGGAGGTGGTCACCGGACCTTGGCCGGTGAGATGTTCTTCTGCTCCTCGTCGGAGGTCACCGGCGTCTACACCGCCACAGGCAAGCTGAGTACCTATGAGGGCGCTGAAGACTATGAGGCCACGGTCCAGACCTTGCTGCCGGCAGCCTTCACTGTCGCTCCCTACGTTGCACCGCCGCCGCTTCCTGGTCCCGTTCCTGGTCCCGTTCCGGTCCCTGTGCCGACCGCTACCCCGACCACTGCCCCGTCCCCGGCCCCGGTCTACGCCGATGTCAAGGGCAGTCTGCGGAAGAGGCGAATCGACCGTGGTGTGGTCTTGACCTTCACTGCGAAAAGACTCCCGAACGACTCGATTGTTCGCGACCCACTCACGTGGAGCATCGTGGTGGACGGCAAGGTGAAGTCATTCGAACAGGATCCGGGAACCATCAGGAAGAAGTCCCTCAAGTTCGCTGGCGCAAGCGGGGCGCACCAGGTGAAGGTGCTTCGCAACGGCAAGGCGGTCACGAAGATGACGCTTCGAGCCTGAGCGCTGTTCGTGGTGGCTCTTGACTGCCTCCGGTCGAGGTAAAACGGCTCATGGCACAAATGCAGCGACGGCTCCGATGGTGTCTGCTTCCGTTGCGGTCTTGTCGTCCCGATAGCCGATGACTCTCGCGAACCGGAGCGCTACCCCTCCGGGATAACGGGTCGAGCGTTGCACTCCGTCAAAGGCAACCTCCACCACCTGCGTCGGGTGGACGTGGACCACATGCCCCTCCCGATGAGTCTCGAGGGAGAGGAAGCGTTCGGTCTGCCAGGCCAACATCTCGTCGGTCATCCCCTTGAAGGTTTTGCCCAACATGACGAAACCACCCTCGCCGTCGCGGGCGCCGAGGTGAATGTTGGAGAGCCACCCCTCACGACGACCCGAACCCCATTCGACGGCGAGCACCACCAGATCAAGGGTATGGACCGGTTTGACCTTGATCCAGGCTGATCCCCGTCGGCCAGCGGCGTACGGGGCGCCCAGATCCTTCAGCACCACGCCCTCATGGCCGGCTGCCACCGTGTCCCGGGCGAAGGCCTCCGCCAGTGCTGGGTCGTCCGTGGTCACACGACGGACCCGGTGTTCGTCCGGGACAAGAGCATCTAGAGCGAACAGGCGTTCGCGGTAGGGAGCGTCGATCAGGTCGATCCCGTCGAGGTGGAGGACGTCGAAGAAATACGGGGTGATCACGACGCCGGCTGCTTGTGCCGTTCTGCTGGCGGTGTCTTGGAAGGCGAGTGGTCGACCGTCGTCGTCCAGCGCGAGTGCCTCTCCATCTAGCACGAACCGCGCGGCCGGCAAGGCGCGAGCGATCTCGACAACCTCGGGTAGGCGTGCGGTGATGTCGTCCAGGCTCCGCGTCACCACCAGTACGTCGTCGCCGTCACGATGGACCTGGATCCTGATGCCGTCGAGCTTGGCATCGACCGCGACCTCACCCTCCAGCGCAGCCATTGCAGCGACCACGTCGGGCGCGCTGGAGGCCAGCATCGGCTGCACCGGGCGTCCCACCTCGAGTCCGATGTCGCCCAGAGCCTCCAAGCCACGGAAGGCCGCATTCGCGGCAGCGACCGTGCTGCCCGAGAGCATGGCGGCGCGGCGCACGGCGGCCAGCGGCACGTCGGCGACCTGGGCGACGGCTTCCTGGGTGATCGCGTCGAGAGCACCCTGGCGCACGTTGCCGGTGACCACCGCGCGCAGCCACGCCTGCTCGGCACCGGTCGCTCGAGCGAAGAGCTCAGCGACGGCTTCACGCCGGGTCAGCTGGGAGCCCGCCCCTGAAATGGCAGCAATCGCGGTGAACGCCGCATCCACGGACGCGACAGTGAGAGTGGCAATATCGGCAGGCGCTGGCAGGTCACTGACTCCGCGCCAGCCGAGGCCGGTCCGTCGTTGACGCAGTGCTCCACCCAGGTAGGACACGACCGTCTCGAGATCGTCGCTCTCCGCCAACCGCAGGGCGTCGGCAAGCGCCGCCACCTTGGTTTTGCGAGATCGGGTGGCGGCGACGGTGGTCGAGGTCGCGACGAGGTCGGCGAGGAGCATGGGTCCATCCTGCCCCTCGGGACTGACATCGCGACCGGGTTGCCCGACCTCAGCGACCACCGAACCACCCTTCGAAGTGTTCGAACGCCGGACCGTCCGCGCGGATGGCGCGAAGCACCGAGACTGCTGTCATGAACTGGTCCTCTCCGACAACGTCGGCGTGCCGCTGCGACAACGCAGCGAGGATCACGCCCGATCGCGACAACGCGTCGCGGCCCCGGGGACTCAGACGCACGATCTGAGCACGTCGATCGGCACTGTCGACAGCGCGGTTGACGTAGCCGAGTTCATCGAGGCGACCCACCGTCTTGGCCATGGCCTGCTTACTGACCCCCACCGTCTGCGCCATCGCTGTGATCCGGCTGCCACTCACCTCGATGGCCTGGAGTGCCACTGCGTGCACGGGACGCAGGTCGGGGTGGCCGGCAGCCGCCAATTCACGGTGCAACTCGTCGATGAGCCGCCGGAAGGCTCCCACGAGCAGAAACGGAAACTCGTGACCGAGACGGGGGTCGATCATGTGCAACTCCCTCGGGCCCAGTGCTCTCACGACGGACGACCCACGATAGCGGGGAGAGGGGTTGGTGAGGTTGACAGGGACGAGATCGGGGTAGGAGAGTGAGATCGTCAACCTGATTGTCTATTAGAGGAGATCGAATGTCGACCACCACCACGCCCTTCCGTGCCTACACCTCGGACGATGCACCTGAAGGCTCGCGATCGCGGGTCGCAGCGGCCGAGCGCAGCTTCGGGTTCCTGCCGGCGCCCGTCAGTCTGATGGCAGAGTCCCCGGAACTGCTGGAAGGATTCCTGGCCATCAACGCGATCTTCAACAAGTGTTCGCTCGGCCAACTGCAACGAGAGGTTCTCATCCTCACGATCGCGACTCGCGTGAGCTGCCACTACTGCGTAGCCATGCACTCAGCGATGTTGACGAAGAGCGGAACCGACCCACACGTCATCGAGGCGTTGCGAAACTCCGCAGAGCTGGCCGACCCGAGCTTGGAGGCGCTACGACGGTTCACCCTGCATGTGATGGACACCGACGGCGCGGCCAGTGATGACGAACTCGCCCTCTTCCTGGAGTCGGGTTTCACGACTCGTTCGGCTCTCGACGTGGTGCTGGGTCTGGGCACGTACAGGCTCTCCACAGCGGCCAACCGCATGACACGAGCGGAGTTGGACCTGCCCTTCCAGCCGTTCGAGTGGCACGACCACGGATGAGGGAGGTGTCGGCTGAGCGATGATGGGCCCATGATCGATGCCAGCCTCTACGTCCCACGGCACAACCAGATGCCCGCCGAGGAGATTCGGCCGTTCGTCGCGAAGGTCGCCACCGCCCAACTGGTCACCGTCGGTGCGGACGGCTCCCCGGACGCGACTTTTTTGCCGGTGCTCTGGGAAGGTGACCGACTCGTGGGGCATTTTGCTCGCGCCAACCCGCATTGGCGCCGCATCGTGGGGGAGTCGATGGCCCTCGCCGTCGTGACGGGACCTGACACCTATGTCAGCCCCTCCTGGTACGCCACCAAGGCCGAGCACGGGCGAGTGGTGCCGACATGGAACTACTCCGTGGTCCAACTCCGTGGGCGCATCCGGATCCACGACGACATCGACTGGGTGCGCGACCTGGTCACCCGTCTCTCCGATCATCACGAGGAACACCTGCCCCACCCCTGGCACGTCACCGACGCGCCGGAGGACTATGTCCGCAAGAATTTGCGGCCTATCGTCGGAGTGGAGATCTGCGTCGAGCAGGTGGAGGCGAAGGCGAAGCTGAGCCAGAATCGGTGCCCCGAGGACCGCGCCGGCGTGGCGGACGGGCTCACTGACCAAGGCCGCGATGCAGTGGAGTTGGTGGCTCGATGAGCCGGAGTGGACGAGTGCGGGCTCGGTTCACCGGCCACATTGCGGGCGTGGGCAGCACCAGTGGCGTCCGCATCGTCGCCGGCCGCTGGAACCAGGGCCCGTGGGGAGCTTTTGCCGATCTCATGGTCGAGGACGCCGAGGGGCACCGCGTCCTCGTGGCTCCCGACGAGAGGGTCCGCGACTTCGTGAGCGCCACCTACTCCTTCGACGAGCACGTACTGGAACCGGTCGTGGTGACCGACACCCGCCGAGGGTGGCGCATCGTCAGCGACTCGCTGCAGCTCGAGATCGTGATCGGGGGGCCCACCTGGCTGGGACGGCTGCTCGCCCTGGTGCCGGGCAGGATCGCGACGTCGCCCACCTGGTGCAGCGTGACTGATCCCGTGGCTCGCATCGTGCTGCGTGGAGTACGGACGCGCGGGACCGCCGGTCGAGATCGTCGCGAGTGGTACGGAGCGACGCATGCCCACGCTGTCACCGCCATCTCCGGCTCGTGGCGTGGGATCGATCTCGGAGGTCTCGCGCCGGTCGATCCCCCGTGCAGGTTCGGGTTCTCCTCCACACCTCGTCGCCCTTCGGTCACTGCGGTGGTCACCACCGTGGAGCGGCCCGGCTAGGAGCGACTTGCCCGGAAGAATCCGGTCACTGACCGATACGGGTGCGCACCTCGTAGAGCTCGGGGAAGAAGGTCAGGTCGAGTGCGCGACGCAGGAAGTCGACCCCCGAAGAGCCACCAGTACCCATCTTGTGGCCGATGATGCGCTGTACCACCTGCAGGTGGCGAAATCGCCACTGCTGGAAGGCGTCCTCGACGTCGACGAGTTCCTCACACGCCTCGTAGACACCCCAGTGCTCGGACGGTGCGGCATAGACGCGGGCAAACACCTCGACCAGATCCTGGTCGAGCGTGTGGGACTGTGCCCGATCGCTCTCCAGCACGCGCTGCGGTACGTCGTATCCCTGCCGCGAGAGACACCCCAGGAACTCGTCGTAGAGGGACGGCTCGTGCAGCAGCGTCTCGAGCTTGGTGCGGGCGGCCTCGTCGTGCTCGAAGACCTTGACCATCTCGACGTTCTTGTTGCCGAGCAGGAACTCGACCTCGCGGTACTGCGCCGACTGGAAGCCCGAACTGGTGGCGAGGAAGGGCCGGATCTCGGCGTATTCGCTGGGCGTCAACGTGGCGAGGACCGACCACTGGTCGGTCAGCGTGTGCTGGATGTGCTTGATCCGGGCCAGCCTCTTGAGCGCCGGCGGGAGATTGTCGTGGCGCAGGAGGTCCCGCGCCGAGCGCAGCTCGTGGATCATCAGCTTGAGCCAGAGCTCACTCGTCTGGTGCTGGATGATGAAGAGCACCTCGTCGTGCTGGGGCGGGTCGGACTGGGGCCGCTGCGCGTCCAGCAGGAGGTCGAGGTGGAGATAGTCGCCATAGGACATCGAGCGGGAGAAGTCGCGCTGGATGCCGGACTCGAGGTCGCGTTGGTTCGGTGTGGGACCCATGCGGGAGAACTTAGTGGGTGGTGTCGTCTACGGTCGCAGCATGCCCCCCGAGCCCGAGCCCGATCCGGAGACCACTCGTGTCTGGGTGCCCGGTTGGTCGTGCGAGGTGAACCAGGTGCTCGGTGCCCAGCGTCGGGGGAGCGGGGACCCGACGCACCGCGTCGACGACGCAGGGCGTCACTGGCGTGCCATCCGTACGCCGGTGGGAGCCGCCACCTTGTGCGTCCAGGCGCGTCCAGGCACCAAAGACGTGCTGGGACGTGCATGGGGCCCCGGCTCGCAGTGGGCACTGGAGTCGATGCCCGCGCTCCTCGGTGCGGACGACGACCCGGCCGGTTTCATTGCCCTCCACCCGGCTGTGGCCGAGGGAAGCAGACGCAACGCGAACTGGCGACTGGGTCGAAGCGGGCGAGTGATGGAGGCGCTGGTGCCGTCGATATTGGAGCAGAAGGTCACCGGCAAACAGGCCTTCGGCTCGTTCCGTGAGCTGGTCCTGCGCCATGGGGAGCCGGCGCCGGGTCCGGTCGCGGAGATGCGCCTGCATCTGCAACCCACTCCCGTCAGACTTTACGCGATCCCGTCGTGGGAGTGGCTCGCCCTCGGGGTCGACCCTGCGCGGTCGCGGACCCTGGTCACTGCCTGTCGCCTGGCGCAATCCCTCGAGCGCATCGCAGACGTCTCACACGCAGAGGCTGACCGCAGGCTGCAGTCGGTGCGGGGGATCGGCGTCTGGACCAGCGCGGAGGTCCGCCAGCGAGCGTTGGGCGACCCGGATGCGGTGAGTTTCGGCGACTACCACGTGGCGAATCACGTGGGTTGGGCCCTCTTCGGTCACGACATCACTGATGAGGAGATGGCTGAGGCGTTGAAGTCCTACCGGCCGCAACGCGGACGAGCCGTGGCAATGGCGCTGGCCGGGGGAAGGCGGCGGCCACGCCACGGACCCAGGATGAGCGTTCCGACGCACCTACCGACTCGTTGAGCGCCAACACCGGTGCCGTGGTCAGAGGAGCGGACGCAGTGGGCCGAGGAGCATTTCGGTGAACTTGCGGTGGAGATCGCGTGCCTCCCACTCGCCCAGCGTCAGTTCGAGGCAGTTGGTCTGGTCGGTGAGGAAGATTTCCTCCATCACGGCGGCGAACTCGGGCTCGATGACTTCGAGGTTGATCTCGTAGTTGCCCTGCAGGCTGAGTCGGTCGATGTTGGCGGTGCCGACGGTGGCCCAACTGCCGTCGATGGTGGCGGTCTTGGCGTGCACCATGGCGTCCTTGAACCGCAGGATCCGGGCGCCGGAGGCGAGCAACTGGGAGTAGTAGCCGCGCGAGATCCAGTCGGCCACGATGTGGTTCGACTTCAGTGGCAGCAGGATCCTGACGTCCACGCCGCGCTGCGCGGCGGTGACCAGAGCATCCACGAAGTCCTGGTCGGGCAGGAAGTAGGCGGTGGTCAACCAGATGTTGTTGGTGGCCCGGCCGATGGCTTCGAGATACATGCTGCGGATGGGGAAGGTCCACTGCCGCGGGACGTTGCGTTGGATCCGGATGTGGGGCTCCCAGTCGGAGGCCGTCTCCACGAGGAGAGGCCGCTCACTGCGACCGAAGAGACGGCGCCGGTTGAGATTCCAGAAGTCAGCGAAGGCACGCTTCAGGTCCCACACACCGGGGCCGGTGATACGGACATGGGTGTCTCGCCACTCGGTGGCGTAGGCAGTGCCGATGTTGTAGCCGCCGAGGAAGGCGACCTCTTCGTCCACGACGAGCAACTTGCGGTGGTTCCTCCCGTAGAAACGCAAGCTCCAGAAGCGAAGTCCGGTCGGACCGATGGGGTAACGCAGCACCTTCATCGACGCGGGGAAGTGTTTGAATCGGGGTGAGACCACAAGGTTGGCAAAGCCGTCGTAGACGCAATAGACCTCCACGCCGCGCGCAGCCGCGGCCGCCAGGGAGGCCTTGAAACGCTCGCCGACCTCGTCGCCCTTCCAGATGTAGGTCTCGAAGAGGATCTGCTTGTTGGCCTGGTCGATCGCGGACAACATGTCGTCGTAGAGGTGCCGACCGAACGTGTAGGTCGTGATGGTTCCTTCCCCCACCGGCACGGTGCGGGGCTCGGAGACGGGGAACGGCTTGGGCTTCTTCCCACGTCGTCGGTAGGAGTCGACCGCGGACAGCGCGATCGCGAAGCCGAACTGGAGACCGAGCAGCCCCAGGAGGGTGCGTCGGACGACTCTCAACAGGCGGGCGGCAGTCACGCCGTCAATCTAGTCGCGGAGGCCGCCCAGTGGGCTTCAACAGCCATGCACATCGCGTGGCGTGTCTGGACTGGCCGCTGCGGACGAGCAGTCCGACCGCATTGTCGGGGGCGCCCTCTAGTCTCGTGGTATGCGTCCAGTCACCGATCTCGAGCGCCGGGTTGCGCCCTTCCAGGTCGTCTCCGACTATCAGCCCTCCGGTGATCAGCCGGCAGCGATCAAGGAGATCGTCCAGCGGGTCAAGGATGGTGAGGAGGACATCGTTCTCCTCGGTGCAACCGGCACCGGCAAGACCGCGACGGTGGCGTGGGTCACCGAGCAGTTGCAGCGCCCCGTGCTGGTGCTCCAGCCCAACAAGACCCTGGCCGCGCAGTTCGCCAACGAACTTCGCGGGCTCTTCCCCAACAACGCAGTCGAATACTTCGTCTCCTACTACGACTACTACCAACCCGAGGCCTACGTCCCCCAGACCGACACCTACATCGAGAAGGACTCCTCCATCAACGAGGAGGTCGAGCGGCTGCGCCACAGCGCGACCAACAGCCTGCTCACCCGGCGCGACACGATCGTGGTCTCGACCGTCTCCTGCATCTATGGACTCGGCACCCCGCAGGAATATGTCGATCGGATGCTGCGCCTCAAGGTGGGTGAGGAGCGCGACCGTGACTCGGTGCTGCGCCAGCTGGTCGAGATCCAGTACACCCGCAACGACATGTCCTTCACCCGCGGCACGTTCCGGGTGCGCGGTGACACGCTGGAGATCTTCCCGGTCTACGAAGAGCTCGCTGTGCGGGTGGAGTTCTTCGGTGACGAGATCGAACGGCTGATGACGTTGCACCCGATCTCCGGGGAGGTGATGTCGGAAGACTCCGAGCTGCATGTCTTCCCTGCGACCCACTACGTCGCCGGGCCGGAGCGGATGGAGCGAGCGATCAAGGGCATCGAACTCGAGCTCGACGACCAGCTCGCCACCTTCGAGAAGCAGGGCAAGCTCCTCGAGGCCCAGCGGCTGCGGATGCGCACGACCTACGACGTCGAGATGATGCGGCAGGTCGGATCATGCTCGGGTATCGAGAACTATTCGATGCACATGGACGGTCGCACCCGAGGAACCTCCCCGAACACGCTGCTGGACTATTTCCCGGAAGACTTCGTCCTGGTGGTCGACGAGTCCCACGTCGCGATTCCACAGATCGGCGGCATGTACGAGGGCGACATGTCCCGCAAGCGCAATCTGGTCGACCACGGATTCCGGCTGCCGAGCGCGATGGACAACCGCCCGCTCAAGTTCGAGGAGTTTCTCGACCGGATCGGGCAGACGATCTATCTTTCGGCCACGCCCGGCAACTATGAACTCGACAAGGTCGGCGGCGTCGACCACACCGTGCAGCAGATCATCCGGCCCACCGGGCTGGTGGACCCGCAGATCGTCGTCAAGCCGACCCAGGGTCAGATCGACGACCTGATCCATGAGATCCGCGAGCGCGCCGACAAGAACGAGCGAGTGCTGGTCACCACGCTGACCAAGAAGATGTCCGAGGACCTCACCGACTATCTCCTCGACGCAGGGATCCGCACCCGCTATCTGCACTCCGAGGTCGACACGCTCCGTCGGATCGAGTTGCTGCGAGAGCTGCGCATGGGCGAGTACGACGTCCTGGTGGGCATCAACCTGTTGCGCGAGGGCCTCGACCTGCCGGAGGTGTCGCTGGTGAGCATCCTCGACGCTGACAAGGAGGGCTTCCTCCGCTCGGACAAGTCGCTCATCCAGACCATTGGCCGCGCGGCGCGCAACGTGTCCGGAGAGGTCCACATGTATGCCGACAAGATCACCAGATCGATGGAGGCCGCGATCGACGAGACCAACCGTCGGCGCGAGATCCAGGTGGCCTACAACAAGGAGCGCGGTCTCGATCCCCAACCGCTGCGCAAGAAGATCGCCGAC
>JBBSSH010000003.1:0-236470 GCA_038242265.1 Propionibacteriales bacterium
CACTGGTTGAAAGAGTTACGGCGGCCATAGCGAAAGGGAAACACCCGGTCCCATACCGAACCCGGAAGTTAAGCCTTTCAGCGCCGATGGTACTGCAATCGTGAGGTTGTGGGAGAGTAGGACGCCGCCGGACAATCATTGTAAGAGTAGGGTCACCCTTTGGGTGGCCCTACTTTTGCGTGCCCGAAAGCAGTGACAGAGCGCGTCTGGTCGTGAGCCAGATTCTCTCACCACAGGCCGATCGGGACCGTTGTCCACAAGGTTTCAGGCTGATCTGTATCGCGACGCTCTTCTGTCCTCAGACTGGATCCGAGGAGGTGTCTCACATGAGTGCACAAGCAGGACCGCGCAAGAAGCGCGTGGACAACGCCAACGAAGTGAGGTTGGTCGGTCGACTGAGCAGGGTCGCGGAGACGCGGGAACTCCCGAGCGGTGATGGTGTAGTGACCTTCAGGATTTCCGTTGACCGGGACAATCCCGGTACGGCGTCCCGTCAGAAGGTTGACTCGGTGCCCTGCGCTGCCTGGGACGCTCGCTCGCGACGTACGGTCACGGGCTGGGAGATCGGGGACCTGGTCGAGATTTCTGGGTCCGTGCGCTGCCGGTTCTTCCGTTCGGGCCGTGGCCTCGGCTCTCGAGTCGAGGTTGAGGTGAGCTCGGCGCGGATCATCCGCCGGGGATCGATCGCATGAGTGCGCCCAGCGGTGGTTTTGGTTGGAAGGACGTCGCCTTCTCTGGGAGCAGCCCACCCGCTTCGACCAAAGATTGGACATGCGTGAAGTCTGGTGAGGGCAGTAGTACTGCCGGCTTCTGTGCACTGGCACCGGCCAACGCTTCGTCGACGCTGTGGTGGTGATGGGCGTGCGGTTTCGTGTCCAGGAGGGGGAGGAGTGACTCGTGGAGCCAAGCGACGATGGTCCGACCGTCGAGAGCATCGGGTTGGATCGTTCGCCAAGTCTCCCCATCGGTGAGGACGAGGCTGCGCTGGTCGAGGGCGGCCAGCGCAGCAGTCCGTCCCTTCTCCTCCACGGACGCACCGATGCTGACTGCTGCACGACTGATGTCACTGAGGTTCGTACCGGTGAGCGTGCGATGGATGGCACCCAGGAAGAGCGGGGTGTCGAGTTGATCGACGAGCATGGCGAGGCCTGCCTCCCATGGCGTCCCAGAGTGCTCCTCCTGCAGTCGCAGGTAGGCGGCATATCGGTGATGACCGTCCGCCAGCAGGCAATGAGCGTCCTCGAGTTGGCTGTCGATCATCGCCAGGTCAGAAGGCTGACGGATTGCCCAGATGCGTTGGCGGTGACCAGCACGGTCCAGATAGTTCCAGTCGGCAGCGTCCAGCGTGAGACTGTTGAGGAACTGTCTGAGTGCTGCGTGGCCGTGATGGACCAGAAGGATGGGCGCAGGGTTCAGACCCATGTCAAACATGCGATCTGCTAGTTCTCCGGCCTGCTCAGGATGGATGGCTTCGTGCGGCCAGACGGCTCGGTCGGCGAGTGTCGTGGCGCGCGGTGACATGGCGAGCGCTCCCACGAGGCCACGAACGGTGAGGCCCGCAGCGGTGTATTCGTGGAGGTAGAGCGCTGGGGACGTGTCCTGGACAGCCCGGTCCTGGGTAATCCAATGGGCCAGTCGAGCGGCCACCTCACGATATGGTCGCGCCAGCGCTCGAGCCGAGGCCGGATCGCCGACTCGATCAGGGGCGAGCATGACGGCACGGAAGGGACGGAGCCGAAGTGGCTTCGCGACATACGGCGTAGTGGCCGGGGCGAAGTCCATCGCAGCATCGTAGGTGGCAATGGATCCGTATTCGGGGAAGGGGTGCGTGCATGCTTCAGGAATCTCACGGTCCACTGGTTGATTCTCACGACCTCGTGATGTTCGATCTCGACGGCGTGGTCTACGTCGGCGGCAAGGGGATCGATGGTGTGCCGGCTCACATCGCACAGGTGCGGGCGTCAGGAGTGCATGTCGCATTCGTGACCAACAACGCGTCGCGGACACCTGCACAGGTCGCAGCCAAACTGGTGCAGGCGGGAGTGCAGGCAGAGCCCGGTGACGTTGTCACCTCGGCCCAGGCCGCGGCCAGCCTGCTGCTCGATGAGCACGGTGCTGGCGCGAAAATCGTGCTGCTCGGAGGAGAAGGACTCAGGGTGGCCCTCGCCGAGGTGGGGCTCGAGGCGGTCGATGATCCGGACCAGGCGGTGGCGTTGGTCAGTGGCTATGGCCCTGACGTTCGTTGGCGCGACATCATGCGTGCCTGCTCCCTGGTACGCGAAGGAATGCCGTACGTGGCCAGTAACGCGGACATGACCATTCCCACTGCCCACGGTGTCGCGCCGGGTCATGGCGTACTGGTGCGCACGATCACGACCTTTGCAGGCGTGTCAGCCACCGTCGCTGGAAAGCCCGAGCGGCCGTTGATGGAACAGACGGTGCTGCGCGTGGGAGGTGAACGCCCGATCATGGTGGGTGATCGGCTGGACACCGACATCGAGGGTGCGCACGCCATTGATGTGGCCTCACTCCTGGTGCTGACGGGGGTGACGTGGCTGGATGAGCTGGTGGCGGCCATGCCGGGACAGCGCCCCTCCTACATCTCCCCGGGCCTTGAAGGGCTGTTCGAGGCTCAGACCCGACCCGAGGTGGACACCGCCGACGAGGAAGTGCCGGCCATCCGTCTGGGTGGCTGGCAGGCCAGCGCGCCTGAAGGTCTGCTGACCCTCGTCGGGGCGGGCTCTGACGCCGACTGGTGGCGGGTGGTTGCCACTGCGGCCTGGCTCCACCTGGACCGCACCGGCGAGGTCGTCGATGTCTCTCACGCGGTTCCGCCCGGCCCAGTGCGGCGAGTCGGTGACGAGTAGTCTCACTGATATGGACCAGCAGGATTTCGAGGCCTCGGAGCCGACCGGCATCGCTGCGGTCGATGAGGTGGTCCGCCAGGTGTCAGATGTGACGAACCAGCCAGTGGCAGATCACGTGCAGGTTTTCGAGCGAGCTCACGAGCAGCTCCGCAGGGCACTGGATGCACTGCCCGAGGCTGACTCCGAGCATGGACAGGATGCCTGAGCGAACATGCCGCCACGACGTCTTCGTCTCGACCAGGAACTGGTGCGCCGTGGACTGGCTCGCTCGCGCGAGCACGCAAGTGCGGTGATCGCTGCGGGGCGGGTCACTGTCGCAGGTGCTCCGGCGACCAAGGCAGCCACCGGTGTGACCACCGACGTGGCCATCGTGGTGCGCGAGGAAGCCGGTGTGATCGACTATGTCTCCAGGGGAGGTCACAAATTGGCAGGTGCCCTGGCTGCGTTCGCTGACCACGGACTGAGCATCGATGGCAAACGGTGCCTGGATGCCGGTGCCTCCACCGGCGGCTTCACCGATGTGCTGCTTCGACACGGCGCACGAGAGGTCGTTGCCGTGGACGTCGGCTACGGCCAACTGGCCTGGTCGTTGCGCACCGACGACCGAGTCACCGTGCACGATCGCACGAACATCCGTGACCTCACCCCTGATCTTGTCGGTGAACCCGTGGACGTGGTCGTGGGAGACCTGTCGTTCATCTCCCTCTCGTTGGTGCTTGCGCCGCTGGTGTCGATCATCCGAGCCGACGGCGCCTTGGCGCTGATGGTCAAGCCACAGTTCGAGGTCGGTAAGGATCGCGTGGGCAAGGGTGGTGTGGTTCGTGACCTGGCGCACCGTGCCGACGCGGTCACCGGGGTCGCGGACCGTGCAGCCAGTCTTGGTTGGGGTGCAGTCGCTGTGACGGTCAGCCCGCTGCCGGGACCATCAGGGAACGTGGAGTTCTTTCTGCTGCTGAAGCAGGGGACGCCGACCGTGAACGCGCTCGACATTCGCACCGAGGTGGATCGCTTTGCCTTGCTCGGAACCCCGGGTGAGAGGGTGGGCCCGTGACAGCAAGCACTCGCGGCCGACGCGTTCTGGTGGTGGCCCATACCGGCCGCGAAGCCGTACGCGACGTGGCCCGCGCCTGCGTGAAGGCGCTGACTGGTCATGGCATCGCGGTGCGATTGCTGGCCGACGAGGCTGCGGATCTGGGTGTGCACGAGGTCACGGGCGAACACTCCCCGGACTCGTTGGTCGAGATCACCCGACCCGATGATGCGCCGGGGGAAGGATGCGAACTGGTCCTGGTCATCGGCGGGGACGGATCAATCCTGCGAGCGGCCGAACTGACCCGCGACACGAGCACTCCACTGTTGGGAGTGAATCTGGGCCATGTCGGATTCCTCGCCGAAGCTGAACAGGATGACATCGAGTCGACGATCGCTGCCATCGTCAACCGGGACTACACCGCTGAGGACCGGCTCACACTGGATGTGCAGGTGCTGCGCGGCAAGGAAGTCGTCGCGTCGACCTTTGCACTCAACGAGGCCAGCATCGAGAAGGCGGCTCGCGAAAGGATGCTGGAGGTGGTCGTCGAGGTCGACGGTCGACCGCTGTCGCGTTGGGCCTGCGATGGCGTCGTGTGCGCCACTCCGACCGGATCAACGGCGTACAACTTCAGTGCTGGTGGCCCTGTGGTGTGGCCAGAGGTCGAGGCACTGCTGCTGGTCCCTCTGAGCGCGCATGCCCTTTTTGCGCGTCCCATTGTCGTGGGTCCCACCTCGACGCTCGCTGTCGAGGTCTTGGCGAACAACGAGGGTTCAGGCGTGTTGTGGTGCGATGGCCGCCGCACGGTTGATCTTCCTCCGGGAGCGCGGATCGAAGTACGGCGTGGTGAGCGACCCGTTCGACTCGTACGACTGCACCAGGCACCCTTCACTGATCGTCTGGTGGCAAAATTCGATCTTCCGGTGGAGGGTTGGCGCGGCGCCGCGGAGCGCCGACGGCGAGAAGGCGGCGACACAGATGCTTGAGGAACTGCGGATCACCTCGCTCGGCGTCATTGATTCATCCACTCTCACGCTCGGACCCGGTCTCACTGTCATCACTGGTGAAACCGGGGCAGGCAAGACGATGGTGGTCACTGCCCTCGGACTGCTGCTCGGTGGGCGAGCCGACTCTGGCGCCGTGCGCTCGGGATCGACGCGTGCTCGGGTGGAGGGGGTCGTGTCGGCCGATGCTCTGACAGGCTTTCGTCATGCGGTGGAGCAGGCCGGCGGAGTCGCCGAGGAAGGCCACGTCGTTCTCGCTCGCAACGTGGCTGCCGAGGGCCGCTCGCGAGCGTGGGTCGGTGGAGCGGCCGTCCCGGTGTCCACCCTTGCCGAGGTCTCCGAGCCGCTGGTGGCGGTGCACGGTCAGTCTGACCAGCATCGATTGTTGAAGGCGGGCGCGCAACGCGCTGCGCTGGATCGTTATGCCGGCGATGCGGTGGATGCATCCGCCCTTGAATACTCACGACTGTGGAGCGAGTTGATCCACACCGAGCGCACGTTGGCCGATGTGGTCGGTTCAGCACGAGAACGAGCCCGTGAGGCAGATCAACTCAGATTCGGCCTGGGTGAGGTCGAGGCGATGGATCCACACCCGGGCGAGGATCTCGAGCTTGCTGCGGAGGAGGCGCGACTCGGGTTCGCCGACACTCTGCGAACCGCAGCAGAACAGGCTCGTGAGGCGCTCTCGAGCGATCAGGGTGAGGTCGACGCCTTGGGCGCCACCGGTGTGGCTCGCCATGCCCTGGACAGCGTCCGCGAGCACGATGCAGAGGCGGGTGCTCTGGCGGACAGGATCATCGAGGTCGGACATCTGCTCAACGACGTCGCGGGTGACGTCGCCTCCTATGCCGCGCGTCTGGAAACGGATCCGAACAGGTTGGCGGCTGTGTCAGAGCGGCGAGCGGCGCTCACTGCGCTGACGCGCAAGTACGGCGACACCATTGATCAAGTCCTGGCCTGGGCCGAGGAGGGGGCCAAACGGTTGCTGGACCTGGACGACACCGATGGGCGGATTGCTGAGCTGGAGGGACGCCGAGACCTCGTCCGGCAATCCCTGGGAGTCGTCGCGAGCCGCCTCAGCGATCAGCGGACTGCCGCCGCGCTGCGCTTGGGCAAGTCGGTGAGCGAGGAGCTCACGGCGTTGGCGATGCCGCATGCAGTCCTCACCATTGCCGTCACCCAGCAGGAGACACCCGCTCCGACACGACCGGCCGGTCCGGTGCTCCAAGTGGGTGAGCGATGGGTCCGGGCCACGGGGCAGGGCGTCGACGAGGTCGAATTCCTTCTTGCGGCCAACACCGGCAGCGATCCACGCCCCTTGCACAAGGGGGCTTCGGGAGGCGAACTGTCGAGAGTGATGCTCGCACTCGAAGTGTCGCTGGCCGAGACTGGTCCGGTGCCGACCTTTGTCTTCGACGAGGTCGACGCCGGCGTGGGCGGCAAGGCGGCCATCGAGGTCGGCCGCAGGCTGGCACGGCTGGCCCGGGCCTCACAGGTGCTGGTCGTCACCCACCTGCCCCAGGTGGCCGCCTACGCGGACCAGCACGTCGTGGTCCACAAGGCCAGCGATGGCTCTGTGACCACCTCTGGCCTGGTCAGTCTCGACGAGAACGGCCGGGAGCGAGAGCTCTCCCGGATGCTCGCCGGAGTGGAGGATTCCGAAAGCGCACGAGCCCACGCGCGCGAGCTCCTCGAAGCCGCCGCGCCCGACCGTGCGTGCATCCCCGAAGGCCGCGGTCGCGCCTGACACCATGGCGCGGTCATGAAGTTTGCACTGCGCTCCCGTCCTGCCCCCCTGCTCCCCGGGGTGCGGGGCCCTGCCCGGGTACACCGGCGCACCGCCAGCCTGCTGGGGAGACTGAGGCAGGGCGACATCGCCGTCATCGACCATGCCGACATGGACCGGGAGACGGCTCAGTCGCTCGTGGACTCCGGCGTGGTCGCTGTCGTCAATGCAGGACCGATGATCTCCGGGCGCTATCCCAACCTCGGGCCCGAACGGCTGGTTCAGGCGGGGATCATGGTCCTCGATACCGTGGGTCCTGAGATCTTCGCGAGCGTCAAGGATGGCGCAGCCCTTCGCATCGACGACGCAGAGCTGTATGTCGGAGATTCCCTCGTCGCTGCTGGTCGTGAGTTCACCGTTGATCTCCTTGAAGCGGAGATGGCCCTGGCTCGGGGTGGCCTGATCGCCCAGTTGGAGAGCTTCACCCACAACAGCACCGAGTTCCTGCGTCGCGAACAGGACGTGTTGCTGCATGGGTTGGGCGTTCCACAGATCGCCACTGACATCACCGGACGACTCGTCGTCGTGGTGGTGCGTTCGCACGGGTGGGAGATCGAGCTGAAGGGAATCAAATCCTTCCTGCGCGAACAGAAGCCGATCCTCATCGGCGTTGACGCGGGTGCCGATGCGCTGGTCAGCGCCGGCTACTGCCCCGATGTCGTCGTGGTGTCGGCAACTCACGACGAGCTGCCTGCCGCGACGGTCCTGCGCAAGGCCCGCGATGTCGTCGTCGTCGTAGAGCGCGGCGCTTCCCGTGCGCTCACCGAACAGTTCGAGCGCATGAGCATCCGCCCCCTGCCGTTCGAGACCGGCGCCACCACCGAGGACGCTGCACTCCTTCTCGCCTGTGCCAATCAGGCGTCGCTCATCATCGGAGTAGGCATGCATGCCACGCTGGCAGAGTTCTTGGACCGGCGCCGACCAGGTTTGGCCAGCACGTTCCTCACCCGCCTCAAGGTTGGTCCTGACCTGGTCGACGCCGCTGCCCTGCCCCACCTCTATGACGGTGCGGTCAGACCGCGGCATCTGCTGGCTGTCGTCGTCGCAGGCCTGGTGGCCGTGGCTGCCGCCATCGGCGTCACCCCTGTCGGCCAGGAACTGATCCAGGACATGGCCCCTGCTCTGTCCCACGCCATCGACAACGTTCGAGGAATGATCTCTTGATCAGCCTGCGTCATCACCTACTGACCCTCGTTGCCGTGTTCCTGGCCCTGGCCACCGGAATAGTGCTCGGCGGTGGGCCCCTCTCGAATGTCGGCGCCAAGGTGACCGAGAACCGAGGCGAAACATCCCCGGCAGCATCCCCGGACGACCAGAGCGAGTCCGTCTACACCGATGCCTTCGTCGCTGCGGTCGCTCCGAGCGTCGTCGCGGGCACGCTCGAAGGGGGACAAGTAGCCCTGGTGACGATCCCGGGGGTCGACCAGCAGGTCGTGGAAGACGTGATCGACCAGGTCACGGTGGCCGGGGGAGAGGTGAGTGCGAGAGTCGCCCTGACCGCGGCAATGGTTGATCCTGCGCAGAAGTCCTTGGTCGACACCTTGGGTAGTCAGCTGATGACCCAGCAGTCGAAGAAGGAGGTCTCGAGCGATGCAACCACCTACGACCGGATGGGGGAACTGCTCGGTCTGGCCATCGCCAGCAAGGATCCTGAAGAGACCGAGATGACCGGCAGATCGCGTTCCGTGATCGAAGCGATCAGCGGTGCGACGCTGATGGATGAGCCGGAAGACATTACGCTCCGCGCCCCGCTGGTGCTGGTGGTCGTGGGTGAGGACACTCCCGACGACGAGAGTGACGCCATCCTGGCGGGCCTGACGACGGGTCTCGCTGCACAAGCCACCGGCGTCGTACTGGCCGGAACCGTTGGCGACGGACGGGACGGGCAGCTTTCGCGCTTCCGGGCGTCCGCGGCGGCAGCCAACATCGCGAGTGTCGACGGGATCGACACCCAAGCGGGTCGTATCGCCACGATCCTGACGCTCGAGCGCTCATTGACGACTCAGGGTGGTGCTTTCGGGGCGTCGGGTGCCGACGGCCCGCTCCCTCTCGGGTAGGATCGAAGCCCGTGAAGAGCCCCACGTCGACAAAGCATGTATTCGTCACTGGAGGAGTCGCCTCCTCCCTCGGTAAGGGGCTGACCGCCTCCAGTCTGGGAAGCCTGTTGAAGTCGCGCGGCTTACGCGTGACCATGCAGAAGCTGGATCCCTACCTCAACGTGGATCCGGGCACCATGAACCCCTTCCAGCACGGCGAGGTGTTCGTGACCAATGACGGCACGGAGGCCGATCTGGACATCGGTCACTACGAACGGTTCCTCGACACCGACCTCACCCGGATCGCCAATGTCACGACCGGGCAGGTGTACTCCACGGTCATTGCCAAGGAGCGCCGTGGTGACTATCTCGGCGACACTGTCCAGGTGATCCCGCACATCACCAACGAGATCAAGGACCGCATCCTGGCCATGGGCGGTCCGGACATTGACGTGGTGATCACCGAGGTCGGCGGCACCGTCGGCGACATCGAGTCCCTTCCCTTCCTGGAGGCCGCCCGCCAGACGCGGCACCAGATCGGTCGCGACAACACCTTCTTCATCCATGTCTCGCTCGTGCCCTACATCGGTCCGTCCGGTGAGCTCAAGACGAAGCCGACCCAGCACTCGGTGGCGGCGCTGCGCTCGATCGGCATCCAGCCCGACGCGATCGTCTGCCGCGCAGACCGTGAGCTCCCCGATTCGATCAAGCGCAAGATCGCCCTCATGTGTGACGTCGAGGACGAGGCGGTGGTCACCGCAGCCGACGCGCCGTCGATCTATGACATCCCCAAGGTGCTGCACCGTGAGGGTCTTGACGCCTACGTCGTGCGCCGGCTGAATCTGCCGTTCCGCGACGTGGACTGGACGACGTGGGACGACCTGCTCCGTCGGGTCCACCACCCGACGGAAGAGGTCACGATCGCGCTGGTCGGCAAGTATGTCGATCTGCCTGACGCCTATCTCTCCCCGGCCGAGGCCTTGCGGGCGGGTGGGTTCGCCCATGAGGCGAAGGTCAACATCCGCTGGGTCCCCTCCGACGAGTGTGAGACCGAGGCCGGCGCGGCCAAGCATCTCTCTGACGTCGACGCGGTCCTCGTTCCGGGTGGTTTCGGGGTCCGGGGGATCGAAGGAAAACTGGGCGCACTGCGCTACACCCGTACCCACGGCATTCCGACGCTCGGCCTGTGCCTTGGGCTGCAATGCATGGTGATCGAGTACGCCCGCAATGTCGCGGGCCTGCCGATGGCAGATTCGACCGAGTTCGCACCTGACACCGAAGTGCCGGTCATCTCCACCATCGAGGAGCAGAAGAAGTTCGTCGAAGGAGCCGGTGACCTCGGCGGAACGATGCGACTCGGCCTCCAGAAGGCAGAGCTGACAGAAGGCAGCGTGGTCCGTGAGACCTACGGCACCAGCCAGGTCGAGGAGCGTCACCGACACCGTTACGAATTCAACGACGACTACCGGACAGCCCTGCAGGATGCAGGTCTGGTCTTCTCGGGCATCAACCCAGAGCTCGGCCTCGTCGAGTTCGTGGAGCTGCCCGCTGACGTACACCCCTACTACGTCGGCACCCAGGCTCATCCGGAACTGCGCTCGCGCCCGACTCGCCCGCACCCGCTGTTTGCGGGGCTCGTAGGAGCCGCCATCGAGCGCCAGCGCTCGGAACGTTTCCCCATCGACGAATCAGGACTTCGACGCAAGGACGACGCCGACGACACCGCAACCGGCTGAGGCCGGTCGCGGCATCGTCAACGTCACTACAGCTGACGAGCCGCCAGCACCCGTTCGAGGAGAAATGAATTCGCGCGGAGCTGGTTTCTCGCATAGGCATGCAGGGACTCGTCCTCGACGGCGACCCGAGCCGCTTCGAGGAAGGACGCATCTGCCGCTCCGAGGGGGTACATCGCTCTGATGACCAGTCCCTGGTTGAGCAGACCGCCCTTCAGGTGGTGCAGTTCCTCGAGATAGCGATGGGCGAACGGCGCAAGAGCCTCAGCCTGGCTCGGGCGCCAGAACGTGGCTCCCAGCACCAGCGTCTCCCTGCCTGACGGGACGGAGTAGTCGACGAAGAACGCCTTCCACACCTCTTCCTTCGCGTCCAGGTCAGCACGAGCCGCCACGACAGCCAGACGTCTCATGGACGCATCAGGGTCGGGGTCGGCGGCCATCAGTCGATTGACAGCGTCCTCGTCGTACGAGCCGAGCTCTGCACGACGCACGGCCACGCGCCAAGCCAGGTCCAGATCGGTCGCCTGGTCGACTGCGTCCTCCAGCACTTCCCAGTGCTGTGCTGTCGAGGCAGCCGAGGCGAGAGTCCGCAGCGCAGCTTGACGCGCCTGCGCGTGATCGACCAGGCCGACCACGACGTCGGCAACTGCTCGCATCAGGTCGGGTGCCTCACTGGCCGGAGCCCAGCGGTCTGCGACCAGCAGGGCTTGGCTCAGGAAGGGCTCGATGAGGGAGGGGCTGGTCTCGGACGCCAGGGCACGGGTCAACGCCGCGGCAACTTCTCGCGGAGCGACCTTGCCCAGGAAGAGGAGCTGTCCAGCAGTAGCGGCCACCAGGGCTCGGTCCAGCGGATCGTCGAACTGGGCAATCCGCTCCAGCATCAGAGTCTGCGAAGTCTCATCGGGCTTCACCGCCGCGAACGTCAGGTCGCCTGCATTGACCAGGCGCAGGTCACCCGGCGGGAGATCGAGTTCGGTGCGGACCCCTGTCACTTCCACCGACACCCGACCCGAGGAGCGCAGCACGGCCCCGGAGGCGTCGTACACCGCGATGTCGAGCCGGTGCGGACGCGGCACCTGTCCGTCGGGCGTCTCGACGAGGAGGTGGTCGGCGTCGAGGCTGATCACGTCCGTGCCGGACTCGTCGAGCCAGGCGCTGGTCCACGATGACAGGTCTCGTCCCGAGGCTCGGGAATAGCAGCCCATCAGGTCGTCGAGGGTCGTGTTGGAGAAGGCGAAGCGACTGAAGTAGTCGCGCAGCCCTTCCACGAACGCCTCTTCGCCGATGAAGGCCATGAGCTGGTGCAGCACGCTCTGACCCTTGACGTAGGTGATGGCGTCGAAGTTGGCCATCGCACCCGACACGTCGGCGACGTGTCCTCGGATGGGATGACGGGCCGGGCTCATGTCCATCTCGTAGGCGCTGCGCTTGTAGGCAGCAAGGAAGGTGGCCCACTGTTCGGTGAACTCGGTGGCGCCGGCCATACCCCAGTTGGCGGCCCAGGAGGCGAATGCCTCGTTGAGCCACAGGTCATCCCACCACTGCATCGTGACGAGATCGCCGAACCACATGTGCGCCATCTCGTGCAGCACGAACTCTGCACGCACGGATCGTTGGGCGTGGGTCGGGGGAGTGCGGTAGAGCTGGCCGTCGCCGTAGGTCACGCAGCCCCAGTTCTCCATCGCGCCGCCGAGGTTGGGGACGAAGACCTGGTCGTAGCGGGACTGGGGAAACGGGTAGGCAAACTGTGTTCCAAAGAACTCAAGTCCTTGGCGCGTGATGGTGATCAACTCGTCCAGATCCCGTTCGAGTTGCGGGACGAGGGATTGGCGGCAGTAGAAACCGAGGTCATAGCCGTCGTGCTGGACACGCACCTCATGGAATGGACCCGCGTTGACCACCACGACGTAGGTGGAGAGTCGTGGCGTGTCGGGGTAGGTCCAGACCTTCGCCTCGCCCGCATCCTCCACCGAGTCAGGCGCACCGTTGGACGTGACCAGCCACGAGGCTGGAGCAGTCACCACGAACCGATGGGGCGCCTTCAGATCCGGCTGGTCGAAACAGGCCCACAGTCGGCGCGCGTCGTCTGGTTCGAGACTGGTCCAGACATAGACCAGGCCATCGGTGGGGTCGACCGTGCGGAGGATGCCCTCACTGGAATCGGTGCGGGGTGTGCTGGCCTCGACCACGAGGACGTTCTCCGCGGCCAGTGCCGGCAACGGCAGGCGGCCTCCGCGGGCCTCGGAGAGGTCCAGTTCCTCATCGTTGAGAACTGCTCGGCTGATGTCGGCGGCACAATCGATGAAGGTCGTCGTACCCGGATCGACGCAGCGGAACGTGACGGTGCTGACCGAGGCGAACACGTTCCCGTGCAGGAGACCGGTCATGTCCACGGCGATGTCGTAACGCTCCACCTCCAGAAGGGCAGAGCGGGTCGCAGCTTCGTCTTTGGTCAGGCTCAACAGCGTCATGCGGGTGACGTTACTCACCGGATTGCCGGAGGCTAGCGTGCGGGTCATGTCGCAAACGCCCGAGGACTTCTCGACCCCGCTCATCGCAGACCGGCCCGCGCGCTGGCCGGTCGTGTCCACGCGTGATCTGCATCGCGATCGGTGGGTGGTGGCGCTGCGTGAGGACACGATCGTTCGACCGGGGGCACCGGAGGAACCGTTCTCGCGTATCTCTCTGGAGCATCCGGGCGCCGTGATCGTCCTTGCCGTGGATGATCAGGAGCGCGTTCGGTGTCTGCGCCAGTATCGCCACGCAGGTGGTCACGACTTCGTCGAGTTGCCGGCCGGGCTGCGCGATGCGGGAGACGAGCCCGCGGTCAGAACTGCGCAACGCGAACTGCGAGAAGAGGTGGAACTGGCGGCGTCCTCGTGGCGCTTGCTGCTCAGCACATATCCCAGCGCAGGAATCAGCGACGAGGTTCACGAGATATTTCTTGCCCGGGGACTCACCCACGCCCCACGCGGTGACTTCGAGATGCGTCACGAGGAGGCCGAGATGGAATCGTTCTGGGCGCCGATGGCGGACCTGCTCGAGGCTGTCGTGGCAGGGCGGGTCCGACAGGGACCGCTGGCACAGGCGGTGCTGATCTACGACCTGCTCAAGCGACGTGGCGAACTCGATTGACGGGGTCCTGTGGGCGCGCCCCGCAGCCGTCGGAGTAGTGTGCAGGGGCCGTGACATGGGTCACAGCAGGTGTTTTGAGACGTGAAGGAGTGACCGTTGAAGGTCGGCGTGCCGAAGGAAGTCAAGAATCGTGAGTACCGGGTCGCGTTGACCCCCATCGGCGTCCACGAGTTGGTCCAGCATGGTCATCAGGTGGTGGTGGAGAAGGGCGCCGGGGCCGGATCGCTCATCCCCGACTCGGAATACGTCGCTGCCGGGGCCACGATGCTCGACACTGCTGACGACGTGTGGGGCGCCGCAGACATGGTGCTCAAGGTCAAGGAGCCGGTGGCCGAGGAGTACGCCCGGATGCGGGACGGCCAGACGCTCTTCACCTTCCTCCACCTGGCAGCAGACAAGCCGCTGACCGAGGAGCTGATGAAGCGCAACGTCACCAGCCTGGCCTACGAGACCGTGCAGCTGCCCTCAGGAGCGCTCCCGCTGCTCTACCCGATGTCAGAGGTCGCCGGTTGTCTCGCGCCGCAGGTGGGAGCTCACTCGTTGATGAAGGCGAACGGTGGCCGCGGTGTCCTGATGGGCGGGGTGGGCGGTGTCGCCAACGCGAAGGTCGTCATCCTCGGGGCCGGTGTCTCGGGCCAGAATGCCGCCAACATCGCGCTCGGCATGGGCGCTGACGTCACCCTCCTCGACACGGATCTCGACAAGCTCCGGATGTCGTTCTGGCGCTATGACAACCGCGTTCAGGGCCTGGCCTCCTCCAAGCTGTCGGTGCAGCAGCAGGTGATGGAGGCCGACATGGTCATCGGCGCCGTACTCATTCCGGGCGCAGCTGCCCCGAAGCTGGTCACCAATGACCTCGTGGCGCAGATGAAGCCCGGCTCGGTGCTCGTCGACATCGCCATCGACCAGGGCGGCTGCTTCGAGGACTCCCACGCCACGACTCATGACGATCCGACCTTCGAGGTCCATGACTCGGTCTTCTACTGCGTCGCCAACATGCCGGGAGCCGTGCCCAACACCTCGACCTATGCCCTCACCAATGCGACCTTGCCGTATATCGTCTCGATCGCGGACAAGGGCTGGGAGCAGGCCTGTCGCGACAACCGCAATCTCGCGCTCGGTCTGAGTACGCATGCCGGACAGCTGACCTGCGGTCCTGTGGGGGAAGCGCTCGGTATCGAGTCGGTGGGACTCGATAGCGTTCTGGGGTGACCCTGAGCCGCGCAGTGCGCACCTACCTCGATCATCTGAGCGTCGAGCGGGGACTTGCTGCCAACACGCTCTCGTCCTATCGGCGTGATTTGGCGAGGTACGACGAGTTCCTGACCGTGTTGGGCATCGATGACCTCGATGCGGTGACGGAAGCGCTGGTGGCCGAGTTCCTCGTACGGCTGCGCGAGGGGAGCGAGGCGCATCCGCCTCTCAGCGCCACTTCCGCGGCCCGCACTGTGGTGGCGGTGCGTGGCTTCCACCGCTTCGCAGTGGCGGACGGGTTGGCGCGTGCCGACCCGGCTGCGGGTGTCAAACCCCCGACTCCCGCCAAGCGGCTTCCGAAGGCGTTGCCGCTCTCGGACGTGGAGGCGATCCTGGAAGCGGCCGGAGCCCCTGACACCGTGTTGGCCCTGCGTGACCGCGCGCTGCTCGAGGTGCTCTATGGCACGGGGGCGCGGATCTCGGAGGCCGTCGGCCTCGACGTCGACGATCTCGATGGCGTCGACGGCACCGTGCTGTTGCGTGGCAAGGGTGGCAAGGAGCGTCTGGTGCCGGTGGGCGGATATGCCCGGGAGGCAGTGACCTCCTATCTCGACCGGGGGCGTCCGCACCTGGTGGGGAAGGGCACCGGAGGACCAGCGATGTTCCTGAACTCGCGAGGAGGTCGCCTCTCGCGACAGAGCGCATGGACCGTGCTGGCGAAGGCAGCCGATCGGGCCGGTGTGATCGCCTCGGTGTCGCCACACACCTTGCGCCACTCGTTCGCCACGCACCTGCTCGACGGTGGCGCCGACGTCCGGGTCGTCCAGGAACTGTTGGGGCACGCATCGGTGACCACGACGCAGGTCTACACGCTCGTCACGGTCGACAACCTGCGCGAAGTCTTCGCGACGGCACACCCGCGGGCTCTCGCATGAACGCGCATCTCTCCACGGTGCGAGGCGACGCCGACGAGGTGTACGACGCATTCTCGAAGTGGGTCATGGACCAGGGTCTTGATCTCTACCCCCATCAGGACGAAGCAGTCATCGAGATCCTGGCCGGCAACCACGTCGTCCTGGCCACACCCACCGGCTCCGGAAAATCTCTGGTGGCCATCGGAGCGCACCTGGCTGCACTCGCCCAGGACAAGGTCAGCTTCTACACCGCACCCATCAAGGCGCTGGTGAGCGAGAAGTTCTTCTCCCTGATCGAGGTCTTCGGCGCCGACAACGTCGGGATGCTCACCGGCGACGCAGCAGTCAACGCGGACGCCCCCATCATCTGTTGCACAGCCGAGGTGTTGGCGAATCTGGCTCTTCGGGAAGGGCGAAGTGCCGACATCGGGCTCGTGGTGATGGATGAGTTCCACTTCTACAGCGAGGCTGACCGCGGCTGGGCCTGGCAGGTGCCGCTCCTCGAGATGGTGGATGCGCAGTTCCTGCTCATGTCGGCCACCCTGGGTGATGTGTCGTTCTTCGTCGACGACCTGAAACGCCGCACCGGCCGTGACACCGCGGTCGTGGATGACGCCGAGCGGCCGGTTCCGTTGAGCTTCGCCTGGTCGATGGAGCCACTGGAGGACACCCTCGAAGAACTCGTGACGACCGGCCAGGGTCCGGTCTACGTCGTGCACTTCACCCAAGCCGCTGCCGTCGAGCACGCGGTCGGGCTGCTCAAGGGCAAGGCGAAGGTCGGAGCAGTCGACAAGGAAGCAATACAGGAGCGCATCGGCGCCTTCCGCTTCGGCGCGGGCTTCGGGAAAACCCTGTCCCAACTGGTGCGCAGCGGGATCGGCGTACATCACGCCGGCATGCTGCCCAAGTACCGGCGGCTGGTGGAGACGCTGGCCCAGTCAGGGTTGCTTCGCGTCATCTGCGGCACCGACACCCTCGGCGTGGGCATCAACGTGCCCATCCGTACGGTCCTGTTCACCGGCCTGGCCAAGTTCGACGGCAATCGACAGCGGGTGCTGCGCACCCGGGAGTTCCAGCAGATTGCGGGGCGGGCGGGTCGCGCCGGCTTCGACACTGCCGGCTACGTGGTGGTCCAGGCACCCGATCACGTCATCGAGAACGAACAGGCGAAGGCCAAGTCCGCTGCACGACAGGCTGCAGGCAAGAAGAAGTCGAAAGCGCAGCTCAAGAAGCCACCCGAAGGCACGATCGTGTGGACGGAGCAAACCTTCGACAAGCTCGTCGCGGGTGTGCCCGAGCGGCTCTCGAGCCGGATGAAGGTCGACAACGCGATGCTCATCAACGTGGTCTCCCGTGAAGAAGACGCCTTCGTAGTGATGCGTCGTCTCCTGACTGACAACCACGAAGACCCGCGTCAGCAGTTGCGCCTCGCCCGTCGGGGACTGCGGCTGGCGCGATCATTGGTGCGGACCGGCATCCTGACCCGTCTTGACGAGCTGGATGAGTTCGGGCGCCGCTACGTCCTCACCGTCGACCTGCCGATCCACTTCGCGCTCAACCAGCCGCTGGCGCACTTCGCCCTGGCCGCCTTCGACGTGCTGGACCCGGAAGAGTTGACCTATGGCCTGGACGTGGTGTCGATCGTCGAGGCCGTGCTCGAAGCGCCCAGACAGATCCTGATGGCGCAGCAGCACGCCGCCCGTGGCGAGGCCGTGGGGGAAATGAAGGCCGATGGCCTGGAGTACGACGAGCGGATGGCCCTCCTGGACCAGATCACCTGGCCCCAGCCGCTGCGCGACCTGCTGGAAGCCCTCTATGAGACCTACCGTCAGACCCACCCGTGGCTCCGCGAGGACGCGCTGTCGCCCAAATCGATCGTGCGCGAGATGTGGGAAGGCGGCATGGGTTTCACGGACTTCGTCGGCCGCTACCAACTGGCTCGCTCGGAGGGACTGGTCCTTCGTTATCTCACCGATGCCTATCGCACCGTGCGCCAGACCGTTCCTGAAGCCCATCGCTCACCCGAGGTGGACGACGTGGTGGAGTGGTTGGGGGAGACGGTGCGCCAGACCGACTCATCGCTGCTGGACGAGTGGGAGGCCCTCTCCGACCCGGACCACGTCTCCTCGGCGGTGTCACACCACGAGCCGCCTGCACCGCCACGGCCGCTGTCGCGTCAGGATCGACCCTTCCGGGTGATGTTGCGCAATGCGATGTGGGCGCGCGTCGAAGCGGTGGGGCGCGACGATCTCGACATGCTGATGCGGATCGAGCGTGTGGCAGCCGACAGGATCGATCCGCCGCGAGATGTCCGGACAGGACGTTCGGTCTGGGACGCAGCGATCGAGGAGTTCTATGCCGAGCACGATCGGGTCGGCATTGACGCCGATGCCCGCGGACCTGATCTGCTCCACGTCGGTGAGGAGCGAGTGGGGGAGCCGGTCGGGGCGCCGGAGGGCACGACGGCACGCATCCGTGAGATACGCCAGACGCTGCACGACCCGGAGGGTCATCACGACTGGGTGATCGATGCGATCGTCGATTGCGACGCCACCGATGAGGCCGGCGAATTGGTGCTCGCGACAGTGGCCATGCACCGGCTCTGACAGGCCATCGACTTCATGCACAGGTTTTCCACAGAGCTGCGGTGCCTGTGCAGAGGAACGGGAAATAGTGCACAAATCGCGTGATCGGCCTGTGGGACTACGCACCGGTGTTGTGGCGCTCGTGCGTCGGGCCTAGAGTCGCGCGCAGCCACCCTCCACTCTGTCGACGTGTCGACAAAGTTTGAGGTCCCCGGCGTGATGCAATCGAAGCAGTCAACGCGTGAAGGAGTGGACCGTGACCGCTGGAGGTTTCCCGGGTTCTGGCAACATCACACGCGATGCGTCTGAGATCCCACCCATGGTCCGGACCTCCCAGCCGGCACAGCCAGGGCAGAGCGACATCACTTCCGGAGGCAGGAACGCTGTGACCGAGCCGATCCCGTTCGATCGTCCGTTGGGTGAGACGCGGGAGAGATCCCCCGGCGCTCTGGGTGCCACCGGCCGACCCATGCCGAAGTTCCCGGAGCCGGCTCCCGTCGCTCGCCGAGGTGGCGCACGCGTGATCTCGATGTGCAACCAGAAGGGTGGTGTCGGCAAGACGACGACCACCATCAACCTGGGCGCCTCGTTGGCGGAGTACGGACGCAAGGTGCTGCTGGTCGACTTCGACCCGCAGGGGTCTCTGTCGGTGGGACTGGGCCTCAACCCCCACGAGATCGATCTGACGATCTACAACCTCCTGATGGAGCGCGACGTCACGCTCGACGAGGTCGTGGTTCCCACGGGAATCGAGGGGATGGACCTCCTTCCGTCCAATATCGATCTTTCGGCTGCTGAGGTGCAACTGGTCCAGGAGGTGGCGCGCGAGCAGGCGCTGCAGCGGGCGATCGCCCCGGCCCTGGAGCACTACGACGTCATCCTCATCGACTGCCAGCCCTCACTCGGCCTGCTCACCGTCAACGCTCTGACCGCATCCGACGGCGTCATCGTGCCGCTCGAGTGCGAGTACTTCGCCCTGCGGGGTGTGGCGCTGCTCAAGACGACGATCGACAAGGTGCGCGAACGACTCAACCCCAAACTCGAGATCGACGGTGTGCTCGGCACGATGTTCGACGGTCGCACGCTCCACAGCCGTGAGGTCATGGAGCGACTTGTCCAGGCATGGGGGGACACGGTGTTCCACACCGTCATCCGCCGTACGGTCAAGTTCTCCGATGCGACGGTCGCCGGTGAGCCGATCACCGCCTACGCCTCCTCCTCGGCAGGAGCCGAGTCGTACCGCCAGTTGGCGAGGGAGGTGCTCTCACGGTGGCGCGCCGAGTAAGCCTCCCGCAGGTCGATGATCTGTTCCGCACGACGATCGGCTCGGATCCACGGGCCCAGCAACAGCGGCCACGGCGAGTCCGCGCGGTGGCCGACGAGGTGGACCCTGGGCCGAAACGCCCCAGCGGACGGATCCGTCACGACGAGAAGATGACGGTCTACGTCACCGCTGACGAGTTGCTCGACATCGAGCATGCCCGGCTGATGCTCAGGCGAGATCATGGACTGGCGGTCGATCGCGGCCGGTTGGTGCGCGAGGCGCTGGCCCTGGTGCTCGCAGACCTCGAGGCTCGAGGTGGCGACAGCGCACTGGTCACTCGTCTCATCGAGGAGTGAGCACGGTGACCGACCTCGCGTCGGCGGTGCGGTCCGGGTTGGAGCCCGGTGCTGAGACTCCTGCATTCGCCGTACGCCTGAAGAACTTCGAAGGGCCGTTCGACCTCCTGCTCGGGCTCATCTCCAAGCACAAACTCGACATCACCGAGGTGGCGCTCTCCCAGGTCACCGACGAGTTCATCGCGCACGTCAAAGGCCTGGGCGGTGCCTGGGACCTGGAACAGACCACATCTTTTCTCGTGGTCGCAGCGACGCTGCTCGATCTCAAGGCAGCCAGACTTCTCCCACAGGGCGACGTGGAGGACGAGGAGGACCTGGCGCTGCTGGAGGCTCGCGACCTGCTCTTCGCCCGTCTCATGCAGTACCGCGCGTTCAAGCAGGTGGCGGCCGTGTTCGAGGAGCGGCTGGATGCCGAATCGTTGCGCAATGCCCGCGCAGTGGGCCTTGAGGAGCGCTTCGCCACTCTGCTCCCAGAGGTCCTGATCGGTATTGGTCTCGAGGAGTTCGCCCAGCTGGCTGCGAAGGCCATGGAGCCCAAAGAGGTGCTCGAAGTTTCGCTGCTGCACATCCACGCAGCCAAGGTGAGCGTCCGCGAGCAGGCAGCGCTCGTGGTGGACCGGCTGCGCCGCAACGGCATCATGACCTTCCGGGCGCTGTGCGGGGACTCCCCGGACCGTCTCACCACGGTGGCACGTTTCTTGTCACTGCTCGAACTTTTCCGTGAGGGTGCGGTGTCCTTCGACCAGGTCACGCCTCTGGGAGAGTTGAGCGTGCGCTGGACCGGTGCAGAGGACGGCGATGTCGACATCCATGATGAGTTCGACGGCACTGTGGCTGATGATGCGGCTGATGCCGATGACGACCAGCACCAGGAGGATCAGTGAGCGACCAGTCCTCAGGACTCGACCCGGTCAATGAATCACGAATGGAGACTCCAGCCGGGGTTCCGCACGAGACGAACGCCACAGACGCTGCCGACACGCTTGCCGTTCCCATGGCCGAGCTCCGTCCGGCGCTCGAAGCGATCCTGATGGTGAGCGACGAGCCGCTCGATCACGTACGCCTTGCCTCCGTGGTGGGGCATCCGGTCGCTGACGTGGATGAGGCGCTGCACTCGCTCTCGGCGGAGTACGCCGAACAAGGGCGGGGGTTTGACCTGCGACCGGTGGCCGGGGGATGGCGCTTCTATTCCCGGCCCGAGTTCGCGGCCGTGGTGGAGTCCTTCGTGCTCGACGGCCAGCAGGCCAGGCTCACCAAGGCCGCGCTCGAGACACTCTCCGTGGTGGCCTACAAGCAGCCCGTGTCGCGATCGCGGGTGGCGGCGATCCGTGGGGTCAGCGTCGACGGCGTGATGCGGACGCTGCTCAGTCGTGGTCTGGTCGAGGAGGCCGGTCAGGACGAGCACAGCGGCGCCCACCTCTATCGCACCACTTCCTATTTCCTTGAGCGGATCGGCATCACGTCGATCGACGAACTGCCCGAGTTGGCGCCCTATCTTCCCGACATGGACGATCTGGAGGATGAGTTGGCCAGTGTGGTGTCCTCCCCTACTCAGGAGAGCACGATGGAGCTCGACCCGTCGCCATCCCATTCGTCACACCATCCGTCACCCCACCCGCCTCCTCACCCGTCGCCGCACAGCGGTGCCGGCACCGAGCCCGACGGAGGAACTGAGACCGCATGAAACCGCACGACGCTGATCCCTCGCAGCCTGCCTCGCACCGACCACTACCTGATGCCGACGGCACGATCCGTCTGCAGAAGTTGCTCGCCCAGTCGGGTGTGGCGAGCAGGCGCAAGTGCGAGGAGCTCATGCTCGAGGGCCTGGTCGAGGTCGATGGAGAAGTGGTCTCGCGCCTCGGCACCAAGGTCGACCCGCACACCGCAGTTGTACGGGTCAAGGGGAAGCGGTTGCCGCCGATCTCACCGCATGCCTACCTCGTGCTCAACAAGCCACGTGGCGTCGTCTCCACGATGAGCGACCCCGAGGGCCGTCGAAGCATCGGTGACCTGGTCGTGGACCGTCCGGAGCGGCTCTTCCACGTAGGACGGCTCGACACCGACACCGCGGGACTGTTGATTCTCACCAACGACGGCGATTTCGCCCAGCGACTGGCACATCCCTCCTACGAGGTCGACAAGACCTACGTCGCCGAAGTGGAAGGTCAACTCCATCAGGGCATCATCAAGCAGTTGCGCTCCGGAGTGAGTCTCGAGGATGGCCCCGTGGCGGTGTCCAGTGCCAAGGTCGTGAGCGGCAGCCATGGCCGCAACACGTCCGAGCGCACGATCATCGAGTTGGTGATCCACGAGGGTCGCAACCGCATCGTGCGGCGGCTCCTCGACCATGTGGGGCACCCGGTCACCCGCCTCACCCGCACTCGCATCGGTCCCGTCTCTCTCGGAAGACTCGCGCCGGGGGAGATGCGCGAGTTGTCCCTCGACGAGTTGGGTGAGCTGATGGACATGGCGCAACTCTGAACTCTCGCGCGGCTAGGCTCCAGGGGTGGCAGTGAGGGCAGTTCGAGGCGCGACCCAACTCGATGAGGACATCCGCGAGCACATGTTGGAGCGGGTGGCTGAGTTGGTGGGTGACGTGATGAGTGCAAACTCTCTCTTCGTCGACGACTTCATCTCGATCATCTTCACGGCCACGAGTGATCTCACCAGCGAGTTCCCCGCTTATGCCGCACGACAGCTGGGGTTCTCCGACGTTCCCCTGGTGTGCGCTCGAGAACTGGAGATCGTGGGGTCGATGCCACGCGTGGTGCGCCTGATGGCTCATGTCGACACCGATCTGCCGCGCGCCGACATCACCCACGTCTACCTCCACGGTGCTGCGCGGCTGCGCCGAGACCTCACCCGCACCACCAGCCATGACTGAACTGACCGGACCTGTACTTGTGGTCGGGGTCGGCCTCATCGGCACCTCGGTGGCGTTGGCCTGCACCCGTGCGGGAGTGGAGGTGCTGCTCGACGACGTTTCTCCCCAGCACCTACGTACGGCCTCGGGCCTCGGTGCAGGGCGCCCGCGCATCGGCGGTGACCAGCCCCAGGTTGTCGTCGTCGCGACTCCGCCACAGCATCTCTCCACAGGCATCCGGGACGCACTGGAGGAGTTCCCTGGCGCGGTGGTCACTGACGTCGGCAGCGTCAAGGAGGCACCGCTGCGTGCCTTGCAGGACAACGACCCGTCCACGCCGGTCTCCGGCCGCTACGTCGGCAGCCATCCCATGGCGGGCAGTGAGCGGTCCGGGCCCCTTGCTGCCAGCGCAGCCCTGTTCGACGGTCGTCCATGGGCGGTCACCCCACACCCTGGCACCGACTGCGACGCGGCCGACCTGGTGGACGCGTTGGCCCGCCTCTGTGGAGCTGTTCCTACGCGTCTCACCCCGGGCGAGCACGACCGGGCCGTGGCGCGTACCTCCCACCTTCCACATCTGGCAGCCGTCCTCGTGGCGGGACAACTGGTGCATGCCCCTGCGGAGCACCTGGAACTCTCGGGTCAGGGGGTGCGCGATGTCACTCGGGTCGCAGCCGGTGATCCGACCCTGTGGCGAGAAATTCTGGGCGCAAACGCCCCAGCCGTCCTTGCCCTCCTGGCCGAGATGCGCACGGATCTCGACTGCTTGATGACAGCCGTCGCGACCCCGGACTCGACCGATCTGGGCGAGATTCTCGCCCGTGGGCGCGCCGGCACGGCCGCGATCCCGGGCAAGCATGGAGCACCAGTTCGGCCCACCTGCTCAGTGTTCGTCTCGGTCCCTGACCTTCCCGGTGAACTGGCCAGGCTGTTCGGTGACGCAGGCGAGATCGGCGTCAACATCGAAGACGTGCGCATCGATCACGATCCGGGACGTCCAGTCGGGCTCACCGAACTTGTGGTGCACCAGGACAGCGCCGAGCACCTGTTGGGCGCTCTCGAATCCCGTGGGTGGACGTCGCACCGGTAAACTTTTGGTCCGTGAGCCTCCTTGACACCGCATCCCTGGTCATTGCCGTCGACGGCACGTCCGGGTCCGGCAAGTCGAGCACGTCTCGCGCCGTGGCCGAACGGTTGGGGTTGCGCTATCTCGACACCGGCGCCATGTTTCGGGCCATGACCTGGTGGTTGTTGCGTGAGGGCGTCGACGTAGGTGACGTGCGCGCAGTCGCTGCGCTGGCCGGATCCCCGGTCATCGAGTCCGGGACCGACCCGACGTCGCCCTCGGTCACTGTCGACGGGATCGATGTCTCGGTCGACATCCGGGGAGAGGACGTCACGGCCTCGGTGAGCCCGGTCAGTGCCGTGCCTGAGATTCGTGCTCGCCTGCTCGGTCTCCAGCGCGATGTCATCGGTGCCGGCGGCATTGTGGTGGAAGGCCGCGACATTGGTTCTGTCGTGTGGCCCCAGGCCCAGGTCAAGGTGTATCTGAGCGCCGACCCGGCAGCGCGGGCGCACCGTCGTGCGGCGGAGCAGGGAGGGAACGACGTGGAAAGCACGCAGGAATCACTGTTGGAACGGGACCGGATCGACTCCGGGCGAGCCACCGCCCCACTGACCATGGCCGAGGGATCCGTCCACATCGACAGCACCCACCTCACCTTGAGCGAGGTCATCGACCGGGTGCTGCTGCTGGCCCAGTCTTCCGAGATTCCCGGGTGACGTTGCTCTCCTCACGGCGCGAGGATCCGCGCGCTGACCCAATCCTGCGGGACAATCCGAAGATGAGCCCGATACCGGGTTCGTCGAGCAGACCAGAGAGCCGTGAGCATCATGAGTGAGTACGACGTGTCCGACGTCGAGTCCGAGTCGGGCCCGGCCCCTGTGCTGGCCATCGTCGGCCGACCCAACGTGGGGAAGTCCACGCTGGTCAACCGCATCATCGGCCGCCGCGAAGCGGTCGTGGAGGACCGCCCCGGGGTGACTCGTGACCGGGTCTACTACGACGCCAACTGGAACGGTCGCGCCTTCACAGTGGTCGACACGGGCGGCTGGGATCCCGACGCACGCGGTCTCGCCGAGCGAATCGCTGATCAGGCCGAGATCGCAGTGTCGCTGGCAGACGCCGTGCTCTTCGTGGTGGATGCCATGGTCGGCATCACCGACGCCGACGAGGCGGTCGTCAAGATCCTGCGCAAGTCCGGCAAACCGGTCGTGCTGGCGGCCAACAAGGTCGATGACCAGCGCACCGAGGCTGAGGCACACGGACTGTGGAATCTAGGGCTCGGGGAGCCGTTCTGTGTCTCGGCACTGCACGGGCGAGGATCCGGCGACATGCTCGACGCGATCCTGGCGGCGCTGCCGGAAACACCGAAGGAGTCCTTCGAGGAGGTCAGCGGTCCGCGACGCATCGCCATCGTTGGCAAGCCCAACGTCGGCAAGTCGTCCCTGCTCAACAAACTGGCCAAGGAAGACCGCGTCGTGGTCGACAACGCGGCTGGTACGACGGTGGACCCGGTTGATGAGGTGATCATGCTGGGAGACCGCCCGTGGCGTTTCATCGACACCGCCGGCATTCGCAAGCGGGTGAACCAAGCATCGGGTCACGAGTACTACGCGTCTCTGCGCACCTCGACAGCGATCGATCGGGCGGAGGTCGCCGTCCTCGTGATCGACGCCAGCCAGAGCGTCTCCGAGCAGGACATCCGGATCATCCAGACGGTGCGTGATGCCGGCCGAGCGATGATCATCGCCTTCAACAAGTGGGACCTCGTCGACGACGAGCGCCGCTACTACCTCGAGCGCGAGATCGAGCGCGACCTCGTCCAGGTCCAGTGGGCGCCGCGCATCAACTTCACCGCACTCACCGGATGGCACGTCGACCGCCTGCTGCCAGCGCTGGAGAAGGCCATCGAGGGTTGGGAGACGCGGATCGGCACCGGTGCCCTCAACACGTTCCTGGGTCGGCTGGTGGCAGAACATCCGCACCCCGTGCGTAGCGGCAAACAGGCCAAGATCCTGTTCGGCACCCAGCCTTCAGTGGCGCCGCCGACCTTCGTGCTGTTCACCAGCGGCAAGCTCGACGCGTCCTACGAACGCTTCATCGAACGTCGCCTGCGTGAGGAGTTCGGCTTCGCCGGTACGCCGATTGTCATCCAGCAGAAGCCGCGCGAGAAGCGCAAGCGCTGATCAGGGGGTCAGGCCGCCAGCGGTCAGCCAGTCCATCGGGTCGATCGGAGCATCGCCATCGGGGCGTACCTCGAGGTGCAGGTGGGGCCCGGTGGAGTTCCCGGTGCTGCCGACCGTGCCGATCTCGTCGGCAACTTCGACGATGTCGCCGGCGGTGACCGTCACGCTCGTCTGGTGGCAGTACCAGACCTCGGTTCCGTCTTCCAGTGTCAGGATCGTGCGGAGGCCGTAGGGGCCGGCGGTGGCCACTTCGGTGACCGTGCCGTCGGCGACCGCGACGATCTGGTCTCCTGCGTAGGCACCGAAATCCTGCCCACCGTGCTCGCTTTCCCACAGCGGCCCGGTCTGGCCGAAACCGGCTGAGACACGGTAGTAGGCCAACGGCATGACGCGAAGGACGTTGTCAGGGTCTGCGGTGTATCCGTAGAGGGCCAGCACATCCTGGTAGCCGATCAAGGCGCGGTCCCGGGCGTCGGCGCGCTGGTTGAGTGCAGCCAGCGTGTCCTGTCGTGCCGCGACCCGCTGCGCGATCACATCTGCCTTGGGCTGTGTCACGCCCTCGGCGGCGGCCGTTGTTTGCGCCGCGTTGGCGCGGGGGGCAGCAAGGCTGAGTCCGGCAGTGGCAGCCATGACGGCGACCACCAGACCGAGACGGCGTTGTGCGATCGCCATGAGTACCCCCACTAGGTTGATGATTCATCTTCTCTCCTGAAGGGGGCTCAGGTCTGCGATATGGCCCGAGATGGCCCAAGTGGGCCACTCGCGAGTGGTCACCAGAGACCAGGGGAGGGGCGATTCCAGACTTGCCAGGGGCTGCGGTACTGTTCTGCTGGCTTCGAGGGTTCGCCCCTGGAGACTTCGGGCTGTGGCGCAGCTTGGTAGCGCACTTGACTGGGGGTCAAGGGGTCGCAGGTTCAAATCCTGTCAGCCCGACCGAAGAAAACCGCAGGTCAGAGGCCGTCTCGGAGCAATCCGAGGCGGCCTCTTCCTCGTATCGTTGCTGCACTCAGTTGCGTGAAATGCGGAAATCTGGGACCCCCACGACCTCGTAGGTGGCCGAGGCGATGCTGATTCCAGCCGCATCGAATCCGGCGAGAATGTCGCGATTCATCCGGTCCTTGACCACCCGGACACCACGGTGCTCCACCAGGAACCGCAAAGAGAGTTCCAGCCAGTTGTCCGTGATCCGCCAATACACCTCGGGCGTCAGACTGGCGTCGGAGAGTGCATAGCGAGAATGCATGAAGGCGAGAGCCCTCTCGGCAGCCGGGTCGTCGATGACAGCATGCGCCCGGGCGGCCTCGAGGAGGATGGCCTCTGCTGTGACGCGGTCGGCCTTGTAGGAGATCGGAACGGTGATCTCCTCCCACAGGTAGGGGAAGTCGCGGGTGTAGTTGTAGACAGGCTCGGAGAAGATCACCCCATTGGTGACAGTGACAAGACGGCCGGTGTACTGCCTCGAGTTCACCCAGACTGCTGGGTCTGTCTCGGCCACCGATGGCGGCTGCCCCATCTCCATGATGGTGGTTTTCAAGAACCCCAACCGGACGACGTCCCCGCGGACGCCACCGAGGGTGATCCGATCTCCCACCGTGAACGTGTCTCCGCGCAGGATCACGAAGTAGGCCGCAAGCGAGATGATCACCTGACGCAGTGCGAATGCCAGCCCGGCGCTGATCAGCCCCACACCTGTCGTGATGTCGGTCTCGGGGGTCACCCAGATCGAGATCAGGCCCAGCACCATCACCACTGCGGCGATGACCTGTAGCCCCTGCCTGGTCCAGAAACGACGCGCATCCGCCACGTCACCGCCGAAGGTCCGGCGCGCGAGGGCGATGACCAGGCGGCGCACGATCGTCACCACGAGCACGAGCGCGATGGTGAGCAGCACCTTGACTCCGATGGTGGTGCTCACTCCCACCAACGTGACGCCAAAGATCTTCACCCCCTCCATCGGCAGGATCGTCGACATCACGACTCGCTCCCAGTACTGGTCGGCGACGGTTGACGACGCGTTGCTCCCAAAGTCCTCATGACTCATGGTCGCAGTGATTTCGAATGATCCGATGGCTCCATCGCGGTTACTCAACGGTCACGGACTCTGCTCACTACCGTCATGGTCTGTGCTCGAGGCGTCGGATCTACTCGGGTGGACGATTCGATTGACCATGAATGGAGACTGACACCATGGCTGAGCGGCACCGGTGGATGGACGATGAAGTAGCGGCCCTCGAAGACCTGGCCTTTGACTTCTTCAGCAAGGAAGCGGCTCCTCACGAGGAGCGCTACGCCGAGCAGCACCACGTGGACCGTGACTTGTGGAACAAAGCTGGTGACGTGGGTCTGCTCTGCTGCTCCATCCCCGAGGAGTACGGCGGTGGCGGTGGCACGTTCGCCCACGAGGCTGCGGTGGCCAACGGCCAGGTCCGGGCACTGGCATCGAGCTTCGGCAACGCCGTGCACTCCACGATCGTGGCGCACTACTTCCTCATGTACGGCACCGAGGACCAGAAGAAGCACTGGCTCCCCAAGATGGCCACCGGTGAGGCCGTCGGCGCAATCGCGATGACCGAACCGGGCACCGGTTCGGACCTGCAGTCGATTCTTGCCACCGCTCGCAGGGACGGCGACGAGTACGTCGTCAACGGGTCCAAGACCTTCATCACCAACGGCTTTCTCTGCGATTTCGTCATCGTTGTCGTCAAGACGGACGCCGATGCCGGTGCTCAGGGTGTTTCGCTGGTCATCGTCGAGACCGACCGCGAGGGCTTCTCCCGTGGGCGCAACCTGAAGAAGGTCGGCCAGCACGGGCAGGACACCTGCGAACTCTTCTTCGAGAATGTGCGTCTCCCCGCCAGCAACCTTCTCGGGGAGACCGAGGGCCAAGGCTTTGTCTGGCTGATGGAGCAGCTGCCGCAGGAGCGTCTGATCCTGGGCGTCATCGCGGTCGCTGCGACCAAGGTGTCGATCGAGCACACGGTGGCCTACACCAAGGAGCGTCACGCGTTCGGCAAGCCGATCTTCGCCTTCCAGAACACCCGATTCGAGCTCGCCGAGTGCGACACACTCGCCAGCGTCGGACAGGCGTATCTGAACGAATGCATCGAGAAGCACCTCGACGGGACCCTGGAAATCAAGGACGCCGCCAAGATCAAGTGGTGGACCACTGAGCAACAGAACGTCGTCGCCGACCGATGCCTCCAGCTGTTCGGCGGATACGGATACATGGCGGAGTACCCGATCTCGCGGATGTGGACCGATGCCCGGATCCAGAAGATCTACGGTGGCACCAACGAGATCATGAAGGAGCTGATCTCTCGCTTCCTGTGAGCGGGAGATCACCAGCTATGGGACCGCTGAGCGGGCTCAAGGTCATTGAGCTCGCCAGTCTGGCGCCGGCCCCGTTCGGCTGCATGATCCTGGCCGACCTCGGTGCCGACGTCGTACGCATCACCCGCCGTGGTGGCCGTGGCCGTGGCCTGGAGATCCCCCAAGGACCTCTGGACCGCGGCCGGCACGACCTGCCGCTGGACCTCAAGGACCCGACTGACCTCCAACGTCTCAGGGAACTCGTGGCAGTCGCGGACGTGCTGGTGGAGGGTTTCCGTCCCGGTGTGACTGAGCGTCTCGGGCTTGGTCCGGACGATCTTCGGTCCGTCAACGAACGGTTGATCTACGCCCGGATGACTGGGTGGGGTCAGGAGGGTCCGCTTGCCCCACGTGCCGGACACGACATCAACTACCTGGCTCTGGCAGGCGCACTGGAGCCGATCGGACTGGCCGGCCAGCGGCCGACCGTGCCGCTCAACCTGGTCGGCGACTTCGGTGGTGGTGGTCTGCTGATGACGATGGGAATCCTGGCAGCGGTCTACGAGCGTCATACCTCGGGCAAGGGTCAGGTCGTCGATGCCGCGATGGTCGACGGAGCCAGCCTCTTGATGAGCTTCATCCATGGTCTCCACGCCAGCGGACTGTGGTCGGGGGAGCGGGGGACCAACCTTTTCGACGGCGGCGCACCGTTCTATGACACCTACGAATGCTCCGACGGCGCGTATGTCGCCGTCGGATGTGTCGAGCCGGGGTTCTTCGCCGAGATGATGAGGATTCTCGGCCTTGTCGACGCGCCCGGCCAACACGATTTCGACCGCTGGTCCGAACTTCGGGCGACGTTGGCAGCAGAGTTCCGCACGCGGACCAGGGACGAGTGGGCGGTGCTCTTCGACGGATCTGATGCCTGCGTCACAGCGGTGCTCACTCCGTGGGAGGCTTCCGTCCATCCACACCACGTACAACGCTCTGCGTTCGTCGAGGTCGGTGGGATCTCGCAGCCCGCTCCTGCTCCGCGTTTCAACCGGACGCCGTCCGGCGCTCCCGCCCCGGCTGGCGACGCAGTTGACATTCTCGAGCGATGGGGAATCACCACATGAATGGCGAAAAGAGCTTCTGCGAACTGTTCCAGCATGCAGTCCTCGAGTATGCCGATCAGCCGGCGCTTCGAGACTTCTAAGACACCCAGAGCTACACCTGGGCCGAATACGGAGCACGGGTCCGTACGGTCGCTGCCGGTCTGCACCCGGTGGGAGTCCGTCACTGCGACACGGTCGGGCTGATGATGGGCAACACCTCGAGTTGGTCACCGAGGCGGCGAAACGCACTCGAGTCGATCGAATTCTCGTCCTCGAAGAACTGGTTGATCTCGAGGCGTCAGCTGTCCCCGGCTTCGACTTCGAGGCCACCAGGCGTGCGGTCACCCCCGACGACCGGGTGACGATCATCTACACCTCGGGCACCACGGGTCCCCCCAAGGGGGTTGAACTCACCCACACCAACGTGATCTTCAGCGTCGAATCCGCGATGTTCGTCCCTTCCCTCGAGAGAGGTTCCGAGAACGGTCGGGTGCTCTCCTATCTCCCCGACGCGCACCTGGCCAGCCGATCGGTTGCGCACTACATTCCGACAGTCCGGGGCCCGGCGGTCATCACGCTGAGGGACACCACGGAACTCGCCGCGGCGATGGCTGATGCGCGCCCCACCAGCTTTCTGGGCGTCCCCATGGTCTGGTGCAGGTTCAAGGCTGCCATCGATCAAGCCGCTGCCGAGACGCTCGGTCCTCGAGGAGCCCTGCTGCGGTGGGCGGTGGCGACCGGAGCGACGCCCACGGTCGAAGACGGTGCGGCCTCGTCGCTGGACAAGGTCCGGTGCGGCTCCGATCTCGGTCGACGCCCTGTACTTCTTCCGCAAGCTCGGCATCGACATCGCCGAGGCTGGGGCATGTCCGAGTGCTGTCGCGGTCGACCCGGAGACGTCCAGGGACTTCGACGAGGCAGCCGTCGAAGCCGAGATCGCCAAGGCAGTGAAGCGGGCGAACGCGAAACTGTCGCGCGTGGAGCAGCTCAAGAAGTACAAGAACATCCGTGATCCGTGGCTTCCCGGCGGTGACGAACTGACCCCGGCGATGAAACTTCGCCGCAAACCCATCGGTGAGAAGTACGCAGCAGCGATCGAGGCGCTCTACGAATCCTGAGATGTCCCAAGGACTGGCTCATCGAGCGGTCCCTCACGGTAGGAGCCGGGTGGCATTCCGGTCCAACGCCTGAAGGCACGCCTGAACGCGCTGGATTCGGAGAAACCCAGGCGAACAGAGAGGTCCTCGACCGATTCCTTGCCGGCCACGAGACTGTTGATCGCCGCGTCACGCAGGACGTCCTCACGGATCAGGGTCATCGACGTGCCCTCCTCACGCAGGAGACGGCGTACGTGGTGCACGCTCAGCGCGAGGCGCGACGCCACATGTTGAGCGGTGGGCCATTCCCCGGTGAGGCCCTGTTCGATCACGCGACGGACCTGCTCGCTGGTGGTGGAACCGAAGTCGCGCGTCGAGAAGAAGTTCTCCGGGGATTCGGCGATCCACCTCTCAAGGTCTTCGTCGCTACGCAACAGCGGAGCCGTGAGCAGCGCGGCATCGAAGGAGAAGGACAAGCGCGGCGCCCCGAAGATCGGAATGACGCCGAAGGTGGCCTCGTAGTAGCGCAGGAACCGTGGCTCGTCGTAGGGAACTTCCATCCGGGTCAGTGACACCCGGCGGGCGATGGACCAACTGATCGTTCGGTGCAGGAACGCGACCAGGGTGTCGGTGGCGAGGTGCTCCGGGTCGTTGAGGCGGCTCGGGTCGACGACCAACGTCACGGTCCTGCTCCCGAACTCGACCGAGATCGGTGGAAGCGTCTGGATCACCCGAACCGCCTCCTCGACCCGAGTCAGCATCTCGCGCAGGTCGGAGGCCCCCATCGCGCTGCGGGCAACGACGCGAAAGGTGCCCAGTGGAACCGGCGGGCCGAGCCCGAACAGTTCGTCGCCGG
The DNA here is from genome assembly GCA_038242265.1 of Propionibacteriales bacterium. Lineage (GTDB taxonomy): Bacteria > Actinomycetota > Actinomycetes > Propionibacteriales > Nocardioidaceae > Nocardioides. Next base: position 32,376 of record JBBSSH010000003.1, read on the forward strand.
TGTTGATCCACAGCAGGCGCGTCAGCGTAGAGAGTTGTCCCAGAGTGGCCCGGGCCCGGGGATGGCGAGGCATGTCCTCGGAAATTCCCGCCTCCCGCAACAATGGCCCCCACTCCTGTCCGCGGCTCTCCGCGATGCGCAGAAGTCGCTGCACCAGATTGATCGACACCGTTTGATCCGACATCAGCGCAAGGTAGCGCACTCGCGCGCCGCCGCCGCGCGCCGCGGTCACGGATGCCGCCACACGTGGTCCTTCCGACAGCGGCCAAGTATTTCTAGCGTGGCGCCATGCACGAAACCTTCCGCTGGCGCTCGGATTCGAGAAGATGGAAACCGGCTCTCTCTCGCGGACGTACGACGACCGGGAGCAGTTGGTGATTGAAGCACATGCTCGCGCTCGCCGAGCTCTACGAGTTCGCAATGCCACCCACCGCATGGATGTTCGGTTGCGCCGGGCGTGAGCACATGGACAAGTACGGCCCCACGGCGGAGCAGTTCGCCAAGGTGGCGGAGAAGAATTGTCGTCACTCGGCGAACAACCCCCACGCCCAGTTTCAGAAGGTCTACACGCTCCAAGCGATCCAGGGCTCACCGATGATCAGTGACCCGGTGACCAAGCTGCTGCGGTCCTGGCCAGCGAGCAGTTCGTCGAGAAGAGCGGGTTGTCGGCCCAGGCGATCGAGATCACCGGCCAGGCCATGGTGATCGAACTGCACGACTGCTTCTCCGTCAACGAAATACTGACCTACGAAGCTCTCGGCCTCTGTGCTGAGGGAGAGGGCGGCCTGCTCATCGACGCCGGTGAGACCACCTATGGCGGACGCTGGGTCGTGAATCCCTCCGGCGGGCTGATCTCCACGGGCCACCCACTCTGCGCCACTGAGTTCGCGCAGTGCGCAGAGCCCACCGCTGATCCCACTCCGGCACAAAGAAGGGCGATCCCTACGGGTCATCTGTGCTGGGCAGGCTCAACGCGTGGGGATAGGCGTCACCACGTCCGAGGTCAACCAGGTCAAGGCCTCGGTGGCGGTCCATCCGTCCGGGTGGGTTCGGCTGAGCTCCTGCGCACCGTGGAGGTCGGAGCCCAGCGTCATCAATGGGGGCTCGACGTAGCCGTCGGCGCGGGTCTGTGCGAGCCCGACGTTGGCGGTGAGCGCGTTGCACAGACACTTACGGCCGACGGTGTCCTCGATCGCGCCACCCTTGCGGACATACATGTGGGCTGGCTCGCTCGGGCAGCGATAGCCGATCTTCCCCTGCTCGTCGAGGTAGGGGGTGCGCAGATAACTGAGGTCGCACTGCCGCTCGCGCTCTTCGTAGAGCTCATCCTCGGAGAGGGATCCGGCGAGCTGCGCGACCTTGAAGGGAAACCCGGTGGGGGAGGCGTGCGGATCAGTGAGCACGGTCAGTTCGTCGGTAGCCAGCGCACGATGGAGGTCATCGCGGATCGTCCGGCTCACTCCGGACTCGCGAGACAGTGCGAAGAGGGTGCCGACCTGGACACCGGTCGCTCCCGCCGCGAGAGCCGAGGCCACTCGTTCGGGCGATCCGTAGGAGCCTGCCAGCCAGAAGGGAAGACCCAGCGCCGCCACCTTGGTCAGGTCGATCTCGTCGCGCGGGCCATAGATCGGTTGGTCGTCCTGGTCGTGCTCGAAGCGGCCACGTGGAGGAGCGTTGTGACCACCGGCGAGTGCACCTTCGAGGACGAAACCGTCCGGACAAGTGGCTTCGCTGCGGGCGAGGTAGGAGGCGAGCACCGCTGAGGAGATGATCGCGAGGAACCGTGGACGACACAGGGGAGGCACCGCAATCCCCAACAGATCGTTCGGGTCGACCTCGACCCGGTGCGGCTCATCGGCTCCCTGCACCTCCACACTGACCCCGCCCGCTCGGCCGGCAGCGAGATCATCGAGCAGCCGGGGGATCTCACGTGGCACCCCGGCACCCATCAGGACATAGTCCACTCCTGCGAGCATGGCTCCGAGCGCTGCTGCCGGTGTCGCCATCTGGACCTTCTCCAGATAGTTCACCCCGACCAAGCCCTGATGTCCTTCCTTGGCCAGCCAGACCTCCACGAAGTTCGCGAGGACGGCCAGTTCCTGGCCGCTGCGGGTCTGGTGCAGCAGGAGTTTGGGGACGGGCCGGTAGGACTGACCGGTCTCCCTCCCTGCGGCGCGGAAATACTTTTCGAGGACGCGGCCGGCCATGTCAGGGTCGGGGAAGTGCGCCAGCGCACGACGCGTCGATCCGTCCAGATCTCCGTCCTGGAGTCTGCGTGCCAGGACGGTGTCCAGCGCAGTGCCTGACACCACGCCCAACCCGCCGGCCCGGGCCACGGCGCGGGCCAACTGCCACGCCGAAACTCCGACGCCCATACCGCCCTGAATGATGATCGGGTTTTCCGTCACGCGCTCCACGTCCTTCGACGTCAATGAGCCAGTTCCGGGGAAAATGCCATTCCTGCGGGGTGGGCTCTTCGTAGGAGTCAGCGTAATGAGGAGCCCCTGCTGGCCGAGGGCGAGGGCACCTCGATCTCTTCACCGACGGGCACGACCGCGGCTGGGCAGTGCGCGTGCTCAACCACCCGTGGGGCCACCGAGCCATACATGAACTCGGTCAGGAAGGGTTTGCGGCTGTGACCGAGGACGATCAACTCCGCGTCCCGAGAGGAATCGATCAACTGGACATCGGTGAACCCGCGACTCAGGACGTGGCGAACCTCCACGTCGGGATAGCGCTCGGACATGCTGCGGCCCGCAGCAACGACGAGAGCGCGCTCCTTGTCGTATCCGCTCTCATCGTCGGAAACTTCCCGTGCGCCGTCTGGGGCACGGACGACGTCCCAGAAGCAGTGGACGATAGTCACTGGAAGCTCACGCGCCGCGGCCACCGCAAAGGCGAAGTCGAGGACGGGGCCATCGCGTTCGTCCCCAGCGAGGCCGACCAGGATGCCTGACTGATGGGTGCGCTGTCGGTCGGGACGGAGCACCACGACCGGGCAGCTCGAGTGCTTGGTCATGGCGAGACTGACCGAGCCCAGGAGCAGTTCGCGGATCGGACCGAGCCCGCGGCTGCCGACGACGACCATGGAGGCAGACTTCGATGCAGCAAACAGAGCTTCGCGAGGATCAGCCACCTGCACGACCTGGTGGACGTCAGCGAGGTCGTGCATCTCCGTGACCCGACGCGCTGCCCGACCCAGGAGTTTGTCGGCCTCCTTCTCGAGTTCCGCGAGCAGCCCCTGGTACGGGGTACCGCCGGAGGACGCGACGACATCCATGGCGTCTGGCGACGCCAGATGGACTGAGTTGAGAAGCACCAGCGGGAGGCCCTGGAGGGAGGCCTGCCGGCCCGCCCAGTCGAGCGCCAGGTCGGCCCACGCCGAGCCGTCGAAGCCGACAACGACGGAGCCGGTGGGAATCGTGGAGGTCATGGTCCCAGTCTAGGTTCTGGCCCGATCCGCCATCAGAGCCAGTCCTTGCGACGGAACGCGATGAACAGGAGCACCGACAGCACCACGATGAGTAGCGAGGAGGTGATGAAGCCGGCTTGATCCGCGAAACCGGGGTAGGGGAGGTTCTGGCCGTAGAAACCGGTGATCGCGGTGGGCACGGCAATGATCGCTGCCCAACTGGTGACCTTCTTGGTGATGATGTTGAGCCGGTTCCCCTGGATGGTCAGGTTGGTCTCCACGATCGTCGACACGAGGTCGCGCAGTGAGTCGGTCCACTCGGTGGCGCGCAGTACGTGGTCGTACAGGTCTTGGTAGTAGGGGGCCATCTCGGGTGTCACCAGGTCCACGTCGCGTCGCATCAGCGTGTTGACCACCTCCCTCATCGGGAGCACGACGCGACGCAGCCGGACAAGGCTCTTGCGCAACTCGAAGCTGCGGCGCTGGACGTCACTGTCGTGCGGGTGCTCGTCGAACAACAGGTCCTCGAGGCTCTCGATCTGGTCATCGAGGGCCTGGATGGTCTCGAAGTGTTCGTCGATGACGAAGTCGAGAACGCCGTACAGAAGTGCGCTGACGCCATGAGCGGTCAAGGCCGCGTCCTGGTCGAGGTGGTCGAGAAGGTCGTCGATGGGGAAGTGGTCGTCCTTGCGGACGGTGACCAGGATCCGCTGGGTGATGAAGACCGCGATCTCGGCAGTGACGAGTTCCCCGGTGTCCGCTGCCAGCCGGACGGAATACGTGCTGAGGAAGTCGTGGTGCTCATAGCGATGGAACTTGGGCCGTTGGCGTTCGGCAGCCGCGCCCTCGACTGCCAACGAATGCAGACCGAGCCGATCCGCCATGAGCTGGAGGTCATCGAGACTGGGCCGATACAGGTCCACCCACACCAGCGAGTCCTCGCAGGAGAGGTGCTGGTCGAGGTCGATCAAGGAGGAGCCCTCGGCAACAAGGACGCCGTTCTGGTAGCACCGCGTTGTGGCCACTCCCGCAGTATCGCGGATCCGGGGGGCTCCGATGCTCCACCCCACCCCCGGAACGGCCGCGGCTGATGGTGCCCGCCGATCTGTTCCGGGGGAGTGGAGGCTGACCTGCTGGGTCCTACTTGGTGAAGAGGCTGACTCCACCCGGTCCGACGAGCAGACCGACGACGATCAGCACGATGCCCCACAGCATCTGGCCCTTGACGAGCTGGAAGATGCCACCGATGACGAGAACTACGGCCAAGATCCACAAGATGAGAGCCATGTGATTTTTCCTCCTCCCGCACGGGAACTTCCCGTGCAGCCCTTCGACTTTACACACGCGCCGACCGGCTCCCACCCACCCCCATTTCCCATTCACCCTTGGGGGTGAGAGCTCCTGACAGGCCCATGCTGAAGGGGTCCAGGCCAAGGCCCGGACCCCTTCAGCGTCAGTCGTGACTCAGCCGGGCTTCGGAGCACCCGGGCGCGCATAGCGCACCCACGTGATGGCGATGCACAACAGCGCCCACGCGATTCCGATCGAGAAGAACGCGGTCGGCCCCAGGGTCGTCACTCCGACCCCGAAGAAGAACGGACCGAAGGCGGCGATTGCCGCTGTCCAACCGATCACCCCACCGGCCTGACGCCTCTCGAAGATCATCGGCATCTGCTTGAACGTCGAGGCGTTGCCGATTCCAGCGAACAGGAAGATCGCCAACATTCCCCACAAGAACTGGTTGAAGTCCCCCTGCAGCGCCCCCGCAGAGGAGTAGTCAGGTGTCAGCGCCGGGATCGTGTATGCGATCGAGCCGACCAGCCCTATACCGGAGATCAACGTCCAGATCGCCCCGCCGGTCTTGTCGGTCAGTGGTGAGAAGAGGACTCGCGCAGCTGCTCCGACGAGCGGGCCGAGGAAGACGTACTTCACCGGGTCCGGCACCTCGTAGCCGACCAGCATGGAGACCACGGAGCCGCCCTGGACGATCTCAGGGTTCTGCCCGCCGTACAGGTTGATCATCATCAGTCCGAACTGGGCTGCCAGACCGGAGAAGGTGCCGAAGGTCATGATGTAAAGGATGGTCATCAGCCAGGTGTCGACGTTGCCGAAGATGTCGAACTGCTGCTTGATGTTGACCTGCATCCGGATCGACTTCAATGTGGCCCAGGCCAGTGCGGCGACGACCACGAAAAGGGGGATCCAGAGGAAGGCCGCGTTCTGGAACCACACAGTCTTGGCCTCAAGACTCGGCACCTGCAGCCGCTGGCTGCCGCCGAGGATGCCGAGGAAGGAACCGGCGATCAGGTACGGCGTCAACAGCTGCACCAGCGAGACGCCGAAGTTGCCGATGCCGGCCTGGAGACCGAGAGCCGTGCCCTGGAGTCGACGGGGGAAGAAATAGGACGTCGAGGGCATGAATCCGGAGAACGCGCCACCGCCGACGCCCGCAAGCAGCGCTAGCACCATGAGCTCCCAGTAGGGAGCGGACGGCTGCATCACCCGCACGCCCCAACCGAGCGTGGGGAAGATCAGGAGCAAGGTGGTGAAAGCGACCATCTTGCGGGTGCCGACGATGGGGGGCAGCACCATCCACACCAGCCGGAACAACCCTGCGGAGAGGCCCGGCATGGCGGCCATCCAGTAGAGCTGGTTCGTGGTGAAGCTGTAACCCAACGCGTTCAGCTTGGGGATGATGGCGCTGGGCAGGAACCACGCGACGAACGCAAGGGTCAGCGCCGCGGTGGTGACGGTCAGGGTCTTCCAGGCCAGCCCGGAATCCCACGTCTTCTCGTCCTCAGGGTCCCAGGACTCCAGCCACTCGCCGGACCTGGTGGGGGTCGTGCTCATCTGTGTGCCTCCTGGGGCTCAGGGGTTGGGGTCTGGTCGGGGTCGGCCGGCAGCTCGATGCGGCCGGCCAGCTCGGGAGACTCGCGATGCAGCATGCGCACCACAGTCCAGTGCATCCACAGCGCGCACACGGCTGTGAGCAGGAAAAGTACGAAGAAGGTACTCGACGGGAAGCCGGACCAGACCTTCGTGTAAGCGAACAGCGGGGGCAGGAAGAACCCGCCGAGCCCGCCGAGCATGCCGACCAGTCCTCCGACCGAGCCGACGTTGGTCGGGAAGTACTCCGGGATGTGCTTGTAGACCGCGGCCTTGCCGATCCCCATCGCGCAGCCGAGGAGCACCACCAGGGTCGTGAACCAGACGATGCCGATGCCATAGGCCAGGTGCTGGGTCTGGGTACCGTCGGGTTCGATGATGACGATGTAGCCGTTGGGCATCATCAGGACCCCCGTACTCAGCAGCATCAGTCCGAACGTCCAGTACATGACGCGCCGAGCGCCGAAGCGGTCGGAGAGGAGACCGCCCACCGGCCGCAGCAACGAGGCGGGGAAGATGAACAGTGCCGTCAGGTAGGCAGCAGTCTGGAGCGATACGTCGAAATTGTCGATGTAATAGGTCGGCAGCCAGGCAGCGAGAGCGACGTAGGCGCCGAAGACCGCCACGTAGTAGAGCCCGAAGCGCCAGACCCGCATCTGCTTGAGTGGTTCGAGCTGCGTGCGTAGCGGCAGCCCGGACCCGGGCAGACGGTCCTGGCGGGGCGCAAGGAACCACGTCGCTGCGGCGGCTGCAACCAGCAGCACCGCGTAGACGACAGGCACCAGGCGCCAGCCTCCCTCCACGAACCCGAAGTAGGTCACGCCTGCCGTGCCAACGATCAGCGGCGGCCCGATGAACTTCGTCACCGACGCTCCGACATTGCCCGCACCGAAGATACCGAGAGCGAAACCTTGGCGTGAGCGCGGCTGCCATGCGGAGTTCCAGGCGATGCCGGCGCTGAAGGAGTTCCCGGCAAGGCCGATGAGGAAGGCCAGCACGAGGAGTGCCACGTAGCTGTCGGCCCGTGCCACCAGATACGTCGGTATGGCCGTGGCGAGCAACAGCATCGTCATCACCTTGCGGCCACCGATGCGGTCGGTGATCATGCCGACGGGCAACCTCCACAGCGAGCCGTTGAGCACCGCTACGGCGATGATCCAGGAGAGCTGGACCTCACTGAGGCCGAACTCCTTGCTGATCGGCTTGCCCAGGATGCCGAACATCAACCACACCGCGAACATCAGGGTGAAGGCGATGCTCGACAGCGTCAGCACGCGGGTTGCGCCAGAGCGTTCACTCGGGTCGTGGTTCACGTCATCATTCATCTTTATCGCTCCATTGCGAGGACCATTCTCCACTAAACAAGTGGGAGGCTATACCTGTCTGAAGTGCCCCGCCCAACCGAAAGCACGCTGAGCAGCAGTGATCTGAGTCACGACGTGCGGGTCGTTTCCCGCCAGAGGTCGTGCGGTAACGTGATGCTTCATCTCGATTTGAAGGACGGTCTCGCATGGGTAGCGCTTCCCCCGAGCGCGAGGCCGCTCTGACTTCTCCGGTCCGCCGTCGAGTGGTGGAACTACTCCGGGATCTGCCGACCGAAGCCGGCGATGAGCAGGGTCGTGGCATGACGGCGCACGATCTGGCGCGTCGCTTGGACCTGCACGTGACCACCGTGCGATTTCACCTCGACCAACTGATCGCTGCGGAGGTCCTTGAGGCAGAGTTCCTCCGGGGTCGGGTCGGGCGTCCACGAAAGATCTATCGCCTCACCCCCGGGTCCCCGGGTGACGTCAAGGTCGAGCGGGCGCACGCTGCGCTCACCGAGCTCCTGCTGGAGTCGTGGCAGGAGACGTCCTTCGAGGGCACCACTTCGCGGGCCCAGGAGGCAGGGGAGCGTTGGGTGCAGAACCACGTGACCCCGTCCTCGACTCCCGCTGCCACCACTGCGGGCGCTTGGTTGGGCAAGGTGGGCCAGGCACTCGACCTCCTGGCCCCGTGGGGATACACCCGGGAGGTGCGGACTCTCGACGAGGGGCGGACGGTGGAGTTGAATCTCGTCGACTGCCCATTTCTCGCGCTGGCCCACGCGCATCCTGAGGTCGTCTGCGGAGTCCATCGAGGCCTGCTTGCCGAGGCCATGCGCGCGACGGGTGAGGGCAACGTGGAGGTCGGACTACAGCCTTTCGTCGCTCCGGGCCGCTGCCGGGCGACCCTGACCAGGAACGCGGACTTTGCCAGCGACCCAGACGCGGGTCCGGAATCAGCTTCCGGTCCGGATGTGAACGAGTGATGTGCACCCAGAACGCCCGTGGGCCTGATGGTTCATGAGGAGCGCTCGGTGAGCGGTGGAAGCGTCAGTCGGCATGCGCCCGGTTCGGCGAAGGGTACGAGCGTGCTTCCATCCGGATCCGAGCCGTACTCGGCCAGGGCTCCACGGACGATGCCGAGGTGCACCGCGCACACCACGTCCGGATGCCGGTGCGCCGCCTCCAGCAGAGGGCAGTGCGTCAGGCGCACTTCATCGGGACTCTCGACGGCGGGCTCGGGCGTGAAGCCCAAGTCATCCAGCAGGGTCAACACGTGGCCCCTCGCCGGTCCGGGGGACAGCGGCACCGCACCCCGATCGCGGGCCAACTCCCGACCCCACTCCTCACCGGCTTCAGCTGCTGCCTGGGTCGGGTCGTCGTTCGTGCGGGAGATGACTGCCGCCAGGGCTGCTGCCAGTCCGGCGTATTCGGAACGGCTCGGCTCGTCCTGGGCAAGTTCGTACAGCCACGCCGGGCGACCCCGACCGTCCGGCTGGGCCCGGTGTCGGGTCACCATGCCGCGGCGAACGAGAGCGGTGAGATGCTCGCGCAAGGTGTTCTCATGCAGGCCGGTGGCGCTCACCAGGCTCGCGAGCGTCAGCGGCTCGGGTTGGCCGCGTAGCCGCTCCACGACTGCTGTTCGTGCTGGCGACAGGGGTGGCAAGGACGCAGTTCCGCGGGGCCCGTACCCCGGCTTGGTCACCTGATTATTTTCCACGGAGCTAAGTGTAGTAAATATTGCGTCTGGTCACCACAGTGGGGCCGGGAGAGAGGAATCAGGGACATGGACGCTGTCTTCATCGCTTCGAACGAAGCCGACGCCCGCGCAGCAGAGGTGGTCGCGGACCGTCGCGCCCAGATCTCGGGCGCGCTGGCGGTCAAACTGGAGGGCATCATCTCCGGCGTGCGCACCGCCCAGTCGCCGGATGCGGACGCCCGATCGAGCGCGGTGCGCTGGTGCCGTTCCGTCCTCGTCCCGCAGGCACTCGACGAGCAGGCGACTCTCTATGGTGCGGCTGCTGAGGCGCCCGGAGCCCGACTCCTCGTTGAAGCAATGGTGAGCGAACGTCAGTGGATGCTGGGTCTGATCGACGACCTGGAGAACGCCGCCGACCCGTTCGGGGCCGCTCTCGCCGCCCATGCCCTCCGCGTTCTCTTCGCGAGCCACGTCGCCAAGGAAGACGCCCAGATCCTGCCGCTGCTCCTCGGGAGCGCCGATGTGTCGGTTGCCGCGCTGGTGCGTGACACCCCGGGATCGGCAGCGGAGCCGGAGGAATCGTCGGCGGGTGGCGGTTGTGGATCGTCCGAGCATTCCTGCCAGTGCAACGAGTCCGAGTCGTCCTCGCTGCCGGAACTCGATGCACGTGAGATTCCCCATGCGATCCGACACGCGACCATTTTCGGTGCTCTGGACGGTCTGGCCCCCGGCCAAGGCCTGGTGCTGGTCGCACCGCACGACCCGCTGCCTCTTCTGGCGCAACTCGAGGCGCGCTCCCCGGGAGCGTTTGTCGTGGACTACCTCCAGAGCGGCCCGGAGGCCTGGCGATTGAGTATGATCCGTAGTGCCGATGTCGGCCGTGATTCCTGAGATGGATCTTCCAGGAACGCGCCTGCCTCCTGAGCATTCCGGAGACCGACTCGCCCAGAACTGAATTACTCTGTCGGCACTTTTGCGCGCCGACAGACCGTAGCCAGACCGACGACCGCACCACCCAAGAGAAGAGGATCACCTCGTGACTCAGAAGCCGGGCATGGACGGAGCGATCACTGACGCTCTCGTACGCAGTCGCCGATACTTCACCAAGGCAAAGGTGTCACCGGACCTGCGCACGCTCACGAAGGTGGGCGGGCGCGAGGCCGACGACTTCTACCGTGATCGCTGGAGCCACGACAAGGTCGTGCGTTCCACCCACGGTGTCAACTGCACCGGTTCCTGCTCGTGGAAGGTCTACGTCAAGGACGGGATCATCACCTGGGAGACCCAGCAGACCGACTATCCCTCGGTCGGGCCCGACTCCCCGGAGTACGAGCCCCGCGGCTGCCCTCGTGGAGCGGCCTTCTCCTGGTACACCTACTCACCCACGCGCGTGCGCTACCCCTACGTGCGCGGCGTGCTCCTGCAGATGTACCGCGAGGCCAAGTCGCAGCATGGGGGCGACCCGGTCAAAGCGTGGGCTCACATCGTCGACAACCCAGCCCGAGCCAAGGTCTACAAGTCGGCCCGTGGCAAGGGAGGACTGGTCCGCGCGAGTTGGGACGAGGCCGTGGAGATAGCTGCGGCGGCCCACGTGCACACGATCCAGAAGTGGGGCCCGGACCGTGTGGCCGGGTTCTCACCCATTCCGGCGATGTCGATGGTCTCGCATGCCTCCGGAGCTCGGTTCATGAACCTCATCGGTGGCTCGATGCTGAGCTTCTACGACTGGTACGCCGACCTTCCGGTGGCCTCGCCGCAGGTTTTCGGCGACCAGACCGATGTCCCCGAGTCCGGCGACTGGTGGGACGCGGGCTACCTCATCATGTGGGGCTCCAACGTCCCGGTGACACGCACCCCGGATGCCCACTGGATGACCGAAGCGCGCTATCGCGGACAGAAGGTCATCGCAGTCGCACCGGACTACGCCGACAACGTCAAGTTCGCCGACGAGTGGTTGCCCGCCAACCCCGGCACCGATGGCGCGCTGGCGATGGCAATGGGACACGTGATCCTCAAGGAGTTCTTCGTCGATCGCGACACTCCCTACTTCCTCAACTACAACAAGCGCTACACCGACCTGCCGTTCCTGGTGAAGATCGATGTGGATGAGCACGGTGTGCACCGCCCCGGCAAGTTCTTGACCGCCGAAGATCTCGCCGCGCACCGTGATGAGGAGAACGCAGCCTTCAAGACCGTCCTGATCGACGCGGCCACTGAGGCACCCGTCGTGCCCAACGGAAGCCTGGGCCACCGGTTCGGTCCGGATGGCGAAGGCCGGTGGAACCTCGATCTCGGCGACATCGACCCCCGCCTGACTCTCCACGAGGCGGACGCCGAATCTGTTGAGCTGGAGCTCCCGCGCTTCGACAACCCCGACGGCACGGCCCACATCCTTCGACGGGGGGTCCCGGTGCGCACTGTCGAGGGCCACCTGGTGACGACGGTGATGGACCTCATGCTCGCCCAGTACGGCGTTGGCCGCCCGGGTCTTCCGGGGGAGTGGCCCACCGGCTACGACGACGCAGAGGCACCCGGCACCCCCGCATGGCAGGAAACCTTCACCGGCGTACCGGGAGAGGCCGCGGCCCGTATCGGACGCGAGTTCGCCCAGAACGCCGAGGATTCCAAGGGTCGCTCGATGATCATCATGGGGGCCGGTACCAACCACTGGTTCCACTCCGACACGATCTATCGCACCTTCTTGGCCCTCACCACCCTGACTGGCTGCCAAGGCGTCAACGGAGGCGGTTGGGCCCACTACGTCGGGCAGGAAAAGGTCCGTCCCATCACCGGCTACAACCAGGTCGCCAACGCGCTCGACTGGACCCGGCCGCCGCGCAACATGATCCAGACGGCCTACTGGTATCTCCACAGCAACCAGTTCCGTTACGACCAGTTCGGGGCAGACACCCTCTCGGCGCGTACGGGCGAAGGCCAACTGGCGGGCAAGAGCACCGCCGACGTGATCGCACAGAGCGCGCGGATGGGCTGGTCACCGTCCTACCCGACGTTCGACAAGAATCCGCTCGAGATCACCGAGGAAGCCACTGCGGCTGGGGTCAGCGTGGCCGACCACGTGGTCTCCGGGCTCAAGGACGGCTCGCTCAACTTTGCCTGTGAGGACCCGGATGCGCCGGAGAACTTCCCGCGGATCCTCTCGATCTGGCGGGCTAACCTGCTCGGCTCGTCTTCCAAGGGCAACGAGTACTTCCTCAAGCACCTGCTGGGCACTGATTCGTCGGTGCGAGCCACCGAGACTCCCGAGGCCCTGCGTCCGCGTGACATCACCTGGCATGAGGAAGCGCCGGAGGGCAAGCTCGATCTGTTGATGACGCTGGATTTCCGTCAGACGTCCACCACGATCTTCTCGGACGTGGTCTTCCCGGCCGCCACGTGGTACGAGAAGCACGACCTCAACACGACCGACATGCACCCGTTCGTCCACTCCTTCAACCCGGCAATCTCTCCGCCGTGGCAGACCCGCACCGACTGGGACACCTGGCGTGCCATCGCGGCCAAATTCAGCGAGCTTGCCGGACCGCGTCTCGGTGTACGCCGCGACGTGGTCGCGGTCCCGCTGATGCACGACACCCCCGATGCCATGGCCAACCCGCACGGGGTGGTCAAGGACTGGAAAACCGGCGAATGCGAGCCGATCCCGGGTGTGACCATGCCCAAACTGGTCGAGGTCGAGCGCGACTACGGCGCGGTCAGCGACAAGATGAATGCGCTCGGCCCGCTGGTCGAGAAGCTCGGCGCCACCACCAAGGGCGTGACGTTCGAGCTCAGCAAGCAGGTCGACTACCTGCGCGCCAAGAACGGTGCCGTCCGCGGTGGCGTCGCCGACGGTCGCCCCTCCCTGGTGCGTGACGTGCACGTGTGCGAGGCGATCCTTGCCATGTCGGGCACAACCAACGGACACCTGGCAGTGCAGGGCTTCAAGCAGTTGGAGAAGCGCACAGGTCACCAGATGCACGACCTGGCTGCCGAGCACGAGGGCAAGCAGATCACCTTCGCCGACACCCAGGCTGCTCCGGTACCGGTGATCACCTCACCGGAGTGGTCGGGCTCGGAGGCCGGTGGCCGGCGCTACTCCCCGTTCACCATCAACGTCGAGCGGCTCAAGCCCTGGCACACCCTGACCGGGCGCCAGCACTTCTATCTCGACCATGACTGGATGACCGAGTTGGGGGAGGGGTTGCCGGTGTTCCGTCCGCCGCTCAACATGGCGGCGCTGTTCGCCGAGCCGGCGATCGGTGACGTGGCTGACGGCGAGGGAGCGGCGGTGGAAGGCGTGACCGTGCGTTATCTGACCCCGCACAACAAGTGGTCGATCCACTCCGAATACCAGGACAACCTGTTCATGTTGTCGCTCTCGCGCGGTGGACAGAACATCTGGATGAGTGACCGCGACGCGGCCAAGGTCGGTGTCGAGGACAACGACTGGATCGAGGCAGTCAACCGCAACGGTGTCGTCGTGGCCCGGGCCATCGTCTCCCACCGGATGCCCGAGGGCACCATCTACATGCACCACGCCCAGGACCGACTGATCGATGTCCCCATCGCAGAGACCTCGGGCAAGCGTGGCGGCATTCACAACTCGCTGACCAGGCTGCTCATCAAGCCCAGCCACCTGATCGGTGGCTACGCCCAACTCACCTGGGCCTTCAACTACATCGGCCCGACCGGCAACCAGCGCGACGAGGTGACGGTCATCCGTCGCCGCTCGCAGGACGTGGAGTACTGACATGCGTGTGATGTCGCAGATGGCCATGGTCATGAACCTGGACAAGTGCATCGGGTGCCACACCTGCTCGGTGACGTGCAAGCAGGCGTGGACCAACCGGACCGGCACCGAATACGTCTGGTTCAACAACGTCGAGACCCGCCCCGGGCAGGGATACCCGCGTACCTATGAGGACCAGGAGAAGTGGCAGGGCGGCTGGGAACTCAACAAGCGCGGACGCCTCACCCTCAAAGCAGGTGGGCGCTTCAAGAAGCTCGCCACGATCTTCTCCAATCCCAAGATGCCCTCGATCCAGGACTACTACGAGCCCTGGACCTACGACTACGCGACCTTGACCGACGCGCCGGCCCAGGAACACACGCCTGTTGCGCGCCCGAAGTCGTTGCTCACGGGCAAGAACATGAAGGTCGAGTGGTCCTCCAACTGGGACGACAACCTCGGCGGCTCGAAGGCCACCCTGGAACACGACCCGATGTTGGCCAAGATCGCCGACAAGGTGAAGTTCGAGTTCGAGCAGAGCTTCATGTTCTACCTGCCGCGGATCTGCGAACACTGCCTGAACCCTTCCTGCGCAGCTGCGTGCCCCAGCGGTGCGATCTACAAACGCGAGGAGGACGGCATCGTCCTGGTCGACCAGGACCGGTGCCGTGGGTGGCGGATGTGTGTGACCGGATGCCCGTACAAGAAGGTCTACTTCAACCACAAGACCGGCAAGGCCGAGAAGTGCACGTTCTGCTTCCCGCGCATCGAGGTGGGCCTGCCCACCGTGTGTGCGGAGACCTGCGTCGGTCGGCTGCGCTACATCGGCCTGATCTTCTATGACGCAGACCGTGTGCTTGAAGCAGCGTCGGTGGAGAACGACCACGACCTCTACGAGGCCCAGCGATCGATCCTGCTCGACCCGAACGATCCCGAGGTGATTGCTGCCGCCGAACGCGACGGCATTCCCCACGACTGGATCGAGGCCGCACAGCGCTCGCCGATCCACGCACTGATCAACGTCTTCAAGGTCGCGCTACCCCTCCACCCGGAATACCGCACCATGCCGATGGTCTGGTACATCCCGCCGCTGTCGCCGGTCGTCGACGTGGTCAGGGACACCGGCTATGACGCGGAGGACAAGGGCAATCTCTTCGCCGCCATCGACGCGCTCCGTATCCCGATCGAATACCTCGCCGAACTCTTCGCCGCCGGCGACGTCACGGTGGTCGACGGTGTGCTGAAGAAACTGGCAGCGATGCGCTCCTACATGCGCGACATCAACATGGGTCGTGAGGCCGACGCCTCGATCTGCGAAGCGGTCGGCATGAGCGAGGAGGAGATGTACGACATGTACCGACTCCTGGCCATCGCCAAATATGACGAGCGCTACGTCATCCCATCAGCGCACTCCGAGCAGGCACACTCCCTGGAGGAGCTGGGCACCGAATGCGCGGTCGCTGGTTATGGCGGCGGGCAGCAGGGGCTCTTCGGTGAGGGTTCGGGCAAGCCCGTCCCGATCGCGGTGGAGAATTTCCAGATGCTCCAGAACCGTCAGACCGCCGACACCATGGCCTCGCCCGATGACAAGTCGAGCCGGGTAAATCTGCTCAACTGGGACGGCAAAGGCGCGCCTTCAGGGATGTTCCCGCCACGTTCGGATGTCGCCGACTCCCTCCCGGACGGCTCCGTGATCGACACCAGCCATGACGGTGAGACCGGTCCGGGCGGCACGGGTGGACTGACCGGAGGGGCGGATCTTCGATGAAGTTGACACTTCCCAAGGGCATGGGAGCGAAACGACTGCGGGGGCTGAACGAAGCAGAGTTGACGATCGCTTGGCAGTCGGCCTCGCTGTTGCTCGACTATCCGGACGAAACCCTGCCTCACAGACTTGAGTTGGTGCTCCAGGGAGTGACCGATCTGCCGGACCACGTGGGTGGACCGCTGGCCCAGTGCGCTGCCAGATTGGCCGAGGTGGAACTGGGGGAACTGCAGCAGGACTATGTCGAGACCTTCGACAACCGCCGGCGACACAACCTCTTCCTCACCTACTTCGCTCACGGCGACACCCGCAAACGTGGTCTGGCCCTGCTGAGGTTCAAGCAGACCTACCAACAGTTCGGGGTCGACCTCGACGAGTCGACTCCCGCCGGAGCCGAGTTGCCCGATCACCTGTGCGTGGTGCTGGAGTTCGCCGCCACGGTCGACCAGGACGCTGGCCGCCAGCTCATCCTTGACCACCGGGCTGGCCTCGAACTCTTACGCCTCTCGTTGGGCAACGTGGGTTCGCGCTGGGCCGGAGCCATCCAAGCAGTGACAGCCACGTTGCCTGCCCTCGGCGGTGACGACATGGAAGCGATCCGTCGTCTCGCTGCCGAAGGTCCTCCTGACGAGGAGGTCGGCCTCACTCCCTACGCCACCCCCGCTTTCGATCCGGGCCCGGCGTCGCCGAGCTCGTCGCCCACGGCACTGCCCATGCCGTCGTTCCCAGGAGCTCGCTGACCATGGACATTTTCTTGTGGGTGATCATTCCCTACCTCTGCATCGCCACCTTCTGGGTCGGTCACTTCTGGCGCTACCGCTACGACAAGTTCGGCTGGACCACCCGCTCCAGTCAGCTCTACGAAGTGCGCCTGTTGCGTCTGGGATCGCCCCTGTTCCACTTCGGCATGCTCGGTGTCGTCGGTGGGCACGTCATCGGTCTGTTGGTGCCGCAGTCGTGGACCGACGCTGTCGGTATCAGCCATGAGGCCTACCACGTGGCAGCGATCGGGGGTGGGCTGGTCGCTGGTGTGATGACGGTGGTCGGCATGGCGATCCTGATCTATCGTCGCCGCACGGTCGGGCCGGTCTTCTCTGCCACGACCGTGATGGACAAGGTGATGTACGCCTTCCTCGCCACCGCCATCCTCCTCGGCATGTGGAACACGATCGCGGGTGGCATCCTGACCATCGGTGGTGAATACAACTACCGCGAGGGCGTCTCGGTCTGGTACCGCTCCTTCCTCGCCTTCCAGCCTGATGCTGCGTTGATGGCCAAGGCTCCTCTGGGGTTCCAGCTGCACGCCCTGGTGGCCTTCGGGCTGTTCGCGTTGTGGCCCTTCACCCGGCTCGTGCATGTCTTCAGCGCTCCGGTGGGTTACGTGACACGTCCCTACATCGTGTACCGCAGCCGTGACGAAGCACTGGGCAGCCACCGACCCAAGCGCGGTTGGGACCGACTCTCCTCGTGACCTCCGAGCCCTGGTCGTCCGCCGCCGACATCCGTGTCGGTCGGCGGTGCCAGGACCACCAGGAGACTTCCTTGACCGTCCAAGAGGTCATGGTTCGCCATCCCAAGGTGTTGCCAGCCAGCGCTTCGCTGGATGAGGCGAGGCTGATGCTGTCGGATGATCACGTGCACATCGTGCTGTTGAACGATGGCCCGCGGCTGGTCGGGACCTTGACCCGCGGCGACCTGCCGTCCGACCGCTCCCCAGGACGAGCACTTACGTGGTCCACGCTCATCGACCGGACCGTACTTCCTGATGTCCCGGCCGCCGTGGCACAGCGTCATCTGGTCGAGCACGGATTGCGCCGGCTGGCGGTCGTCGACGACGGCGATCACCTGATGGGCCTGCTGTGCCTGAAGCGACGTATGACCGGTTTCTGCTCCGACTCGGATGTCGATTCGCGCGCCAGTGGCCGTCCCTCCTAGAAAGGAACCGCGTGGGAGACCCCGTCGAAATGGGCGATGGCCTTGCCCGGCCGGACCAGCGGTCCACCTACGACGCTCTGCTTGCTGCCTGTCCGGTGACGTCCGAGGATGGCCGATGGCTGGTCCTGGGCCATGCAGAAGTCGTGCAGGCCGCACTCGATCCCACGAACTTCTCAAGTCGCGTGACCGATCGTCTGGCCATCCCCAATGCCCTCGACGGGGATGAGCACGCTGCCTATCGCGCTGTCGTGGATCGCTACTTCACCGAGGAAGCGGTGGACGGTCAGGAGGAACAATGCCGCCGCCACGCCATCGCAATCGTCGATGCGCTGCCCCGCGAGGTCACGGTCAAGACGATCGGCAGTATCGGGACCCCCTACGCAGTGCGGTCGCAGTCGACGTGGCTCGGGTGGCCGGAGGAACTCGAGGCTGAACTGGTTGCGTGGATAGCGGACAACCACGGTGCCACCAGGTCGGGTGACAGAGCACTCATGGCGGCAGTGGCCGACCGGTTCGACCGGATGATCCATGGGCTGCTGCAGTCACGTCGAGACCAGCCTGCCAGTGATGTCACCGCCTGCCTCATGAACGACACCGTGGACGGTCGGCGCCTCACAGACCCGGAGATCGTCTCCATCCTGCGCAACTGGACCGCAGGGGATCTCGGATCCTTGGCAACGTCGGTGGGCGTGCTGGTCCATTTCCTCGCCACGCACGCTCAGGTCCAGGAAACGTTGCGTGAGATCTCACAGAAGAGGGACGCACGCGCGATGGAGGCCGCCATCGAGGAGATCCTGCGCATCGATGATCCGTTCGTCGCAAACAGGCGCGTGACGACTCAGCCGGTCGACATCGGAGGCGTGCTCCTCCCGCAAGGCGCACTCGTCCTGCTGAACTGGACCGCTGCCAATCGCGACCCTTCGGTCTTTGTTGACCCGGACCGTTTCGACCCGGTGGGGAATGCAAAGACAAACCTGGTCTTCGGTGCCGGCCCTCACGTCTGTCCCGGGCGTGGGCTGACGCTGATGGAGTTGCGCGTGCTGCTCGAGGAACTGCTGGGTCGGACCACCTGGATCGACCCAGCTCCGGACCGCCCGGCGGTTCGTGAGATGCCCCCGGTGGGCGGTTGGGCCCGGGTACCCGTCGTGCTGCGCGGCTAGGGACGGCGACGCTTGCGTTCCGCGAGGTACTCCAGGGGTTCCGGCTCCGGTCCGAACCTCTGGTTGCACGTCCACCCTGCACAGGTGAGGAGTTCCGATCGTCTGATGTCCAGAGAGTTCTGCACGTCGACATAACGGGGATCGTCGAAGAGATTGATCATCTCGTCAGGGTCACGCGCCCGGTCGTAGAGGAACCCGTCACTGCCGTCGGTGCCGTAGAGGTAGCGCGCCGTGCGAACACCCCGGTGGGACCAGCCGTCACCCAGAGTGCGGCCCGTCTGGACCAGAGTGGTGTCACGGAAGGTCTCGGTCTGCGACTGCCCACGCAGGGTGGGATCCAACGAAGTGCCGTCCACCGACCACGCGGGGGAGACACCCGCCAGCGCAGCAAAGGTGACCGGTAGATCGACCAGGGAGACGGGAAGGTCGGAGGACGTGCCAGCCGCGATGCCCGGGCCGCGGATCACGAGAGGGATCCGTAGAGCCTCATCGGTCAGCACGTCCTTGCCGATGAATCGGTGTTCCCCCAAGGAGTAGCCGTTGTCGGAGGTGAAGACGATGAAGGTGTCGTCCAGCACCCTTTCGGCTGCCAACGTGTCCACGAGCGTGCCCACGGCGCGGTCGACCGCTTGAAGGGACTGTAGACGGGCGCGATTCTCGGCGGCGACATCTGCTCGTGACACCTTCGGACGATGGCGCAGATAGGCGGGTTGGTCTCCGATGTCCTGCTCATTGAACGCAGGATCCTCGAACGAGGTGGGTGTGGCGCGAAGAAATGCATCCTGATCGCGGGGGTCGGCAGGTGGAAGACCCCGAACCCCGCCCGGGCTGATCCGGTAGTGAGGGGCGAGATGCCAGGAGTAGATCACGAAGGGATCACCCGATGCGGCGAATTCGCGGACGTACTCGTTGGTGCGGTTCTCGATCACGTGAGTGATGTAACTGTCGGTGTACTCCCGGGGCTCGCCATCTCCGGTCATGGTGAAGTTCACGTAGTCATAGGTGCCTCGCGTCAGTGCGTCCCACCTCGACCAGCCGGACGGACGGACATCCTGGGGGCCATAGCCGTTGAGGAACTTCCCCACGAAACCGGTGCTGTAGCCGGCATCGCGGAACCAGGCGATGGCCTCCTGCGAGGGATCCAGCGCCGCGAAGCCACCATGCGCACCCCGGTTGTGCTGAACACCGTTGTTCTGGGCGTACTGACCGGTCGACAACTCTGCCCGTGCCGGGCAGCAGAGCGGATGCGGAGAGATCGCAGCGGTGAACTCGGCCCCGGCCTCGGCCACCAGACGACGGGTGATCGGCATGGCCGCGAGGTCATCCTCACGCATGTCATCGGTGAGGACGAAAACCACGTTGGGACGATTCGAGGAGCTCGCGCCGCCCGACTGTGCGGCGTTCACGATCCGGCCGGAACCGGTGGGCCGACCTCCGTCATTGGCGATGGCCGTCGTGAGCGCAGCAACCAGAACAATGAGCAGAGCCGCCGAGAGCGATTGCACCCACGCACGCATGTAGTAGTTCCTCGCCGGTACCCGGGGACCATCGTCGCTTCCCCGTTGAGGCGCCAGACTAGGTCGTCGCAACTGGTCTCCCCAAAGCGACACCTGTCATGGTGAGCGACCGTTTGCATTCCGAGGTGCGAATGGCCGTTCACGTACCATGCACACACTGCGGCTGTGGCGAGTGAGGCCGCTCTGGATACGCTGCCGCTTCCCCACAACGAGACAAGGAACATCCGCGCCCTTCATGGACGAGAGCCAAACCAGCCGCACGGCCGCACCGAACCACAGGTGTGAGTCGTGACGCCCTTTCTGCTTCTGCTCGCCTCTTTGGCGCTCATCGCCGCGTGCGGACTGTTCGTCGCCGCTGAGTTCTCCTTCGTCACCGTGGACCGTTCGACGGTCGAACGTGCGGCTGCTGCGGGTGACGAGGGCGCTCGAGGGGTGCAACTGGCGCTGAAGTCACTGTCCACCCAGCTCTCGGGCGCGCAGGTCGGCATCACCGTGACCAATCTTGCGATCGGTTTTCTGGCCGAGCCGGCCATCTCCCAGCTGATCGACGGGCCACTGGAAGCCGCAGGTGTGCCTGGCGGCGCGGTGGCACCGCTGTCGTTGTTCCTCGGCCTTCTCATCGGAACTGTCCTCACCATGATCTTCGGGGAGATGGTGCCCAAGAACATCGCCATTGCGCGGCCGTTGCAGACAGCGCGGACGACCCAGAGCTTCATGCGTGGTTTCACCGCGCTCGCCAGCGGGCCCATCCGCGTCCTGAACGGCTCGGCCAACCTGCTGGTCCGACGGCTGGGCATCGAGCCTCAGGAAGAACTCCGCTCCGCACGCAGCTCTCAGGAGCTGGCCTCACTCGTCCAACGCTCGGCCGATCAAGGCACGCTCGATCATGAGACTGCCGAACTGGTCGAGAGGTCCGTGGAATTCGGTCAGCACACCGCCGGCGAGATCATGACCCCCCGCGTGCGCACCACCACCGTGGAAGAGGCCGATCGTGTCTCGACCGTCATCGAGCTGGCGCGTCAGACGGGGCACTCCCGCTTCCCGGTGCTCGACTCCGAGGACACCGTCGTGGGCACGGTGCACGTCAAACATGCCGTGGCGGTGCCGATCCACGAACGGGCCACGACGCGCATCAAGCACGTCATGGTCAAACCGGTGGTCGTACCGGACAGCTTGCGTCTGGACCCGCTGCTCGCGTTGTTACGTGCCGACGGGTTCCAGATGGCCATCGTGCTCGATGAGTACGGCGGACACGCAGGCATCGTCACGCTCGAGGACGTGGTGGAAGAAATTGTCGGCGACATCTCCGACGAGCACGACCGGTTGGGCTCCCGCATCCGCCAGCGCCGCGACGGGAGTTGGACCCTGTCGGGCCTCCTACGCCCCGACGAGGTGGAGGACGCGACCGACATCGAGCTCCCCGACCACGAGGACTACGACACGGTGGCAGGACTGGTGATGCGTCATCTCGGCAAGATCCCGGTGCGGGGGGACCGCATCGAGGTGGCCGTGCCCGATCGGAGCGAGCTCAACGATGCACGCGAGCGCC
Organism: Propionibacteriales bacterium; assembly: GCA_038242265.1. GTDB lineage: Bacteria > Actinomycetota > Actinomycetes > Propionibacteriales > Nocardioidaceae > Nocardioides. The sequence goes on from JBBSSH010000003.1 coordinate 54,329, forward strand.
TGGTCACCTTGACGGTGGAACGCATGGAGGGACTGCGCATCGACCGTCTCGAGTTGCGCCTGGTGAACGACGCTGCCACCGAGGTCACCCCATGAGCCCTGATCTCTTCGGCGTACTCCTTGCGGTCGTTCTGCTCATCCTCAACGCCTTCTTCGTCGGCGCAGAGTTCGCCCTGCTGGCTGCCCGACGCAGTCAGATCGAGCCCTTGGCGCAAGATGGCTCCCGGGCTGCGCGCACGACCCTTCGGGCCATGGAGCACGTGTCACTGGTCATGGCCGGAGCACAACTGGGCATCACCATCTGTTCATTGGCGCTCGGTGCCATCGGTGAGCCAGCAGTGGCGCACCTGTTGAGGCCCCTCTTCCATCTGGCTCGGGTGCCTGAGAGCGCCCTGCACCCGGTCTCCTTCGTGGTGGCAATGTCGATCGTGGTCTATCTGCATGTGGTCCTCGGCGAGATGGTGCCCAAGAACATCGCGCTGGCGGGACCTGACCGTGCCGCCCTGGTCCTGAGCCCGCCGATGATGGTGATCGTGACAGTGCTTCGTCCGGTGATCGCGGCCATGAACTTCCTCGCCAACGGCGTCCTGCGACTGCTCAGGATCGAGCCCAAGGATGAGGTCAGTTCGAGTTTCACGCGTGAAGAGGTCGCTGCTCTGGTGGAGGAGTCGCGCGGCGAGGGAATGATCGAAGCCGCGGAGTACACCAGGCTCGCCGGCGCGTTGGGCTTCACGGAGAAGACCGTTGCGACCGTGATCATGCCGCAGGACAGCCTGGCCACCGTGACGCCTGGCTCCACGGTCGCCGATGTCGAATCCCTCTGTGCTGCCACGGGCTTCAGCCGCTTTCCCGTCGCCGGTACGGACGGGTCGCTGCAGGGCTACCTGCACATCAAGGATGTGTTGGAGCCGGACGAGACACGACGTGGCCGCGTGGTGGACAACAAATGGGTGCGTCCCTTTGCCTCGGTGAGTCCCGAAGACCTCCTGCACGATGCGCTGGAGACCCTGCAGGTCAAGGGCGCTCACATGGCACGAGTCGTGCGCCGGGACGGCCACGTACTCGGGGTGGTGACGCTGGAAGATGTGCTCGAGGAACTCGTCGGAGAGATCCGCGACGCCGCGCATCATGACGTGTCCGCTGCCGAGGCTGGGTAGGTGCTGGATATGGTCAGGCCTGTGTCTGACCAAACTTCTCGAACCTGGACGGTGCCGAACATCGTCAGCATGGTCCGTCTGGCCGGCATCCCGCTGTTCCTCTGGCTGGTGCTCGGGCCGGAGGAGGACGGCTGGGCTCTGGTAGTGCTGATGGTGGCCGGTTTCACCGATTTTCTCGATGGATGGCTGGCCCGTCGGCTGAACCAGTTCTCCCAACTGGGCGAGATCCTGGATCCGGTCGCTGACCGCCTCTACATTCTCGCCGTGGTCGCGGGGCTCTACCTGCGAGACGTGATCCCCTGGTGGGTCGCACTCGCCCTCCCACTGCGCGATCTTCTCCTGTGGGGGCTGGTCCCTTTCCTGCGGACACGAGGATTCTCCGCACTGCCAGTGCACTTCTTGGGCAAGGCAGCCACGTTCAACCTGCTCTACGCCTTCCCGCTGATCCTGTTGGGGGAGGGCACAGGCGTGGTCGCGACCTTGGCGAGAGTCTTCGGCTGGGCCTTTGCCGGGTGGGGCATCGGCCTCTACTGGTGGGCGGGCCTCCTGTACGCCTGGCAGGTGTTCATCCTGCTCCGTGAGACGCCACGTTCCAGATCGGTCGCCGACAGTGGTTGACCCGAGCGATCGCGAATTGCCCCCGCATGTGACCACGCCCCTGTTGGCGTTGGTAGCAGGGCGGTCGATGGACGAGGACTACGCCCACGTCGCCCGGCAACGCGCCGAAGCTGGAGAGAGCCCACGACCATCACCCAAGCTCCGCTGGGCGAGCCTGGTGGTGGTGGGCATCCTGGGCCTGTTGACCACGGTGGTGGCGGTTCAGACCGATCGTCAGTCAGCGGTCGACCAGCTGAGCAGGGCCGCACTGATCGAACAGGTCCAGTCGAGAAGCACGCTGGTGAAAAGCCTCAAGACCAGGGGAGGTGAGCTCAACGGGCTGAATCAGGCCGCTGTTGAGCGCGCGGCACAGGTCGAGGGTCAGGTCGACACACTTCTTGACAGCGTGAGCCGTCTCGAAGTGGGGACGGGGTTCTCGGATGTGCATGGCGAGGGCCTCAAGATCTCGGTCGACAATCAAACGGGCGCAGAGGCGGCCAACGAGATCCGCGATGTCGATCTTGCCCTTCTGGTCGATGGCCTCTGGGCAGCCGGTGCTGAAGCCATCGCCATCAATGAGCAGCGCATCAATGTACTGGGTGGCATTCGCAACACGAGCCGAGCCATCCACGTCAATGGCCGCCCCGTCAACCCGCCGTACATCGTCAAGGTCATCGGCGACAACCAGAACCTGCTGGCTCGGCTGGCCCGGTCGAGTCAGGGACAGCAGTGGTCGTTCCTCGTGAATGCACTCGGATTTCGGTACACCACGCACAATGTCGATGACATAGTCCTTCTCGCAGCACCTGCACGCGCCCTGCGCGATGTGGTCGAATTGCGCACTGACACCGACGGCACTCTGAAGGGAGAGGAGAAAACTCCGTGATTGCGGCTCTCGGATTGTTGATCGGCATCGTCGTCGGGCTCGTCTTCGCCCCGGACGTGCCAGTCAGCCTGCAGTTCTATCTCCCCATTGCCGTCGTGGCTGCTCTTGACGCGGTTTTCGGGGGGCTCCGGGCCTATCTGGACGGAATTTTCGACGACAAGGTCTTTGTCGTGTCGTTCGTCAGTAACGTCGTGATCGCCGCTGCCATCGTTTTCCTGGGCGAACAACTCGGCGTCGGTGACCAGCTGTCCACCGGGGTCATTGTCGTGCTCGGTATTCGCATCTTCTCCAACATCGCAGCCATCCGACGTCATGTGTTCCATGCCTGACCAGGACCCGACGCGAAGACGTCTGCTGGGAGCGCTCTCCCAGTCACAGCGCCGCCAGGTGGCGGTCGCTCTCCTGCTCGCGGTGCTGGGTTTCGCCTACGTCGTCCAGGCGCGCGGCAACCACGTCGATGACACGTATGCGGATCTGCGCGAGAGTGAACTCATCCAGGTGTACGACGGCCTGACCGGCACTGCGGAGAAGGCCCGTCGCGAGGTGGCGCGCCTCGAGGCCCGTCGCGACGAACTGCAGGACGAGAGCGGTAGTCGGTCTGCAGCCCTGGACGAGGCTCGGCAGCGCCTCAATACCCTCAACATCATCGGTGGTCTGGTGCCCGTCTCCGGGCCGGGTCTGCGCGTGACGATCACCGACAGCAACAACGTCGTCACGGTCGGAGCGCTGCTGGACACGGTGCAGGAGTTGCGTACGGCTGGTGCCGAGGCGATGGAGTTCAACGACACGTACCGGCTCGGCGCGCAGAGTTCTTTCGAAAACACCGATGATGGGATGTTGCTGGAAGGTCAGCCATTGAAGTCGCCGTATGTCATCGACGTCATTGGCGACCAGCATGTGCTGCAGACCGCCCTGACCTTCTCCTCGGGGCCCGTCGAAACCTTGCAGGCCGGTGACGGTGTCTCGGTGAGCATCCAGGAGCTCGACACTGTGGAGATCAAGAGCATTCGCCCGGCGTTCAAGCCCGAGTTCGCCGAGCCCGTCGGAGGGCCCTGACACCGGGCCCAGTAGCCTGCCGTTCACTGATCCAGACCTACGAGGAGTCATGACGTGTTTCCGGAGAACCTGAAGTACACCAGCGAGCACGAGTGGGTCCGCACCCCCGGCGAGTCCGAGGGCTCAGTCCGGATCGGGATCACCGATTTCGCGCAGGACGCGCTGGGCGACATCGTCTATGTCTCACTGCCCGAGGTGGGCGCTTCAGTCACCGCTGGCGACACCTGCGGAGAGCTGGAATCAACCAAATCGGTGAGCGACATCTATGCCCCGATCACGGGTGAGATCGTGTCGACCAACGCAGCCCTCGACTCGACCCCCGAACTGGTCAACAACGATCCCTACGAGGCGGGTTGGCTCTTCGAGGTGACCGTGAGCGACCAGGATCAACTGGCGGGTCTGATGGACGCAGATGCCTATCAGGCGACTCTCAACGGATAAGCCTGCCTGGCTTCACGCTGCGGCTGATACGTTCAGACCAACCATCAACCTCAACTCTCGCCTGAGGGTTGTGTGTCGATACGTCGAGGAGAACTTATGCCCTTCTGCACTTCCTGTGGTCAGCAGAACCCCGACGACGCGCGCTTCTGCGGCCAGTGTGGGACGAAGGTGGGGGAGCCGGACGTGGCCGCCCCGCCCGTCGACGCCACCGCCACGATCACCTTCGGCGCGCCAGACTCACGAGAATCATCGGACCGACAGCTCAGTCCGGTGGACGCAGCTGCGGTGGACGCTCTGCCTCAGGGGCATGCGCTCCTGGTGGTCCAGCGTGGACCCAGCGCCGGAAGCCGATTCCTGCTCGACACGGACGTTGTCGGCGCAGGGCGTCATCCGGAGAGTGAGATTTTCCTGGACGACGTGACTGTCTCACGTCGCCATGCCGAGTTTCGGCGATCTGGTTCGGGATTCACGGTGACTGACGTGGGCAGCCTCAATGGCACCTACGTGAACCGGGACCGCATCGATGCGGTGGAGCTCACCGACGGGGATGAGGTTCAGATCGGAAAGTACCGTCTGGTCTTCTTCTCCTCACACCCGGACAGCTGATTCGTGGCCGCCTCTCCCTCTGAATCCAGTCGCGGCGCGCGATACAACATCGGGCAGGTGCTCGATCAACTTCGTCCTGACTTCGCTGGTGTGACGATCCCCAAAATTCGATTCCTGGAGGACAAGGGGCTGGTCAAACCCGAACGGACCGCGTCGGGATACCGAAAGTTCTCCGGTGACGATGTGACGCGACTCCGGTACATCCTCAGGATGCAACGCGATCACTATCTGCCCCTCAAGATCATCGGTGAGCACCTGGACGCCATCGATCGTGGGTTGGAGCCCCCTCCCATCGATTCAGTGGTTCCGACGGTGCCCAAGGTTGCGTTGAGTGCTGACGGGTTGCCCAGCCCTGAGTCCTTCCGCCGTCACGGTGATCTGAGGCTCTCTCGCCGGGAGTTGATCAAGATCGCCAACATCGATGAGGACCTGCTCTCTCAACTCGAGCAGTACGGACTCATCGCTGCGCGTCCCGGCACCGGGCAATTTGACAGCGATGCGCTGGTTCTTGCCCAGACGGCGCGCGAGTTGTCGGTCTTCGGCTTCGAGCCTCGGCACCTTCGGGCCTTCAAGACCGCTGCTGACCGTCAGGTCGGACTGGTGCAACAGGTGGTGGCGCCGCTGGCTCGAGCCGGTGACGCTGCCGCAAGGGGTCGCGTCGAGGAGACGACCAATGAGATCGCTGCGCTGTCCGTGCGGCTGCACGCAACTCTGGTGAAGGTCGGCCTCGACCGCGGTTGAGCGTTGCCGCGAGATGTTGGTGTCATCGGGCTCCAGGTCCTTCGCGGTCGTGAGTATGGTGGGGACATGCGCGAAATGGACGTCGTGGGAGTCCGCGTCGAGATGCCTTCGAATCAGCCCATCGTGCTTCTGCGCGAAACCTCGGGGGAGCGGTACCTCCCCATCTGGATCGGTGCGGTGGAAGCCACGGCTATTGCCTTTGCCCAACAAGGTGTGACACCGCCACGTCCCCTGACCCACGACCTCATGCGAGACGTGTTGCAGGCCACGGGTCAACGCCTCGACGAGGTGCGGATCGTGGACATGCAGGATGGCATCTTCTACGCCCAGCTCATCTTCGACGGCGGCGCTGAGGTGGGTGCACGTCCCTCCGACTCGATCGCCCTTGCCTTGCGGACGGGAACCCGGATCGTTTGCGCAGAAACCGTGCTGGACGAAGCGGGGCTGGCGGTGCCGGTCGAGCAGGAGGATGAGGTCGAGCGGTTCCGTGAATTTCTGGATCATGTCTCACCAGATGACTTCGAATCCCCCTGATGTGCGCTCAACCATGACTCTCAACCTCAGGGTGAGGGTTGCGACACGCCGCGTCGCTCGTTGACCGTCCCCGATTCCCGGCCTACCTTGAGGTCTCTTCGTTGTAACTCCACCGTTGTGGTTGCCTGCTTCACCAGCGCCCGACGTTTCTTCCCCCCGGGAGTTGCTGCACACGAAGGAACAGACCTGGAGGGTCGCTGTGGGTGTCAAAGAGAACGACAAGGGCACGGATGTGGCAAGTGCGCGCGCTGCCGATGAAGCGGCGAGTGCGGCGCAAGCCCAGGGCCTGCTGTTCACCGACGACGTCTCGTCACTGCCCAGTGATGCCGGCTACCGCGGCCCCATTGCGTGCAGTGCTGCCGGGATCACCTACCGCCAACTCGACTACTGGGCCCGCACCGGTCTGGTGCAGCCTGGTGTGCGTGGCGCCGCAGGGTCGGGCTCCCAGCGCCTCTACTCATTCCGCGACATCTTGATCCTCAAGGTCGTCAAGCGTCTGTTGGATGCAGGAATATCGCTGCAGCAGATCCGCACTGCGGTCGCGCATCTGCGTGAGCGCGGCACCGACGACCTGACGCGAGTCACCTTGATGAGTGACGGTGCCTCGGTCTACGAGTGCACCAGCAACGACGAGGTCATCGATCTGCTCCAGGGAGGTCAGGGAGTCTTCGGCATCGCGATCGGCGGTGTCTGGCGTGAGATCGAAGGCACGCTGGCCGACCTTCCCAGTGAGCGGGCGATCCAGGATCCCGAGTCCCCGGTGCCTGGTGACGAGCTCGCTGCTCGGCGCGCAGCCCGCAGCACCGGCTGACCAGACCTTCGCTGTACCTCGCGGGCCGTCCGGAGTTTCTCCGGGCGGCCCTGCTGCGTCTCATGCTCCTGGACGCGCAGTCGTGCCGCGTGTCAGCCGGGTCCACTGGGCGGGCCGCGGGAGAGGCGTTAGACTGACCCTGCTGACAATCCCGCGCGGGAGAGTCACCTGCGGCCGAGCCGCGGTGCGCCGAAGGGGCAATTCCTCCCCGGAACCTCTCAGGCCCCAGGACCGCGCGGGCTGGCACTCTGAGGGCCGCCAGGGCCGACAGATGGGGAGGTCTGCTGATCGACCTCAGGGAGCCTCACGTGTCGGACCCGACCCCACTGCCCACCACCTCGCACCTCGGTGAGTTCGTCGCGCGCCACATCGGGCCTCGAGACCTCGACATCGATGTTATGCTGCGAGCCGTGGGGCACGAGTCCCTCGAAACGCTGATGTCGGCCGCGATCCCGGGTGGGATCCGCGCCGCCGCTGCTCTCGACCTTCCCGATGCCCTGGACGAGGAGGCGGCCGCTCACGCCCTGCGTACCCTGGCAGCACAGAACCATCCGGCTGAAGCGATGATCGGTCTCGGCTACCACGGCACGATCACACCACCGGTCATTCGACGCAATGTTCTCGAGGACCCGGCCTGGTACACCGCCTACACGCCGTACCAGCCCGAAGTCTCTCAGGGCCGGCTCGAGGCTCTGCTCAATTTCCAGACTCTCATCGGGGATCTCACCGGCCTCCCCACCGCCAATGCCTCGTTGCTGGACGAGGGGACCGCCGCTGCCGAAGCGATGACACTGGTCCGCCGTGCCCAGCGCGACACGACTGGGCTGTTCGTGGTCGACGCGGATGCGCTGCCCCAGACCATCGACGTCGTCCGCACCAGGGCGGAGGGCATGAGCATCGAAGTGGTGGTGGCAGACCTCACCCAGGGTCTGCCCGAGGGGGAAATCTCTGGTGTGCTGATCCAGTACCCCGGCGCTTCAGGGACGGTGTCCGACCCACGACCTGTCATCGAGGCGGCGCACGAGCGAGGAGCGCTTGCCGTTGTGGCAGCCGACCTGCTGGCTCTCGCGTTGCTCGAAGCTCCGGGTGCTCTGGGGGCTGACGTCGTGGTGGGTTCGTCGCAACGTTTCGGAGTGCCGCTCTTCTATGGGGGTCCCCACGCAGGATTCATGTCGGTCTCGGCTGGCCTCGAGCGTCACCTGCCCGGCCGTCTGGTCGGGGTGTCCCTCGATGCTGAAGGCCGACCCGCCTACCGGCTGGCTCTGCAGACGCGTGAACAGCACATCCGTCGCGACCGGGCCACTTCCAACATCTGCACCGCCCAGGTGCTGCTTGCCGTCGTTGCTTCGATGTATGCCGTCTACCACGGCCCTGACGGGATTCGCGCGATCGCGCAACGTACGCACGACCGGGCCAGCGACATCGCGGCTGCGCTCAGCTCCGGGGGAGTGGAGGTGGAGAACCAGACCTGGTTCGACACGCTCACCGTCTCGGTTCCCGGACGCGCCGACGAGGTCATCAGGGCGGCCCGTGCGCTGGGGCTGCACCTTCGTATCATCGACGCCGACCGGGTCGGAGTCTCCACGTCGGAGCGCACCAGCGCGTCGAGCGTCGCTGCGGTCCTTCGCGCTTTCGGTGTCAGCGCTGCGACGGGGGAGAGCGCGGGCGGGCTCCCAGCCGACCTGAAGCGTGAGAGCAACTTCCTCACTCACGAGGTGTTCAACTCCCATCACAGTGAGACGCAGATGCTGCGCTACCTGAGCCGACTCTCCGGACGCGACTACGCCCTGGACCGGGGGATGATCCCTTTGGGCTCCTGCACCATGAAACTCAACGCCACGACCGAGATGGAGCCGATCAGCCTGCCCGGCTTCGCCGACCTCCATCCCTTCGCCCCCGCCGAGGACGCGCTCGGTTACGCGCAACTCGTGGGTGACCTGGAGGGATGGCTGGCCGAGGTGACCGGCTACGACCGAGTCTCGGTGCAGCCGAACGCGGGATCCCAGGGAGAGCTCGCCGGGCTGCTCGCCATTCGAGGCTTTCACCTCGGCAACGGTGACACGGACCGCAACATCTGCCTGATTCCGTCCTCCGCGCACGGAACCAACGCGGCCTCCGCGGTGATGGCGGGGATGAAGGTCGTGGTGGTCAAGGCGGCTGAGGACGGCTCGGTCGATCTGGACGACCTGCGCGCCAAGTGTGAACAGTTCGTCGACACGCTGGCTGCAATCATGGTCACCTATCCCTCCACCCACGGTGCCTATGAAGACACCATCACCGACCTGTGCAAGATCGTCCACGACCACGGTGGTCAGGTGTACGTGGATGGTGCCAACCTGAACGCCCTTCTGGGCTACGCCCGGCCCGGTGAGTTCGGTGGCGACGTTTCCCACCTGAATCTCCACAAGACCTTCTGCATCCCGCACGGTGGCGGTGGACCGGGAGTGGGGCCGGTGGGTGTGCGTGCTCATCTGGCTCCCTACCTCCCCTCACATGCTCTGCACCCCGAGGTGGACAAGCGCGAGGGCATCGGCCCGATCAGTGCCGCCCCCTACGGCTCTGCCGGCATCCTGCCGATCACCTGGGCCTACATCCAGATGATGGGCGGAGCCGGCCTCACGCGCGCGACAGCGGTGGCTGTCCTGTCCGCCAACTACATCGCGCACCGGTTGCAGGAGCACTTCCCCGTGCTTTATCGCGGGCACGGCGGGTTGGTGGCCCATGAATGCATCCTGGATCTGCGCGAATTGGCGAAGTCCAGTGGAGTGAGCGTCGATGATGTGGCCAAGCGGCTGGTCGACTACGGCTTCCACGCACCGACCATGTCCTTCCCGGTCGCGGGCACTCTCATGGTGGAGCCCACCGAGTCCGAGGACCTGGCTGAGATCGACCGCTTCTGCGAGGCGATGATCGCGATTCGGGGCGAGATCGCCCGCGTCGAGGCGGGCGACTGGTCGGCCGAGGATTCCCCGCTGCGCCATGCGCCACACACGGCCAGAGTTCTCGTCGGCGAGTGGGATCGTGCCTACTCCCGCGAGGAAGCAGTCTTCCCCCAGGGGGTCGACCCCGACAAGTACTGGCCGCCGGTGGCCCGGATCGACCAAGCATACGGGGACCGCAATCTGGTCTGCTCGTGTCCGCCGCCGGAGGCATTCAGCGAGTGAGAGACCTGCGGCAGCGACTGCTGGAGGTGGCTCAGTCCCACTGGCACCCACAGTCGCTGCCGCGGTCACTGTCCCGGGTGGGTGCCCGTGCTGAACTGCCTGCTCACACTCCTTGGGAGACGCTCGACATGTTGAAGTCAGGTATCCGAAGAGCCGGCGTGGCCGTGCGCGAGAAGTAGTCGTCTCCCCACTCACGGCTGAAACTCGGCCCCGAGGTGCTGGCAGCGGTGAAGCGGTTGAGCAGGTCGATCGGGCTCTCGTTCCAGCGGAAGTTGTTCACAGCCCCGGTGATCTCGCCATTCTCGACGAGGTAGACGCCATCACGGGTGAGACCGGTGAGAAGCATCGTCTGCGGGTCCACCTCCCGGATGTACCACAGGCACGTCAGCAGCAAACCTCGCTCCATGCCGGCCACGAGATCATCGATCGAGCTACTGGCCCCGTCGATGTCGAGGATGAGGTTGTCGGTGAAACCGGTCGTCGGCTGTCCCGTCAGAGCAGCGGAGTGCCTGGTTTGGATGAGCGCGTCGAGACGTCCATCCCTGATCCAGTCGACACGACCCAGCGGCAACCCGGTGTCGAACACCGATTCGGTGTTGTCCGATGCCGCAGAATCCGCGAAGGGTGAGCACTCGAGTCCGGGGTAGCCGGGGTCCGAGTAGAGGTTGACCCCGGCCTTGGCGAGTTGCTGGCCGATGCGAGTTCCGCCACCCCGTCGGCTGTAGACCGACTCGCCCTCATGAGCCACGCGAGCACCCGCGCCCCAGTACGCGTCGATCATCAGGTCCGCGACCGAGGAGGGGGGCAGCACTGTGTCGTAGCGGCCGGCCGGCAGATCGATCCGGCGCTTCGCCCACGCGAGCCGTTGGGCGACAGTGTCGGCCATGGCAGTTGCGTCGACGTCGGAGAAGTCGCGCGTCGCGCCACCGGTCCAGGCGCTGCGGGTGAGAGAGGTGTCCTTGCCCGTGCAGGCGTAGTGACCGGTGGGTTGGACCTGACGCAGTCGCAGCCCTCGCGTCGAACCTACGTAGGTCGTACAGACTTCGTGGTTGACGAAGCCGTAGAGGAGGCGGTCCTCGGAATGTGCTTGTCCGAATGCCTCACCCAGGGCTGCAGCAAAGGTGTCGTAGACCCCGATTCCCGTCGTGGCGGGCTCATCTGCCCAATCGGGTGATGTGGAGTCGCCGATGAGTTCGGCGACATCCTCGGCGGGGGATCCGGCACGGGCGGCAGCATCCGCCGCTTCGACCAGCAACGTCACCTGATCAGCCGTTGACACACTGCCCGACATCGAGCCGGTGGCGACACCACCCTGGACGGAAGCGAAACTGATCACGCTCACGCTGATGGCGGTCATGACGCCGTTGGTGGTCAGCGTGTTGTTGGCCCACCTGAGGTTGGCGCTGGTGGCATCGCGGATGATGACGATGCAATCGTCGGCGGCCGATGTCGTCAGCGCGTGCTCTACCAATTCTTGTGCGGTGGTGGTCATCAGTGGCCTGCCTCGTTGATGGTGTTGAGGATGTTGACGTCTCGAAAGAGCGAGGTCGGACAACCGTGGCTGACAGCCGCGACCTGTCCGGGCTGCGCCTTTCCACAATTGAAGGCGCCCCCCAGGACCCACGTCTGGGGGCCGCCCACTGCTTCGAGGGAGTTCCAGAAGTCGGTCGTCGTGGCCTGGTAGGCCACATCTCGGACCATCCCGGCGAGACGCCCGTTCTCGATGCGGTAGAAACGCTGGCCGGTGAACTGGAAGTTGAACCGTTGCATGTCGATCGACCACGATTTGTCGCCCACCACATAGATGCCGCGCTCGACACGCGAGATCAGGTCTTCGGTCGACGGGCCGTCTTCGGCGGGCATGAGGGAGACATTGGCCATCCGCTGGATCGGAATGTGCCCCGACGAATCAGCGTAGGCGCACCCGTTGGAGCGACCGTCGTTGAGCTCCGGCTTGAGATGACCCATGGATCGGTCGAGCTGGTAGCCGACCAGGACTCCGTCGCGGATGATGTCCCACGACTGGGTCTCCACTCCTTCGTCGTCGTAGCCGACGGTCGACAGGCCGTGCTCCTGCGTGCGGTCACCCTGCACATTCATGATCCGCGAGCCGTATTGCAGGGTGCCGTACTTGTCATAGGTCGCGAACGACGTACCGGCGTAGTTGGCTTCATAACCCAGGGCACGGTCGAGTTCGGTGGCATGGCCGATGGACTCGTGGATCGTGAGCCACAGGTTCGAGGGATGGACGACAAGGTCATAGATGCCGGCTTCGACACTCGGCGCGGCGAGCTTCTCGGCAAGGAGGTCAGGAACCTCAGCCAGTTCGGCGTCCCAGTCCCAATGGGATCCGGTGAGGTACTCCCAGCCACGGCCGACGGGAGGAGCGATCGAGGCCATGGAATCGAAGATGCCAGTGGTCTCGTCTGCCCCGGTCGCCTCGAAGCCCGGCTGCAGACGGACCCGCTGCTGCGTCGTACGGGTGCCGGCCAGATCTGCGTAGTACTTGTTCTCCTGGACCTGCTGCAGGAAGGACGTCGCGTGCGCGACTGCAGGTGCCTGTTGCAGGCGCTGGGTCCACTCGACAAGGAGTGCTGCCTTGTCCTTGGTCGGCACATCGAGCGGATTGATCTGATAGCGCGAGACCCACGAGACATCGTCATGGACCGGCTCAGGAGCCAGTTCGACCGGTGTCGTGGTCATCGCCGCCGCAACCTTGGCCACCGAAACCGCAGTTTCTGCCAGTCGGCGTGCTTCGTCGTCGGTGAGCACGACACCCGAGGCGAAACCCCAGGCGCCGCTGTGCACGACCCGAACTGCGAAACCGAGATCCTCGGAGTCACTGGCAGTCTGCAGCACCCCGTCACGAGCGCCGAGATACTGATAACGGTTGCGCTCGAATCGGAAGTCGGCGTGGGTGACGCCCAGTTCTTGGGCCCGAGCCAACGCGACGTCTCCGAGGCGGCGGTGAGGCAGTTCGCTGAAGGTGGGGTCGACCCCGGACGCACTCATGCAGGGAACCTATCCGAGGCGCACACTCGTCCGTGACCCGTGGCGCGATTTGTGCACGCGCAACTGGGTCGGGATGCGGGTCTGAAGTTCTGGTACGTGGCTGACCACCCCCACCACCCGACCCCCGTCACGCAACGTGTCGAGGGTATCCATCACGTCTTCGAGGGTGTCCGCATCCAGAGCGCCGAAGCCCTCATCCACGAAGAGGGTGTCCAGATCGGCACCGCCGGCCTCTTGCGTGATCACATCTGCGAGCCCGAGGGCAAGGGCGAGGGACACCACGAAGGTTTCACCACCGGAGAGAGTCGCGGGATCCCGGCTCTCGCCGGACCATTCGTCGCGGACCAGCAGGCTCAGCCCACCGCGTGTTTCGCCTGCGCCGCGCTGACCGGTGTGGACGAGGGAGTAGCGCTGGTCGCTCATTGCGCAGAGCCGCAGGTTGGCCGCCTGGACGACCTGGCTGAGGCGATGGGCCAGGACATAGGCAGAGAGGCGCATCTGGAGATGATTGTCAGGGTGTTTTCCCTCGACGAAAGCTGCCAGATCGGTCACCACGCCCAGATCGTGTAGGACTGGCGCCCAGCTCTCCAGCGCCTCGTGGAGTTGTGTGGACAGTCCTTCGAGGCGCCCCAGTCTCTCCACGAGTCCGTCGCGTGCGCGTGCGGCGAAGCCAGCCTCGCCGTGCGCAGCATCCTGCTCGAGAGCCAGACGGGCCAGATCTGGGGCAGGGGCAGCGACAGCCCGAGAGATCTCGGGGTCAGCCAATGTGTCGCGGACCCTCGCAACAGCCTGCTCATGCTGCTGGACCTCCAACTGGATCGCACCCGTTTCTGCCGCGTCGAGCCAGGCGTCGTCCGCTTCGCCGGCGGACGCGAATCCCGCCTCGCACGCTGCCTCGTCTGCACGCTTCAGCGCCGCTCGCGAAGTGTCCTGCGAGCGGCGGAGGTCGGCGGAGGCCCGCAGGTGGCCTGCCGCAGCCTCCTCGATCCGCTGGGAGTTGAGGGCGAGCATGTCTGGATCGTCGTGACCGTCGTCGCCCAGAACGGCTGCAATGTCCTTGCGCAAGGTCTCGATCCTGGTGGCGAGCACGGCCAGCGACGTCGCACAGTGCGCGAGCGCCTCGGCGAGCGTGTCACTCTCATCGAGCAGTTGGGCCTGCTCCTGCGCCAGCGCTGCCAACCGTTGTGCTCCTCGCTCGGCCACGAGAACATCGTCACGTGCGGTCCTGAGTGCGGATGTCGCGTGATCGACTTCGAGGGTCAACTGCTCGGGGGAGCTCCCAGCGGTGGATTCGGCCACCGCAAGCTCCGCCTCGAGCCCACGCACCTGTTGGGTGTGTGCCTCGACCATCACTTCGAGATCATCGACGCTCTTGCGAGCCTCTCGTTCGCTCGTGTCGTCAACGGCTCCTGGGGACGTCGACGCGAGGGCCGGGTGCTCCTGGGACCCACACACCGGGCAGCAGCAGCCGACCGCGAGCCGGCCGGCGATCTCGGCTGCCATCCCGTCCAGACGCATTTCGCGGATCTCCACCAGTTGCTCTCTCGCCACCAGACGCAGCGCAGCGGACTCTCGGAGCGACTCTTGCGCCTTCTCCAGCGTGAGGGAGAGCGACTCGGCGTGCCGTGCGGTCTCCAGTCGAGCGGTCCAGCCCGCGAGCGCGACTTCCAGATTCGCTGCTTCGCTCAGGGCCTGCTCCGCGTCATGTCGGTGGTCGGCGACGAGCGACAGTTCGTCGCGGACCCGAACCAAGCGTGCGGTCACGCCCGCGAGTCGAGCCCGGCACGCCTCAGCAGGAAGCAGTTCTGCGGATTGTTCGCGCTCCAGATCCGCGAACTGCGCTTGGAGCGGTCGCACGCGGGTGATCTCGGACAACAGCCGAGCAGCCTCGCGTCGCTGACCCTCGACCCACTTCTCGTCATCGAGTGTGTGCTCGCCCGCGGCTGTGCCACCGAGGAGTTCCGACAGAGCCTGGCGGTGATCGCTCGCGACCTGCCCCGACTCGAGTTCGGCCTGGGCTGCATTCCTGAAGACCTCGTGCAGCGGACGCACCCCCGTTGCCCGACGAGCATTCAGCAGTCGTGCGGTGTTGGCACGGTGACGGGGACCGGCATCCTCCAGCGTGCTGAGGCAGCGCTGCGCCTCGGCGTACGCCTCCTGCTGCTGTGTGCACTCGAGCCCGGCCTTGACCGCGGCATCGGCCTCGCGCTCCACCGCGTGTGTCTGCTCGACTCGCACCATCGAGTCGGCATGCTGCTCCGCTGTCGTGGACGTCAAGTCACCGACCCACCGGGGGAGGTCGAGGGGGGCGCAATCCCACTCATGCGGAGCAGCGCTTGCGGTGACCTCGCTGATGCGGCTCACCAGGTCTGCCACGGTCGAGTGGTGTGACTGCGAGGCGCGGCGCAGATCGACGCGACGATCACGCAACCAACGCTCGACCTGATCGAACCGACCCGTCTGGAACACCTGTTGCAGCAAGGCGTGCCGTTCTTGGGAGGTCGACCGCAAGAAATCCTGAAACCTGCCTTGAGGCAGCATCGCCACTTGGCAGAACTGCGAGAGATTCATGCCGAGAAGCCGGGTCACGAGATGGCCCGTCTCATCCAGTCGGGTGGAGAGAGGGAGCCACTGGGCCGTGCCATCGCTCGACGTCAGCCGTTCGGAGATGACGACGCGCGCCTGCTCGGGAGTGAGCCCAGTGCCCCGCTTCTTCGGTCGCTGCCACGAGGGCGACCGGTCGAGACGGAAGCGACGACCCGAGAGAGTGGCTTCCAACACCACACGCGGTACCACGTCAGCGCTGGCGTGATCGCTGCGCAGCCGCTTGGCCGCCGAGCGATCACCGGGCACGTCCCCATAGAGGGCGAAGCAGACGGCGTCGAGAATGCTCGACTTGCCCGCACCGGTCGGACCACTGAGCAGGAACAGACCGGCCTCGCTCAACGCATCGAAATCGATGGCGACGGTCTCGGGAAAGGGTCCGAAGCCGGTGATCTCAAGGTGATGGAGCCTCATGACGACTCCCCGATCAAGACATCTTGGTCAGCGTCATCACAGCAGGCGTCGACAGCCGTGCGGAGCAGAGTCGACTCCGTCAAAGTGGCAGGGACACCGCGCAGATCGGCGATGAAGTCCAGCGCGATTTCGTGATCGCTCTGACCGCTCTGACGCGCAGCTGGAGCGTGTGCGTCCTGCGGAGCCGTCGGAAACTGCAGGACCAGGGCGTGTGGAAAACGACGGCGCAACTGTTCCATGGCACGCGCAGGCCGCGGGAGATCGCTGAGCGTGGCCTGCACCCAGTCGTGCTCGTGGATGCTCAGGGAGGCGTCGGCGAGAAGTTCATCGAGCGAGCCGCTGAGACGCGCCAAGCGGCGGGGGACCGGAGCATCGATCCAGTGAGCACTGTCCAACCCGCCGGCTCCGAGTTCCACCAGCCAGCAGCCCTTGACCTGATCGGCCTCGGAGAAGGAGTACGCGAGCGGGGAGCCGCTGTAGCGAAGTGCCGGGGACAGCACGTGGGGGCCATGCAGATGACCCAGTGCGGCGTAGTCGATGCCGTCGAAAAGACTCGTCGATACGCGCGAGACTCCACCGACGCTGATGTCCCGCTCGGACTCTGATGCATTCGCCCCCGCCACGAAGGCGTGTGCCAGCACGAGCGATCGGATTCGAGGACCGCGGGAGGCCAAGTCTCGACGCACCCGGATCATGGCCTCGCGCAGGGCGACCTCGTGGCTGCGGTGGCTCAATCCCCACGGCTCGACCAGCGCCGAGGGGTCGAGGTAGGGGATCGCATGGACAGCGACAGTCCCGTGCGCGTCGTCCAACAGGACGGGTGTGCCGACGGTCGCTGCGTTGGTGCGGACGAAGACCCCTGCGGCGTCCATCAGCCGCGAGCCGAACCCCAGTCGCTGGGCGCTGTCATGGTTTCCGCTGCTCACCACGACCTTTGCTCGGGAATCGGCCAGCCGCGCAAAGGCATCGTCAGCCAGCCGTACAGCATCGACGTGCGGCAGGGCACGGTCGTAGACGTCTCCTGAGACCACGACCACGTCGACCTTCTCCGATTCCACGACCTCGAGCAGGTGATCGAGGAAAGCGGCCTGATGCGTCAGCAGACCCTCACGGTGGAAGGACCTCCCCAGGTGCCAGTCGGAGGTATGAAGAATGCGCACAGGACGAACCTAGGCGGGCCTGCCGACACAGGTCCGTACCCACGCCGTGACGAGGACAGACGCCCTGCCCCGAGGTGGCCGAGATCACCCTCGCGTCGATGAGGCGAGTCGTTGCGAAAGCGTTACGATGTAAGAGTCGCAAAGGAGCGATTAGTTCTTACACCACCACGACGGGTTGAGCCCTCGAAAGGACAGATTCTCATGGATCTGCAGTTGCACGTTGCCAACAGTCTCGTTGAGTCGCGCGCGTTCTCTGTTGAAGACCGTGCACTCCTGCGAGATGTGCAGATTGCCCGCAAGCAGGAGCGCCGCGAACGCCGCGCTGCTCGTCGGCAAGCCCGCTAGAAACAGCACTCGAGCACCCTGTCGGAGTACGCCTCTGACAGGGTGTTTGTCATGACTGAAGAAACACTGCGGAGCATAGACATCACCAAGATCGGTCCCAGCCGGTTCAAAGCGACCAATGACCGTGGGGGCGAGACCTTCTTCGGCGCTGGGGGAGAGGACCCCGACTTCACCCCGGTCGAGCTGCTGCTGGCGGCGATCGCAGGGTGCAGCGCCATCGATGTCGAGGCCATTACCCACAAACGCTCCGAGAGCACCGGTTTCACGGTGCGGTCGGAGGGCCACAAGACACGCGACGAAGACGGCAACCACATGACGGGTCTCCAGATCACCTTCAACGTGACGTTCCCCGACACCGCCGAAGGCGAAGCGGCGCGTGAGCGACTGCCCAGTGCCATCGCGATGTCCAAGGACCGGCTGTGCACGGTGTCGCGCACCGTTCAGCTAGGAGCCGAAGTCACCTACGACCAGGCAGATGATGCCTGATCAGGACTGAGGAAGAGGTGGTCGTCCTGGGTTCCGCGCACCCAGGACGACCACCTCTTCCTCCTCAGCAAAGACCGCGATGAGGTGTTCGATCAGCTCACGGTGACGCTTTCGATCTGGACCGGCTTGTTGGGGGTCCCTCCGCCTGCGGGGTTGGCGCCGTCGTTCCCCTCCGCAGCGATCGCCTTGAGCACCTTCAGCCCAGCGTCATCGATGGTGCCGAAAACGGTGTAGCTGGGCGGGAAGTCCGAGTCGTTGAAGACCAGGAAGAACTGTGATCCGTTGGTGTCCGGTCCGCGGTTGGCCATCGCGAGGGTCCCTCCCGGATAGGTGTCGTCGTCGCTCAATTCGTCGGCGAAGCCGTAGCCGGGGCCTCCTGCTGAGGTGCCGGTGGGGTCGCCACACTGCAGGATCCCGAAGCCTGGCTGGTCGCCGATTCGTGGGCACGGGGTGTCGTCGTAGAACCCCTGCTGGGCCAGAGACACGAACGATGCCACCGTGCACGGGGCCTTGGCGCGGTCCAGGGTGAGACCGATGTCGCCCTGATTGGTCGAGATCGTTGCAGTGACCGTGCCCTCCGACGGCGCTTCGCCGGCCGGCAACTCGACCTTGCGCGCAGCCTCCTGACCGCTGTCGGGGTAGTCGCACTTCGCTGTCGCGCCGTTCGCCTCGGTGCTGGACGGATCGGTGCCTTTGTCGGCAGCACCGTCTTCTTCACTCTGACCGCACCCAGCGAACATCAGGACGGTCAGGCAGGCGACGATGGCCGCGGATCTCTTCAACATGGCCACGATCGTAACCAGCGAGCCTTGGCGCGGAGGGACGGGAGCAGGATGGCCATCCGCGACAACCACGATCCTCGTCGATCGCACCGTGCATCGAGGAGCGCTCGACAGGGCCGCTTGTTCATTCAGCGAGGTCTTCGCCGGGCTCTTCCTGCACGAGCGGCGTCCGAGAGCCGGCCGCCCACTCTTCACGCAGTAGCGACCAGACCTCGAGGTCGAGATAGCTCTCTCGCACCTTGAAGACCTTGCGCAGAGTGCCCTCGTGCGTGAAGCCAAGTTTGTCGGGAATCGCCCGGCTCGGCTGGTTCACCGGGGAACAGCGCCACTCCACGCGCCGCATCCCCAGATCGTCAAAGGCATGGTCGAGCATCGCTCGTACTGCTTGGGTGACGATTCCGCGGCCGCGAGCAGTTGCGGTCAGAAACACTCCGATCTCGGCTATTCCGGTGCGTGCGTTGATGGTGGGGAAGAGGGTGCCTCCGACCAGCGCGCCGTCGAGCCACAGGCCGAAGAGTCGGCGACTTCCCTCGCCCCTGCCCTTCGCGAAGCCCTCCAGGAAACTCTTGCAGGCCTCGTAGTTCTCGAAGTGTTCCCACGCAAGCCACTCGTAGAGGTCATGTCCCTCGCTCTGGAACAGTCCTGAGAACTCCTCCGCGTGCCACGGCTCAAGGTCTCGAAGCTCAGCTTCCCCGACTCGGTGGTGGAGCATCACATCTCCTCATGATTGTCGGGTTCACGGTCGACAAGGCGGCCGCCTCCTGCTGCCGCACGAGGTCTGCGGACTTGGGGTGGGTACCGTGGAAATGTACTGCCTACTTTCTCGGGGGGATCACTCGATCTCTGTGGTGAGCGAAACGAGGTCCCGGGCGCTCGCGAGCTGGCACCGGGATCGCACGTGCCCGGCTGGGCTCCGGTGAACGTCAGCGGCGTGGTCCTGCCATCACCTGACCGCTGGTGTCCCACCCCAGCCGAGAAGCACAGGCGGCGTCAGCCCCGATCACCAGCCCAGGAGAAAATGTGATGACCAGCCTCAGGATCGCCGTCGTGCTCTACGACGGCATGACCGCTCTGGATGCAGTTGGACCGATGGAGGTCCTGCGCTTCCTGCCTGGGGCGGACCTCGTGTTCGTGGCGGCGAGCGAAGAACCTGTCATCACCGACTCGGGGTTGGCGCTCGTGCCGACAGCCACATTCGAGCAGGTGCGCGATGCAGATGTCGTGGTCGTCCCAGGTGGACCCGGCACTGAACAGGCTTTCGAAGGTCCACTGGTGCCGTGGATCAAGGAGATCCACGCCACCACACGGTGGACGACATCGGTCTGTGCTGGTTCGCTCCTGCTCGCTGCAGCTGGTCTGCTGGTGGATGCGCGGGCAACGACACACTTCTCCGTACGCGATTTCCTTCCTGTCTTTGGCGCCATCCCTGACGAGCGTCGCGTGGTGGTGGATCACGCGCGACACATCGTCAGCGCTGCTGGAGTTTCAGCCGGGATCGACATGGCGCTCATGTTGGCTGAGCTGCTCACCGACGCGGACACCTCCGATGCGATTCGATTGGTGATCGAGTACGACCCACAACCGGCAAGGCGCGGAGGCAATGTCACTGACTCCTCGGACCAGGTCGTAGGTCTGGCCATGCGGCTCGGCAAACCCCATGGGGCCATCCACGCGAACTGGTCACCCGAATAGCCGTTCTCGATCGTGGATCCAGAGGTATGGCTGGTCTGGTCCGCACACTCCCAATCCCCATGCCTCAGCGGTGAAATGGTCAAGGACGACCACAGGGTTCGACCACCTTCCCCGTGGCTGAGTGCTGGCTCTGGGCAGCGACCTTTCTTCGTCGGATGCTGGCCCCGACCGCCCCATGTTTCTGGGGACCGGTCGTTACGACCGGTCCTTCTGTGGCTGGTCTGGGGTGAACAATCAAGTTGATGCAAATGGGGAGTGGGACGCATGAGGACAAGCAGCGCACAGCAGGGGTGTTCGTCAAACGGACAGGGAACGGGGGTTCTCAAACGGCTGATGCGCAGTTGTGCGCTGCTACTCGTGGTGCCACTCATGTCCGTCGTAGGCGTCAGCGCGACGGCACACGCGGACGACCAATTGGGAGTGCCGGCAGGTGATCCACCTGGCCAGTCCGCCAAGTTGATCGTGAACAAGGGCGGTGACCGAAACGCTGATGGTGTCACTGCACTGGAGGGGGCACGATTCCGCTTCTTCGCCACCACCGACGGTTCCAAGCTGGACGGTGGGGCAGACACCGGCCTCACCTGCATCACGGACAGCAGCGGCAAGTGCGGCGTCTTCGCACCTCTGACGGGCGAGGGGAACAACTACTTCTACGCCGTGGAGGAAACCTCACCGATCGGGTGGTCGATCGCGGCCACCTGGGGTGGAGCCAACGACTGGATCCGCTACAACAGCGGCGCGGTCAAGGCCACCAACCCCGACCGGGTACGCAACCTCCCGGAGGCCGGACGCACCTGGCCCGACGTACGAGACAACAAGTTGGCACCGCAGCGCTGTGGGCTCGCCGTGGCCATGATCTTCGACGTCTCCGGCTCGATCACGCCCAACCAGCTCGTCAAGTTCAAGGAGGCCGGCAGGGGCGCCGTGGACGCGTTGGCCAACACGCCGTCGCGCATCGCGCTCTCCAAATTCGACACCACCGCGTCTCCCGTCCTCGGCCTGACCTCGGTGTCCGACGCCGGTGGGGCCACGACGGTCAAGAATGCGATCAACGGGATCAGCGGCGGCGGCTGGACCAACTGGGACCGGGCTCTGTGGATCAACGCCAACCCTGACTACGACGTCGTCCTGATGATGACGGACGGCGATCCCACCACCTACGGCAATGGCACGGACACCGGCAACCCCTCACTGCGCACGGTGGAGGAATCGATCCACTCCGCGAACGCCGTCAAGGCCGCGGGAGCACAGGTCATCACGCTCGGCATCGGTATCACCGACCTTGCTTCGATCCACCGCCTGAACCAGATCTCCAGCCCCACCGACACCTACACCGCGTCGTGGGAGCAGCTGGCCGCCAAGCTCAAGGACATCGCAGCTGGCGTGTGCAACGAGAAGATCACCGTTCAGAAGAAGGTGCTCGACTGGCAGGGCAACCCCGCCGCTGGCGCACTCAGCAACGGCTGGAGCTTCACCGGCTCCTCCACGCCCGGCACCGTGGGTGCCTTCCCGGCTACCGCTCCGGCCAACGGTAGCGACGGCTGGACCTCGGCCGACATCGCCGTCAACGTCGGACAGACACCGACGATCACGCTGGAAGAGGCCGACAAGCCAGGATGGACGTTCTTCAAGGCTGCCTGCATGGTGGACGGCAAGGCCGTCACCGTCACTCCGGACGTGAACAACAGTGGACGCTTCTCCTTCGTCGGAAAAGCCAACGCCACCATCTCGTGTGAAGTCACGAACAAGCAGAACCCGCCGGCCCCACAGCTGACGCTGAAGAAGCAGGTGCTCAACCCCGACGGCACCGTCGGCGACCCGAGTGCGGGCCAAGCATGGACGCTGAAGGCGGCTGGCGACGGAGGCTTCTCCGGGCCGGGCAACACCCCTGCGGTCACCAACCAGAACGTCAAGGCCGACACGGAGTACGCCCTTTCCGAGAGCATCCGTGACGGCTACACCAACGGCACCACCTGGAACTGCACCCAGCTCACCGGGCCGGGCGACATCACCTTCACCGGACCCGACAAGGTAAAGCTCCTCGCCGGTCAGACGGCGAGTTGCACGATCACCAACCAGGTCAAGCTGAAGGACCTAACGGTGGCCAAGACGGCGACTCCGAAGTTCAACCGCGACTATCAGTGGAGCATCGCCAAGACGCTCACCCGTGGATCTCGCTTCGAAGTTCCTGAAGGCACCTCGGCCTCCGCTGGCTATCAGATCGTGGTGACGCCGAGCGCAGCCAAGAACACCGCGTTCAAGGTCACAGGAAAAATCACGGTCACCAACCCCAACGGCATCGACATCCCCGGCGTCACCGTCGCGGACGTGCTCCCGGGGGCGAACTGCTCACTCGACTCAGGTCCGGCAACCCGCACCTTCAAGCCGGGCCCCGAGTCCATTCCCTACACCTGCACGCTGCCCAATGCAGACACCAACACCAAGGGAACGAATGCTGTCTCGCTGAAGTGGGACCCGAAGAAGCTTCATGGCACGACTGGCTCTGCCGAGGCGACGGCACCGTTCGACTTCGCCGACGCAGCCATCACCACGACCAACGCCACGGCGCAGGTCACTGACTCGAAGGTCGATCTCGAAGGAGCCGGCCCCAACGGCGTCACCGTCAAGGCAATCGATGGACCGCGCACCTTCACCTACGACCGCACCATCGTCGGCGTCCCGGGGTCGTGCACCGACTACGACAACACCGCGACGGTGAAGCCGAGCGACTCGGCCCCCTCGTCTGACGACGCGACCGTGAAGGTCTGCGTGGGTCGCAACCTCAGTGTCGACAAGATCGCCACGTTGGCCTACGACCGCGACTACCAGTGGAAGGTCACCAAGACCGGTCCCGGCGACATCTTCGTCGGACCCAACGGCGCAGTCGCCTCGTTCAAGGTGCTGCTCGAGACGAACGGCTACACCGACGGTGCCTGGAAGCTGGGCGGCACGATCTGGCTCAGCAACCCCAACGACTGGGCTGTGGACGCCCAGGTGGAGGACGTGACCACACTCGATGGCACCGCACTCACGTGCACCATCACTGGTGGTCCGGACACCACGGTGCCAGCCAAGGTGGTCCGCAAGCCGTATGACTACACCTGCACCGGAATGACCCAGGGAGAGTACGTCGGTTCCAACACCGCCACGCTCACCTGGGACAAGGTCAAGTACTTCTCCCCGAGCGGCACCAGCAGCAAGACGGTGAACGTCGACGTGACTGACGACGCCACTCCCCGGTACGAATCGGTGCAGTTGTCCGACGTCTTCGACGGCGGAGCGGCCACCACCGTGGGAGACGGCCCGTACAAGTGGGCGGACGTCAAGGCCAACCCGGTCACCGTCACCTACACCCGTCCGGTCACCGCTCCTGCCGGTGAGTGCCAGACCTACGTCAACACCGTGTCGGTCATCGAGACTCCGACACCGCCGAGCACGGCTACCACCAAGGTCTGCCAGCCCGGTATCGCCAAATCGGTGGACGCGAGCTTCGGCCAGCGTCAGACTTGGTCCCTGACCAAGGTGGTCGACCAGACCAAGATCACTGTCGGCCCTGGTGCCGATGCGGTCTTCACCTACACCGTCACGGCGACGCCTGGCGCAGTCGTGGACGAGGGGCAGGCTCGCTGGGAGGGTGCCATCACCGTCTCCAACCCGTCGGCCACCCAGGAGTTCAACGGCACGGTCACTGACACGCCTGCTGTCCCCGGATGGACGTGTTCCCTCATCGGTGACAACAAGGTGATCGTCCCGGCCGGCGGTTCGATCAGCGTCAACTACACCTGTACCGGTGCAGGACACCCCGGCGGCAGCAACACCGCGGCCGTGACCTGGGGCGACCAGTCCGTGCAGAAAGTGACTGACGTGGTCTTCGCCAACACCGGCACGATCGACAAGACGGCCATCATCAGCGACGACATCCCCAACGACGGGCTGCCTGCGCTGGAGTTCCCGGTGGATGTCGCCAATGCGAGCAACGTGTTCGTCTACTCCCGCACTCTCGATGCTGCAGCGGGTGCTTGCGAGACGTACACCAACACCGCGGTGCTCACCGTGACCGGCCCGGACCCGACCGCATCTCAGTCGGTCGAGGTCTGTCGCTCGACACCCGTGCCGCCGCCGGTGCCCACCGTGGCGCCGACCGTCGCGCCGACCGTCGCGCCGACCACGGCGCCCACCACGGCGCCGCCGCCGCCCGAGGTGGCTCCTGCGGAGTCCTTCGGCAAGGCCGTGGGCAAGGTGAAGGCGACCTGCCAGGGCACCGTCCGGGCCAAGTTGGCCAACCGTTCGGGAGTCAGGGTCACCTACAAGTTGCGCGTGGGTAAGAAGACCTACCGCATCAAGGTGGCAGCTCAGTCCAAGAAGAAGTTCACCACCACGGGGCCGTTCCTGACGAAGGTCACGTTGAAGGAAGGCAAGCGCATGCTCGCGAAGACTCGGATCCCCGCAGCCTGTGCGGTTCCCGATGTCCTTCCTGACACAGGTATGAAGCCCACACCTGCCCGCATGGCAGTTGTGAAGAGCCGGTGGAGTTTGTAGCCACCGCACCCCTCCACCCCATGGAGGAGAGCCGGCGTCGGTGGGTCACCCACGAGTCCACCGACGCCGGCTCACTGGCGCGTCCAGACAGAGTGGTGATCCTCTCCACCACCGCTGGTAGTCCACAACGGTCCTGTTGCTTGTCGGGGTCCCAGACAGCAGCAACCTTGTGGACTACCGGCCTGGCCCGGACAGACGTGGATTGCTGGTCGCGTGATGTGTTTCTGTTCCTCCATGACCATGGTGTCTCGACCTCGAGCGCGACGCAGTGTCACCGCTGATGGCACAGTCGTTGGGGGTGGATTCGGCCGAACTGTCGACCCTGATCCGTGACAGCTTCGACGACCGGACGCGCGGGCGGCTCGGCGACCTTCATCAAACGGTGAAGTGGTTGGCCGCCAGCCTCGGAGCCACGCCTTCGGAGGCTGGAGTCCATGCTGCGGTGCATTTGCGCCTGGAGATGACGTACTCCCTACATCGTCGAACCTGGGCGATCCCGGCTCTGGTTGCACTTGGACGGGCAGGAGTGCCGCGTGGACTTGTCAGTGACTGTTCCGCCGAGACACCTGAGATCTGGTCCCGCAGCCCACTGTCGCCGCACTTCGAGGCGGTTTCATTCTCCTGCGTCACGACACATCGCAAGCCACACCCAGATGCGTACCTTGTCGCTCTCAGGACGCTGGGAGTCGAGCCCCAGGATTGCCTGTACGTCGGTGACGGCGGCAGCCATGAGCTCACCGGTGCCATGGATTTGGGTATGTCAGCGATACGTTTCGAGCCGCCTTCGGATGGCAAAGGCGAGGGCATTGATGCAGAGACTGGGTGGTCGAGACAGGTGCCAACGGACCTCGCTGAAGTGGTCAGGTACGTGATCTGAGCCACCAGCCACTCGACGTCTGCGGTCACACGAGCGCATTCATGGAGTGATGGTCGATCATCTGCGGGGGTCGATCACGGGGGAGCGGCGCCGACGTTTCGTCTCCGCCCATCGCCAGGCAACGGTAAGGGTGGACTCCACATCGTGGACGGACACGTCGTGCTGCTGCAACGTGTGCGGAGCCGGAACGGTCATGTTGCGGAGTGTGGCGTCGAACTGCACGTGGGTCTGCGGCTCAGGGACCTCCGAAACTCCAACGCGGGCAGCGATTCGCCCTTGCACGGTCGCAGCGTCACTGACGAGGGCAAGGAAATGAACGATCTCTTCGTCAACCGCCGCGATTACCTGCGCCGGAAGGCAGATGCAAGGCACCACGGGCACCAAACCGTTGCTCCGGACCTCGTCGCTGATCGCTGCGACAAAGCGCCAGAAATCGACATAGTCCCGTCGTCCAGCAGACATGGCAGCGGCGCCTCGACCCAGCACGTCTCCGTCGATGACGAACAGATCGGCGTGTGACCTTAGGTGGTCGCCTATGGTGGATTTGCCGGCTGCCGCAGCGCCGGTGACCACCAGCAGCGCGGGTGGTTCTCGGTCGATGTCCGCCATGGACGCAACGTAGCGCGCCCGGGGACGGGGCTGACGGATGGTCCTGCCGGCCCTCAGTCAAGTCCGCTTCGCAGATGTAGAGCTCGAGCGCCCGATCTGCGCCGACCGGAAACATGCCGTCAGGTCGTCGGCCTCATGTTGCGGCAGCCTCGGCTTGGAGGAATCCGGCCATGGCTCGGATGCTGGTCGCGCTGGGGGAGTGGCTGGCTGGTGCCGCAGCGGAGCGAGCAAAGGGGCTCCCTATTGCGGATGCGGGTCCGCAGTGTGTCGGGCAGACTGCAGGGCTCTGATCGCTGATGGAGGACTTAATGTTGCGCGAGGTTCGGGCACGTGGCACCGAGGCGCTGGCGCTGGCGACGTACCTGCTCCAGCGAGTCCGGCTGGACGATCCCACCGGGGGACTCTGGGAAGCCGCTGACATGCAGTGGTGGGCGAGGACGCCGAGGCCGTCGGACGAGATCGATCAGGTCTTCTGGATGGACGAGCACGGACCGGTCGCCGGTGTTGTCCTGACGTGCTGGAGCGCGTCACCAAAGTCGGTCTGGTCGAGCCAGTGAGGGTCGAGGACGAGTTCGCACGTCGCGGCCTGGCGCGCGCCATGTTGACGGCCGGGCTCGAACGTCTCTATCAACGAGGGGCACATCGAGCGAAGATCGGGTTTGGTGAAGAAGCCACTGAGCGGTTGTACCTGAGCCTTGGATTCGTTCCGGGGCCGCACGACGCCTGGTACGACGGTCGCGTCGAACAGCTTCGCTAGATGGGGACCAGGGGGTGGTGACGCACGGGAGTTTGGACGATTGACCCGAAGCAACACGTAGAAACTGACATAATGTCAGTTATCGGCTAATTGTGGCGAACGCTCGAGAGGGGTTTGCGGACGCTCGGCGCCGACCATTGCTGTTGTCATTCGTGCACAACGAGCATGTTTGCAAGCTGAGCGCCTTGCGGCACGCACTGCAGCCCAACTGCGCCTGCTGGGACTGCTGTGGTCGATCCGGGGCGTTGCGGGAAATTTAGTTCTGCCAGATGTAGACCCTGGAAACTTGTTGCAAGCCTGCTGAGGCGCCTCAGGATCGCTTTTGACGCGTCCTCGTGAGCCAATCGGCTTTGAGGTGCCCATACCGCTAGGCACGGCACAAGAAGCTTGTTTGGGGTCGAGAATGGATGCAGATGTATCCGCGTCAATCATAGCATGCCCAGATGCTCGATCGTTGATTGACATAACGTGTGCATCCAGATGCTCACTCTCCCCTCTCTCCCACAAGTCCCCTCATTCCCATGCTGCATCGGTCCATGCTGACTAGTAGT
This sequence comes from Propionibacteriales bacterium, assembly GCA_038242265.1. Classification (GTDB taxonomy): domain Bacteria; phylum Actinomycetota; class Actinomycetes; order Propionibacteriales; family Nocardioidaceae; genus Nocardioides. Next base: position 82,149 of record JBBSSH010000003.1, read on the forward strand.
AGGTTGCCTCCGCGACAAGACCAACGGACTGACCTCGAACCGCAGTCGCAGCCAGAGAATCACCCCGACCACTTTGACGGAGAACTGCCGTGTCGAACGACTATCCCCCGCCCGCTGGCGACAACAACCCCCAGAATCCGGCCGGCTGGAACGCACCGCCCTCAGCACAGCCCGGGGGTTACGGCGCGCCCCCCACACCGCCGTACCAGTCTGGGGGCTACCTTCCGGGTGGGAACCCCGGGTTGCCGAAACCAAACAACTTCTTGGTGTGGGCGATCTTGTCCACTCTCCTGTGCTGCATGCCCTTCGGCATCGTGTCCATCGTCTACGCCACCAAGGTCGACAGCCTCTGGACGACGGGTCAGCAGTCGGCAGCCGAAGAGGCCGCAGCCAAGGCGAAGAAGTGGGCGATCGTTGCCATGGCGTCCGGGCTTGCCCTCGTAGTGGTCTACGTCCTGCTCATCGTGGTCGCAGGGGTCTTGGGCGCTGACTCGTCCTCGTCGATGTGACGCTACCTGCACTGCCTCGCACGACCGTTCTGGCTTTGGCCGGAACGGTCGCTGCGTGCTGTGCTGCCGCGCTCGTCATTCGCGACCCGCACACTCCAGGTAGTTTCGCGGTGTGTCCTTCGCTGCTCCTCACAGGCATGTACTGCGCCGGATGTGGGAGCCTGCGTGCGACTCACGACTTGCTCACCGGGAATGTGGGTGAAGCTTTCAGCCACAACCCCCTCACCGCATTCGCTCTGGTGTGGTTGGCGTGGTGGTGGGTCAGCGAAATGGCGAGCAGCCGCGGACGGACGGTCACCGGGCCGCCGGCCTCATCCAGGTTCGCGATGGGACTCTTGGTAGTCGTGGTCGGTTTCACCGTTCTACGCAACATTCCGGGAACAGGCCTGGCTCCCTGAACTGTCAGGCCGCCTTCGGTTCACCCTGACTGACGCTCGCCCGAGACGGGATCATTTCGCGACGTACAGAGCCAGGTGCTTCCCCGTGAGCGTCTTCTCCCCCGCCTCCACCAGTTCCGCGGGCGTTCCCTCGAAGACCACCGTGCCGCCGTCGTGGCCGGCGCCGGGCCCGAGGTCGATGATCCAGTCTGCATGCGTCATGACAGCCTGGTGGTGCTCGATGACGATCACTGACTTGTCGGAGTCGACCAGCCGGTCAAGCAGCCCCAGCAGGTTCTCGACGTCCGCCAGGTGGAGTCCGGTCGTGGGCTCGTCCAGGACGTAGATGTCGCCCCTTTCCGCCATCTGGGTGGCGAGTTTGAGGCGTTGGCGTTCGCCTCCTGACAGTGTGGTGAGCGGCTGCCCGATGGTGAGATAACCCAGACCGACGCCCACGAGTCGCTGGAGGATCTTGTGGGCTGCGGGTGTCTTGGCCTCGCCGGCGGCGAAGAATGCGTCCGCGTCCATGACCGACATCGCCAGCACCTCGGCGATGTTGTGCTCCCCCAGAGTGTATTCCAGTACTGAGGCTTGGAACCGACGTCCCTCGCATTCCTCGCAGGGCGATTCGAAGGTGGCCATCACCCCGAGTTCTGTGAAGATCACGCCTGCTCCGTTGCAGGTGGGACAGGCACCCTCCGAGTTGGAACTGAAGAGCGCCGGCTTCACCCCGTTGGCCTTGGCGAATGCTTTACGGATCGGCTCAAGGAGCCCGGTGTAGGTCGCGGGATTGCTCCGTCGTGATCCTCTGATGGCTCCCTGATCGATCACCACCACACCTTCCTGCGGTGCGACGGAGCCGTGAATGAGGGAGCTCTTGCCCGAGCCGGCCACCCCAGTGACCACACACAGCACGCCGAGAGGAATGTTGACCGTGACGTTCTTGAGATTGTGGGTGGAGGCCTCTGTCACAGCCAGCGTTCCCGACGCTGTGCGGACGGATTGTTTGAGCCGGGCCCGGTCGCCCAGATGGCGTCCGGTGGCGGTGTCACTGGCACGAAGGTCCTCGACCGTGCCTTCGAAACAGACCTCGCCGCCGCATGATCCGGCACCCGGACCCAGCTCGACAGCGTGGTCGGCGATGGCGATCGTCTCCGGCTTGTGCTCCACCACCAGCACGGTGTTGCCCTTGTCGCGTAGTTGCAGGAGTAGCTGGTTCATGCGTTGGATGTCATGCGGATGCAGGCCGATGGTGGGCTCGTCGAAGACATAGGTGACGTCGGTCAGCGACGAGCCGAGGTGACGGATCATCTTGATGCGCTGAGCCTCTCCACCGGACAAGGTGCCTGCTGGGCGGTCCAGCGACAAATAGCCCAGGCCGATGGCCGTGAATGAATCCAGCAGATGTTGCAGCCCTTTGAGCAGCGGCGTGATTGTCGGTTCGTCGAGGGCACGCACCCAGTCGGCCAGATCGGAGATCTGTATCTGGCATGCGTCGGCGATGCTCTTGTGATTGATCTTCGACAACAGCACTTCGGTGGTCAGGCGAGTGCCTTCACATGCTGGGCAGGTCTGGAACGTGACTGCACGCTCGACGAAGCGGCGCAGATGCGGCTGCATCGCCTCACGATCCTTGGACAGGATCGATTTCTGGATCTTGGGGATGATGCCGTCGAAGGTCAGATTGACTCCGTCGACCTTGATCTTGGTGGGCCCTGCGTAGAGCATCGTCTCCAGTTGCTTCCTGGTGAAGGAGGAGATCGGCTTGTCCATCGGTAGTCCTACCCCTTGGAACAAGCGGCCGTACCACCCGTCCATGGAGTAGCCCGGAATGGTGAGGGCCCCCTCGCGCAGCGACTTGGTGTCGTCGTAGAGCGCGGTCAGGTCGATGTCGCTGACATGGCCCATGCCTTCGCAGCGCGGACACATGCCGCCGAGGTAGACCGCCTGCTTGACGACGTTCTTCTCGACCCGGCCGCCCTTCTCTGTCGTCATCAGACCGCTGGCCTTGCGCGTGGGGACGTTGAAGGAGAAGGCGGTGGGCGGGCCAACGTACGGTTCTCCCAGCCGGCTGAAAAGGATCCGCAGCATCGCGTTGGCATCGGTGGCCGTGCCGACGGTCGAGCGCGGATTGGCCCCCATCCGTTCCTGGTCGACGATGATCGCCGTCGTGAGGCCATCGAGATGATCGACCTCGGGCCGTGCCAGTGCAGGCATGAAGCCCTGCACGAAGGCGCTGTAGGTCTCGTTGATCATCCGTTGTGATTCTGCAGCGATGGTGGCGAAGACCAGCGAGCTCTTTCCCGACCCGGACACGCCGGTGAAGACCGTCAACCGCCGCTTCGGCAGGTCGACACTGATGTTCTTGAGGTTGTTCTCCCGGGCGCCGTGGACGCGGATCAGATCATGGCTGTCGGCCACATGCCTCGTCATGCATTCAGGCTAGTGGCCAGCGGCGACAGAGGCCCCCCTGGACAGCGGTCCGCCACAGGGGTGGTGCACAAACTTGGCAGGGGTGGCATCGTCGAACCCATGACTTCACACGATGATCAACTCAGCACCGTCAGCGAGATCATGAGCGAGACGCGCATCGCGGTCCTGACGTACCTCTCCGTGGAAGGGTCACTGGTGTCCACCCCCATGGGCACCCAGGACTTCGACGACCCAGGCACGGTGCCCTTCCTCACTGAGCGGGACAGCGAGAAGATCACCGCCATCACCGCTGACCCGCGCGTCAACGTTGCCTATGCCAGCAAGGGCGGTTGGGTGTCGTTGAGTGGCACGGCGCGCGTGAACGATGATCGCGCCGAGATCGCCCGCCTCTGGGACGCGTCCGCCGGAGCGTTCATGTCGGGCGGGCCGGAGGACGAGAACAACGTCATCCTCGAGATCACTGGACAGAGCGCGGAATACTGGGACACCCCGGGCAAGGTCGCCACGGTCGTCGCCATGGCGAAGGGGCTCATCACCGACGACCAGCCGGATCTCGGCGACAACGACACCATCAAGCTGTGACCGCCCGTTGACCCGGAGGGAGACCACGTGCTCGTCGAAACCGTAGGGCCAGCCACACCGGAGGAGGTGTGGCAGCGCTACACCACTCCGCAGACGTGGTCCTCGTGGGCGCCGCACCTGAAGGGCGTCGAGACGGATGCCACGGAGATCGCGGCCGGGGTGGAGGGCCGTGTCCTGGGGCCTCGCGGGGTCTGGCTCGACTTCACCGTCGAGGACGTCGACCCGGTGCTCCGCTCCTGGACCTGGCGGGTCGGTCGGGGCTCACAGACTGTGCGGATGCATCATGACGTCGTGCCTGCCGCCGGCGGCAGGACGCGGGCGACCATGCGGACGGAGGGTCCGTTGTCCTTGGTCATGCAGCCCTATCGGCTGTTGGCGGGTGCTGCACTGCGCGGGCTCGTGTCAGGCTCTTCCGGCCCACGGGTCGATCAGGTGGAGGCGTTCCACTTTGCCTTCGCACCGTCGTACGCCGTCGCCGGTCGGTTCTTCGGTATCTCTCCCGCCTCGACGACGGTGGAGGTCAGTCCACAGTGGCTCTACGTCCGCTACGGCCCGTGGCGACTCCTCACCCCGCGCGCCAACATCACCGGGACGCAGGTGAGCGAGGACTTCGCCTGGGTCAAGACCGCTGGTCCCCCGCACCTCTCCTTCGTCGACCGGGGGATCTCCTTCACGACCAACGGCGACCGAGCCCTGTGCCTCTCCTTCCACGAGCCGGTCCCAGCGATCGACCCGAGCGGTGTGCTCCGCCACCCCGGTGCCACCATCTCCGTGGCCGACCCCGATGCCCTGGCTGCGGCACTTTCCGGCCACTGACGAACAGGAGCGCACCAGATGGCAGTCCTCCCCCTCCCCGATGGAGTCGGTCGAGGCATCGACACGATTCTGGACCGTTCGGTCGCCCTCGGCTTCAGCAGGATCGGTCCGGCAATTCGCCGCCACCTGCCGGGTTGGCCGGCGGACCCCGCTCCGGATGCGCTGCGTGGGCACACCGTCGTGGTCAGCGGTGCGACCTCAGGCCTGGGTCTCGCCACCGCTCGCGGTGTGCTCGATCTGGGCGCACGGCTGGTCATGGTGGCCCGCAACAGCGAGAAGGCGGAGCGCGTGCGCGCGGAGTTGTCCCTCGAGTACCCGGATGCGCAGGTCGATGTGGTCCTGGCGGACCTGGCCGATCTCGACGACGTACGACGAGCCGCCGATGACCTGGCGGACCTGGGACCACTGCATGCGATCGTGCACAACGCCGGACTGATGCCACCTGAGCGCTCGGAGTCTCCTCAGGGACACGAACTCTCCATGGCCGTGCATGTGTTGGGGCCGGTCCTGCTGACTGAGTTGTTGCGACCGGCCCTGATCGCCGGCGCACGGATCGTGCTGGTCACCTCCGGTGGGATGTACGCCCAGAAACTACGCGCCGACGACCCGGAATACACCATGGGCCGCTACTCCCCCACGACCGCCTACGCTCGCAGCAAACGCGCCCAGGTCGAACTACTGCCGCTGCTCGGTGAGCGATGGGGTACCGAGGTTCTTGTCTACGCCACCCATCCGGGCTGGGCGGACACACCTGGGGTCGTGGAGTCGTTGCCGACCTTCCGCAAGTTCGCCCGGCCGGTGCTGCGTGCGGCCGACGGAGGCGCCGAGACGACGGTATGGCTGACCGCCGTCAACCTTCCACCTCCGCCGGGTTCGCTGGTTCATGACCGGCGCGTGCGACCCACCCACTACCGCGCGGCGACGCAACCGGAGAGTGGCGAGGTCGAACGGATGTGGCGCTGGGTGATGACGAGCACCGGGTTGGAGCAGTGAAGGCTGCGGTGCATGACGTGGTGGTGATCGGCGCGGGTCTGGCTGGCCTCCAGTGCGCCCGCGAACTGACTCGCGCCGGTGTGTGCCCGGTCGTCCTGGAGGCGACCGATCGGGTGGGCGGGCGTCAGCGCACCGACTCGGTGGACGGTTTTCTCCTCGACCGGGGGTTCCAGGTGATCAATCCTGCCTACCCTGCGTTGCGTCGAGCCGTGGATCTGAGTGTCCTCGATCTGCATCCTTTCGGAGCAGGAATTGTCGTTCGCAACGGTCGGGGACTGACCACTCTGGCTCACCCGTTGCGTGCACCACGACACCTTCCGGACCTGCTGCTCAGTGGCTACGTGACGCCGCGCTCCGCCGTGGCGCTACTACGCTGGCTCGGTCCGGTGCTCGTCGCTCCCGGTCGGGTGGTTCGAGGCCCCGATCGGCAGCTCGGCGAGGCTCTTGACCGTGCTGGGGTGAAAGGCCCTGTTCGCCGGGTGCTGGAGACCTTCCTGGCTGGGGTGCTGATCGATGACACCTGCACCACCTCCGACGCGTTCGCCCGGCTGCTCGTCCGGATGTTTGCGCTCGGGGTTCCGGGATTGCCTCCGGGCGGGGTTCAGATGCTGCCGCTACAACTTTCCCTCGGTCTTGACGACATCCGTCTCACCCAGCCGGTGGACAGTGTCGAGCGCTCTGGCGGGCACTACTCGGTGAATACCTCTGGCGGGGCGTTGACGGCACGTCACGTGGTGGTGGCCGTTTCGCCCGAGAAGATCGCGAGCCTCACCTCACTCACTCCCCCGCCCATGCACGGACTCGTGACCTGGTGGTTCTCCGCACCCTCATCTCCCACCAGATCAACGATGCTGCACATCGATGACAGGCGTGGCCACCGTGCTCGCGGCGGTGTGGTGAACACCGCCGTGGTGAGCAATGCGGTGCCCTCGTATGCCCCGGCCGGCGGCACTCTCGTACAGGCCACCACACTCATCGATGAGAAGGGAACGGCGCTGCCCGAGGCGGACGTACGTCGTCAGGTCGCCTCGATCTTCGGATGCAACACCTCTGACTGGGAGGTGCTGGCACGTCACGAGATCCCCCACGCGCTACCCGCGCAGCTCAGCCCCCTTCGCTCCGCGCAGCCCCAGGTCGACGATGACGGCCTCATCGTGTGTGGCGATCACCGCGACACCGCATCCATCCAGGGAGCGTTGGTGAGCGGAGAACGGGCGGCCGGTGCCGTTCTTGCTGCGCTGGGTGTCGCGTCTCGTCCCTGAGTCGCCTGCGGAACTACGGTGAGCGAACCAACCCGAGCCACGACGCGAGAGCGTCGATCTCCGCATCGACGTCCGCGCGTCGACGCGCGGACCACGTACCGTCTTCGTGGACCGCATCCACGCCCAGCACGTCATTCTCATGGTCTGCGGTGGCGTCGACCTTCCCGATGAGTCGGTCTCCGTGCAGGATCGGCATCGCCCAGTAGCCCCAGCGGCGCGATGCGGCAGGCTTGTACATCTCGAGTTGGAAATCGAATTCGAAGAGCTGTTCCATCCGTACCCGGTCGAAGATCAACCGATCGAGAGGGGACAGGAGCGCTGTGCGGCCCTCGAAGTCGTCGGTGAGCCGGGTCGGGTCGACACGCCAGACCCCACGGACGCCCTGCACCGTGGCCGGTTCCCCCACATCCCGAACGTCGTAGGGTTCGTGCCACGCCTCGACCGCGCGGGTTCTGGCAATCCCCAGGGCTCGCAGACGTCGCTCCGCCAGAATGCGGTGCGCGACCTTGGCCGGCACCGCCGCATCTCCGGGATGGATCCTTTCCGCGAGATCCCAGCGTCGTTCGCGGCCCTCACGTGAGGAGACCGCCACCTCTCCCCTGGCCTCCATGCACTCGAGGAGCTTCACCACGTTCTTGTTGTTGGTCCAACCCCTCGAGTGCCACGGGACATCGCAGGTGTCCGGCAGATCACGAGCCGGCGTAGGCCCGTCGGCACGTAGGCGCGCGAGGATGCCGAGACGACACCCTTCGTTGGCAGCGACCCAGTTGCGGACGGATTCCTGGGACTCGGTCGTCGGCGCAGGCCCCGGCCACACGTCCATGTCGGCCTGGAGGAGCGCAATGTCCTCACTGGGGCGCAGTCTCGACTGCAGTTCGACGACAGCGCCGTCACCGATGAGCGTTTCGAGGTGCCCAGGCGTGTAAAGCGCACCCAGCCGGGTCCACAGCGCCAGATCAGCGTGGTGCGCCACCACGCGAGTGAGATCCACCTGGAGGAACCCGAGATGGCGGATCGTCGTCATGGTGTCGGCCGGTCGCCGGGCACCGAGGAGTTGAGCTCCGACGGCGATGCGTCTGGCCTGCTCACGACTCAGCACGTGAGTCACCACGACAGTTCTTGGCATCCCTTGGCATCGGTCTCGACCTGGACCGTGGCATGGTCGATGCCGTGGCGCTCGAGCAGTAGTGCGCGTGCCCCGGCGAGGATCTCCTCCCGATCGGCCGCTGGTTCTGCCACCAGATGAGCGGTGGCGACGTTCATGCCGGACGTCAGTGTCCACAGGTGCAGGTCATGCACGTCGGCAACGCCGACGAGAGATTCCAGATCAGCGGCCACCACGTCAGGTTCGACCCCGGCGGGGGCGTGCTGGCCGAGGACTGCCAGCACCTCCCGGCCCAGCATGAGAGCCCGCACCGCGACGAACAGCGCGATTGCCACTGCGACCGCGGTGTCCCACCCGCCGTAGCCAGTCAGCAACACGAGTGCACCGGCAGCCATGACCCCCACCGAACCGAGGCTGTCGGCCACCACCTCGAGGTAGGCACCCTTGACCACGAGGCTGTCGGATGCGCCCCCTCGCAGGAGCACCAGGCAGATCAGGTTGATCGCGAGCCCGATCCCGCCGACCACCAGCATCGGTCCGGTGGCTGGCTCGACGTCGGTGCCGATACGTCCGATGGCCTCGATGAAGACGTACACCGCTGCACCGACCATGAGCAGAACGGTGAAGCCGGAGGCGAAGACCTCGGCGCGGTAGGAGCCGTAGGTGCGTCGGCCGGTGGTGTCCGAACGGGTGGCAATGCGGGTCGCAGCGAGCGCAGCCCCCAGGGCCACCACGTCTGCAGCCATGTGTCCGGCATCGGAGAGCAGCGCCAACGATCCGGACCAGATCCCGGTCGCCAGTTCGACAAGAAAGAATGAGCCCACGAGGGCGAACGCCAGAGCGAGACGCCAGCGGTGGCGTGTTCCGGCGTGTGCGTGTCCGTGCCCGTGTCCAGCGCCCATGTGGTGAGCCTAGGACAGAGCCGATGGGCTATCGGGCATGACCCGTTCTGACCATTCGCCCTGGTGGGACGAGGACGATTGTGCTGTTCCAGTCCCTGTCCGGCTCCGACGTGGCACTGTCAAGAGGACAGTCAACAGGTAGCACCGAAGAATCTGGAGCAGCACACATGTGGGACACCGTCGTCACCACCTCGATGCCAGTGGCGCACGACCGGCCCTGCGCAGGATGCGGACACGCGCGTCACACCTATCTCCCGTGCTCCGACTCCTGCACGTGCGTGCAGGGCCGGTCGACGTCCGCGGTCTGATTCAGGGCTCCAGCAGCACCTTGATGGCACGGCGCTCGTCCATGGCGCGATAGGCCTCGGGCGACTCAGCCATCGGCAGGGTGAGATCGAAGACCTTCCCGGGATCGATCGCTCCGGACAGGACCCGCTCGAGCAGGTCGGGAAGGTAGCGGCGTACGGGCGCCATGCCACCGGCCAGTCCGACGTTCTTCTGGAACATCCGGCGTACCGGGAGTTCGACTCCATGGGGTACGCCGACGAAGCCGACCATGGAGCCTGGCCGCGCCACGGCGAAGGCGGTCTTCATCGACTGGTCGGTCCCGACACATTCGAGCACCGCGTCAGCACCGATGCCGGCAGTGAGTTCGGCGATCCTTGCGCCGCCCTCCTTCCCGCGCTCGGCCACGATGTCCGTGGCGCCGAAGGCCCGGGCGATCGCCTGGCGAGGCTCGTGACGAGACATCGCGATGACCCGCTCCGCGCCGAGTTGAGCCGCGGCCAACACCCCGCAGAGCCCCACCGCGCCATCCCCGATGACCACCGCAGTACCGCCCTTGCGCACTCCCGCTGCAATGGCAGCGTGCCAGCCGGTGGCCATCACGTCGGACAGGGCCAACAGGGAGGGAATCATCGAAGCATCCGGCATCCCATCGGTCTTGACGAGGCTGCCGTCGGCCTGGGTCACCCGCGCATACTCGCCCTGACCACTCGTCGTGAAGCCGAGGTGGTCGCAGACCGACTGCACGCCGGCAACGCAGTGCGGACACGTGTTGTCGCAGTGACAGAAGGGCACGATCACGAAGTCACCGGGGCTGAAGTCCTTGACGTCCGCACCGATCTCCTCGATCACACCGACGCATTCGTGGCCGATGGTCGAGCCGGCGTCGATGTCGTTGTGGCCGCGGTAGGGCCACAGATCAGATCCGCACACGCACCCGGCCACCACCTTCACGATGGCATCGGTGGTCTCCTCGATCCTCGGATCGGGGACCTCCTCGAAGCGGATGTCTCCGGGCGCATGGATCGTCGTTGCTCGCATGTCCTCATGTTGCCATGCCGGGATGATCGCGACCCCGCGTGGCGGTAAGCGTGACGGCTGCATCGCCGAGGGCATCAAGAAACTGCGGGTGTCCCCGAACCCGGCGGCCCGACACCTGCACATGGTCGTATCTCATATCTGAGATACCGTGGCCCGCATGGCTGACTACAAGGGCCGGATCGGCAACTTGATCCGTGACGCACGCAAGCACCGAGGTCTCACGCAGCACCAACTTGCCGAGCTGCTGGGAACCAGTCAGAGCGCCATCAACCGCATCGAGAAGGGGCACCAGAATCTCTCCCTGGAGATGCTGGCCCGTATCGGTGCTGCTCTCGACTCCGAGATAGTGGCCCTCGGTGCCGGCCCGACCCATCTGCGCGTGGACGGGCCCACCACACTTTCCGGGTCGATCGACGTGAAGACTTCGAAGAACGCCGGGGTCGCTCTCCTGTGTGCGTGCCTGCTCAACAAGGGCCGGACGACCCTGCGCAAGGTGGCCCGGATCGAGGAGGTCAATCGCCTGCTCGAGGTGCTCCACTCGTTGGGCGTGACCACCCGCTGGATCGGCGACGAGAACGACCTCGAGATCACGCCGCCGGCGGTGCTCGACCTTGCCAACATCAACGAGGAAGCAGCCCGCCGCACCCGCTCGGTGATCATGTTCCTGGGTCCCCTGCTGCACCACAGCGCCAGTTTCGACCTGCCCTACGCGGGTGGCTGCAACCTCGGTACCCGGACGATCCAGCCGCTGATGGCAGCGCTGCGCCCCTTCGGCCTCGAGGTCAAGGCGACGGAGGGCCACTACCACGCCACAGTCGATCGCTCGGTCGCGCCGACTCGACCGATCGTGCTCACCGAGCGCAGCGACACCGGCACCGAAACGGCGCTGATGGCCGCTGCCCTCCATCCGGGAAGCACCCTCATCCGTAACGCTTCGTCCAACTACATGGTCCAGGACCTCTGCTTCTATCTCCAGAAGCTCGGGGTCCAGATCGAGGGGGTCGGCAGCACCACGCTGCGGGTCACCGGGTGTGAGTCGATCGACGTCGACGTCGACTACTCGCCTTCCGAGGACCCGATCGAAGCCATGTCTCTCCTCACTGCGGCTATCGTCACCGCCTCGGAGATCACCGTTCGCCGGGCGCCGATCGAGTTCCTCGAGATCGAGCTCGCGACCCTGGAGGAGATGGGGTTTCGCTACGACCGTTCGGAGGAGTACGTCGCGGCCAACGGTCACACCAGGTTGGTCGACCTCACCACGTACCCGAGTCAGTTGAAGGCCCCACTCGACAAGATTCACCCGATGCCGTTTCCAGGTCTCAACCTCGACAACCTGCCCTTCTTCGCAGCCATCGCCGCGGTGGCCCAGGGACAGACGCTGCTGCACGACTGGGTCTATGAGAACCGGGCGATCTATCTCACCGAGCTGACCAAACTTGGCGCCCAGGTCAAACTGCTCGACCCGCACCGGGTGATGATCGAGGGACCGACCCATTTCTCCGGCGCCGAGATCGTCTGTCCGCCCGCACTACGACCTGCAGTCGTGATCCTGCTGTGCATGCTGGCGTCCAAGGGCACCTCGGTGCTGCGCTCGACCTACGTCATCCACCGCGGATACGAGGACCTTGCCGAGCGTCTCAACCAACTCGGCGCCAACATCGAGACCTTCCGCGACATCTGAGCCCGTCTTGGCGAGGGTCAGTGGAACAACGTCTCCACCCACGCCTGCGACTGGTGAGGAGTCGCAGGCGGCGCCGTCATGTCGGCCGTGATGCGCGGCAACGGTGCGGTGTGCTGACCGGTGTTGCGGTGCCAGTCGTTCTCCGCTTCGATCAACGTCCCCAGCTCTGCACGCGAGAGGAAGACACCGTGCCCGTCGGGGCACTGGCTCACTGTGGCGAGGCCAAGGGTGCGTTCCACCATCTCGGCGTGGCATCGGGGACAAGGCACGCTTTCCATGTCTCAAAGATACTCCTCATGGCGCTTCTCCTCCACGACCAGCGCCATCCATGTCCATACTTCTCCCGTGACCTCGTACCCGTATCTCGAGACGCCGCGACCCATCGCCTTCGCACACCGCGGTGGCGTCTACCATCCGGAGATTGAGGGCCTGGAGAACACCGTGGCCGCCTTCAGACACGCTGTGGCTCTCGGATACACCTACCTCGAGACGGACGTCCACGTCACGAGTGACGGCGTACTACTCGCCTTCCACGACGACATCCTCGACCGGGTCACGGACCGGACCGGCAAAATTTCGGAGACCACCTTCGAAGAGGTACGTCGTGCGTTGATCGGTGGCCGTGAGCCGGTCCCGACCCTCGCTGAGCTGTTCGACTCCTTCCCGGACGCGTGTTTCAACATCGACGTGAAGTCTGTGGGAGCGGTCGAGGCGCTGGTCCGTTTCATCGAGCAGCGTGATGTGTGGGACAGGTTCCTGATCGGCTCCTTCTCGGGTCCCCGGCTCAACGACTTCAGACGCCGTACGGCGGGCCGCGTGCCCACATCTGCCCACCCCCTGGAGGTGGCTGTCTTCGTCCTCTCCCCCAGTTGGCGCTTGGCGCGGCTGCTCACCCGCGGTAGACCACGCGCCCTTCAGATCCCGCACCGTAGGGGACCGTTGACGCTGGCTACTCGCTGGCTCGTCCGCCGGGCGCACGCTGCTGGGCTGCAGGTGCACGTGTGGACCATCGATGATCCCGTAGAGATGAATACGTTGCTCGATCGTGGAGTTGACGGCATTATCACCGATCGCACGGACATACTCAGGGCCGTGCTCCGCGCCCGCGGACAATGGAACGGCCCGGAAGGTGACGCATGAGCGAGACAGTTGAGGGGATCGCCAACCTGGAGCCGCTGGCGCAGGTCAAGGAGCAGAAGGCCTGGTACTGGTACGACTGGGCCAACAGCGCCTACACGACCACGATCGGAACAGTCTTCTTCGGTCCCTACTTCATCAACCTGGCGAAGAACGCCGTGGGAGAGAGCGGTCGTTTCGACGTCGGTCCCTTTTCCATGCCCCCCGGCTCGCTCTTCTTCTGGCTGATCACCGCCTCGACGATCTTGTCTGCGCTGCTGCTCCCGCCACTGGGTGCGTACGCGGACCGCACTGCCAACAAGAAGGGGCTGTTGGCCTTCTTCGCGTGGACCGGCGCCGCCTTCGCTGCGCTGATCTTCTTCGCCACCGGGGACAACTGGCAGTTGGCGGCTGTCGGAATCGTGATCGGGAATCTGTGCTTCGGCGCCGCAGGGGTCATCAACGACTCGATTCTTCCTCTCATCTCGGACGAGGCCAACCGCGACCGTGTCTCCTCCCGCGGCTGGGCGTTCGGCTACCTCGGCGGCGGACTGCTTCTGCTGGTGAACCTCGTGGTCTTCCTCGGACGCGATGCCATCGGGCTGGACGAGGGCCTGGCAGCGCGTCTGTGCATGCTCTCTGCAGCAGTGTGGTGGGCTGGTTTCACGATCATCCCGTTCCGTCGCCTTCGCAATCATCAGCCGGCTGATGTCGAGGAGGTCGAGGGGAATGTCATCGTGCGCAGTTTCGGACAACTCTTCATCACCCTGCGTGAGATGAAGCGCTATCCGATGGCGCTGACCTTCCTGTTGGCCTACCTGTTCTTCAACGATGGCATTCAGACCGTCATCGCGTCGGCATCGGTCTACGGGTCCGAGGAGTTGGGACACTCCCAGACCATCCTGATCGCCACCATCTTGATGGTGCAGTTCGTTGCCTTCTTCGGAGCTCTGCTCTTCGGACGCCTGGCTGCTCGCCAGGGAGCCAAGAAGACCATCCTGATGGGTCTGGTCATCTGGATGATGATCGTGACCGTTGCCCTCTTCATGCCGGCCGGCAACGTGCCACTGTTCTTCGTTCTCGGTGCCGCGATCGGCATCGTGCTGGGCGGCACTCAAGCCCTGGCTCGTTCCTACTTCTCACTGCTGATCCCTCGCGGCAAGGAAGCTGAGTACTTCAGCTTCTACCACGCGATGGACCGTGGCACCTCCTGGTTCGGGACGGCCACCCTCGCCATCATGCTTTCCATCACCGGCTCCTACCGGCCCGCGATCTTCGCCCTGATCGTGTTCTTCGTGTTGGGCGGTCTGCTGCTGCTTCGCGTGGACACCGCGCGCGGTATCCGGGAGGCCGGCAACGAGGTGCCCGCCGTCATCTGAGGCCCTGTTCGGGTGACGTGCGCCACGTTCGACGGAGGATTTTTCAGCGCGAATCAGCGGAATTCGTGTTGCCCCGCTACGGTTGAAGCACTACATGAGACGGGGGCGCTGTCACCAGCGACGCCGTAGGTCCTTGAACTGGACTCGTCTCACCGACACCCCTGCAACACGGGGGCAGAAACCTATCTGGAGGTGGGCAGGGTGGCAGAGCGCACACTGCGTGGCGCGAGGCTCGGCGGCCAAAGTTTTGAGGACGAGCGCGGCATTGAGTTCGCCGCTCGTCAGCAGGTCGGTTACCGATGCAAGCAAGACCATGTCTTTGAGATCACAATGTCGGTCGAGGCCGATGTTCCGGCCGTGTGGGAGTGCCCGCGCTGCGGCGAGGAGGGCCTGAGCACAGCCGGTATCCTGCCGGACGCCAAGGTCGAGAAGCCGGCACGCACCCATTGGGACATGCTCCTGGAGCGTCGTTCGGAGAAGGAACTCGAGGACATCCTCAAGGAGCGTCTAGACCTGCTGCGCGGAGGAAAGATCGGTCCCGCGCACCTGCACCGGGCCAACGCCAAGAAGCGTAAGGTCTCCTGACCGACTCAGTCGATCACGTCGCCCTGGACCACCGGCCCGTCGGCCGGAGGTCCGGGGCGATACCGATTTTCAGGGATCAACACGAGCCGGCGCTCGACCACGGTGGTCAGGAGCCTGCGGGCGATGGGCCGTGTCGCGGGCAGGATGAGAAGTACGCCCGCAGCGTCGGTGATGAAACCCGGAGTCAGCATCAAGGTCCCGCCCACGAGGATCAGCGCGGCATCTGCCAGTTCGCGGGCAGGCATCCTGCCGCCCTCGATCGCCTGACGCAGTGCGGTCCAGGCTCGGCCGCCCTCGCGTTTGATGATCCAGCCGCCGATCAGGCTGTCGAGCACCAACAGCGCCAGGGTCCATCCCGCGCCCACCACCTTGCCCACCTGAAGGATCGCCCAGATCTCGGCGAGAGGCAGGACGACGAAGCACCCGATCAGCACCCACGTGAGCCATCCCCTGCGACGACGGGACCGGGGACTCCGGGGGTGAGTCATTGCCGGTTCCCCCGGTGCCCTCGCCTACGCAACTGCTGGAGGCGTTCGGAGAGCCCCCACCGAGTGATCATCTTGAGTGACTCACCAGCGACCTGTCCGCTCATCTTCGAGTCACCACGCTCACGCTCGATGAACTCGATCGGCACCTCGGCCACCTTCATGCCCCGTGAAATCGTGCGGTAGGCGAGATCGGTCTGGAAGACATAGCCCGTGGAACGCACCTGGGCCAGATCAATCCGCTCCAGCGTCGCGCGGCGGAACAACCGGAACCCCGCGGTCGCGTCCTTGACCTTGATCCCCAGCAGCAGCCGGACGTAGAGGTTGCCTCCCCGCGACAGCACCAGGCGCTGCAGTGGCCAGTTGACCACCGACCCGCCCGGGACATAACGCGAACCGATCACCAGATCTGCAGACGACAGGGCCTTCAGAAGACGGTGCAGTTGCTCGGGTTGGTGTGACCCGTCGGCATCCATCTCACCGATGACGTCGTAGCCAGCGGCCAGGGCCACGTCGAATCCGTTGAGGTAGGCGGCACCGAGGCCCGCCTTCTGTGTCCTGTGCACGACCGAGACGGCATCGTCGTGCGCAGCAAGGCGATCTGCAATGTCGCCGGTTCCGTCAGGGCTGTTGTCGTCGACGATCATGATGTCCACGTCTGGCTGGGCCGCCCTGAGTCTTCCGACGATCCATTCGATGTTCTCGGACTCGTTGTAGGTGGGGATGACCATCACGCAACGACCAAGACCTTCGACACTCACGCGTTACCACCTTGCTCCGACGACTTGGGTGGCCGGCGGTCGCCAGCTCTGCGTCGACGATAGGTGAGGACTCCCCAGAACGCATGAGTAGCCACGAAAGCCATCGTCATTCGTGCTGGCCAGGAGCCCAGTCGGACCGCTGGCGTGAGGCTGGAATGGAGCGAGACTGTCTCGACCAGCACTGCCTGGGTCCGGGCGCCGGCCGATGTCACTACGGTGCCGTCGGGTGCAACCACTCCAGAGATGCCGTTGATGGCAGCCACCACCACCCAACGGTGCGTCTCGAGCGCCCGCAATCGACTGATCTCAAACTGTTGGTCCAGTTGCGCGGTCCTGCTGAACATGGCATTGCTGGTCTGCACGGTCACCAGTTGCGCGCCGCGGACGACCTGTCCCGCGATCCCCTCGTCGTAGGCCACGTCGAAACAGATCGCGTCGGCGACCAATACGCCCGCCACATCGAGTGGTTCGAGGTCGGTGCCCCTGGCCATGTCTCGCGGAATCATCCTGAGCTTTCCGTAGTTCGAGGGCATCAGACTGTCACGGAACGGGATGTACTCCCCGTAGGGAACCGGGTGTCTTTTGGTGTAGCGATCTCCGCCGCCGAGCCCCGGACGGAAGACGATGCCCTGGTTGAGCACCTGGGTGTCGTCGAGCGGGTCATCGGCCATGCCTCCCACCATGATCGGCACTTCGATGGCTTCAGTGGCGGTACGGATGCCGGCGTTGATGCCCGCATCGCTGAAGGGGTCGACTGCAGTCGAATTCTCCGGCCACACCACGAAATCAGGAGCAGGTGAGGTCCCCTCAGCCACGCGCTCAGCAAGCTCGGTGGTGGCGACCACATGGTTGGCGGTGATCTCGCGGTGGAAACCCACCACGTCGGTGCCGTCGCCCGGGACATTGCCCTGGACTGCCGCCACCGTCGCCTTGACGTCGTCGCCGCTGACCTCAACCGGCGACACCAAGGTGGGAAACAGGGTCACTGTGCTCAGCGCAGCGACGGCGACGACGCTCCTACGTGGACGGGAGCGCCCTTCGGTCAGGAGCCACGCCGTCGTGGTGCCGGTGAGGGCCACCAGCAGACTCACGCCGGTCATGCCGACCCACGGCAACGCCTCGGCCCACGGAGTGTCGGCGGTCGCGAAGGCGAGGCGACCGAAGGGCATGCCGGAGAAGGGCCACTGGCTGCGCAGGGTCTCGATGCCGACCCACCACAGGGCCGTCCACACGGGCCATCCACGGTGCCGCAGACTGAAGGACAGTCCCAGTCCCAGTGGGATGAAGAACAGGGCCTCCAGGGTGCACATCGCCAGCCACGCGTCGGTGCCGACGGCGCGCATCCAGACCATGACGGAAAAAATGAAGGCCACTCCGAAGACGAGGGCAGGCAGCCAGGCTCGGGAGGTCTTCACGCCGCGCACCGAGAGGACCAGCGTCGCGATGCACAGCGGCATCAACCAGGCCCAGCCGATCGGCTCGAAGGCTGCCGCAAGAGCCAGCCCGCTCAGCAAGGAGGCAAGACAGCGAACCAGCACGCGTCAGACGGTAACTGACCGTGCCTTGCCGCAGCGGTGCGGGAGAACCACGGAGGCTTCGGACCAACGCGTGATCCCCCTGGCTGGGGGTCGCGCGAAGTTGTCTAAGGCCTCGGTGTTTCTCCCGCATCCGGCCACCACGGACCGCAGGCGACGGGGATTGCGCAGGTGAGCACCGCTGGCATCACGTACCCCTCAGCGCATTCCCGAATGTCGCTCGCGCCACCCGTGGGCTGCACAGGCGGACGGTCAAACTCTGCCCCTCCCGGGGAGCACTGTCAACACGGGGACGGCCCGCGAGGACCGGGGCTGACGGGGCCCAGCGCTAGCCAGCGGGAGGAGGGACAACGACCGTCCCTGTCGCCGTGGTGGCCACCACGACCGGCTGCAGAAGCTCAGCGGCTCCGGGGCTGCTCTGGGTGGCTGCACCGCGGCCCACGACGTGTACGGCAAAGTCCATCACACGGCTCCGGGTGCCCTCCTTGACCAGGGTAGCGGTGATCTCGAGTACGTCACCAGCACGGACCGGAGCGCGGAACTGGACGTCGGAGTAGGAGGCGAAGAGACCTTCGTCACCGTCCAACAGGATGCACATCTCGGTGGCCACGTCGCCGAACAGGCCGAGGCTGTAGGCGCCGTCGACGAGATTGCCGGCGTAGTGGGCATGTGAGTAGGGGACGTAGCGACGATGGGTCACGATGGTGCCGACCCGCTCGGTGGTGCTCATGAGGCCCTTTCCTGGGCAGACGTGATTCGGTGGACGAGGAACGAGGCGACCTCGCCGGGGGTCGTGCCGCGGCTGAAGACCCGGTCGACGCCCAGTTCGTCGGCCATCTTCTCGTCGAACCGTGGCCCGCCGACCACGAGCAGCGGCCGGCTGGCGGCCGGGTAGGCCTCCCTGAAGGCTGCCGACATCTCACGGGTGTTGAGAAGGTGGGCGTCTCGCTGGGTGACGACCTGGGAGACCAGGACCGCATCGGCCTTCTCTGCCCGGGCGGCCTCCACCAGTTCGGGCACCGAGACCTGTGCGCCGAGGTTCACGACCTTGATCTCGCGGTAGTACTCCAGGCCCTTCTCGCCAGCGAACCCCTTGATGTTGAGGATCGCGTCGATTCCGACCGTATGGGCATCGGTACCGATACAGCCACCCACGACCACCATGCGGCGCTGCAGGGACTGCTTGAGGGAAGCGTTGGCCTCCTTGGGAGTGAGGAGGGGGTAGTCGCGCTCCACGACCTCCACGATGCTCGGATCGACCAGATGGTTGACCCGGCCGTAGACGACGAAGAAGGTGAAGCCCTCCCCCATCGGCTTGGAGTGCGCGACCAGCGCCGGGTCCATACCCATCTTGTTGGCCAACTGGATCGCCGCGCCGTCGGCCACCTTGGAGTGCACGATGGGCAGGGTGAACGACAGTTGGACCATGCCGTCGCCGGTGGTGTCGCCGTAGGGGCGGATGAGGCTCATTCGCCCTCCAGGATTTCGGTCGCAGGGTTGTAGTAATCGGCCGCCTTGAGGGCCACGCCATCGAGGCCGCGGCCCTTGTTGGCCGGTCGCTTCATCAGCCCGAACGTGCCGTCGGCGATTGCTGCCAGTAGCGGGGGTTCGCCACGCTCGTGGGGGTCTGACTTGATGTCCTCAAGGAGGCCGATCGCCTCCCCCAGCACCTTTCGGGCCCGGTTCGCGATGAAGCCGTCAGGAGCAGGCCTGAAGTCTTCGTGCAGGTTGCCGGCAGCGTTCATCACGTAGCGCACGTTCTGCAGCGCCAGGTCACGATCCGAGATCCACGGAGTCACCACTGCCTCCGTCATCATGCCGACCAACAGGATGCCCTGACCGGTCAGGGCTCCGATCAGGTTGAAGAAGCCGTCGAGGAGATAGCCCCGGAAGATGTCGCCTGTCATGTGCCGGGTCGGCGGCATCCACTTCAGCGGGGCGTCCGGGAAGAGCTCGCGGGCCAGCATCGCGTGCGCCAGTTCCAGCCTGAAGGAGTCGGGCACGTCGGGGTCGATCTCGAAGGCGTGGCCCAGACCGAGTTGCCAGTCCTCGAGACCGGCCTCCTTGGCGAAGTATTCGTTGAGGAGTTGGCTGGTCGTGACCGTGTGTGCAGCCTCGATGGCATCTGCGGTGGTGAGGTAGTTGTCCTCGCCGGTGTTGATGATGATCCCGGCGCGGGCATGGACCTGGCGGCTGAAGCGTTGGTCCACGAAGGTCCGGATGGGATTGATGTCGCGGAACAGGATTCCGTACATCGAGTCGTTGAGCATCATGTCGAGACGCTCGAGGCCGGCGAGGGCGGCTATCTCGGGCATGCAGAGACCGGAGGCGTAGTTGGTGAGTCGGACGTAGCGACCCAGTTCCCTCGACGTCTCGTCCAGAGCTGCCCGCATGAGGCGGAAGTTCTCCTGGGTGGCGTAGGTGCCGGCGAATCCCTCGCGCGTGGCACCTTCAGGTACGAAGTCGAGCAGCGACTGTCCGGTGGAGCGGATCACCGCGATGACGTCAGCACCCTCACGGGCTGCAGCCTGTGCCTGCGGGATGTCTTCGTAGATGTCCCCGGTGGCCACGATGAGGTAGATCCACGGCTTGCTCGGGGCATCGCCGACTGTGTCGATCAGGTGTTCCCGCGCCAGGCGTTGGCGGTCGATGGTCTCGATCCCGGCTGCCACGGCCTTGTGGGAGGCCGCTCTGGCGCGAGTGGCGTCCTTGCCCTCGGGGAGGGTGAAGGTGATCGAGCCAGCAGCAGCCTTCTGCGCCAACTCCGTGAGGTCACTGGCTTCGCCGCGCAACAGGGCGTCCCACACGGGAAGACAGACGCCGTGTTCGAGGCCGACGTCGGCGCGCACGACATCGGTCAGTCGGTTCACCCAGGGGGTGCCGTCCGGATCGGCCCCGCCCAGTCCGGCCAGTCGCAACGTGGCGCGCTCGACCGACACGGTGGTGTGACGGGTCGCCATGTCGACGATGGGCTGACCCACCTGTCGCGCGAGCGTGCGGGCCCGTCGTACGTCTGCCTGGTCAATACCGAGTTGGCTGGTCGAGTGAGCCATCAGATCCTCCGCTCGAAGAGTCCGCGGACGCCGGCGTCCGCCCGCAACAGTTGCATGGCATACGCCGCGTGACCGGGAACGTAGCCGTTACCGACGAGCATTCGTACGTCGGCAGCCAGACCCTCGGCTCCCAGTGCGGCGGCGCTGAAACTGGTGGCCATGGAGAAGAAGATGACAGTGCCGCCTTCGGCCGTCGCCAGGATTGCACCGCCCTCGCAACCGGGCACGTCCACGCACACCACCGTGATGTCTGCCGGGCCACCGGCTCCGGCGACTGCATCGCGCAGGGCGATCGGGTCTCTGGCGTCGCAGATGACGACGGCGTCGCTCAGCCCGGCGTCGGTGAGGAGGTCGTGCTCACCCTGGTGGGGCACGACGCCGATGGTGCGGGCGGCACCTGCTGCGCGGGCTGCGGCAAGGCTCATCGAACCGGACTTGCCGGCTCCCCCGATCACGACGACCGTGGGAGAGACGCCGCGAGCAAGATATTCCTCGACCACGCGCGCTGTCAGGGCTGGGGCACCGCACACGTCCATCACGCTCAGTGACAGGGCAGGGTCGAGATCCTCAGGGATCACGGCGGCGATGGAGCGGCCGAAGAGAACCGCGTATCCGTCACAGGGCACCTGTTCACTGCGCCCGTCCCAGGCGACGAGACCATCCTCGATGACCAGTGGTGTCAACGTGAGGCTCACCAGGGTGGCGATGCGATCTCCGACCTTCAACCCGAGGGGTGATTGTGGCCCGACCTCCTCGACCGTGCCGACGAGCATGCCGCCCGAGCCGGTCTCCGGGTTCTGCATCTTGCCGCGTGACGACACGATCTGGAGCACCTCGGCACGGACCGCTTCTCCGTCGCCTGCATGCGTGCGTTCGAGTTGCCGGAACGACGCCGCATCGAGATTGAGGCGCTCGACGCGGACACGCACCTCATCGGGCCAGAGTTCGGCTCGAGTGTCCAGGCGTTCCGCCGCCTGTGGGAGCGACGTGCGGTCATCAAGGACTCGGTGCAGGCCGGTCGGATCTGCGGACTGGACGTCCGTCGAGGCGTTCATGGAGGTGATCCTTGTCGTCAAGTGCCGATTCGGCCGCAAATATTGCGGCGTGGCATTGGACTCGCCGCAGGTTCTCAACGTACTCTTCCAGATGTGGCGCGAGACACACAACCGGCGCGCCGTTCGGTCCGCGCCTGCGGCCTGTTCTCAAGGAGACCGTATGAGCATCGAGACCGCGACCGGCCTCAGCGCTGACCTCAGCACTGGCCAGCCCTATCCTTACCGCCGGGTCGAACTGGTCGAGCCGGACTGGACCCGGTTCCCCGGGTGGGTCGGCGTGACCGCACAGGACTGGGCGTCGGTCCAGTGGCAGCGTGCACACTGCATCAAGAACCTCAAGCAGTTGCGCGAGTTGATGGGTGACCTGCTCGACGAGCGGTTCTACGCCGACCTCGAGCGCGACCAGGCTGAGCGCGCCACCATGTCCATGCTGGTCCCACCGCAGATGATGAACACGATGGTGCCCCAGTTCGAGCCGGCCGGGTCCGGGTCGATGACCGAGGCGTTCTACGCCGACCCGATCCGTCACTACATGATGCCGGTCTTCAGCGATCGCCGCACCGATTGGCCCTCGCACCCGCACGCCGCGCGAGACTCACTCCACGAGCACGACATGTGGGCCACCGAGGGGTTGACCCACCGCTATCCCACCAAGGTGCTCGCCGAGTTGTTGCCCACCTGCCCGCAGTACTGCGGTCACTGCACCCGGATGGACCTGGTCGGCAACTCGACCCCGGTCATCGAGAAGCTCAAGTTCACCGCCAAGCCGAACGACCGCATCGGCGACATGCTTGACTACCTCCGTCGCACACCCAGCGTTCGCGACGTCGTGGTCTCGGGCGGCGATGTGGCCAACATGCCTTGGCCCCGACTGGAGGCGTTCCTCACTGAGGTCCTCGAGATCGAGAATGTCCGCGACATCCGACTGGCCACCAAGGCGCTGGTCGGTCTGCCCCAGCACTGGCTGCAGCCTGACGTCGTCGAGGGTGTCACCCGGGTGGCCCAGATGGCCCGCTCGCGCGGGGTCGGACTGGCGATTCACACCCACGCCAACCATGCAAACTCCATCACTCCGCTCGTCGCCGAGGCCACTCGCGCGATGCTCGACGCCGGTATGCGTGATGTTCGCAACCAGGGCGTCCTGCTCAAGGGAGTCAATACCGAGCCGCACGCCCTGCTCGACCTGTGCTTCCGCCTGCTCGACGGCGCCCAGATCATGCCGTACTACTTCTACATGTGCGACATGATCCCGTATTCGGAGCACTGGAGGGTCTCGGTAGCGGACGCCCAGCGACTGCAGCACGCCATCATGGGATATCTCCCCGGCTTCGCGACGCCGCGCATCGTGTGTGACGTGCCCTTCGTGGGCAAGCGGTGGGTACACCAACTCTCCGACTACGACACCGAGCGCGGCATCTCCTTCTGGACGAAGAACTACCGCACCTCCATCGAGGCCGACGACGCCGAGGCGCTGTCGCGTCCCTACGAGTACTACGACCCGATCCACACGCTGCCCGAAGCTGGTCAGCAGTGGTGGGAAGAGCACGGTCGACTCGACGAGACCTCACTCAAGGCTGCCGAGATGGCTGAGGCATCACGACGGATGGCTGCGCTCCAGGCTTACTGAGATCTCTCGCTCACGCGAGTAGAAACCGGGCGTGGCGTGCCGATGTGGGGTCGGCGCGCCACGCCTGCCTGCGTCCAGCCCCGACGCCGTCAGGGCGTGGGGCGGTTCTCGTACGGAGTGGACAGCACGATGGTGGTCCTGGTGGAGACATTCGCCGAGAGCCGGATGCGACCGAGGAGATTCTCCAGATCGGGCGGTGTGGCGACGCGGATCTTGAGGATGTAGGACTCATCGCCCGCCACCGACCAGCAGGACTCGATCTCCCCGATGTCGATCAGTCGATCGGGATAGTCATCGGGCTGGGAGGGGTCAATCGGCGTGATGGAGATGAAGGCAGTCAGCGGCCGACCCAGCTGCTCGTGGTCGACCGTGGCGCCGTACCCCTTGATCAGGCCCCGCTGTTCCAGTCGCTTGACGCGCTGGTGCACCGCCGAGGTCGACAAATCGGTGGCCTTGCCCAAGTCGGTGTAGGACATCCGTCCATCCACCGCGAGCAACGAAAGAATCTGACGGTCCTTGGCCTCGACCCCTGGCGTACTCACGCGGTCAGCCTAGTGGTCCCCCGACAGTGCTTCGACCAGCCGTACGGCAGACGAACCCAGCCCCCAGCGGGCATCGAGCGCCAAGAGGGCAGCCTGGTCGACAGGCGTCCTGGGACGGGCCAGGTCGGGCGAGTCGAGGTCGAGGTCGCGACGGACGGCGACCACCTGGGGAGCAACCGCCAGATAGTCGAGGGCTGCCTTGATCTTGCCCCGCGGACCCGGGCCCATGTCCGACTCGGGGTCGAGGGCGGCGCCGATGATCGCCTCGATCGTCTCGAAGCGCGAGAGCAGAGTTGCTGCGGTCTTGTCCCCCACCCCTGGTACCCCGGGAAGGCCGTCGGAGGCATCGCCGCGCAGCGTGGCGAAGTCGGCGTACTGGACCGCGTCGACGCCGTACTTGGTGTGGACCCACTCGTTGTTCACCCGCTCGTGTCGGCCGACTCCCCGTGCGGTGTAGAGCACCCGGACCTGCGCGTCGTCGTCGACCAGCTGGAAGAGGTCGCGGTCACCAGTGACGATGTCGACGGGCATTCCTGCTCCGGTGGCGAGAGTGCCGATCACGTCGTCGGCCTCCATCTCGGGGTGTCCGACGACCGCGATGCCATAAGCAGCGAGCACCCCGCGAATGACCGGGATCTGGGTCTCGAGCGGGTCGGGCACCTCTTCGACGTCGGGGTCGGTGCCGGGGACGACCTCCACCACCCGGTGTGACTTGTAGGACGGGATCAGGTCGACGCGCCACTGGGGACGCCAGTCGTCGTCCCAGCAGCACGCGATGTGGGTCGGGTCGTACTCCCCCACCAGTCGGCTGATGAAGTCCATCAGCCCACGCACCGCGTTGACAGGCGTGCCGTCGGGTGCCCGGATCGAGTCGGGCACGCCGTAGAAGGCCCGGAAGTAGAGCGAGGCGGTGTCCAGGAGCAGCAGGCGTTGGTCGGTCACCCCCTGAGCCTGTCATCGTCGTGGGGTGTTGTACGTGTCGGGTGCGAACGGTTCCCACCGAGCAAAGGAGTCACCCCGCCATGACGGAGTAGGCCACGACCCCGCGCTTGAGGGCCTTGGCAGTGGCGCGCGCGGTCTGCCGCAACTCGGTGGTGCCGGCGGCATCGGCGACCTGACCACACAGGTCGAGCAACTGCTTGATCCAGCGCACGAAGTCACCGGCTGCTAACCCGGTGACCATCAGGACATCGTCCAACTCGTCGCCCTCGGCCCAGCGCCAGGCAGCCCAGGCGAAACCCAGGTCGGGCTCGCGGAGGAAATCGAGTTTGTGTTCGCGTTCGAGGCCATCGAGGTGTCCCCAGAGCCGCACCAGTTCGGCGAGCGCAGGCTGGACCCGGCCGCCGGGGATCTTCGGTGCCGAGGCATCGTCGGCACGACGAGCCTCGAAGACGAGCGCCGAGAGCACTGCTGCCAGTTCCGAGGGCGCCAATTCGTCGAAAACACCGCTACGGATCGCTTCGGCTGCCACGAGGTCCATGTCGGAGTAGATCCGTCGCAGGTGTGCCCCCTGCTCGGTGACCTGTTCGCCGTCGAGGTAGTCGAGCGCTGTCAGGACGTCACACACTCGGTCGAAAGTGCGAGCCACTGTGTTGGTGCGGGTCTCCACCCGGCGCCGGAGTGTCTCTGCGTCCCGCTGCAATTTGAACCACCGCTCGGCCCAGCGGGCATGGTCCTCGCGCTCGGGACAGCGGTGGCACGGGTGCGACGTGAGTTGGCCTCGCAACTCGCTCACTTCGCGATCGACCGGAGAATCAGCGAAGGAGTCCTGCCGTTGCGAACGTTTCTTGCTGGGGGCGTCATGCCCGCGTGCCTTGGTGCGCAGTGCCGCCGCCAGATCTCGCCGCATGGCGGGATTACGGCCGTTGAACGACTTGGGGATCCGCATCTTGGCGATCGGCTCGACCGGAACCGGAAAGTCCATCGGAGCCAGACGACGAGCCTGCCGATCGGCAGTGAGGACGTACGGTCTGGGTTCGTCGGCGGAATAGCCGGGGTCGATCACAACTGCCAGTCCGCTGAACTTGCCCGCCGGCACCACGATCACGTCACCTATGCGCAGCTTCGACAGCGAGGCCAACGCGTCCATGCGGCGGTCGTGGCGACGCTCGCGTGCCGCCCCCTTCTCGACCTCGGAGATCCGACGTCGCAGGGAGGCATATTCCATGAAGTCGCCGAGGTGACAGGTCGCGGCCTCCGCGTAGCCGTCGAGCGCCTCTTCGGCCTTGTGGAGTTGGCGAGCCAGACCGACCACGGCCTTGTCTGCCTGGAACTGCGCGAAGGACTGCTCCAACAACTCCCTGGACCGGGCACGCCCGAACTGATGGACGAGGTTGACGGCCATGTTGTAGGAGGGACGGAACGACGAGCGCAGCGGATAGGTGCGGGTGGAGGCAAGCCCCGCGACCTCGTGCGGATTCATTCCGGGCTGGTAGAGCACGACACCGTGCCCCTCGATGTCGAGACCACGGCGCCCGGCCCGTCCGGTGAGTTGGGTGTACTCCCCCGGGGTGAGCTCGGCGTGGGCCTCCCCGTTCCACTTCGACAGTTTCTCGATCACGACCGTGCGCGCTGGCATGTTGATGCCCAGAGCGAGGGTCTCGGTGGCGAAGACGACCTTGACGAGTCCCTCTTGAAAGAGTTCCTCCACGACCTGCTTGAAGACCGGCAGCAGTCCGGCATGGTGAGCCGCCACGCCGCGGGAGAGCGCTTCCACGAACTCGTGGTAGCCCAGAACATGCAGATCTTCCTCGGGCAGACTTCGTGAGGCCTGCCCCGCCCGGACCAGGATCTCGTCCCGCTCTGCCGACGTCGTGAGCCGAGTATTGGCCGACAGGAGTTGGGACACAGCAGCGTCACAACCAGCCCTGCTGAAGATGAAGACGATCGCTGGCAGCAGACCCTCCCGATCCAGTCGCTCGACCACGTCGACCCGGCTGGGGACCCACACCCTTCGGCCGTTGCCGACCGCACGAGGACTCTTTGCAGCGCCGGACTTGCCCTTGCGGGGGGATCGCCGGTCCCGCATCAGCCGCTGACCGGCGAAGTCGTCGCGGGCGACCCGGATGAGGTCGTCATTGACCGGGGCGCCCTCCTTGACGAAACCGGCGCTCGCGTCGACGTCCGAGGATGCGAAGAGGCCGAGCAACCTTCGTCCCACCATGACGTGCTGGAACAGCGGCACCGGGCGGCGTTCCTCGACGATCGTGGTCGTCTCACCCCGCACCGTCTCGAGCCATTCGCCGAACTCCTCGGCGTTGGAGACCGTCGCGGAGAGAGACACCAGGGTCACCGACTCGGGGAGATGGATGATGACTTCCTCCCACACCGCACCGCGCATCCGGTCGGCCAGGTAGTGGACCTCGTCCATGACGACGTAGCCCAGCCCATGCAGCGTGCTGGAGCCTGCGTAGAGCATGTTGCGCAACACCTCGGTGGTCATCACCACCACCGGCGCTTCACCATTGATGACGTTGTCCCCGGTGAGCAACCCGACCTGGTCAGCGCCGTAGCGCTTCACCAGATCGTGGTATTTCTGGTTGGAGAGAGCCTTGATCGGGGTGGTGTAGAAGGCCTTGCGCCCGGTCTGGAGGGCGAGGTGGATGGCGAATTCGCCCACGATGGTCTTGCCCGAACCGGTAGGGGCTGCCACCAGCACGCCGCGGCCGTCCTCGATCTCGCGGCACGCCCGGAGCTGGAAGTCGTCGAGCTCGAAGCCGTACAGTCCGGAGAAGTCGCGCAGCATCGGGTGCACGGCCCCGCGCTTGAAGGCGGCATAGCGTGCGGCCGGTCCGTCGTCCATCTCGTTCATGCAATGACCTCCAGTGCTCCGGGTACACATTCGACGGTCAACGGCAGGGGACCGAAGCGCTCGCCGTCGGCGTAGGACACGATCGCGGGAGCAGCGATGCTGACCGCCCTGACACGGCGGTGGACGTATTCGTCGACACCGTCGATCTTGCCGGTGAAGAGCCGTGGATAGGACCTCACCAGCTTGGCCTTGCTCATCTTGGTGATCACCACGACGTCGAGCAGTCCGTCGTCGAGCAGGGCGCCCTCGGTGATGCGCAGCCCACCCCCGAAGGAGGGACCGTTGCCCACCGCGACGAGCATCGCCTCGGTCCGGATCGTTTCGGTCTGCATGTCCGCACCAGTGAGCTGCAACGTGTACGGGATGGGAGAGAACGTCCGCAGTTCGGCGAGTGTGGCGAGGTTGTAACGCATCTGACCACGTGGCCAGGACATCGCGTTGGCCCGCTCGTTGACGATCGCATCGAACCCTGCGGCCAACACCGTCACGAAATATCGGCCATTGCTGCGTGCCAGGTCGATCGTGCGCCGGCGCGAGGCGATGATGCGGTCAGCAGCCGCCACCGGGTCCTTGCGCGGGAGGTCGAGATAACGCGCGACGTCGTTGCCGCTGCCACTGGGGATCAGGCCGAGCGGCACCCCGGTACCGGCTACGGCTTGGGCGCCGAGGTGCACCAGACCGTCCCCACCGCACAGGACCAGCGCTTCGACGCCGTCGGCGACGCAACCATGGGCCAGATCAGCGGCCTCGTCGGCGTCACGACCCTCGAGGTTGCGGACGATGAATCCGCTCTCCCTCAGCCGCTGCAGCGCCGGAGCCCGGTGACGGGCGCCCAGACCCCCGCCTGAGGTGGGGTTGGTCAACAGCGCGATTTCGCGCCCGCGCGCTGAAGGGACCTGCATGGGCGCGACCCTATCCCCCGATCCGAAGCAGCGCCGCGTAGTTCTCGGCGTGGGCGCCGACGGCTCGGGCCAATCTGCCCAGTGCATCGAGCACCAGTTCAGGGCCCAACGTGGTTCCGGGAATGGCCAGCGTCAGCCGGCCGTCGCGCTGGTGTCCGATCACGATCTGGCCGTGCTGCCAGGCCTGATGGACGCGTGAGCGCGTCTCATCGTCGACCACCGGCTCCGGATAGGCATCGTCCACGGCCAGCAGGTCGCAGGACAGATCGCTCTCCCCGTCCCCGGTGAGTCGACCTGCGACCAGGTGACCTGTGCGTAGCCCGGCGTCGGCACGCCACACCACGTCGCCGGTGCCCATCCACTCGGGGAGATCGAAGGGATCGACATCGGTGATGGACAACGGCATGGGGCCAGCCTGTCAGAGGGTCGAAAGCTCGTCGGGAGACAACCCGGCATTGGGACGTCTGCTTGCCCGTCGACGGTCGTTGGCGCGCGCGATCACTTCCGAGACCACGAAGAGGAGCACCATCGGGACCGCCATCAGCGTCATCGTGAACGGGTCGGCAGACGGGGTTGCGATCGCAGCGAACACGAACGTCCCCACGATGATCCACGGTCGGTGGGCCGCCAGGGAGGAACCCTTGACGACTCCTGCCATGTTGAGGAGCACCACGAAGACGGGGATGTTGAAGGCCACACCGAAGACGAGGAGCGTTCGGGTGAAGAACTGGAGGTAGTCGTTGAGGTCGATGAGGTTGGTCACGCCCTCGGGGTTGAACCCGATCAACACCTTGAGCGCAGTGGGCAGGGTGAGGTAGCCGAGCGCGACACCGGCGAGGAACAGTGGTCCGGCCACGATGACGAAGATGCGAGTCATCTTGCGCTCCTGGGCATGGAGCCCGGGAAGAACGAACGCCCACACCTGGTAGAGCCAGTAGGGCGCGGTGACCACTGCGGAGGCGAACCCGCACAGCGTCACCCAGAACAGCAGACCGGCTCCCGGGCCCGAAGTGGTGGCGGTGGTCGATCCCTTGGCCAGCACTTCCTTCGCAGATTCGTAGGGCCCGTATACGGCATCGAAGAGAGTGTGACGAAAGACGAGGGCCACTGCGAACACGATTGCCAGGACCAGCACCGATCGCATCAGCCGGGCGCGAAACTCCCGGAAATGGTCGGAAAGCGCCATCCGACCGTCTTCTCCGACTGGGTGGTGCGGGCGACCCTGGAACAGGCCGACGAGACCGGCGATCCTCACTCCGGGTCAGGCGGTGGTGTCGTCGCGCTGCTCGCGGATCACGTCCGGAGACGCAGCCTCGTCACGAGCCTGGAGTTCGCGCTGTTCTGGCGTCGCCTGCGTGCCCTCGTCGTCGTCGCGAAGGTCTTTCGTCTCCGTCTTGAAGATCCGCAGCGCCTGACCCGAGCTTCGCGCCAGGTCAGGAAGCTTTGCAGCGCCGAAGACGAGCACGACAATCGCCAGGATCACCAGCCACTCAAGACCCTGTGGCATGCCGATCAGCGGGTTGATCATGATGTCTCTCCAGTGGGTCGGGTTCAGGACTGTGCAGGCTCTCATCCTACGCCGCCGTCCTCGTAGAGACTCAGTGTTGCGCGTGCTGCCTGCGCGATCGTCGCCGCATACTCCGGTGGGGAGAGGACCCTCGCGTGGGGAGCCAGACGCATGACGAGGGCGAGTAGCCACTCCTCGTTCGCCACATCAAGGTCGATCTCCAACGTGCCGTCCGGGGTCGTACGTCGGTCCTTGACGGGGTAGTACTCGGTCACCCATCGCGCTGCCGGCGCCAGGGCAAGCGTGACACTGGTCGTCTCGGCTCCGGTGAACCAGCCACCTGTCAGGTCGCGGGCCCGGGCAGCCGAGTCCAACACCCGCGTGTCGAGTTCGGTCGCGGACACGATGCGATCCACCCGGAAGGCCCGGTCATCGTGCGCGGTGTGGCACCACGCGTCGAGATAGATCAGGTCCTCCACCCGCGACAATCCGCGGGGATCGACGGTGCGGGAGGTCTGTTGGTCGCGCGATGGCACGTGGTAGATGAGTTCGACCTGGTGGCCGAGCCTGATCGCGCGCTCGAGGACCGAAACCACGGAGCTCGTGTGCTCGGGCAGGGGTGCTGGCGCGACATGAAGGCGGATCAAGTCATCGGGGGCAGCACCTGCGGCTGCTTCCAACTTGATGAGGGTGCGGCGCACGACGTCACGGGCGCCCTCCGGCGCCGAATCGAGCATCGTCCGAAGGGCTACGACCAGGGCCGTCGCTTCTGCTGGTGAGAAGCGCACCGGCCGGGCCAGGTAGTCGGCATTGTCGACGCGAATCACGCGCTCGCCCTCCAGCGCCTCGAGGTCAACCTCGATCAGGTCACCGGGCAGGCCCGGCGAGAGCCCCGTCATGAAGAGCAGTCGCAGATCGCGTTCGATCTGGTCGGCATCGGTACCGAAGTGTGCTGCTGCCTCCTCGAGGTGTACCTCCCCCCGGGCCAGCACGAATGGCACCAGGGCGAGCAGGCGGGCGACCTGGTCCGGGGCGGTGTCGGCTGGCGTAGCGCCGTTCATGCCGAGAGCCTGACGGCCTCGCGCAGGCGTTCGATGATCTGCTCGCGCAGCGCCGCAGGCTCGTCCACCACGACGTCCACACCATAGGTGAGCACCTCGTCGGCGAGATGGTGCAACGGCCCCTCCACCGTGACGACGTCCCAGCCACTCCCGGCGTCGTCCACCGTTGCCTCAGCTCGACGACGCAGGCCGACTCCGGTGCCGGGCCGGACCCGTAGTTGTGCCCGTACCGACGGGAAGGAAGGCGCCAGCCGACGGGTCAGCGCGCGGACATCGGTGCCCTCGGGCACGACGTAGGCCCCGGACTTTCCGGTGGGGCGGACGGGACCGACGATGCGGGAGAGGCGGAACACCCTTTCCTCCGCCCGGTCCACGTCATGTCCCACGACATACCAGCGTCCGGAGGATCGCACGAGACCCCACGGTTGAAATCGACGCGTGGCCGGCTCCGTCTCGGCGGCCCGTTGGTAGGGAAAACTGACCTGGCGACGTTTGCCGACGGCATCCCACAACGCGTCGAAGGATGGCTCGTCGGCGGTGATGGAGGGTGCCATCACCTCCAGGCGGGTCGGATCGATCTCGACTCCCTGGCCCTTGAGCTTGGCGAGCGCTCTACCGGTGGCCTTGGCCAAGGTCGCCTGCTGCCACACCTGGGCCGCGACCCCGAGCATGGCAGCCTCGTCGGACTCGAAGCGGATCTCGGGAAGCGAGGTCTGCTCGGTGGGGATGCGGTAACCGATCTCGTCATCGAAGTAGGCATCGGAACTGCCCACCTCGATGACGGCCCCGATCTGCCGTAGGGCGTCCTTGTCGCGCTCGAAGGCGCGCTCGAAGGCTTCATCACCTGCGGCGCTCACGGGGTGGTCGGCATAGCAGGCTCGCCTGATGGCGTCCTTGGTGATGAAGCGCACGGCACCGAGCAGCAGGATGTGCAGATTCATCAGGCGTTCGGCCCGCTGCTGTGCCATGTCGTGCTCCGTCCAGGTCAGGTGCCTCAGGAAGCGCCGAGGATGTCGACGAGGAAGAAGAGGGTGTCCGTGCCCTTGATCCCGGCGTCGGGCTGACCCGCCTCGCCGTATCCCTCGTTCGGCGGGATCTCCAGGATCACCCGAGAGCCGATGGTGCGACCTGCCAGGCGGTCGTCCCACCCGGCAATGACCTGTCCTGCACCGAGCGGGAAGCTGAACGGACTGCCGGTGGAGAAGTTCTCGTCGAAGGGCTCAGCAGCGCCGTAGACCTGACCGAGGTAGTGGACGAAGATCGTCTGGTCCTTCTCGATCACGGGCCCGTCGCCCTTGATCAACGTGGTGGCGATCAGTTCGCCCGTGGGCTTGTGGGCCTCGGAGAAGTCCAGTCCGGTGATCACGCCATCCTCTTCAATGAGGGTGGGTGCCCAGCTGGCCGGCTCCTTCTCCTCGCCCTGGGCTTCCTTCAGGACCTCGACCTTGCTCAGGATGTCGACGACGAACAGCACTGCGTCCTTGCTGCCGAGCTTCAGACTGGGGTTGCCGCCCTCGCCGTACGCCTTGTCAGCCGAGGTCAGGACCGCGACGCGATCACCGATCCGGTGATCGATCAGGGCCTCGCGCAGCGGCGGCAACACGTCCTTGGTCAGCTCGACCGACTGGGGACCTTGGTCATAGGTGTTGAGGGATTCCTTCTGGGTGAACCCGTTGCCGATCCAGATGTGCAGAGCGACGGTGTCACCATCGGCCACGGTGTCGCCGTCTCCCTTGATGAGCACCTTGGACTCCTGCTTCGTGCCCTCCACCTTGCCGTCGAAGGTGACCTCAGGCTTCACACCGGCCTTGCCCTCGATCTTGATCGAATTCAATTCGGAGTCGGAGCCGGCCTTCGAATCGTCCGAACCGCATGAGTTGAGGCCGAGAAGGCTGAGGACAAGTAGACCGCTGACGGCAACGGAACGAACACGGGGCACGAGGACACACCTAATCAATGGAAGAAGACTTTCGCGCTCACCCTATCCAGCAGCCGAAGGCGCCGGGTCGCGACACCACGGGTTGTGGATTCACATCCCGTCAATGAGTCGCTGCACGCGCTCGTCCTTCGACTTGAAAGGGTCCTTGCACAGCACGGTTCGTTGCGCCTGGTCGTTGAGTTTCAGGTGCACCCAGTCGACGGTGAAGTCGCGCCGTTGTTCCTGGGCCTTGCGGATGAAATCTCCGCGCAGTCGCGCGCGGGTGTTCTGTGGCGGGATGCTCTTGGCTTCAAAGACCTTCAGGTCCGTCGTCACCCGTGCGACGGCCCCGCGCTTCTCCAGGAGGTAGTAGAGCCCGCGGTCGCGGCGGATGTCGTGGTAGGCCAGATCGAGTTGGGCGACCCGGGCGTGGCTGAGCGGAAGGTCGTGCTTGGCCCGGTAGCGCTCGATGAGCTTGAGCTTGATGACCCAGTCGATCTCACGGTCCACCATCCCCAGATCTCCTGATTCCACGGCCTTCAGTCCGCGTTCCCACAGATCCAGCGCGCGCTCGATCTTCGGCGTGGAGATCTGACGACGGTCGACGAAGTCACGTGCCTTCGACAGGTATTCCCCCTGGATCTCCAAGGCACTGGCTTCACGACCGTTGGCGAGACGGACCTTGTGGCGGCCGGTGGGGTCATGGCTGATTTCGCGGATGGCCCGGATCGGGTTCTCCATGGTGAGGTCGCGCATGACCACGCCCTCCTCGATCATCCGCAACACCAGGTCGCAGGAGGCCACCTTGAGCATGGTGGTGGTCTCACTCATGTTGGAGTCGCCGACGATGACATGGAGTCGACGGAACCTCTCTGCGTCGGCGTGCGGTTCGTCGCGGGTGTTGATGATGGGGCGGCTACGCGTGGTTGCGCTGCTGACGCTCTCCCAGATGTGCTCGGCTCGTTGGCTCACGCTGTAGGAGGCTCCCTGGGGCGTCATCACCACCTTGCCAGCTCCGACCACGATCTGTCGGCTGACCAGGAAAGGGATCAGGATGTCGGCGAGGCGACTGAATTCGCCAGCGCGTCCGACCAGATAGTTCTCGTGGCAGCCGTAGGAGTTGCCGGCGGAATCGGTGTTGTTCTTGAAGAGGTAGATGTCCCCGACGATCCCCTCCTCGTGCAGACGCTGCTCGGCATCCAGCATCAGCCCCTCGAGGATCCGTTCCCCGGCCTTGTCGTGGGTGACGAGTTCGATGATGTCGTCGCACTCCGGGGTGGCGTACTCAGGGTGACTTCCGACATCGAGGTAGAGGCGCGCGCCGTTGCGCAGGAAGACATTGGAGGAGCGTCCCCAGCTCACGACCTTGCGGAAGAGATAGCGGGCCACCTCATCCGGGCTGAGGCGTCGCTGCCCGTCGGAGGTGCAGGTGACGCCGTACTCGTTCTCGATGCCGAAGATCCGACGGTCCATGGCCCCACCCTAGGCGTGGGGTGTGCAGCGACTCGGGAGTCCGGGCCGGAGCGGCGCCAAGCCGGGCGTGTCGGGCCGTCCGATCCCGGACAAAGCGTCAGGGACGCTCCGTCGGTTCCCCCGTCAGGGGATCTTCCAGAGGCGGCGTGCCACCACTGATCTGGTCCGTGGGGTCGGAGGGATCGTCTGGGCCCGGCGCCGCAGTGGCCGCGCCCGAGGGCACGTCGTCGGACATGGCCTCAGCCGCTGGTCCACGGTTTCCCAGCATCTCGACCAGGCGGGAGTCGCGGATCCGCAGGAACTTGCGTGGTTGGGTGCGCGTCCGGTCGAGGGTGGCGACCTCGAGGTCACCGGTGGCCAGGATCCGGTCCCCCTTCTCGCTGTGACCCAGCGCAGCGACGGCCACATGGAGAGCCTCGTCGAGAGAAGCGCCGTCGGTGTAGTGCTCCTTCAGGTGCCCGGCCACGACATCTGCGGCCCCACCCATGACCGCGTAGCCGTGCTCATCGGCGACCTGGCCGTCATAGGTCAGGCGGTAGAGCTGATCATCTGCGGCCGTGTCGCCGATCTCGGCGACGAAGAGCTCGACCTCGTAGGGCTTCTCGCCGCCGGTCGAGAAGATGCTGCCCAGCGTCTGGGCATAGGCGTTGGCCAGTCCGCGACCGGTGACATCGACGCGGTCGTAGGCATAGCCCCGCATGTCTGCCAGCCGCACCCCGGCGATACGGAGATTCTCGAACTCGTTGTAGCGGCCCACTGCGGCGAAGGCAATGCGGTCATAGATCTCGCTGACCTTGTGGAGCGCCTGCGAGGGGTTCTCGGAGACGAACAGGATGCCGTCCGCGTACTGGATGGCGATCACGGAACGGCCGCGGGCGATGCCCTTGCGGGCGAAATCGGCGCGGTCCTTCATCATTTGCTCGGGCGAGACGTAGAAGGGCATGCTCATCGGGATCTCCTTGCTCAGATCAGGGCCGCGGCGGGGCCGTCAGGGCGCTGCATCCGCGCTGCGATCATCCGGTCGGCGATCTCGGACACTTCTTGGTCGGGCAACCGACGTCCACCGTCACTGGTGATCACGTGCACCACCGGAAAGATGCGGCGGGTCAGGTCGGGACCACCTGTCGCGGAGTCGTCGTCGGCGGCGTCATAGAGCGCCTGGACGACGGCCGTGGCGGCGCCCTCCGCACTGAGGTCCTCGCGGTAGAGCTTCTTGAGGGAGCCGCGAGCAAAGAGGGAGCCGGAGCCGACGGAATGGAAAGCGGTTTCTTCGTATCGTCCGCCCGTGACGTCGTAGCTGAAGATGCGGCCCTGGCCTGCCGCGATGTCGAAGCCGGCGAAGAGTGGTACGACGGACAACCCCTGCATCGCGAGTGCGAGGTTGGCCCGGATCAGGGCGGCAAGGCGGTTGGCCTTGCCGTCCATCGACAAGGTGGTGCCCTCGATCTTCTCGTAGTGCTCCAGCTCGGTCTGGAACAGGCGCACCATCTCCACCGCGAGCCCTGCCACACCGGCGATTCCGACCACGGAGAACTCATCGGCGGGAAACACCTTCTCGATGTCGCGCTGGGCGATGATGTTGCCCATCGTCGCCCGTCTGTCCCCTGCCATCACCACACCGCCGGGAAAAGTGGCTGCAACGATCGTGGTGCCGTGCGGGGCCAGATTGCTGGCGTCGCGTGTCGGCACAGGCCGTCGCGACGGAAGGAGGTCCGGAGCCTGCGCGCCGAGGAAATCAGCGAAACTGGATGTGCCCGGCGTCATGTAGGACGACGGCAGCCGGGACTCGTTGCTCATTCCCCGCCCTTCTGGATGAAGGACTTCACGAAGTCCTCCGCGTTGGTCTCCAAGACATCGTCGATCTCGTCGAGGATGGCGTCGACGTCCTCATCGATCGCACCCTTGCGTTCGGCAAGATCGGTCGCGGTCACCTCTTCGACGACGTCCTCGGTCTCTGACGACTTGCGGGGCTGCTTCTGCTCCTGGGCCATGGCTCGACCCTATCCGGATGCCACCCACAGTGAGGGCCCGCGCGCTCACCGAGTGATCGCGTCCACCAGCTCCTGGGCCGTCTCGCACCGATCGATGATGTTGCCGACGTGGGTCTTGGTGCCACGCAGCGGGTCGATCGTCGGCACCCGTTGCAGCGAGTCGTGGCCGGGCAGGTCGAAGATGACCGAATCCCAGGACGCCGCGGCGACGGCATCGGCGTACTTGTCCAGACACCGGCCGCGGAAGTAGGCGCGGGTGTCCGGTGGCGGCTCATGCATCGCCACCTCGATGGCAGCGTCATCGAGCAGACGCTTGATCCTGCCGGACGCCGCCAGTTTGTAGTACAACCCCTTGTCCGGGCGCAGGTCTGCGTACTGGAGGTCGATGAGGTGCAGTTTGGCGTCGTCCCAGTCGAGCGCATCTCGGTCGCGGTACTGGGTGAGCAGTTTGAGCTTGGCCACCCAGTCGAGTTCCTCGCTACATTCCATCGGGTCGCGCTCAAGTCGGGTCAGCACCGATTCCCAGCGCTGGAGGACATCGAGCGTCTGCGGGTCCGCGTCGGCTCCGAGACGCGTTGCGACATATTTGCGGGCCAGCTCGAGGTACTCCCACTGCAGCTGTACGGCCGTGAGGGTACGGCCGTCCTGCATCGTGATGAGGTGGCGAAGCGTCGGGTCGTGCGAGACCTCACGCAGGGAACGAACGGGCCGATCCACGCTCAGGTCATGCTCGATGAAGCGGTCCTCGATCATCGCCAGCACCAAGGAGGTGGTGCCGGCCTTGAGATAGATGGAGGTCTCGGCCAGGTTGGCGTCGCCGATGATCACGTGGAGGCGACGGTGGAGGACCGGATCGGCATGGGGCTCGTCGCGGGTGTTGATGATCGGCCGTTTGAGGGTGGTCTCCAGCCCCACCTCGACCTCGAAGTAGTCGGCGCGCTGACTGATCTGGAAACCATCGTCTCGACCGTCCTGGCCGATGCCCACACGACCGGCACCGCACACGACCTGGCGTGAGACGAAGAAGGGTGTCAGGTGCCGCACGATCTCCGCGAACGGGGTGGTGCGCCGCATCAGGTAGTTCTCGTGGGCGCCGTAGGAGGCCCCTTTGTTGTCGGTGTTGTTCTTGTAGAGCCGGATAGGTGCGCTACCGGGAACCTGGGCAGCCATCCGGGTGGCGTCCAGCATCACCTGCTCCCCCGCCTTCTCCCAGCGCACCACGTCGAGGGGCGAGGTGACCTCGGGCGAGGCGTACTCCGGGTGGGCGTGGTCGACGTAGAGCCTCGCCCCATTGGTGAGAATGACATTGGCCATCCCCAGATCCTCGTCCGTGAACTGACTGGGGTCGGCGATCTGTCGCGACATGTCGAAGCCACGGGCATCGCGAAGTGGCGACTCCTCCTCGTAGTCCCAGCGCGCTCGCCGTGCCTTCGCGGTGGCATTGGCGTAGGCGTTGACGATCTGCGAGGAGGCGACCATCGGGTTGGCACCGGGCTGACCCTGCACGGAGATGCCGTACTCGACCTCGGTCCCCATTACGCGAAGTACGCTCATGCCCATGAGCCTACGGTTGTGGGACGAGCAGGTCGTGCCTCGTCTGACTGATGTGAGTCTCCGGGGCCATGACATCGGGGAGATCCGGGCCGAGGTGTGTGCAGGCCTCACCGGTCGGGTGCTGGAGGTCGGGTTCGGCAGCGGCCTCAACATCCGTTGGTATCCACCGGCTGTGACCGGTGTCAGCGCCGTCGAGCCCTCCGACGTGGGGTGGTCGCTCTCCCAGCACCGCCGCGAGCGCAGCACGATCCCCATCGAGCGAGCCGGGCTGGACGGGCAGCAGCTGGATCTGTCGGACGACTCCCACGACGATGCCCTCGTCACCTTCAGCCTGTGCACCATTCCCCACCCCGAGCTTGCCCTCCAAGAGGTGCAGCGAGTGCTGCGGCCTGGTGGCACGCTGCACTTCCTCGAGCACGGACGGGCACCCGAGGCGTCCGTACGGCGCTGGCAGCAGCGAATCGAGCCGCTTCAGCGCGCGATCGCCGGTGGTTGCCACCTCACCCGCGACATTCCCGCACTGCTGTCTGCCAGTGGATGGCAATGTGAGGACCTGCACGAGCGATACCTGCCGGGCCCCGGAGTCGGGCGCCCCTGGCTCTACACCTATCGCGGCACCGCCACCGCCACCGCCACCGCGTCCACGTAGTCCCGTGCCCCGGGTCGCCGTCAGAGGTATTGACCGGTGTTGGCGACCGTGTCGATCGAACGACCCGGCTCGGTGCCCTGCTTGCCGGTGATGAGCGTGCGGATGAACACGATGCGCTCGCCCTTCTTGCCCGAGATGCGTGCCCAGTCGTCGGGATTGGTCGTATTGGGCAGGTCCTCGTTCTCCTTGAACTCATCCACGCAGGCCTGGAGCATGTGCTGGACCCTGAGCCCACGTTGGGCCGGGTCGAGACCGCTCTCCAGCAGGTCCTTGATGGCCATCTTCTTGGCCCGGTCGACGATGTTCTGGATCATCGCGCCGGAGTTAAAGTCCTTGAAGTAGAGGACCTCCTTGTCACCGTTGGCGTAGGTGACCTCCAGGAAACGGTTTTCCTCGGACTCGTTGTACATCCGCTCCACGGTCGCTCGGATCATCGCCGCGACCGTGGCGTCTCGATCTCCGTCGAAGGTGGCGAGGTCGTCGGCATGCAGTGGGAGGGTCGCGGTGAGGTACTTCGAGAAGATGTCGCGTGCCGACTCCGCATCCGGACGCTCGATCTTGATCTTCACGTCGAGACGTCCGGGGCGCAGGATGGCCGGGTCGATCATGTCCTCGCGGTTCGATGCGCCGATGACAAGGACGTTCTCCAGGGCCTCGACACCGTCGATCTCGCTGAGCAGTTGCGGGACGATGGTGTTCTCCACGTCGGAGGACACACCAGAGCCGCGAGTGCGGAAGAGCGAGTCCATCTCATCGAAGAACAC
Organism: Propionibacteriales bacterium; assembly: GCA_038242265.1. GTDB lineage: Bacteria > Actinomycetota > Actinomycetes > Propionibacteriales > Nocardioidaceae > Nocardioides. The sequence goes on from JBBSSH010000003.1 coordinate 121,903, forward strand.
GATGACGGGGGTTCCCAGCGAGGCCTTCTCGCGCGCCCGCTGGAAGACCAGACGAATGTGGCGCTCGGTCTCTCCGACGTACTTGTTGAGGAGTTCGGGACCCTTAATGTTGAGGAAATAGGATTTGCCCGAAGCGCCGGTCTTCTCTGCGACCTTCTTGGCCAGCGAGTTCGCGACAGCCTTGGCGATCAGGGTCTTGCCACACCCGGGGGGACCGTAGAGGAGCACGCCCTTGGGCGGCTTGAGTTGGTGGTCCGCGAACAGTTCCGGGTGCAGGTAGGGCAGCTCGACGGCGTCGCGGATGGCATCGATCTGGCTCGCGAGCCCACCGATCGCGCCGTATTCGATGTCGGGCACTTCCTCGAGCACGAGTTCTTCGACCTCGGACTTGGGCACGACCTCGTAGACGTAGCCCGCGCGCGAATCGAGCAGGAGTGAGTCTCCAGCCCGGATGGTGACGTCTTCGCCCTGCAGGGGGTCGGCCAGCCGGACGACGCGCTCCTCGTCGGCATTGGCAATCACCAGCGCCCGCTCGCCATCAGCGAGGATCTCCTTGAGCATCACCACCTCGCCGACCTGCTCGAAGCTGAGCGCGCGGACGACGTTGAGTGCCTCGTTGAGCATCACCTCCTGGCCACGCACAAGAGCATCGAGTTCGACTGCCGGACTGACGCGGACCCGCAACTTGCGGCCGCCGGTGAAGACGTCGACCGAGTCGTCCTCGTTTCGGCCGACGAACGTGCCGAAACCCGCGGGAGGTTGGGCCAGACGATCGACTTCTTCCTTCAGCGTGGTGATCTGGTCACGCGCGTCACGAAGTGTCTGGGCAAGGCGCTCGTTCTGGCCCGAGACTGCGGCCAGAGAGCGCTGCGCATCGCCCAGACGTGACTCAAGACCTCGCGCTTGCCCGGGCATGTGCTCCAGGCGGCGGCGCAGGTCGGTGACCTCGGCCTCCAGATAACGCACCTGGGTGGCCAGTTGTTCGCGATTCGGCTCAGACATTCGGCATCTCCTCCCCTTGCCTCGACACTACTCAGTCGCGGTGACACTGCAGGAGATGTCACGCCGTGTTGCGGGTGTTTCAAACCCTCTTCGCCATCGACGTGTGCTTCATGCGACGCTCGGGTCGTTGAGACGGTGGATCGCGACGAGTTCCTCGAGGCTGAACTCCCCCGACACGGCCAAGGCGTCTTGCAGTATGCGTGACTTGCCGGCGATGTAGGCGTCCATGTCCATCGTGGGATCCGTCGCCAGGCGACGTTTCACTGCCGCATACGCCTCGCAAAGGTCCGCCCGCTCGCGCAACACGTCTCGGACCGCCAGATGATTGCGCACGTTCGTGGTGCCCGCCACGCATACGTACACATGGCGACGGGGAGAGTCGTCAGGGGCGTGGAAGGCCTCGCGGCCGGTGACCCCGAGGTCGCCCCGGTGGCAGTATCCGATCGACTCCAACGCACGCACGGCACCGATGGTCGCGTGCTCCGCCACGATGACATCGATGTCGAGAATTGGTTTCGCAGCGAGTCCTTGCACCGACGTCGATCCGACATGCTCCACTTCTGCGGATGGCACACGGATCAGGGCGGCCCTCAGGACCGTGGCCACTTGGTCGAACTGCTGGGACCAGTCGGGAGACCACTCGACGACCTCGATCCGACTCACGCGTCGTCGGCCACCTCGAGCGCTCCGGCCGCCCCGGGGAGCGGGGGCAGGTCGGAGGGCCTGGGACCGGTGTAGTCCGGGCCGTAGGCCCCGGGTGCGGGTCGGCGGGTCTTGCGGGGAGGCTTCTCCCCCGGTGCCATCCGTCGGGCGGTCACCAGGAACGCCGTGTGACCGATCATCTTGTGCCCGGGGCGCACTGCGAGACCCTCGACGTGCCAGTCGCGCACCAACGTCTCCCACGGTTGTGGCTCGGTGAAGCTGCCGTGGGCGCGCAACGTCTCCACCACCCGTGACAGTTGCGTCGTGGTGGCGACATAGGCACAGACGATCCCGCCCGGCGCGAGAGCATCGGCCACCACGTCGACACAGGCCCAGGGATCGACCATGTCCAGGATGATGCGATCCACCTGCGTGCCCAGATGGGGCAGCCCTTCCTTCAGGTCGCCCAGGCGCAGGTCCCAGGCGGGGTGGGTCTGGCCCTCGGGTGCGGAGAAGAACTGGTGAACGTTGCGTCGAGCGACATCGGCAAACTCTTCGCGCATCTCGTAGGAGGTGACCTGACCCCATGGCCCCACTGCCCGCAGAAGTGAGCACGTCAAGGCACCCGACCCGGCCCCGGCCTCGACCACACGGGCACCCGGAAAGATGTCTGCCAACGCCACGATCTGGGCTGCGTCCTTGGGGTAGACCACCGCGGCGCCACGTGGCATCGACACCACGAACTCGCTCAGCAGGGGTCGGAAGACGAGATACTGCCCGCCGGCCGACGACGTCACCGTGAAGCCTTCTTCACGGTGGATCATCTCGTCGTGCTCGAGATGTCCCTTGTTGGAGAAGAATCGCTTGCCGGCGACCAACTCGAAGTTGTGGCGTCGCCCCTTCTGGTCGGTCAGTCGCACCCACTCGCCCTCACGCAGTGGGCCACGATGTACGCCGGACCAAGCCTCGGCGGGAACGTCAGGAGAGGTCTCAGGCATGCCGAAACCCTAGTGGGCAGACGCGCGGAACGCCTTGTCCACGTCGGCGGTGGAGAGCACGCCGTAGATTCGGCCGTCCTCCTCGACCAGTAGATATTCCTCTGCGGGTCGTCGACTGATGGCCAGAATCAGTTCTTCTCCACCGAGCGTCGCAGGCAGCGTCAGACCGGCCTCCAGTCCGCGTGTGACGGTGGACACCGCCACCCATGGCCTTCTGTCGTCGGGCATCGCATTGACGGCCGCCTCGCTGACGATCCCCAGCGGAACCCCGGACGACGAAACGGTCACGATGCTGCCGGCATGAGCCTCGCGAGCGCGGCGTACGGCCTCGGCCAGGGGGAGGTCGTCAGGCACAGTGAGAGTGCGTCGGGCGAGCGGCCGCGCGACCAGCGCAGGAAGGCGTTCGCGGAGCCGGGCCTGGACCATCGCGGCAGTGGCGCCGGTCCACAGGAAGAGTCCGAGGATGAACACGAGGACCAGGTCGGTGATCGTGGGTTGGCCACCGGTCAGCGGCTCCTGCACGACCGGCCAGGCCAGCAGGGCGATCGCCGCCAGACGCCCACCCCATCCGGCAACGAGTGTCGCCTTGTGCTGATTGCCGGAGACACCCCACACCAGCGCCTTGAGCACCCGGCCGCCGTCCAACGGCAGACCGGGCACGAGATTGAGCACTCCGATGATCAGGTTGGCCCCAGCCAATCCTTCGACGGCGACCTGGATCAGTCCGGCGGGAACGACGAACCACAGGCCCAGTGCCGCCACCCCGACGGCGATCGACGTCAAGGGCCCCACCACCGCGATCCAGAACTCGTCGCGAGGTTTACGCGAAGCGCCGTCGATCTCGGTCATACCACCCAGAAAGTGCAAGGTGATGGAGCTCACGCCGTAACCCAGTCGCTGCGCCGTGATGGCATGGGACGCCTCGTGCAACAGCACCGAGAGATAGAGGATCACGGCGAAGACGAACCCTGCGACGTATTTCCAGACACCCAGGCCCGGCTCGACCTGTTCGATCCGGGGCGCGAACGCCGCCGCGATCAGGGCAGCGATGATGAACCACGAACTGGTGATCAGGACGTCGATCCCGGCGATGGAACCGATACGGAGCGTTCCCCGAGGCCTCGGCGTCGGGCGCGAGGGAGGATCGTCGGAGGCGACAGGGTCGGACATTCCTCGAGCGTAGCCAATCTCGGGCGCAGCCGTACTGTCGGCGAGCTCACCTAGGGTGGTCGTGCCATGTCAGAACACACTGCAGCCAGCCCGAAACCGCGCCGGGACCATCGCCCGGACACGACCTCGCCAGCGGCTCGCATCTCCACCCCGGTGGACGGCGTGAAGGTGCTTGGTGCGCTCTCGCCGAGCCGAGCCAGCGACTTCATGAGCTGTCCGCTGAAGTATCGCTTCCGCACGATCGACCGGCTGCCCGAAGATCCCTCACCAGCTGCCGTGCGCGGCACGGTCGTCCATCAGGTGCTCGAGGACCTCTTCGATCTCCCCTCGCTCGAACGCACCCCGGAGCGGGCTGCCGATCTGCTGGCTCCCTCCTGGGAGGCACTGCTGAAGAGCGAGCCTGCGCTCGGGGCCATGTTCGGCCGAGAGGGGGTCGACCTCGCGACCTGGCTCACCACCTGCCGGGAGTTGCTGAATCGCTACTTCACTCTCGAGGACCCACAGCGACTCGAACCGGCCCAGCGCGAGCTCTACGTCGAGGCGCTGCTGGACTCCAAGTTGTTGCTGCGGGGCTTCGTCGACCGCCTCGATGTGGCACCCGACGGCCGCATCCGCGTGGTCGACTACAAGACCGGAAGATCTCCGGGTGTCGACCATGAGGCCGAGGCGCTGTTCCAGATGAGGTTCTACGCCCTCGTCATCTGGCGGGTTCGCGGTGTCGTGCCTTCGATGTTGCAACTCATCTATCTCGGCAACGGCGAGGTCATGAGCTACGCACCCGACGAGGCCGACCTGCTCGCCACCGAACGCAAGGTGGAGGCGCTGTGGACAGCCATCCGGCACGCCGAGGCGTCCGGAGACTGGCAACCAAGCCCCTCTCGCCTGTGCTCCTGGTGCTCCTTCCAGGAGCACTGCCCAGCCTTCGGAGGCACTCCCCCGCCGCTGCCGACACGAGCCCCAGTGGCGCTCACACCTGATCAGGTCAGCGTGGCGTCCGGCGTGGGCGAAACCGGAGCGTCCTTGGGATAGAGGACACAGGCGACCTCGACTCCCCCGGCGGTCCGCAGGGCTGGGTCCTCGCCCTCATGGAAGTGGACCACGACCTTGCCGCTGTCGGTGTCTATCCGATCCACACCCCTCCACAGTGGCTCGTCGGGGTCCTCGACCTTGATCCGCGCAAGCAGCTCGGTCACCGCGACGGTGTCGCCAGCCCCGAAGTGTGGGTGGGTCGTCGGCGTGTCCAGCTGCTCGAGAGATCCCACCAGGCCGCTTTCACGTTCATAGGCCCCCGGGTCACGTCGGGTCCAGTGGTCCTCGAGCAGGACGCGCAGGTCGCGCGACTCCCAACCACAGTTGGAGACAGCCACCGGGCAGCGCGGGTGGAAGGCGCATCCGAGCGGTGGATTGGCTGCGTCCGGGATCTCACCGCGCGGCAGATCACGAACGACGATCCGGTTCGGGTCCGGGTCCGGGATCGCTCCCAGCAGCGCTCGTGTGTAGGGGTGTTTGGGGTCGGCGAAGATCTCCTCGGTGGAGCCCACCTCCACCACCCGACCGAGATACATGATGGCAATTCGGTCACAGAAGAATTTGGCGCTGGCCAGATCGTGACTGATGTAGACGTAGGTGAGGCCGAGATCCTTCTTGAGGTCCAGCATGAGCTGGAGGATCTTGGCGCGCACGCTCATGTCGAGCATGGACACCGGCTCGTCGGCCACCAGCACTTCAGGGTCGAGGATGATCGCCCGAGCGATGACGGCGCGCTGCTTCTGCCCGCCGGACAGGTCGGAGGGATACTTGGAGAGGTAGCGCTCCGGTGGGGTCAGACCCACCTTGTCCAGGACGTCAACCACCCGCTGGCGCAGTTCTGCTCCCTTGGCGATCCCGTGGATCTTCAACGGATGCCCCACCGCGGTCTCGATGTCCATCGACGGGTTAAGGGCGGCGTGCGGGTCCTGGAACACCATCTGGATATCGGTACGCAGGTCGCGCAGTTCACTCCCGTGCATGGACGAGACCCGACGTGCGCCCTTGGAGCCGTGGTAGGTGATCGAGCCACCGGTCGTGGGAGCCAGGCCGAGCAGCGCCCGACCCAGAGTGGTCTTCCCACTGCCCGACTCGCCGACGACGCCTAGCACCTCGCCCTTGCGAAGTCCCAACGTGACCCCATCGACGGCCTTCACCGTCTTGGTGCCCAGGCCGAACACCCGGGAGAGGATGCCCCCACCCAGTTCATAGTGGACCTCGAGGTCGTCCAGATCCATCACGGTTTCGCTGTCCACAGACAACTCAGGCTTCGTCGGCAACGGAGATCTCCTCTTGCTTCAGTGGGGCGAGGTCGGCTTCCGGAAGGTCGTCCAAGAGCCCTTCGGCGCGGTCAGCCGCCCAGCACTCGGCCCGGGTGCCGCCGGCATGGACGCGGTCGACGGGAGCCCGGGTGGCACAGATGGCCATGGCGTCGGGGCACCGGGGATGGAAATGACAGCCGGAGGGTGGCTCCACCAGGTCTGGGGGCGAGCCGGGGATGAAGTTCAGTCCGGTCGTCGACAAGGAGATCGTGGAGCGCAGCAACTCACGGGTGTAGGGGTGCTGCGGTGTGGCGAAGACCGTCCGGGCCTCCCCGATCTCGACGATGCGGCCGGCGTACATCACCGCCACCCGGTCGCACGCCTCCGCGATGATGCCGAGGTTGTGGGTGATCAGCAACAACGAGGTGTCGAAGTTCTGACGAAGGTCGTGGAGGATCCGGATGATCTGCGCCTCGACGAGCACGTCGAGGGCGGTGGTCGGCTCGTCGGCCACCACGAAGGGCGGCTTCAGTACCAGCGCGAGACCGATCATGATGCGCTGACGCATGCCACCGGAGAACTCATGGGGGTAACTCCGGTAGCGGGTGGGTGGGATCCCCATCTGCCGCAGCATCTCCAGGGCCTGCCGGTCGATCTCGGCCTTGTCCATCCCCTTGTTGTGGGTGCGGAGGGTCTCGCGGAAATGCTCCGAGATCCGCATCAACGGGTTGAGGCGGGTCAGCGGCTCCTGGAAGATCATCCCCAACTGGGAGCCGCGCCGGGAGAAGAGCTCGCGCTTGGAGAGGGCAAGGAGGTCCTCGCCCTCGAAGCGCAACTGTCCATCCATCTTCGCGCCGTCGGGCAACAACCCCAACAGCCCGCGGCCGAGGGTGGACTTACCGCACCCGGATTCCCCCACCAGACCAAGGATCTCCCCCGGCCGGATGTCGAAGCTGACGCCGTCCACCGCGCGTACCGGTCCCCGGTCCGTGCCGTACCAGACCCGCAGATCGCGCGCTTCCACCACGTTGGGTGTGGGCGGCGTCGTCTCGTGCAGCGTCTCCTCCAGTGCCTCGCTCATCGGTTCTCCTCCACCATCGCCGTAGCCACGTCCTGCGGAGGCAGCACGACCTTGCGCAACCGGCGCTTGCGCAGCGTCGGATTGATCGTCTCGTTGAGGCCTTCCCCGATCAGGGTCAGACCGGTGATCAGCAGCACGATCGCCATGCCCGGATAGAGCCCTGTCCACCACACACCGGACGGATCATCGAGCGCGCGGCTGAGGTCGTAGCCCCACTCCGCTGCCTCGTTGGGCTGGATGCCCAGCCCCAGGAAACCCAGGGCGGCCAATGTGCCCATCGCGTCGGCAGCGTTGAGCGTGCCGATGACCGGCACCGACTGGATCACGTTGCCGAAGAGGTAACGCCGCATGATCGTGCCGTTCTTGGCCCCGATCGCGCGCGCCGCCTCCACGTAGGTCGCCTCACGGGCCGACACGGTGGTGTTGCGCACCACGCGGTAGTACTGCGGAATGTAGATCACGGTGAGCGAAAGGGCTGCTGCCATGACGCCCCCGCCGAGCGGTCCGCGAAGCAGGAAGGCGAAGACGATCGCGAGCAGCAACGAGGGAAATGCGTAGAGCGCATCCATCACGAAGACCAGGACACGATCCAGCCAACCTCCGATGAAACCCGAGATGACGCCGAGCGGCACCCCCACCACGAGGGAGAACACCACGGAGAGCGTGACCACGTGCAGCCCGGTGCGAGCCCCCCAGATACAGCGGGAGAGGACGTCGTAGAACTGGTCGTTGACGCCGAACCAGTGCGTGCCGCTGGGAGCAGACAGTTTGTCGAACTTCACCCCGTCCACGCTGCGCTGGTTGAAGTCGAACGGTGCGATCCAGGGCGCGAAGAGCGCGAGCACGACGTAGGCGAGCGTGATGAGAAGACCCGTCAACAGGATCCAACGGGCCATTCCGGTCGTCTGGCGGAAGGGGGTGAGAAGACGTCCGAACATCAGTACCTCACTCGTGGGTCGACGAGGGCGTTGATGATGTCGACCAGCAGGCTGATCAGCACCACGAAGATGGCGAAGAAGGTGATGATCCCCTGCACCCCCGCGTAGTCGCGGGCGATGAGGTATTCAATGAGCTTGCCGCCGAGGCCGGGCCAACTGAAGGTTGCCTCGGTCAGCACGGCACCGCCCAGTGTCAGCGCGATCTGGAGGCCGATGACGGTGATCACCGGGACGAGAGCATTGCGGAAGGCGTGTCTGCGCACGACGTAGCGCTCAGGGATCCCCCGCGCCCGGGCTGCTTCCACGTAGTCGTCCTGGAGCGTCTGCAGGACGTTGACCCGGACCAGCCGGATGAGCACGCCGGCGAGGAGTAGTCCCAGGACTACGCATGGCATGACGTGGTGTTGCAGGACGTCGAGGAAGGCCGTCGTGTTCCCGGCGAGGAGAGTGTCCACGATGAGGATGTGGGTGACCGGTTCGATCTCGAACTTGGTGATCGGTGAGGCGATCTCATAGGTCGGCCATCCCGTGGGTGCCACCAGGTGACGCAGCATCAACCCGACCCAGAAGACCGGAGCTGCGTAGCTCACGATGCCGAACACGCGGATGACCGCGTCGGTCCCCGTGTCGCGTCGGCGGCCCGCCAGGAGACCGAGCGGAATACCCACGACGAGGGCGATGAGGATCGCGCCCACGGTCAGGGACAGCGTCGCGCCGCCGTTGTTCTTGATCACGTCCGTGATCGGCTGATTGTCGGAGATCGTCTTGCCGAAGTCGAAACGAGCCACGCTACCGAGGTAGTCGAAGTACTGCGTCAGGATCGGCCGGTCCAGACCGAGGGTGGCCCGACGGGCGTCGAGGGCCTCGTCGCTGAGCTTGTCACCGACTGCGGCAGAGACAGGGTCTCCGGGTGCCACCCGGAGCAGGATGAAGACCATCGTGATGAGGACCCACACCATCGGGATGATCATCAACACACGCTGGACGATGTAACGGGGAAGTGAGCCGGAGGCCGACGCCACGGGTGGTTCCTTTCTGACGTGCTGGGCACACGGTCAGGGGGCGCGCCGTCGGCGGCGCGCCCCCGGTGTGGGGGTCAGTCGGTGTTGGTGGTGTCCCAGAAGCGGAAGATGTAGGTCGGGTCGAGGGTGTCGGCGACGCCCTCCATCTTCTTCGACGCAACCGCGACGTTCTTGCCGTTCCATGAAGGAATCAGCGGCACGTCCTCGGCCACGATGTCCTGGATCTGGCCGATCAGGTCGTCGCGAGCTGCGGTGTCGGTCTCGGCCAGCTCTTCGTCGAGAAGGCTGTTGACCTTGTCGTTGGAGTAGCCGTTGGCGTAGAAGCCACCGTCACGCACGAAGGGCGTGAGGTAGTTGTCGGCGTCCAGGATATCGGGGTACCAACCCAGGATGAACAGGTCGTAGGCGTTCTCCTTGTAGAGGGTCTGGTACTCCTCCCATTCGGCGTCCTCGGTCTTCGTCTTGAACAACCCGCTCTCGTCCAGCTGCGAGGCCAGTTCGGTGGCCTCGTCGACAGCGTTGGGGCCGTAGTGGGTGGGGGTGTAGCCCAAGGTGATGTCGACGGGAGTCTTGACTCCGGCGTCGTCGAGGATCTTCTTGGCTGCATCGACACTCGGCTCGCCGTACTTCTCCTCGAAGGAGTCCTTCTGGCCACCGAAGCCGGGCGGGACGATCGAGTAGGACGGGGTCACGGTGCCGTCGTAGGCGTCCTGCGCGATGACCTCACGGTCCATCAGCTGGGCAACTGCCTGGCGGATGGCCTGGTCCTTGCCCACCTCGGTGCCGAGCTGCCAGACCCAGTAGCGGAACTCTGAGCCCTCGCCCTTGACGACGTCGACCTTGCCGCCCTCTTCCAGGTCGTTGAGGTCGGTCGGGCTGAGCGTGCGCCACGCCACGTCAACCTCACCGTTCTCGACGGCGGTCTTGAGCACCGACGGGTCCGAGAGGTACTGGACGTAGATCTTGGGGCTGGACGGCTCGTGCGGGCCCTTGTAGGTGTCGTTGGCCACCAGGGTCGCCTGCTCGCCGGGGGTGTACTTGGCCAGCGTGTACGGGCCCGAGCCGATGACCTCGCTGTCACCGAGGAGGTCATCGGCCGGGAAGGTCTCCTCGTCCACGATGGACGTGGTGGCCGTCGAAAGCAGTTTGAGGAACGTGGTGTCGGGCTGGTTGAGGTGGAAGACCACCGTCGTGTCGTCCGGCGTCTCGATCGCACCGTCGGCCAGGGCCGGGCTCTTCTCGTCGCCGTTGCTGAGCTGGCCCAGCAGCACCGAGGAGCCGTTGGGGTTGGCGATCTTGATGTTGCGTTCCAACGAGAACATCACGTCGGAGGATGTGAGGTCGTTGCCGTTGGAGAACTTGTGTCCTTCCTCCAGCGTGCACGTGATGGTCTTCGGGTCGTCGTAGGCGCAGTCGGCCGCCTGCGGCTTCGGCTCGGACTCGCCGGCCGGGATCTCCATCAGCTGCTCGAAGATGTTGTATTGCATGTTCCACGAGCCGAAGTCGTAGGAACCGGCGGGGTCCATGGACGTGACGGACTCGGTGGTGCCGAGGATCCAGTCGTTGCCGTCCGCGCCGCTCTTGCCGCCCTTGTCGCTGTCTCCGCCACCACAGGCAGCCAGGCTCCCGATGAGGACCGCCGTGGCTCCGATTGCCAACAATTTCTTTCGCTGCATAACCATCCCTCAGCTCAAGTGTCCGCTCAGCGGACACTGGGTGTGCGTCTTGTCGAGAACGTACTCGTCGGATGTGGCGTCCGCCACTCTCCTCGGTGAGACGTCACCGCAATGTGACCCAGCGGCGCACCAGCTGGTCCGTGTCGAGCCCGGTGAGCGTGTCGGCGAAGAGCCGTCCCTCACCCTCCAGGATCGGCACATGATGAGGGACACAGAGCACCGCGCACCCGGCCGCCACCGCGGACTTCGCACCGGTGTTGGAGTCCTCGATCGCCAGGCACTGCTCGGGCAGGACCCCCAACTCGGCTGCCGCGGTCAGATAGGGCTCAGCGTGCGGCTTGCCGAACTCCACCCGATCGCCGGTGACGACCGTGGCAAAGGTGTGGTGGGGCAATTGCGCCAGGATCGGATCGACGAACCGCTGCCACGACATGGTCACCAGGGCACACGGGACGTCCTGGGATCGCAGGTCTGTCAGAAGTTCGCGAGCCCCGGGGCGCCACGGCACCTCCTGACGTACGAGGTCGACCACACCGTCGAGCAACTCGTCGACGATCTGCTGGGGGGTGCGGTCGATGCCCATGTGGACACGGATGTAGTCCCCCGAGGCCAGTAGCGCGTTGCCGACCAGATTGAGCGCATGCTCCTGCGACCAGGTGCCGCCGTACTTCTCGGCCATGGCGTACTCGGTGGCGATCCAGTACGGCTCGGTGTCGACCAGCGTGCCGTCCATGTCCCACAGGACGGCCTTGAGCCGGATTTTCCGTTCGCCCGGTGACTGACCCGCAAGAACTTCCGAAAAATTGGTACTCAGAATGCCCTCCGATGAACTTCATGTGACGTCTGGTGCGACGACTCACTCTAGAGCGCAGATGCCAGGGTCTCTTCTTCGTCGAGTTGAGCCAGCAGCTTCCCGATCACCGTAGACAAGAGGTCGACCTCCTCAGGGGTGAGCGCCTTGAACACCAGCCGGCGCACTGTCTCTGCATGCCCCGGCGCAGCCTGCTCAATGGCGGCGCGGCCTTCGTCGGTGAGTTTCACCCACGCGCCTCGACCGTCGTCGGAGCACGCCTCTCGTTTGACCAGCCTTCGCCGCTCCATCCTGGTGATGTGGTGGGAGGCTCGGCTCCGCTCCCAATGCAGTCCCCGGGCCAGCTCGGCGACGCGCGCGCGCCCTTCAGGAAGGTCGGTGAGCTGCACCAAGACCTCGAAGTCCGGCAGGGAAAGGCCAGCGTCGAGCTGTAGCCCTCGATGCAGCGCCGCTGGCAACAAGGCGTTGAGTCGGAGCCAACGACGCCAGGTGCGCTGCTCGGTGGAGGAAAGCCAAGGGGAGTCGGGCACGAGATCAATCGTACCTGGGAATAGTTGACACGTCACGCATGTTCCATCAACATAGATGACGCGTCACCAAAAAGCTGGCGCCAGACTGTGAGGAGCACTCATGACCAGCACCGATCACTCCCTCGCCACCGACATCGCCGGCGCCTGGGCCATCGATCCGTCGCACACCCACCGTCACCTTGACGATCAAGGCCGCCAGCATCGATACCCGCAACGAGCAGCGCGACGATCACCTGCGCAGCAACGACTTCCTTGCCATGGACGAGCACGCCGAGATCACCTTCGTGTCCACGGGTGTCACCCAGACCGACAACACCAGCCTGGCGGTGACCGGTGACCTGACCATCAAAGGCATGACCAACTCCGTCACCATCCCCTTCGAGTTCGAAGGCATCGCCACCGATCCCTACCGCAACCTGCGCGCCGGCTTCGAGGGCTCCGTAGTGATCAACCGCAAGGACTACGGCATCACTTGGAATACCGCGCTGGAGACCGGCGGCGTGCTGGTCAGCGACAAAATCACCCTCGAGTTCGACGTCTCCGCGATCAAGAACGCCTGACCCCCCCGGACCAGCGCCCACCAACCACGCTCCCAGCCTCTTCGAACAGGACAGCCGTCATGAGCACCGTCAACCTAGCCCCGATCGTCGACGTCCGTCGCGCCGAGGAGCGCTACAAGAGCCAGTTCGGGTGGCTGGACTCCAAGCACTCCTTCTCCTTCGGCCACCACTTCGACCGCGCCAATACCCACCACGGACTGCTGCTGGTCAACAACGACGACGCAGTGGACGCGGGCACCGGCTTCGACACCCACCCGCACCGCGACATGGAGATTGTCACTTGGGTCCTCGAGGGATCGCTCGTGCACCAGGACTCCACCGGCCACAACGGGATCATCTACCCCGGACTGGCCCAGCGAATGAGCGCCGGACGCGGCATCCAGCACTCGGAGAAGAACGACTCCTGGCGACTGGAGGGCCAAGCCCACCGCGATCCCGTGCACTTCGTGCAGATGTGGGTCGTGCCCGACGAGGAGAACATCGTGCCGGGTTACGAACAGCTCGAGATCGACCACGAACTTCTATCCGGTGGGCTCGTGCCAGTGGCGTCGGGGATGGACAAGCACGACGGCGCCTCCGCCATCCGCATCCAGAACAAGTACGCAGCCCTGCACGCAGCCCGGCTTCAGACCGGCCAGACGGTGGAGCTGCCCGAGGCGCCCTACCTGCACCTGTTCATCCCACGCGGCTCAGTCGCCCTCGAAGGCGCGGGCACCCTCGCCACCGGCGACGCGGTCCGGTTCACCGCCACGGGCGGACAGAAGATCACCGCCACTGAGCCCGCCGAGATCCTGGTGTGGGAGATGCACGCAGCTGTCACGAGGTGATCGGACGTGCTCGCATCAGTCCTCCGGGTCGTAGCCGAGGTTGGGCGAGAGCCAGCGCTCGGTCTCGGCCAACGTCCAGCCCTTGCGCTCGGCGTACTCCGCGACCTGGTCCTGCTTGACGCGGCCGACGACGAAGTACTGCGACTGCGGGTGTGAGTAGTACCAGCCGGAGACCGCAGCCCCGGGCCACATCGCCATGCCCTCGGTCAGTTCGATCCCGGTATTGGCCTCCACGTCGAGCAGCTTCCACAGGGTGCGCTTCTCGGTGTGGTCGGGGCAGGCGGGATATCCGGGCGCCGGGCGAATACCCTCGTACTTCTCCGCGATCAACTCGTCGTTGGAGAGGTCCTCATCGCTCACATGTCCCCAGAACTCGGTGCGGACGCGCCGGTGGAGACATTCCGCGAACGCCTCGGCCAAGCGGTCGGCCAGCGACTCGAGCAGGATCGCTGAGTAGTCGTCGAGTTCGTCCTTGAACTTCATGATCCGCTCGGTGGCACCATGACCGGCGGTGACAGCGAAGCCTCCGACGTGGTCGGGCAGGCCGGTGTGCCGGGGAGCGACGTAGTCGGACAGGGAACGGTTGGGCACCCCCTCGCGGTGCAGACCCTGCTGGCGCAGGTGGTGCAGCACGGTCAGAACCTCGGCGCGCGAGTCGTCGGTGTAGACCTCGACGTCATCGCCGACCGCGCTGGCGGGGAAGAAGCCGTAGACCGCGTTGGCAGTGAGCCACTTCTCCTCGATGACCAGGTCGAGCATGGCCTGGGCGTCCTCGAAGAGCTTGCGAGCAGTCTCGCCGTGCGTCGGGCTGTTGAGGATGTCAGGGAACTTGCCCTTCATCTCCCAGGCGTTGAAGAAGGGCTGCCAGTCGATGAACTCGCGCAGTTCGCCCAAGTTGTACTCCTTCAGCGTGTGCACGCCACTCTGGGTCGGCGCAGGCGGCTGGTAGTCGCCCCATTCGATCGGAGTGGCATTGACGCGTGCCTGCTCCAGCGTGACCATCGGCCGGTCCTGCTTGGTTGCATGCCGTTGACGCAGCGAGTCGTAGTCGGCCTTGACCTCCGCCATCAGGGTGGCGCGAGAAGTTTCGTTCAGCAGCGCCGCGGCAGTCGGCACCGAACGCGAAGCGTCCTTGACCCAGACGACGGGGCCGTCGTAACGAGGGTCCACCTTGACTGCCGTGTGAGCCCGCGAGGTGGTGGCACCACCGATCAGGAGTGGCAGGTCCAGCCCCTGCCGCTGCATCTCGGCGGCGAAGTTGACCATCTCGTCGAGGCTGGGGGTGATCAGCCCGGAAAGACCGATGATGTGGGCGTCGTGTTCCTTGGCCGCGTCCAGGATCTTCTGGGCAGGAACCATCACCCCCAGGTCGATCACTTCGTAGTTGTTGCACTGCAGCACCACGCCGACAATGTTCTTGCCGATGTCGTGCACGTCGCCCTTCACCGTGGCCATGATGATGGTGCCGTTGGTGTCCTTCACCTTCGCGAGTTTCGGGTCCTTGGCCTTCTCCTCCTCGATGAACGGGATGAGATAGGCCACGGCCTTCTTCATCACGCGTGCGCTCTTGACCACCTGCGGGAGGAACATCTTGCCGGCGCCGAAGAGGTCGCCGACGACATTCATGCCGTCCATGAGTGGCCCCTCGATCACCTCGATGGGTTTGCCGCCCGACGCGGCAAGTTCGCTGCGCAGAATCTCGGTGTCGGCCTCGATGTTGGCGTCGAGACCCTTGACCAGTGCGTGGGTGATGCGTTCGCCGATGGGGAGCGAGCGCCACTCATCCTCGACCTCCTCAGCCTCCTCGGGGGTCTTGTTGTAGGTTTCGGCGATCTCCAGCAGCCGCTCGGCGGCGTCGGGGCGCCGGTTCAGGACGACGTCCTCGATCCGGTCCCGCAGATCCGCGTCGACCTCGTCGTAGAGGGCCAGCGCACCGGCGTTGACGATGCCCATGGTGAGGCCCGCCCGGATGGCGTGGAAGAGGAAGACTGCGTGGATGGCCTCGCGTACCGGGTTGTTGCCTCGGAACGAGAAGGAGACGTTGGAGATGCCGCCGCTGACCGACACGTGCGGCAGGTGCTGCTTGATCCAGCGGGTCGCCTCGATGAAGTCCAGGCCGTAGGAGGCGTGCTCCTCGATGCCGGTCGCCATCGCGAACGCATTCGGGTCGAAGATGATGTCCTGCGGCGCGAAGCCCACCTCGTCCACGAGGATCCGGTACGCCCTCGCGCAGATCTCCTTGCGGCGTTCGAGGTTGTCGGCCTGGCCGTCCTCGTCGAACGCCATCACGACCACCGCAGCGCCGTACTTGCGGCACAGACGTGCCTGGTCGCGGAACGCGTCTTCGCCCTCCTTCATGGAGATCGAGTTCACGATCGGCTTGCCCTGGACGCACTTCAGGCCCGCCTCGATCACTTCCCACTTGGAGGAGTCGATCATGACCGGGATCCGGCTGATGTCCGGCTCGGAGGCAATCAGTTTGAGGAAGCGGTCCATGGCCGCCACGCCGTCGATCATTCCCTCGTCCATGTTGACGTCGATGACCTGCGCCCCGGCCACGACCTGCTGGGTGGCGACGGCCAGCGCGGCGTCGTAGTCGCCGTCCTTGATCAGCTTGCGGAAGCGCGCCGAGCCGGTGATGTTGGTGCGCTCACCGACGTTGACGAAAAGGCTCTCCTCGGTGATGTTCAGCGGCTCGAGACCGGCCAGGCGCATGATCGGGACCGACTCGGCGGGCACTCGGGGAGATTGGTCGGCCACGGCCTCGGCAATCGACTCGATGTGGTCAGGCGTTGTGCCACAACAACCGCCGACGATGTTGATGAAGCCAGCATCAGCAAATTCTGCCAGCACCGCGGCGGTCTCCTCCGGAGCCTCGTCGTACTCACCGAAGGCGTTGGGCAGACCCGCGTTGGGATAGCAAGAGACGAAGGAGTCGGCGAGCCGGGAAAGTTCAGCGAGGTAGGGGCGCATGTCTTTGGCGCCGAGCGCACAGTTGAGCCCGACGGCCAGCGGTCGGGCATGCCGGATAGAGGCCCAGAATGCTTCGGTGACCTGGCCGGAGAGGGTGCGACCGGAGGCGTCGGTGATCGTGCCGGACACGATCACCGGCCAACGGCGGTCGTACTCCTCGAACAGCGTCTCGACGGCGAAGATCGCAGCCTTGGCGTTGAGGGTGTCGAAGATGGTTTCGATCATCAACAGGTCGGCGCCACCGTCCACCAGACCGCGAGCGGCGTCGAGGTAGGCCACGACCAACTGGTCGTAGGAGACGTTGCGTGCGCCCGGATCGTTGACGTCGGGTGAGATGGAGGCAGTCCGGGTGGTGGGGCCGAGAGCGCCCGCGACGTACCTCGGTCGGTCATCGGTGGCCACCGCGTCACATGCGGCTCGCGCCAGCCGTGCGGATTCGTAGTTGATCTCGTGGGAAAGCTCAGCCATGCCGTAGTCGCTGAGCGAGATCGCGGTGGCGTTGAAGGTGTTGGTCTCGATGATGTCCGCACCGGCGCGCAGATATTCCTCATGAATCTCGCGGATGATGTCGGGTTGGGTCAAGGTCAGCAGGTCGTTGTTGCCCACCAGATCGCTGGGCCAGTCAGCGAAGCGATCCCCCCGATAGCCGGCTTCGTCCGGCCGGTCGCGCTGGATGGCCGTGCCCATCGCCCCGTCCAACACCATGATCCGCTCGCGCATGGTCGCGGTCAGTGCTTCGGTCGCGTCGGGACGGTGGTGAATATTCACGGGGCTCGAGGCTCCTTTCAGGGCAGACAGCCAGCCTAGGAAGCGTGTCCACTAGCCGGACGGTGATCCCACATCGTGGCACTGCGGCGGAGCGTGGGCGAAATCATGAGTGCTGGCTAGGCTGACGGCGTGATCGAGTTCAACGACATGCCTGACCTCGTGTCCCCCGTGGTGATTGCCGCCTTCGAAGGGTGGAACGACGCGGCAGATGCGGCCTCTGGCCTGGTGGACCATTTGTTGGACCAGTGGAAGGCCGATGTGATCGGGGCCATCGATCCTGAGGAGTTCTACGACTTCCAGGTCAACCGCCCCGTCGTCGGGACCGACGCCAATGGCCATCGTCGCCTCACCTGGCCCACGACCAGGATTGCCGTTGCCCGTCCGGCCGAACTGGATCGCGATGTGATCCTGGTCCGCGGCATCGAGCCCAACATGCGTTGGCGCCAATTCTGTGCGGAGGTGTTGGCGGCCTGCGACGACCTGGGGGCCGAGATGGTCGTCACCTTCGCAGCACTGCTGGCCGACACGCCACATACCCGGCCGATCCCCGTCACCGGCACGGCGACCGAACCCGACCTGGTCGACCGGCTACGGATCGAGCAGTCGAGTTATGAGGGACCGACCGGGATCGTCGGAGTCTTCAACGACGCCTGTTCCCAGTTGGACATTCCCGCAGTCTCCTACTGGGCAGCAGTGCCCCACTACGTCGCTGCACCGCCGTGTCCCAAGGCGACCCTGGCGCTGCTGGGCCAGCTCGAAGAACTGCTTGAGGCCCCCATGCCTCTGGGTGACCTCGCGGAGGACGCCAAGGCCTGGGAAAGAGGGGTCGACGAACTGGCTGCGGAGGACGAGGACATTGCCGAGTACGTCCGCGCGCTCGAGGAGACGCGCGACACGACCGAACTGCCGGAAGCGACCGGGGAGGCCATCGCGCGCGAGTTCGAGCGTTACCTCAAGCGACGCGACGAGGACTGAGTCCCTGTCACAGCGACAGGCCGAGCGATGCGTCGAGCAACCGCCTCATGTCTTCCCCGGCGGTGGAACTGGACGACTCCCCCGAAGCCGTCGCACCCAAGGTGGCATCGACCCAGCCTTGGACGGCGTCCAGGGCGCGCGGCGAGTCCAAATCTGAGGCCAGGGCCGCCAGCACCTGCTCGGCGACCCTTGACACCTCGGCGCCTGAGCCCGACGACAGGGCACGTCGCCACTGGGCCAGTGTCGACACCGCGTCGTCCACCTGGTCGTCGGTCCACTCCCAGTCGCCGCGGTAGTGGTGTCGGAGCAGCACCATACGGATCGCCATCGGGTCGATGCCGCTGCGGCGCAGCGCTGACACGAACACCAGATTGCCCTTGGACTTCGACATCTTCTCGCCGTCGTACCCGACCATGCCCGCATGCGCATACGCGCGGGCGAACCGCTCCCCCGGATGCGCCACGTGGGCTTCGCCGGCCGACATCTCGTGATGAGGGAAGACCAGGTCGCTGCCACCGCCCTGGACGTCGAAGGAGGTCCCGAGGTGTTCCAGCGCGATCGCGCTGCACTCGATGTGCCATCCGGGACGCCCGGGACCGAAGGGGCTCTCCCATGCTGGTTCGCCGGGACGTTCGGCACGCCACAGCAGGCAGTCGAGCGGGTCCTGTTTGCCGGCACGGTCGGGATCGCCACCGCGGTCGGCGAAGATGTCCAGCATCTCCTCGCGGCTGAGTCCGGACACGTCGCCAAAACGTGGGTCGGCAGTGACGGAGAAGTAGAGGTCGTCCTCCACCCGATAGACGGCGCCCAACTCATCGAGGCGCTGGATCAACTCAACGACCTCGGGGATCGACTCCACTGCGCCGATGTACTGGGCCGGGGCGAGCACTCGCAGCGCCTCCATGTCCTCGCGGAACAGCTGCGTCTCGCGCTCTGCCAGCTCGGCCCAGTCGATGCCGATCTTGGTGGCTCTTTCAAGGAGTGGATCGTCGACGTCGGTGACGTTCTGGACGTAGGTCACCTCGTGGCCGGCGTTGCGCCAGGCACGGTTGAGCAGATCGAAGGCGACGTAGGTCGCGGCGTGCCCCATGTGCGTGGCGTCGTAGGGGGTGATGCCGCAGACGTAGAGCCGGGCAGGTCCCTCCGGGCTGGTCCCGACCAGCACTCCCGCGACCGTGTCGTGGATATGGACTGGCGGGCCCGTCACGGGCAGTGCAGGGAGCTCGGGAGACGACCAGGAACGCATGACGCGCAGCCTATCGGCCGCTGCCGAGCCGAGTCAGAACGGCGGCCACGGGATGACGGGGTAGTCCGACATCCCCGGCGCCGGGAACAGGCCGCCATCAAGGAGCCGTGCCAACCTCATGACCGTCGTAGCGATTTCACCAGCGCTCACAAGTGCCTGCAGACGCTCACCCAACGCACCCTCCAACTTCTCGCCGAGGCGTGCCAGAGCGTCGATCTCGGACTCGTTGACCGGTTCACCGGCCCAACCCCAGAGCACCGTGCGCAACTTTTCCTCGACATGGAAGGTGAGACCGTGGTCGACGCCGTAGCGGTGTCCGTCGGCCATGGGGAGCACATGACCTCCCTTGCGGTCGGCGTTGTTGACGACCACGTCGAACAGCGCCATGCGGCGCAGCGTCGCGGTGTCCTCGTGGACGAGCGAGACCAACTCGTCGTGGGCGTCGAGCCCGTCGAAGACATGGCGGAAGCCAGCCGGCAACTCTGCCCGACTGACGATGTCCACCGGAGCCTGGGCCTCGTCCTCGTCCTGCCACAACTGCACCATGCCCGGACCGTGCGGGCCCTCGCCCATCATGGTGGGAGGGACGATCCTCCACCCGAGGGCCTCCGAGACGAGGTAGGAGGCGACTTCTCGTCCTGCCAAGGTGCCGTCGGGAAAGTCCCACAGGGGTTGTTCGCCAGCCACCGGCTTGTAGACCACCCGCACGCCCGCGATCTGCCCCACGAAGGTGGCGTTCGAGGCGGGGAGCACCCGACCGTGGAGCGTCAGCTCACCGGTCGGCAGACCCTCAGGGGTTTCGACGGCGGAAGCCATTGGCTCGCACGCAGAGGTGGCCGTCGGCATTGACAGGTTCACCGCAGAAGGGACAGTCGGGCCGACCCGCTCCCACCACCACCCGAGCTCGCTCCACGAAGGCCCGAGCGGCGGCAGCACTGAGTCGGACCAGAAGGATCTCCTCCGGTTCGGGTTCGAGCAGATCTTCCAGGTCCTCCTGCAACTGCTCAGGTGACACGACGGCGGCCTCGGTGAAGGGGAAGACCTCGATCACCACGAGTTCTTCCCCGAGGTCCCACGACAGCGTCATCGTGCCAGCGCGGAACTGCTCGTCGATGGGCTGTTCAAGAGGGAACATGTCAGCGGTGTCGTGCGGCGCGATGGCCGGGATCAGGACGTCGTCCCCGCCCTCGCGCATCAACTCGTCGAGCAACTCATCGACGCGCTCTGCCAAGGCGGACACCTGCTGCTTCTCCAAAGAGATGCTGATCAGCGTGGTGCCTGAGCGCGCCTGCAGGAAGAAGGTGCGTTGGCCTGGCTCGCCCACCGTCCCTACAACGAATCGTTCGGGAGGGTCGAAGCTGTGCACCACTGGCATGTCGTTCACCCTAGGACCTCTTTGGTTGCGGCTCTGGTCCGGCTCCGCCGCCGACCGGTGCATCCGAGGGGTGGGCGTCGTCGGGACCTGCAGGTGGCGTGAGCCACGAGAGGTCTCCGCCGTGAGTGTTGGTGCCGAGGACGAATGGGCGTGAATCGGAGAATCGGATGATGGAGACCGAGGCGGGGTCGACATGGATGCGTTGGAACAGGTCGAGGTGCATCCCCAGCGCATCGGCCAGTATCGACTTGATGACGTCCCCGTGACTGACGGCCAACCAGGCGGCGTTCTCCCCGTGCTCCCGGGATATCCGCTCATCATGACGCCGGATCGAGGCCAACGCGCGCTGCTGCATGTCGCGCATCGATTCACCTTCTGGGAAACTCACCGCCGAAGGCTGGGCCTGCACGGTCTTCCACAACTTCTCCTGGGCGAGTTCCTTGAGGGTGCGGCCCTGCCAGGTGCCGTAGTCGCACTCGTTGAGCTGACGTTCGACTGAGGCTCGCAAGGGCCCGGACTGTCTGCGAGTGATCTCGCGCGCCGTCTCACGACATCGCTCCAACGGGCTGGTGACGGCAGCGACCAGGCGCACCGACGCGAGGCGCTCGCCTACGTCGCCGGCCTGCACCAGCCCGGCCTCGTCGAGGTGTGTGCCAGGTAGTCGCCCTGCCAGCACCCCCGTGGCGTTGGCTGTCGATCGGCCGTGGCGGACAAGGATCACGGTTGCCATAGGAGCGACCCTAGTGCGACTAGCCTGACCCGGTGATCGTGGACAACGCGCTGTATCGCAACGGGCAGAGGGTTCCACTCACCGACGACAACTCCGGGTTGGGGCAGGCTCGGGTGGCCTGCGGCGCTGGTGACTTCCAGTGGATCGGCATTCACGACCCGACACCGGGTGAGTTGGAACGGGTCGCCAAGACCTTCGGCCTGCACCCGCTGGCCGTCGAGGATGCGACCAATGCTCACCAGCGCCCGAAGCTGGAGAGATACGGGGAAATGTCGTTCCTCGTGCTCAAGACGTTGTGGTACGTCGATGCCGAGGACGCGGTCGAGACCGGCGAGATCAGTATGTTCGTCGGGGCGGACTTCATCGTCACGGTGCGACACGGACAAGGCATAGATCTCTCCGGATCCCGGCGCGACCTCGAGCATCGTGCCCAAGTCCTCGAGCACGGGCCGATGGCGGTGATGTATGCCATCTGTGACCGCGTCGTCGACGAATACGAGAAAGTCGGCGCGGCTCTCGAGATCGACGTCGACGAAGTCGAACAGTCCGTGTTCTCCACCGCCCGGACCGATGACTCGGCGCGCATCTACACGCTCAAGCGAGAGATTGCCGAAGTGCGCCGCGCCGTCATGCCGCTACGCGAGCCACTGCGTCGCTTCACCTCAACCGGCACTGCTGGCATCGACGAACAGACGGCCACCTATTTTCGTGACGTCGCTGACCATCTCCAACGCGTCTCGGAGGTCATCGACAGCCTCGACTCCCTGCTGTCGACTGCCTTCGAGGCCCACCTGGCCCGGATCTCGGTCCAGCAGAACGAGGACATGCGCAAGATCTCGGCCGGCGCTGCGCTGGTCGTCGTGCCCACGTTGATCGCGGGTGTCTACGGCATGAACTTCGACCACATGCCGGAACTGCACTGGGCCTACGGCTATCCCTTTGCCCTGCTGGTGATGGCCAGCGCGGCCGTGGGCCTCTATGTCTGGTTCAAGAAGTCCGGCTGGCTGTAGTCGGTTCAGGGGTTCAGCACACCGAGACCCAGCAGGATGAGTGTCCCGGCGCCGAGCAGGATGCGGTAGATGACGAAGGGCGCGTAGGACTTGGTGCTGACGTAGTTCAGCAGCCAGGCGATAGCGGCATACCCCACGACGAACGACACCACGGTTGCAGTCAGCGTGGGGCCCCAACCGAAGCTGTTCTCCCCGTGCGGAATCTCCTTCAACTCGAACAGACCGGCACCCACCACGGCAGGGATGGCGAGGAGAAAGGCGAAGCGGGTGGCAGCCTCGCGGTCGAAACCAAGCAGTCGACCCATCGAGATGGTGGCGCCGGAGCGCGAGACTCCAGGGATCAGCGCTGCCGCCTGGGCCAGCCCCATCAGCACGGCGTCCTTCAGGGTGAGGTCGCCGACGAGGCGATCGGTCTTGCCGATCCGATCAGCGATCCCCAGCACGATTCCCAGGACGATCAGGGTGGTCCCGATGATCCAGAGGTTGCGGAAGTCCTGCTCGATGATGTCCTTGAGAAGCACGCCCAGGATGACGATGGGCACGGACCCGACGATGACGTACCACCCCATGCGCGCATCGACGCTACCGCGCCACTGAGGCTGGAAGAGAGAGCGCACCCAGGCGTTGCCGATGCGCCAGATGTCGTGGCGGAAGTAGATCAGCACGGCCAGTTCGGTGCCGATCTGGATGACGGCGGTGAATGCCGCGCCGGGATCCCCCCAACCGAAGAGTTCGGGCAGGATGCGCAGGTGGGCGCTGCTGGAAATCGGCAGGAACTCGGTCAGACCCTGGATGAGCCCGAGCACCACGGCCTTGAGGAGGTCAATCACGAGTGCGGAGCCTACGGGCGAGTCCTCGACGTGTCGTGTGTGGCCCGTGGATACCCTCACCTCCATGCAGCAACGTTCACTCGGTGCCACCGGTCTGAAGGTCTCCCGTCTCGGCCTCGGCACCATGACGTGGGGCCGGGACACCGACGAGCACGAGGCACGCGACCAACTGATCTCGTTCACCGAGGCCGGCGGGACGCTCATCGACACCGCGGCCGGTTATGGCGATGGCGCCAGCGAAGAACTGATCGGCATGCTGATCGGGGACGTGGTCTCTCGCGAGGAGATCGTGCTCGCCACCAAGGCTGGCATCTCCCGCCGCACCGGTGAGCGCGTCACCGATACTTCCCGAGGGACGCTGCTCACCACCCTCGATGCCTCCCTCAAACGCTTGCGCGTCGACCACGTCGATCTCTGGCAGGTGCATGTCTGGACCGACGAGACGCCCATTGAGGAGACGCTTTCGGCGCTCGATCTCGCTGTCACCTCCGGCCGGACCTCCTATGTCGGCATCTCCAACTACACCGGCTGGCAGACCGCCCAGGCAGCGACGTGGCAACGAGCAGTTCCGGGGCGGACCCCTCTTGCCTCGACGCAGGTCGAGTACTCGCTCCTCAACCGTCAGATCGAGCATGAGGTCGTGCCTGCTGCTCAGGCTCTCGGACTGGGCGTCCTGCCGTGGTCGCCTCTCGGCCGGGGCGTACTCACCGGCAAATACCGTGGCGGCACGCCGTCCGACTCGCGAGGTGCCACCGAACACTTCGCCCGTTTTGTCGGGGTCTACCTCGACGAGCGCGGTCGCGGCATCGTCGAGGCAGTGGCCAAGGCGGCAGACGGGCTGGGCTGGACGCCGTTGGAGGTCGCACTGGTCTGGGTCCGGGACCGTGACGGCGTCAGCGCGCCCATCGTCGGGGCCAGGACCGCGGCCCAGTTGCAGGGCGCCCTCGGGATCGAAGAACTCACTCTTCCCCCCGAGATCGTCGCGGCCCTCGACGACGTGTCAGGGGACTGACGTGCCGCGGGCTCATCGGCGACCGCCACGATCCGGGGTGGAGTGGGAGTTCGAGACGCTGGTCCTGTCGAGCGAGTTCTCGCGCAGTGTGGTCACCCGGATGCTTGTCGAGCGTGCCGAGCACGGCGGCTGGGAACTGGACCGGTTGCGGATCGGCCACGACGGCAAACGCCGGGTGGTGCTGCGTCGCAAGATCATCCGTCAGCGCCTCACGCTGTTCGCTGGCTGACTCCTCCCAGTCTGCCCGCCTGCACTCCTCCGGTCAGATGTCGTTGAGGAATCGGTCGAAGACCCGCGCGCCGAACTCCAGGGCGTCGACCGGAACCCGCTCGTCGACGCCGTGGAAGAGCGCGGTGAAGTCAAGGTCTCCAGGCAGGCGCAGGGGCGCGAATCCGTAGGAACGCATCCCGAGCTTGCGGAAGTGCTTGGCGTCGGTTCCACCACTCATCAGGTACGGCGCGACGAGAGCACCAGGGTCTTCGGCGAGCAGACTGCGACTCATCGCCGCCACCAGATCACCGTCGTACGGCGTCTCCCACGGATCCTGCTTCGACAAGAACTCGAACTCGACGCCGTCCCCGGCAAGCTCGGCCAGGGTGGCGAAGAATTCGTCCTCGTAACCCGGCAGGAACCGTCCGTCGATGGTGGCGTGCGCCTGCGTAGGGATGACGTTCGTCTTGTAGCCACCCTGCAGCATCGTCGGATTGGTGGTGTTGCGGATCACTGCTCCCAGCATCCGCGCGGCGTCGCCGAACTCCTCCACGAGCACCTCGGCGTTCTCCGGCGTTGCCTCGACACCCGCGAGGTCACCGATCGTGGCCAGGAGAACCTCCATGGTGGGCGTGAGACGGACCGGCCACTGATGGGCGCCGATACGAGCAACGGCACCGGCAAGGCGCGTCACGGCGTTGTCGTCGTTGAGCATCGAGCCGTGTCCTGCTCGTCCTCGAGCGGTGAGTTTCATCCAGGCCATGCCCTTCTCGGCAGCCTCGATGAGATAGACGCGGCGGCCGCGCACAGTGGTGGAAAAGCCACCGACCTCGCCCACTGCCTCGGTGCAGTCGGCCAACAGGTCGGCATGCTGGTCCACAAGAATTCCGGCGCCGTGATGCCCGCCAGCTTCTTCGTCGGCGGTGAAGCACAGCACGACCTCACGGCTGGGTGCTTGACCTGCAGCCGCGCGGGCTCGTACGACGCTGAGGAGCATCGCATCGAAGTCCTTCATGTCGACTGCGCCGCGACCCCACACCTGCCCGTCCCGGATCTCACCGGCGAACGGGTCGACCTGCCAGTCGGCCGCCTCCGCCGGCACGACATCGAGGTGACCGTGGACCAGTAACGGCGCCCTGCCATCACCCCCGCCCCACCGAGCGATGACATTGGCCCGACCGGGTCGAGCCTCGATGAGGGTGCTCTCGATACCGACCTCATCGAGCAGCGTGGCGACATACTCGGCGGCCTTGCGCTCCCCCGGTCCGTCGTCGGTTCCGTAGTTGGAGGTGTCGATGCGGATCAGCTCCTGACACAGCTCCACGACCTCGGCAGCGGGATCGTACGAAAGGTCCTCAGGCAGCGTCTCCATGACGTCCATCCTGCCCCAGAAGGGCCCGACTTCCCCGATGTGATGTTCGCCCACCTGCTTTGTTACTGTTCTCCAGCACTCGTCCGGGTGGCGGAATTGGCAGACGCGCTAGCTTGAGGTGCTAGTGCCCGTATTAGGGCGTGGGGGTTCAAGTCCCCCCTCGGACACCGACACAGAACCCCAGGTCTTTGACCTGGGGTTCTTGCGTGTTGGGCTGGGCAGTTCTTCATGTGCTCGCCAGCGGACAGGGCCGCAGCATCGCTCACCCTCGACCCCAGTCATAGGCTTGTGTCGATCCCCATGACCCCACCCGACACAGAGTCCCGCGCCCGCAAGCTGCTGCTGGTGGTCGACGCCCCGTCGATGCTTCATCGCAACCACCACGCGCGGGCGCACACCGGCCTTCTCGACCGTTCGGGGCGTCCTGCGTGGGCTCTGCACGGAATGCTGCACCAGATCGTTGAATCCATTGAAGGGTTCGCCCCGCACGCGATCCTTTTCGGGCTGGACGACCGAACCGCTTCGGTGCGGCGGGACGCCTACCCGGACTACAAGGCCGGCCGCGCGGACAAGGCCCCCGAGCTCGTCGAGCAACTCGAACGCGCAGGCGACATGCTCGATGCCCTTGGTCTGGCCACGCTCACTCCCCCAGGCCTCGAGGCTGACGACGTCAGTGCCTCTGCCGCGGCTTGGGCGGTCGAGCACGACTGGAACTGCGTCATCATCACCTCCGACCGCGACGCTTTTGCCCACATCAGTGACCACACGCAGGTGCTGCGCCTGATCGATGGTGGCATCCACGGCTCACCCATGCTCAACCCGTCCCGGTTGCAGGTGATGTACGGCGTCCACGCACACAACTACTTGGCCTACGCCGCCCTGCGCGGCGATACGAGCGACAACCTGCCTGGTGTCTCGGGGATCGGGGAGAAGAGTGCCGCCATCCTTCTCGACGTGGCGGGATCCATGAAAGCGGTCTGGGGCGACATCGATCATGACGAGGGCCGGTCTCTGGCGGCCGCACTGGACGGCTGGGCCGGCGAGACCGGCTCTCGTAAGCTGGGGACGAGCGTCGTGCGGCGCCTGACCGCACCGGGTGCGCGTGAGCGCTACGACTTCAACGTCTTGATGATGTCGGGACGTGTGGACCTCGATCTCGGTCTGACGCCCGACCTTCCTGGCACACCGGGCCTGCTGCCGCTCGACCTTGAGCGGGTGGCCCGCGTCGTGGGATTCCTTGACGTCGAGTCGACCACTGCTCTTGCCGTCCGGGTGCTCACCGGTGGGCCGCCCACAGCCTCCGCCTAGGCTCGGCCCATGAGCGCCCCACTACGCGTCGGTTTCGTCATCGGTGCGACCCCGGACAAGTGGGCTCGTCACTGGCGAGATCGCCGTCGCGAGTCGCTCCACCTCGTGCCGGTCACCGAGGCCGAGCAGGAAGCTCTGGTCCGGGACGGCACTTTTGACATGGCCCTGGTCCGGCTTCCGGTGGACCGCGAGGGCCTCCACTGCGTGCGCCTCTATGACGAACTTCCCGTGGCAGTGGCATCGCGTGAGCACCTCCTCGCCGCGGCCGAGGACGAGGTCTCCACCGACGACCTGGTCGACGAGCAACTCGTCCGTCCCCACCCGAGTGGGTGGGCTCCCACCGCCGAGCAGTTCGACTGGCCGCCGATGACCGAGCAGGAGGCGATCGAGACCGTGGCTGCCGGCACCGGGATCGTGATCGTGCCGATGTCGGTCGCGCGCCTGCACCAGCGCAAGGACGTGGTGCACCGCATCGTCACCGACCTGGAGTCCAGCACCATCGCACTCATCTGGAAGGTCGAGCGCGACGACGAGGTCACCCAGGCCTTCGTGGGTGTCGCCAAAGGACGAACGGCCAACACCTCACGCTGAAAGCGTCAGGAGCGGTGGTGTCCCCGACGTGAATGCGGCGTGGCCATCACAGCCTGGATGCGGTCCTGGTCATAGGTCTCGCCGAGCCAGTCGAAGAGACCGCGCAGCGAGCCGGGGTCGGCCACGTAGTCGTCGTAGTGGACGCGATGCACCGCGTCGCCCAGACCTGCTGCGGCAGCAAGCATCCGTTCCTCGATGAACTGCACCCGCCCGAGCGGGTCATCCTTGTGGGTCCAGAAGTTGCTCGCGGCGACATCGGCCAGGTTGCGGGTGT
Source organism: Propionibacteriales bacterium (assembly GCA_038242265.1). Taxonomy (GTDB): domain Bacteria; phylum Actinomycetota; class Actinomycetes; order Propionibacteriales; family Nocardioidaceae; genus Nocardioides. Next base: position 150,122 of record JBBSSH010000003.1, read on the forward strand.
TGAGGACAAAGCGAGCGCCGGGGAAGACCTCCTGCATGAAGGCGAGATAGGCAGGGAGATCCTCGTCGTACCACCGGATCTCCTTGTAGCCACTGACCCTGGTGCCGGGCTCGGGGCGGAGGAGCGTGGCTTGGGCCAGAGCCCGGATGTGCTGCAGCGAGGCCGCCTCCGGGTATCCCTCGATGCCGAACCAGGGGTGGGTGGGCTGGCTGGCGAGATCCGGATTCACCCGCCTCTTCTCCTCCAGACCGCTGCGGTGGAAGTCGTACAGATGACGCATGGCGTGGCGGTTCTCACCGCGCAGCAACCAGCCGGGGATGGAGTTGAGGATCCCCATCAGCAGGGTGGAGCCGGACCGGCCGTAGGTCATGACGAAGACGTAGTCCATCTCTTGCAACTCGTGCTCCTTCACTCGATCCTCACCAGGACCGCTCGAGCGGTCGTCCCTCGTGGAAGCCGGCTGCCGACTGCACTCCCACCACCGCCCTTTCCTCGAACTCAGCGAGGGTGGAGGCCCCTGCATAGGTGCACGAGGAACGAACGCCGGAGCAGATCTGGTCGATGAGGTCCTCCACACCCGGTCGTTGCGGATCGAGGTACATCTGCGAGGACGAGATGCCCTCCTCGTACAGGCCCTTGCGTGCCCGGTCGTACGACGACTCCGAGGAGGTGCGGTGGGCCACCGCGCGTGCCGATGCCATCCCGAAGGAAACCTTGTAGGGGCGACCGGCTGCGTCGTGCATCAGGTCACCCGGTGACTCGTGCGTCCCGGCGAACCAGGACCCGATCATCACTGACGACGCTCCTGCTGCCAGTGCCAGCGCGACGTCTCGCGGGTGACGTACTCCCCCGTCGGCCCACACGTGTTTACCGAGGTCGCGCGCTGCCTTCGCGCACTCCAGCACAGCGGAGAACTGGGGCCGGCCCACACCGGTCATCATGCGTGTCGTGCACATCGCCCCGGGGCCGACCCCGACCTTGACGATGTCGGCACCTGCCTCGATGAGCGCGCGCGTGCCCTCGGGAGACACCACGTTGCCTGCCGCCACGGGCACGGTCGGCGAGAGCGCCCGGACGGCGGCAAGCGCCTGCAGCATGCGGTGCTGATGGCCGTGGGCGGTGTCCACCACCAGACAGTCGACCCCGATCTCGAGGAGTTGGGCGGTCCGGGCACTGACGTCGCCGTTGACGCCGACCGCGGCAGCAACCCGCAGCGCGCCGGTGGCGTCGAGCGCGGGGGCGTAGAGGGTGGCTCGCAGCGCGCCCAGCCGGGTCAGCACCCCTACCAGGGTTCCGGACTCGGACACCGCGACCGCGAACGGAGCGTTGGCACGCTCGATGGCGTCGTAGGCCTCCCGTGGGTCCGTGCTCGCGGCGACAGTGACCACTGAGGGACTCATCACCGAGCCCACCTGCGCGAAGCGGTCCACCTCGGTGCAATTGCTCTCGGACACCACCCCGATCGGTCGACCACCCTCCACGACGACCGCCGCGCGGTGCGCGCGCTTGGGCATGAGGGCCAAGGCCTCCGCGACCGTCTGGTCCGGCCTCAGTTCGATCGGGGTGTCGAAGATGTGATGACGCTGCTTGACCCAGGACACGACATCCGCCACGACGCTCAGGGGAATGTCCTGCGGGATCACCGTGATGCCACCACGTCTGGCCACGGTTTCGGCCATCCGTCGACCGGCAATCGCAGTCATGTTGGCGACCACCAACGGAAGAGTCGTGCCAGTGCCGTCACTGGTGCTCAGGTCGACGTCATACCTGCTGGCTATCGCAGAGAGACGCGGCACCATGAAGACGTCGTCATAGGTGAGGTCATGGGTCGGGTTGTCGTGGAGGAACCGCACATCGCGGGACTCTACGCGGCGGGCGGCTGCTTCGGGCGCAGTCCGACGTCTGCCAGCTCCAACTCCGCCAGCTGCCTGATCACCGCTGGGTCCCGCGCTCGCCAGGCGCCGGCTGGATCGTCGCTGATCTTCGCCAACACCCGCATCGGTTGATGAGCCAGGGCCCTCAGCGCGAAGAGATCGAGATCATCGTGCGTGTCGATGAACCTCGCTCCAGCCGTCGCCTCGCGGATGAAACGCCATCGCAGTGGCAAATGGATGGCCGAGACGATGAGGATCGGGATGAGAGCCACCGACAGCCCCAGTAGCAGCGCCAACCGCTCCACCGCTGTCACGGTGTCTCTCCCCGCTGCCGCTAGCCCGTCGGAGGCGTGCGCGGCCTTGTCGAAGGGCGCCGCAAGTTCATCTCCCATCAGAGGAGCGTCCGCCAGGCGACCGCCAGCGTCACGGAACTGCTCCGCCATCGCGGACGCAGCGCTATCGGTCTGTCGTCCGGGGCCTGCCAGTTGCAGCGTGCTGTCATGAACGGCTGTTCCGAATAACACCCACACCACCAGCCATGCCACGAACAACAGGTCGGCGCTCACCTGGAGGGTGCGCCGTAGTGGGGTGTCCGCGAAGAGCTTCATGCCGCGGTCTGCTCTGCGGCCAGCTGCAGAGCACGCCAAGTGCGATCCACATCAGCCACGGTCGTACGCCAGCTGCCGATCGCGATCCGGATCGCGGCCTGCCCGTTGACTGTCGTGTGGCTGAGATAGGCCTCACCGGATGCATTGACCGTCTCCATGGCAGCCAGCGTCGGCCCGTCCCCTGCCTTGAGGCGGAACACCACCAATGACAGCGCAGGTTCGGTGACCAGTTCGAAACGGTCATCGGCGCGCACCAGATCAGCAGCGTGGGCAGCCATCTGCACACCGCTGCGGATGTGGTCCCGGAGACCGCTCAGACCATAGGTGCGCAACACGGCCCACAACTTGATAGCGCGGAAGCGACGACCCAACTGCGGATGCCAGTCGCGGTAGTCGACGACCTCACCGGAGTCGGTGGCGGCATTGCGCAGGTATTCCGGCAGGATCGAGAGCGCGCCGGTCAGCGCGACACGATCGCGCACCCAGAAGGTGCTGCAGTCGAAGGTCGTCAGCAGCCACTTGTGGGGGTTGGTGACGAAGGAATCTGCCAGTTCGACCCCCCGGAGGTGTTCACGCAGCTCGGGGCACACAGCCGCCACTCCTGCCCAGGCGGCGTCGACGTGCACCCAGACGTCGTACTCCCTGGCGATCTCCCCTGCAGCGGCGATGTCGTCCATGGCCCCGGTCGAGGTGCTGCCGGCCGCCAGATGGACCAGGAGAGGTCGCCGCCCGGCCGCGACGTCACGGCCCATGGCTGCTCCCAGACCGGCCACGTCCATGGCCTGGGTGACGGGATCCGCCTCGATGATGCAGACGGCTTCGGTGCCCAGCCCGGCCATCACGGCAGCCTTCACCAGCGAGGAGTGCGCCTGCGATGAGCCGTAGACGACCCACTGCTGCTGCCCGACTCCGTCGCGGCGGGCTGCCCCCCCGCTGGCGCGATGCAGGGCAGCCAACAACGCGGTGAAGGTGGCGGTGGAGGCGGTGTCGTGGATGACTCCTCCCCCGGGACCGTCACTGCGGAAGGCATCCGGCAGGCCGAGGGCGGTGGCCAGCCAGTCGAGGACAACCTGCTCCACCTCGGTCACGGCAGGGCTGGTGGCCCAGATCATGCCCTGGGCGCCGATGCCGCTGGAGAGCAGATCACCGAGGATCGCGGCGGGTGAGGAGTTGGCCGGGAAATAGGCGAAGAAGCGAGGATGCTGCCAATGGGTGAGCCCGGGGACCACCAGCGTGTCGAGGTCGGCCAGCAGCGCGTCGAAGGGCTCGCCGTCCTCTGGGGCAGTGGGAGGCAGCGCTCGACGGATGTCTCCGGGCGTGATCTCGGACCGCACCGGCTGGTCCTCCAGGGACGCCCAGTAGTCCACGATCCAATCGATGGCCGCATACCCCTGGCGGCGGAACTCCTCGGGCGTCATGTGACCGGTCATGCGGAGAACGTACTCGGAACAGTTGAGCCGGAGTACTCAGTATGAACTGGGTAGCGGGGCGGGTTCGCGGTTGCTCTCCAGCGACGAGGGTTGTCCCATGACGACGAACTCTCCCACCAAGAACACCAATGCCTTCTTCCTGCAGGCTGGCATCTCCTTTGTCATCTCCCTGCTGACGATGGTCATCGCGGTCTTCTACCTGCCCGTCGACCCGTGGATCCGTGCCTTTCTCGGACTCGGCACCTTGTTCCTCACCACCTCGAGCTTCACTCTCGCCAAGTGCGTGCGCGACGCCCAGGACGACAACTACGTGGTGACCCGCCTCGACCAGGCTCGCGTCGACAAGATTCTCGCCGACCACGACCCCTTCAAGACCCTTGCCTGAGGCGTGTGATCAGCGCAGTTCGGCGCTGCTGAGGCCCAGCAGCCGCCGGGCCACGATCAGCTGCTGGATCTGCTGGGTCCCCTCGAAGATGTCCAGGATCTTGGAGTCTCGTGCCCACTTCTCCAGGAGCTCGGCCTCGCTGTAGCCGAAGGTGCCACACAGCTGCACGCACGAGAGCGTCACGTCGGAGCCGACCCGACCGGCCTTCGCCTTGGCCATCGATGCCTCCAACGAGTTGGGCTGGCGGTTGTCGGCCATCCAGGCTGCCTGCATCATCAACAACCGGGCGCCCTCCCAGTCCGCCTCGAGCCTGATGAACGTGGCCGCAGCGGCGCTCTGGACCTGAGCTGGCCGGTCATAGTCGATCACCACGCCGGCCTTCTCGAGCAGGTCACGGGTCAGGTCGAGGGAAGCACGCGCGCAGCCCACCGCCATCGCCGCCACCAGCGGACGGGTGTTGTCGAAGGTCGCCATCGCGCCGGCGAAGCCGGACTTGGTGTCGATCTCCGGTGAACCGAGCAGGTCCTCGGCCGGCACCCGGCAGTCGGTGAAGGTGATGGCCGCGGTGTCGGAGGCGCGGATCCCGAGTTTGTGCTCGAGCCGTTCCACCGTCAGGCCGGGGTTGTCCTTGCGCACGAGGAAGGACTTGATGGCGGCGCGCCCCAGGCTCTTGTCCAGCGTCGCCCACACCACGACGCTGTCGGCACGATCCCCCGAGGTGACGTAGATCTTCTCGCCGTTGAGGACGTAGTGGTCGCCGTCCAGGACGGCTGTGGTGACGATGTTGGCCGAGTCCGATCCCGTGCCCGGCTCGGTGATCGCCATCGCCGCCCAAGTGCCCTTGAAGCGTTCGAGTTGCTCGGCGTTGGCGACGGATGCGATCGCGGAGTTGCCCAGGCCCTGGCGGGGCATCGAGAGCAGCAGCGCGGTGTCGCCCCAGCACATCTCCGCGACGGAGAGGGCCGACGCCAGGTTGGCGCCGTTCCTGACGGTGCCCGGTTCGTCGGTCTTCTCCTCGCGGCGCACGCCACCGGCGCCAGCCCCGCCGGTAGCGCCGGTCGATGAGACGCCATCGACCAGGGCAGCCAACATGTCGAGCTCGGTGGGGTAGTCGTGCTCGGCGCGGTCGTACTTGCGCGAGATGGGGCGCAGCATGTTCATCGCCAACTGGTGGGCCTGGTCGATGAGCGCGGCCTGCTTCTTGGGGATCTCGAGATTGATCATCAGACCAGCACGCAACCTTCCATCACTCCGACGGCCCGCAAGTCGCGGTACCAGCGTTCCACCGGGTGTTCCTTGACGTAGCCGTGCCCGCCGAGCAGTTGGACTCCGTCGAGCCCGATCCTCATGGCCTTGTCGGCGCAGAGCTGTCGCGCCAGACCGACCTCTCGCACGAATTCCTCGCCACGGGCAGCCCGTGACGCCGCTCGCCACGTCACCAGTCGCATCGCCTGCAGTTCGATGGCGATGTCGGCCACCATGAATGCGACCGACTGTCGGTGGCTGATGGGCTCCCCGAACGCCTCGCGGCCGTTGACATAGGCCGAGACGTAGTCCAGGACGGCCTGACCGGTGCCCACAGCGAGCGCACACCAAGCCAGGCGCGAGAGTCGTACGCATTCGGCATAGGCGTCGCCGTCACCGAGCAGAGCCTCCGCTGCGACCCGGACACCGGTGAGGTGCAGGCGGGTCAGCGCCGCAGCGCGCAGTCCCATCGAAGGGTCAGCCTCCACTTCGAGCCCTTCGCTCCCCGACTCGACGAGGAACAGCATGGGGCGACCGTCGAGCTGGGCTCCGACCACGAACAGCTCGGCCTCGGCGCCACGCACCACCGCCGACTTCACGCCGTCGAGTACGAAGCCCGCTCCGTCACGCACCGCTGTCGTCGACAGCGAGAACGGGTCGAAGAGAACGCTGGGCTCGCTCAGTGCCAGTGCGGCAGCAGGGACATCGCGGCCGGTGAAAGAGGGAAGATAGGTGCGTTGCTGTGCCTCGGTGCCCCATAGCCCGATCGCGGTCGCAACCGCTCCAGGAGCGAGTGCGGCGACCGCCAGACCCATGTCCCCCTTCGCCAACGCTTCCGCGACCAGCACTCCTGCCATGGCTGAACGCTCCTCCATGATGCCGCCGAGCGCTTCCGCGATGCCGAGCCCGGGCAGCCCGATCTCCTGCGCGGCTGCGAGGAGCTCCACGGGAGCCGCGCACTTCTGGTCGGCCTCTGCTGCGGCCGGGCGCAGAATCTCCGCGGCCAGTTCCGTCACGACGTCGACGAGCATCTGCTCGTCGTCGGTCGGAGTGAGGTCGAAGACACCGCTCGATGGCGCAACGGCCGGACGTTCCCGGGCCTTGCGGGTGCCGGCCCGGGCGAAGCCACGTCCTGCCGCAGTGGCGACGCGGAATCCACTGCGGGTGGTGGAGAACACCGCATGCTCGGCCTGCTTGCGCAAGCCCACTCGGTCGATGAAGTCGCTCTGGGCCAGCCTGCTCACGGCCGCCACCGCGAGTCCGAGGGGATCACGAGTCTCCCGGGAGGACAACCCGTGGCGGCCGCCGGGGCGGAGTCGGTGCATGAAGGACATGCGCACACTGTAACTGTGAGTTACATCTGCTGGCCAGCATCCGCCGGATTGCCTCACGACAGCGGCATGGCGCACCCCACCCGGGAGCCAAGGACTCGACACGGGCTCGACATGGGCTCCGTCTAGGATCCTTCTCATGCACGAAGCCTCCGCGACCGACATCCACGCTCCTCACGGACCGCTTCCCGAGGGTGGTTCCCCCCGTGCGATCACCCGTTGGGGAAGCCCCGTCATGCACCGCCCCCAGCAGCCGGTGAGCACCTACGACGACGCGTTGCGAACGCTCGCTGCCGACATGGTGGCCACCATGTACGCCGCGGAGGGCGTCGGCCTTGCTGCCTGCCAGATCGGGGAGGACGCCGCCATGTTCGTCTTCGATTGTCCCGACGACGACGGGAGACGCGTGGTCGGGGTCGTGTGCAACCCCGTCGTGACGTTGCCCGAAGGGCTCGACCGCAGCCTCGACGACGACGACGAGGGCTGTCTCTCCTACCCGGGCTCGTTCGAGCAGTGTCCACGCCCGGACTGGGCGCGCGTCGAAGGCACTGGCCTCGATGGCCAACCCGTCGTGTTCGAGGGCGAGGGGTTGCTCGCGCGCTGTCTGCAACACGAGACCGACCACACGGTCGGGGTGGTCTTCGGGGACCGACTCTCGACCAAGTCGCGCAAACGACTCGGCAAATCGCACGACGCTGCAGCGGTCGACTATCCCCTCACCTGGCCGGCAGAAGGATGAACGAGCTCCGCATCACCCGCGAGAACGCCCGCTTCCAGCAGTGGGAGGCGTTGCTGACCAACCGCACCAAACGTCACCGCAACCGCGAGTTTCTCGTGCAGGGTGTTCGGCCCGTCACGCGCGCGGTCGAGGAGGGATGGACGCTCCGCGCACTGCTGCGTGGCTCCGAGCCCTTGGCCTCGTCCTGGGCGGGTGATCTCTGGACGTCAGCCGGAGACGAGGACACCGAGAAGGTGACGCTCTCCCCCGACCTGTTGGCGCGACTCAGCGGTAAGGACGACGGTGCCGAACTCGTGGCCGTAGTGGAGATGCCTGAGGACGGCGTGTCACGTCTCGCGGACACCGCCCGCCCGCACGGTCCTCTCGTGGTGCTCGACCGACCCACCAGCCCCGGCAACATCGGCACCCTGGCCCGCTCTGCCGATGCGTTCGGCGCCGGAGCACTGGTCGTGACCGGCCATGCAGCCGACCCCTACGACCCGCAGGCGGTCCGGGCCAGCACCGGCTCCCTCTTCGCTCTCACCGTCCTGCGTGTGCCCGGCCCCGGCCCGGTGGTGGAGTTCGCCCAGGCCCACGGCTATCGGATCATCGGCACCGACGAACACGGGACCGACCTGGCTGACACAGATCTCACCGGACGCATCATGCTCGTCATCGGTAACGAAACCACCGGCCTGGCCTCGGGGTGGCGCGCTGCCTGCGACGCGGTCGTGAGCATCCCGATGGTCGGCACAGCCAGCTCGCTGAATGCTGCGGTCGCCGGATCCATCGTGCTTCACGCTGCACTGGCCCAACGAGGATGAGCGGTCTGCTCCTGCAGCAACTCGCCGAAGTCCTGGGTGCAACTCAATGTCGACCAACCGGGCTTCCACCGCTTGGTTCTCGAGGACCTCGTCGTCTCGGGCGAGCGTGAGGTGGGTCGTGCACACGTGACGGCCCTGGCCGACGGGCAGGTGACCCGGTTCGAGGTGGCGTCGTTCATCCGGGTCGAGGACGGACTGATCAGGCAGATGACCGAGGTCTGGACCGACGTTGCCGATCATCCCACCCGAGTCGCGCCAGGCTCGGATGAGTCAGCACTGACTGTGCGGTCGGCGTGACGGAGTGGAGTCCTATCGACTCGCAGCGATGTAACAGGCCACCGCGCTGGCAGCAGCGACGTTGAGCGAGTCGATCCCCTCTCTCATGGCAATGGTGGCGCGGCGCTCCGCCGAATCCTCCCACCGCGAGGAAAGGCCGTGACCCTCCGATCCCAGGACCAGAGCCAAGCGGTCCACGCCGGCAACGGCTTCTTCGATGGGCACCGCATCGGGGGCGAGGGTGAGCGCGATCGTGGTGAACCCCTGGTCGGACAGCATCGGGAGTGCGTCGTACCAGCCCGGCAGTCTGGTCCAGGGCAGGGTGAAGACCGCACCCATTCCCACCTTGATCGAGCGTCGGTAGAGCGGGTCGGCGCATCGCGGCGCCAACAGGACGGCGTCGAAGCCGAGCGCTGCTCCCGAGCGGAAGATCGCGCCGACGTTGGTGTGATCGACGATGTCCTCGAGGACGAGCACGGAACGGGCGCCTTCCAGCACTTCAGCCATCGGCGCGAGCGGCCGACGACGGAGAGAGGCCAAGGCACCTCGGTGTACGTGGAAACCGGTGATCCTCTCGATGAGCTCCTCAGACACGACGTAGCACGGTGCCTCACTGCGCTCCACCACATCGGCAAGGCCGTTGAGCCAACGTGGTGCCATGAGGAAGGATCGAGCCTCGAAACCCGCCTCAGCAGCCCGTCGCACCACCTTCTCTCCTTCAGCCAGGAACAGCCCGTGCTCCGCCTCGAGGTGCTTGCGCAGTTCGACGTCTCGCAGGTCGCGGTAGTCGCCCAGTCGAGGATCCTCAGGATCCGAGATCTCGACAAGGTCAGCCATGTGCGCTGCCTCCACTTGTGACGGGCTCGCGTGAGTAGTGCTCGGGTCGGGCCACGGCCACCACCTCGCCGATCACGATGATCGCGGGCGGTCGCACCTGATGGGTCACGAGGTCTTCAGCCAGCGTTTCCAGAGTGCTGAGCACCGTGCGCTCGGTCGGCATCGTCCCATCGACGATGACAGCTACTGGCGTGGCTGCAGGGCGTCCACCCGCGACGAGCGTCTGCGCGATGGCTGGGGCGTTGTCCACTCCCATCAACACCACCACGGTGCCGGCGAGTTGAGCGACTGCGTCCCAGATCACCAAGGACGCGGGATGACCAGGAGGGAGGTGACCGGAGATGACGGTGAACTCGTGAGCGACTCCGCGGTGGGTGACGGGTATTCCTGCCCGGGCGGGGACGGCGATGGCCGAGGTCAGCCCCGGCACGATCGTCACGGGCACGTCGGCGGCTGCACAGGCCAGTACCTCCTCGAAACCGCGTCCGAAGACGAAGTTGTCGCCACCCTTGAAGCGCACCACCCGTTTGCCGGCCAGAGCCCGATCGACGATGACCTGGTTGATGAACTCCTGTGAGGCGGATCGGCCCCGGGGAAGCTTGGCGACATCGATCAACTCGACGTGGGGCCCGAGCTCAGCGAGGAGTTCTCGCGGGGCGAGCCGATCAGCCACCACGACGTCAGCGGTGGCCAGCGCGTGGCGTGCTGCGATCGTCACGAACTCTGCTTCGCCGGGACCGCCGCCCACGAGGACGACGCCCGGAGAACGGTCGAGGGCGTCATGGGCAGAGAGATGACCCTCGCGCAGCGCTGTCACGATCTGGTCGCGCAACGCCGCCGCTCCGAGTGACTCTTGTTGGCCCATGACCGCGATGTTCACGCTGCCATGGCGTCCCACGGCCGGTGTCCGTGCGGTGCCGCCGAATTCGTCGTCACTACGGACGCAGAAGGTGCTGCGAGTCTCTGCAGCAGCTACCACCCGTGCGTTGACGGTCGGGTCGCCGGTGGCAGCGATGACATACCAGGCGCCATCGAGGTCGTCATCGGCGAACTCTCGCAGGATCAGCGTGATCTCGCTGGACAGACCTTCCAACGCGGGGGTCACATCCGCACTGACCACTGTCACGGCTGCTCGCGAGGCCAGCAGGACAGGGATGCGCCGCTGTGCCTCATGTCCGCCGCCCACCACGACGACCTTGCGGCCAGCCAGGCTGAGACCTGCCAGGTAGGGGTACTCGTCGGTCTCGGCGGTGGCGGTCATGGCGCCATTGTCTCTGGCCACCTCGCGAGCCGGATGGCTAGGTTCGTGCAATGAGCATCGAGCGACCAGTTGCCCCCAATCCCTACGACTACCTGCCCCCTGCCGAGTCCTTCTCCCTCACCAGTTCCGACATCCTCGACGGGGCCCCCCTGAACGACGCGCAGGTGCAGCATCTGGGTGACACCTCCCCGCAGCTCAGCTGGTCCGGCGCACCTGAAGGAACCCAGTCCTACGTCGTGACCTGCTTCGACCCCGATGCGCCCACCCCGTGCGGCTTCTGGCACTGGTGCCTCGTCGACATCCCTGCCGACGTGACCTTGCTCGAGACCGGAGCAGCCGGTCGGGCGCTTCCGGGAGGCGCCTTCCATGTCCGCAACGACGGCGGCACAGCCGGATTCATGGGTGCGGCCCCGCCTCGGGGCGACCACCCGCACCGCTACTTCTACGTGGTCCACGCAGTGAGAAGGGCCACCCTCGGTGTTGACCGAGATGCCTCGAACGCGGTCGTGTCCTTCAATCTGGCCTTCAGCACCGTCGGACGTGCCGTCCTGCACGGCACCTATCAGTTCTGAGCCGAGACACCTCCTCAGCACCACAGGCATCTCAAGCACCTCAAGCACCTCAGGCCCGGTGGCCTGGACCAACAGGTCCAGACCACCGGGCCTGTTTTTTGTCGTTTACCTCATGCGAAAACCATCAAGACGCTTTGATCCTTACCAGACAGTTTCAGGGCCATCCCGGGCGGATCTTGACGATTCGTACGTCAATGCCGGGATTTATCTGCAGAAACTTGTTCGTAACTCACGGTTACAGGCTAATATCAATACTTAACAGCCCAAGGTTTGATCAAGTTTCCCTCAATCCTATGGATCCGCAGGACCCGCCCCCGGAGGAACCACCAGTGCGCACTCGACTCTCTTCTTCGCTAGCGCCGCTACTCATCGCAGCCGTCGCACTGATCGGCCTCCCCGGTTCGGCCCAAGCCTCGACCTGGCCGGTGCCCACCACGGTGGACCGGGCGGCCATCGTGCTGACCACTCCTGCGCTCAGCGTCGAAGACTTCGAGACCAACGTGATGGTCACGATCAACAACACTCGAGTGTCGAACGGACTTCGGCCCGTCCCCTTCTTCGACAAGTGCACCGACCAACTCTCTGAGCGTTGGGGAAACCGGATCTCGCGCACCGGCCTGTTCGAGCACCGCGACCAGCGCAAGGTGATTCGCCGCTGCAGCACCTCGTGGGCCGGCGAGGCGCTCATCCGTGGTGAACAGCTCACTCCCGAGTCGATGGTCCAGGCATGGATGGACTCACCCCCGCACCGCGCCATCCTGATGAGCCCGCGCGCCAAGCGCGCTGGCATTGCCGTGGTCGAGGACTCCGAGGGTCGCCTGATCGGCGTGCTCAATCTCGTTCGCCCGAACTGATTGCAGGTGCGACGCACCTCCTTGATGTGAGACGATCTCTGGCCGCCACGTGGGTCGGCCAGAGATCGAGCTCGTCCCGGGGAGGCGTCGATGCTGTATGTCGCCGTCGCGACTCGAGCGTTCCGACGCTACTCGACCTATCGCGCCGCCACGCTGTCGGGAATCTTCACCAACTCGGTCTTCGGGATCATCTATTCCTATGCCTACCTCGCGCTCTGGCAGGCGAACCCCACTGCGGGTGGCTACGACGCCCAGGATGCGGTGACCTACGTCTGGATCGGCCAGGCGCTGCTGATGACGATCGCGCTGTGGGGAGGTGGATCGACCGACGACCTGGCCGAGCGCATTCGTACAGGTGACATCGCCATCGACATCTATCGTCCGGTCGGGATCGTCGGCTGGTACCTCGCCACCGACCTGGGCCGCGCCGCCTTTCACCTGCTGACTCGCGGGATCGGTCCCACCCTGGTCGGATTCGTGCTCTTCGGCATCTCGTTGCCGTCCTCCCCGCTGATCGCGGGAGCCTTCGCGCTCTCGTTGGTCCTCGCCATCGTGGTGAGCTTCGCGATCCGTTTCCTGGTCGCGAGTACGGCCTTCTGGCTGCTCGACCAGTCGGGGGTGAAGGTCATGAGCGGGGCCTTCGCCATCTTCTTCAGCGGGTTGATGCTTCCGTTGGTGCTCTTTCCCGGATGGCTCGGCACCGTGGCCCGCACGCTTCCCTGGGCCTCCTATGTCCAGGTGCCCGCCGACATCTGGCTCGGCAAGCGCGCCGACCTTGCCTCGGCCCTCGGCTTCCAGGTCTTCTGGGCGGTGGTGCTGCTCGCTGCCTGTCACGGCGTATTGCACCTGGCGATGCGCAAGGTGGTGGTTCAAGGTGGTTGAGCATGTCGGCACCTATGGGCACATCGCCTGGTTGTGGATCCGCGCCGCCTGGCAGTATCCGACATCGTTCGTGCTCCTCGCCGTCGGTAACGGTCTGATCACCGGTCTCGATTTCGTCGGACTGTGGATCATGTTCTCCCACTTGGAGCGACTGGCCGGCTTCTCGCTGCACGAGGTGGCACTGCTTTACGGCAGCGCCTCGCTGGCTCTGGGGATCGCCGACACCGTCATCGGCAGCGTCGAACGGATCGGCACCTACATTCGGACCGGACGCCTGGACCAGATGTTGACCAAGCCAGTTCCTCTGCTCGTCCAGGTCTGCGCCGACCAGTTCACCCTGCGACGTCTGGGACGCATCACCCAGGCGGCAGTTGTTTTCGGCTGGGCATGCACCTACGTCGAATGGACCCCACTCCGAGCGATCGTCGCTCTCTCGATGATCCTCAGCGGAGCTGTGGTGTTCTTCGGATTGTTCGTCGGGTTCTCCTCCATCCAGTTCTGGACCATCGACGCCACCGAGTTCGCCAATGCCTTCACCTACGGCGGCGCGACCGTGACCCAGTACCCCCTCAGCATTTTTCCGAAGGAGGTGCTGGTCGCGCTGACCTTCGTCATCCCGGTGGCCTTCGTCAATTGGTACCCCTGCCTGTATCTCCTCGGCCGCACTGACCCGGCCGGCATGCCGGAGGCATTCCAGTTCGTCTCTCCACTCGCCGCTGTCCTCAGCGTGGCTCTCGCCCTGCTCGTGTGGCGTTCCGGGGTCCGCCACTACACCTCCACAGGGAGTTGAACATGTCCGCCCACCAGCCGCTGATCGATGTGCACGACCTCGAGCGCACCTTCGTCGTACGCCGCAAGGTGGCGGGGCGGCGCCGTCGCACGCGCGAGCACGTCGTCGCTGTCCACGACCTCACGTTTTCTGTCGAGGCGGGCGAGATGGTGGGCTACATCGGCGCCAACGGCGCCGGGAAGTCGACGACCATCAAGATGCTGACTGGCATCCTGGTCCCGACCGGTGGTCACGTGCGGGTGGCTGGGCTCGACCCCAGCCGTGACCGGGTCAAGCTGGCCCGCCGTATCGGGGTGGTCTTCGGTCAACGCTCGACCCTGTGGTGGGACCTGCCGCTGCGCGACTCCTTCGAACTGCTCCAGAAGATGTATCGCATCCCGCTCCCCCGCTACCGCGAGAATCTCGAGCGCTACGTCGAGCTGCTCGATCTCAGTGCCCAACTGGACACCCCCGTACGCCAGCTCAGCCTGGGTCAACGGATGCGGGGAGACATCACGGCCGCGCTGCTCCATGATCCCGAGGTGCTCTACCTGGACGAACCCACCATCGGTCTCGACGTGGTCAGCAAGGGACGCCTGCGTGAGTTCCTTCGCTCCCTCAACACCGAGCGCGGCACCACGTTGATCCTCACCACCCACGATCTGCAGGACATCGAGGCCCTCTGTGACCGAGTCATCGTGATTGATCAAGGCACTTCGGTGTATGACGGGTCGCTGGCCGGTCTGCACGTCCAGGGTGGGTCCACCCGCACTCTGGTCGTGGACCTCGTCGACGAGGCAGCACCCATCGACGTCGTCGGTGCAACGGTCCGCAAGGTCGAAGGGCCCCGTCAATGGCTCTCCTTCCCCTCCGAGAGCAGCGCCGCACCGATCGTGGCAGCCGTCGCAGCGTCCTACGACGTGGCGGATCTCTCGATCCAGGAGCCTGAAATCGAAGAGGTCATCCGCGATCTCTACGCCCGCGGGCGTCGTTCCTGAGCCGGACGAGCTCGGCTCACGACGGCTCCCAGGCCAGCACTTCTTCGACGAGCACGTCTGGTGCAGCCGCGTCGTCGCGGGCACGACCTCCTCCTCGCACGAGTTCACGTGCCTCGAGGCGGCGCAGCCTTTCTGTCGGCTCCAGGGTCACGAACACCACCGCGTCCAGGCGTCCCACCATGGCCTCACCCCATCCGATCAGCGAGCCGGACAGCACCCACGCTTCGCGGGGAAGGAAGACCTGCTCCATGAGGGCGATACGTTCGGACTCAGGTCGCTTCCTCACATACGGCGGGTCGCTCGGCAACCAGGAAGTAGTCGTCCACATCCGCGTAGGGGACAGCCCAGCGACTGGCCATGGCCAGTGCCAGCGTGGTGGTGCCCGAGCCACTTGCGCCCATCACATGGATCCGAGAACGTTGCATCGGCGAATGGCAGACCGGGTCTAGCCTGAGCGTATGAATCTCTCTCCCGAGCAGACCGCCCGGATCAGCGTGCTGGCGGCCGACCTGGCTCGTGAGGGGCGTACGGAGGAACTCCTGGAGTTCCTCGACCACGGACTGCCGGTCGACACGCCCACCGCCACCGGCGACTCGCTACTCATGATCGCTGCCTATCGCGGCCACTTCGGCACCGTCGACGCACTGCTCGTGCGTGGTGCCGACGTCGACCTGCGCAATGACCGTGACCAGTCTGTCGTGGCGGGTGCTCTCTTCAAGGGAGAGGAGGAGATCGTACGCCGCCTGATCGAGGCTGGCGCCGACCTCGACGCCGGGACACCCTCAGCCCGGGAGACGGCGCAGATGTTTGGGCGATCGCTCGGGTGAGGTCAACGGCAGGCGCTCCAGCACCAGGACCGCGCGATCGTCATCGCCGCGCGGCACTTTCTTGATCAGACGGTGCGGAAGGTCGATGAACCCACGGTCCTCCACCGCGTTGAGCGCCTGGTCGCGCAGCCAGTCGACACCGTCGTCGATGTCGCGGTCGGGCATCTCGATCACACCGTCGGTGTAGAACATCAGCGCCTCACCCGGTCGAAGCTGTCCTGTGCTCGGTTCGAACTCCACGTCAGGGATGACCCCCAGGGCCATTCCCTCAGCGAGGTCGATGCTCCAGCCACGACGACCCAGGTGCCAGTGCAATGCCGGAGGATGTCCGGCGCTGGTGATCGTGTAGTCACCGGTCACCAGGTCGGCCTTCAGATGCACGGCCGTCGCCAGCGATTCGTCGGACTCCTGACGCAGCAGGAAGTTGTTGGCCGCTGCCATCAGCTCGTCGGGTGGCAGGGCACCGATCAGCCCGCCGAGCGCCCCGGCGAACTGGAGCGCCTGCGGACCCACCGACACGCCCTTGCCGCACACGTCGACCAGCGCCAACTCGAGCCACCGACCGTCCCGTACGTCTGCCACGAGGAAGTCTCCGGCGTAGCTGGGACCGTGGGCAGTGACGACCGCTGACTGCGAGCGCCACCCGTTGGGCAGTGGCGGGACCACGCCCTGGCGCTGGAGCCGGTCACGCAGTTGCGTCAGCACCGCCTCGCTCAACGCAACCGGCAGCCCGGAGCGTTGCCGACTCGACTGCAGCAACGCCAGGGCGGCAGCCACCACCAGGATCACCAGACCTGCTCGGGACTGGGTTGCGCCGCCTTGTCCGGACGACCAGAATCCGGCCGCCAGGACCGACGCAGCGAGCGCCAACAAAGGCACGAACCGGAGCAGCATCACGCCCAGCATCAGGAACAGGAACCATGCGGCCAGCGGTACGGCGTCACTGTTGACCTCGATGGCCGCGACCAACACGACGATGAGGCCGAGCAGGACCAGCAGCAGGAACGACTGACTCCGCCGGGAACCGGTGCGCCACCCGTCGACCCGCTGCTGCACATAGGCAGTCAGCACGGGGAGGTGAGTCTCGAGGACTTTCGGCACTGCCTCAGGGTAGGCCCCGGGCCGTCAAGCCCGGGGCCGTATCCAATTTTCTGCGACGGGTCGTGACCTACGAGGCCGGGTGGTTGTCCGTGTTGGCTTCGAGAGAGCTCAACTCGCCTGCCTTGAGCGCGTCGATGGCTGCGCGGACTCCCGCGCCGTAGGCGGGGTCAGCCAGCGTGCAGTGCTCGATGTGCTTCTCGACAGAGGTCTCTGAAGCACCGTCGATGGCACGGGCCGTGTTGGCGAAGAGGCTCTGCTGCTGCGCGGGGCTCATGAGACGGAAGAGATCGCCCGGCTGCTCGAAGTAGTTGTCGTCGTCCTCACGAAAGTTGAACCTGTCCGCAGTGGATCCGATGGACTGGGCGGGGTCGGCGTACTGAGGCTGCTCGGGCCAACCGCCGAAGTTGTTCGGCTGGATGCCCGGGGTGCTGCCCTGGTTGCCGTCCACCCGCATCGCACCGTCGCGGTGGTAGGAGTTGGCCCCGGGGGCAGCCTTCGGAGAGTTGACCGGAATCTGGTGGTGGTTGATGCCTAGTCGGTAACGCTGAGCGTCGCCGTAGGAGAAGAGTCGCCCCTGCAGCATCTTGTCGGGGCTGAAGGAGATGCCGGGCACCAGGTTGGCCGGCGTGAACGCGACCTGCTCGACGTCGGCGAAGTAGTTGTCCGGGTTGCGGTTGAGCTCCCACTCCCCCACCTCGATCAACGGGTAGTCCTTCTTGCTCCAGACCTTCGTCAGGTCGAAGGGGTGGAAGCGGTAGTTGTCCGCCTCGGCCTCCGGCATGACCTGGATGAAGACCTTCCACTTCGGGAAGTCGCCCTGCTCGATCGACTCGTAGAGATCACGCTGGCTCGACTCGCGGTCATCAGCGATGACAGCAGCGGCCTCGGCGTCGGTGAAGTTTTCGATGCCCTGCTGGGTGCGGAAGTGGAACTTCACCCAATACCGCTCGTTGGCGGCGTTGATGAGGGAGAACGTGTGCGAGCCGAACCCGTGCATGTGTCGGTAGGACTTGGGGATGCCCCGGTCCGACATCACGATCGTCACCTGGTGAAGTGCCTCGGGAAGGCCGGTCCAGAAGGCCCAGTTGTTCTCGGCGTCGCGCAGGTTGGTGCGCGGGTCACGCTTGACCGCGCGGTTGAGGTCGGGGAACTTCAGCGGGTCACGGAAGAAGAAGACCGGCGTGTTGTTGCCCACGACGTCCCAGTTGCCCTGCTCGGTGTAGAAGCGCAGCGAGAAGCCGCGAATGTCGCGTTCGGCGTCGGCGGCACCGCGCTCGCCAGCCACGGTGGAGAAGCGGGCGAAGACCTCGCACTCGTTCCCGACCTGGTTGAAGATCGCGGCCTTGGTGTACTGAGAGATGTCGTGGGTGACCTTGAACGTGCCGAAAGCACCCGACCCCTTGGCGTGCATGCGGCGCTCCGGGATGACCTCACGGTCGAAGTGCGCGAGCTTCTCGAGCAACCACAGGTCCTGCAGGAGCAGAGGCCCACGCGGACCAGCAGTCAGACTGTCCTGGTTGTTGGCAACGGGGGCGCCAGCTGCCGTGGTGAGCGGTTGGGTGTTGGTGGCATGGGGGTTGTGCTCAGTCATGCACTGCTCCTTGTGTGATGGGGTGAGGGATGTCGTCAGCTGGGGGTTGGCACCGCAGGCACAGGCCCCAATAGGTGACCTCGGCCTCGTCGATCGCAAAACCGTGAGTGTCCGAAGCGTCGAGGCATGGCCGGTGACCGACGGCACAGTCCACATCCGCGATGTCACCACAGTCGCGGCACACGACGTGGTGGTGGTTGTCGCCGACACGTAACTCGTATCGAGCTGGCGAACCCGCCGGCTCGATACGGCGGACCAGACCCGCGTGGTTGAGGGCGCGCAGCACGTCGTACACCGCTTGGGTGGACACGGCTCCCAGGGTTCCTCGCACGGCAGTCGCGATCGTGTCGGTGTGGGCGTGCGGGTGCTCGGCCAAGGTGGAGAGCACCGCCACCCGCGGTTGTGTCACCCGGAGACCGGCTTCTCGCAGCAACTGGCAGGGGTCGACCTGCAGGCGCGAGGTGTTCTCGGTGAGGGTCATGAGGTGACAGTCAAGCAGGCTTTCTGGAATCATTCAATTGTGGGCGCTGCCCGTGAGCCGTCGGTAGGGTGCGGGTATGGCGCCGCAAACTCAGTTCGACGTCCTGGGAGCGCCCTACACCACGGAGACGATGTCGCTGCCCGCCGATGAGGAGGGAGCAGTCGTCGCCACGCTGGTCTCGTTGCCGGCCGCTCGACCCACCACCCGGGCCGTGCTCCACGTCCATGGTTTTGCGGACTACTTCTTCCATACCGAGTACGCCCAGTGGTGGCACGACCGCGACTACGCCTTCTATGCCATCGACCTCCGCAAGTACGGCCGGTCGCTCCTCGAGCACCAGAGCCCCAACTACGTCGGCGACCTGCACGACTACTTTGCCGAACTCGACCTGGCCTGGTGGCGGATCACCCAGCGGGACGGGCACACCGATGTCGTTGCATCTGGTCACTCGACCGGTGGCCTGACGCTGCCGCTCTGGGCTCACGAGCGACGCCCTCGCGCGTTGAGCGCCATGGTGCTCAACTCGCCGTGGTTCGACATGCAGGGCTCGGCATGGCTCCGCAACCCCGCCACCCGAGTGGCGATCGAACGCCTCGGTTCCAGCCAGCCCAAGCGCGAAATTCCGCGCAAGGTGAGTGGGGTCTACGGACGCTCCCTGCATCGTGACCACGGCGGTGAGTGGGACTTCGACCTGCGGTGGAAGCCGCTCGAGTCCATGCCCGTGTACGCCGGGTGGCTGCGCGCGGTCCGTCGTGGCCACGCCGAACTGCACGCTGGCCTCGACGTGCCCTGCCCTGCGCTGGTGCTTTCCTCGGCACGCACCGCGTTCGTCGACGAGATGTCCGAGGAGGCGCAGTCCAACGACATCGTGCTCGATGTAGAACAGATCCGCCGGTGGGCCTCGTCCCTCGGAAAGCACGTCACGTCCCTTGCCATCGAGGGCGCGATTCATGACGTGGTGTTGTCGCGGCCCGATGTCCGCGAGTGCGTATATGCCGACCTCGACGTGTGGCTCAGAGCGTGGGTCGAGAGCTCAGGTGGCCAGGAGAACGACGACAGCCGTGACGCCCACCAGCGCAATCACCGTGCGTAGCAGAACCGGGGACAGACGCCGTCCCACCGTGGCCCCGAGCTGACCTCCGACGACCGATCCGACGGCGATGAGGCCGGCGATGGCCCAGTCGACGTCCGCCACTGCGATGAACACGAGCGCAGCCACTCCGTTGACGAGCAGGGCGAGGACGTTCTTGGTGGCGGTGTGACGCTGCATCGAGTCCAGCACCCCGATGCCCAGGATCGCCATGAGGAGAACGCCCTGCGCGGCGCCGAAATAGCCACCGTAGACACCCGCAGCAGCCACACTCGGCCAGACCCACCACACCCCGTGGTCCGGGATCCCGCCCCGGTCGAGTGCGCGGGTCACCACCGCCCGTTGGAGACGGGGCCCGACGACCACCAGAACCACGCCGAGCACGATCAATGCCGGGACGATGGCGTCGAAAGCGCCTGTGGGCAACCACAGCAGCAGCCCTGCCCCGACCACACCGCCGAGCAATGAGGCGGACCCGAGGTGAAGCAGCCGAGACCGTTGGCCGGCCAGTTCACGTCGATAGCCGACCGTTCCGGACACAGCACCGGGGACCAGTCCCACCGTGTTGCTGACGTTGGCGATGATCGGCGGGACCCCGAACGCCAGCAGGGTCGGGAACGTGATCAACGTTCCCGACCCCACCACGGTGTTGATCGTGCCGGCTCCCACCCCGGCAAGGATGATGAGCACGGCTTCGAGCAGACTCACGAGGAGGCGGGTGCCTCCGGGTCAGTCGGGATTTCTCCAGCGGGACCCGACTCGGCCGGTCCAGTTTCGATATTCTTGCCGAGGTCCTCGCTGCCGAGCGTCTTGCCCGGACGCGCTGCGCTGGCTGCTGCCGCGATCGCCTCCTGGACGGCGTCGCTGGTGCTTCGCATGTCCGGATCCGTCGAACTGGCCGGCAACTGCGGCTCGGCGGGTCCCATGTCGACGCGCTTGCGCGGAGTCGCATCCAGAGGGATGCCGGCGACCTCGTTGATCGAGGACCCCAGGCCTTCCAACGCCTTGGTGATCTCGGAGGGGATGACCCACACCTTGTTGGCGCTTCCGTCGGCGATCTTCGGGAGCATCTGGAGGTACTGGTAAGCCAGCAAGGCCTGGTCGGGCTGTCCGTCGTGGATCGCCTGGAAGACGGTCTGGATGGCCTGCCCCTCACCCTGGGCGCGGAGGATCTGCGCCTCACGGTCGGCCTGGGCACGCAGGATCTGCGACTCCCGATCGCCCTCCGCGTTGAGGATCTGCGACTGCTTGGAGCCCTCGGCGGTCAGGATCGCGGCCTGACGCTGGCCTTCAGCGGTCAGGATCACCGCGCGCTTCTCACGGTCGGCACGCATCTGCTTCTCCATCGAGTCCTTGATGGAGGGCGGCGGGTCGATGCCCTTGAGCTCGACGCGGTTCACGCGGATGCCCCACTTGCCGGTGGCCTCGTCGAGAACTCCGCGCAGTCCGGAGTTGATCGAGTCACGGCTGGTGAGGGTCTCCTCGAGGTCCATACCACCCACGATGTTTCGCAGGGTGGTCATGGTGAGTTGCTCGATGGCCTGGATGTAGTTGGCGATCTCGTAGGTCGCAGAGACGGGGTCGGTGACCTGGAAGTAGATGACCGTGTCGATGGACACCACCAAGTTGTCCTCGGTGATCACCGGTTGCGGCGGGAAGCTCACGACCTGCTCGCGCAAGTCGATGAGGTAGCGCAACCTGTCGATGAAGGGCACCACGATGTTGAGTCCTGCGGTCAACGTCTGCTTGTACTTGCCGAAACGCTCCACGACCCCGGCCCGCGCCTGGGGCACGATCCGCACGGTCTTGGCAAGCATCACGACGACGAACAGGACCACGAGCACGAAAAGGATCAGATAAGGCATGCAGCTCTCCCGATTGGTCAGGCGGACGCACCGGGTCTGAGTGCGTCAGGACTCGAGCCTAGTCACGGCCCGGTCGAGTCACGTGCCAGGGCCTTGATCTCGACGCGGTTGATCCGCAGACCCCACCTGCCAGCGGTCTCGGCGGCCGCAGCACGCACTGCGTTGCCGAGCTCATAGGTGCTCCGCACCGCCACGTCCGACTCCATCTCGCCGATCTCCGTCCGCAGGGCGGCGACGATGAGTGTCCTGAGCGCCTCGCGGTGGTCCTCGACCTGATAGGAGGCGGCCACCGGATCAACGACATCGACATGGATGAGCGCGTCGACGGCGACGAGGTAGTTGTCCTGGGTGATGACCATCTCCCGGGAGAGGCTCGACACCTGCTCACCGAGATGGACGACGAAGCGCACCTGCTCGACGATGGGGATCACCACACTGAGGCCGGCCCGCACGGTTCTCTCATACCTGCCCAGGCGCTCCACCAGGCCTACCCGTCCGCTCGGCACGATGACGACGGCTCTGGCGATCACCAGCAGCAGGAGCGCAACCGCGAGCAGCATCCACACGATGACGGGCATGGATGATTCCTCACGATGATGGGCGAAGGGTCGCGACTGGATCAGATGTCGAGGGTGAGAACGGTTTCCACGTAGGCAGTGGCACCCTTGATGGCAAGGATGTCAACTGCCTCGCCCACCGCGATCGTGCTGTCGTCGTAGGGCAATGCTGTCCAGATCTCGCCGCCCACCTTGATCCGACCGGCGGACAGCGGAGTCACCTCTTCGGTGACCATGGCGCGAGCCCCTACGAGTTTTTCGTGACCCTGCGAGAGTTGCGGCCCGCCGTGGAGGCGTCTGGCCACGGTGGGCCTGACCACACCGAGCATGGCGACCGAAACGACGACCGCAGCACCAACCTGCACGTAGCCGTCCAGGTTGAGGAGCGCCGCGACCGCCCCCGCCAGAGCGCCTGCCGCGAGCATCACGAGGACGAGGTCGAGGCTGAACATTTCAGCCACTCCCAAGGTGATCGAGAGCGCCAGCCATGTTTCCCACAGGTGGTCACGGATCCATTCCATGCCTTGAGCCTAGCCACTCACTGCCACAAGGCACGCGCTGCAGGTCGTCGACGAGCCGCGAACCGCCCATCAGCCTTGGTGAGTTGGAGAGCCATCCCGAAAGCCTGAGCGAGCGACTCCTCGGTGACGACGTCGTCGATGGGACCCGAGGCGACCACGTGTCCTCGACGCAGCAGCAGCGCATGGGTGAAACCGGGAGGAATCTCTTCCACGTGGTGGGTGACCAACACCAGGGCGGGAGAGGCCGGGTCCATCGCCAGCGCAGACAGCGTCGACACCAGATCCTCACGTCCACCCAGATCCAGTCCGGCGGCCGGCTCGTCGAGGAGGAGGAGTTCGGGGTCCGCCATCAGAGCCCGGGCAATCTGGATCCGCTTTCGCTCACCCTCGCTGAGGGTGCCGAAGGTGCGTTCTGCGAGCCGGGCTGCGCCGACCTCGGCCAGCAGGGCGGCCGCACGGTCGTGGTCAAGGTCGTCATACTCCTCGCGCCAGCGACCCACGACACCGTACGAGGCTGACACCACCACGTCCTTGACGAGTTCGGTGCGGGGAATCCGGTCAGCGAGCGCGGCACTGGTGAGCCCGATCCTGGGTCGCAGATCGAAGACGTCGGTCGTGCCGAGGACCTCCTCGAGAATCCCGGCCACACCAGTCGTCGGATGCAACTCGGCCGCTGCGACCTGGAGCAGGGTGGTCTTGCCGGCACCGTTGGGGCCGAGGACGACCCAGCGCTCGTCCTCCTGGACCTCCCAGGAGACCTCGTCGAGAAGCAACGAATCGCCACGGCGCACCGTGACACCGGCAAACTCGATGACGGCTGACATGGCTGTGAGCCTAGTCAGAGTCGACAGAACCGCCACAGGCGCCATGGCAGCAAGTAATCTCGCGGTTGATGTCGACCCACCACTCCCCCACGCTTCCACACTCAGCCGTCATGGCCTGGTGGCTGACTGCCTGGTTACGTGGTCATGAGCAGACCGACGCGGTCCTGGATGCGCTCGGTGAACACGGCCACCGGCTGGCGGATGGTTCGGTGGTCGATCTGCTGGCAGAGCTACGCCGCTCCCAGGTGACCCAGGCCGGCCTGGCGCTCCCAGTCGAGGGTGATCCGCTCGGCCTCGGGGGACCACGCGGATTCAACGCAGCGGCTCTCGAGTCGGGCCAGGCCGTCCTCGCCGGAAGCGTCGGACTTACCCCCACAGAGGTCGGCGAGAACGTGCAGTGGGAGATGCACCTGGCCGAACGTCGTCAGATACCCGATGTGGGCGAGGCCGATCGGGACCTGCGAGCCGCCCTGACCGCGACTGCGGACGATCTGGCGACCCTCGACGTGGCTCGCTGGCGACCAGAGGCCGCAGACGCCCTGATGAACCTCCACCACCGTCCAGCGATCGACGCCCCGGTCGGCATTCCCCCACAGTGCATCCAACTCGCCGCGCGCGGACTCCAGGCCTGGACGATCGTCGACCTGGCTCTCGAGGACGACGGCGGTGCGCTGACGGTGTACGAGGTGGAGAAGCGTCGTGGGCTCCTGCAGCCGCTCGAGCGAGCGGCGCGACGAGCTGTCGTCGCTGCCTGCTCGCCCGAGGTGTGGCCGTCCTGATGCGCCGAGGGTCAGCCCCTCAGTAGGTCGGTTCGATGGGCGAGTCCTGCCCGTAACCGGCAGCGATGGAGCCCGCCTCCTTGGGGCTGGGACCGTACTTGTTCTCGCCAGGCTTGCCGTCGGTGGCAAACCAGACGATCAGGATGATCCAGCCAACGATGGGGATCAGCCACAGCAGCTGCCACCATCCGCTGCGTCCGGTGTCGTGCAGTCGGCGCGCACCTGCGGCCAGATAAGGAACGAGCAGAGCGAGCTGAGCGACAGAGACGACGATGAGGGCTACCGCACTGTCACCGAACAGGTTGGAGACGAATCCGATGAGAACGAGCAGGAGATAGAACCACCAGTATTCCGATCGTCGTGCCCGGCCGCTGAAGACGGCGTACTTGGAAAAGCAGGTGCTGACTGATGTTTTGAAGTCCATAGGGTTCTCCTCAGGTAGGCGGTCGAGTGAAGGTCCGGCCGCGGCGTACAAGGTAGGGCACGAAGGCCGATCCGCGGACTCGCGACCGCGAGCACGGTGGGGCCGATAGCCTCGGCGCACGATGGAAGACGCACCGAAGACTCTCCTGGTCACCCTCACCGGCAAGGACCGACCGGGTGTGACATCGGCGTTGTTCGAAGTGTTGGCGGCAGCCGGCGTCGAAGTGCTCGACATCGAGCAGATCGTGCTGCGGCGCCGATTGGTCCTGGGCATTCTGGTCACTGCCCCACGCGACTGGAAGAGGTTGCGCGACGTCCTGCAGAACACCGCCGATGAGCTGGGGCTGAGCGTCGAGGTCGATCGCGGCGCCGGGGACAACAAGAGCCGCAGCGGAGACCGCGCGCACATCACCCTGATCGGCAGCCCTCTCAAGGCCTCGGCCATGTCCGCCATCGCGGGCCGCATTGCCGACTGTGGGGGCAACATCGACCGCATCGAGCGGATGGCCCGCTACCCCGTGACTGCCATTGAGCTCCATGTCTCCGGAGCGCCTGCAGAGCGTCTCCGCCCACTGCTCGCAGCAGAAGCGGTTCACCAAGGCATCGATCTCGCCGTGCAACGAGAATCTCTTTACCGCCGTGGTGTTCGTCTCATCGTGATGGATGTCGATTCCACCCTCATCCAGGGAGAAGTGATCGAGATGATCGCTGTCCATGCCGGGTGCGCTCCCGAGGTCACCCGCGTCACAGATGCCGCCATGCGGGGCGAGATCGACTTCGAGACCTCGCTGCGTGAGCGGGTCGCACTCCTCAGGGGGGTGCCGGCGTCAGCGCTCGACGAGGTCTACGACTCCATCGTGCTGGCCTCGGGAGCGCGGACCATGGTCCGGACGTTGCGCCGTCTGGGCTACCGCTTCGCCATCGTTTCCGGTGGCTTCACCCACATCACCGACCGCTTGGCAGCCGACCTGGGCATCCACTTCTCCCGCGCCAACGAACTGGAGATCATCGACGGACTGCTGACCGGAAGGATCGTCGGACCGGTGGTGGACCGAGCAGGCAAGGCGGCCGCACTGCGCGAATTCGCGGAGGAGACCGGGATCCCGGTGGAAGCAGTGATTGCGATCGGCGACGGCGCCAATGACCTCGACATGCTCAGCGCCGCTGGTCTGGGCATCGCCTACAACGCCAAGCCGCTGGTGCGCGATGCGGCCCACACAGCGGTGAATGTCCCCTACCTCGACACGATCCTCTATCTCCTGGGCATCTCTCGCGAAGACATCGAAGAAGCTGATGCCGAGGTCGGCATCATCACCCCCGAGCCACCCCTCTGACCCGAATGCCCAGCCGGCTCCACCAGGTCGGTGCTCAAGAACCTCCGACGTGGAAGAGCTCGACCGTGCCCGACCCCGGCCCGAGTTCGGACCATGCGCCCGCCACGGCAAAGACCGTGAGGGCGCAGGTGGGATAGCCCTGGCTGGCCAGGGCGGTGATCGCGTCTTCGTCGCCCTCGCCGTCGTCGATGAGTTCGGCGAGGTAGGCCATGGTCGGGTTGTGCCCCACCACGACGAGGGTCGCGACATCGACCGGTGTCTCGCGAAGCAGGTCGAAGGTGGAGTCAGATCCACTTTCGTAGAGCGCCGCCGACAGTTCGGGCTCGATGCCCCACGCGGCGCCGGTCGACATCTCGGCCCACGTCTCCTGCGCGCGTACGGCATCGGAGACCAGAGCCGCGTCGGGCTCGATCGCCTGCTCCCGGAGCCACCTGCCTGCTCCAGCCGCATCCGCACGGCCGCGGCCGGTCAGGGCTCGCTCGTGATCTGACGGGCCATGCGCCTGGGCCTTCGCGTGACGCACCAGGACGAGGCGCTTGGCCCCCACACTCTTCGACTCCTGCATACCTCCACCTTGGCAGCCGCTAGCCTGCGTGTCATGCCCAAGGGACCACTCATGATCATCGGTGGCGCCGAGGACAAGGTGCGCAAGCCCACCATCCTCAAGCAGTTCGTCGCCCGCAGCGGCGGCAAGGCTGCCCGCCTCGCCGTCATTCCGACCGCCTCCTCGCTCGGACACGAGGTCGTGGAGGTGTATGACGCGCTCTTCACCAAGTACGGCGCAGCGCGCGTCGACGCCGTACGTCCGGAGAGCCGTGAGGAGGCTCACGACCCTGCTCTGGTCCAGATCCTGGACGAGGCGACCGGCATCTTCATGACGGGCGGCAACCAACTCAAACTCTCCGGGGCGATCTGTGGCACCCCGGTGGGCGACGCGATCATGCGCGCCCACGAACGGGGCGCGGTGGTGGCCGGAACATCGGCCGGGGCCAGCATCCAGTCCTCGCACATGGTGGCGTTCGGCGTAGGTGGTGCCACGCCCAAGCAACGCATGACCCAGGTCGCGGGTGGACTCGGTCTGGTCGACACGACGGTCATCGACCAGCATTTCGACCAGCGCAACCGCTATGGACGATTGTTGATGATCGTGGCCCAGAGTCCCCAGCTGCTCGGGATCGGCGTGGACGAGGACACCTGTGGCGTGGTGGAGGACGTATCGGGCGAATCGGTGATGCGAGTGATCGGCCGAGGTGCCGTCACCATCTTCGACGGCACCCGGATGGTCTCCAACGCCCACGAAGCCAAACGCTCCGCCCCGTTGCTCGCCAGCGGCGTCATCTTCCACGTGCTTCCCCAGGGCGCCGCGTTCAACCTGACGACACGCAGCCTTCTGCCGTTGGCGCCGGACATCGACCCTGACGAAGCCGACGACCTGGCCGAGGCCGGCCGGGACCTGCGCCAGATGGCCCGTGACATCGCCGCCGCGGATGCCGCTCCTGCAGCCATTCGAAGACGACTGGACCGCAAGAGACGCGCCATGGCTCGTACGGCAAGCAATGCCCCAGTCCCGAGCGAGAAGGAACCCTCATGAGCGAGCGACCCACCCCCGACCTGGAGATCCTCGAGACTCGCGTCTACCGCGGGGCCAACGTCTGGTCCTACGAGAAGTCGATCCATCTCGTCGTGGATCTTGGTTCGCTGGAGCGTTTCCCCACCGACACGCTGCCCGGGTTCGCCGATGATCTTGTCGCGATGCTCCCCGGACTGCGTGCCCACTCGTGTTCACGGGGGCGCCGAGGTGGGTTCGTGGAGCGGCTCCATGAGGGGACGTGGCTGGGCCACGTGTCGGAGCACGTCGCTCTGGCGCTGCAACAGCTCGTCGGGCACGACATCCGACGGGGAAAAACGCGCCAGGTCAAGGGCGAACCGGGTCACTACAACGTGATCTACGGCTACATCGACGAAAATGTGGGCCTGAACGCCGGTCGGCTGGCCGTGCGCCTGGTCAATCACCTCGTCGAGGGCAACCCCGATTTCGACTGGGACGCCGAACGCGACGGCTTCATCCGTCAGGCTGAACGCACCGCCTTCGGGCCCTCGACCCAGGCCATCGTCGACGAGGCGGTCTCGCGCGACATCCCCTGGCTCCGTCTCAACCAGCACTCCCTGGTCCAGCTCGGACAGGGCGTCCACGCCAAACGCATCCGCGCCACGATGACGTCGGAGACCTCATCGATCGCCGTCGACGTTGCCTCCGACAAGGACCTCACCACCAAACTTCTCGGCGCTGCCGGACTCCCGGTGCCCCGCCACGGCTCGGTGAGCACCGCTGACCAGGCGGTGGCGACCGCTCGCCGCATCGGCTACCCCGTCGTGGTCAAGCCGCTCGACGGAAACCACGGGCGAGGCGTCTGTCTCGACCTGCAGGACGAGGACGACGTCCGCACCGCCTTCACGATCGCCTACGACCAGTCGCGGCGCGGCAACGTGATCGTGGAGTCTTTCGTCACCGGCAAGGACTACCGCTGCCTGATCATCGACGGACGCATGGTTGCCATCGCCGAACGGGTGCCGGCCTCGGTGACCGGAGATGGCACGTCCACCGTCGAGGAACTGGTCGACCTGACCAACGCAGACCCGCGCCGTGGTGTCGGCCACGAGAAGGTCCTCACCCGCATCAAGATCGACGAGGCCGCCCTCGAGGTCCTCCGCGACCAGGGTCACGACCTCCACTCGACCCCGACCGAAGGCGAGATGGTCAAGCTCGCCCTGACGGGAAACATGTCGACGGGTGGCATCTCGATCGACCGAACTCTGGAAGCCCACCCGGAGAACGTCGAGATCGCCGAGGAAGCGGCCCGCATGGTGGGTCTGGACATCGCGGGCATCGATTTCATCTGTCCCGACATCACCCAGCCCGTACGGGAGACCGGCGGAGCGATCTGCGAGGTCAACGCCGCACCCGGCTTCCGCATGCATACCCACCCCACCATCGGCGAGCCGCAGTTCATCGCCAAGCCGGTCGTCGACATGCTCTTCCCCCACGGCACGACCTCGCGTATTCCCATCGTGGCGGTGACCGGCACCAACGGCAAGACCACCACGAGCCGGATGATCAGCCACATCTTCAAGGGCATGGGGCGCAAGGTCGGCATGACCTCCACCGACGGCGTCGTCATCGACGAGCGCCTGGTGATCCGCGCCGACGCTTCCGGACCCAAGTCCGCCCGGATGGTGCTGCAGAACCCTCGCGTCGACTTCGCCGTCTTCGAGGTCGCTCGCGGTGGCATCCTTCGCGAGGGTCTGGGCTACGAGCGCAACGATGTGGCGGTCGTGCTCAACGTCCAACCGGACCATCTGGGTCTGCGCGGCATCGACACCGTGGAGCAACTCGCTGACGTGAAGGCAGTACTGGTCGAGGCCGTACCGCGCGACGGTCATGCCGTCCTCAACGCCGATGACCCTCTGGTGCGCGACATGCGGCGGCGCTGCTCGGGTCAGGTCGTGTGGTTCTCCATGGACGAGCCCGGGAGCGAGGTGCGCGACATGATCGACACCCACTGCCGACGTGGCGGTAAGGCCATCGTGCTCAATCCCACCGAGCGCGGGGAGATGATGGTCGTCCAGCACGGGCGGCGGGCCATGCAACTGGCCTGGACCCACCTGCTTCCGGCCACCTTCAACGGCCGCGCACGGATGAACGTGCAGAACCTGTTGGCCGCGGCTGCGGCAGCCTTTGCAGCCGGCGCTCCGCTGCACGACATCCGCCAGGGTCTACGCACCTTCTCGACGAGTTATTACCTCTCCCCCGGCCGGCTCAACGAGGTCGACGTCAACGGCGTGAATGTCATCGTCGACTACTGCCACAACGCACCCGGGATGAAGATGCTCGGCGACTTCGTCGACCGCGTCGGTGATTCCATGGCCTCCTCCCATGACCTGACCCGCCCCTCGCGGATCGGCATCATCGCCACCGCTGGTGACCGACGCGACCAGGACATGCGCGAGCTGGGTCAGATCGCAGCCCAACACTTCGACGTCTGCATCGTTCGCGAGGACGTCGCGCTCAGAGGCCGCGAGCGGGGCGCAACTGCCGGACTCGTCCTGGAGGGCGTACGAGCGGCGATGGAGCAGGGAGCACGGTGCAAGCAGTCCGAACTCGTCCTGGATGAGATCGAGGCCGTACGCCATGCGATGACCCGCTCCAACCGCGGAGACCTGGTCGTGGTGTGCGTCGACAACCACGCCGAAGTCATGGCTGAACTCGAGCACTGGTCGGAGGTGGCACAGGCCGGATCCGGTGCCCATCCGGACGCGCCGGCTGCCGACCCCGACTACAGCCCGCCCCCCGAGGCCTGAGCGTTCGCTCAGCCTGCTGCCGCACGGACCTTCGACGCCAGCGTCGCAGGTCCGTCGGCGGTGCCCTCGTGCTGCTGGAGCCAGTCATAGACCTGCTCCCGTTCGGCGTGGCACATCAGCCCGATCACATCACCCGGCTCCGCAGAGGCGACCAGGGCTGCCAGACAGGACACCTCGGTGGCATACGTGGTGACGTCGGTGACGCCGACGCTCGCCGCGCCGGCACGTAGGAGGTCATCGATCTCGTCGGTGGTGCGGCCGCGGAGATAGTGCTCCTTGTGGGCGATCGCCAAGAAGTCACTGCCCTTGGCCCCGATCTCGCCCAGGGCCACGATGAGTTCGTCGGTGCGATCACCGACCGCACCCAGACCGAGGATTGTCCGTGCTCCCGGACGGCGCACGCCTGCCATGATCTCCAGTAGCGCCTCCAGACCGGCCTCGTTGTGTGCCAGGTCCATCACGACCGACACCTCTCCGGGCAGTGAGAAGAAGTTCATCCGGCCCGGGTTGTGTGCGGCGTCGGGTGTGAACGTCTTCAGCCCCGCGATCACATGTTCGCGGGAAAGGCCGATGGCCAGCGCGGCCGATACCGCGGCCAGGCTGTTCTCGACGTTGAATCGGGACAGCCCGGCCAAGGTCATCGGAACATCCACGAGCTCGACCAACGGGTCAGGGTCAGCACCGGGTACGAGCACCGTGAGCCACCCGTCGATGATCGTGGTGGCGCGGCCCCCGGCGCCGAGCACCTCACGGACCGCCGGTGAGTCCGGGTCGCGACTGAACACCCACGGTCGGGCCGCCACGACGCTACGCATGGCCAGGACACGCGGGTCATCACCGTTCAGCACGGCCCATCCCGTCTTCCTGGTGATCCGTGCCACGACCGACTTCACTTCTGCCAGCTGGTCGACGGTGTCGATCCCTTGTTGGCCGAGGTGATCGGCCGTGACGTTGGTGACGACGGAGACGTCGTTGCGGGTGATGCCGATGCCCTTGAGCAGGATTCCGCCCCGAGCAGTCTCGGTCACCGCGAACTGAACGCCTGGCAGCCCCAACGCTCGGGCAGCGCCGGACGGACCGGAGTAGTCGCCCGCCTCGATGAGCTCACCGTCGCGATAGATGCCGTCGGTGTTGGACCAGCCGACGACCAGTCCACTGGCGCGCGCGATGTGCGCGATCATCCGGCTCGTGGTGGTCTTGCCGTTGGTTCCCGTCACCGACACCACCGGGATCCTCGGTGTGATGGTCGTCGGCCTCGACCCCGGCTCTGCGGCAGCCACGTGCGCCGCTGCCGTGCTCACTGCCGCCTCCAGGCCGGGCGCGGCGAGCGCATCCAGCACGTGACCGACCGCCTCTCCCAGCGCCTCGGCACGACCTCTGTTGCGCCAGGGGAAGGCCACGACCAGGACGTGGGGGTCGTTCGTCGGGCGCACACGCACTGCCAGGCGGCCGGTGCCCGCCTCCGAGGCGATGGCACGCACCACGCGCGCCACAGCACGAAGCGCAAAGCGCTGTCGGAAGCCAGATCCTGCCGCGCCGGGCCTGGTGGTTCGCAGACCGACCCGGCGCGCCAGCCGCATCACCGTCTCCTGATCGGCATCGGCGATCACACTCACGTCGAGAGTCAGTTTCACCGCTGCCCGAGGGAAGTAGAGATTGGGGCCTTCGAGAACGCGTAGCTCGACGAGTGAAGTCACGCGAGAAAACTACCGAAGGTCATGCACCCATCGCATGGAAGCCACCGTCGACGTGCACGATCTCGCCCGTGGTCGCCGGGAAGAAGTCGCTCAGCAGCGCGCAGACCGCTTGCGCAGTCGGTGTGTGGTCGGACTCGTCCCATCCCAGGGGTGCACGGTCCTTCCAGGCGTCCTCCAGCCGCTCGAACCCGGGGATGGCCTTGGCGGCGAGAGTCTTGAGAGGGCCTGCTGCGACGAGGTTGCAGCGGATGCCGTCGGGCCCGAGGTCGCGGGCGACGTAGCGCGAGGTGTTCTCCAGTGCGGCCTTGGCCACACCCATCCAGTCGTAGGCCGGCCAGGCGCTGGTGGCGTCGAAGGTCAGGCCGACGATCGAACCGCCTCGCGACATGAGAGGCCGGGTGGCCGCTGCGAGGGACTTGAGGGAGAAGGCTGAAACGTGCAGGGCCTGGGCGACGTCCTCCCACGGCCCCTCCATGAACTTGCCTCCCAGAAGCGTCTGCGGATTGCCGTAGGCGATCGAGTGGACGACCCCGTCGAGCCCGTCCACGTGCTCGCGGACCTGGTCAGCAAGGCCAGCGAGGTGGTCTTCGTCGGTCACGTCGAGTTCGAGCACCGGTGGTTCGGTGGGCAGGCGCTTCGCGATGCGCTTGGTGATGTTCAGGGCGCGGCCGAAGTTGGAGATGAGCACCGTGGCGCCCTGCTCCTGTGCCACCTTGGCGGTGGCGAAGCCGATGGAAGAGTCCATCGTGACGCCGGCGACCAGGATGCGCTTGCCGTCGAGGATTCCCATGTCATTAGTCCTTTCGTGGAGGTGCTCAGTGACCCATGCCGAGACCGCCGTCGACCGGGATGACAGCCCCGGTGACATAGGCAGCGCCGTCAGAGGCCAGCCAGGTGACCGCGGACGCGATCTCGGCGGGTGATGCGTAGCGACCCAGCGGAACCTGGGCCTTGATGGCCGCCTTCTGGTCATCGCTCAGGACGTCGGTCATGTCGGTCTCGACAAATCCCGGTGCCACGACGTTGGTCGTGATCGAACGGCTGCCGAGTTCGCGTGCCAACGAACGTGCCAGCCCGACCAGGCCGGACTTGGACGCGGCGTAGTTGACCTGACCTGCCGAACCTGACATGGCCACGACCGAGGAGATCAGGATGATCCGTCCACGTCGTAGACGGAGCATGCCTTTGGACGCGCGCTTGACGAGGCGGAAGGAGCCGGTCAGGTTCGTGTCGATGACCGAGGACCAGTCCTCCTCACTCATGCGCAGCACCAAGGTGTCGTGGGTGATCCCGGCGTTGGCCACCAACACCTCCACCGGACCGTGGGCCTGCTCCACCTGGGCAAAGGCCGCCTCCACTGCGGCGCGATCGGTGATGTCGCACCTGACGTCGAGCGCACCTTCGGGGGCGCCTCCGTTGCGTGTGGTGACGGCCACCTTGTCGCCGAGTTGGAGGAAGGCTTCGGCGATGGCACGGCCGATGCCACGATTTCCACCGGTGACCAGGACCGATCGGGGTTGCTCATTCACGGGCTCGACGCTAGTGATTACTGCGCGGTAGGCCGAACTCACTCGTCCTCGAGACGGAAGCCGACCTTCATCCCGACCTGGAAGTGCTCCACGGCTCCGTCCTTGGCCTGACCGCGGATCTGCGTGACTTCGAACCAGTCGATGTGACGCAGTGTCTTGCCAGCGCGGTCGATGCCGTTGCGGATTGCTTGGTCGATGCCGTCGGGCGACGTTCCGACGATCTCGGTGACTCGATAGGTGCGGTTGGACATCGTTCCTCCTGGAGTGGCTCCGGCGGATGCTCTCAGCCGTGATTCCGTGAGGGTAGCGACGTAGACTCGAGCACATGATGGAGGACGGCGCCGTACGCATCACGACGGCTCAGAGAAGTAGTTCCGAAGACCTGCGTGCGAGGCAGCGACGCTACCTCCTCGCCATGTCGATCCGGACCGCGTGCTTCATCGCTGCTGTGGCGGTGGGGCCCGGTTCGCTGCGATGGGCACTGGTGGCGGGAGCGGTCTTCCTTCCGTTCCTGGCGGTGGTCATCGCCAACGCCGAGAACCAGAAGCACGACGGATTTTCCCTGTCCCCGGCAACGGGGGCGCGAGAGCTCGAGAGATCCGAGCCGGAATGATCCGCCGGTTTGATGCACGTCACAAGGCAGGTTCTTTGATCCGGCCCAAAGTCGTGGAAGAATCAACTTCACGACCGCATCGTCCCCCGACTGTGGTCGTCAGCGAGGTGTCGGACCGCTTCCCCCCGTGGCGGTCCGGCACCTCACTTTCTGCATCGGGGCCTTCTCATCGAGATCGGCCGAGACCAGGGGCGTCTCGATGACGGAAGAGCGAATCGTCTGCTCGGCTCGCGGATGTCAGGTCGATGCGCACTGGGACCTGCTCTGGAACAACCCGAAGATTCATCAGCCGCAGCGACGCAAGATCTGGCTCGCCTGCGACGATCATCGGGAGTCGCTCTCGGACTTCCTGGGTGCCCGCAGCTTCCTCCGCGACGTCGTCGAACACCGGCCGGACTGAGAGCTACCCCCCGATGGCCGACATTGGTCGATCCGGCTGGAGGAATGACTCGTCATCGATGCCGTGACCTGCGCGCTTGCCACGCATCGCGATCACCCAGCGCTCAGCTATTTCCTCGTCGGAGGCACCCGTGCGCAGCGGAGCGCGAAGGTCGGACTCCTCGCGGGCGAACAGACAGTTGCGGATCTGACCATCGGCCGTGAGGCGCACCCGGTCACAGTCACCGCAGAAGGGTCGGGTCACCGAGGCGATGATCCCGACTGTCGCGGGCCCACCGTCGACGTCGAAGAGCTCGGCAGGATCGCTGCCGCGAGGTGCTTCGTGCGGAGTCAGGGTGAACTCGGCAGCCAACGCGGTGTGGATCTCCTCCGCTGTCACCATCGCTTCGCGGCTCCAACTGTGTTGCGCATCGAGGGGCATCTGCTCGATGAATCTCAGGGCGTAGCCGTGCTCCACCGCCCATCGCAGCAGCTCGGCAGCCTGGTCGTCGTTGGTGCCTCGCAGCAGGACGGCATTGAGCTTGACCGGGTTGAGCCCCGCCTTCTTGGCTGCTTCCAGTCCCGCGATGACATCGTCCAGTCGGTCACGGCGCGTGATGGCGGCGAACGTCTCGGGGCGGATCGTGTCGATGCTGGCGTTGATACGGTCCAGGCCAGCATCCGCCAAGGCCTGGGCAGTGTGGGTCAGGCCCAGCGCGTTGGTCGTGAGCGAGGTCTCGGCTCCCAGGGCGTGGGTGCGGGTCACGATGTCGACCAGGCCACGCCGCAGCAGGGGCTCTCCCCCGGTGAAACGGACCTCCGTGACACCGAGGCGCTCCACAGCGATGGTGATGAGTCGGACCACCTCGTCATCGGTCAACGTCTGCTCGGTCGGCAGCCAATCCAGACCCTCGGCAGGCATGCAGTAGTTGCACCGCAGATTGCACCGATCCGTGAGTGAAACGCGCAGGTCAGTGGCCACGCGGCCGAAACGATCTGCGAGAGGAGTCATCACGTCCTCAGTCTACCGAGCCGGACCCCAACCTTCAGGTCGTCTTCGATAACCTCGACCCGTGCACAAGTTGCGGTTCCTCGTCTCGCGCCGCTGGATGATTTTCGCCCTGGTCGTCGTGGCGCTGGCCTGGGGCGCCTGGCGACTCGGTGAGTGGCAGTTCCACCGGCTCGAGGACCGCAAGGAACGCAACTCGATCATCGAGCGCAACGAGCAGCAGGGCGTTGACGCAGTGACCGACGTGATGGCACCGGGCAGACCCGTGGCTGGGGAAGATGCGTGGCGCATCATCGAGGCCACCGGCACCTACGCCATCGACGACACCGTCATCGTGCGCTACCGCACTCGTGAAGGATCCGCCGGCGTGGACGTGGTCGTACCTCTCGACCTCGGCGACGGCACCAGCGTGCTGGTGGATCGTGGCTGGTTCGCAACCGACAACCGAGGCACGACATCCAAGGACGTTCCCGCCCCTCCGACCGGTGAGGTGACCGTGACCGGCTGGGTGCGCCAGGACGCCACCGGGGACAGCACCTCGGTCTCCGACAAGTCGACGCGCTCGGTGAACAGCACCCGTATCGGGGAGGCGCTGGGTCGCGAGGTGCTCGGGGGGTTCGTCGACCTCAGGTCGGAATCACCGGAACCAGCCGTCGCACTGGCCCCGGTGGAGCTGCCGGAGATCAGCAACGGTCCCCACTTCTTCTACGGCCTCCAGTGGTGGTTCTTCGGCGCGCTGGCGATCTTCGGGTTCTTCTACCTCATCTACGACGAGACTCGCGGCGGCCGTGGACCGGGAGGTCGACCCTCATCGGGTGCCGCGAAGACCGTCGTCGACGAGGATTGCAACTCCGCTCAGGACTGAGGCTGGGGCTGGGGGTCGTCACGGAACTGGGTGGCGTGGAGGGTGGCGTAGAGCCCACCAGAGGCCAGCAGTTGCTCATGGGTGCCCGACTGCACCACGCGGCCGTCCTGGAGCACCAGGATCAGGTCGGCATTGCGCACGGTGGAGAGACGATGGGCGATCACCAGGGACGTACGTCCCTCCAGGGCAGCATCAAGGGCCTGCTGGACGGCGACCTCCGACTCACTGTCGAGGTGTGCGGTCGCCTCGTCGAGCACCACGATCGCCGGCGCCTTCAGCAGTAGACGGGCGATCGCGAGGCGCTGACGCTCGCCACCGCTGAGGCGGTATCCACGGTCTCCCACGACTGTCTCGAGACTGTCCGGCAGGGAACGCACCAGGGCGGCGATCTGGGCAGCTTCGAGGGCGGCCCAGACCTCGGCCGACGAGGCCGAGGGTCGGGCGTAGAGAAGATTCGCCCCGATGGTGTCGTGGAACATGTGGGCGTCCTGGGTGACGTACCCGACTACGTCCTCCAGTGACTGCAGGGTCACCTCGCGCACATCGTGACCCCCGACCCGCACGGTTCCCGCCCCGACGTCGTAGAGGCGGGCCACCAGGTGGGTGACGGTGGTCTTGCCGGCTCCTGACGGCCCGACGAGTGCGACCATCTGCCCGGGCTCCGCCGTGAAGGAGACCTCATGAAGGATCTGTCCGCTGTCGCGCGATTCCTTGCGGGCAACGGTTTCCAGTGAAGCCAGCGACACCTGATCGGCGTTGGGGTAGGAGAAGTCGACGCTCTCGAACTCGAGTCGGGAGGCGGTGCTGGGCAGTTCGACGGCATCTGGCTTCTCCTCGATCAACGAGGGCAGGTCCAGCACCTCGAAGACGCGGTCGAAGCTCACGAGCGCGGTCATCACGTCGATGCGGACGTTGGACAGTCCTTGGAGGGGCCCGAGCAGGCGTGTCAGCAACACACCCAGGGCCACGATCGTTCCGACGGACAGGTCGCCACGGATCGCCAACCAGCCACCGATGCCGTAGACGAGCGCGGTGGCGAGCGACGGCACCAGGGTCATCGCTGCGAAGAAGATTCGGGTGAGGAGCGAGATCTGCACGCCGAGGTCACGGACCACCGCTGCCTTCTCGGCGTAGACGGTGTCTTCCTCTTCGCGTCGACCGAACAGCTTGAGCAGCATCGCCCCGCCGACGTTGAAACGCTCGGTCATGGCATTGCCGAGGTCGGCATTGCTCTGCATCTGTTGACGAGTCAGACCCGCCAGGCGCAGTCCCACCAGTTTGGAGGCGATCAACAGGATCGGGAAGAGGGCCAGGCAGAGCACGGTGACGGGCCAACTCAGGAACATCATGGTGACCCCGACCACCAGAGCGGAGATGACGTTGGAGACGGTGCCCTGGAGCGTGGAGGTGAACGCTCGCTGTGCTCCGATGACGTCGTTGTTGAGCCGACTCACCAACGCCCCCGTCTGGGTGCGGGTGAAGAACGCCAGCGACTGCCGCTGGACGTGCGCAAAGACCTGGGTGCGGAGGTCGTAGATCAACCCTTCACCGATCCGGCTCGACAGCCACCCCGTGACCAACCCGAATCCGGCATCGAGGACCGCCACCAACGCCACCAACGCCGCCAACCAGATCACCAACGAGGTGTTTCCGGTGCTCACCCCGTCGTCGAGGATCACCTTGAGCAACAGTGGTGGGATCACCACCAGTGCGGCGTCGAAAATGGTGATGACCAAGAACCCGGTGATCAGTCGTCGGTGCGGCCGCGCGAAGCCGAGCACGCGCAGGACGGTCCGACGCTCGATCCGCGTGTCGACCACACTGCGGTCGCTGCGCAGGAACCTCCAGGGTGGTCCGCCTGCTCCGGGTCCCATCGACATGCCTGCTCCTTCGCGCTCAGCCCCCCAGAGCGTCGGCCAGGGCACGGAATCTGCGCACCTGTGCCTCTCGCTCGAGGCGACGCTGCTCCTCGAGCCCGCGATCGGCGGCCCCTTGGAGCAAGGTCTTGGTCTCGGTCACCACACCGGGCATCGGTGCAGTCAGGGCAGCTGCTAGTTCCGCGACGGTGGAATCCAGGTCGCCCTCGGGAACTGCGGTGTTCGCCAGCCCGATGGCGACTGCCTCCTCCGCCTCCACCCATCGTGCGGTGGCGCAGATCTCCAGTGCCCTGGAATAGCCAACGTGTTCGACCAGTGGCTTTGTTCCCGTGAGGTCCGGAACCAGGCCGAGCGCAGCTTCCTTCATCGAGAACTTCGCATCGTCGGCGATGACGCGCAGGTCGCAGGACAGGGCGAGCTGGAATCCCGCGCCGATGGCATAGCCACGCACTTTGGCAATGGAGACGAAACGCGGATCACGCAGCCATGTGAAACCTTCCTGGAACTCCCCGATCCGCGCAGCGGCATCCTCCGGACTCAAGTTCAACAGACCGACCACGCTCTCCTCCCCCGGCGTACTTGGATCGAGCATGGCTGGATCAAGCATGGCGCGGTCCAGGCCGGCAGAGAACGTCGCTCCCTCCCCCGTGAGGACCACCACCCGCACCTGCTGCGGCAACGTACGGCCGATGTCCGCAAGGGCCAACCACATGGCAGGGGTCTGCGCGTTGCGCACCTCGGGGCGGTCGAGAACCACGGTGGCGACCGGGCCTTCGATGTGGAGGCGCAGACCGACCGCGGCAAGCTCTTCTGGGCTCATGGGCCCACGCTACTACTGATCAGTAACCTCAGGCGAGGGACACCAGATCCGCGTATTCTTCGCTCCAGAGATCCTCGTCACCGTCCGGCAGCAGCAGCACCCGGTCCGGCTCCAGTGCGCGCACGGCACCCTCGTCGTGGGTGACCAGGATGATCGCGCCCTCGTAGGTGCGGATGGCAGCCAACACCTCTTCACGTGAGGCGGGGTCGAGGTTGTTGGTGGGCTCGTCGAGCAACAGCACGTTGGCCGAGGAGACCACCAGACTGGCCAGGGCCAGACGGGTCTTCTCCCCACCCGAGAGCACGGATGCCGACTTGTGAGCGTCGTCGCCGGAGAACAGGAACGAGCCGAGGACGCTGCGTGCCTCGGAATCGGTGAGTTGGGGTGCCGCTGCCTGCATGTTCTCCAGCACCGTGCGCGAGACGTCGAGGGTCTCGTGCTCCTGGGCGTAGTAGCCGATCTTGAGACCATGGCCCGGCACGACCTCGCCGGTGTCCGGAGCATCCACCCCGGCCAAGATCCGCAGCATGGTGGTCTTGCCGGCGCCGTTGAAGCCCAGGATGACGACCCGGCTCCCCCGGTCGATGGCCAGGTCGACGTCGATGAAGACCTCGAGGGAGCCGTAGGACTTCGAGAGCTCACGCGCCATCAGGGGGGTCTTGCCGCACGGCGCAGGGGCCGGGAACTTGATGCGGGCGACCTTGTCGGCAGCACGCTGACTCTCC
This sequence comes from Propionibacteriales bacterium, assembly GCA_038242265.1. Taxonomy (GTDB): domain Bacteria; phylum Actinomycetota; class Actinomycetes; order Propionibacteriales; family Nocardioidaceae; genus Nocardioides. The sequence continues at coordinate 190,251 of JBBSSH010000003.1, forward strand.
AGACCCGCCATCATCTTCTCGGCCCGCTTGAGCATGGACTGCGCCGCGGTTGCCTTGCTGGCCTTGGCGCGCATCCGGTTAGCCTGGTCGGTCAGCGTCTTGGCCTTGGTCTCGGCGTTGGCCCGTTCACGCTTACGACGGCGTTCGTCGGACTCACGCTGGCTGAGGTAGTCCTTCCACCCCATGTTGTAGATGTCGATCTCTGCACGGTTGGCGTCGAGGTGGAAGACCTTGTTGACGGTCTGCTCCAGGAGCGCGTTGTCGTGGCTGATCACCACAAAGCCTCCGCGGTGGGCCTTGAGGAAGTCGCGCAGCCAGACGATCGAGTCGGCGTCGAGGTGGTTGGTGGGCTCGTCGAGCAGCAGGATCTCGGCACCGGAGAAGAGAATGCGCGCGAGCTCGACGCGTCGTCGCTGACCGCCCGAGAGCGTTCCGAGACGCTGTTCGAGAATCCGGGGCTCGATGCCGAGGGCATTGGCCATCTGTGCGGCCTCGGACTCGGCGGCGTAGCCACCGGCGGCGTGCAACTCTGCGTCGGCGCGGGCCCAGCGCTTCATGCCCCGCTCGTGCACGGCAGTTTCTTCGCTGCCCATCTCGACCTCGGCCTCACGCAGGCGGCGTACGACGTCGTCGAGGCCACGTGCGGAGAGGATGCGATCACGGACGATCACATCGGGATCACCGGTACGGGGGTCCTGGGGGAGGTAACCGACGTCCCCGGAGGACAGGACGGTCCCGGAGGCAGGCTGTGCCTGACCGGCGAGGATGCGGGTGAGGGTGGTCTTGCCGGCGCCGTTGCGCCCCACGAGGCCTACCTTGTCGCCCGCGGCGATCCGGAAGCTGAGGTCCTCCATGAGGAGCCGCGCGCCTGCTCGAACCTGAAGCTTCTGGGCGGTGATCATAGGGTCGATATCCTACGGACGATCCTGCACAGGACGAATTGGCGGCGCAGCGGTGACGGACATGGATCGTCACACCCCACCAACCGGTAGCCTGCCACCACCGTTTCGGCCCACCCAGGGCTGGATCGCCCAGTTTGCGTCGAAAGGCTCTTCACCATGCGCTTCAACCCCAAGGCCGACATCAGCAAGGGTCGCGTCGGAGACTCCGGCCGCGGTGGCGGTGGTGGCATGTCTGGTTCTCCGATGCGGATTCCACTGCCCGGTGGCACCCGGGCTGGTGGCGGCATGGGACTCATCCTGATCATCGGACTCTTCCTCCTCCTGAGCATGTGTGGTGGGCTCCCCGGCGGGACAGACGGCGGAACGGGCGCCGGGACCGGCATCAACCCCCAGGGTCAGGCTCAGGGGAACCCGCAGGGACTCGACACCGACAGCGAGCGGTACGCAAACTGCAAGACTGGCCAGGATGCCGTGAACGACGTCGACTGCGCTCGCAAGGCAGTCGCAGTCTCCCTCGAGGAATACTGGTCGCAGGCTCTGCCGGACCAGTCCGATGCGACGTTCCGCCCGGCCAAGATCAACACCTTTGCCGGTGCCATCCAGACGGGGTGTGGTCAGGCCACCTCCCAGGTCGGCCCCTTCTACTGCCCGGCCGACGAGCAGATCTATCTCGACACGACCTTCTTCGCCGATGTTCTCGAGGGTCAGTTGGGCGGCGAGGGTGGCGACTTCGTCGAGCCCTACGTCCTGGGTCACGAATACGGCCACCACATCCAGAACATCCTCGGCACGATGGGCAAGGTGCGCACGCAGAAGGGCCCCGACTCCGACGCCGTACGACTGGAACTTCAGGCCGACTGCTACGCCGGCATGTGGACCAGCCAGGCGAGTGGACCTGATCGCGTCTTCATCGAACTCGACAAGGGTGACATCAGCGAAGCCGTGGACGCAGCCAAGACCGTCGGCGACGACCGCATCCAACAGAAGTCCGGACAGGGCATCGACCCCGAGGGCTGGACACACGGCTCGTCCGAGCAGCGGATGCGCTGGTTCACCGTCGGCCTCGAGCAGGGCACCTTGGCGGCCTGCGACACCTTTGCCGCCAGCGAACTCTGAGCCGGCCGGTCCCGGTCCGGCTGAGCACACGACGTGTTGCTCTCACCTGAGCAGTGCCTCGATCTGATCGACCTGACGTTGCATCGAATGGATGTACGGCACCACGCTGGGGTGACGGAACTTACCCACGAGAGCACCCTCACCGTCAGCCACGCGTGCCAGCGCCCAGTCCAGGCGGGTGAGCGAGGTGTAGACCGCCATCACGCGCGCACCGAGGAGTACCTCCTCCTCGGCGGCCGTGCCCGGCGCCAGAAAGGTCAGATAGGCCTGGCACAACGTCTCGAAACCCTCCCGCGACGCGAGTGAGAGATAGCCCAGGTCTGCCCCCACCGGCCCCAGACCCAGATGCGCCCAGTCGACGCCGATGGCGTCCTCACCCGAGCGGCCCAAGATGTTGGCCGCGGACGGGTCACCGTGCTGTGCCACGTGAGGTAGGGCGTCGCTGCGATCCAGCCACACACTACGGCGATCCCACAGGTGCGCAGCCACGTCGGCCATCGGTGTCCGGCCCAGGGTGCGCCAGCCACCACGGCGCTCCACCAGGGCCAACCGACTGCGCAACTGCTCACCTGCCAGCCACGGATACGACCCGAGATCGGTGGCGGCGAATCGACCCAGGCAGGCAGCGAGCCAAGGTCCGGGTGGATCGAAACTCTCGACCCACTCGTGCACCAGGGTGATGCCGTCGGAATCTTCGTCCACCCGCAACACCTCTGCCGTACGCAGGCCGGGGGCGTGCGCCACCACACCACTGAGCGCCACGTCGGCGGCCCGACGCCAATAGTTGACGTTCTGCGGCACCGCCGCTCCCGGTGCGTCGTGGGGATCTGGACATTGCAGGCGCTTGATGACGACGCGACGCCCAGCCATGGTCGCCGACCAGACGCCGACCGTTGCCGGACCGGCGCCCGGAAGACGCTGCCAGCCCGGCTCGGGTTGCCACATGGCTCGGAACCTAGCGCACTTCCAGGTCGCGACGACGGAAGAGGACCTGACCCACGGCACTGGTCATCGCCGCAAGGAGCGCCAGTGCGCCGAAGGGCTGCCACCGGAAATCCTCGGCCGGGGTGGCGGCAAGGTGGTGGAAGGGTGAGAGATCCTGGAGCCATTGCGGCATCCGGAACACCCCGCCGAAGAGCATCACCACGAACGCGAAGACCAGGCCCGCCCAGGCCAGGGAGGTGAGGCGGGGAGCCAATCCGTAGAGCAGTCGCGCGATGGCGCTCAGCACCAGCACCGGAGCGACGTACGGCACCGTGGCGAGGAGGTAGGTGGCGCCGGTCGTCGGGTCGTCGGCAGCAAGCGTGTAGCCCATGCCCAGACCCAGGCCGGACGACACCACCACGAGACACGTGCCGCTCACGGTGAGCAGCACCTGGACAGCCAGCCATCGGGTCCGGGAGAGTCCCGTCGCCAACAGCACCTCCAGGAGACCGGACGCCTCCTCATGGCGAGGCCGCATCGCGGAGGAGATGGCGTACCCACAACTGAGCAGCGCCAGCATGAGGATCGCAGTGGCATAGAAGCCCTTGACCAGGTCAGCGCCACCGCGCACGAACATTTCTTCGGTGGTGGCACTGTCGCCGAGCAGGTCACCCACCCCACTGCCCAACGAGCCGTAGGCCAGCCCGGTGAGGAACAGGCCCACGGTCCAACCGACGACACCGCCTCGCTGCAGGCGCCATGCCAGACCAAGTGGGGTGGAGAGGAAGCCGCTGGCTCGCGCTGGTCCCGGGCGAGCAGCGAACACCCCGGCGCCATGGTCGCGTCGCCCGAAGGTCCAGAGCGCTGCGGTGCTCACCCCCGCGGCCGCAAGAATGAGCAGGACCAGTGGCCACCATCGCAGGCCGGAGAAGGCATGGATGGACTGGTACCACCCGATGGGTGAGAGCCAACTGAGCACTGGCCATCCCACGTCGCCGATCGCACGCAGCACGTAGGACGCGCCGATGACAGCACCCGTGATGCCGTACGCCGCCCGCGGGCTGCTGGTCAATTGCGCAGCGAGCAGGGCAGCACTGGCAAACACCATCCCGACGGCGGCCACTCCGAGCCCCAACGCGACCGAGTCCTGGGTCGCCAGCGAGACTGCCACCAGACTGAGGGTGACGAGTGCCCCGGCCATCAGGTTGGCGATCAAAGCCAGCATCATGGTGGCGACAGTCGTGGCTCGGCGCCCGATGGCGGCTGCCCGGAGCATCTCGTCGCGGCCCGACTCCTCCTCAGCGCGAGTGTGGCGCACCACCAGGAACATCGACATCAGCCCGGCCGTGATGGCTCCGAAGGCTGTGGCCTGCCACGCCACCTGGCCCCCGACGGTGTTCAACGCCCGCGCCGGCCCTGCCATGGCAACGAAGGCTGCGTTGGACTGCATCGCCGCCGCCGCAGTGTCGAACTCTCCCTGAGTGGCATAGAGACCTTCTACGCTGACCGCCTGAGAGACATAGAGCATGGCGATCCCTACCGACCAGGCCAGCAGCATCCACCGATCACGGCGCAGGTAGTGCCGCAACAAGAGTCCGGTGCCGATCATCGGCGCGGCTCCCCCGCCTCGGCAAGGTCGTCGCCGTAATGACGCAGGAACAGCTCCTCCAAGGTGGGTGGAGTGGCGCTCAGGGTGCTGATTCCTGCCTGCTGGAGAACAGCCAGCGCGGCACCTATCTCGGGCGTGTCGACCTCGAAGGCGACCCGATGTCCGTCCACGAGGAGATCGTGCAGGCCAGCCAGATCGTCGAGTCCCTCGACGCGACGTCTGGTCTCCGCGCGCACGGTCGTCCTGGTGAGATGACGCAGGCCGCTGAGCGTGCCCGACTCAACGACGCGTCCGGTACGAATGATGCTGACGCGGTCACACAATCGCTCCACCTCGGCGAGGATGTGGCTCGACAGCAACACGGTTCCGCCGTCGGCCCGAAAGTCCTCCACGCACTGCTGGAAGACTGCCTCCATCAGCGGGTCGAGGCCACTGGTCGGCTCATCGAGCAACAGGAGTTCGACGTCACTGGCGAGGGCTGCGATCAGGGCCACCTTCTGCCGGTTGCCCTTGGAGTAGGTGCGGCCCTTCTTGCTCGGATCGAGTTCGAATCGCTCGATCAGTGTCGCCCGCCGCCCCTCGTCGAGACCACCGCGAAGACGTCCGAGCAGATCGATCACCTCGCCACCGGTGAGGTTGGGCCACAAGGTGACGTCGCCGGGGACGTAGGCCAGACGACGGTGGAGCGTCGCGGCATCTGCCCACGGATCCCCGCCGAGCAACCGGACCGTCCCCCCACTGGAACGCAGGAGTCCGAGCAGGACCCGGATGGTGGTCGACTTGCCGGACCCGTTGGGACCCAGGAAGCCGTGCACCTCCCCCGACGCAACGCTGAGGTCGAGTCCGTCCAAGGCCCGGAAGTTGCCGAAGCTCTTGACCAGACCATGGATCTCGATGGGATCGCTCACGCTCGCGACACTACGCAGTTCCTCCGATGGACGGGATTCACGTGGCGTTGGTGACGTCCACCCGGATTGCCTGAGAATCGAGGACGGCCTGGTCCAGTACCGCCCGTCGCGGATCTGGGACCGCGAGCCAAGGTGCGACCCTCGTCATGGTGCGCAGACGCTGGTCATCGAAAACTTCCTCGACTGCCGTCCGGTCTCCCCCGGTGATCACGGGACCCGACCGGAGAATGCGGGCCGCATGGTCGGCGGCGGCCTCGTAGGCCTGCCGAGCCTGGTTGCCACGACGCCGGGCAAAGCGCTGTTGGCTCTGACCACCGGCCTTGGTGCGACCCTGCACATGCCGCTGACCGATCTTGTGCTCCACCATGGTGGAGCCACTCATCCGAGCCACCGCGAATCCGCCCTTGCGCACCAACAGGACACCCCAGGTCGACGGCGTCACGATCGAGTCTGCGAAGGACCCAGCGTCCGCAGTTCCCTCGTAGGAACCCTCGAAGGCCAAGCGTGCAGTGAAATCTGAGCCGTCGGCAGCTCTTCCGCACAGCGCATCGTCGCGCACGAGGTACGTGGTCTCTCCATGTCGAGCGACGAAATTGTCCACCCAGCGCACGAAGCGGGCAGCAGGAACCTGGACTTCAGCCACTTGATCAGAGGAAGTCGAGTGGGTCGAACTCGTCGATCGGGATGATTCGCACCCGTGGCAGCGGGGCGTTGAACACACCGATGTCGTATTCGAGGTCGATGATCCGCAGTCCGGGCAGCGTGCGGAACTGGGAGTTGACGAACTCGGTGAAACCGACGACACCCACCTGGCGGCTTCCGTCACACAACCGCGAGATCTGGTCCACGAAGTCCCCGTCGTGGCTGACGAGCACCACGTCCGCAGCCCGGTCCATGAGTGCTTCGGCAGTGCGCTGGATGGCGATGTCGACGATCTTGCCCTCACCGCTCAACGGGATCGGCTTGAAACCGATCGCCAGCAGCGCCTGGACGAAACTGGTGGGGAGTTCAGTGGTGGCAGCCAGAAAGAAGAGGCCGGTCACATCCTGGTCGAAGGCACGCTCGGCCCACTCCAGGAGACGATCCCACCGCGGCCGCTCCTCAGGACGTGGACGGCGTCCCAGAATCGACGTGCCGAGCGTGGCGTCGATGTTCTCGCCATCGACGAGCAGGTAGGTCATCCTGTCGGGCATGCCCGAACTCTCCCACAACCCGGAAGCCCCTGGTCGCCTCCACGGCACCCCACCCGCCACAACCGGATCTATCGAGACTGGTAGACGACGTGGAAGGCCTCGACGACCGTGTCCGCACCCACGGTCACCTCGGTGACCTCGAGCAGGGCCCGTGGCGCTCCCGAGCCGTCGCACAACAGTGAAAGAACTCCCACCTGCGGGAGTTCGTCGCCATAGTCCGCGCGTGGTGCCGTGGTCCGTCCACCCTCGTCCACGAGGACCTGGGTGACGAACTCGTCCGAGTCGGCCGCCGACTCTCCGAAGGACCAGGCCGGCGGAGGAACTGATTCCAGTGCCGTGGGTCCGAAGTAGGAGGGTGCAGCGTTCAACTTTGCGTGGAAACGGGCCAGGTTCCAGAAGACCCGAAGCTCTTCGTGGTCGAAATCTTCTTCCGAGAAGGTGCCTTCGGGTTCGCTCATGAGCACACCCTATCGATCAGACGTTGAAGCCCAGTGCGCGCAACTGCTCGCGCCCGTCGTCGGTGATCTTGTCCGGTCCCCACGGCGGCATCCAGACCCAGTTGATCGCCACGTCGTTGACCAGACCCTCGAGCGCCTGGTGAGTCTGGTCGGCGATGACGTCGGTCAACGGACACGCGGCCGAGGTCAGGGTCATGTCGATGACGGCGTTGTGTCCCGCGTCGATGTGCACGTCGTAGACCAGACCCAGGTCGACGACATTGATCCCGAGTTCGGGGTCGACGACATCCTTCATGGCCTCGGTGACGTCATCCTTGGAGACGGTGGATGTGCCAGCAGCGCCGGCGACCTCCGGCACGTCGGGCAGGTCGCCGTGGTCGATCGCTTCAGTCATTGGTGTCTCCTTGTGTCTTGGTCTGGGAGGTCAGTCGGGATGATGCGTGGGCCGACTCGATGCGGGCGGCCTGGTTCTGGGTCGGTGCAGTCTGGGCTTGCGCCGTTGCGTCCTTCCACGCCATCCAGGACAGCAGCGCGCACTTGACGCGCGCGGGAAACTTGGCCACCCCTTCGAACGCGACCCCGTCCTCGAGTACGGCTTCATCGGGCGCCACCTTGCCCTTGCCCTGCATCAACTCGAGAAATGCCTGATGGATCGTCAGCGCCTGCTCGACGCTCTTGCCGATGAGAAGGTCCGCCATCACTGAGGTGGCGGCCTGGGAGATGGAACAGCCGTTGCCGTCGTAGGAGACGTCCTTGACCAGGCCATCCGCCAGGTGGACCCGCAGGGTGAGTTCGTCACCGCAGGTGGGATTGACGTGGTGGACCTCGGCCTCGAACGGTTGTCGCAGTCCGTGGTGCTGAGGGTTCTTGTAGTGATCCAGGATGATCTCCTGGTACAGGGTATCGAGGTCATCACTCACGACTCAGCCCACCTTGAAGTAGTGCCGGGTGTGGTGCAGGGCTTCGACCAGGGCATCGATCTCTGGCGCGGTGGTGTAGAGGTAGGAGGACATCCGCGTCGAGCTCTGGACTCCGAAGCGGGCGTGCGCCGGCTTGGCGCAGTGGTGCCCGGCTCGCACAGCGACACCGCGAGAGTCCAGCACCTGCGCGATGTCGTGCGGGTGTACTCCCTCGAGTTCGAAGGAGATCGCTCCCCCACGCTGGCTGGCCTCCACCGGTCCCAGCACACTCAGCCCGGGTACCGACTGCAGGCCTTCGAGGGCATAGGTGGTGATGGCCTGTTCGTGGGCATGGATGTCGTCGAGGCCGATGTCGCTGAGGTAGTCGACGGCAGCGCCCAGACCGATGGCTTCGAGGATCGGCGGGGTGCCAGCCTCGAAGCGGTAGGGCGCCTTGGCGTACGTCGACCGCTCCATCGTCACGGTCTCGATCATCTCGCCACCACCGTGGAACGGCTGGAGGTCGTTGAGCAGCTCTTCACGACCCCACAGGACGCCGATCCCCGTCGGACCACAGACCTTGTGTCCGGTGAAGACCAGGAAGTCACAATCGACTGCCTGCACATCCACCGGGAGTTGCGGAGCGGCCTGCGAGGCATCGACCACGGAGAGCGCACCCACCGCGCGCGCACGAGCGGTGAGGTCGCTCACCGGATTGATGGTGCCGAGCATGTTGGACACCCAGGTGAAGGCGACCACCTTGGTGTGCTCATCAATCAGGCGGTCGGCATTGCTGAGGTCGAGGTGACCTTCATCTGTCAGGCCCAGCCAGCGCAACTCAGCGCCAGCACGCTCGCACGCCAGCTGCCAGGGCACGAGGTTGGAGTGATGCTCCATCTCGGTGATCACGACGTTGTCGCCCGGACGCAGGACGATGGTGCGCGCCAGCAGATTCAGCGCCTCGGTGGCATTCTTGGTGAAGACCACCTCATCGCGGGAGGGCGCATTGAGGAAACGTGCCACCTTGTCGCGCGCACTCTCGTACGCCTCGGTCGACTCCGCCCCCAACTGGTGCATGGCCCGAGCGATGTTGGCGTTGTGACGTTCGAGGTGATCGACCATCGTGTCGATCACGACCTGCGGCTTCTGGGACGTGTTGGCGCTGTCGAGATAGACCAACCGGTGCCCTCCCGCAAGGGTGCGCTCCAAGATCGGGAAGTCCTTACGGATGACCTCCAGATCTGGGAGCAGTCCGGGCAGGGTCATGATCAGACCGACGCCTTGATGTACTTGTCGTAGCCTTCGGCCTCCAGCTGGTCAGCCAGCTCGGGGCCACCCTGCTCGGCGATCTTGCCGTCCACGAAGACGTGGACGACGTCAGGCTCGATGTAGCGCAGGATCCGGGTGTAGTGAGTGATCAGAAGGACACCCTTGCCCTCACGCTCACGGAAGCGGTTGACCCCGTCGGAGACGATCTTCAGAGCGTCGATGTCCAGCCCCGAGTCGGTCTCGTCGAGCACCGCCATCTTGGGGTCGAGCAGCTCGAGCTGGGCAATCTCGTGACGCTTCTTCTCGCCACCGGAGAAACCCTCGTTGACCGAGCGCCCGGCGAAGGTCGGGTCGAGATTGAGTCGATCCAGCACCCCGTTGACGTCCTTGACCCAGGTACGCAGCTTGGGCGCCTCGCCATCGATGGCGGTCTTGGCGGTCCGCAGGAAGTTGGAGACCGAGACACCGGGTACCTCGACGGGGTACTGCATGGCGAGGAAGATCCCGGCCCGGGCGCGCTCGTCGACCGACATCGACAAGACATCGTCGCCATCGAGTGTCACCGAGCCGCTGGTGACGGTGTATTTGGGGTGGCCGGCAATCGAATAGGCCAAGGTGGACTTGCCAGAGCCGTTGGGACCCATGATCGCGTGGGTCTGGCCCGAGTCGATCGTGAGCGTGACGCCCTTGAGGATCTCCTTGGGGCCATCCTCAGTCTGGACCGAGACGTGAAGGTCAGTAATGACGAGCTTGCTCATGCGGGGGTCACTCCGTTCAGGGTGGTGTCGACGTCGATCCAGACAGTTGCGCTGCCCTCGTCGTCGCGGATCTCTACGGGAAATGTGGCAACCGGCTCGGTGGCCGGGAAGTTCGTGGGCTTGCCGGTGCGTAGGTCGAACTTCGAGCCGTGCAGCCAACATTCGATCTGGCAGTTGGCCACCTCACCCTCGCTCAGGGCGACCTGACCATGGGTGCAGAGGTCCTGCACGACGTAGACGTCGTCGCCGTCACGGGCGACCGCAAGGGCGTACTGACCCATCGTGACCGCCAGCGCTTCGTCCTCGGGGACGTCGACCAGGGAGCAGGCGCGTTCGAAGCTCACGATTCGTCCTCCGTGGGCGCCTCGAAGAGCTCCTTGAGGACGTTCTTGGACAGTTCTGCCTCCACCGTGGTCAACAGGCGATCCTCGATCGAGGGCACACCGACCTTGCGAATCAGGTCGTTGAAGAAGCCGTGGACGACCAGACGCTGTGCTTCCTTCTCCGAAATGCCACGCGCCTGGAGGTAGAAGAGTTGTTCGTCATCGAATCGAGCGGTCGCGGAGGCGTGTCCGGCTCCGGCGATCTCACCGGTCTCGATCTCGAGGTTCGGGATCGAGTCCGCGCGGCAGCCGTCGGTGAGGACGAGGTTGCGGTTCTCCTCGTAGGTCTCGATGCCCTCGGCAACCTTACGGATCAACACATTGCCGTTCCAGACCGTGTGGGCTCCGGCCCCCTGCAACGCACCCTTGTAGATCACGTTGCTCTTGGTGCTGGGCGCGTTGTGGTCGACGAAGAGTCGGTGCTCGATGTGCTGACCGGCATCGGCGAAGTAGAGACCGAGGAGCTCGGCGCTGCCGCCGGGGCCTGCGTAGCTGACGTTCGCGTCCATGCGGACCACGTCTCCGCCGAAGGAGATGGCCGCATGCTTGTAGGTCGCGTCGCGGCCCACCAGCGCCTGGTGGTGGGACAGATGCACCGCGTCGTCGGCCCAGTCCTGGATCGAGACCACGGTGATGTCGGCGCCGTCCCCGACCACGATCTCGACCACGGCCGCGATCGAGGAGGATCCGGTGTGGTTGATGACCACGACGGCCTTGCTGTGGGCTCCGAAACGCATGGCCACGTGGCCGGCTTCGGTCACGGAAAGGTCCGTACCGTTCAGTTCGACCACGACCGGCTCGGTGAGCTCGGTGTCGGCGGGGACCTCGATCAGCAACGACGAGGGGACCTCGGCGAGGATTCGCGCAGCGAACCGGGTGTTCGGAACCAGACCGGAGATTCCTCGCAGCGCACGGGCCTCCTCTCCGCTCACTCCCTCCACCCGGACACCCTCAGGGGTGTTCCAGGTGCAGGAGGTCGCGGACCGCATGAACTCCGCGTCGGCGTGCAGGTTCCTGAGACGCTTGAGCGGGGTGAAACGCCAGATCTCCTCGCGTCCGGTGGGGACGGGGTGGTCGGCGACGTCGAAGGAGCCGACCGGGTTCAGGTGGCTTTCGACCTTGTCCTGCTCCAGGGCGGAGCGTACCGATTCGATGACTGTCACTACTTCTCTTTCTACGTACGGGGATGACGGGAAGGGCAGGACCGGCGATCAGCCGACCGCGCCCTCCATCTGCAACTCGATCAGCCGGTTGAGCTCGAGGGCATACTCCATCGGCAGCTCCTTGGCGATCGGCTCCACGAAGCCACGCACGATCATGGCCATCGCCTCGTCCTGCTCCATGCCGCGGGACATGAGGTAGAAGAGCTGGTCGTCGGACACCTTGGACACGCTCGCCTCGTGACCCATGGAGACGTCGTCCTCGCGGATGTCGACGTAGGGGTAGGTGTCACTCCGGCTGATCTGGTCCACCAGGAGCGCGTCGCAGAGCACGTTGGACTTGGAGCCGTGCGCGCCCTCGTTGATCTGGATGAGACCGCGGTAGGAGGTCCGGCCGCCGCCACGCGCCACCGACTTGCTCAGGATCGAGCTGGAGGTGTTGGGCGCAGCGTGCACCATCTTGGCGCCGGCGTCCTGGTGCTGGCCCTCGCCCGCGAAAGCGATCGAGAGCGTCTCCCCCTTGGCGTGCTCGCCCATGAGGTAGATGGCGGGGTACTTCATGGTGATCTTGGAGCCGATGTTGCCGTCGACCCACTCCATCGTCGCGCCTTCTTCGCACACCGCACGCTTGGTGACGAGGTTGTAGACATTGTTCGACCAGTTCTGGATCGTGGTGTAGCGGCAGCGACCACCCTTCTTCACGATGATCTCCACGACCGCGGAGTGCAGCGAGTCAGAGGTGTAGATCGGGGCGGTGCAGCCCTCGACGTAGTGCACGTAGGCACCCTCGTCGACGATGATGAGCGTCCGCTCGAACTGGCCCATGTTCTCGGTGTTGATCCGGAAGTAGGCCTGCAGCGGAATGTCGACGTGCACGCCCGGCGGGACGTAGACGAAGGAACCGCCGGACCAGACCGACGTGTTGAGGGCTGCGAACTTGTTGTCGCCGACCGGAATGATCGTGCCGAAGTACTCCTTCAGGAGGTCTTCGTGCTCGCGCAGGGCGGTGTCGGTGTCGACGAAGATGACGCCCTGCTCCTCGAGGTCCTCGCGGATCGAGTGGTAGACGACCTCGGACTCGTACTGCGCGGCCACGCCGGACACCAGACGCTGCTTCTCAGCTTCGGGGATGCCGAGCTTGTCGTAGGTGTTCTTGATGTCGTCGGGCAGATCGTCCCAGGTCTGAGCCTGCTTCTCGCTGGAGCGGACGAAGTACTTGATGTTGTCGAAGTCGATCGTGCTGAGGTCGGAGCCCCAGGTCGGCAGTGGCTTGCGACCGAAGAGCTTGAGCCCCTTGAGTCGCAGGTCGAGCATCCACTGGGGCTCGGACTTCAAGGAGGAGATGTTGCGCACGACCTCTTCGTTGAGGCCACGCTTCGCAGTCGCACCGGCGTCATCGGAGTCGGCCCAACCGAACTCGTAACGGCCGATGCCCTTGAGCTCGGGGTTGAGCTCTTCGATGCTCAAGTTCTGGCTCAAATCCTGGGTAGTCATGCCTGCTCCTTCTTGGGGGTCTGAGGGATGCACGTGGTGCACACGCCATCGCCTTGGGCAATGGTCGCCAACCGTTGGACGTGGGTGCCCAGGACGCGACCGATGGCCTCGGTCTCGGCCTCGCACAGCTGTGGGAATTCGTGAGCGACGTGGGACACCGGGCAGTGCTGTTGGCACAGCTGGTCCCCCATCACCGGGAGTTTGCGCACCGACGCGGCATAGCCCTGCTCGCTGAAGACCTTGGCCAGGGCTTCGGCCGGGCTCAGGGACGGGTCCTCCGCAACGACGGTGGCGTAGTCACGCTCGACAAAGGCCACCCGGCGACGGGCAAACTCTTCCACCGCCACCTCGCCCTGTGTCTCCGACAGGAAACGCAGGGCCTGCATGGCCAGGTCGTCATACTGCTGGTCGAAGCTGTCGCGTCCGGATCCGGTGAGGGCGAAGACCTTGGCAGGTCGGCCGCGACCGCGGCTGCCGTACACCTTCTGCTCGCGCGACTCCACCAAGCCCTCCTCGACCAGATGGTCGAGGTGGCGGCGCACTGCCGCCGGCGTGAGGTGGATGCGGCCCGCCAGGTCAGCAGCCGTCGACGGTCCGTTCTCCAGGATGGTTCGGACCACGCGATCACGCGTGGGCGCGTCACCCTCGAGGGTCGCCGCCGTCCTGATGAATTCCACAACGACAGTGTGACGTTAATACCCTGCCCTGTTCAAGCAAGGGTCGCCTAAGTGACCCGGAGCACACTAAGATCCACCTCTGTACGCACCCCGAACCCCGGCGCCCAGACCGACACCGGGCCGTGACCGTCGCGCACCTAGACTTCGATATGTGTCAACTACTTCACCTGCCGTGGAAATCAGTGGTTTGGTGATGACCTATGGCGACAAGGTCGCAGTGGACGGACTGTCACTCGAAGTGGCTCGATCCTCGATCACAGCGGTACTCGGTCCCAACGGTGCTGGCAAGACGACGACGCTGGAAACCTGCGAGGGTTACCGCGCCCCCCAGCTGGGGACGGTCCGTGTGCTCGGACTCGACCCCCAACGCCAGCGAGCAGACCTGCTGCCGCGCATCGGGGTGATGCTGCAGTCCGGTGGTGCCTGGAGCGGCGTACGGGCCATGGAGATGCTCGACCACATGGCCAGCATGCATGCCCACCCGCTCGACACCGCCATGCTGAGTGACCGACTTGGCCTGGCCGACTGCGGCCGGACTCCTTACCGACGTCTGTCAGGCGGTCAACAGCAACGTCTCGGTCTGGCCATCGCTCTGGTGGGCCGACCCGAACTCGTCTTCGTCGACGAGCCGACGGCAGGCATGGATCCTCAGGCACGACGGACGACGTGGGAGATGCTCGAGGAGATCCGGGCCGATGGTGTGACCGTCGTGCTCACCACACACCACATGGACGAAGCCGAACGGCTCGCCGACCACCTGCACATCATCGACCGCGGCCGACTGATCGCCAGCGGCTCACCGGCTGAGCTGACTCGCCAAGGACGTTCTGCGACGATTCGGCTGATCGTCAGTCGACCCTTCCCCGACGGTGCACCCCAGTCGCTGCGCGACGAACTCGGCGCTGCTGCCGAGGTCCGTCAGCTCGACGAGGTCAGCATGCTCATCCACGGGCCCGCCGATGCCACGACCCTGGGTCGAGTGTCGCGGTGGTGCGAGAAGCACGATGTCCTCCCCGAGGCGCTCAATCTGGGCCAACGCAATCTCGAGGACGTTTTCCTCGAACTGACTGGGCGAGAGCTGACACCGTGACTGACTTCACTCCCGCACCGGGCAGCGCGCCCCTGTCCCGCATGGTTGCTGCCCAGTCGCGCATGGAAGCACGACTGATGCTCCGGAACGGTGAGCAGCTCCTGCTCGCCATCGTCGTTCCGGTGATTCTGCTCGTGGGCGGGGTCGTCGCCGCCGATCACATCGGGATCGACCTCGGAGGTCGTCGCCCCGTGGACGTGCTCACTCCGGGGATCCTGGCGCTGGCAGTGATGTCCTCGTCCTTCACGTCAGTCGCCATCGCCACCGGTTTCGAACGGCGTTACGGAGTCATCAAGTTGCTGGGGTCCTCGCCCCTCCCCCGGCACGGACTGCTGCTCGGCAAGGTGCTGGCGCTGCTCATCGTGCTGGGTCTCCAGTTGGTGGTCCTGATCATCGTGGCGATCCTGCTCGGCTGGGCGCCCTCCCTGGCGCATCCCGCAAGTACGGCTGCGGCCCTCCTGCTCGCACTGGGACTGGGCACCTCAGCCTTCGCGGGCCTCGGGCTCTTCGTGGCTGGCGTCTTCCGCGCAGAAGCCACCCTGGCCCTCGCCAACCTGATCTACCTGCTCCTCATGGCAGGCGGCGGCGTGGTCCTGCCGACCTCGTCCTACGGCGCAGCCGCCGACGCGATCCGGTGGCTCCCCTCGGGGGCTCTGGGCGATGCCATGCGGGCGGGTTTCCTCGACGGGCACATCGATGGCCGGGCGCTCGTCGTCCTGGCCATCTGGACTGCCGTTGGCACAGTGCTCACGGCCCGAACCTTCAGGTGGGAATGATGCGTGCACTCCTCGACATCCTGGCGCCACGACTGTGGCCACTGGCCGTCGCCAACCTCATCGTCAACATCGGTATCGTCGTCACAGGCGCAGCCGTACGGCTGACCGGCTCTGGCCTCGGCTGTCCCACCTGGCCGCGGTGCGACGCCACCTCCTACACCACGCACGAGGCTCTGGGTCTGCACGGCATCATCGAGTTCGGCAACCGCACGCTGACCTTCGTGCTCGCCGTGGTCGCGTTGCTGTGTTTCCTTGCGGCACTGGGTGCCGGACATCGGCGCGCATCGCAGCTGTCCTTCGTGATCGGGCTCTACATCCCCCTGCAGGCCGTCATCGGCGGCATCACCGTGTTGACACACCTCAACCCGTGGGTGGTGTCGTTCCATTTCCTGTCATCGATGGCCATCATCATGGTGTGCGTGGCCCTGCTCGACGAGTTGCGTAGCCCATCTCGCGCGGCAGCACCCAGACCGCACCAGATGCTTGCCCTCGCCACGCTCGTGTCAGGTTGGATCGTGCTCTACCTCGGCACGATCGTCACCGGCGCCGGTCCACATGCCGGAGACGAAGAGTCCCCGCGAATCGGTCTCGACCCGGCCACGGTGTCGCACTGGCACGCCTTCGCGGTCTATGTGCTGGTGGCGTTGACCGTTGCGTTGCTCGTGCTCGCGGTCCGCACTCGCATGCGCTGGCTCCGTCTGGTCACCGCACTCGTGCTGGCGATCGAGGTCTCGCAGGGGGTCTTGGGCTGGGTCCAGTACTGGCTGGATCTGCCCGTGCTGCTCGTTGCCCTGCACATGCTCGGTGCCTCGTTGCTCGCCGCCGGACTGGCCAGGATCGCCCTGGCAGTCCTCCCCCATCGCGGCGCGAACGAAGCCGTTGCAGATGATCGGGAGCAGTCGGAGCCAGCAGCCGAACTGGCCTAGGCACCGATCTTGCGGGCAAAGACGACCGTGCGCTTCGAATAGTCGTCCGGCTTGCAGCCCACCAGCACGATCCGTGGCGGCCCGGAGACGGTGTAGAGCCGACCCATCCGACGGCGCGCTGGCCAGTACTCGCGACGGGTGACCTTGAACTTGCAACCGGCGACCTTGATGCGGTCACCCCGTCGCAGGCTGCCCCAATGGTCAGCCACTCCGTTCCCTCCACGCCATGAGTGACCGGCGTAGAGTGTCGTGCCGTTCGGGTCGCAGGGCGGGTCGCCCTCTGACCAGGTGTAGACGGCCCCCTGCACTCGGGTGCCCACGGCAAGTGTGTCGCCACGAGCAGGCACCTTCACGATCGCAGCATCAGTGTCGGTGGCCGTGATCCGGAGCCGGTCAGGAGCGGCATGAGCCGCACCCTGACCGGCCAGGAACACGAAGCACACCCACACGGTCAGGAGCGCTCCGCGCCTCATCTGGATCCGGTGTTGGGAGACACTCCCGGCGCCCTGGAGCACGGCTTGCTGGAGAACGACATCTTCCACACGTGCTTGCCCTGCAGCAGGAAGGCAGGCTCAGTTGCGAAGGCACGGATCGTGACGTCGCGCTTCTTCAGGTGGTACCACTTGTCTGCTCGGACGGCCTTGCCGTTGGCGCGGTAGCGCACACCGTCGCGAGCCTCGACCTTGAACAGGTCACCGGCGCGGCCACACTTCTCCAGGAAGCGGACGTTGGCCTTGACGACCAGCACCTCGGCAGGCAGCACCTCGGGCACGGGGACGATCTCGGGCGCTGGCGGCGGTGATGCCTGGCAGGCAACGTTGCTGTCGACCGGAGCAGCGATGGTCAGCGTGTTGAGACCGGTCGGGAAGACGTAGCCCGCCGGCAGGGTGAAGGTGAGGCTGCCGTCGACGTTGAGGACCGAGGCCCACGGACCTACGGGGATCGTGGTGAAGGCCGCGTTGCCCGGTCCACAGTCGTCCTTGACCGTGACCTCGGGCGCCGGCACCTGGGTGACTGCGCAGTCCTGCGAGAAGCTCGAGGCCGAGACCGTGCCGTAGTTGTTGGCGCGCTGGCTGTTGGTCCAGTAGCCCGACAGGTACATGCTGACCGTGTCAGTCGGCCTGGTCGTGATCGTCTCGGTGAACAGGCGTGACTGGTATCCCGTCAGGACCGTGCCGACAGGGACGACGCCGGGGCGCGTGGAGCTGGTGATCGATTCGCTGATCCGTTCGCTGTTGCTCACCCGCCAGGTGACCAACCAACCGCCACCCTCCTTGCAGGCGACCGAACCAGTGATGGTGTTGTGGTGAGCGCTGGAAGGGCCAGCCATGCCGACCACAGCGAACGAAACGACGATCAGCAGAGTCACTGCTCTCGCCATCGTGCGGGTGTGCCGGCCGAATTCGCGCCCAAGCGAAGACAGTCCCTGTGTGACGTGCATCGTTGTTGCTCCCCATGAAACGTCCCGAGGCAGCAGAATGCTGACCCCTCCAAAGGACTGCTGCCAGACAACGCCATGAAAGACCTCAGGCACACGCCGCAAACGGTCAAAAGTGTGTCAGGAAACTGTCATCGGACTAACGCAGGAGGGGATCGAGCGCTACAGCAACGAACAGTAACGAGAGGTAGAGGTTGGACGCATGGAACAGGCGCATCGGGTTGATCTCCGTCAACGACTCGGACAGCCTGGCCCGCGCCCACATGCGGTGAGCCTCGAGGATGAAGACTGCGCCCAGCAGCACCGCAGCGACGGGATAGACCAAACTGGTGTCAGCCACCGGCCACAACAGCAGCGACACCGCCACCATGACCCAGCTGTAGATCACGATCTGACGACCTACCTCCGCTGCCGACTTGACCACCGGCAGCATCGGGACGTCGACGTTGCGGTAGTCCTCGCGGTAGCGCAAGGCGAGTGCCCACGTGTGCGGCGGCGTCCAGAAGAAGACCACCAGGAAGAGGATGACGGGCGTCCAGGCCAGTTGGCCGGTCACCGCAGTCCAGCCGATGAGCGTCGGGAAGCAGCCGGCAAGCCCTCCCCACACGATGTTCTGGGTCGTGCGTCGCTTGAGCACGATCGTGTAGACGATCACGTAGAACGCGATGGCCGCCACCGAGAGCGCGGCGGAGAGCCAGTTCACCCACGCCAGGATCGCGGTGGAGAGAACGGCAAGCGTGGTGGCAAAGACCAGCGCGGAGGTGACCGAAACCATGTGTCGAGGCAACGCTCTGCGCCTCGTGCGGCGCATCTGCTCATCGATGTCACGGTCATAGACGCAGTTGTAGGCAGACGCGGACCCGGCGGACAGGGCCCCGCCGAGCACTGTCGCGACCACGATCCCCAACGGAGGTATCCCCTTCGCGGCGAAGAACATCACCGGGACGGTGGTCAGCAACAGCAACTCGATCACGCGCGGCTTGGTCAGTCCGACGTAGCCCGCGACCACGTCCTTCCAGTTCTTCTGCTCGCGAAGTTGATCTGCGCCGTCGAAGATCTCCGGCGGCTCCGAGGCAGAGGCCTGTGGGCCGACATGGGGCACGGTGAAAACCTCAAGAAAGAAGGAAGAATGATTGGGATGCGTTACACGATCAGGCGGGGTCGAGTCTATCCCCCGCCGCGAGTAGGCTCAGAGGTGCGTCCTGACTACGTGCCATCGAGAGGAACCTTGTGACTTCCACCGCCTATGCGCTGCCCACCAAATTGGACTGGTCCGACCTCGACCAGCGGGCGGTGGACACCAGCCGCGTCCTGGCGATGGATGCAGTGCAGAAGGTCGGGAACGGGCACCCCGGGACCGCCATGAGTCTGGCTCCCGCTGCCTATCTCCTCTTCCAGAAGGTCATGCGACACGACCCAGCGGACACCGAATGGTGCTCTCGCGATCGCTTCGTGCTGTCCTGCGGACACTCCAGCATCACGCTGTACACGCAGCTGTTCCTTGGCGGCTTCGGGCTCGAGTTGGATGACTTGAAGGCTCTGCGTACTTGGGGATCGAAGACTCCGGGGCACCCGGAATACGGACACACCCGCGGCGTGGAGACCACCACGGGCCCCTTGGGTCAGGGCATCGCCAACGCCATCGGCATGGCGATGGGTGCGCGCCGGGTGCGCGGCCTCCTCGATGAGGACGCACCGCTCGGTGAGTCGGCGTTCGACCACCACGTCTACTGCATCGCCTCCGACGGCGATCTGCAGGAAGGTGTCAGCTCGGAGGCCTCCTCGATCGCAGGTCATCAGAAGCTCGGCAATCTCACCGTCATCTGGGACGACAACGAAATCTCGATCGAGGACGACACCAACGTGGCGTTCACCGAGGACGTCGCCCTGCGCTACCAGGCCTATGGCTGGCACGTGCAGGTAGTCGATTGGGCCGGCGACCGTAGCGGCAACTACGTCGAGGATGTCCCCGCCCTCTACGAGGCCCTGCGTGCGGCGCGCGAAGAGACCGATCGCCCGTCCTTCATCGTGCTCAAGACGATCATCGCCTGGCCGGCACCGACCGCGCAGGGCACGGGCGGTGCTCATGGCTCCGCCCTCGGCACGGATGAGGTTGCTGCCACCAAGAAGATCCTCGGTTTCGATCCCGACCAGACTTTCGAGGTCAGCGACGAGGTCCTCGCGCACACCCGTTCGCTGGCAGATCGCGGCGCGGCGGAAGGGGAGCAGTGGGACAAGACCTACCGGACGTGGGCATCCGGGCACCCGGACGGCGAGACGCTGCTCCACCGGCTCCGTGGACGCGCCCTGCCGGACGGCTGGGACAGCGATCTCCCCGTCTTCGACGCCGACGAGAAGGGGGTCGCGACCCGCAAGGCGAGCGGCAAGGTCATCAATGCGCTCGCCAAGAAGTTGCCTGAACTGTGGGGAGGCTCGGCCGATCTCGCGGGATCGAACAACACCACCATCGAGGACGCCAAGTCGTTCAACCCCGGTGAGTGGTCCACCGACATGTTCGAGGCCAGCCCGTACGGCAGGGTCCTGCATTTCGGCATCCGCGAACACGCCATGGCTGCGATTCTCAACGGGATCACCCTGGAGGGCCTCACCAGGGTTTTCGGAGGAACTTTCCTCCAGTTCTCCGACTACATGCGCCCGGCAGTGCGTCTGGCTGCCCTGATGCAGATCCCCACGATCTACGTGTGGACCCATGACTCGATCGGGCTCGGGGAGGACGGCCCCACCCACCAGCCCATCGAGCACCTGGCGGCGCTTCGGGCCATCCCCGGCCTCGATGTGGTCCGCCCGGCCGACGCCAACGAGACCACCGCCGCATGGGTCGCCATCATGGCCAACACCCATGGACCGGCTGGCTTGTGCCTCACCCGTCAGGACGTGCCGACCTTTCCCCGTGGCGAGGACGCGGCCACCGGACAGACTTGGGCCGACACCTCAGGAGTCGCGAAGGGTGGCTATGTCCTGCTCGACACCCAGGGCGCTCCCGACGTGATTCTGGTCGGCACCGGCTCGGAGGTGCAGCTGGCAGTGCAGGCGCGCGACTTGCTGGCCCGGGACAACATCTCGGCGCGAGTGGTGTCGATGCCCTGCCGCGAATGGTTCGACGCCCAGCCCCTGAGCTACCGCGATTCGGTCCTTCCGCCCACGGTCCGCGCCCGGGTGTCGGTCGAGGCCGGCATCAGGCAGGGCTGGCACGAGATCGTGGGCGATCACGGCCGCTGTATCAGCATCGAACAGTACGGCGCATCGGCTGACTACGAACGCATCTTCACCGAGTACGGAGTGACCGCGGAGGCGGTCGCCAATGCCGCTCGCGACAGCCTCACCGAGGCGCGGGGCTGACCCCCTCACTCTCTCCCCTGCCACACGCCCCACCACTGGAAGGACTCACCATGACCGACCGACTCAAGGCTCTGGCGGATGCCGGGGTGTCCATCTGGCTCGACGACCTCTCGCGTGAACGACTGGAGACGGGCAATCTGGCCGACCTCGTCGCCACCTCGCACGTGGTCGGTGTCACCACCAACCCCTCGATCTTCCAGGCAGCAGTCGGTGACGGCGAGCGCTACGACGCCCAGGTGCGCGAACTCGCAGCGGAGGGAGCCGACCTCGACGCGACGATGATGCGGCTCACCACCGATGACGTACGTGATGCCTGTGACGTCCTGCGCTCGGTGTTTGACGCCACCAACGGGGTGGACGGGCGAGTTTCCATCGAGGTCAGCCCGGGTGTGGCGCACGATGCGGACGCGACAGTCGCGGAGGCCAAGCAGTTGTGGTCGATGGTGGATCGTCCCAACCTCTTCATCAAGATCCCGGGCACCCCGGAAGGGTGCACCGCGATCGCGCAGACGCTCGCTGAAGGAATCAGCGTCAACGTGACATTGATCTTCGGTCTCGACCAGTACGCCCAGGTGATGGAGGCCTACTTCACCGGCATGGAGAAGGCTGCGGCCAACGGGCACGATCTGTCATCCATCCATTCGGTGGCATCCTTCTTCGTGTCGCGCGTCGACACCGAGATCGACAAGCGCCTCGGACACAGTGGCGCCGACCCGGAGTTGAAGGGGAAGGCCGGTGTCGCCAATGCGCGGCTTGCCTATCGGGCGTTCGAGGAGTCCTTCGCCGGAGATCGCTGGGAATCTCTCGCCGCACAGGGTGCTCGCCGCCAACGTCCGCTGTGGGCCTCGACCGGCGTCAAGAACCCCAACTACGACGACACGATGTACGTCATCGACCTCGTCGTCGAAGACACCGTCAACACGATGCCGGAGAATACCATGGACGCGGTGGCCGACCACGGCGAGGTGCGCGGCGACCGGGTGCGCCCGTTCTATGACGACGCAGCCGCCACGATGACTGCGCTCGAAGCGGCGGGCATCGACTACGACGATGTCATCGCCGTCCTGATCAAGGAGGGCGTCGACAAGTTCGTCACGGCCTGGGCGGAACTGACCGACGCTGTCGGCGGACAGCTCAAGGCGGCCGGCGGCCAGTCGTGACCGGGACAGGGGCCCCGGTGGACCCCAGCACCACGGCAGCCTGGGCCAAGCTGAGCGGGTTGGCCCAGTCCCGCGACCTCGATCTGCGCGCGCTCGTGGCAGCCGATCTCGCCAGGGTGCAGGGCTTGACGATCGAGGTCGCCGACCTGCATGTCGACCTCTCGAAGAACCTCATCGACGAGGAAATACTGACCGTGTTGCTCGAGTTGGCCGACGAGGTGGGTCTCACCGCGCGGCGCGATGCCATGTTCGCCGGGCGGCACGTCAACGTCACCGAAGATCGGGCAGCCCTGCACACGGCACTTCGGCTGCCTTCGGACGCTGAACTGGTCGTGGACGGTCAGGACGTGGTCGCCAGCGTCCAGACAGAGCTGGCTCGTGTCTATGCGTTCGCCGAGGCTGTCCGTTCCGGGGAGTGGACCGGAGTCACCGGGCTGCCGGTACGCACCATCGTCAACATTGGCATCGGCGGGTCCGACCTGGGACCCGTCATGGCCTACGCAGCCTTGGCCCCCTACCGCCACGTCGGATTGAGCTGCCGCTTCATCAGCAACATCGATCCGACCGACACCGCGCAGAAGCTCGCTGGACTCGACCCGGAGACGACCCTGTTCGTCGTGTCCAGCAAGTCCTTCGCCACCCTTGAGACCCTCACCAACGCGCGCTTGTGCAAGTCGTGGCTGCTCGAGCACCTACCGACAGACACCGATCACGTGACGGCAGTCGCCCAACACTTCGTTGCCGTCTCGACAGCGCTGGACGAGGTGGCCGAATTCGGGATCGACCCGGCTCATGCGTTCGGTTTCTGGGACTGGGTGGGCGGTCGATACTCCGTGGACTCAGCGATCGGCACTTCGCTGGCCCTGGCCATCGGGCCAGAGCGCTTCAGTGAGTTCCTGGAGGGGTTCCATCAGATGGACGTGCACTTCCAGACGGCCGTTCCCCGGGCCAATGCACCCTTGTTGATGGGTCTGCTGAACGTCTGGTACACCAACTTCCTCGGCGCCCAGACCCACGCCGTACTGCCGTACTCGCAGTTGCTGCACCGCTTCCCCGCCTACCTTCAACAGCTGACGATGGAGTCGAACGGCAAGAGCGTGCGGTGGGACGGAACAGCAGTGGGCTACGACACCGGCGAGATATTCTGGGGCGAGCCGGGCACGAACGGGCAGCACGCTTTCTATCAACTCATCCACCAGGGCACTCGGCTGGTCCCTGCCGATTTCATCGCGTTCGCCAACCCGGCGCACGCACTGTCCGACGGCGACGTCGACGTCCATGAGCTGCTGCTGGCCAACTTCTTCGCGCAGACGCAGGCCCTTGCCTTCGGCAGGACCGCCGACGAGGTCCGTGCCGACGACGTGGCGGAGGAGCAGGTGGCCGCCCGCACTTTTCCAGGAAACAGACCCAGCACCTCGATCATGGCACCCGACCTCACTCCGCAGGTGCTCGGTCAGTTGATCGCTCTCTACGAGCACATCACCTTTGTGCAGGGTGCCCTGTGGGGTATCGACAGCTTCGACCAGTGGGGCGTGCAACTCGGTAAGAAGCTCGCCCAGCAGTTGGGCCCTGCGCTGGCTGGCGACGCTGAAGTCCTGGCAGGACAAGATCCGTCCACCCAATCCCTGATCGGCTACTACCGGGAGAACCGACGCTGATGGAGACGAGCCCCAGCAACCCCTTGCGCGACCCCGAGGACCGGCGGTTGCCCCGTATCGCGGGACCCAGCGCACTCGTCCTCTTCGGAGTCACCGGGGACCTGTCGCGCAAAAAGGTCATGCCGGCCATCTACGACCTCGCCAACCGTGGTCTCCTGCCGCCCGGCTTCAGCCTTGTCGGCTTCGCCCGGCGCGACTGGGCCGACCAGGACTTCGCCCAGATCGTCCACGACTCGGTGAAGGAGCACGCCCGAACCGAGTTCCGCGAAGAGGTGTGGAAACAGTTGGCCGAGGGGTTCCGGTTCGTGCCCGGCAACTTCGACGACGACGATGCCTTCGAGAAGCTCAAACGCACCGTCGCGGAGTTGGACCAGACACGTGGCACGGACGGCAACGTCGCCTTCTACCTCGCGATCCCACCCGGCTTCTTCGGGACAGTGGTCGGTCAGCTCAAGGAGCACGGACTTGCTGATGCGCCCGACGGATCGTGGCGCCGCGTCGTGGTGGAGAAGCCATTCGGTCACGACCTGGCGTCAGCCCAGGAACTCAACAACGTGCTCGCCGGCGTGTTTCCCTCCGGCTCGGTCTTCCGGATCGACCATTACCTTGGCAAGGAGACGGTCCAGAACATCCTGGCGATGCGCTTCGCCAACAACATGTTCGAGCCGATCTGGAACGCCAACTATGTCGATCATGTGCAGATCACGATGGCTGAAGACATCGGTATCGGTGGCCGCGCAAGTTACTACGACGGCATCGGCGCGGCTCGCGACGTCATCCAGAACCACCTCATGCAACTGATGGCACTGGTGGCCATGGAGGAACCGACCTCTTTCGACGCCGAGAGTCTGCGCATCGAGAAACAGAAGGTTCTTTCCAGCGTCGTGCTGCCGAAACGGCTCGACCTCACCACGGCACGCGGGCAGTACACCTCGGGGTGGCAGGGCGGCGAGAAGGTGATCGGCTTCCTCGAGGAGGAAGGCATCAAGCGGGGCTCCCACACTGAGACCTTCGCCGCGATCACCCTCAACATCGAGACTCGGCGCTGGGCAGGGGTTCCGTTCTACCTCCGTACGGGCAAACGGCTGGGTCGTCGTGTGACGGAGGTGGCTGTCGTGTTCAAGCGGGCGCCACACCTCCCTTTCTCGGCGACTGCCACCGAGGAACTCACGCAGAACGCCTTGGTCATCCGCGTGCAGCCCGATGAGGGACTGACGATGCGTTTCGGCTCCAAGGTGCCGGGGACAGCGATGGAGATCCGAGACGTCAACATGGACTTCGCTTACGGAGGCTCCTTCACCGAGGCCTCGCCCGAAGCCTACGAGCGACTCATTCTTGACGTGCTCCTTGGGGACCCGCCGCTCTTTCCCAGGCACGAGGAGGTCGAATTGTCGTGGAAGATCCTCGACCCGATCCTCGAATACTGGGCCAAGAAGGGGAAACCAGAGCCGTACGGCTCCGGAACCTGGGGGCCAGAGTCTGCCTACACCCTGATGTCCCGTGAAGGTCGAACCTGGAGGAGGCCCTAGATGATCGAGCTCGTCGACACCACCGCGTCACAGATTGCCTCAGCGTTCGTCCGCGTACGTCAGAAGGCCGGCTCGCCTGCCATGGGAATGGTGATGACACTCATCATCGTGGCGCCTGAGGATGCCGCCGAAGAATCGATGGCTGCGGCGAAGCGAGCCTCCCGTGAGCATCCCTCTCGCGTACTCGGAGTCATCCTGGGAGATGGCCGGGGTCATCCCCACGTCAATGCCCAGGTCGGCATCGGAGACGGGTGGGGTGGCGAGACGGCCTTGATCCGTCTCAGTGGAGAGGTCGTGCGTTATCCGGAGTCGGTGGTCCTGCCGCTGCTGCTGCCCGACTCCCCCGTGGCTATCTGGTGGCCCGTCGATGCTCCGGATGATCCCGCCAATGACCCCCTCGGCGCACTTGCCACGAGGCGTATCACTGACTGCGGTTCGGTCACGCGTGGGAAGAGCACCGCGCTGATGCACCAGTGCGCGTCCTACGCCCGCGGCAACTCCGACCTGTCCTGGACCCGCATCACACCATGGCGAGCCCTGCTCGCTGCCGCGCTGGACCAGCACCCGCTGAAGGTCACCCGCGCCTCGGTCACGGCCGCCCGTATCAGCCCCAGCGCAGACCTGCTGGTGGCCTGGCTCAACGACAGGCTTCGGGTCCCCGTGTCCCGCGCCACCTCAGACGGTCCCGGCATCACTGCCGTCACGATGGAGACCCGCGAGGGACCCATCACCATCAGCCGCGGCGACGGCAAATTGGCGACGTTCTCCTCACCTGAACGCCCTGATCGACCGGTCGCGCTGAAGCGACGCGAAGTTCCAGCATTGCTCGCCGAGGAGCTTCGACACCTCGACGAGGACGACATCTATGCGTCTGCCGCCGCACGTCTGCTCCATCTGGAGAAGCAGAAGTGAGTCCCTCATCCCTGCGGATCTCCCCCGACCGCGCGGATCTTGCCACCGCCGTTGCCACCGCTCTGCTCGCTCGGCTCGTGGAGGCCCAGACGCGCGGCGAGATGCCCCACGTCGGGCTCACCGGGGGAAGCGTGGCGGACGAGGTCCATCGCGCCATTGCTCGGCTCTCACCCACCGGGGCGGTGGACTGGTCCCGGGTGGTGCTCTGGTGGGGCGATGAACGGTGGTTGCCGAAGGGGTCCGCCGACCGCAACGAGGTGCAGGCTCGCGCCGCCTTCATCCGGCGACTGGGCGTGGACCCTTCCCATGTCCATGCCATGGCAGCCAGTGACGAGGGCCTTTCCTTGGCAGTAGCCGCGGCCGACTACAGCAACAGGATGAGAGAACTGGGTGCTGGATTCTTCGAAGTTCTGATGCTGGGGATAGGGCCGGACGGTCATGTCGCCTCCCTCTTTCCCGGGCATCCGGCGGCCGATCTCCCGGACGCCATCGCGGTCGCGGTGGCGAAATCGCCCAAGCCGCCCCCCGAAAGAATCTCACTCACTTTCGAAGCAATGGAGCGCAGCAGGGCAGTCTGGTTCGTCGCGGCCGGGGAGGAGAAAGCCACTGCCGTGGCCGATTCATTCGGCGACAGGGCTGCGCCCGGCTCTATTCAGGCCATCGAGTGTCCTGCCCGTGTCCCTCGCGGAACTGACGAAACACTGTGGTGGATCGACACAGAGGCTGCCTCGAAGCTCGCGTGAGGCAGCGCCGGTGCGTGGATCAGAAGATGAGATCCCCGGACTTGCGTCGACGCCTGAGCAAGGCCACCGCCTCATCCAGGATATTGGCCGCCTCGTCGTCGCTGCGGCGCTCTTTCACATAGGCCAAGTGCGTCTTGTACGGCTCGATCTTGGGAGCCGGCGGCGGGTTGTCGCTGTCCATGCTGGCTGGAAGCCCACACTTGGGACAGTCCCACGACTCCGGCGCAGACGCTTCGATCGCAAACGTCACGACCGAGCGGTGGTCATGGCTGCAGAAATAGGTGACCAACTGCCGAGGCGCAGCGTCGCCGCGCTCGGCCTCCCCTATCGGACCCGCGCCGACTCGGCTACCGCGGATCGCATTCCCAGCACCAGCCACGACGAACTCCTTCTAGAGGGCTAGTTGCCCTGATGCGCGTAGAGAAGGCCCAGGGCGATGATGCAGGCCGCCCAGACGACTCCGACGCCGACCGTGAACCGGTCGAGGTTTCGCTCAGCCACGCTGGAGCCTCCCAGGTTGCTGGAGACGCCGCCCCCGAACATGCTGGAGAGGCCACCGCCGCTTCCCTTGTGGAGCAGCACCAGCAGAGTCATGACCGAGCCCGAGATAACGAGCAAAATGGTGAGGAGCAGAATCACGAGCCGAATCCTACGTCACCGGTCGCCGCAACGGCAGAGCGCCCTCACAGCATCGGCATGTCGTAGAAGCGGCAGACCCCACTGAACTCCTCGGCCTGAAGGCTCGCGCCTCCCACCAGACACCCATCGACATCGGGCTTCTCCATGATGCCGGCAACGTTTGCGGCCTTCACCGAGCCTCCGTAGAGGATGCGCAGGCCCTCTGCGGCCCCATCGCCATGCACGTCGCGTACGCGCCCGCGCAGGGCCGCACAGACCTCTTGAGCATCCTCCGGTGTCGCCACCTCGCCGGTGCCGATGGCCCACACGGGCTCGTACGCCACGACCAGACCAGCGATCTGCTCCGCGGTGAACCCCTCGAGCGATCCGTCCACCTGCGCCACGGTGAACTCGACGTGCTCGCCCGCCTGACGCACCTCCAGGCCCTCACCGACGCACACGATCGGAGTCATGCCTGCTGCCAAGACCCTGTGCGCCTTGGCATTGACCAGTTGGTCGCTCTCCTGATGGAACATGCGGCGCTCGGAGTGGCCGACGACGACATAGCTGCACCCCAGCTTGGCCAGCATCGGTGCAGAGATCTCGCCGGTATAGGCGCCCCCGTCGTGCTCGGAGACGTCCTGCGCGCCATAACGGATGGAGAGGCGGTCACCGTCGACCATCGTCTGCACCGAGCGAATATCGGTGAAGGGTGGCACCACGACGACCTCGGCCTTGGCGTAGTCGTGTCGCTTGTCCGACAGAGTCCACGCGAGCTTCTGGACCAGCACCACCGCTTCTTGGTGGTTGAGGTTCATCTTCCAGTTGCCCGCCATCAACGGCGTGCGTCCCTGCTTGTTCTCAGACATCAGTTCAGTCCCTTTCGAGTACGGCGATGCCCGGGAGCTCCTTGCCCTCCAGGAACTCCAGCGACGCGCCACCGCCGGTGGAGATGTGACCGAACGCCGTCTCGTCGAAGCCCAGCCTGCGCACCGCAGCAGCAGAGTCTCCCCCGCCGACGACGGAGAGCCCGTCGATCGTCGTGAGCGCCTGAGCCACGGCACGGGTGCCTTCCGCGAAAGCATCGACCTCGAACACGCCCATGGGGCCGTTCCAGAAAACGGTCCTGGCATCGCTCAGCGCAGCCGCGAAGTCACGGCCCGACTGAGGCCCGATGTCGAGTCCGAGTGCGTCCGGTGGAATCTCCGAGGCGCTCACGACCCGAGGCTCCGGGGTACGTCCCGCGGTGGGGAACTCGGTGTCGATGACGACATCGCTCGGGAGCACAATCTCCACGCCGCGGTCAGCAGCCTCGGTGAGGTATCGGCGGCAGGTCTCGAGTTGGTCCTCCTCGAGCAGGCTCCGGCCCACTTCGTAGCCTTGGGCCGCAAGGAAGGTGAAGACCATCCCGCCACCGATCAGGAGCTTGTCGGCCTTGTCGATGAGGTTCTCGATGACGCCGATCTTGTCCGACACCTTGGAGCCCCCCAGCACCACGACATACGGGCGCTGCGGATCTTCGGTGAGCTTGCGCAGCATCGCCATCTCCGCTGCGACGAGTTGACCCATCGCAGAGGGCAGCCGCAGAGCGATGTCGTAGACGCTCGCCTGTCTGCGGTGGACCACCCCGAAGCCGTCGGAGACGAATGCGTCACCCAACTGAGCCAGCTGATCGGCGAACGAGGCGCGGACGCCGTCGTCCTTGCTCGTCTCGCCGTCGTTGAAACGCACGTTCTCCAGCACGGCAACGTCCCCGTCACCGAGGGAGGCCACCGTCGCAGTTGCGCTGGCCCCCACGGTGTCGGTCGCGAATACCACCGGGAGCCCGAGCAACTCGGAGAGTCGATCGGAGACCGGAGCCAATGAGTAGGCCGGATCCGGCGTCCCCTTCGGACGGCCCAGGTGGGCCATGACGACCACCCGGGCCCCGGCCTCGGCAAGCAACTTGATGGTCGGCACGCTTGCGCGGATCCGGCCGTCGTCGGTGATGGTGGTGCCGTCGAGAGGCACGTTGAGGTCACAGCGGACCAGCACGCGCTTTCCGCTCAGGTCGCCCAGCGAGGCAATGTCCGACACGTCAGAGCGTGGTGCCGATGTGGGCGATCAGGTCGATGAGGCGGTTGGAATAGCCCCATTCGTTGTCATACCAACCAACGACCTTGACCTGGTTGCCGATGACCTTGGTCAACGGCGCGTCGAAGATGCAGGACGCCGGGTCGGTGACGATGTCGGAGGAGACGATCGGGTCGGTGGAGTACTTGAGGTACTTGCCGTCCGCAGCCTTCTTGATGACAGCGTTGACCTCTTCGGCCGTGGTCTCACGACCAGCTTCGAAGGTGAGGTCGGTGGCGGAGCCCGTGGGCACGGGAACGCGCAGGGCGAAGCCGTCCAGCTTGCCCTTCAGTTCGGGCATCACGAGGCCGATGGCCTTGGCCGCACCGGTCGAGGTGGGGATCACGTTGAGCGCGGCAGCGCGTGCACGGCGCGGGTCCTTGTGGATGTTGTCCAGCAGATTCTGGTCCGCGGTGTAAGCGTGAATAGTGGTCATCAGACCCTTGACGATGGTGAACTCCTCGTGGAGTGCCTTCGCCATCGGAGCCAGACAGTTGGTGGTGCAGGAAGCGTTGGAGATGACGTGGTGCTTCGCCGGGTCATAGAGCTCATGGTTGACGCCCATCACCACGGTGATGTCCTCGTTGGAGGCCGGCGCAGAGATGATGACCTTCTTGGCACCTGCGTCGATGTGCGCGCGAGCCTTGGTCGCGTCGGTGAAGAATCCAGTGGATTCGATGACGACGTCGACGCCCAGGTCGCCCCATGACAGCTTGGCCGGGTCACGCTCGGCGAAGGTGGTGATCGTCTGGTCGCCGACCTTGATCGAGGTCTCGTCGCTGGAGACGTCCACATCGAGGCGTCCCAAGATCGAGTCGTACTTAAGCAGGTGCGCCAGTGAAGCGTTGTCAGTCAGGTCGTTGACACCGACGATCTCGATGTCGGCGTCCGATGCATGGACGGCGCGGAAGAAATTGCGGCCGATGCGGCCGAAGCCGTTGATACCTACGCGGACAGTCACGTCTGGGTCTCCTGGGGTGGATGGCAAGTCACCCGACCATACCCCGACGCGATCAGCCCTCGTCCGCCAGCATGTCAGGAGTCAACGAGGCCTCGGTGTCTGGGATGCCCAGCTCCTCGGCTCGCTTGTCGGCCATCGCGAGAAGGCGTCGGATGCGCCCCGCGATCGCGTCCTTGGTGAGGATGGGATCGTGCAGTTGGCCGAGCTCTTCGAGTGAGGCCTGCTTGTGCTCGAGTCGGAGATGACCGGCTTGTCGAAGATGGTCGGGGATCTCCTCGCCGAGGATTTCCAGGGCCCGATCCACCCGGGCGCCGGCCGCCACCGCGGCGCGTGCTGAGCGACGCAGGTTGGCATCGTCGAAGTTGGCGAGCCGGTTGGCCGTGGCACGCACCTCGCGACGCATCCGGCGCTCCTCCCACGCCATCAGGGTTTCGTGAGCTCCCAGTCGAGTCAGCAGAGCACCGATGGCGTCACCGTCTCGGATGACGACCCGGTCCACGCCACGCACCTCGCGGGCCTTGGCCGCGATTCCCAGGCGGCGCGCCACCCCGACGATGGCCAGGGCCGCCTCGGGACCGGGGCAGGTGATCTCCAGTGATGAGGAACGACCGGGCTCGGTGAGTGAACCGTGGGCCAGGAACGCGCCTCTCCACGCTGCTACTGCATCACAACCCCCGCCGCTCACCACTGCAGGAGGAAGGCCCCGTACGGGACGACCTCGCTGGTCGAGCAACCCCGTCTGGCGGGCCAGCGCCTCACCGTCCTTGGTGACGCGGACGAGGTACCGGCTGCCCTTGCGGATCCCGTTCCCCTGCACCATCACCACGTCCGAAGGGTGCCCGTACACCTCGGCGATATCCTTGCGCAGCCGTCGGGCAGCAGCGCCGGTGTCGAGCTCGGCCTCCACGACGATGCGACCGCTGACGATGTGGAGGCCGCCGGCGAATCTGAGCATCGAAGCGACCTCAGCCTTTCGGCAGCAGGTCTTGGTGATCTGTGTCGAGGCGAGCTCCGCCTTCACCTGTGCCGTCATCGCCATGAGCCGAATCCTCCCATGGGGGTCAACGACCCTCGTCGGGGTCATCGATGAGCCGGGCGAACACCTCGGCCAATTTGGCCGTGTCATGCCGCGGCTCCCCCGGCATGGCGATGTCAGCAATCACCAGCCGGGCTCCCCGGTCGGCCACCAGAACGTCCAGGGCCGCACGTTCTGCACCTACGGAGGCGGCGTCCGCCACGACAGCATGGACGATGAGTTCGGGGGCGTGCTCGAACAACGCTTCGAGGTGGTCCTGGGCTCCGTAGCCGCTGGTCTCGCCGACCTGTGCCTCAAGGTTGAGGACCACGACGAGTCGGGCCGTGGTCTCACCCAAAGCGCGACGGAGGCCCGGGACCATCAGGTGCGGGATGACCGAGGTGAACCATGAACCAGGGCCCAGCACCACCCACTCCGCTGCCAGGATGGCGTTCACCGCCTCGACGCAAGCCTCGGGGTCTGGCGGCAGCAGCGCCACCGACTCGATCTCTCCCTCGGTCGTCGCCACCTCGACCTGACCCTGCAGCACCGTGGTGACCGAGGGATCAGCAGGGTCAAGACCTCGTACGCGCGCGGTGATGTCCATCGGCGTGGTCGCCATCGGCAGGACCCGACCGTGGGCGCCCAGCAGTCGTCCTACCCAGTCGAGTGCACGAACGTGATCGCCCATCAGCTCCCACAGCGAGACGATGAGCAGGTTGCCCACGACGTGACCCTGCATGTCGCCCTCTCCGGCGAAACGGTGTTGGACGACGTCGGCCCAGGTCTTGCCCCACTCGTCGTCACCGCAGAGCGCTGCGAGGGCCATGCGGAGGTCTCCGGGCGGTAGGACACCGAACTCTCCTCGCAGTCTCCCCGACGATCCGCCATTGTCGGCGACCGTCACGATCGCGGTGAGGTGATCGATGGTGAGGTCGTCGGTGAGCCGACGTAGCGCCGTCAGGGTCGCGGCCAGTCCGTGTCCGCCTCCCAGTGCAACCGCAGCCTGTGCGGTCTTGCGCATCTCACTCCCTGCCGAGATCGCGGTGCGCGGTGCTGACGTCGAAGCCGGACTCGCGCAGCCTTCTGGCGATCTCCTCGCTCATCGCGACGCTTCGATGTTTACCCCCCGTACACCCGATCGCGATCTGCATGAAGCGCTTGCCCTCCACCAGATAGCCTCCGGCGACGGTCTTCAGGACGGGAAGATACTGCTCCAGGAAACGGTCCGCGC
Source organism: Propionibacteriales bacterium (assembly GCA_038242265.1). Lineage (GTDB taxonomy): Bacteria > Actinomycetota > Actinomycetes > Propionibacteriales > Nocardioidaceae > Nocardioides. The sequence continues at coordinate 223,533 of JBBSSH010000003.1, forward strand.
CCGGCTGGGCGAACACGTACGCCGCTACCTCGGCGTCGCGACCGTTCTTGGGCCGCAACTCCGGAACCCAGTGCGGGTTGGGCAGGAACCGCATGTCTCCCACCCAGTCGGCGTCGACAGGGATGCCGTACTTGAAGCCGAAGCTGATCACCGTCATCTTGAGTTGCATGGCTTCGGGACTGCCGAAGAACTCGGCGATACGATCCTTGAGCTGATGGACGTTGAACTGTGAGGTGTCGAGAACGAGGTCAGCGTCACCCCGCAGGTCGGCCAGCGCATCACGTTCGCGGCGCAGTCCGTGGAGCAGTCGTCCGCCGCCCTGGAGCGGGTGTGGTCGGCGCGCGGCCTCCTGTCGGCGCACGAGCACGTCGTCGGTGGCCTCCAGGAACAGCAGAGTGGTCGGTCGACCGGTCACCCGTTCATGACGGTTCGCCTGGAGAGAGTCGAAAAAGGCCCCGGAGCGCACATCCACGACGACCGCGATCGGCTGGTGGGTACCTCGACTGTCATCGACGAGACGCACCACGTCCCGCACGAGCGTCGGGGGCAGGTTGTCGACCACAAAGAAGCCGAGGTCTTCGAGCTCCTTGGCCGCGGTGCTTCTTCCGGCACCGGTCATACCGGTGACGATGACAAGTTCACCGGGGGTCGCGTCGGTCATTCAGTGCTCCTCGATGCTGTTGAGCGGCTCATCAGAGATGATTTCTCCGGTGGCGGTGTTCACCGTCGGTTGCGCACCAGTCTTGCGCGAGGTGTCGGCCTTGGCGACCGCAGCCTTGATCGCGCCGGCAGTCCGAGGACCGATCCCGGGCACCAGGGCAATCTCGTCCGCGTCGGCCAGCCGGAGCTTCTTGAGTGACCCGAAATGCTTGATCAGGGTCTTGCGCCGCACCTCACCGAGACCTGGGACATCATCGAGGAGACTCTCGACCATTGACTTGGAGCGACGATTGCGGTGATGGGCGATGGCGAAACGATGGGCCTCGTCGCGAATGCGTTGGAGCAGATAGAGGCCCTCGCTCGTGCGCGCCATGATCACTGGATCTTCCTCGGCCGGCAACCAGACCTCCTCCAGTCGCTTGGCCAGCCCACACACCGGGATGCTGGTCAGCCCCAGAGCGATCAACGCCTCCTGGGCTGCAGCCACCTGGGGAGGTCCGCCGTCGACCACGACCAGTGCCGGGACGTAGGCGAACTTGCGCGGTCGGCCTGTCTCGGGGTCGACGAGCATCGGCCCCGAGTCGGCGTTGATGGTTTCGCTGCGGGCCTGCTCATCCAGCAACCGGCGAAAGCGGCGAGTGATGACCTCGTGCATCGACGCGACGTCATTCTGACCCTCGACGTCGCGGATCACGAAGCGGCGGTATTCCGACTTGCGTGCCAGCCCGTCCTCGAAGACCACCATCGAAGCCACCACTTCGGTGCCCTGGAGGTTGGAGACGTCGTAGCACTCGATGCGCAACGGCACCTCGTCCAGACCCAGCGCCTGCTGGATCTCCTCCAGCGCCCGGTTGCGCGTGGTCAGGTCACTGGCGCGTCGGGTCTTGTGGAGGATCAGGGACTGCGCAGCATTGGAGGCAACCGTCTGCTGCAGATCCCGCTTGTCCCCTCGCTGCGGCACCCGGATCGTGACCTTGCTCCCCCGCCGCTCCGCGAGGAGCTCTTCGAGAACCCCGACGTCGGGAGGCAACGCCGGAACCAGCACTTCGCGCGGGATTGATTCGTTCTCGTCTCCGTAGAGTTGGAGGAGGAAGTCCTGGACCAATTCAGGGGTGGCCCCGTCGTCGGAACGGTCCGCGACCCAGCCGCGCTGGCCGCGGATCCGTCCACCCCTGACGTAGAAGATCTGCACAGCTACCTCGAGTGGGTCCTCGGCCAGCGCGATGACATCCGCGTCGGTGCCGTCCCCCAGCACCACCGCCTGCTTTTCCAGCGCCTTCGTCAGCGCTCCGAGGTCGTCGCGCAGACGGGCAGCCTTCTCGAAGTCGAGCGCTTCGGAAGCGGCATACATTTCCCGTTCGATGCGCTTGGTGAACGCAGTGGTGCTGCCCGCCATGAAGTCGCAGAAGTCATCGACGATGTCGCGATGCTCCTCGGCGCTGACCTTCCCCACGCAAGGCGCTGCACACTTGTCGATGTAACCGAGCAGGCAGGGTCGGCCGATCTGTGCCGAGCGCTTGAAGACTCCGTTGCTGCACGACCTCATCGGGAAGACACGCAGCAGGAGGTCGACGGTCTCCCTGATGGCCCAGGCATGGCTGTAGGGACCGAAATATCGGGTGCTCTTGCGCTTCGCACCGCGACCCACCATCACACGTGGAAACTCTTCCCCGACCGTGACGGCCAACCAGGGGTAGGACTTGTCGTCGCGGTACTTGACGTTGAAGCGCGGATCGAACTCCTTGATCCAGGAATATTCGAGTTGGAGAGCCTCGACCTCGGTGTCCACCACCGTCCACTCCACGCTCGCTCCGGTGGTGACCATCGAGGCGGTACGGGGGTGCAGGTTGGCAATGTCCTGGAAGTAGGAGGACAGACGGGAGCGCAGGTTCTTGGCCTTGCCGACGTAGATCACGCGGCCAGTGGCATCGCGAAAACGATAGACGCCGGGCTGGGTCGGTATGGACCCCTGCGCGGGTCGATAGGAGCTCGGGATCGCCACCCCTGAAGCCTACGGGCGGGGACCGACCGAGCTCCCGTCGATGTCAGTCCGGGCTGCTCAACGCACCTTCTTCTTGCGTGATTTTGCCGCAGCAGACTTGAAGCCCTTTCTGGACCCCACGACCCTGACCGTGAGCTTCTTGCGCTTCATGGATCGGGTGATACGCAACTTCTTGCTGTGCGCGCCGCGGATCTTTCGACCGTTGAGCGACCACGAGTAGCGAAACTTGGTTCCCCTGGTCCAGCCCGCCGTGCGCGCCTTGACCCGCTTGCCGACCTTGGCCTTGCCAGCAATCTTGGGTCTCGGCGACGTCAGCTTCCCGATCCTGACCTTACCGGTCGAGTCGGAGGTGCCGAACTGGCTCGAGGCAAAGCCCGGAGCCAGGGGGGTCTCCCTGACCTGGACATAGGTCTTGAGGTCGCGGTGCGTGAGCCGGTAGGTGGACCTCGTTGCGCCACTGATCACCTTGCCGTTGCGCAACCAGGTGTAGGTCGGCGCGAAGCCCGCGGGTGTGGCTCCCACCCAGGAGACCCAGTCCAGCCCGGAGGCGGTGAGCACGCCACCGACCCGCACCTTGCCCGAGAGCGTGGGGTAGTCCTTCGTTCCCGTCTGCCGATACCAGGACGCGGGAGACACGGTCGCAGCCGCGGTCGCTGTGCTGGGGTTCCGTCCGACTGCATAGCCGCTGACCTGCACGCCCAGCGTGGCACCGACCATGTCGAGGGAGGGCACGAATGCGGCTTCATCCGCTTCCGGGATCGGTTGGCCGTTCAGCGTCCACTGGTAGCGATAAGCGGTGGCACCGGCCACCGTGGCTGAGGCCGTCAGCCTCTGAAAGGGCGCAACAGTGCCGGCGATGGCGGCAGACCCGGCCGGCAGCGCCGGCATCTGGGTCCGCGTCACCTGGATGGTGCTGGCAGCAGTGGCGGTCACCACGACGCTCCCACTCTGGTTCGACCACGATTCGCCGGCCTGCAGGGCTCCATCGTTGCCGCCCACGTCCATGAGCATCGCCCCGGCACTGGAGTTCTCTGCCTCCACGACCACGCCACGCGAATAGCTCTGTCCGTAGTCGGGCACTGCGGCACCGCTGACGGCGTAGTAGCTGCCCGCGTCCGTACCGAGTCCGTCGCGGTAGTCGACGAAGGATCGACGACCGGTGTCAGGATCGATGAAAACTGCGCTTCGGAGTCCGGAGGCGCTGGCCCTCGGCGACAGCGTCCATGACCCTCCGTCGCTGGCGTCGACCGTCTCGCCAGCCGCTACCACCCCGTTCTCCCAGCGATAGACGGTGCCCAACGCGGGACTCACGAACCCGTCAGGCGCGGCCCCCATGACCTGGTAGACGTCCCCGTACTCGACGCGGCTGTTGTTGGCATGTTCGAAGCCGAGGTTGTGACCGAACTCGTGGTTGAGGACGTCGAGGGTCGTGGCACCCGACTGCTCAAGCAGGATCACCGGCCCGCCGGAGGCGAAGGAGACTCCGCGTCGCCCTCGGCCGGAGGCCACGGTGTTGACGCAGGCATTGGGCACGACCATGACAAGGTGATTCGACGAAGTCGTGAAGTCCACACCCGGGAACGCCGTGGCCGAGACATGCTGGAAGACAGCGTCGAAATCTGCGCCACCGTTGCCGAGTCCACAGCCCGTCGCTGTGGAGGTCGGTGCCGTCGCCACGGCGCTGACCGCAGGAGAGCGGGTCCAGCTCGGGATCGCCCCGGACGTCTCGCGGATCCAGTACTGCTGGGAGGCGTCAACGGTTTGGAGCAGCTGATCATCGGTCATGGTGAAGGCGCCGAGGTTGGTCAGCTTGGCGACATAGGTCGTGTGCGTGGTCGGACCGGCCGCTGATTTCTGGGAGACGACTCGCGACTGGTGCACGGCCAGGGCGCTGCGGCTTCGTGCCGCTCGGCCCAACGCCTCGGTACGCAGGCTGGACGCCAAGACCTTTCCGGACCCCACACCCGGAGCCTCCAGCGTGCCGACGAAGAGGGCATCCGGGTCCGCCGTGAAGTCGCGAAGCGGCACCGTCAGACCAGACGGCAGCCGGAGCGAGTAGAGGTCGGGTTCGCCGCCCTCACCGGCAAGCACCTGGATGGTCCCCCGCACCTGGATCAGGTCAGGCTCAGCGGCTCGCGGCGCAGCGGCGCTCGCCTGTGGCACGAGCAGCCCACCGGTGACGGCGAGTGCCGTCATCACGGCCGCGTGACGAAGTCTGGACATAGTGATCTCCCCCGTTGCAGGTCCCAGGTGCAGGAACCGAATGGAGGCCATCATGACTCAATCACTCACGATCCACACCTGCCGGGCTCAGGCCTGGGTGATGACATCCCCGTCGACGACGATGTCGACCTTCGCCAGCGCGCTGGTCGCCGGCCCCCTGACCACTGATCCGTCCATCAAAGAGAACTGACTCCCGTGACACTGGCAGGGGATCACTCCTTCGGTCGCTGAACTGACCGGACACCCTTGATGCGTGCAGATGGCGGAGAACGCCTTGAACTCTCCGGGGTTCGGTTGCGTCACCACGATCTTGGCCGCAGTCACCACGAAGCATCCGCCTTCGGGCACCTCTGAGACATCAGCCAGGACTTCACCTGAATCGCTCGCCGGTCCCCCGTCGCCTGACTCTGCCGAGGTGTCGGCGCCACCACACGCTGCGAGGATGGGCACTCCCAGCCCCAGGGCGGCGGTGCCGGTCACGGCCTGACGACGGGTGAGGGCTGTCATGGTCAGAGAATAGCCGTGGTCCCCGGACCTGATGGATTCCGTTGACCCGCCCCCCGGCCACTGGTCAGCATCCTGCGGCGGTTCCCCGCGACAGCTTCGCGCCACCCCGAACCGTGCGCCCATGCCCCAACGGCACTCCCCGGACCCAGTCCACCAGCGTCTGGCTGATGTCCGAAGTCTGGTCGGCTGAACCCCCGAGTGTGATCCGGACCGTCAACTTCTTGCCGATCACCGTGGACGCACCGTTGAGTCTGCCGACGACTTTCCCATCGATGAGCCAGTGGATGGCGCGGCCCCTGACTTCCACCGCGAAGGCATGGAACTGCCCCGACGTGGGCAGCGTGAGGGTCCTGTTCCAGCTCGATCCGTCATAGCCCGTCGCGCCGATGTCCACGACTCCCTGAGCGGGAGACAACCTGGCGATCGTGATGCTGGGGGCCACGCACGACTCGGTGCTGGCGCCAGGCTGGACCAACTCGATCATGACAGGCGAGTTGCCGCGCAACGGCATGACTCTTGTTTCCCACCGCCCGCGGGCCTGGGCATTGCGCTGGAGGACTGACCAGAGCGACCCGTGGGACACGCCCTGACCGCTCTCCATCTGCATGGCCCCGTTGAAGATCGCCACCCGGCCGGTTCCGTCGGAGACGTCGAGCCATCCCCCTCGGCGCCTGGTGCCTTGGAGCGGAGGTGAGGTGAGGGACTCGCCGTACTCCCAGTCGAAGTCGAACAGGTGTGGCCCCCAGCGGTACGTCGAATGCGCCGTGCTTTGCGGGCGCGCGACAGCTCGGGCATCCGACGAACGTCGGTAGGACGCCACTGCCCGACCACGGGGAGAAGGATCGGACGTGACATTGACGTAGTGCGGGAAGGAGGGTGTCCAGCCGACGCGGTCACCGTTCAGCAGCCAGTTCTCTGCCCGCACGCGGTAGACCAGCTGGCCGGCTGGCTGAGCCGACACGATGAAACGCGCGCTGCCTGTCTGGTCTGTGGTCGTGGAACCGAAGGTGACCCATGCCTGGTTGCCCACCCGCTGCTGAATGGTCACCGTCCGGCCTGCCAGGACGGGGGTCGTGGTGGCTCTGACAGAGAACGACTGTCCGGCAACTGCCTGGTCGTCACTCAGTCCGCCGGACCCACTCTCGACTTCTAGCCACACGTCCTGAGTGAGCGCTGACAACATTCGTGACGGCGTCTTCATCTTTCCAGATCTCACGCGATAACTGATGCCACGCATCGACGGTGCCGGCGTACGGAGCGCGAAACGACCACCGGCACGCGTACGGCCTCTGGAACCCGGCACCAACCGCCAGATGTCACCGGGTCGACCCATGTTGAACTCGATGACCACGGGGCGGCCCCCGCTGCTTCCCAGCTTCCCGCGAAGCGTCAACTGCTGCCCGGCCACGAAGTTGCTGCTCGGCGACACCGACAGTGACGACGCGCTCGCCGACCCGGCCGCCACGCCGGCGTTGACCGGTGCAAGCAGGGTAAGGACGAGCGCCAACAGGGCGGTCAGGGACCAGGCGAAACGCAATGGGCTCATGGCAATCCGACCGGGCTGGAGAGACAGGTACAAGGACCGCTCAGGCTAACCCGGTTGTCTGGACCACGGGCGTGAACGCCGGATCCCACCACTACCTAGAGGGACGTCTTTGTCGCAGCCTTCTTGGTGACTGCCTTCTTGGCCGGTGTCTTTTTGGCAACTGCCTTCTTGGTGACTGCCTTCTTGGACGTCACTTTGCCCCGCCCAGCCTTCGTGACGGCCTCCACCGGTGCCCGCCGTGGGGCTCCCGGCTGCCCGGCACCACGACCCTCCAGGAGGGGTTTGAGAAATGCGCCGGTGTGGCTTGCCGCCACTTGGGCGACTTCCTCGGGGGTGCCCTCGGCCACGACCATGCCACCGCGGGACCCGCCCTCGGGTCCCATGTCAATGAGCCAGTCAGCAGTTTTGATGACATCAAGGTTGTGCTCGATGACCAGCACGCTGTTTCCCTTGTCGACCAAACTCGACAGGACACCAAGGAGCTTGCGGATGTCCTCGAAGTGCAGTCCGGTCGTCGGCTCGTCGAGGACATAGACGGTGCGTCCGGTTGAGCGTTTCTGCAGCTCGCTGGCCAGTTTGACCCGCTGGGCCTCGCCTCCGGACAGCGTGGTGGCGGGTTGGCCCAGTCGGACGTATCCAAGTCCGACCTCACCGAGTGTGGTCATGTGGCGAGCGATGGCAGGAACGGCCGCGAAGAAGTCGGCGGCCTCCTCGATCGGCATGTCCAGCACTTCGGCAATGGTCTTGCCCTTGTAGTGGACCTCAAGGGTCTCGCGGTTGTAGCGCGCTCCGTGGCAGACCTCGCAGGGAACGTAAACGTCAGGGAGGAAGTTCATCTCGATCTTGAGGGTGCCGTCACCCGAGCACGCCTCACATCTGCCTCCCTTGACGTTGAAGGAGAACCGGCCTTGGAGATAGCCACGCATCTTGGCTTCGGGGGTGGAGGCGAAGAGTTTGCGTACGTGGTCGAAGACGCCGGTGTAGGTGGCGGGGTTGGAGCGCGGCGTCCGCCCGATCGGTGACTGGTCGACGTGAATGACCTTGTCGACGTGCTCGAGCCCGGTGATCTTGGTGTGACGTCCCGGGACTGCTCGTGCGTTGTAGATCTCCTTGGCCAGTGACGTGTAGAGGATGTCGTTGACCAGGGTTGATTTGCCGGACCCTGAGACACCGGTGACCGCGCAGAAGACCCCTAGGGGAAAGCTGACATCGACGTTGTCGAGGTTGTGCTCACGTGCCCCGTGGACCGTGAGTTCGCGGCCGACGGTGCGCGGGCGCCGCACAGCCGGGATGGGGATCTCTCGACGACCACTGAGGTAGAGACCGGTCAGCGAGTCCTCGTGCTCGAGCAGGCCTTGCACACTGCCGGAGTGGACCACCTGACCGCCGTGCTCGCCCGCCCCGGGGCCGATGTCGACGACCCAGTCAGCATGACGGATCGTGTCTTCGTCGTGCTCGACGACGATGAGGGTGTTGCCGAGGTCCTTGAGGCGCACCAACGTCTCGATCAGTCGCTGGTTGTCGCGCTGGTGCAGGCCGATGGACGGCTCGTCGAGGACGTAGAGGACACCCACGAGTCCGGCGCCGATCTGGGTCGCCAGCCTGATGCGCTGGGCCTCGCCTCCTGACAGCGATCCGGATGGCCGATTGAGAGAGAGGTAGTCCAGGCCGACGTCGAGCAGGAACCGCAGTCGTTCCTGGATCTCCTTGAGGACCCGCTCCCCGATCTGGCGCTCACGCACCGAGAGATCGACGGTTTGGAGATATTCCGCTGCCTCGTTGATGGGCAGGGCACATACCTCGGCGATGTTCTTGCCGCCGGCCTCCTTGGACCCCAGGGTCACGGATACGGACACCGGCTTGAGTCGGGTGCCGGCGCAGGCTGGGCACGCGACCTCGCGCATGAAGCCCTCGAAGCGCTCACGGCTGGTGTCGGTCTCCGCCTCACGGTGACGCCGCTCCACATAGGGGCGAACACCCTCGAAAGCGGCGTAGTAGGCGCGTTGACGGCCGTACCGGTTCTTGGTGATCACGTGGACCTTGGTCTTGTGACCCTCCAGGACGGAGGCGCGCGACTTGGGTGTGAGCTGGTCCCAAGGGGTGTTGAGGTCGAAGCCGAGTTCCTCGCCCAGGGCGTTCATCAGCCGCAGGAAATAGTCGGCGACGTGTGCGCCGCTCCACGGAGCGATGGCACCCTCGCCGAGGGTCGCGCCCGGGTTGGGGACGACGAGTTCGGGGTCGACCTCCATCCGAGTGCCGAGACCGTGGCACACAGTGCATGCCCCGAAAGGGGAGTTGAAGGAGAAGGAACGCGGCTCGAGGTCGTCGGTGTCGATGGCATGGTCGTTGGGGCACGCCATCTTTTCCGAGAACTTCAACTCCCGACCCGGATCCTTGGCGTCGAGGTCGACGAAGTCGAAGACCACCAGACCGGCGGCCAGGCCGAGCGCGGTCTCGACCGAGTCGGTCAGGCGTCGCTTGGAGGTTTCCTTCACGGCAAGGCGGTCGATCACGACCTCGATGGTGTGCTTGATCTGCTTGTCGAGAGTGGGGGGATCGTCGAGGCTGTGGGTCTCGCCGTCCACGCGTGCGCGACTGAATCCCTGCTGCTGCAGCTGGCGGAAGAGTTCGACGTACTCCCCCTTGCGACCGCGAATGACCGGCGCCAGCACCTGGAAGCGGCGACCCTCTTCCAACGCCAACACCCGGTCGACAATCTGCTGGGGGGTCTGCTGCTCGATCGGGGCGCCGCACGTGGGGCAGTGCGCTCGTCCGGCTCGCGCATAGAGCAGACGGAGGTAGTCGTAGACCTCGGTAATGGTGCCGACGGTCGAGCGGGGGTTCTTGGAGGTGGATTTCTGGTCGATACTGACCGCAGGGCTCAGCCCTTCGATGAAGTCGACGTCAGGCTTGTCCATCTGACCGAGGAACTGGCGGGCGTAGGCGCTCAGCGACTCGACGTAGCGGCGCTGGCCCTCGGCGAAGATCGTGTCGAAGGCAAGACTGGACTTGCCCGAGCCGGAGAGCCCGGTGAAGACGATGAGGGCGTCCCGGGGAAGGTCGAGTGAGACGTCCTTGAGGTTGTGCTCCCGCGCGCCTCGGATGATGAGCTGGTCTGCCACTGTGGTCCTCGCTCTGACTGTCAAGTACGTTCGAACAAGTGTTCGTCAACGGCTGTCTGCGCGCAACCCGCCACGCCGCTGACCTTCACACTCTCATGCGGCGCCAAGCACCCGGCAAGTCTTCACCCCTGAGGCGGTCGCCATGGCGCGCAGGGGTGTTGACTGGGCACATGCCTCATGTTGACGTCACCTCCTCCGTGGTCGATTTGCTCACTCGTGCCGATCAAGCCCTCACCCGTACGGTCGACTCCCTCGCTGACGACGCCTACGCCGAGCCATCTCTGCTACCCCGCTGGACGCGGAGCCACGTGATCGCTCACCTGGCTCTCAACGCAGAGGGGCTGGAGCGCGTGGTGCGGAGTATCGGGGCAGGGACGCCTGAAGCGATGTATGAATCGGACCAGGCCCGTGACGACGACATCGAGGTGCTGGCGCATGCTGAGCCATCGGAGGTCCGCGATCGTCTGCTCGCGGCCACGACCTGCCTCTCACGCGCGCTCGAGAACAGTCACAACATCGATGCGGACGCCCGATTCGAGCGCACCCCTGGCGGCGTCCTGTGTCCGGTCTCCGATGTTGCTGTCCTGCGACTGCGTGAGGTCGAAATCCATCACGCGGACCTCGGCGTCGATTATTCGCCGGCCGACTGGTCGACCGAGTTCGCAGTGATGTTGCTCGACGCGATGACCGCGCGCCCCCACCCTGTGCCTTTTGTGGCGGTGGCCACCGATGTGGACGGTCGGTGGCACTGTGGCGCTGGCGCTGGCGCTAGCGATGTCGGCGGTGGCGGCACCACGGTGGTGAACGGGAGCGCTGCGGCGATCGGCTGGTGGTTGACCGGTCGGGGAGATGGCAGCGCCTTGACGTGCGAGTCCGGCGCCCTGCCCAGGATCGACTCGTGATGGTCCACCCCTACACCGGTGAGGTCTCCCCCGGCGGCGATGCGGCGGTGCGCCAACTCGACGGACTCACCCTCACCAAGGTCGCCGTAGATCCGGAGATGTCGAACAACTGCTACCTCCTGAGCTGCGACGGCACCGGCGCAGTCGTCCTCATCGATGCAGCCGACGAGCCGGAACGCCTGCTCGAACTGATCGGCGATCAGACCCTCACCGCCATCATCACGACGCACCAGCACTGGGACCACCACCGGGCACTGGCCGCGGTCAAGGACGCGCATCCGAACGCAGTGATCGTCGCTGGCGAGCCGGATGCCGCGGCGATCACCGAGCAGACCGGGGTCGTGGTCAACCGATGCGTCGCCGAAGGTGACACGATCGCAGTCGGCAGTTGCGACTTCGCGGTGATCCCGATCGCCGGCCACACGCCGGGCTCGATCTGTCTCTATCGCGACGGCCACCTTTTCACCGGAGATTCGCTCTTTCCCGGCGGGGTCGGTTCGACGTTCGGCGATGCTGCAGCGTTCACACAACTCGTCGACGAGGTCGAGGCCAAGCTTTTTGACCGACTGCCCGAACACACCTGGTTCTACCCCGGGCACGGAAGCGACGGAGTTCTCGCCGATGAGCGCCCACATGTGGCCGAGTGGCGCGAGCGCGGCTGGTAGCGCCCGCGCACCCTGTCACTGAGGCTGGCCAGACGGCTGGCGAGTGCGATCGCCTGTCCAGAGTCGCCAGACTCGAGACCCGAGTGCGAACGGCACGAGCAGCAGCAACAACAACCACACCGGCGAGAGTTCAAGGGTGAAGGTCGCGGAGCCACCCCCGGTGGACGTCGAAGTTCCCGTCATTCTCAGGAAGAAGGGAGACCAGGTGGCAGTCGCCCCTGGTGCCCCCGCGGAGTCAACGGCGGCCAGGAAGGCACTCATGCTCATGGCGAAGGCAAACATCCCGATCGCGACCGCGGCCGCCACCCAGAGCGTGCCGCGTGACCACGACGGGACCATGCGCGAACCGGCGACTTCGGCGGCGAGAACGCGTGGCGGACCGAGCCGGTGGATGGCGGCAGCCACCCCACCGTCGGCTGCTGACTCCGCGAGATTGGACCGCAGTTCGTCGACTCGCGCCCGAAGCTCGCGGCGGCGTAACCCGTGATATTCGAGCGCAGCGTCGAATCGCGTCAGGTAGATCATCGCGCGCAAATTGTCGCGGAGGTCGAGCCCAGCGACCCGATTCTTCACATGCAAACCGATGAGAGCACCGGCGATGACGCTGCACGCAATGGCCAGCCCGGCGAGGCCGAAAACGGACGGGTCAATTGTCATCCCACTGTTCCCTTCGAGGTGATGGTCGCGACCAATGCGGTCAGGTGGTTCCAGGCATCAAGCGAGCGGGCCAGTTCGTCCGCGCCAGCAGTGGTGAGCCGGTAGTACTTACGGGCCGGTCCGCGCTCGGACGGGACGTAGTAGGACTCGATCCAGCCTGCTCGCTCACAGCGGGCCAGCGCTGGGTAGACAGTGCCCTCCGCGATGTCGGTGAGGCCAGCATCTTGTAGGCGCACGACCAGGGCATAGCCGTAGTCCTCTCGATCCCCGACCAACCAGAGCAACAGCAGGGTGATCAGGCCCTTGAGCATCTGCGGATCAGCCTTGGACATGCTACGAAGTTATGCTTGGTAGTAGGCGATGTCAAGTAGCTGCGTGAATGCGCTATTTGCGTCGATGGAATCTGATATCCCCGTTGGGCATTCGGTCGCTGGTGAAGGCGGGGTCGTGGGCTCGGTGGTGATGGTGGCTGCAGAGCAGGACGGCGTTGTCGAGGTCCGTCTTTCCGCCGGCGTGCCAGGGGATCCAGTGGTGGGCTTCGGCCCAGGTGCCGGGGGTGTCGCAGTGTTCGGCTCGGCAGGTGTCGTCGCGGATGAGGAGGGCTTTGCGCTGTGCTTTGCTGAAGAGGCGTTTGGCGCGGCCGAGGTCGAGGAC
>JBBSSH010000004.1:0-196326 GCA_038242265.1 Propionibacteriales bacterium
CCGGTGGGGATGTGGGTCAGGCGCACCGCGGAGTCGGTGGTGTTGACCGACTGACCGCCGGGACCACCGGAGCGGTAGACGTCGGTGCGGATCTCTTCGTCCGGAATGTCGATCTCGTCGGTCTGCTCCAGGACGGGCACGACCTCGACAGCAGCGAAGGAGGTCTGGCGACGACCCTGGTTGTCGAAGGGGCTGATGCGCACCAGGCGGTGCGTGCCGGCCTCGACGGAGAGGGTGCCGTAGGCGTAAGGAGCGTGGATCGCGAAGGTCGCGGACTTCAGTCCGGCCTCCTCGGCGTAGGAGGTCTCGAAGACCTGCACGGAGTATTTGTGCTGCTCGGCCCAGCGGATGTACATCCGCATCAGCATCTCGGCGAAGTCGGCTGCGTCGACGCCACCGGCACCGGCGCGGATGCTGATCAGCGCCTCGCGGGCGTCGTACTCACCGTTGAGGAGGGTGCGGATCTCGAGTGACTCGACCGACTTCTTGATGCGAGCGAGCTCGGCCTCGGAGTCGGCCAGCGTGTCGACGTCGCCTTCTTCGGTGGCCATCTCGACCATCAGCGCGAGATCCTCGATACGGGTTTCGAGGGAGGTGAAGCGGTCGAGTTCACCCTGGATCGTGGAGAGACGGCCGGTCACCCGGGTGGCGTTGTCCTGGTCGTCCCACAGATCAGGGGCGGCGACCTGCTCGCCGAGGTCGGCGATGTCGGCGCGCATCGTGTCGAGGTCGAGGACCTGACCGATGGTCTTCATCGTCGCCTGGAGCTGCTTGATCTCTGAGTCGTAATCGATGCCTGCCACAAGGGCACACTACGGCTCACGCGTCAGGCCTGTCGAAGCGGCAGCGCCAGAAACGGCAGGTCGGTAGGGGCGGGTCAGAACCGCAGGACGACCGAACCGTTGCCGCCGCCACCGGCAGCTGCCGCGCCCAGTCCGCCGTTTCCTGCCGAGGTGGGTCCGCTGACTCCTGTCACCGCGGCACCGGCCGTGCCGCCGGTGAAGCTCGAGCCGGCACCACCGGCACCGCCGAGCTCAACGTCCGGGTTGGACCCGGTGTAGAGACGCGTGCCACCGGAGCCGCCGCCGGCATAACCTCCGCCACCACCACCCGCGCCCACAACCCCACGGACCGCCCCAGCGCCACCATTGCCACCGCCGGCAGCATTGTTGCCGCCTGCCGCCCCGGCGGCCCCCGTGCCCGAACCGCTGCCGGCTCCGCCTGCGGCGCCACCCGTGGTGGCTCCGGTGGTGGCTCCCACCGCGCCACCGCCGCCGCCCACCGTGACGGTGTAGCCCGACCCACTCGATGACGAAGCGGCCCCGCCCTGGGCGGGGTTGAGCGAACTCCCACCCGGTGCAGCGCTCGTCGTGTTCCCACTGGGGGCGTTGGTGGTGCTTTTTCCACCACCGCCGCCCGCCACGACGACGGGGGCTCCTGCAAGCAGGATGGCGCTTCCACCACCACCGCCACCCCCGGCGGCGGACGACCCGCGCCCGCCACCGCCGCCCTTGCCGTAGCCGCTCCCACCCAACCCCGCTGAGGTCAAGGTCCCGATGCCTTCGCCGCCACCGTCACCGACGACGATCGTGAGCGTCACACCGGATGGGTTGGCAGGAAGGGTGATCGTGCCGATGACCCGGCCCCCGGAGCCACCGGCGATGGTCCCACTCCCGCCGCCCCCGGCGCCCGACATGTCAAAGGCGATCTCCTTGTAGCCCGCCGGGATCACCACGGTGAAGGTGCCCGGGTTGGGGTAGGTGGTGGTGAAGCTGGCGGCGAACGCCGGCGCAGTCGCGGCGACAGCGACCACAGGCACACTCCACACGATGCTCCGGGTGAAGGAGCGTCTGTTCAGATCGAGCCTGGGAGAGGTCCCCGGTCGCCGCTCGTCGTCCATCACGCTCCCGTCCCCCACTGCATCACAGTCAACATAGCAACAAGAGAGCAACAAGGGAGGCGATTTCCTGCCGCCGACGAGGCGACGAGGTGAGCGGCTGGCGAGTCGGTTCCCAGCAGTCAGGGGACCAGCAGTGCGCCTGCATGGGCGGGCAGGGAGAGCGTCCCGTCGGTGATCGTCGCGCCGACGGGGGTCGCGAAGACGACCTCTGAGTGAGCCACCGGCACGAACGCCGCCGAATCGCCGAAGTTCACGATCACCAGCACATCACCGCGCCGCATCGTCAGGACACGCCCGTGTACCGCGCAGGACACCGAAGCTAAGGCGGGGTCGGTCAACGCTGGCAACGTACGGCGCAACTCAGCGAGTCGTCGGTAACACTCCAGGACAACCGCGTGACGTCCGGTCGTGCGCTCGTCCCAGTCGAGCACGGATCGTCGGAACGTCTCCGGGTCCTGCGGGTCAGGCACCACGGCCGGATCCCAGCCCATCCTCGCGAACTCAGCGATCCGTCCCTCGGCGGTGGCCCTGCCGAGCTCGGGCTCGGCATGGGAGGTGAAGAACTGGAAGGGCGTGGACGCCGCCCACTCCTCACCCATGAAGAGCATGGGCGTGAACGGGCCGGCGAGGGTGAGCAGCGCGGCACACGCGAGTTGGTCGTCGTCGAGGTGCTCGGCGAGACGATCTCCTCGAGCCCGGTTGCCGATCTGGTCGTGGTTCTGGTTGCACACGACGAGACGCCAGGTGGGCATGTGGGCGATGTCGACCGGGCGACCGTGGTCGCGACCGCGGAACGACGACCGGGTGCCGTCGTGGAAGAAGCCGCGCTCGCACACCTTCGCCAGCGCCTCCAACGGCTCGAAGTCGGCGTAGTAGCCACTCGTCTCACCGGTCAGGGCGACGTGGACGGCATGGTGGAAGTCATCGCTCCACTGCGCCTGCAGTCCCGTCCCTCCTGCTTCGCGAGGGGTCACCAGCACGGTGTCGTTGAGATCGGACTCGGCGATCAGCGTGAGCGGGCGACGCTGGTGTGCCGACAGCGCAGCCACCTCGAGCGCCATCTCCTCGAGCAGGTGCACCGGGGAGGAGTCGCTGAGCGCGTGCACGGCGTCGAGGCGCAGGGCGTCGACGTGAAAGTCTTCGAACCACATCCGGACGTTGTCGAGGATGTAGCGGCGGACCTCGCACGACCCGTCCCCATCGAGGTTGACCAGGTCCCCCCAGGTGTTCGAGCCCTGCTTGAGGTAGGGCCCGAACAGCGGGAGGTAGTTGCCGGAGGGGCCGAAGTGGTTGTGGACCACGTCCTGCACCACGCCGAGCCCGGCGCCATGGCAGGCGTCGACGAAGCGGCGGTACGCGGCCGGACCGCCGTACCCCTCGTGGACCGCGAACCAGCCCACCCCGTCGTAGCCCCAGTTGTGGGTTCCGTTGAAGGCGTTGACCGGCATCAGTTCGACGAAGTCGACCCCGATGTCGCGCAGGTGGTCGAGTTTCCCGATCGCGGCGTCGAGGTCGCCCTGCGGGGTGAAGGTGCCGACGTGGAGCTCGTAGATGACCGAACCGGCGAGCTGTCGACCGGTCCAGCCGCTGTCGGCCCAGTCGTAGGTCGTCCGGTCCCGGCGTGACAGCTCGTGCACTCCGCCGGGCTGACGCCGTGAGCGCGGGTCGGGACGCGGTTCGGGGTCGTCGTCGAGGAGATAGCCGTAGTCGACGTCGGGGTGGTCGACCGCTCGCGGCAGCGGCTCGGCAGGCGTCCACCACCCGTCGTCGCGACACTCCATCTCCACGACGGTGCCTCCGACGTTGTCGCCGCACAGCAACCGCACCCGATCCGGGCGGGGGGCCCAGACATCGAACGGACCACGAGTCGTCATGTCGCTCACTTCTTCCTCACGCGCTGTTTCCCTTCACCAGCAGGGCAACGGGATGCACCGCAAGCAGCTCCTCGAGCCGGCCCGTGGTGGGCGTGCCGGTCAGTACGTCGTGCCAGGTGCCTGGCGGCAGTTCGAGGACGGTGTCGCCCCACCCGCCGATGCCGGCGAGCCCGACCGGCAGGCGGGTGGCGACGGTGATCGCTCCCTTGCGGTCGAAGGCCATCACGTGGCCCGCTGCCGGACCGCTCCCTCGTACGGCGTCGTAGGACGTGAACAGCTCGGGGCACTCGCGGCGCAGCGTCAGCGCCGAGCAGGTGACATGCAGTTTGGTGACGGCGTCGTCGGATTTCGTGCCCGCGAGCACGGCGGCCCGGTGGTCGAAATCGACCGGACGGCGATTGTCCGGATCGACGAGCGAGGTCTCCCACAGCTCGCTGCCCTGGTAGACGTCGGGTGCCCCCGGGACGGTGAGCGCCACCAGCTTGAGCGCCAACGAATTGCTCCGGCCCGGCTCGTCGATCTGGGCGCTCAGGTCGGTGAGGACCTGCCGCACCTCGGAGGAGGCGAAGACGGCATCCACTGCGGAGTGCACGGCTGCTTCGTACGCCTCGTCGGGCTCGGTCCACGTCGTGCGGTCACCGGCCTCGCGCATCGCCTTCTCGGCGTAGGCGTGCAGTCTTTCGGGAAGGTCGGGCAGGTGATCCGACGTCCATATGCCGAGGACGGCCTGCCACAGCAGTGACCCGAAGCCGGGATCGGGCAGGGGAACGAGCCGGAGCAGCTCGTCGAGGGCCTTCTCCCACACCACGGGCATCTCGGCCAGCACCGCGATCCGGGCCCGGACGTCCTCCCCACGCTTGGTGTCGTGGGTCGACGTGGTCGTCATGGCGTTCGGCCACTCGCGCTGTCGCAGGTCCATCGCGGTGTGGAAGGTCTCGGTGTCGACGGCAAACACGGACGGGTCGGCGCCCACCTCGTTGAGCGAGGTGAGCCGCGACCAGCGATAGAACGAGCAGTCCTCGACCCCCTTGGCCATCACCATCCCCGAGGTCTGCTGGAAGCGTCGCGCCGGAGCCGTCCACGGGTCGGAGAGCACCGGCTCGATGACGTCGTACGTCGCGGTCAGGTCGGGTCGCCGGGCGCGAGCCGCGGCGAAGGCCTCGGCGAGGTGGTCGCGACCCCCGGGCAGGTAGGAGCGGTAGACGGGGAAGCAGGCCAACAACTCGGCAACGGCACCCTCCACCGTCTGCGTCTCCCCCTGATCGGTGGCCCCCTCATCGGTGACCCGCAGGATCTCGCGGGTGATGCGCCTGACCTCGGCGTGGAGGGAGCTGTCCGTCACGGCGCGCTTGTTGTCGTGGACCATCCGATCCCAGTCGACCGGAGCACCACGGAGACGGTCCTCGAGCCGGGTCAGCGGCTCCTCGCCGGCCGGGTCGGTGAGCACCCGGTCGAGGAGGGCGAGCACGTCGTAGCCGGTCGTACCCGCGGTGGCCCAGGACGTCGGCAGCGACTCGCCGGTCTCCAGAATCTTCTCCACCACCACGTACGCGCCATCGGTCAGGGCGGCCAGATCATCGAGGTAGCGTTTCGGGTCGCGCAGTCCGTCGGGATGATCGACGCGGAGTCCGTCGACGAGCCCCTCCTCGAACCAGCGCCGGATCTCGACGTGGGTGTCGGCGAAGACCTCAGGGTCCTCCACCCGCACCCCAGCCAAGGTGTTCACGGTGAAGAAACGGCGATAATTGAGGTCGTCGTCCGCGGTCCGCCAGCTGACCAGTTCGTAGTGCTGGTCCTCCAGCGTGCTCGTCCCGGGCGCCAGCGGAAAGCGGTGATCGTGGTAGCGCACCTCGTCGCCCTCCATACGGATCGACCCCTCGTCTTCGTCCCCGACGACCGGGACCAGGAGCCGTCCTCCGCCCGCGGCCCAGTCGATGTCGAAGGCGTTCGCGTGCTCGGACTCGCGTCCCAGCCGCAGCACGTCCCACCACCACGGGTTCTCGATCGGGGTGGCGATGCCGACGTGGTTGGGCACGATGTCGACGAGGACGCCCATCCCGAGGCGGCGAGCCTCCGCAGAGAGCGCCGCCAAGCCCTCGGCACCGCCACGCTCGGCGTCGACATGGTCGAAGGCCACCACGTCATAGCCGTGCTGACTACCCGGCTCGGACGCCAGCAACGGGGAGAGATAGACCCAGTCGACGCCGAGGTCGTGCAGATACTGCAGGCGGCTCGCAGCGGCGTACAGGTCGAAGTCGGGGGTGATCTGGAGCCGGTACGTGCTCTGCGGGACCCGTCCTTCCAGTGGGGGGCTCACGCGTGCTCGGTCCCCGACCGTGCTGCGAGCGAGGCAGCGACCGAGTGGTCCGGGCTCTCCTCGGGCTCGGTGTGCTCGCGCAGCACGACAAGGCTGTGGGTGGTCAGTTCGAAGGTGGCGCCGGCCTCGAGCATCGGGTCGGCGTCGGGGTTGCCGCCGGTGTCGATGACGACATCCCAGGCGGCCGCGTACTCGTCGGTCGGCAGCGTCACCTGCGCGGGACCGTCGGCGTTGAAGTAGAGCAGGAAGTGGTCGTCGGTGATGGTGCCCCCGCGGGCGTCCTTGCCGGCGATGCCGTCACCGTTGAGATACATCCCGATCGCCTTCTGGCCCTCCCAGTCGTGGTCCTCCATCGGCGTTCCGTCGAGGGCCAGCCAGACGATGTCGTTGAGACGCTCGCCGTCACCGGTGCGCACCGTGTTGCCGGTGAAGAACCGTTTGCGATGGAACGTCGGGTGGTCGTGGCGCAGCTTGGCGACCGCGGCGGTGAACTCGATGAGCGGCCCGTCGGCGCGGTCCCAGTGCACCCAGCTGATCTCGCTGTCCTGGGCGTAGGTGTTGTTGTTGCCGTCCTGGGTACGGCTGAGCTCGTCGCCGTGGAGCAGCATCGGCACGCCCTGGCTGAGCAGCAGGGTCGCGATGAAGTTGCGCTGCTCGCGGGCCCGGGCCTCGAGGATCTCGGGGTCCTCGGTGGGGCCCTCCACGCCGTGGTTCCACGAGCGGTTGTGATTCTCGCCGTCGTTGTTGTCCTCGCCGTTGGCGTCGTTGTGCTTCTCGTTGTAGGACACCAGGTCGCGCAGCGTGAAGCCGTCGTGGGCGGTGACGAAATTGATGCTGGCGAAGGGTCGGCGACCGGAGTGCTCGTAGAGGTCAGAGGAGCCCGAGAGCCGCGACGCGAAGTCGCCCAGCGACGGCTCACCGCGCCAGAAGTCGCGCACCGTGTCGCGGTAGTCGCCGTTCCACTCGGTCCACTGGGGCGGGAACCCGCCGACCTGGTAGCCGCCGGGGCCGATGTCCCACGGCTCGGCGATCAGCTTGACCTGGCTGACGACCGGGTCCTGCTGAACCATTTCGAAAAAGGTGGAGAGCTTGTCGACGTCGTAGAACTCACGCGCCAGGGTGGCGGCGAGGTCGAAGCGGAAACCGTCGACGTGCATCTCGGTGACCCAGTATCGCAACGAGTCCATGATCAGTTGGACGGAATGCGGATGCCTCACGTTGAGGCTGTTGCCGGTGCCGGTGTAGTCCACGTAGTAGCGCTGGTCGTCCTCCACGAGACGGTAGTAGGCCGGGTTGTCGATGCCCTTGAAGCTCAGCGTCGGCCCGAGGTGGTTGCCCTCCGCGGTGTGGTTGTAGACGACGTCGAGGATGACCTCGATGCCAGCCGCGTGCATGGCCTTGACCATTGCCTTGAACTCTTGAACCTGCTGGCCCTCACCGCTGGCGGCGTAGTCGGAATGTGGGGCGAAGAAGGCCAAGGTGTTGTAGCCCCAGTAGTTGCGCAGCCCCTGGTCGAGCAGGGTGGAGTCCTGGACGAACTGGTGCACCGGCATCAGTTCGATGGCCGTGACACCGAGCTTGGTGAGGTGGTCGGTGACGGCCGGGTGGGCGAGGCCTGCGTACGTGCCACGCTGGTCCTCGGGCACGTCGGGGTGCAACTGGGTGAGTCCCTTGACGTGAGCCTCATAGATGAAGGACTCGTTGTAGGGGATGCCGAGGCGGCGATCGCCCTCCCAGTCGAAGAACGGGTTGATGACGACGCCGTGGGTCATGTGGGCGGCGGAGTCCTCGTCGTTGCGGGAGTCCTCGTCACCGAAGTCGTAGCCGAAGAGGGACTGGTCCCAGTCGATCTCGCCACTCGTCGCCTTGGCGTAGGGGTCGAGGAGCAGCTTGTTCGGGTTGCAGCGCAGGCCCTGAGCGAGATCCCACGGTCCGTGCACGCGATAGCCGTAGCGCTGACCGGGCTGGATGGTCGGCACATAGCAGTGCCACACGTAGGCATCGACCTCCGTCACCTCCAGCTTGGTCTCCAGAAAGGCTCCGGGCTCGTCCGGGTCGGGCTCGAAGAGGCACAACTCGACACGTTCGGCGACCTCGCTGAAGATCGCAAAGTTGGTGCCGCTGCCGTCAAAGGTCGCCCCGAGGGGGTAGGCCGCCCCGGGCCAGATGTCCGTCACCGGACCGACGCTACCCGCGACTCGGTCTCCGGCGCGCCATGGCGCACACCCCGGACAGGCGCTCAGGTGGGCACGAGGGGAAGTGCGCAGACCGGGGCGACCACTGCATCGCAGTGGCCGCCCCGGTCAACATGACGGGTGCTGATCAGGAGATCAGCGGGTGCAGAGCACCTCGGGTGAGGCCACCGCGGCCACCCCAACGGGTGACGCACTCGTGGTCAGGTCGAACCTGATGCGGAAGACATCGGTCAGATCCGTGACCTTGTCAGCGACGACCGTGCCGAGGACCAGGGGGTACGTCACTCGCGCCCGGCCGTCGGTGGAGATGGCGATCGAGCCGGTGGAGCCGGTCTCGGCAGCGTCGGTCAGGGCGTAGCTCGAGCGAAGCGAGGTGCACTTCTTGCCGAGGGTGAACTCGACATACGCGGGCGTGCCGGAGGTGGCGCTCACCAGGCTGCCCGCATACCTGTCGGTGTTGATCTCGACGGTGTTGATGTTGAGGTTGCTCTTGGGACCGACGGAACGGTATCCGAGCTTTTCCCAGCGGTAGACGACGACCGTCATAGGCTTGCTCAGGCCCTTCATGGTGCCGTTGGAGCCGGGCTTGAGAACGCGGTACTCGCGCGTCCCGGGAACACTGGGCTTGTCCTGGAGCAGGAACTTGCCGTTGTTCTTGACCTTGGACGTGCCGGTCACGGCCCACTTCTTCTTGTTGCCCACGCGCTGCTGAAGGATGACCTTCTGACCCGTTGCCTTGGGCGAGACGCGGCCGGTGACCTTGATCTTGTCCTCGCGGGCGATCGCGACCTTCTTGTTCGCCTTCGCCGTGACCTGGTAGACACCGGCCTTGCTCTGGGCCGTGATCGAGACGCTGGATGACGAACCCGGCGCGGCACTCACCTGGGCGGTGGTGACTGCCAGGGCGAGGGGACTGAGGGCCAGCGCTGCAGTGGCTGACCAAGTGACGATGCGCTTCATGCGATCTCCATGTGAGTGGATTGGTGGCCTGGAGGCCTGTTGCAAATGAGACTCGCACAACCGAAGAAAAGTTGTCGCGCCGGGGCATTGGATCCGAGAAACTGGTGCGCACAGACATAATGTGAGGTTGATGAACTAGGTCCTACGCGGGTCGAGTGAGCTCCGCGCAGAACGAACGGGGGTTGCCGGTGGGCGAAGTGGTGGTGGTGTCCTTGTGCTCCGCTGCCCTTTTCGCGACCGGCAACAGCCTGCAACACCTCGCCGCCAGCAGCCTCCCGGACAAGCACCTCCCCGTCTTGCAGGTGATGCGTCTGCTGCTGCGCCGCTGGCACTGGCTGGCGGGGGCATTCATCGCCGCGGCAGCCTTCGGCACCCATGTCCTGGCCTTGAGCGTGGGTCGCGTCGGGGTGGTCCAGCCGCTGCTGCTCTCCGGCGTCGTGATGGCGATCCTCGTTCGCCCCCTGCTCGGTCGCGAGTGGCCCAAGGCCGCCGACGTCGCCAGCGCCAGCGTCACGGTGCTCGGCCTGGTCCTCTACGTCGTGTCCGGCGCCATCGCCGACCAACAACCCCGCGACCCGCTGGCCAGCGAACACACGATGGTGCTGGGTGTCGTGGCGACGGCCCTGGTCGCCTTCACCTATGCCCGCCGCCCGCGGTCCGGGGCCGCGTTCGTGCTCGCAGCGACAGCCGGCCTGCTGATGGGCACCGGAGCGATGCTCGTCAAGTCTGTCCTCGAATCGAGCGACCAGGGCACCCTCTTTTTCTTGGACTGGCGCGTCGGCGGTGTGCTGGCGCTCGGGCTCGCGGGCACGGCGCTGAACCAGAAGGCCTACCACCTCGGCACGATGACGACCACGATGCCGGCGCTCAACGTGGCCTCGGTCGTGATCGGGGGTGTCGCCGGCGCCATGGTCTTCGGCGAGTTCCCTCGGGTCGATGCCATGGCGCTCGTGGGTCAGGGTGCGGGCGTGCTCGTCATGAGTGTCGGACTGGTCATGTGCGCCAGGCGCCAGAGTGCGGTGGATGCCCAAAAGATCGGCACCCGCAAGACGCCTGCTCGGGACGCGGGTGCCGAGGAGCAATCCGGATCGGTGGCTCAGGACTCGGTCGAGATGACCGCTAGGGACTTGCGACGCTGACGGCAGCGGTGCTGGAGGCTCCGACGCGCGGTTCCTGGGGCGAACCAGGAATCGTCAGGGGCAGTTTCAGCGGGGCGCGCAGGGTCACCGTCACTGACCGCCCTTGCGGATCGACGTGCACCGACACCACGATGCCGGGGAATCGCTTCTCCGCACCCACGTCAGTGAGGTAGGAGCGGACGGCGACCCGCACGGCGTTCTCCTGCTGCAGCAGCCGACCGGAGGGGATGCCCTCGTCGTAGACCCCCGCTGATCCCAGGTCGGCGCCGTAGAGGGCAGCCCCGTCGGCAAGGTTGTCCAACCCCTGACGCTGGAGGTAGGCCGCCGAGGCATCGATGACCGTCACCAGGGCCATCAGCAGGATCCCGGCGAACCCGATGATGAGGAGCGTCACCTGGCCCGACTCGTCACGGCGCCTCACTGGTCGCGATCCTGATCGGCGAGGTCCTTGCGCCCGGAGCCCGGAGCGCTCTCGACGTACTGACCGATGGGCACCGTGTGGCTCGACGACAGCGCAAAGGTCGCCGCCTTCTCCCCCAGGATCTGCGGGGACAGCGGGAGCACCACCGAGGTGTCGACGCGCACGGTGATCACTGCTGTGCCGACGTGACAGTTGCCCTGGGGGGACCTGCATGTCACGGTGACCTTCCCCTTCTGACCGGGATTTCCTTGGTCGGCAAGGATCTGGTCCACGACCGCCTCCGCACGCGCCAGCCCGCTCGCATCGTCGGGAGCAAGGGCGTACGCACGACCAGCCGCCCGTGCTGCCGCGCTCACCGCGAAGGCACCGCGTTGCACGTCGAAGACCGAGAGGATGATCCACACCAACGGGACCAGCAAGATGATGGCCAGCCAGGTGAACTCCACCAGGGCGGATCCTTGATCACCTCGCACCGGGCGCTTCACTGCTGCTCCGAAATCGCGCGACCGCTGACCACCAGGTGCATCCCCGGCCCGCCGATACCAAGGATGAGCACGTCGGACTCCACCACGACTTTGATGCCTGCCGCTCCCCCGACCACATCTGGGTGCACCGACACCACACGCTTGAACTTGGCCGACAACGCTCCGTCGATGAGCTCGTTCGTCTTGGCTCTACCTGCCTCCGGGGAGGAGCCGGCCACGGCGGCATACCGAGCACCTTCGGAGGCAGCCGAGGCCAGTGTGTTGCGCGTGTGAAGCACGATTGCCAGCTGCGCGATTGCGATGACCAACGGGAGCAGGACCAACAGAATCAGGACGAAGTCCACGATCGCTGAACCACGGTCGCGGACGTTCGCGTCCCTGGCCACCTTCATTACTTGACGCTCGCGAAGGCCTGCGTCAGCAGTCCCTCCAGCTCCCTTTTGATGATGGGGAGCAACGCAGCGATGACCAGGGCCGTCATGAGAGTCACCATGACCCACCCCGGTACGTCCCCTCGCTCGTCGCGTCGGCGGTCGCCATGGGTGATCGAGGTGAGGTGGAACCACAAGAGTCCCGAGATCGATTGCAGCATGAAATAATCTTCCTTCCGATGGAGCATGGGTGTGAAGAATTGGTGAGGCAGGGATCAGGGAGTGACGTCAGGGGGTCGTGAGCCGCAGGCCCAGAAGACCGGGATAGAGGGTGAACAGGATCGTCACCGGGAGCACCAGGAAGACGACGGGCGCCATCATGGCGATCTCCTTACGAGCCGCCGTCTCGATGAGCAGGCGTCGGCCTGCTTCTCGGACGTCGGCGGCTTGCGCGTGCAGCACGTCGGACAAGGGGGTCCCCCGCTCCATCGCGACCGTGATCCCCGTCGCGAAACGCGCGACGATCGGGAGCCCGGTCGACTGCGCCAAGGCCTCGAAGGCCAGCCCCACCGGCTCACCGGTCCTGATGCGTCCGAGCACCTCGGCCAGATCGGCCGACAACGCCCCGTGGCTACGGCTCACCACTCGGGTGAGCGCGGAGACCGGGCTCTCCCCGGCGGCCACTGACAGAGCCAGGAGTTCGGCGACTGCGGGGAACTCGGTCAGGATCTGACGCTCGCGGTCCTTGACCTGCGCACTCAGGCGATTGTCCCGCAGCAGGACGCCGAAACCGAACGCCACCACGCAGACGATGAGGGCTGACACCGGGTTGGCACTCCCACCCAATGTGCGGATCAGGCCGATCGCGGCCGTCACGGCGAAACAACCCAGACCCCACACCACCTGCTCGATGCGGAAGTCTTGGACCGTGCGGTCCTGTCCGGATCGATCGAGGCGGCGACGCACCGAAGCACTGCCACCGAGCACCCGCTCGACCAGCCCCGCAGCGGAGCCCAGCAGCGGACCAAAGATGCCGGCAGCGGCGGAGGTGGGCGAGGACGAGATCACGCGCAGCAGCGGTGCCTCGTCGCGGCGCGGCAGGTCCCGCACGAAGGGCAACACTCGCGAGGACAACTGCGGTCGCCGCAAGGTCACGGCCCGAAGCCCGACCAGCAGCACCCCGGCGCCCGCTGCTGCACCCAGCAGCACCCCCCACATCAAGGTGCTCACGACAGGATCCGCCTTTCCGCTGGCAGACGACCGATCCGCATCATGGCCCAGTAGGCGAGCACACAGGCGCCAGCACCGATCCCCAGCACCAGCACTCCCCCGGCCGAGGCGTAGTGCCGGATCGCAGATGTCTGGAACGACATGATCAACAGCACGATCCACGGCGCTGCCACCGCGAGCCGCGCGCCGTTGACGGTCCAGGCCTGTCGTGATTCCAACTCCGAACGGGTGCGCGCGTCGTCGCGAAGAAAACCTGACATGTTGCGCAACAACCGACCCAGGTCGCCGCCCCCCACCTCACGTGCGACGCGTAGCCCTTCGATGACTCGGTCGCCCACGGGATCCGCAAGCCGCTCCTTCAGCAGGTCGAGGCATTCACCGAAACGTCCGGTGACCTGATAGTCGAGAGCGAACTGGGCGAAGGACAACTTCAGCGCCTCGGGTCCGGTGACGCCCAGAGCGCCGACTGCGTCTGGCAACGACAAACCGGCTCGTACGGCGCTGGCAAGGTTGTCGACCGCCTCTGGCCACACCTCCGCGAAGTCGCGGAGGCGGCGTGCAGCCCGCTGCCGCAGCAGCGCGACCGGGAGATAGCCCGCCATGGCAGCGAAAACGACGGCGACCGGCAGAGTCCGTGAGACCGCCTGGACCACGATGAACGTCAGGGCGAACAGCACGACAGACAGGCCCAGCACTCCCGTGGAGCTCACGTCGGTGAGACCGGCGCGGGTGAGAAGGAGGGTGAGACGGGTGGTGCGTGGCGCATCCACGCTGGGTTGGCGTGGCAGCGCGAACGCTGCCCAGATGAGCAGCAGACCCAGTCCGACGCCCAGTCCGATCAACGCCCCCATCAGCGGCCTGCCGAGGACAGCACCTGGTGAATGTCGATCCCGACCCGTTCGTAGCGCTCCAATCGTGCCGGGACGCCACCGTCGCGACGCAAGTCATTGCCGACGCGGTGGAAGAGCGGCTCCACCTCGATGGTGTCGGCCTCGACACGTCCGGGCACCGACACGATCTCGTTCACGCGACGGACACCGTCCGGCCCCAGTCCGAGGTGCACCACCAGATCCACCGACATGGCGACCGTGGGCACCACGAAACGGGCCGAAATGTTTTCACCGGCCAGCAGCGGCAGCATGCACATCTTCACCAAGGCCTCTCGGGCGCTGTTGGCGTGGAGCGTGCACATCCCGGGCAAGCCGGAGTTGAGGGCCAGGAGCAGGTCGAGACACTCCTCTCCTCGCACTTCACCCACCAGGATGCGGCTCGGACGCATGCGGAGTGCTTCTTTGACGAGGTCACGCAGGACGATCTCCCCGGTCTGCTCCAGACCTGCCTGCCGAGTCTGCATGGCGACCCAGTCAGGATGGGAGAAACGAAGCTCGAAGACCTCCTCGGCGCTGATCACTCGCTCCCCTCCCGGCACGGCCGCCGCGAGACAGTTGAGCATGGTGGTCTTGCCTGCCTGGGTGCCCCCGGCCACCAGGATGTTGAGTCCTGCGCGAACCGAAGCCTCGAGGAAACCGGCTGCTTGAGCTGTCAGGCTGCCCAACGCCACCAGGTCGGAGAGACGGTGCGCGCGCAGCAGAAACTTTCGGATGTTGACGGCGGTGAATCCCCGGGTGATGCCCTCCAGCACCACATGGAGTCGGTGGCCCTCAGGAAGCATCGCATCGACGAACGGATTGCTGATGTCGATCCGTCGCCCGCTCGACTTGAGCATCCGCTCCACCAGTTCATTGACCTGGGCCGCCTCCAGGCGGAGGTTGGTCAATTCGTGCCGCCCGCGCCGGGCGATGAAGATCCGGCTGGGATCGTTGATCCAGATCTCTTCGACCTCGGGATCGTCCAAGAATGGTTGGAGGGGCCCGAACCCGGACACGCGAGCGACGAGTTCGCCGACCATCGCACCGTCGTCGGCGATCGGCGCCACCGCCCCCGTCAGGCTCAGGTCATCGTGACCGCGCACCACGCCCTCGGCGATGCGACGCACCAACAGCGCTTCGCGCTGAGGATCCACGCCTTCACGCCTGACCTGCTCGCGCACCTGCGCGTCGAGTCGAAGCACCAGGTCGTCGTGGGCGTCTGGACGCGCCAACGTCTGAGTTCTGTCCACTGCCATGGTGATGATGCCCTTCAGTCCCGAGAACGTGCACCCTCACGCTACCCAGCACGGACGGTCCTCAAACAGTGGTCTGGACCTAGTTGTGGATAACTTGCATCGCCGGTCCCTGCCACGAGCCTTCAGGAAGGCGTTCTACGTAGTCTCTGGGACCATCACCGGGAGTAGTCCCTCGTCCACGAGGTGAAACTGGCGAGTTGGGCGGCGTCCATCGCCAGGAGACGATTCTCCAGCGCCGTCGTCACGGCATCGACCACCTCATCCATCGGCCTTCCCCTGAGATCACTCAGCTGGAACATTCCCTCGTCGATCAGGATCGCCACGATCTCCACACGAAGATCCGCTAGCGTCAGGGGTAGCGCGAGGGTCATCCGTGCCAGCCCGACCAGGCGGTCGAGGACGAGTTGACCTCCTAGATAATCCGCGAGGCCACTCATGTTCTCAGTGGCACTGTTGAACAGTGCCGGCGTGTCGAGTCCGGCGCTTCGGAGCGCAACTGCGTTCTCGCTGACGATGTCGAGCGTGAGCCAATCTGTCCGTGCAGTGCCCGGATAGCGCGTGCGGAAGCTCGCACTCGCCGCCAGCGTCTGGAGGAAGGGGTCAGCCAGCACCATGGCCCGACCGTCCGGTCTCGCCATCGTGCTCGCCAGCCGGTCCAGGGCCTGTCGATCTTGGCTCCGGCTCGCGTAGAAACAGGCCAGATCGAAGTCGAGCGTGGGCGACCCCAGCATCGTGGTGACTTGGTAAGGGACCTCAGAACTCTTCGCCACCGCGCTGAGCACCTGCGCGACAGGTTCAAGTGTGACCCGGAAAGGGTCGGCTCTCTTGAGTTGGCGCACCTGCCGCTTCAGCTGTTCGGACAGTTCGATTGCTCTGGCCGCGGAGCGCGAGGATCCTTGTCTCGACCAGCGTTCCCGCATTTCGTGACGGTTCAGCGCCACTGCGGTGGCGCTGTGGAGCAGGCGCAATCTCAGGTATGGGTTGTCGGTGGCAACCGTGGAGGCAGCGTTGGCGACGAGCCAGGCTTCGTACCGCTCCAGGACGTCATCATCTTGCTCTCGTCGATAGAGCTCGAACTGCAGAGCCATCTGTGCGGGCAGATTGCCGGGATCGCGCTGGATCGCGCGAGACAGCAGAGCGATCTTGGCTTCCCTGCTGGTCGAGGGTCTGGAAGCTTCGTACTGCCAGCCCACACTCTGCCACTCCCTGGCTCCTGCCAGAGCCTCGAATCCGCTGGCGTAGCCGGCGTCCAGAGTCAACAGGACGAACGCCGCCGCCATCACGATCGGATCGACCTTCCACTCCGAGACCGCCACCGGCAAGCCGTCCTCCGCCAACCTTGCGTTCTTCAACGGCGTGGCATCGATCTTCGCCGAACCCGCGCTACGACCGTTGCGGGTCGCGACTGCGTAGGCATCGCCGTTCTCGCGCAGGTCCACGACCACCCGCCATGGTGTGACGCCCAGCACGGCCTGCAGAACAGTCAGCGCGGCAGCCAACCAACCCGCCTTCACATCCGTGATGGCCTTGCCGGTCAACGTCTCCACGTCTGGCCCGACAGGCACCTCCAACCCCCGCGGCGGCTTGCCTCCGAACTCGCTCAACAGCGCGACGAGTTGCGTGGTGGCACCGTCGTCCACCTTTCCGTCCGAGTCGCGCACCTGCACGGTCAACCGCATACGACTTCCCAGCACCACGGCCCACACCACGGCACCCACCGCAAAGCCGAGGGCGCTCGCGCCGACGATGGTCGGATGCTGCGGATCGAGCCACCACGGCGACAGCACGCCACCCACGAGAATGGCGACACCGAGCCCGGTGATCGCACACAGCACCATTCGCCGCACCCGGGGCCACCGAAAGGGCCAGATCAGCAGCAACAGTCGCCCCGCGACCACCATTGCCAGCGCAATCGTCAGGCCGGCCACAAGCAGCGTCGATGCAGGCGTGAGCACCGTCTTCGTGAAGTCCTTCCATCGGGACTCATCAGCAGGCAGACGCCTGAGCGGATCGCTTCGTTGAGCATCCTTGAACTTCTCCACCCCGATGAGTGCCACGGATTGAATCCGCTTGCCCTCCGCGTTGTCAGCATCAACGGCCAACACGTCCTCGGCCGCAGCCAGGCGTCCGGCGGACACCACCTGCTGGGCAGCAAGAGATTCGACCGCGGCGCAGGTGGTGGGGACGCCGGCATCTTCGCGAGCAGCGGCAATCAGGTCCAGGGACTGCTGCGGATGGTGAGCAGACAACAAATGCTGTGCCACTGCGCACGTGGGTGACTCCGCGGCGGCAGCCTGCCCACACCACGCGGCCAACCCCATGGCACCCGCCAGAAGCACGATCGCGACTCGCTGAACCACTCGCTGTGCCATGACAGCTCGTCCCCCCGGGAGGACCCGCGCCTCCCTCTCCCCCCAGCAAAGCGCATCCGGGGCTGGAAAGACTCGACGTCTAGACCGTTCGTGTCATCGCCGCGGTCTCAGCAGGAAACGCGTTCTTCCTCCGCAGATTCCAACCGGAAGCCCACGCTTCGGACGGACACCACGCGCTCGGCAACGCCGGCGCTCACCATCTTGGCGCGCAACCGACTGACCGTGACATCGAGGGTCTTGGTCGGGCCGAACCAGTTCTCGTCCCACACTCGGTCCATCAACGTTTCGCGGGTGACGACCTTGTCGAGGTGCGAAGCCAGCAGCGACAGCAGGTCGAACTCCTTCGTCGTGAGCGCGAACTCTTCCGATCCCTGGAACACGCGGCGCGTGGCCGAATCCAGGCGTAGGCCGGCCCGGGTCGCCACGACGGTGGCGTCGTCGGGGTGGGCGCTGCGGCGGAGCAGGGCTCGGATGCGGGCCTGGAGCTCGGCCAGACTGAATGGCTTGGGGAGATAGTCGTCCGCCCCGACGTCGAGGCCGGTGATCTTGTCCGTCTCATCGCTGCGGGCCGTCACCATGATGACGCCGCCAGCGAAGCCACGGCTGCGCAGCTCGCGACAGACATCGACGCCGTCCATGTCGGGCAGTCCGAGGTCCAGGATCACCAGTGCCGGCGGACGCAGCGAGACGCGAGCGATCGCGGCGGCTCCCTTGGAGACGCGACTGGCAATCTGACCCTCGCGCTCCACGCTGTGGATCAGCAGTGTGGCGATGTCATCGTCGTCCTCCACCACCAGGACCTCTTGACTCATGCTCCGAGAGTAAATGCGCAGGCGCCTCCGTATCGACGAAATGGGACAAATCAGAGGTGTCCGGGACCCGAATTGACCGTTTGGCGTAGCCCACCCCACTGCGAGCCTCTTCCATCCGGAAGAAGATTCAGGCCTCGAAGAGGTCTCCATCACTACTCACGCGCTCCAGGACCTGCTCCAGGGAAAATTGGTCCAGGGCCAATTCGTCCTCGGCGCCGGCCTCCACCTCGTCCCAGGTGATCGGCGTCGCGGCAGTCGGTCGCTCCCGCCCGCGCAGGGAGTACGGGGCCACGGTGGTCTTGGAGCCGGAGTTCTGTGACCAGTCCAGGAACACCTTGTCCGGTCGTCTGGCCTTGGTCATGGTCGCCGTCACCGCATCGGGGTGCTCGCGCTCAAGACCCTCGGCGACCTCCTTGGCGAGCGCCGTGGTCGCCTCGCTGTCGAGTTCCCCCGACAGCGGTGCGTAGAGGTGCAGGCCCTTGCTGCCGCTCGTCACCGGCGTACACCGCAGGCCGCGCTCGGCCAGGGCGTCGCGGACCAACAGCGCCACCCGCGCACACTCGTGGAGACCGGCTGGCTCGCCGGGGTCGAGGTCGATGACCAGGCGGTCCGGGTGACACGGCTGGCCCGCCTCGTCGACTCGCCACTGGTGGACATGGAGTTCGAGGGCAGCAAGGTTGGCCAGCCAGGTCAGGGTGGCAAGGTCCTCACACACCGGAAACCGCAGCGTGCCCCCGTCGGACTGGGAGCGGCTGCCGGTGGTCGACACCTCCACGATTCGTGCCCAGGACGGGGTGCCGGGCGGTGCGTTCTTCTCGAAGAAGTGCGCACCACCGACACCGTGCGGCCACCGGATGCGGGTGAGCGCCCGGCCCGCCAACTGTGGCAGCAGTACCGGCGCGACCTGGGCGTAGTAGTGGAGCACCTCGGCCTTGGTGGTCCCGGAGCGGGGATAGAGCACCTTGTCGAGGTTGGTGAGAGTCACGGTGCGACCCTCGACGTCGACGTGGATCTCACTCACGGATCCTCCAGGAGTTGGGCAGGGTCGACATCGGTGCGCATGCCGCGGTACGAGGGCTGCCGCAGCCGGCGCAACGGCCTCCTGTTGAGGGACTCCACATCGACCACGAGAAAGGGTTCCACCCAGAAGGTGCCGCGCGCATCCACGCCGGGCACCTCGTCGGCGAACGGGCTCGACGCCAGATCGCGGCCCGCCAGTCGCTCGCTCAGCAGTCGACTGGCTGCGGCTCCGATACCGCTCCCGACCCGGCCGCGGTAGATCACTCCGTCCCGGGTGGGCTCACCCACCAGCAGGGCGGCGAGTCGGTCCGTGGTGCCCTCCTGCGGCCGCCACCCGCCGACCACGAAGGAGTCACGGTGGCGGTGAGGGAACTTCAGCCAGGCACGGCTTCGTGCGCCCGACTCGTACCGGCTGCTCAACCGCTTGGACACCACGCCCTCCAGCCCCTGCTGCAGGGTGGCCGCGTGCAACATCACCCCGTCGTCGTACGTCGGCGGCACCTGCCAACTCCCGAGGTCGAGCCCCTCGAGGACGGCGCGCCGCTCGGCCAACGGCAGACCGGTGAGGTCCCGGCCGTCGAGACGCATCACGTCGAAGACCATGAACGTGGCCGAGATCTCCGTGGCCAGGCGGGCCGCCTTGCGCGCCGAGCGCACGTGCATCCGCTCCTGGATGACCTCGAAATCCGGCACGCCTGCCGCATTGATGCCGACGATCTCGCCATCGACCAGGACGTCGCGACCCTGCAGGGGCGCAGGGCTGACATCCGGCCAGGCGGTCGTCGCGTCGTTGCCGTTGCGGGTGAGTAGGCGCGCGTCGATGGACCCGGCGGTGACGTCGGCGAGGATCCGCACGCCGTCCCACTTCACCTCGTGCGACCACTCCACTCCGGTGGGCACGACGTCTGCCTTGGTCGCCAGCATGGGACGCATGACTCGCAGTGTGCCACCGAGTCAGGCGCCGCCGAGCAGTTCGAGGGCTCTTTGCGTCGATGCCGGGTAGTCGACCTTGCTGACTGGGGTGCGCGGCACCGAGGTGACGAAGAAGATCTGCTTCGGGCACTTGTAGTTGGCGATCAGCCCATGACAGTGGGCGACCAACTCCTCCTCGGTGAGCCCACCCTCCTCACGCGCCTCGACCAGTGCCGTGACCTGCTGGCCCCACCGCTCGTGGGGGGTCCCTACGACCACCGCGTCGAACACTCCCGGGTGCTTCTTGAGCGTGGCCTCGACCTCTTCGGGGTGCACCTTCTCCCCGCCGGTGTTGATGCAGACCGAGCCGCGTCCCAGCAGAGTGATGGTGCCGTCCTCCTCGCGCCGCGCGAAGTCCCCCGGGAACACCCAGCGTGTCCCACCGATCTCCCGGAAGGTCGCTGCCGTCTTGGCGCGGTCCTGGTAGTAGCCCAACGGGATGGGGCCGGTACGCGCAAACATGCCTCGTACGCCCGCCGCCGCCGGCTCCATGTCGGCGTCGAAGACCTCCATCTCGTCGGTGACTGCGAAGGTGACGGGCTTGCCGTCACCAGCGTCCATGTGCGACCCGGACGCACCGGCCTCCGAGGAGCCGAACGTGTCGAGGATGAACTTGCCGGGGAACGCCGCATAGAGCTGTTCCCTGATCGGTCCCGACAGCGGCGCAGCGCCGTTGGACAACGCCATCAGACCGGAGAGGTCCCAGCGGTCCGGCTCCGCGGTGACAGCTTCCGCAATCGGGCGGGCCATGGCATCGCCGAGAAAGGCCAGGGACACCACCCTGGCCTTGGCCGCCAGGTCGAGGACCTTGTCAGGCTCGAAGGCGGGCTCGGTGTAGAGCGCCACGGTCTGACCCGAGACGTGGGCGTTGCCCAGGATCCATTGGCTGCCGCCGTGCATCATCGGTCCGGCGGCCATGATCACCATCGGGTTCTCGTTGGCCACGGCTTCCTCGCCCAACTTCTCCACCGACTCGATCGGCGCGCCGTAGCGCGCGACGTTGAGAGCGGCCTTGATGATGTCCTCGTTGCGCCACATCACGCCCTTGGGGCTGCCGGTGGTGCCTCCGGTGTAGACGACGTAGAGGTCATCGGCGGTGCGGACCCGGTCCGGCCGTTCGGTGGATGCGCGCGCCATGGCGCCGTCATGCTCCTCGCCCAGCACGATGATGTGTCGTACCCGGTCCGTGGCTGCGCCCTCGGCTGCGACCTGGTAGTCCGGAGCGACGATCACGGCCACCGCATCGGAGTTGTCGTAGAGATGGGCCAACTCGGCGTGCAGGTACTTGTAGTTGATGTTGATCGGCACCGCCCGCGCCTTGAGGGCACCGTAGAAGGCATCCACCCATTCGATGCGGTTGTCGCTGTGGATCGCGACGTGCTCCCCGGGCTGGATGCCCAACCCGATCAGATGATTGGCCATGCGGGTGGCGCGTTCATCGATCTCGACATAGGTGTAGACGTGGTCGGTCGTGATCACCGCTGCGCGGTCCGGAACGGCGTCGGCCATGACCTCGAGGACGTCGGCAAGGTTGAGGGGGCGAGGGCTCATGCGGGCAAGCATGCAATGAGAACACGTTCTAGTCCATGGGTTCGCTCGCTTGTCTCGCGGGTGGCGCGGCCCACGACGACCGCTGATACTGGTGTCACTGCCACTTTTGACGAGAGGTGCTCCCCATGCGCGCGATCTGGAAGGGCGCGGTGTCCTTCGGTCTGGTCACGGTGCCGGTCAAGCTCTACGCCGCCACCGAGAGCCACGACGTGTCGTTCCGCCAGGTCCATGCCAAGGACGGGGGGCGGATCAAGTATCAGCGCGTGTGCTCCCTCGACGGGGAGGAAGTGGCCTATGCCGACATCGCGAAGGGTTATGAGACCGAGGACGGCGAGATGGTCATCCTCACCGACGACGACATGGCCACGCTGCCCTCGACCTCCTCCCGCGAGATCGCGGTGGAGAAATTCGTGCCCAGTGAGCAGATCGACCCGCTGCTGTTCGAGAAGTCCTACTTCCTCGAGCCCGAAGGCACCGGCGCCAAGCCGTACGCCCTGCTGCGACAGGCCCTGCTCGACGCCGACAAGATGGCGGTGGTGACCGTCGCACTGCGCCAACGCACCACGATGGCGGTGCTGCGAGTCCGTGACGACGTCATCGTGCTCCAGACGATGATGTGGCCCGACGAGGTGCGCTCCCCCGGCTTCTCCGTGGAGCCTGGAGAGGTCAAGGACTCCGAGGTCAAGATGGCCCATCTGCTCGTGGACACCCTGGCCGGAGACTTCGATGCCAGCGAGTTCGAGGACGACTACGCGGACGCCGTCGAGGCGTTGGTGAAGTCGAAGGTGGAGGGCGGCGAGGTGACCCGGACCGAGACCTCGACGAAGACGTCGGGCGAGGTCGTCGACCTGTTGGCTGCCCTGCAGAAGTCGGTGGCTGCCGCCAAGTCCGCACGCGGTGAGCCCGAGAAGAAACCTGCCACTGCAAAGGGCTCGACAAGGTCGGCTCCCGCCAAGAAGTCCGCGGCAGCAAAACCTGCGAAGAAGGCTGCCGCGAAGAAGTCCAGCGCAGGGAAGACTGCCAAGAAGGTGGCTGCTCGCAAGAAGGCGAGTTGAGGCGAGACCCCTCAGACCCCTCGGACCACTGCGACGGTGGGCGGGGTGGTGGCGGCCCGGGCGACGTGAAGCTCTCCTCGCCCGGGCTGCCACCACGTCACGACAACAGGCCTCGCACGACCCGCAGACCCACCGACAGGCGAGCCAACTCGGCGTTCTCGTCGTGGCAGATCTCCTCGAGCGTGGCCGCCGAGCGATCGACCAACTCCTTCTCGGAGTTCTCCCACGCAGCGACTCGCGTCGTGGCGGAGTCGGAGGCATCGGTGGATTCGAGCACGCGCGCCGTCAACTGGTGATGGACACCGTAGAGGTCGTCGCGCACTGCTGCCCGGGCCATGGTCTGCCAGCGATCGTCGCGCGGCAGCGCAAAGATCCGTTCGACCAGCGCGGGCAGGCCCAGCCGCTCACCCAACTCGAAGTGCACCTGCGCCACCTCGACCGGCTCCAGGCCGAGCCGGTCAGCGGTCTCCACGACCCCCAGCAGACAGTAGGAGGGCGACAGCACGGAGACCTTGGAGGCAAGGTCGTCGGGCACGCCGTGCTCGGTGAGCCGAGCCACCTGAGCGGTGTAGTCGTCGAGTTCGCGCCCACTGATGATGTGGGGCAGCGCGCTCATGATGTCGTGCACCCGAGAACGGAAGAAGTCCACGGTCGCCTTCGAGTCCAACGGCGGACGGCGGTTGCTCACCAGCCAGCGTGAGGACCGCTCGACGAGGGTACGCATCTCGATCCGCATCCGGGTCTGCCGCTCAGCAGGCACCCGATTGTCCAGCGCGGCGATCTCGTCGCGCAGGGGCAGGGACCCGAAGATCTCGCGGGCCACGAAGTTGGCACGCGTCAGATCCGCTGCGGTCGCGCCGGTCTCGCCCGCCAGCCGGGGCCAGAAGGTCATGCCGGCACCGTTGACCAGGTCGTTGACCACCTGGGTCACGATGATCTCTCGACGGAGCGGGTGATCCTCGATGGCCTCCTCGAACTCCGGCTTCATCCGTTCCGGGAAGTAGGCCAGCAGGTCCTCGCGCAGGTAGGGGTCGTCGGGAAGATCGGAATCGATCAACTCGTCGGCCAGCACGATCTTGGTCCAGGCCAGCAGCACCGAGAGTTCCGGCACCGACAGGGACTGCTTGCGGTCGAGACGTCGACGCACCTCACGCGTGGTGGGCAGACCCTCCAGATCGCGGTTGAGCAGACCACGACGCTCCAACTCGCGCATCCAGTCCTCATGGACGTGCAGCAGGGACGGCGCGTTCTCCGCAGCGTTGGCGAGGGCGAGGTTCTGCTCGTAGTTGTCGCGCAGGACCAGGGCCGCCACTTCGTCGGTCATCTCGAGCAGCAGGGTCTTGCGAGCCTCCTGCTCCATGGCACCGGCGGCGACCAGCTTGTCGAGCAGGATCTTGATGTTGACCTCGTGGTCGGAGGTGTCCACCCCGGCGGAGTTGTCGATGAAGTCGGTGTTGATGCGACCGCCCTGACCGCCGATCCCGCTGCGCGCGTACTCGACGCGGCCCAGCTGGGTGCAACCCAGGTTGCCTCCCTCGCCGACGCACTTGGCCCGCAGGTCCCCGCCGTTGACGCGGATCGTGTCATTGGCCTTGTCGCCGGCGTCCGCGTTGGTCTCCTCCGAGGACTTGACGTAGGTGCCGATGCCACCGTTCCACAACAGGTCGACCGGCGCGAGCAGGATGGCCTGCATCAGGTCGGTCGGGGTCATCGCGGTGACGTCGTCGCCGAGTCCCAGCGCCGAACGGACGGCCGCGGAGATCGGGATCGATTTGGCCGAACGCGGCCACACTCCACCGCCCTCGGAGATCAGCGAAGCGTCGTAGTCCTTCCAACTCGAACGCGGCACCTTGAAGAGACGCAGCCTTTCGGCATAGGACTTCGCCGCATCGGGATTCGGGTCGATGAAGATGTCCCGGTGGTCGAAGGCAGCCACCAGGCGAGTGTGCTCAGACCTGAGCATGCCGTTGCCGAAGACGTCGCCGGACATGTCGCCGACGCCGACGCAGGTGAAGTCTTCGCTCTGACAGTCCACCCCCATCTCGCGGAAGTGGCGCTGGACCGAGACCCAGGCACCGCGGGCCGTGATGCCCATGCCCTTGTGGTCATAGCCCACCGAGCCGCCCGAGGCGAAGGCATCGCCCAGCCAGAAGCCGTAGTCCTTGGCCACCCCGTTGGCGATGTCGGAGAAGCTCGCCGTCCCCTTGTCGGCAGCCACAACCAGGTAGGCATCGTCACCGTCGTGGCGCACGACGCCCTTCGGAGCGACGGTGTCGCCCTCGACCAGGTTGTCGGTGATGTCGAGGAGTCCGGAGATGAACATCTTGTAGCAGGCCACTCCCTCGGCCAGCCAGGCGTCGCGATCCGAGGCGTCGGGCAGTTGCTTGCAGAAGAATCCGCCCTTCGCTCCCACCGGAACGATGACGGTGTTCTTGACCATCTGTGCCTTCACCAGGCCCAGCACCTCGGTACGGAAGTCGTCGCGACGGTCCGACCAGCGCAGACCTCCTCGAGCGACCGCGCCGTAGCGCAGGTGTACGCCCTCGACCCGTGGGCTGTAGACGAAGATCTCGTAGCGGGGACGCGGCTCCGGCAGGTCAGGGATCGCCGAGGGCTCGAGCTTGAAGGAAATGTAGGGGTGCATGGCCCCCTCGGCGTCGCGCTGGAAGAAGTTGGTGCGCAGCGTGGCCCCGATCAGCGTGAGGTACGAGCGCAGGATGCGGTCGTGGTCCAGACTGACCACGTCGTCGAGCAGCGTGTGCAGTCGCGACCGGATGGCTTCGACGTTCGCGTCTCGAGCGTCGCTGTCGCCCCGCAGTGGTTCGCTCCCGGCGGCTGCGGAGTCGGGGTCGAAGCGGGCCTCGAACAACTCCACCAGCAGCCGGGTGATGTCGACGTTGCTGCGCAACGCCCCTTCGATGTAGTCGAGCGCGAAAGGCGAATTGCCCTGCTTCGAGTATTTGGCATACGCCCGCAGAACCGTGGCCTGGCGCCAGGTCAGACCGGCAGCCAGGACGAGCTGGTTGAACCCGTCGATCTCGTTGTAGCCGTCCCACACCGCACGCAGCGCCTCGGCGAACAGGGCACGCTCTTCGGCCGACAACTGGCGGCCATGACGCAGACCGAATTCATAGACGAAGGTTTGCCGGTCCAGACCCTCGAGCTCGTACGGGCGCTCGTCGATGACCTCGACACCCATGGACGTGAGCATCGGCAGCACCGCACTCAGGGAAAGAGGCTCTCCGATCCGGAAGATCTTGAGTCTGGACTCACCGCGGCTGAAACTACCGTCCTCGGAGCGCTGCTCGAACAGGGCCAGGTCGATGCCTTCGTCACCGGCAATGGCCTCGATTCGACCCACATCTGCAGAAGCGCGCTCAGGGCTGAAGTCCTCCTTGTAGCCCTCGGGGAAGACACCGGCCCACGCTCGTGCCAGCCGTGAGCCGCGCTCCTCACCGTGTTCGCTGACCACGGCAGCCACGAAGTCGTCACGCCAGGAGCGCGACGCCTCGACGAGTCGGCGCTCGAGGTCGTCGACATCCACATCCGGGATCTGGCCGCCCTGGGGCGGGTGCACCACGAAGTGCACCCGTGCGGTCGTCGACTCGTTGACGCGCGCAGTGAATTCGACGTGCTCGCCGCCGAGGTGGTCGCGCAGAATGTCGGCGAACCGCTCACGCACCGTGGTGCTGTAGCGATCACGCGGGAGATAGACCAGGACCGAGACGTAGCGGCCGTAGGTGTCGCGGCGGACGAAGGCCCGCAGCGTGCGACGCTCACGCGCGAACATGATGTCCTGCGCGACAGGGGCCAACTCCTCGGCGGAGGTGTGGAACAACTCGTCGCGGGGATAGTTCTCCAGAATGTCCATCAACGCCTTGCCGGCGTAACTGCCCGGGTCGAACCCGGCATGACGCATGACCTCCAGGGACTTCTCGCGCAGCAACGGCACCCGGCTGACGGACTCGCTGTAGGCAGTGCTCGAGAAGAGACCGAGGAAGCGGCGCTCGCCGGTGACCTCACCGTCGGGACCGAAAGACTTCACACCCACGTAGTCGAGGTAGGCCATGCGGTGCACGGTCGCTCGGGAATTGGCCTTCGCCAGGACCAGCAGGGTCTTCTCGCGAGCCTTCGCCTTGACCAGAGGAGGCAGCTTCGCGAACGAGGTCGACAGTGCCTCATCATGGCGCAGGATGCCCAGACCGGTGCCGGGAATGGAACGCAGACCGAACTCCTGCGGCGAGTCCTCATGGATTTCGAGGCGGTACTCGCGGTAGCCCAGGAACGTGAAGTGATCATCGGCCAACCAGGTCAGGAATTCGCGCCCCTGCGCGAGTTCGGTCTCCGGCAGCGGCGGCGGGGAACTGACGATCTCGGCCACGACATCGAGGGCGCGGGCGTGCATCTTCTCGTAGTCCTCGAACGAACCACGCACGTCGTCCAGCACGCGGTGGATGCTCTCCTCGATCTCCGAGGCCTCCGCACGATCGGTGCGATCGATCTCGACATGCATCCACGACTCGTCACCGGACGCCGGTGTCCTGGGGTGGCCCTCGTCGTCGAGGAGGCCCATGTGCTTGAGCACGCCAGTGATGTCACGTTCGACGGAGAATTGCGGGTGGATCACGACGTGGACGCTGTGACCCAGCCGGTTGAGCTCCATCGTCACCGAATCGACGAGGAACGGCATGTCGTCGGTGACCACCTCCACCACCGATCGTCCGGAGGCCGACCAACCGGCCCCTGCACCGGTGGGCATGAGCACCCGGACCGCAGCGGTCCCCTGCGGACGGGAGGCGGCCAACTCGCGGTGAGACGCGAGGGCACCGTAAAGATCTTCGGGCGAGCGCGACACCACCTCCTCGGGCGCGACGTGGCGGTAGTAGGCGCGAAGCAGTTCGCTCCAATCCTCCGCCGATCCGGTGCTCGTTTCGGCGACGCGAGTCGCCTCGGCGAGGTGCTGGTCCTTGGTGTCCTCCAACGTTCCCACGCCCCGACCATAGGACGCTCTCACCGAGGGGTCCAACACCGGTCGCTACTGGCGGGTTGCTGCGGACATGTCGCGGTCATCCGCACCTGGCTGAGGGATGATGGCCGCATGCTGAAGACTTGGGAACACACCTACGCGGCGAGCCCTGACGCCGTCTTCGAGATGCTCGCAGATCCGGACTTCAGGTCCACGGTGAGCCGTGCCCAGAATGTCGTGTCCCACGAGGTCACGCTCGAGCGTGACGGTGACGGATTCACCATGGTCAACGACCAGGTCCAACACACTGCCGGGCTGCCGGCGATCGCCAAGAAGTTCGTCGGAGACACCACGCGTGCCGTCCAGCGTGAGCACTGGCCGGACCGATCCGGTGGTTCGTTGCAGGTGGAGACGCCCGGCAAGCCGAGCGACATCCGCGGCACGACCACACTTGCAGCCGCGGGTCACTCGACGGAGCAGGTGGTCGAACTGAAGATCACGTTCAAGGTCCCCCTGATCGGCGGCAAACTCGAGTCGCTGCTCGCGGAAACGATCGGATCGGCCATCACCATCGAGTTCTCGGTCGGCGACAACTGGCTGGCAGGGGATCGCTGATGAGCAGGAAGATCGCCAAGACCCTGACCTACGACGCACCCATTGCGGCGGTGCGCACCATGTTGCTCGATCCCGCTTTCCGCAAAGCGGTGCTCGAGGCCCAGCACGTGGCCAGCGGGACCGCGCACCGCGACGGTGACGTGATCACCCTCGAGCAGACCCGCGCCGCGCACGTGGTCCCCTCCTTCGCGCGCAAGTTCGTCGGGGACGAGATCGTCATCGTGCAGACGGAGACGTGGTCCACTCCCGATCACGCCGACATCGAGGTCACCATCGCCGACAAGCCGGGCGAACTGAGTGGAACGGCCACACTTGTCGAGGCGAACGGTCGGACCGTCGAGACCATCCACCTCGAAGTCACCGTCCGCGTGCCGTTGATCGGCGGCAAGATCGAGAGCGTCATTGCCGAGCTCTTCGCCAAGGGCCTCGACAAGGAACAGCAGGTCGGCGTCGCCTGGCTGGCCCGCTGAGACTGCAGGTCAGGGTTCGGAACGACGACGCAGCCACACCACGACCCCGAGCAGTACGAAGGGGCCGAACGCAAGGAAGATCGTCAGGCCCTGCTCGATGGGGTGCAGGGCACCCATGTGCAGCGCAATCACCCTGTCATTGTCCCACTGTGCACCCCGGGATCGTCCCGGGGTGCACAGTCGAGGTCGATGACAGCCTCCGCGTCACCCCATGTGGGGGTACAGGTGCTCCTTCGGCGGCACGAACGTCTCCTTGATCGAGCGCGGCGAGGTCCAGCGCAGCAGGTTGATCGCAGCGCCTGCCTTGTCGTTGGTCCCCGAGGCGCGACCACCGCCGAACGGCTGCTGTCCCACGACGGCACCGCTGGGCTTGTCGTTGATGTAGAAGTTGCCGGCCGCGAAGCGCAGCTCCCTGCGGGCCCACGCGATGGCTGCGCGGTCCTGCGCGATGATGGCGCCGGTCAGAGCGTAGGGGGAGAACGACTCCATCTGCGCCACGACCGACTCGAACTGGGCGTCGTCGTACACATGGACTGCGAGGATGGGGCCGAAGTATTCGTCGGAGAACATCTGGTCGGTGGGATCGGTGGACTCCACGATCGTGGGGCGTACGAAGTAGCCCACCGAGTCGTCGACCTCC
This sequence comes from Propionibacteriales bacterium, assembly GCA_038242265.1. Lineage (GTDB taxonomy): Bacteria > Actinomycetota > Actinomycetes > Propionibacteriales > Nocardioidaceae > Nocardioides. The sequence goes on from JBBSSH010000004.1 coordinate 29,491, forward strand.
CCACCAGCCAGGACGGTGAGGTTCTTGTTGCTCTTGGCGCGCGCGATCGCAGCCTTGTGCTTGGCGAAGGCCCGGTCGTCGATGACGGCACCCATGAAGTTCGACAGGTCGGTCACATCACCCATCGACAATGCCTCGGTGTCAGCGATGAGCTGATCCTTGATCTTGGCCCAGACCGACTTGGCGACGTAGACGCGCGAGGCGGCGCTGCACTTCTGGCCCTGGTAGTCGAACGCGCCACGCAGCATCGCGACCCGCACCACGTCGGGGTCGGCACTGGGGTGGGCGATGATGAAGTCCTTGCCACCGGTCTCGCCGACGATGCGGGGGTAGGAGCGGTAGGAGGCGATGTTCTCGCCCACGGTGCGCCACAGGTGCTGGAAGGTCGGCGTCGAGCCGGTGAAGTGGATGCCGGCGAGGTCGGGGTGTGTCATCGCGACCTTGGAGACGTCGAGGCCGTCACCGGGCAGCATGTTGATGACACCGGGGGGCATCCCTGCCTCCTCCAACAGGTCCATCGTCAGCGACGCCGCGAGCTGCTGGGTCGGCGAGGGCTTCCAGAGGACGGTGTTGCCCATCAGCGCCGGAGCAGTCGGCAGGTTGCCGGCGATCGCGGTGAAGTTGAACGGCGTGATCGCGTAGACGAAGCCCTCGAGCGGGCGGTGGTCGGTGCGGTTCCAGATGCCGGGGCTGTTGGCGATCGGCTGGTCGGTGAGGATCTGCTTGGCGTAGTGGACGTTGAAGCGCCAGAAGTCGATCAGCTCACACGCGGAGTCGATCTCGGCCTGGTAGGCCGTCTTGGACTGACCGAGCATGGTCGCTGCGTTGATCCGCTGGCGCCAAGGGCCGGCGAGCAGGTCGGCAGCCTTGAGAAGGATGGCGCACTTCTCGTCGAACGGCATCCGCTGCCAGGGCAGGGCGGCATCCTTCGCGGCCTGGATCGCCGACTCGGCGTCCTTGGTGGTGGAGTTCTTCAGCGTCCCGAGGACGTGCTGATGATCGTGGGGCTGAACGACCTTGATCTCCGCTCCCCCACCGTCTCGCTTCGTGCCACCGATCACGGCGCCGAAGGAGTGCTGCTCGCCCTCGAGCGCGGCAATCTCGGTGATGAGGGTCTCGCGTTCCGGGGTCCCCGGTGCGTAGGTCAGGTTCGGCTCGTTGGTGGGAGCCGGCGGGAAAGTGATCGCGTCCATGACCAGATCGTGTCAGAGAGTGAGGCCGGCCTCAAAGAGGGTCGGGCTCGGGATGCGGTCCGCGGCCGAACACCTGGTCGATCTCGGTTGCTGCGAACCAGGCCAACTCGTGGTCCAGGCAGCGGTCGATGCTCCTGCGAACGTCGTCCGCCTCGATGTCGTCCGCGCCGCGCAGCGCGCTCACCGCGGCCGCCACTCTCGCCTCGGCGTCCTCGGTGTCGACCATCACAGCAGCCACGTCCTTTGGCAGGGAGACGGTCTTGGCCACGACCGCAGTGAGTCCGTCCACCACGGGCTCGACGACAGCGGCATCCACCGTGATGACGAGGCGGCGCATGCGCTCGCTCTTGCCGGGCAAGTGGTGCAGGGACGCCTGGGCAGCCTCTGTCATCGCGTAGTGCTCCAGTTGTTCCTCGTCCCAGTCGGGGCAGGCCGCGCGCAGGGCAGGAGTCACCGCGTGGCCGTCGTAGTCACGCGGTGACGTGTTGTGGTGTGAGAATCCAGGATGATCGACATGGAGCACCTCGCCGAACCTCTCCCAGTCCCCGGTGAGGTAGACGCGCGTGCTCACGATCGCTCCTTGCTGGACCTGGTCTGACTCTTGCGGCGGGCAGCAGCCTTCTTGCGCCCGCGTGGGGCGCGTGCTCGGGACGAGGACGCGGAATCGCGCAACTCCTCCAAGGCGTCGAGCACGCACTGTCCGAGGATGTCGGCATCAGGCACGGCGTCACGGTCGGTCGTGATGCCGTAGAACACGCCACCGTCGTAGGAGGTCACTCCGAACGCCAGCGGATGGTCGGGCAGCAGCGGGTGGACCGGATAGGACTCCAGCATGCGCGCTCCGCCGGCGTAGAGAGGGAACTGCGGCCCGGGAACGTTGGTGATCGAGACCTGGAACCCCTTGCGGAGTTCGGCGGCCGCGACCCGTGACCCCAGCGCATGGAACGTGGTGGGCGCGAAGCCCGCAATCCCGGAAAGCCGGCGCGCCGACACGGCCATGCTGGTGTCGCCGTGGGCCTTGAGGTCATAGCTGACCTGGTGCAGGCGCACCACCGGGCTCGGCTCCCCGATGGGGAGACTCACCAGATGGCCCACGACCTGGGTCCCGAGCGACGTGGCCTCGAGTTCGTCGTCGATCACCGACATAGGCGCGATCGCCCTGATGGTGCGCAGGCCGGCCATCGACTCCGAGCGCGTCATCAGCCAGCCGCGCAGGGCTCCCGCGACGGTGGCCAGGATGACGTCGTTGACAGTGCCACCGTGCGCCTGGCGGATCATGCGGTAGTCGGCCAGTTCGGTGCGGACTGTCACGAAGCGACGCTGCTGCGACAGTCGGCGGTGCACCGGCGTCGCGTGGGCCGGCCCGCGTCCCGCAAGCGCACCGAACACCTCTGCCGCGCGGTAGCCGCCGGCCGTGGCTCGACGGACCACCGATGCGGCGTTGGCCTGAGTCGTGGCCATGACCGTGGCGGGGCGTTCGAGCGAGTCGGTGACGGCGCCGAGCGCCACTGCGACGGGCCCCAGGGTGCGGCGGGGGCGCCAGTCGTCGTGACCCAGGGACCGCTGGTCCGGCGAAGTGTCCAGGAGGACCTGACCGATGTCGACGGTTTCGCGACCATCGACCAGGATCTGGTGGCTCTTGGTCAGCAACGCCACCCGACCCTCGGCCAGTCCCTCCACGAAGTAGCACTCCCACAGTGGACGATTGCGATCCAGCGGGCGTGACGCGATCCGCGCCACGAGTTCACGGAGCTGGTCCATGCTCCCGGGGCGCGGCAGTGCCGAGCGCCGTACGTGATAGCCGAGATCGAAGTTGTCGTCATCGACCCACGCGGGGTTCGCAAGCCGCCCCGGCACCGACTGGAGTCGCTGACGGTAGCGAGGGACGAAGGCAATGCGATCGGCGATCAACTCGACGAGACCGGCGTAGTCGAAGCCGGACCCGCCCGGATCAAAGATCTCGACCGTGGCATTGTGCATCGGCGTGGTGGGGGACTCGATAGCCAACAGGGCCAGGTCCCGCGGCCGGAGCCGCTCATTCATCTGCTGCCCTTTCGTCGGTGGCCGGGATCGGAGCAGGGTCGCTGGCCAGTCCACTTGTCACGCATGCGATTCTGACAGAGCCCATGGTCGCGTGGGCCATGTGACCACATCTCACGAAGGAGTGGACCTGTGTTGTGCCCCCGCGTGTCGCGCTTTGCCCCCCTCGCCCTGGTGCTGCTGTTGAGCCTGAGCGCCTGCAGTGACGGCGGTGAGTCGGCCTCGCCGGGCTCGACCACGATTTCCACGACGCCCACCACGTCGAACAACACCGACGACAGCGGCGACATTGAGATCGAGCTCTCGCGTCAGGACGACGTGTTCACCCCCAACGGCGTCCGGGTCGAGACGAAGGTCGGCCAACTGGTCACTCTCACGATCACCTCGGACGTGGCCGGTGAACTCCACGTCCATAGCGTCCCTGAGCAGGAAGTGGCCTATGCCGCCGGGATGACCGAGCACGAAATCACCATCGCCCAGCCCGGCGTCGTCGAGGTCGAGAGCCACGATCCCTCCTCGATCGTGCTTCAACTAGAAGTGCGCTGACCGTGGACGGAGTCATCCGGGCACACGGTCTGGGGGGCGCCAAGGACCTGCCGATCTCCCCGGAGTTGGCGATGGCAGGAGGGGTCGCCGCACTGGTGATCTCGTTCGTCGTCCTGGCCATCGCGTGGCGCGAGCCGCGCTACGACGCCGCCACGAGTGGTCGGGCGGCGCCTGCCTGGCTCGATTCCCTGGTCTCGTCCGTCCCCTTCGCCGTGATCCTGCGCGTGCTCGGGATGGTGTTCTTCCTCTACGTCGCTGCCGCTGCGATGTTCGGCAAGGACGCGGTGATCAACCCGTTCCTCGGCACCTTCTACGTCCTGCTGTGGGTGGGGTTGGTGCCGGCTTCCCTGCTCTTCGGCCCGTTCTTCAAGGCTGTCAGCCCGGTCCGCACCATCAGCATGCTTTTTGCGAAGACATCCCGTGCTCCTGAGGGGCAGGGCCTCTTCGCCTACCCCGAGCGTCTGGGCTACTGGCCCGCCGCAGCTGGACTCCTCGCCTTCGTCTGGCTCGAGTTGGTCTATCCACAGGCCCGCGATCTGGACCCGGTACGCCTGTGGTGCGCCGTCTACCTCGCCATCATGTTGCTCGGCTCAGCCCTTTGGGGCACTGTCTTCCTCGAACGGGCCGACCCCTTCGAGGTCTACTCGTCCTTGGTCGCCAAGCTCTCGATCTGGGGCCGCCGGGACGAGGTCCTGGTCTTTCGCAGCCCCCTGGCCAATCTCGACACCGTCATCGCCCGTCCGGGCCTGGTGGCCGTGGTCTCGATCCTCTTCGGCAGCACTGCCTTCGACTCGTTCCGGGATTCGACCACTTGGCTGCAGTTCGTGCAGTCGCTGTCGATGCCACGCGTCGGTCCCGACACCCTCGCACTGCTGGCGTTCTGCGCCGGCGTCGCGGTGATTCTGACGGTGGCCACCATCGCCACCGGCGTGACCAGCCAAACCCCGCGTCGACTGCTGCCCGATCTGTTCGCCCACTCGATGGTGCCGATCATCGTGGGCTACATCTTCGCCCACTACCTCACCTACCTCGCTGAGGCCGGTCAGACCACTCTGATCCAGCTCAGCGACCCGTTCAGCCGCGGCGACAACTACCTCGGGACCGCAGATCTCCAGGTCAACTACTGGTTGAGGCTGCATCCGACCTTCCTGGCTGCCAGCAAGGTCGCGGGAGTGGTTCTGGGCCACGTGGTCGGTGTGGTTGCCGCCCACGACCGAGCCATCCGACTCCTGCCACCGCGCCACCACCTCACGGGCCAACTTCCGTTGTTGGCGGCCATGGTGGGGTTCACCGCAGGAGGTCTCTACCTCTTGTTCGCGGCGTGACGGCGCCGTAGGGCCAGCCCGGCGGGGGCTCCTGCACGACCATGACGATCTCGCAACGTCCCCCATAGGGGTCCACCAGGTCGAGCGGGTCGCGATAGCCCACGAAGATGACCCGGTCGGCGTCGCCGTTGGCCTGGCCGTCGTCGTCGCAACGGATCTTGTCCACGAAGCCATCGGGCAGGACATAGATCGTGTCGTTGCCCTCTTCGCCGAAGACCTTGTCGGCTCCCGACCCGAGGAAGATGACATCATCACCCTCATCACCCTTGATGAGCCAGTCGTGACCGTCCCCGTCGATCAGGACGTCGTCACCTGCCCCACCCTGAATGGCACCGTCGTCGCCGGGGCCGGCATCGATCCAGTCGTCTCCGTCGCCGCCCAGATGCTTGTCATTGCCGGGTCCGCCCGTGATCTGGTCGGCGCCCGGACCGCCGCTCAGGGTGTCGTTCCCGTCCTCGCCATCGATCACGTCATTGCCGCTACCGGCCGAGATGAAGTCATCGCCCACGCCGCCGAAGAGCAGATCGTCATCCTGACCACCGTCGATCCGGTCGTTGCCCCCGCCGCCCGTCACCCAGTCCCTGCCCGGTTGGGCAGTGATCCAGTCGTCGCCGAAGTCGCCGTAGACGGTGTCGTTGCCCTTGCCTGCGAAGATCGTGTCGGCTCCGCCACGGCCACTGACCTTGTCATCCCCACCCAGCGCCATGATGCGGTTCGGGCGGGCATTGCCGGTGATGACGTCATGACTCGTGGTCCCCTTGGACACCAGGCCATTCACCGCCAGCGCAGGTGCTGCAGACATCGTGACCGCTAGCAGGGCCACGGCACTCGTGCGGATGAGGGATGACAACGCGTTCTCCTTGATCGAGAAGCAAAGCCTAGGTCAACTCTTGATGCTATGCAGAATATTAGCCGGTTCGGCGCAATCTTCTGGCTGAGCGGCGCGTGGGCGACGAGGCGACGCTGGCCGGAAAGACTGCATCAGTCAGCGCTGCCAGACTGCGGACGAGTGATGAGTCACCGATCTCGACGACGGCACGCCCGGTGACCAACGCCTTGTCCACCACGGCACGGTCCTCGGGCAGGAAGTGCAGGCCGGACACCCGGCTGAAGCCCTCCACCATCCCCGCGATGTCCTTTTCCGACCAACCGATCGAGGCTCGCATGCGGTTGACGACCACTCGCACCGGAGCGGCGGTGGCACGATCGCGCAGCTCGACCAGTCCACGCGCCAGACGGGCCAGACCCACCGGATCGGCCGATCCGACCACCACGACCTCATCGGCCAGGTCCAGCGCGGTGAGTGTCAGCGCATTGCGTCCCGGACGGGTGCCGAAGTCGGAGCCCGGGTCGTCCTCCAACGAGAAGCCGGTGTCGACCACGACATCTCCGCGGCTGCGGGCCGCCTCCAGCAGACGCTCCGCGTGCGCCGCGCGGACCTCGCGCCATCGATCGGCCCGCGGGAGTCCGGTGACCACGGCGAGGTGATCTCCGATTCCCCGACACACCGAGCTGAAGCGTTCCTCCAAATGACCTGATCCTGCCAATCGCGACGCAGACAGCAGACCGGACACCTCGTCGAGAATGCCCAGTTGCTGGGCCACGGCACCGCCGTAGGGATCGAGATCGACGAGGACCACGGGCGAACTGCGCCGCGCCAACTCCGCCGCGAGGCTGGTGGCCACGGTGGTGCGACCCGGAGCACCCGCAGGTCCCCACAGGACCACCAACCGACCGTCAGCGTCCTGGGGCAGAGACACCGCTGGGGACACCTCCTGTGGGGACAGGGGGTCGGCAGGCCGGAGCCGCGTGTCAGCAACACCTTCCACGGTGGTGACCACTTCTGCGAGCGAGGCGAGACCGCTCACCGAAACCACGGCCGCGATGCCAAGACGCTGTGCCTGCTCACGCACGTCGAGATCATCGACAGGGGCGGACGTCACTGCCACCGGCCGCACCGCATGCCGGCGCAGGTGCGCCACGCTGGCGGGATCGAGCCCCGGCGCGTCCAGCGAGACGACCGCGACGTCGGCCTGGCCGCTGACGACCGAGGCCAGGAGGTCGTCGACATCGACGCACCGCTTGAGCACCACGATGTCGCGGTGTCGTTCAAGGTCGGCCAACGCTGGAGATTCCCAGGGCTCGCCCGAGGCGAGGAGCAGTACACAGATCACCGGATCAGCCCCGGCCCACGATGCGAACCAGCGCGTCACCACTGGCCGCGAGCACCTTGGCCAAGGCATCCTGCTCATCAACCGGGACCGCGAGCACCAACTGGCGGCCGCCAGAGGAGGTGAAGGAGTCACCCATGGCGGGGACATCGGTGATGACCACGTCCTCCAGCACGGCCGTGGCCCGTCGACGGCCACCTCGCGACTCACCCACCACCCACACATCGACATGTGAGCCGGCTGCCAGCCCGGTCGGCACATGCTCGGCTGCGATGGGCACCGAGACCGCCACGGTTTCTTCCGTGGATGCCTCGCCCAGAACACTTGCGGGGACGAGCTCTCCGGCCGAGAGTGCTCGCGTGAGCGTCAGATCTGCCGGCAGCTGCTCATCGACGAAGAGATAGCCCTCGCCGGAGCCGGCATCGGCGAAGCGCACGCGAGTGGCTTCGAGGTCGTCCGCGGTCAAGGCGTGACCCACGAGCAGGTCGGTGGACGCCGACCACACGGACGTGGTGTCGTCGGCGCTGGCCATGATCTGGGCGCCAGCGACCACCGAACCGGTCACGAGCACCACTCCGACCCACAGCCGGGGATCTCGCCAACCGGGTGAGCGGGACCGGGTGGCGGCGGGCAGGTCGAGAGGGAGTGGATTCCGAGACACCGGGACATCATTCCCTCTCGGGAGCAAGCTCACACCTCCCTATCCACAGGCTTGCTCCCGAAGCCACACCGATTACCCGTGCTGATGGCACCATGGGGCCATGGCTGAGGACCCCCGATTCCTGACGCTCGCCGACGTGTCCGAGGTGCTCAACACCTCCAGCGCCCAGGTCTACGCTCTCGTGCGCCGCGGCGACCTGCCCGCGATCAAGATCGGCGGCCGAGGTCAATGGCGGGTGGAGCGCACCCAGTTGGAAGACTTCATCGCGCGCATGTACGCCGAAACGCGCACCTTCGTCGACGAACACCCTTTCGTCGACGCCGACGCAGATTCTTCCTGAGCAGGCTGCTAGCCGACCTGCCCGTCGAGTTCGACGATCACGACCTGTCGCTTGCCCTCGCGCACCACCGACATCTCGACCTTCTCTCCCGGCAGATGCGTCCGAATCGCCACGATGAGCGCAATCCCGTCCCCGACCGCCTGATCGTCGACTGCGACAATCAGGTCGTCCTTCAGCAGCCCGGCCCGTTCGGCAGGAGTGTCCTTCATCACCTCGGTGATCGTCGCGCCCTGAGCGTTGGACTCCCCCACCGTGCGCACCTGCGCTCCGATCACGGGGTACTCGGCCTTGCCCGTGCGCAAGATCTGGTCGACCGTCGTCCGGACCTGCTCGATAGGAATGGCGAAGCCGACCCCGATATTGCCCGATTCCCCGCCGCCGGCCCCACCGGTCGTGGCGATGGCGGAGTTCACACCCACGACCTGTCCTGCGAGATTGACCAGTGGCCCGCCAGAGTTGCCGGGGTTGATGGCCGCGTCGGTCTGGACCGCATTGATGTAGGAGGAGTCGTCATTGGACTCCCCGGATGTCGTGACCGGCCGATTGAGTGCGCTGACGATGCCCGAAGTGACGGTCTGACTCAGACCGAGGGGAGCACCGAATGCGACCACCGGCTCACCGACGAGAAGACCCTCGGAGTCGCCCAGGGCAGCAGGCTGGAGACCTTCGGCGTCCTCCACCGCCAAGACAGCAAGGTCGTACACCGAACTACGCCCCACGATGGTGGCCGCGTGCCGACGACCGCGGTGGTCGATGACGGTGATGGGACCGTCATCGGCTGCGGCAGAGGCGACGACGTGATTGTTGGTCACGACATGCCCGTCACGGTCCAGGACAAAGCCTGAGCCGGTCGCGCCAGCGGCCTGCCCGTCGTACTCGGCCAAGATCTGCACCGTGCTGGGCAACAGGGCCTGGGCAACGGCCTGCACCGATCCGTTGTCATCAGCGAGGGGAGCCGCGGCCTGGGTCCTGACACCCTCGAGCCCGTTGCTGACCGTGCCGTTCGCGGCGGCGAGAGCGTCCTGGAGGGCAGCCCCCGCGAGCCCTCCGAGCAGACTGACGACCAACGCCAGCCCGGCCACGGCCGGCCAGGCCCACAGCGGAAAGGTCTTGACGACACGCGGGGCGTTGCTGTGTGTCGCATAGGCGGGGAAGCCGTACGGCCCCGGCGGATGCTGGCCGGGTGCGGGTGGGGGCCCGGACGGACCGACGGACGCATAGGGAGAGTAGGGAGAGTAAGGAGGCGGCCCTTGTGGCTGCACCGCCGACGTCTGCATCGCCAGGGCCTCTGGAACCTGCAGGGGCATGGGCATGGGCATCGTGTCGGGAGCGGAGTCGACGAACGACCCATCGGCCACATCGTCGGGCGTAGGCCCGTCTTCCTGAGGTGTGTCCTGCTCCGCAGTCGGGTCGTCGTGACCCGCAGACGCATCTTCGTCGCTGGTCAGATCTGGCCACTCGGACGAAGATTCTTCGACGCCGGACTCCGGCTGGATGGGGTGGAGTGCGTCGTGGACAGGACGCCATCCGACCAGAGGCTCGGTCGGTTCGTCGGGGCGCTCGTCGTCGTTCACGGGGCAATCTTCTCCCGAATCGCAGAGAGCCGCTCGGTCAGGGCTGGACGCGAGACTGAATTCGCGTCGCGCCGCGGCGGGTCCACACGCTGCGAGGTCGGCGCAGTTGGGCTGCGCGGGGCAGTGGGGCGGCTCAGGTCGGAGACGGGTGGCAGCGGATCCATCCGGGCCGAACCCGCCACTCCCAGGGCAAGGACACCCACCACACACGCACTGGCTGCTCCCCCACCGATCGCCACCAGCCCCCGCCGCGAGCGATGCTCGGCAAGAGGGAACCGAGCGGGCAGCAGAGCGCTCGGATGGCTCCGGAGCGAGCTCTTGAGCGTCTCCGAGGTCGCCGAAGGACCGAACGAGAGCTGAGCCAGACGCGTCTTGACCCACCCCTCGTGCTCAACCAGATCACGACAGGAGTGGCATTCAAGGACATGACTCCAACAACGCTCCTCCTCTTCCACCGCCAGACGGCCATCGACCAGGGCAGTGACACGTTCGCCGAGGTGGGTCATCGCGTCACCTGGCCGTGCGGCGTCGACGTCTTCGGACCCGAGTAGCGCTGTCGGCCCTCTCCTGGCGCACGATGCTCCAGCGCCGCGCGGAGCATGGCTCTCCCGCGGTGGATGCGCGAGCGTACGGTGCCGAGCTTGGCACCCATGATCTCGGAGATCTCCTCATAACTCAGACCCTCCACATCGCACAGCACCACCGCGGCCCGGAAGTCGGGAGGGAGCGTGGCGAGGGCGATCTCGATGTCGTCGTCGAAGGTGCGATCGGCAAGAGCAAGATCGGGTGCCGGCGTGGCGCTCGTCAATCGCGCCGCGCGCTCGTCGGAGAGAGAATCGAAGCGGATGCGCTGCTTGCGTCGCGCCCCGTCGAGGAAGAGATTGGTGGTGATGCGGTGCAGCCAGCCCTCGAACGTGCCGGGAGTGTAGGAATCGAGCGACCTGAACACCCGAACGAACACCTCCTGAGTGAGATCTTCGGCATCCGGCCTGTTCCCGGTGAGCCGGTAGGCCAGACGGAAGACACGGTCGGAGTGCTGTTCGACGACCTCATCCCAGGTCGGGACCGCTGCGGTGTCGACCTGGTCGCCCACGGGTGCCCCTTGGCTGTGTGAGTGCTGCTGGTGGGTATGTCTCGAGCGCCACTGCACGGTGGTGTCCTCTCTGACGTTAGGCACTCCGCCTGAGAGTTGCCTGTGAAACTCGCACAGTTGTGCGAAGAAGTGCCTCAACCGACGATGTACTGGCTCCAACGACGCGACCCACCCAAGTGTTCCCAGCCGCCACCAGCAGGCCTTTCCCACGATAGAGTCAGCCTGTCCGAACAGGGCGACCGTTGCGATCCAGGAGGTCACCATCACAGCGCCGATCAAGCCCGCGAGTTGGACCTACGCCGAGAACTTCGTGGCAGAGGACGAGATCCTGGCTGCCGCGCGCAGCCGAGCCGAGGAGGTCGGGGTCTCACCTGTCAGCTCCGGAGTCGGTGCCGCACTCCGCTTCCTGGCCTCCATTCTCGAGGCGCGCGCTGTCGTCGAGATCGGCACCGGAACCGGCGTGTCGGGACTGTGGCTGCTGCGCGGCATGAGGTCCGACGGGGTCCTGACCACCGTCGACATCGAGGCCGAGCACCAGCGTCTGGCCAAGGAGACCTTTGCCGAGGCCGATATTCCGCCCAACCGCGCACGCACCATCGCCGGCGCCGGGCTCGATGTGGTTCCCCGTCTCACCGACGGGCACTACGACATCGTCTTCTGTGACGGCGACAAACGTGAGTCCGCGGCTTATCTCAAGGAGGCGCTCCGCCTCCTGCGACCCGGCGGCATCGTGGCCTTCGACAATGCGTTGTGGCACGACCGCGTGGCCGACCCTGCGCAGCGCGACGAGGAAACCGTGGCGATCCGCGACCTTGGACGAGCAGTCATTGAGCACGACTCGTTGGTGCCGATCCTTCTCCCCGTCGGTGACGGACTGCTCGTGGCCAAGAAGGAGTGGGCTCCCGAGGCCTGAGCGTCCACTCACCCCGGGATGTAGGTGCTCTTTTCAGGCGTGGGGCGAGGCCTCGAAGCCTTCCCAGCCTTCAGCGATCGCCACGACGTCACACGCTTCGATGAGGATCGGGGACGATCCGATGATCGCCGAGCCGGGCGCGGCCGCCGCGGTCTCGGTGAAACTGGCCTGAAACTTTTCGCGGGCCTCGTTGCTCTCGAAGACATAGCATCCCTCGAACCACTCGCCCGGCACTTGTCGCCACGTCTTGAACCGCAGCCCGGCCATACCGGTGAAGCGGGCGTGCGACGTCTCCGACACATAGGTCGCGAGTTCCCGCTCGACGCCCTCGGCGGCCTCGGTGAGTGACCACCGCACGGTCAGACCCTTCACGTGGCGATTCCGTCCAGCGGGTCCGCTGAACCGAGCCAGGCGAGCAGCAGTCGGGGGCCGAAGCCACTAGGACCTGCGGTCCATTCATGACGATCGGTGGGCGCCTCGGCTGCGGAAGCAAAATCGATGTGGCCCCATGGCACGTCCCCGGCGAAATGCTGCAGGAAGAGCGCAGCGGTGATCGCTCCGGCGCCACCGGCAGCATTGTCACCGTCGGCGACCTTGGATTCGATCTTCTCCTCATAGTCCGCCACCAGCGGCATCCGCCATACCGGCTCTCCCGAGTGCTCCCCGGCCTTCGCGAGCTGAGCAGCGACACCGTCGTGATTGGCGAAGCAGCCGGCAGTCCACTGCCCCAACGACACCTTCATCGCTCCGGTGAGCGTCGCGATGTCGACCAGGACCGTGGGATCCAGCTCCGCGACGGCGTAGGCCATCGCATCTGCCATCACCAGCCGGCCCTCGGCATCGGTGTTGTTGACCTCAGAGGTGCGACCGCCGTAGTGGCGGATCACGTCACCCGGACGCATTGCGGTGCTGCTCACCGCATTCTCCGCCGCAGGGATCAGGCCGATGACGCGCACCGGGCAACCCACGTCGGGCAGGCCTGCCATGGCGGCAATCACCGCAGCCCCGCCGCTCATGTCACGCTTCATGGTGAGCATGCCGGCACTCGGCTTGATGTCGAGGCCACCGGTGTCGAACGTGATGCCCTTACCGACGAGCACGACCGTCGGCGTACTGCGGGTGGCTCCGGGCGGGGTGTAGTCCATCCGGACGAGCCGAGGTGGGGTGGCTGAGGCGCCACCGACCGCGAGCAGGCCGCCGCAGCCTTCTTCGGCCAGCTTCTTCTCGTCCCACACGGTGACATCGAGACCAGCGGCCTCACCGATCTCGACTGCTTGGTCGGCCAGCCATGCGGGCGACTTGAGGTTGGCGGGGACGTTGGCCAACATGCGCGAGCGCCATCCGGCACCACCGTGCGCCAGGCCGAGGACAAGTTCTTCGTCGGCATCCTCTGCGAGCACTCCTGCGAGCACGATCCGCGACACGGGCGTTTCCTTGGGGCCGGTCGAGCGCCAATGGAAACCGAACGAGCCGAGCATCGCACCGACCACGACGGCAGCCAGGCCGTGCGGTGGAGCGATCGCCGCCAACGACGTGATGACGCTGGCGCGGTTCTTGGTGGCGCGGGCCAGCGCTGCTGATGCGCGGCGGAAATCCGTCACCGACTGCTCGCCCACGCCGACGAGGAGCACGAGGCTCACGTCGTCGCCGTCGACCGCGACGGTGGTGATTTCACCGGTCCTGCCGGTGGCGCGCACCGCCTCGAGGGCTCCGAGCAGGTCGACTCCCAGCGTGTCACCGGCTTCCTCGGCACCGGGGCCGAGCAACAAGCCCCCTTCGCCGGCGGGCAGGACGGGGAACGCCCAGATCTCGGCACCACCAATCTGGTGTGGCAGCGCCGTGCTGAGGGCGAACTCAGGTGGTGAAACCTGACTGGGTAGCGAGACGGTCGCGGCCACGATCAGCCGACGACAGCCCTGAGCGCGTCTGCGAGAGCAGTCGCCTCGTCGGCGTTGAGTTCGACCACCAGCCGACCACCGCCTTCGAGCGGGACGCGCATCACAATGCCTCGTCCCTCCTTGGTGACCTCGAGGGGTCCATCACCCGTACGGGGCTTCATGGCGGCCATCGGCCCACCTCTTCCTGATTCAGCCGGCGTGGCTCTCAACATGTGCACCGAGGTGGCAGAGCACAGCAACCCACCTCGATCAGCGTCGTACGACATCCATTATCCCTCATCACACACGTGATCGGCACCACAGGGCCATGCGACACGGTGCGAGTGTCGGGCAGACTGCCTCCATGACGACCCCCTCGACGCCCGCCGACGCCCCGGACGAGACCCTGAAGGACGACGCCACACCGGTGCTCCTCCACGTCGCTGGAGGCATCGCCACGATCACGCTCAACCGTCCCGCCGCCATGAACGGCCTCGACGTGGCCACCAAGGACCTGTTGCTCGCCACGGTCCAGCAGGTGGCCGAAGATCCCGACGTACGGTGCGTGGTTCTCACTGGCCGGGGTCGGGCGTTCTGCGTCGGTCAGGACCTGAAGGAGCACCTGGCGGGGCTCCGCGGCGACGAGAGCGTGCCGCTGTCCGAGACCGTCGAGAAACACTACAACCCGATTGCCCTGGCCGTGGCCACGATGCCCAAGCCGGTCATCGCTGCCCTTAACGGTATTGCGGCCGGCGCCGGCGCCAGCCTGGCCTTCGCTGCCGACTTCCAGATCCTCGTCGACACTGCCGGCTACAACACCTCGTTCGCTGCGGTCGCCCTGTCCTGCGACACCGGGTCGAGCTGGACGCTGCCCCGCCTGGTCGGTCGCTCCAAGGCCATGGAACTGCTCTACTTCCCCCGAATCATCGGTGCCGTCGAGGCTCTCGAGCTGGGTCTTGCGACGAAGGTCGTCACCGCGGACGAGTTCGAGCAGACGGTGGAGGAGCTTGCCCAGCGCCTCGCAACGGGTCCGACCCTCGCGTTCGGGGCCATCCGGCAGGCAGTCATCCACTCGGCCGCCCACACCTTCGAGGAGTCGCTGGCGTTCGAGGCCGAGAAGATGGCCCTGACCGGTGCCACCGAAGATCACCTGGCGGCTGTCAACGCCTTCGTGGCGAAGGAGACGCCGGTCTTCCACGGGCGCTGAGCGAGTCCCGACGCCCGGGTCCGCGACGCGGGCGGACTCCTCAGATGGAAGCGGTCAGGTAGAAGTAGGCGAACACGAGGACTGTCACAGCCAGACCTCCGTGCGCGAGGACTGAGAGCAGTGGCCCATCGCTCCAACTGTCGCCACGAGCCTTCTGGGGGGCGTGTCGGCCCTTGGCCGGCAGCCAGCGCATCAGCAGGAGCAATCCGCACACGGCTGTGATCCACCAGGCCGCAACGGCGAGGATGCCCATCACGGGTCCCCCCAGGAAGGAGCTTTCCGGGAAGACGAGCACCGTCACCCACAACACCGAAGCAACGGCCCCAGAGACAAAGTGCGCGACCGCGACCTGAGGACTGATGGAGGCGCGACCCGCCGTCCCCTCCCCTGCCAGCCGCTTCCGGGTCAGGACCACGATGCCCACCGCAAGGATGGTGAGGGCCCAGACGAAGAAGGTCGACATTCGAGGCAGTCTTCCCTAGTCCGTCTCAGGGGCGTCTGACGCACCCTCGCGACGGCGCTCGGGAATCTCCTCGGGTTGTGACTCAGGCTGGGACTGGGGTCGGGACTCGGCCTGGGGCTGGAGCTCTGGGTGACTGCCTTCCATCTCGGTCGCCACACGAGAGAGCAGAGCGTCGACGTCTGACATGCGGTAGCCACGTACGGCGAGGGGGAAACGCACCCGCCGCAGGTCTGCAGCACTCACCGGCCCGTCAGCAGGGAGCACCAGGTCAGGGCGATCGGTCCACGCCGCATCCATCGCGCCGCCTCGTCCGGAGGCGACAGCCGCGATGGCTCCCATCACGAGCACGATCAAGACGGCAAAGAGCCACATCATCACTAATCACTCCGGCTGTTCGGGATCGCGGGTCGGTCTGCGCTGGGTGCGCGAGGCAATCATCAGTTCGACGGCGAGATCGACGTCGTCGGTGACGGTGAGCGTGTCCAGATCGGCGGCGGTGATCTTGCCCTCCGCGACCACTGTGTCACGCAGCCAGTCGATCAGGCCCTGCCAGTAGCGGGAGCCGATCAACACGATGGGGAAGGAGGTGATCTTCCCCGTCTGGACGAGCGTCATCGCCTCGAAGAGTTCGTCGAGGGTTCCGACGCCCCCGGGAAGGACCACAAAACCTTGGGCGTACTTGACGAACATGGTCTTGCGGGCAAAGAAGTAGCGGAAGTTGATGCCCTTGTCGACCCATTGGTTCATCCCGGTCTCGAAGGGGAGCTCGATCCCCAGACCCACGCTCACTCCCCCGGCCTCGCACGCCCCCTTGTTGGCTGCTTCCATGGCACCTGGACCGCCACCGGTGATGACGGCGAATCCTGCCCCGGCCAGCCGGCGACCGACCTCCTCCGCCACTGCGTAGTGGGGATCGTCGGTAGGTGTACGTGCCGAGCCGAAGACGCCGATCGCCGGACCGAGCTCAGCAAGCCCGCCGAACCCCTCCACGAACTCGGCCTGGATCCTCAGCACTCGCCACGGATCGGTGTGCACCCAGTCCGTGGGCCCTCGCGAATCGAGCAGTCGCTGGTCGGTCGTACTCTCCTCGACCTGACCGCGACGCAGCATCACCGGGCCCTTGTAGCGAGGTGCGTGGCGTGGGGTCACGACGAGCTGCCCAGCCACTGCTTGAGGGTGCGCTCACAGCGCTCGATGTGCTCGACGGGCACCTGCTCATCCTGCTTGTGGGCGAAGAGCGGGTCACCGGGGCCGTAGTTGACCGCTGGGACGCCGAGCTTGGTGAACTGGGCCACGTCGGTCCAGCCGAACTTCGGCATCGGCTCACCTCCGACGACCTCGAGGAACGCTGCGGCGGCCGGGCGGTCGAGCCCAGGCAGGGCGCCGGCAGCCATGTCGGTGACCGTGACGTCGTAGCCGTCGAAGAAGTCGCGGACGAATGCCTCGGCGTCGGCCTCACTGCGATCGGGTGCGAAACGGAAGTTGACCTCCACCACACACTCGTCAGGGATGACGTTGCCCGCGACGCCGCCCCGGATGCCGGTGGCGTTGAGACCCTCGTGGTAGGTCAGGCCGTCGATGACTGGCTTGCGCGCGGCGTAGTCGTTGAGGCGGGCCAGGACAGGAGCAGCGCGGTGGATCGCGTTGGCGCCCATCCAGCTCCGGGCGCTGTGGGCGCGCTCGCCCGTGGTCCGGACATCGACGCGCATGGTGCCCTGGCACCCGGCCTCGATGGCCGCGTTGCTCGGCTCCATCAGGATCGCGAAGTCGGCCCGCACCAGATCGGGGTCACTCACGGTCAGCTTGCGCAGACCGTTGTGGACCGAGTCGACCTCCTCGGCCTCGTAGAAGATGAAGGTGAGGTCGCGGTTGGGCTCGGTGACGTCGGCAGCAATCTTGAGCATGACCGCGTCGCCGCCCTTCATGTCACATGTCCCGAGACCGTGCAGGATGTCCCCGTCGCGGCGGGCCGGCAGATTGTCGTTGAGGGGCACGGTGTCGATGTGGCCGGCCAGCACGACCCGTTCGTCACGGCCGAGGTCGGTGCGCGCCACGATGGTGTGGCCGCGGCGGGTGACGTCCAGGTGCGGCAGGGATCGCAGCGCTGCCTCGACCGCATCGGCGATCGTCTCCTCGTGATGACTCACCGACTCCATGTTGACGAGCTGCTCGGTGAGGGTGACGACGTCGGCGGTGATGTCCAGCTGCTGGGAATCAGGCATGGGCCCATCCAACCAGCCACTCTCCGCCGCGCCCGACCCCCACACCCGCCCTGTTGAGAATCACTGCTGCGCCGGGGTCACGTCGTCGATCGTGTTCGGGAGTTTCTCGAGGTAGGTGGGGAGGACCCTCATGGATTCCTCCTGGACAGGCGCACGCTGACGATGGAACGCAGGAGGAGGAACAGTGGAACCACCACCAGCATGTTGACGCAGACCGCCGTCACCAGACCGCGGAACGTGCCACCCCAAGCGCTGTCCCGCGGCGCGTCGGGTGCGGTGGGCGGCAAATTTTCCTTCCACATCGACACGTCCTCGGCGAGGCGGATCAGCGCTGGGCCGGGCTGACCCTCGACGTCGGTCAGTACGTAGTCGTCTGCGAGGCCGAGGGCGTCGAACTCCTTGTAGCCGTCGTCGAAGAGGACGACGTAGTGACCCACCTCCCCCACGCCTGTGCTCCACTGACGCGCCAACCCGGACTCCGTGAAACCGTCATGGCGGTCTGGATGGTGAACATAGGCGATGCGTGTCTGCACCCCGTCTGCTGCGAGTATCGTCTCGACCTGCGCCAAGTCGCTGGCACTGACCCGGTCGGCCAGCAGCGGATCGACCACCACCGATGATTCTTGGGCCAACAGCGCACGCACGGTCTCGCCGGGTGGAGGCACCACCTCGACACGATCCAACGCGGCCTGCGCCTCGGCGACCTGAGCTGTCTGACGCTGCTCCTGCCATGTCTGGGTCATCGCTCCCGCTCCGATCCCGACCATGATGCCGATGACGGCGCCGACGTACCACCCTTGTTCGCGCCAGCGCCCGCGCTGGATCACGTCACTCATCACCGGTGTTCACTCCGCGCGTGCAACACGTCGGCTGCGATCGTGTCGGTGAGGGTGCCGTAGCCGGTGCGGGCCCAGATGTCCTCGCGCTCCCAATAGGGGCGTGGCTCCGGCTCACCGAGGCACAACATCCTCGGACCACGGTCCTCGGTAGCGTCCCGGACGCAGCCCGCACAACCGGGGACCTTCACGCGCCCTTCGCCCAGCGGCCAGTAGACGCTCGAGCACGGAGACGGATGTCGAGGGTCGAAGAAGCAGACGCGTAATGGCGCGCCATGGCCGGCGACGCCGCGTTGCAGGTCCTTCATTCCGGCACGAGCCACGACCTGGGCGCCGATCAGGTCGGCGACGTCGTCGGAGGCCAACAGCATCCCCACGACATCGCGGGCCGTCACAGCCCGGTTGGCCACATCATGGGCTCGGACGGCGGTCCAGTCCGTGGCAGCGACGTCGGCGGCCAGTTGGTCGGCCAGCCGTACCGCTTCGGCACGCTCGGTCGCGGGATCGGGTGTGGTGGGAGGCCACATTTTCGGGCGCTCACGTACGGGACCGCGCCGGGTCGGCCAACCGCGCAGACTCTGTCCCAACAGCAGCGCCACGAGCACAGCTGTCAGGCAGCCCACGAGAACCGAGAGACCGCGTGAGGACGCGTGCACTTCTACTCGAGTCCTCTCCGGACGGAAGCCGGCCGTGTTCTCGAGTGTGATGGCGCGCTCAGCCAACTCGCGGGCGTCCCGCTGTTCGAGGACGGGCGGGAGGGGGTAGTTCGACCTCGGGCTCGCAGCAGTCGCGATCAAGTCCTCCGCAGTCCGGACCTGGGCTTCGGCCTCCACGACCAGCGGGAACGGGGAGTGTTCGGCCGCGAGCTCAGGAGCCTCCTTCGCAATGAGTTCTACGTTGGCGCGAGCGGTCCCTGACAGCACGTCTGGATCCGCGTCCAATCCCCACGAGGTCACGCTGATCCAGCCGTCGTCGGTCGCCACGATGTAGAGCCCGTCACCCAAGCTGCGGTGCAGCGAACTGACGAGCAGGTCCCTCGCCTCGATGCTGTCGTCGTTCGGAATCTCCTCCGGGGTCTTCACCAACGCGACATAGACCGGGAACGGCACTTCGCGCACCAGCGCGGCGATGCGGTCGTGGGAGTCCTGGGACTCCCCCGACCCCATCACCACGTCGATGACCACGCCGTCCTCCCGCAGCGACCGGGCCAACTGGTCGACGTCGGGGACCTCGGCAGCAAACACCTACGCCCCTCAGACCCGAGTCACGGACACGAAGGCGGACTCACCGTCGCCGACGACGACCCCGCCGCCACCTTCCGACCCACCCCAGGTGCAGGACGTTGCCAACGTCTCGCTCGCGATCAGCGCTTCATGGGTGCTCACCGCGCTGCGCACCGACTCCGAGCCGCCGATCACCAGGGCAATCCGGTCCGAGACATCCAGCCCCGCATCCTTTCGGGCCTGCTGCACGGCGCGGACCAGGTCACGAGCCAGCCCCTCGGACGCCAGTTCGGGTGTCACTGCGGTGTCCAGGACGACGAAGCCCCCACCCGGCAGGATCCCCACCGCGGTGGCCTCCTCCGTGGTGCCCGCCACCGTCTCGACGGCGTACTCACCCTCGACCAACACCAAACCTCCAGCGGTGACGGTGCCGTCCTCGGCGACCGACCAGTCCCCCGACTTGGAACCCTTGATCGCCAGCTGGACAGACTTGCCGAGGCGGGGCCCGGCCGCGCGAGCGTTGACGGTGAGCCTCTGCGAGATGCCGTACGACGCTGCTTCGGGTGCATCGACGCCAAGCACCGTGACCGCCTTGAGGTTCAACTCGTCGGCGATCAACGACTCGAAACCCGCCAGGTCTGCGTCGGAGACGACCGTCAGCAGGGACAACGGCAACCGGTTGCGCAGGTTGGCGGCCTTGCGCAGTGCGGAGCCGGCCGAGCAGACGTCGCGTACGGCATCCATCGAGGCCACCAGCGCCTCGTCGGCCGGCAACATCTCCACGCCCGGCCAGTCGGTCAGATGGACCGACCTCTCGCCGGTCAGCCCTCGCCAGATCTCCTCGGTGGTCAGTGGCAGCAGTGGCGCTGTGACACGACAGACCACTTCGAGCACGGTGTAGAGGGTGTCGAAAGCCTCGACGGACTCGTCCCAGAAACGCTCACGTGATCGCCGGATGTACCAGTTGGTCAACACGTCGAAGAAGGAGCGGGTGGAATCACACGCGGTGGCCACCTCGTAGTTGTCGAGCTGGTGGGTCATCGCGGCGACGTAGTCACGCAGCTTGGCCAGGATGTAGCGGTCCATCGGATGGGTCACCGCATCGAGGCGCCCCTCCAGCGTCCGGGCCTGGTAGCCCTGACCGTCACCAGCAGCGTTCGCGTACAGACTGAAGAACGACCAACTGCTCCACAGCGGGATCAGCACCTGGCGCACCGAGTCACGGATGCCCTGCTCGGTCACCACCAGGTTGCCGCCGCGCAGGATCGGCGACGACATCAGGAACCAGCGCATTGCGTCCGCACCGTCGCGATCGAAGACCTCGCGCACGTCGGGATAGTTGCGCAGCGACTTCGACATCTTCTGGCCGTCCGTGCCCAGCACGATGCCGTGACTGACGCACGTCGAGAAGGCCGGACGGTCGAAGATCGCGCCCGCGAGGATGTGCATGGTGTAGAACCAGCCGCGTGTCTGGCCGATGTATTCGACGATGAAGTCGCCGGGGAAGTGGTGCTCGAACCAGTCCTTGTTCTCGAACGGGTAGTGCACCTGGGCGAACGACATGGAGCCGGAGTCGAACCACACGTCCAGCACGTCGCTGACACGGCGCATGGTCGACTGGCCCTCCCCCGGAGAGCGCGGGTCATCCGGGTTGGGACGCGTCAGGTCGTCGATGAAGGGCCGGTGGAGGTCGGGATTGCCCTCGAGGTCGACCGGGAGCCGTCCGAAGTCCTTCTCGATCTGCTCGAAGCTGCCGTAGACGTCGAGGCGGGGATAGGCCTCGTCGTCCGACTTCCACACCGGTACGGGTGATCCCCAGAACCGGTTGCGGGTGATCGACCAGTCGCGGGCGTTCTCCAGCCACTTGCCGAACTGGCCGTCCTTGATGTGGTCGGGGACCCAGCGGATCTCCTGGTTGAGGTCGAGGAGTCGCTGCTTGATCGCGGTGACGTCGACGAACCACGACGAGACACCCTTGTAGATCAGCGGCTGCCGGCAGCGCCAGCAGTGCGGGTAGGAGTGGTCGTACGATTCGCGGCGCAGCAGCACCGTGCCGGGCGTGACCGATCCGACCTCTCCCTCGCCACGTGTCGCGGCCTTGAGGTGATCGATGATCTGCAGATTGGCGTCGAAGACCTGCATGCCCTCGTAGTCGACGACCGGGAACGTGAAGCGCCCGTCCTTGCCGACCGGCATGACCGCCTCGATGCCCTCGCGGTCGGTGATGACCTTGTCGTCCTCACCGAAGGCGCCGGCGGTGTGCACCAGGCCCGTGCCGTCGGTGGTCGTCACGAACTCCGCCTCCACCAGCCGGAACGCCTTCTCGTGGCCGAGGTAATAGCCGAAGGGAGGGGTGTAGCCGCGGTCGACCAGGTCGGCGCCGCGGTGGCGCGAGAGGATCGTGGGGTCCTCCCCGAGCTCGCGGGCGTGCGCCGCCAGCCGGGGCTCGGCGATGAGGTAGCGAGCCGTCGTCTCGGTGCCGGGCACGGCCGCCTCGACCACGACGTAGTCGATGTCACCGCCCACCATGACGGCGAGGTTCGAGGGCAGCGTCCAGGGCGTCGTCGTCCAGACCAGGGCCAGCACCCCGTCGAGGTCGTCGCCGCGATCCTCGAGGCGTACGCCGACGGTGACCGCCGGGTCCTGACGCATCTTGTAGACGTCGTCGTCCATACGCAACTCGTGGTTGGACAGCGGGGTCTCGTCCTGCCAGCAGTAGGGCAACACCCGGAAGCCCTCGTAGACCAGGCCCTTCTCGTGCAACTGCTTGAAGGCCCACATGACCGACTCCATGAAGTCGGGGTTCATCGTCTTGTAGTCGTTCTCGAAGTCCACCCAGCGCGCCTGGCGGGTGACGTACTCACGCCATTCGCCGGTGTACTTCAACACCGAGGCACGGCAGGCCTCGTTGAACTTCTCGATGCCCAACTCGACGATCTCGTCGGTGGTCTTGATGCCGTTGAGCCGCATCGCCTCCAACTCGGCGGGCAGTCCGTGGGTGTCCCACCCGAAGCGACGCTCGACGCGCTGGCCACGCATCGTGCGATAGCGCGGTACGAGGTCCTTGACGTAGCCGGTGAGCAGGTGCCCGTAGTGGGGCAGACCGTTGGCGAAGGGCGGTCCGTCGTAGAAGACGAACTCGTTCGACCCGTCCGCGCCCGCCTCACGCTGCTCGACGCTCGCCCGGAAGGTGTCGTCAGTCTCCCAGTAGGCCAGGACTGCTTCCTCGATCTCGGGGAAGCGTGGGCTGCTGGGTACGCCCTTGGCGGCGGCAGTATCGGTCGTGGGCGTCGTGTGGGAGACCTTGGGATAGGTCATCGCGGGCTCCTGCGGGGCATCGAGGTGGGGTGTCGTGAGTCGTGGACTGGCCACGAGGACGACAGGAGCCGCGGTACCACCTCGTTTGTCGCCCCCCTGTCACGGGTGGGCGACCACTTCATTCGGCTGTGCCGGGCCGGACCCGTTCGGTTCTACTGGGCTACCCGCCGGGTCGCGGGAGCTGTTCTTCCGAAGGCTCGCCGCTGATGACGGCTCGAACGCCTGAGGTGATCGTACGACGCGGGATCGGGCTCTCGCTAATCCATTGACTTCGGTAGTCCACAAGGTTTCGGTCGCCAGGAACGTCAGAGGAGAGCAAGTCCGTTGTGGACTACCAAGGCACGGATTGCCTGCGTGGAACTCTACGAAGCGCATCCGCGATCCGCGATCCGCGGTCGCAGGATAGGGAGTCCTGCGGCCTCGGTAATCCACAACGTTTCGGTTGTCTCGCCCGTGAGTGAAGGACAGATTCGTTGTGGACTACGGCTATGAGGCACGTCGGTGTGCCAGCAGCCTCTCCCGATCAGCGGCGCTCAGAGTCCGGCGCTGGTCAACCGTCAGCGTCGGCTGCCACCAAGCAGGTGGTTCGATCGTCCAGGAGCGGCGTCCGGGCGCAGCGATGCGGTGCTCGCCCGCACGCCGGTACGCATCACGCAGACGACGGCAGAACTCCGACGGTTCGATCAGGTCGCTGGCGACCATCGTCACGACCTGGAGACCGTGGCGCAGCAGCACTCCCTCGCGCGCGACGTCGTGGGCTCGACGGCTGCCGACCAGGTGGACGCCCCCTTCGTACTCCCCGGCGACACCCGCTTCAGGATCGAGAAGGTCGACGGTCGCGACATGGCGGCCCGCCTCGTCGAAGATCGGGACGTTGGTGAGCGGTCTCGCGTGGTCCTCTCCCAGCCACACCAAGCGCATGGTGACCTCCGTGGGTGACCAGGCATTTTCGTCTGCCAGTGCAAGAGCATCCCGGAGCCTGCCCACGCCCGTGATCGGCCCCAGGCCGTCGACGTAAAGTTCGAGCTCCGCCAATGAGACGAGGTCGGAATAGGCCGCCATGTCAATCGCGGTCACTGCCTCCACCAGCGTGCGGGATCGCCGGGCCACGAACGCAACGGACCTGACCGACCGGGTGATGACGATCCGGTCCACCCACTCGGTGTCACCCGGACCCAGGAACTCTTGCGACACCTCGACTCCAGCCTGCGCACGGATGAACCGCTTCGTCACGACGGGTACATCGAGCGAGCTCACGCCATCGTTGCCGAACCCCGAGAACCATCGAGCTCGCTGCCAGTGCAAGGCAGCCCATCCGGTGACGGCGGCTCCGTCGTGGAGCACTGCAGCTGCCTCGACGATGCGCTGGTCTGAACTGGCCGAGGTGTGCACCGGAACGAAGAATCCGCGCGACGTACGTCTCCAATTCGGCCCACGCGCCTGCCCCGGGGTCGGTCCCTGCCGCCCAGCCGGATCCGGCCGCACGGGCGCGATGACCCCGTGCCTTTGCGGACAGAAGGAGGACGACTCGAACACCTCGCCATGCTCCCGCGATCGCTGTTTCAATGCAGGCGTCATCCACAGGGGCTGGTAGTCCACAACTTTCTGGTCGTCCAGCGATACCGGAGAGGACAGCAATGTTGTGGACTACCGAGGGGGAGCAAGAGGAGGAAGAGGAGGAAGAGAAGTAAGAAGGGCGCGGTCGCAAAGGGATTGCGGAAGAGCAGCTGATTGCCGTTGGCTGACCTGATGGCGAACAACGGCTACGACGACAGGTGGCTCCCACCGGACCAGGATCCACGAACTGAGGCGGGTCCGGTGCGCGGCGAGCACGGCACTCTCACCGCCTACCTCGAGGCGTATCGCACCACCCTCGAACTCAAGTGCGCGGGACTGACCCCGGCGCAGCTCGGAACCAAGACAGTTCCGCCGTCGAACATTTCCCTGGTGGGCCTCGTCCGGCATCTGGCGCGGGTCGAACAGCACTGGTTCCGGCGAGTGATCGAGGCCAACATGGATCTCTCGCGTCTCTTCCTGGAAGAGCAACTGGATGCCGGCTTCAGCTGGCTCGGCGCGAGCGACGCGACATTCGTGGAAGAGGCGTGGGAACTGTGGCGTAGCGAGGTGGCCCACGCGCGCTCCGTGCTCGCTGGCACCGACCTCGACACGGTGCTCGACGTGGACGGCGAGCCCACCGAGGTGCGCGACATCATCGTGCACCTGATCGAGGAGTACGCGCGCCACTGCGGTCACGCCGACCTCGTACGAGAGTGCATCGACGGCCGCGCCGGTCAGTGATGACGCACTGCCCGCGCGGCCGCACGGCTGCGGCTAGAGGATCACCGACCCGATCAGGAAGCCCAGCGCAACGGCGATGGTGATGTTGATGGCCCCCGGTAGCAGGAACGGGTGGTTGAAGACGTAGTGACCGATCTGGGTGCTGCCCGTGTCGTCCATCTCCACCGCCGCGAGCAGGGTGGGGTAGGTCGGCAGGACGAACAGCGCGGACACGGCCGGGAACGCTGCCACTGCCGCGAACGGAGCGATGCCGATGGCCAGCGCGGTCGGCATCAGGGCCTGGGTGGTCGCCGCCTGCGAGTAGAGCAGGGCCGAGGCGAAGAACAGCACGACCGCGAGCATCCAGGGTTGGCTGTCGAGCAGGTTGCCGGAGAAGTCAGTGATCTCCTCGACGTGGGCCGTCACGAATGTCGTGCCGAGCCAGGCGACTCCGAGCACACAGATGCTGGCACTCATGCCGGACTTGAAGGTGGACGCCGACAAGATCTCCGGAGTCTGCACCTTGCAGGCGATGACGATGACCGCCGCGATGGACAGCATGAACGCGATGATCGCGGCATCCCGCTCCATGACCGGGTTGGCGATGAGCCCGACGTTCTCGCTGATGGCCGTGGCATAGCTCATCACGCCCAGCAGCCCGAGCAGGAAGATCAGCACCGAGAGCCTGGCCCGCGGGAGCAACGTACGAGTGGTCTCCGTCGGCACCGACACGGTGCCAGCCTCCATCCGACGTTGGTATTCCGGCAGGGAGCTCAGGTCGGCACGTCCACTCACCTTGTCGATGAGCATCATGATGGCGGCAGTCGCGATGCAGGCCAGGAAGGTGGACGGGATCGCCACCGCGAGCAGCTCGAGGTAGTCGACACCCTGGGGTTCGAGCAGACCCGAAAAGATCACCACGGCGGCTGAAACCGGTGAGGCGGTGATGGCGATCTGTGAGGCCACGACGGCCACCGACAGTGGCCGTGACGGCCGGATGTTGTTCTCCTTGGCCAGCTCGACGATGACTGGCATCGTCGAGAACGCGGTGTGCCCGGTGCCAGCCATGAACGTCATCAGGTAGGTGATCACGGGTGCCAGGAAGTTCAGGTACCGCGGATTCTTGCGGAGGATGCGGTCGGCGAGATCCACGAGATAGTCCATACCGCCAGCCACCTGCATGGCTGCCACCGCCGCGATGACACTCATGATGATCGAGATGACAGCGAGCGGGAGTTCGCCCGGTGTGACGCCCAGGAGCGCCAGCACGAGCACTCCGAGCCCTCCGGCGAAGCCGATCGCGATGCCGCCGAGTCGTGCCCCCAGGAAGATCGCCGCAAGAACGACGGCGAATTCGACTGCAATCATGTGGCCCTCACACCCTCAGGGGGAGGTCGTCGTTGTCGGTCCCGGAGTAGATCTTGCCGCGGTACTGCGGTCGCATCAGATTCTCCGGCGCGAGGTGGACGTCCAGTTCTTCCTCGGTGAGCAGCCCCATCTCCAGCACGACCTCACGCACGCTCTTTCCGGTGCGAGCACACTCCTTGCCCACCAGGTCGCCGTTGTGGTGCCCGATCGCAGGGTTGAGGAAGGTCACGAGCCCGATGGACTTCATCACGTGGTCCCGGCACACGTCGACGTTGGCGGTGATCCCGTGGATGCAGCGGACGCGAAGGTTCTCACACGCGTTGGTCACCAGGCTGGTCGATTCGAACAGCGCCTGCGCGATGACCGGCTCCATGACGTTGAGCTGGAGCTGGCCGGCAGCGGCAGCCATCGAGACCGTCACGTCGTTGCCGATCACCTTGAAGCAGACCTGGTTGACCACCTCAGGGATGACGGGATTCACCTTGGCGGGCATGATCGAGGAGCCCGCCTGCAACTCGGGGAGGTTGATCTCGTTCAGACCGGCCCGAGGACCCGAGGACAGCAGGCGGAGATCGTTGCAGAGGGTGCCGAGCTTGACGGCCAGGTGCTTGATCGCTGCATGCATGGAGACGTAGGGCCCGGTGTCGGAGGTCGCCTCGATCAGGTCCTCTGCCGGGACCGTCTCGAGGCCGGTGACCTGCGCCAGCTTCTGGGCCGCGACATGCGCATAGCCCTCCGGGGTGTTCAGACCGGTTCCGATGGCGGTGCCACCCAGGTTCACCTCCAGGAGCAGCTCTTCGGCTCGTGAGAGTCGGCGGATCTCATGACGCATCAGCGCGCCCATCGCGGCGAATTCCTGGCCGAGGGTCATCGGGACCGCGTCCTGGAGCTGGGTCCGGCCCATCTTCAGGACGTTGCGGAACTCCTCCGCCTTGGCGTCGAAGGCATCGGCGAGTGCGGCCACCTCGATCTTGAGGCCCTCCACGACGCTGAGGAAGGCGACGTGCAGTCCGCTGGGGTAGGCGTCGTTGGTGGACTGGCACTGGTTGACGTGCTCGTTGGGGTCGACGACGTCATAGCGACCCTTTTCCAGGCCCAGATGCTCGAGCGCGAGGTTGGCCACCACCTCGTTGGTGTTCATGTTGACCGACGTCCCGGCTCCACCCTGGAACACGTCGACCGGGAACTGGTCCATGCAGCGGCCGTCCACGAGGACTGCGTCGCAGCCGGCGATGATGGCGTCCCCCACGTTCGACGGGATCGTGCCGAGCTCCTTGTTGGCCATGGCCGAAGCTCGCTTCACCATGACCATTCCCCGGATCATCTCCGGGATGTCGTTGATGGTGGCCGAGCTGATCTGGAAGTTCTCGACGGCGCGGACGGTGTGGATGCCGTAATAGGCATCGGCCGGTACTTCTCGTGTGCCCAACAGGTCTTCTTCGATGCGGGTGTTCTCCATGGCGGAATGCTCTCCTCGTGGGTTGTGGAAGGACGCCTGTCCACGGCCTTGCTGAGCGTCTGCGGGGGTCCCGCTGCGCTGCTCTTCACTGAAACACCCCCATCACCGCGGCACACGTGCCAAAGGTCCCGCCAGACCCCACGCAGCATGTGACGCTGCTCTCCGTAGGCTTGGGACGTGACTTCTGCTTGCGGCTACGGCCTCGCCACCCTGACCGACGACGGCACCGTTCTGGACGTGTGGTTCCCCTCCCCTGCCTTGGACTCGTCCCCGGGCGACACGGCCCCGCCGGAACTGACCGCACTGGCAGGCACCGACGAGGTCCGCCGCGTACGCCGGGAGGTCCGGCTGGTGGAGATCTCCGACCTGTCCGCTGCGCCGAGCACCACCGAGGACGTGTGGCTGCGGTTGCACCTGCTCTCCACCCGCCTCGTCAAGCCGCACGGCATGTCGATGGAGGGCGTCTTCGGTCTTCTCACCAACGTCGTGTGGACCTCCGCAGGACCGTGTTCGGTGGACGGCTTCGAAGCCACCCGAGCCCGCCTCCTCGCCACCGGCCACCACGTCACCGTCTTCGGTGTCGACAAGTTCCCCCGCCTGGTCGACTACGTCATGCCCACCGGCGTCCGCATCGCCGACGCCGACCGGGTCCGGCTGGGGGCGCACCTGGCCGAGGGCACGACCGTCATGCACGAGGGCTTCGTGAACTTCAACGCCGGCACGCTGGGGACCTCGATGGTCGAGGGCCGCATCACGGCCGGCGTCGTCGTGGGTGACGGGTCGGACATCGGCGGCGGCTCCTCGATCATGGGCACACTTTCCGGCGGCGGCAAGGAGACCGTCTCCATCGGTGAACGCTGCCTGTTGGGGGCCAATGCCGGGATCGGCATCTCCTTGGGCAACGACTGCGTGGTGGAGGCCGGCTGCTACATCACCGCCGGCACCAAGGTCACCATCAGGGACATGGACGGCAAGCCGCAGGTCGTCAAGGCCGTGACCCTGTCCGGTGCCCACAACGTGCTCTTTCGCCGTAACTCGATCACCGGCGCGATCGAGGCGGTGTCGTGGAAGCGCGACGGCGTCTCCCTCAACGCCGCACTGCACGCCAACTGACGATGCGCTCTCCTGCCAAGATCGCGGTGGCCGTCATCGCGGCCCTCGGGACGATCGCGGTCGCCGTGGTGCTGGTGGATCGTGGGGTGGCGCCGATCCTTTTCACCACGGGATGCACCGCGGAGGTCGACGGTCACGAGGTCGAGCTGGATGTCGAGCAGGCAGAGAACGCTTCGCTGATCGCCGCCGTCGCGATGCGGCGCGGCCTGCCCGCGCGCGCAGTCAGCATTGCGCTGGCCACGGCGTACCAGGAGTCCAAGCTCTTCAACATCGACTACGGCGACCGGGACTCGGTCGGTCTCTTCCAGCAGCGTCCTTCCCAGGGATGGGGCACCGTCGCGGAACTGACGGACCCGGTCTATGCCACGAACGCCTTCTACGATGCGCTGGCCAAGGTGGACGGCTATCGCGAGATGGAGATCACCGATGCGGCCCAGACCGTGCAGCGTTCGGGCTTTCCCGATGCCTACGCCGACCACGAGGAGGATGCCCGGGCGCTGGCCTCGGCCCTGACTGGCAACTCGCCTCGCGGTCTGTGGTGCACGATCCGCGGAGATGGCGAGGAGGCCTCCGACGACCTCGACACCGAAGGACTGGTGGATCGCGCCGCCGTCGTGCGGCGTGATCTGGAGGAGCGCTTCGGCCCTCAGGCACTGGGTGGCTTCGAGCCTCGTGGCGTCTCCACGGGCCACATGCAGGGGTCTGCCCACTACGAGGGCCGCGCCATCGACGTCTTCGTCCGGCCGATCAGCAAGGACAATCGCCAACGCGGGTGGGCACTGGCGTCCTACCTCGTGTCCAACGCCGAACGCCTCGACATCGCCACCGTCATCTTCGACAACCGCATCTGGCACGCAGGCCTGCGCTCGCGCCGCGGTTGGACCAAGTACGTCGTGCCGTCGTCCTCGCGCGGCGACCGGGCGATCCTGGAGCACCGCGACCACGTCCATGTCGACGTCATCGACTGACCTGCCCGGAGGTCAACGACTCAGGCGGCCTGCCGCGGTGTCGATCCGCTCATCGGTGGCGGTGAAGGCCACCCGGACGTGCTCGCGACCCAACGGTCCGTAGAACTCGCCCGGTGCGACGAGAATGCCGATCGAGGCCAGGTTCGCGACCGTGGTCCAACAGTCCTCGCCCCGGGTGGCCCAGAGATAGAGCGACGCCTCGGAACGGTCGATGCGGAAGCCGGCACCCTCGAGTGCGGTACGCAGAGTCGCGCGCCGGGCGGCGTAGCGAGCGTGCTGGTCATCGACGTGCTGGTCATCGTCGAGCGCCGCGATCATCGCCCGCTGCTGCGGTCCGGGCATCATCAGGCCGAGGTTCTTGCGCACCGCGAGGAGCTCGCCGACCAGTGCTGGGTCACCGGCGACGAACGCACAGCGATAGCCGGCCAGGTTGGAGCGCTTGGAGAGCGAGTGGACAGCGAGGATCCCCTCGAGGGATCCATCGTTGACGTCGGGATGCAGCACGCTGAGTGGCTGGAGTTCGGGGTCGTCCTCCCACGCGCACTCGATGTAGCACTCGTCCGAGACGAGGATCGTGCCTCGTTGCCGACACCAGTCGACGACCTTGCGCAAGTGCTTGATCGGCAGGACCTTGCCGGTCGGGTTGGAAGGAGAATTGATCCACAGCAACTTCGGCACCCTGGGCCCGAACGAGGTCAGCGAGTCGCTCGACAGGGTCTGGGCGCCGGCCAGAGCCGCCCCGACCTCATAGGTCGGGTAGGCCAGCGCGGGATATCCGATCAGGTCCCGCTCTCCCAGTCCCAGGTGCACTGCCAGGGAGGCGATCAGCTCCTTGGAGCCGATGACCGGCAGCACACCATCCAGACCGAGACCGGTCACACCGTGGCGGCGCGCCAACCAGTCGATCGCTGCCTGACGGGTGGCCTCGAGTCCGACGGTCGTGGGATAGCCCGGTGCATCGGACGCTGCACGCAGCGCGTCCTGCACCACCGCAGGTGTGGGATCGATCGGTGTGCCCACCGACAGGTCGACCACACCGTCAGCGTGCGTGCGCGCCGTGGCGGCGTAGGGGGCGAGCTTGTCCCAGGGAAAATCCGGGAGACGGCCAGCGACTGACCTGCCATCAGCCACGGGGCAGGATCACTCGTCGTGTTCCTGCGGCGGCAGCGCCGCCACGAGCGCGTGGTCCATGTCGATGACACCCATCTTGGCCGCGCCACCGGGCGAACCGAGGTCGTCGAAGAAATGGACGTTGGCGTCGTAGTAGCCCTTCCACTCCTCCGGGGTGTCGTCCTCGTAGAAGATTGCCTCGACGGGGCACACGGGCTCACAGGCTCCGCAGTCCACACATTCGTCGGGGTGGATGTAAAGCATCCGCTTGCCCTCGTAGATGCAGTCGACGGGACACTCATCGACGCATGCGCGATCCTTGAGGTCGACGCACGGCTGGGCGATGACGTAGGTCACCAGTTCCTCCTGGAATCTGAGGGCGGACGGGCAGCGACAGCCTAGACCCACCCGGTCCTGCGCGGCGCCCAACCCCACCATCTGGGCATTGCATCGTCACAGGCCTCGGGCCGGGGGGCTCCACGCCTGCAGGGCCACCGCCTGTCGATCCACGAACGAGTCGGGCACCGCCTGCAGGAGAACGTCACGCAACGGGGTCAGCCAGGGCCGTCGGGGATGCGCCAGCGCCCCGATGCGCTGGGCCCGGGAGGACACCATCGCGGTCCGCGGACGCCGCAGGCTGTCGTAGCGCTCGAGCACATCGTCTAGATCCCTGGCGCCGTCGATCGCGGGTGCCACCAAAGTGGCCAGCGTGGCTGCATCCTCCAGGGCTTGGTTGGCGCCTTGTCCGAGGTTGGGAGTCATGGCGTGCCCAGCATCTCCGAGAAGCACGACCCTGCCCCTGACGAAAGTTGGCGCCACTCGGCGAAGGGCGCGGATCGGGAGCCAGAAGATGGCCTCGCGAGGCGTGGCACGCAGGATCGGACCGATCGGATCGTGCCACTGCTCGAGCAGGGTCAGCGGGTCGTCGGAGGGCACTTCCTCGAACGCGCCCGGACGCGAGGTCGCCACGGCAAACCAGTAGATCCGGCCGTCCCGCAACGGCGCATGCCCGAAGCGCAGTCCCCTACCCCACGTCTCTCCCCCACCAGCACTCGCCCCGAGATCGACGGGCTGACCAGTGATGCCACGCCATGCTCCGTAGCCGACGCATGCGCTGCCGGGGTCAGCCGGCCAGGAGCGACGGACAAGGCTGTCGATGCCGTCCGCTGCGACCACGAGATCAGCCTCGACCACCTCCCCGGAGCTGCTTCGTACCGATGGCCGCTTGGATTCCTCGTCGAGAGCCGCCACCTCGAACGACCACCGGATGGCCCGAGCAGGAAGACAGCCCTGCAGGACCGCGAGCAGTTCTGCGCGATGAACGATGCGCAGCCGCTCGAACGCCGCAGGGTCGGTGCGACTCAGCCATGAACCGTCAGGCCGGCGGATGCCTGCGCTGCCCTGGGGTGGATGCGGCGCGCAGACGGTGCGCACTGCATTCCCGGCACCGATCGCGTCGAGCGCGGTGAAGCCGTTGCCGAACAGGGACAGACCGGAGCCCTCTGCACCCGGGCCGGGGCGGCGCTCGAGGACCTCGACCTCGGCACCAGCCCGATGCAGCCCGATGGCCGCAGCAATGCCTCCGATGCCGCCACCGATCACGAGGGCCTTCACCGGTCTGCCCCGACGCTGCGACGGCTTCTCCCCATGGGAGGACGGTACGACGGGTGGGCGATAGTGGATCCATGACCACCAACCCGCATCTCGCCACCGGTCAGCACAGCCTCGGCCCGCACGTGGTCGGCCAGCGTGTCGTCGTGCGGCACCTCCTCCCCGACGGCCGCGCCACTGACGTCCTCGGCGTGTGTATGGAATGGGGATCGCGCAGTATCACGATCGAGCGAGACGGTGTCGGATCCGTCACCATCGCGCTGGCTGATGTGGTCACCGGCAAACCGATACCACCCCGCGCCTCCGCACGAGCGCGGGTGAGTGCCCGTGACGCCGAACTCCACGTCGCCTCGCTCTGGGACGGGCAGGAGTCGGTGCCCCTGGGTGAGTGGGTGCTGCGCAGCGCGGCGCCGTACGACGGCAGGCTCAGGCGCCGCGCGAACTCGGTGCTCGCGATGGGCGATCCCGGGGTGTCCTTCCCGGTGGCGGCGGCCGCGGTCCGGTCCTTCTACGCAGATCGCCACCAACCGGCGCTGGCGCAGGTGGAGGTCGGCTCCGACTCCGAGGCCGGGCTGCACGACCTGGGGTGGGCGTCGCTGGGTTCGGGCACGGCGTACTTCCTCCTCGCGCCCGTCGCCCTCGCCGTCCGTTCCTGTAACGCGCGGTTACGTGCGCTTGCGCGCCGTTCCGACGCCGCAGAAGAGGACCCAACCGCGCGTGACAAGGAGGAGGGGAACCGGGTGGAGGTGACGATCGGGGACGGCAGGGCGCGGGGTCGGGCGGCTCTGGACGGCGACTGGCTGGGCCTGTACGACGTGGTGGTCGACCCCGCACACCGCCGGCGCGGACTCGCGACAGCGGTGCTGGCCGAGTTGCTGGACTGGGGCGCCTCGCAAGGGGCGCTGACGGCGTGGCTCCACGTCGAGGTCGAGAACGCCGCGGCGCTCAGTCTTTACGAGGGCCTGGGTTTTCGCACCCACCACACACTGGACTACCTCACCCCGCCCGTGGATTGAGTCCGGCGCGACGCCGCGGAGGGGTTGAGCGATCAAGACCACACACTGGCCCTCCAGACGGCAGACTGGCTGCATGCAGGCGCCGACCGAACCGACGCGTGAGCGGCCGACGCTCCGGCGGCTCTTCCCGCGCCGGGTGGCCCTCATCTGCGCGGTCGTACTGGTGGCGCAGGTCGTCGTCCTTGCCTTGTTGGTCCACGATGAGCGGGCGCCGGCACCGCACCACGTCCCGGTCTCCGTGGTCGCACCCGCATTCGTCGCCTACGAGCTGGCCGACCAGCTCAACCGCCTCGAAGGTCGTCCGCTCGACGTGATCCCGAGCGACGACGCCGACGCTGCCATCGACGACGTACGCCACGGCGTGACTGTTGCTGCCCTGATCGTCGACCTCACCGGGACCCGGGACCGACTGGTGCTCAGCAGCGCCGTCGACGGGCAACTCCGCGCTGCCGTGCGGCAGCAGGTGGACGCCATCGCACGGTCCCGCGGCCGCACCTTCGACGTCGAGAAGGTCTCGCTCACGACGGTCGGGGACGACGTCGTACGCCGGTTGTCTGCGGGCTTCGGTGGTCTCGGGCTGCTCTTCGCACTGGCGCTCTCGCTGCGGTTCGGCCCGGTGGCCCGGACCATCGCCCTGGGCATGTGGCGCATCGTGCTGACGGCCTTGGCCTCGGTCCTCGCGGGATACGTCGCAGCGCTGATGCTTCCTGGGACGGGTGGCCTGGAACTGGCCACCCAGATCCAACTCGCCGGTGTTCTCGGACTCACCGCACTCGTCGCGGCCACGATCACCCTGGGACTGGAGGGACTGGCCGGTTTCGGGGGGCTGGGGCTGAGCGCGGTGTTCTACCTCGTGGTCGCCACCCCCCAACTGATCGGGACCGATCCGCGGCTGCTTCCCGACCCGTGGCCGCTACTGGCGACGTGGATGCCAGCCGGTGCGGGTCACGAGGCTTTGAACGCGGTCGTTCTCTTCGGTGGTGCCGGTCTGCGCATGCCGCTACTGGTGCTGGTTGTCTGGTTGTTGGCTGCCATTCTCGGGCTGCTGGTTTCGCGACGTCAACGACGGCTGGAGCATACGGAGGCCGGCTCAGGTCTCGACGAGCCGCTCATGTCCGACGAGCTGCTCAGTCCAGCACAGCGGCACGTCCGGCTGAGGCGCTGGCGTTGGCGGGTGCTGGCCGCCGTGGTCCCGGCCATGGTCGCAGCCTTCGCCCTGGTCTCCCTGGTTCCGCGCGACGTGGTGGCCGCCGTTGCGCCGGTACCGACGCAGGCGAGTGAAGCCGAATGCGTCTCCACCGGTCAGGTCCGTGACGTGGCCGATCTGAACCGGATCGCAGACACCGTGCGCGGCGGCCCGGAGTTCCAGGGTGGAGACGTCGGCGCCGACACTCAGTTGCAGGACGGCCGCCGACTGATGGTCTTCGCCGACACACTCCGCAGCCCCACGTTCGACGGTCAGCGACTCGTCCGCAACTCGATGCTGATCATCGGCGGGGCGTGCATCCAGACGGTCGTTCCCGAGGATCACGGAGCACTGATCCCGGACCGCCCGGGCGCGCCGGCCGTCGAACCGGTGGGCTACTGGCCGATGTCCGTGGTCACCGTGACCAAACCTGGTTATGACCTGGTGCTGGTCACGTGCCAGCGGGTGCGCAGCACCGGTGGCCCGGACATCTTCGACTTCGAGATCCTCGGCCCGGCCGTGGCGGTCTTCGTCGTCGCGCGGGGGGACACCCCACAGCTGATCTCCGTGCGGGACGTCGGCCGGGATTCGAGGTCCGCCGACCGGCCGGTGTGGGGCGCGGCGGCGGCCATCGACGATGGTTGGCTCTATCTCTACGGCACGGCGACGCCCCGCGAGCCCTATGTCTTCGGGTTCTCGTTGCGAGTGGCGCGAGTACGACCCGAGGACGTGCTCCGGACCAGGTCGTGGCGCTACTGGGACGGGTCGGACTGGGTGTCGGAGGCCACCGCTGCCCAAGAACTCATCCCGGCCGAGGGTGGCACGTCGCAGACGTTGTCGGTCTTCGCCAGGGACGGGACGTGGTACGCCCTGAGCAAACGCGATGACTTCCTCGGCACCGACATCGTGGTGTGGTCCGCGACCTCACCATGGGGGCCCTTCGACGCCGGCCGTACCGTCGCCACCTTGCCTGCCGATGCGGGCGCGGGCGAGCTGCGCTACATGCCGCTGGCGCACGCTGGACTCCTCCCACGCTCCGGAACAGTGGTGGTGTCCTACAGCCGGAACCGGACGGAGTTCGGCGAGATCATCTCGGACCCCACCCGCTATCGACCTCGGTTCCTGCGTATCGAACTGCCGTGACCTTGGCGCGGACGTCGACAAGGCACCGGAGGATGTCGGGTGTTGGATGGAGCCATGACTGAGACCGCAGCCAGCACCGCACCCACCAGCACCGACCGGATCCGCCAGATCGTCGTCACGCTCGCGGAGGTCTTCTGCATCGTGGGCACACTGGTCGGCGTAGGGGTCATCGGCACCCGGGTCGAGGAGTCGTCCGGTGGCGCGCTCGCAGCCGACGCCACGCTGCTCGCCCCACTGGGTCCGGCGTTCTCCATCTGGTCGGTCGTCTATGCCGGCCTCGCGGCCTACACGGTGTGGCAGTGGTTGCCATCAGTGACCACCAGCAACCGCGCCCGCGCCACCGGTTGGCTCGCCGCGGCCTCCATGGTCCTCAACGCGGCCTGGCTGCTGGTGACCCAACAGGGCTGGCTGTGGGCGAGTGTCGGTGTCATCGCTGCTCTGGTGGTGGTGCTGGGGCTGCTGGTGCAGCGGCTCCACGACCTCGGTACGCCTTCGTCCACGGTCCAGCGGCTCGTGGTGGATGCCACCTTCGGTCTCTATCTGGGCTGGGTGTGCGTGGCCACCTGTGCCAACGTCGCTGCCACCCTCGTGGCCGAGGGCATCACGCCGTCCATCCGGGTGGCCGAGGCGATTGCCGTGGCCGTGCTGATCGTCGTCGTCGGCGTCGCTGCTCTCGTTCTTGCCCGTACCGGCAGGCGGTGGAGCTTCGCCGTGGCAGTTGCCTGGGGTCTTGCCTGGATCTCCGTGGGCCGGCTCACCGACGAGCCCGACTCGGTCGCGGTCGGAATCGTCGCAGCACTGGCAGCGGTCCTGGTGCTCGGGTTGACGGCCCGGGCGCAGCCCGTGCGGGCCTGAGCTGTTCCTCGACCCTATTCGTCGACGGCGTCGGGATTGGTGCAGATGACGGTGTCGCTGGGTGTGTAGGTGGTGTGGAAGGTCTCGTCCGCGCGCTCTTCGGTGTTCTCACCGGCTGGCGTGAAGTAGCGCATGACGTCGATGTCGAACCCGCCGTAGCCCTGGTTGGCGTGACACTTGAGCGAATCGATCTTGCGGATCTGAGCCTGGGTGATGTTGTAGCGCTTCCCTGTCGAGGTCCTGATGTTCCACCACTTCGTGGAGTACATCGACACCCGCACCTCACCCGAGGAGGAATAGGTCGACGGCGTCACCTTCGCATCGATCAGGACGCCGTACGGGGTGTCGTTGGTGAAGCGCAGGTCGACCGAGCCCCAGGCCACGGTCGCCTCCCGGCCGACGGGATAACGATCGATGTAGAAGGAGTGCGGCTTGTGCTCGACATCCTCGAGGCCGGCGAAGAACATCGCGTTGAAGAGCGTGGTGGCCATCTGGGAGACACCGCCACCGAGATCCTGGGTGAGAATGCCGTTGCTGATGATGTAGCCCTTGGTGAAGCCGTTCTTGACGGTGCGCTCGCCCACGGTGCCGTTGAGCGAGAACGTCTCCCCGGGCTTGAGCACCGTGCCGTCGATCAGTCGCGCAGCCCGCCCGAGATTGATGTTGCGGTAGTCGGCGTGCGGGAAGAACGTCGAGAAGGACGACACCCGACGCCTGATCTTCAAAGCCTTGGCGTCCTTGGTGGTGAAGTCGGCCTTGGCCACTTCGGCCTTCAACGTGAGCGTACGTTCGCCCTCCGCCTTGGCGACCACATCGAGGAAGCCCGCCTCCAGGTCGGCCGTGTCGAAGGAGACCCCAGGCTTGGCCGGGACGACCTTCGGCGCTCCGTCGACCATCTTCACCCTCGCATCGACGGGGGATCCAGTCGTCACCTTGCCCTTGACGATCTCGGTGAGCTTGGGCCCGTCGAGCGTCGGCACGAGTTTTCCGTCGGTGGCGACCAGGGAGAGCGCAGCGGTGAAGTCGGCAGGGAAGATCTTGACCTCGGCCCCCTCGAAGCTCAACACCACCGGTGCCGCAACAGCCGGGGAGGCGAAGGTGTTGAGGGCTTCCTGAACGTCCGTCTCGTCGATGCCGGGAACCACGCTGGCCATCGTCAGCGCCGGGCTTCCGGGATCATCGACAAGGAAGTCGGCCCGCAGCGCAGTCAGGGTGTCACTGGGGTCGAGCGCTGCGCCGTCGCGGGCATCGGTCTTGACGATGTTGGAGCTGTCGAAGGAGACGGCACCGTCGACCGGCACCGTGCCGTACTCCTCGTTCAGTCGCGTCAGGTAGGCGTTGTAGACCGTCTCGTCGATGTCGACCACAGCCGCGAAGTCGTCGCCACCGGTGAAGTAGTTCCACAACCGGACGGGATCCCAACTGCGCTCGCCGCCAGCAGCGGCGACCGATGCGTCGTAGGCGACCGAGAGTCCTGCCTCAGCCGGGTCGACGGCGACCGGCTTGTCGTCGATGGTGGCGTTGATGTCGCGGGCCACCTTGTCAGCCAGGCCTGCCTGCAAACGGTCGGCAGCCTCGCCCTGCGAGTGCCCGCCGATGCGCACGCCCGACACGGTCGTTCCGCGCGGCACCTTGTCACCAGCGATCTGGTGTGCGGCGACGTAGAGGCCCCCGAAGATCACCACCAGCCCCACGAGCAGCCAGGCAACGACCTTCGCGCCAGCCTTGTCCGAGGGCTGGTCCTCAGTGAGGTCCGGGAGCTTCGACACGCCGTGAGTTTAGGTCGCTGACCCACGAAGTCCGGGATCCGACGCGCGACGCGAGCGGCCTCCCATACTCACCAGAGCCGAGAGCAGGAGCACGAAGGACCCACCCAGGAACGTCCAGCCGGCTGCCGTGGACGCGATCAGAACGTCACCGGCCGGCAGCGGCAGGGAGCCGCGCATCACCGGGACCACCCATCCCAGCGCGAACGCCAGACGCATCGCACCCGCCGGTAACCACATCAAGGACGCCGCCGCAGCACCCAGGGCCAGGGCCAGTCCCCACCAGGCCTGGTGGATGAGCACCCCGGCGAAGCCTGATGTCGCACCCACCACGAAGACGACCAGGAAGGCGGCGAGGACGCCGGCGAATGACTTCACAGACCGGCGAAGAGGTCGGCCTCGAAGCCCTCCTCGTCGATCTGTCCGGCCTTGCCCTTGGCCAGGCGGTAGTACTCCTCGGCCCAGTACGACTGACCGCTCTCTCCGCCGGAGAAGAACGGGCCGTCGGTCTTGACCTGGGTTGCGTGGGCGGCAAGGGCCGCCATCTTGCGCCCGACCGTGGCCTCGCCATCGACACGAGCACTGATGAGGTCATCCGGAGTCACGAAGGGTGGCAGTGTGCCGTCCGGCTCCATGCCGGCGAACGTCTCGGTGTCGCCCGCCTCGCGCAGGGCTCGCAGGCTTTCGCGCATCCGGCTCTCGCTCATCGCGGTCCAGTAGATCTTGACGATGTCGTGCGGCTCGCCGAGATCGAGCCGGTACGAAGGCACCGCGGCGAGGAGGGCGGCGTACATCGCGACCCGGTGGGCCTGGATGTGATCGGGGTGGCCGTAGCCGCCGAACTGGTCGTAGGTGACGAGCACCTGGGGACGCATCTCCCGGATGACCTTCACCAATTCGTCGCCTGCCTCGGTGAGGTCGGCGTTCCAGAACGCGTTGTCGGGCACGAAATCACCGACCACGGCATGCCCGTCTGCGTGCCAGACCATCCCCGAGTCGTGGAAACGCCCGAAGCCACCGAGGAAGCGGTGGTCGGTGACGCCGAGGGCCTTCATCGCCTCAGCCAGTTCGCCGCGTCGGTGCTTTCCCAACCCACCCTTTTCTTCATAGGCGAGGTGCTCGAGGTCGGGGACGAGAACCTCGCCCATCTCGCCGGCCGTGCAGGTCACGAGGGTGACGCCGACACCTTCGTCGACGTAGCGGGCCATCGTGGCGCCGTTGTTGATCGTCTCGTCGTCAGGGTGGGCGTGCACCAGCAGGAGGCGGCGGTCAGTCATGGACTCAGCCTAGGTCGGGGCGCTTGATGCGACGGGGAGCGGTCGGCAGGTCCAGTGGTGGCATCCTCGACGCCACGTCCCTCGAGCCTTCCCTGTCCTCGTCGAGCCACCCGTCGTGGGAGTCGACCAAGAATTCGAGCATGAAGGCAGGGGCGTCGGTCCGCACCGCCCACGGGTGGTCATCGTCGTCGTCCTCGCCGGCCAGCCGCTCGCGGTCGCAGGTGGCTTCGAAGCCGTCAGCGCGCAGACGCGCCGCCACGGCGTCCGCATCGGACTCGTCGAAGAAGATGGCTCTCACGTGGTCATTGTCCCCGAGGCGTCCGCGGTCGCCCGGTGGGGCGAACCCATCAGCGCGCAGAACTAGGCTGGGGCCCATGACGTTCGTCGAGGGCCTGCACCTCCAACCAACCGATGAAAACGTCCGCGAGATCGCCGCGCTGTCGACGGTGCTGGGCCAACCTGCCGGACTGGGCGGGCTGCTCGACGACCTGAAGTTCGAGTTGCGCCCCTCGCGAGCCCCGCGGCTGCTCGGAAGAGCTGTGCGGGAGGCGTACAGGTGGGACGACTACGACGAGAGGGACCACCAGTGGTTCCCGCAAGGCATCTCCACGAGCGCAGACGCGTCGGCCTCGGAGGACGTCGAGGGACGCAAGGTGCTCGTGACGACGTGGTACTCCACGGCCAAGGACGGCATCAAGCGCGGCTCACGCGTGACGTTCATCGACCTCGAGACGGGCAGGTATCGCCACGTGCTGCTGGTCGTCCCTGTCTTCGACAAGGCCGGACAACTCACGCTCAAGCCGATGAGCATCCATGCCGGCGGCATCGTCTGGGCAGGCTCGTTGCTGCACATCGCCGCCACCAGCCGCGGGTTCGTCACCGCCCGGGTCGACGACATCATGCGGGTGGCCGGCGACGACGATCACCCCGACAAGATCGGGATCGAGGGCAACACCCTCTTCTCCTTCGGACACCGCTACGTCCTCCCCGTGCGGTTCACCTATCAGGCCCACACCGACGAGGGGCATGAGAAGTTGCGTTACTCGTTCATGTCCCTCGATCGGGAAACCAACCCACCTGCGCTCATCGCCGGCGAGTACGCCGTGGATCCCGACGCAACCACCCGGCTGGCCCGCTACCCCCTCGACCCCGACACGTGGCAACTCGTGAGCGATACGGAAGGCGTGTCCCGCCCGGTGGCCATCGAGGACGGTGGGGTCAAGCAGATGCAGGGCGTCGCGATCGCCCGCGGGCGCCACCATGTGACCGTCTCCCACGGATCCTGGTGGCCAGGGTCAGTGTCCTTCGGGCAGCCCGGTTCGATGAAGGCGCGCCCCTGGGCGCTGCCGATGGGCCCGGAGGACCTGACCTACTGGCCCTCGACCGACCGTCTCTGGTCGGTCACCGAGCACCCCCGCCGACGGTGGATCGTCTCGATGGACCGGGCCTGGTTCGACCGCTGAACCGCTCCGCTCGACCGTGAGTCTCCAGGAGACTCAAGGTCGAGTGCTCATCCCCGCGGCGCCATGGCGAGTTGACGACTCTGCGCCACCAGTCGACCCGCGCTGTCCCAGACCTCGCAGTCCTCCTCGAACATTCCACCGGCGACGTTGCGGGTGCGGTGTGACACCTTGAGCCAGCCCGGCGCGGGGATCGCCCGTACGTGCACGGTCAGCTCGAGCGTCGGCGCCCAGCCCGGGCGTCCCAGGTCAAAGGTGACCGGTGGGAGCGCATCGCAGACCATCAGCAGCCCGATGGGGTCGATCTCGTGACCATCGGCCAGCCGGAACCACGCCTGGATGTGGCCCCGGCCGCTGGGCGCACCCATGGCCCATCCCACACAGGCCGGGTCGAACCGGATGTCGAGGCGGTCCATGACCGGCGCGATCCGTCGCATCTCCGCAGGCGCCACCGAACCGGGGACACACTCCTCCAGCGGCGGCAGCACCGGCTCGACCGCTGTCGTCTCGACCGTCTGCGGCAACGAGGCAAGGTCCCCGTAGGTGGCGAGCACGGTGATCCGGGTGTCATCGCCCTGCGAGAGGTCGGCCGCGACCGTGGCCACCGTGCCCCCCTCTCGCACTACGCGCGTGCGAATGCGGGCCGGTCCGGGAGGAGAGGCAGAGAGATAGTAGGCACTCACCGACAGGGGGTGCGGCTTGGTGGGAAGCACTTCGGCGATTGCCTTGCCGACCAGAGCGATAAGATAGCCGCCGTTGACGCCGCCACCCACGACCCAGCCCGGGTCGAGCACCGCGTCGAACCTAGCGCCGGGCGCGCCATGCTCGACTCCACCCCGGGCCCCGTCCTCAGCGACATCGCGGCGGGCGGTCAGTACGGTGTGCAGCTCCCACTCGGTCGACATGGCAAGAGCCTAGAGCGAATCGGCACGCCCGCGGACTCCAGCGCGCGTCACGGCCGCAGGATCGCAGGCAGGACGTCGTAGCCGCGCAGAATCCGGGTGTCGCGTCGGTGCGCACCAGGCACCAGGCGTACGTCGGGGTAGCGCTCCCA
The DNA here is from genome assembly GCA_038242265.1 of Propionibacteriales bacterium. Taxonomy (GTDB): domain Bacteria; phylum Actinomycetota; class Actinomycetes; order Propionibacteriales; family Nocardioidaceae; genus Nocardioides. The sequence goes on from JBBSSH010000004.1 coordinate 72,156, forward strand.
GAACGCCCGCAGGCCGACCTCGCCCTCCATCCGCGCCAGGGAGGCACCCAGGCAGTGGTGACGTCCGGCCGAGAAGGCGATGTGGTCGCGGGCGTTGTCGCGCCCCACGTCGAAACGCAACGGATCCGCGAAGACCTCGGGATCGCGGTTGGCACCGCCGAGGATGGTGGTCACCAACGCACCCTGCGCCACGGGACGACCCGCCACGGTCGTGTCGCGCGCTGCCATCCGGGAGGTGAGCAGGACCGGAGGGTCGAGTCGGAGCACCTCCTCGACCGCGTTGGTCCACAGCGTCGGATCGGCGGCCAGTCGGGCGCGCTCGTCGGGATGCGCGTGGAGCAGGGCGATGCCGTTGCCGAGCAGGTTGACCGTGGTCTCGAAACCGGCCGCGAGCACCAGGCCGGCCGTGGATTTGAGTTCGGTCTCCTCGAGCCCTCGGCCCTCTTCCCGGGCGGCCACGAGTTCACTCAGCAGGTTGTCGCCCGGTTCGCGGCGCAACTCCTCCAGGTGGTCGGTGAGCCAGTCGTCGAAGCGGGTGAGTGCGGAGTCGACGGCGCGGTAGCGCCCCAGGCTCAGACCGAGGTCGAGGCTCGGCGCCGCAGCGCCACCGAAGTCGAGGACTCGGGCCCGGTCTGCTTCGGCGACGCCCAGGATCTCGGCGATCACCGTCACCGGGAGCAGCGCGCAGTAGGTCTGGACCAGGTCGACGGGCGAGGAGGCGAGAGGTTCGAGGTCGTCGAGCAGCTGCGCAGCGATCTCTTCGGTGCGCCCGCGCAGCTTTTCCACCGCGCGCATCGTGAAGACGCGGGTGACGAGCTTGCGGTAGCGCGTGTGATCGGGTGGCTCGGTGACCAGCAGGGACGGCGGCTCGACCGGGTGCAGGTGGTCGGGGGCAGACCACCGTCCGACGGAACCGAGCAGCCCGTCGGAGGTGGGGAATCCGGTGCGGAAGTCGTCACTGGTCAGCACCTGACGTACGGCCGCGTGGCTGGTGGCGACGTAGCCGATGCGAGAGCGGTAGAGCGGACCCTGGGCCCGGATCTCCTCGATCATCTGATTGACCTCGTCGCCGCCCTCGGACCCGATACGGATCAGCCGCGCCTGCAGGTCGCCGCGACGCGCTGCACGTTTCAACAGCATCGACGGGAGGGCGTGGGCCAGGCCCCAGTGCACGATCGAGCGCACCTCGCGCTCGACACGCCGGACCGGGGTGGCGAAGTCGGTGCTCATGGATCCAGCCTAGGGTCGGTGCCATGTGGTTGGCAGTCGATCTTGTCCTCGTGGGCTGCTTCGCGGTGCTGGGCCGACTGAGCCACTACGGCACGCTCACCCTCGGCGGCTGGTGGACCACCGCCTGGCCGTTCCTGACCTGCACCCTGCTTGCGTGGGTCGTGGTGCGACTCGCGCGTCGCAACGAGAGCTCTGTCGGGTCCGGGGCCGTCATCTGGCTCCTCACCCTGACAGGCGGCATGGTGCTGCGCCAACTGAGTGGCCAAGGCACTGCGTTGGCGTTCGTCATCGTCGCCACACTGGTGCTGGGAGCACTGCTGGTGCTCCCCCGGGTGGCAGCAGCTCGCCTCTCGTGAGCGAGCCTCACGGCCGTCTCCGCGCCGGTGCCAGAGGTGGACCAGTCCCCTACTCCGTCCTACTGACGGCCGTCGTACTCATCTCGGTCAACCTGCGCCCGGGCGCTTCCTCGGTGGGTCCGGTCCTGGCCGAGATGCGGGACGGGTTGGGCATGAGCTCGGCCATGGCTGGCGCGATGACCGGCCTGCCGGGACTGTGCTTCGGCCTGGCCGGCGCTCTGGCCGTCGGCTTCTCGCGGTGGGTCGGCATGACCGCAGGCATCACCATCGGTCTGGTCGCTGCCGCAGCCGGTCTGCTCCTGCGGGTCACCACCGACAGTGTGCCGCTCTTCCTGCTCCTCACCATCGTGGCGCTGGCGGGCATGGCAGTCGGCAACGTGCTCGTCCCGGCCTGGATCAAGACCCATGGACACGTGGTGGTGCTGATGACCATCTATGGCACCGGGCTGGTGCTCGGCGGCACCCTCGGCTCGCTGCTCACTGCGCCTGTCACGCAGGCGAGCGACAGTTGGCGTACGGGCCTGTGGATCTGGGGTGTGTTGATCCTGCTCGCGCTGCCGCTCTGGATCTGGCTGGCGGTCCGTGAACGCCGCCGCCCCACCGAACACCAGGTGCACGGTCCGGCACCGAACGGCCGCATCGCCCACTCCCCCACCGCGGTGGCCCTCACGGTCCTCTTCGGTGTCCAGTCGATGCATGCCTACGTCCAGTTCGGCTGGCTGCCGCAGATCTACCGCGATGCCGGTCTCTCGGCGTTCTCGGCCGGGGCGATGCAGGCGGTGCTCTCCAGCGTCGGGATCCTCGGTGGGCTGATGATGCCGACAGTGATCGCCCGCAGCCGCGGCCTGCATGCATGGATGATCTCGTTCGGGGTGTTGCTGACCCTGGGGTATGCCGGGCTGCTCACTGCTCCGGCGACCGTTCCCTGGCTCTGGGCCCTGATGCTCGGCGCCTCCGGATTGGCCTTCCCGACCGCGATCGCTCTCATCACGGCCCGGACGCGACACCCCGTGGTGACCGCGCAACTCTCCGGATTCGTCCAGCCGGTGGGCTACGGACTCGCAGCGATCGGCCCGTTCCTGGTCGGGCTCATCCACGAGGCGACCGGGGGCTGGAACCTCGTCCTGATCCTGCTGATGGTCACCGCGCTCCCCCTGACCCTGGCCGGACTACGCGTCGCGGGTCCGGGCTACGTCGACGACGAGCTCTGAGGCCCGACCCGAACCAGTGTCTTGCCGAAATTGCGGCCGGACAACATGCCTCGGAACGCTTCGGGGGCGCTCTCCAACCCGTCGATCATGTGTTCGCGGTAGCGCACCGATCCGTCGGCGACCCAGGCCGCCATCTCCCGATCGAAGTCCGCCTGGTGCTCAGCCACGAACTCGTCCTGGATGAAGCCCCGCACGGTGAGGCTGAGGGTCAGGACGCGGGCCATGAAAGCTGGCAGCCGATCCGGTCCCTGGGGCGCCTCGGTGGCGTTGTAGCCAGCGACCAGCCCACAGACCGGGATCCGGGCGAACGTGTTGAGCCTCCGTGTGACGGCCTCGGCCACGCGTCCGCCCACGTTCTCGAAGTAGACGTCGACACCGTCCGGTGTCGCCGCAGCCAGATCGTCGGCGAACGACTCGGACCGGTGGTCGACGGCCGCGTCGAAGCCGAACTCCTCGATCAGCGCGCGGCACTTCTCGGGGCCGCCGGCGATGCCGACGGCGCGCGCGCCCTTGAGCCGGGCGATCTGGCCAACGGCCGACCCGACCGGTCCGGTGGCCGCCGCCACCACGACCGTCTCACCGGACTGCGGTCGCCCGATCTGGAGCAGACCGGCATAGGCGGTGAAGCCGGGCATCCCGAGCACTCCCAGAGCCGTTGACAGCGGCGCGCGGGCCGGATCCAGTCGGCGCGTGTGTCGCGCTTGCGCCACTCCGTGCGTCTGCCAGCCCGTGTAGGCCAGGACGTAATCTCCCACCGCACCCTGCTCCGAGCGGGACTCCAGCACCTCGCAGACGGTGGCCCCCACCATCACCTCGCCCAGCTCGACCGCGGCAGCGTACGACTTGGCATCGCTCATCCGGCCCCGCATGTAGGGGTCCAGGGAGAGGTAGATGGTGCGCAGCAGCACCTGCCCGTCCTCGAGCTCAGGGAGGTCGACGACGCGGGTCTCGAAGCACGAGTCGTCGGGCTCGCCCACGGGGCGAGCGGCCAGGATGATCTGAGTGGTCTGCACCTCTCGAGGCTACGGCGACGACCAACGGGGCCGCTACGCCTGAGAGATACTGACGTGAACCATCAGCGATGCTTCGAGGCTGCACAGCGGATACACGTACGAGCCACCGGCATGGCTTCGAGCCGGGCTTCACCGATCGCTGCACCACAGCTTTCGCAGACGCCGTACGTCCCCGCATCCAGGTTCGCCAAGGCAGCCTCGACCTCTTCCAGTCGTACGTGGGCCTGCCGCACCAACGCCGCAACCTGGGACCGCTCGAAGGCGATCGTGGTGCCTTCGGGGTCGTGCTCGTCGTCGGCGTTGGTGTCGCGAGAGGCGGACACCACCGCCTCGAAGTCGTGCGTCAGGTCCGCCAGGCGTCGTCGTGTCTCCCGTCCCGTGTCCTCGATCCGGCGGCGTACGTCATCCATGCAAGGCCCCTGACTGTCATGCTCACGGCGTAATCTTCTTTCGGCCCGGGCCACGAGCACGCAACGAATTGACGATGCTCGCGAGGTCGACGAACTCCTGGAGCAGCGCTCCGAGGAGGGCGGGAATGAAGCCGAAGGCCGCGACCAGCATCAGGATCACGCTGAGGCCGATGCCGAGCCAGATGCTCTGCTTGGCCACATCACGCGTACGGCGACCGATGTCCACGGCGTCGGCAACCTTGCCCAGGTGGTCGGTCATCACCACCACATCGGCGGACTCGCTCGCCGCCGTGGCCGCACGCGCGCCCATCGCCACCCCGACATGGGCGGAGGCAAGGACGGGTGCGTCGTTGACCCCGTCGCCCACCATCATCACCGACCCGGACGGATGCTGTTCCACGGCGCGGACCTTGTCCTCGGGCAGGCACTCGGCGACCACATGCTCGATGCCGAGCGCTGCAGCCACGTGGTCGGCGGTCTGCTGGGCGTCGCCGGTGAGGATCATCGTCTGCGACACGCCGAGTTCGGCCAGCCTTCGCAGTGTCTCGGCTGCGTCGGGACGGATCTCGTCACGCAGCACGAGGGCGCCGGCGTAGACCCCGGCCACGGCCACGTACGCCGCGAGTTCGCCGGCCTGAAGCGTGACCGCGTCGATCGGTCCGGTGTGCTCGGCCACGAAGCTCCGTTTGCCGACGACGACCTCCCCACCGGACAACTGGGCCGACACGCCATGAGTGGCTCGCTCCTGCGCCGCCGACGCCTGCTCGAGCGGGAGTCCTGCGGCTTGCGCAGCCTCGATGACCGACTGGGCCAGCACATGGCTGGAGTACTGCTCGGCGGAGGCCGCCAGTCGAAGCACCTCCTGCTCGTCGTACGGCGCCACTGTCCGCACCTCGACGAGCGAGGGTCGGCCCTCGGTCAGCGTGCCGGTCTTGTCGAAGGCGACCGTCCGCACGTCGGCGAGGCGCTCGAGGACGTCGCCGCCGCGCACCACGATGCCACTGCGCGAGGCCCGTCCCTGGCCAGCCAGGAACGACACGGGAGCCGCGATCAACAGCGGGCAGGGGGTCGCGAGCACGAGCACTGCAGCAAAGCGACCCGCATCGCCCGACCACCACCAGGCGAGTCCACCGATGAGCAGGGACACTGCGGTGAACGGGACGGCATAGCGGTCGGCCAGACGGACCAGGGGTGCTCGACGTTCCTGCGCCTCGGTCACCAGCGCGACGATGCGTTGGTAGCGGCTGTCGGCAGCCGGCGCCGTGGCATCCATCTCGATCGCCGAGCCGCCATTGACCGAACCACTGAGAACGGCCTCTCCTGCCACCCGAGTGACCGGCAGGCTCTCACCGGTCAGTGACGACTCGTCAAACGTGGCCTCGGACGTCACCAGGAGTCCGTCGACGGGCACCACCTCAGCAGGACGCACCAACAAGCGGTCCCCGGGAGCGACCTCTCCGGCGGACACATCGTCAATTTCTCCGGTCGCCGGCGACAGCCGGTGGGCCCATCGCGGAGCACGAGCCAGTAGCGCTCCGAGTTCGCGACCGGCCCTCCCCGCGGCGTAGTCCTCGAGCGCTTCACCTCCGGTGAGCATCACGACGACGACCATGGCGGCGAGGTATTCACCGACCGCCACCGTGCTCACGATGGCCGTCACGGCGAGAACGTCGACTCCCCAGTTGCCCTTGAGCAGGTCACGCACCATGCCGACAGCGATGTAGCCACCCACGACCAGCGCATAGCCACTGCCCAGCCAGCGAGCCGCCTCGCCCTGCCCCACCAGCATGAGAACCGCGACGACGCCGAGGACGAGGAGAGTGACGACGATCAACGCATACGTCGCCACCAGCCCGGCGAGATCACGAGATCTCGCGGGCTGCTCCAGTGATTGCTCACGAACCTCCGGCTCACGGCTGCTCATGACCCCCAGTGTGGCCCGTCGCCACCGAAACCTCGACCACGACCGACGGACCCGCTCTACTTGGCGCTTGAAGGTCGAACGCATCGTGCCCCACCTGACCGTGACCGACCTTCCCCGCGCCACCGGTGAACACACGGTCGTCCTTGGGCTCGACGTGGTGATGGATCACGGCTGGTCGCCGTCGCAGCTGGTGTCGAGATCGTGCACCCCCTCACCATCGAGGATTGGGGCGTACGCCGCTTCTTCTACCGGGATTCGTCAGGCCGAGTGGTCAACGTGGGGTCGCACGTCTGACTGGTGGCTCCATGCGAGATTTCTCCCTGCCCTACCCAACCGATTGACCGCGCACTCGGTCATCAGGATGTGGACGGCCGAAGGGGAAGGACCGCAGTGGGCTCGAGCAAGACGAGACGCGACGCTGAGTTCAGCGAGTTCGTGGCCAGCCGACGTGGCCGGCTGCGCCGTACGGCGCACCTGCTGTGTGGTGATGCGGCCCGGGCCGAGGACATCGTGCAGGTCGCGCTCACCAAGGTGTATGTCGCGTGGCCCCGTGTCCGGCGCTCGAACGGGTGGGCGTGAGCCCGGCTCCCGCATCGGAGGATGACCTGTGGGCCGCCCTGCGGGCGTTGTCGCCGGGCCAACACGGGGACTACTCGGCGTGTGAGACCCACGTCGTCGCCGGCGACAAGGTGCAGGTCAAGTGGGAGTACCCGGGCGCAGGAGCTTCGGTGGTGGTGCAGCACGACGGCCCGGTCAATCGCGTTTTCGTCCGGGTGTCCTACGCAGGCAAAGCCCGCACCGGCACCCCGAACGTGCCGTTCGCGGTGCTGGCCCAGTTGGTCCACGACCCGCGATGGCAGCAGTGAGACCGAGATCGGACTCTACAAAGACAGCTTGAAGCCCGTATGCGTCGCTTCGTATCCGAGCCCCTCGTAGAAGCGGTGGGCGTCCGTACGAGAATTGTCAGAGGTCAACTGTGCGAGCACGGCGCCCTGCTGCCGGCCGTAGTCATGGGCCCACTCGATCATCGCCGTGCCCAGTCCCGTTCCCCGGGTCGAGTGGGCCAGCCGTACGGCCTCGATGAGCAACCGCTTGGCGCCGGCCCGGGCCAGTCCCGGGATCAGGGTGAGCTGGAAGGTGCCGACCACCTCCCCCGACTCGGTACGCACCACGGCGAGAAACTGGTGCGGGTCGGCCGCGATCTCGGCGAAGGCCCGCCCGTAGACCTCCAGGTCGCCGGTTTCGCGGCCCACGCCGAGTATGTCGTCGCTCAGGAGCGCAACGAGGACGGGCACATCCCCAGCCTCTGCTCTCCCGATCGAGTACCGCGCTGCGCCCACGTTGATCCACTCCACCGAGGCAGCATGTCACCTACTCCCAGTACGACAGATGGGAGCGGTGCAACCAGGCGTCGACCCAGGCGCGATCGGGATGATCTGGAAGCTGTGAACCGTCGCGCAGAGCAAGGAGCCGGTTCTCGGCCGCGTCGACCTCAGCCACGACCTCGTTCAGGGTCACCTCGCCTCGTCTGACCTGACGAAGGTAGGACAGGTGTGGCTCGGGCACCGGGAGGGTGATCCGACCGGTGCTGAGCAGCTCGACGCCCTGCACTCCCAGTCGGAGGGCGTGCATGGCGAACTTGGTGTCGTAGCCGTGGATCGCCACGAGTTCCGGGCGGTTGGTGTGTGCACCCGATTCTCCTGTCATCGCGGCACGCTGTGACTGCAGGTAGCCCAGGAACCGATCGGCGGCCAGTCGAGAGACGAACCGGTGCGCGTTGTCGACCAGTTCCACCCCGTGCCCATCTCGGTGGACGACCTCCTCGTCGGGAACGAACAGCGCCAGCAACACCGTGGGATTCCCGGCGAGCGCGAGCCGACACCACTTCCGTGCGGTGTAGATCACCACGTCCAGATCCCCCGCGCCTGACCTGTTGGCCAGTCCTCCGGGCTTGTCCCAGACCGTGTGCCGTTGATATTGCTCGAACTCGACGAGATGATCGCTGTCGATCCCGCGCGGCACTTGGGCGAGCCCTGTCACGAACTCCGACGGCTCCAGACAGATGCCCATCTCATCGCGATCGTCCTGCCCGCTGACCGAGGTTCCGTGCACGCCTGAACCCACCTGGACTCGCAGGATCGTCCCCGCTTCGGCGAGCTTGCGGGCTTTCTCCGAGGCGTGCGGGTGGGCGAACCCGGGAGGGAGAGACGTGTCTCCCAAGATCTGCGCGGCCGATGTCATGGCAGTGCACGCTACGGCCTCATGTCTGACTCACGTTCGGCAGGACGACCCCGCCACCCAGCTGTGTCGCACGAGCCACTGACTACCCTCAAAGTCCGGTGCAACTGACGCGAGGACGAAGGCATGGCTGAGTTTCGACTGATGCGTGGCGAGAGCACCGAACCCTTCATGCTGATGACCTCAGCCAGCGAGATCTCGCCCCCCACGTCGATCAGACCAGCCAGCAGCGACATGCCGTCCCCTGTCGCCTACGCAAGCCATCTGGCCCAGGGCCGGGCCTCCGTCAGCGATATCGCCGCAGAACTGGGTCGTGACGTCCGTGTAGTCAGAGTCAAGGACGAGGGCCACCCCATCGATGAAATTGAGGGCGTCGCAGTCGAGGGGTCGTTGGTCACCGTGTCCGACGATGTCGAGTGGATCAGTGGGGACACCGTGCAGACGCTCCTCATCGGCGGAGCCGTAGTCGCGCTCGCGGGCACCTTCGTGGTGGGCTACAACTTGCCGAGCACGGTGGTCGGCGGTCACGGGTACTCGGCAGGTTCCCTGGGTGGAGTCCTGTTCGGCGTCGTGCTGGCAGGTCTCGGTCAGATATCTCTGTTGATCGCAATCATCGCTTACGGCGTCCGGCTTGGTCGCCGCTAACCAGCCCTCGAGCCACTGACCTGCGAAAACATGGCCGCCTCACACGTTGAAGCGGAACTCCACGACATCCCCGTCGACCATGACGTAGTCCTTGCCCTCCATACGCACCTTGCCGGCCTCCTTGGCCTTTTGCATGGTGCCGGTGGCCATCAGGTCGTCGAAGGAGACGATCTCGGCCTTGATGAAGCCCTTCTGGAAGTCGGTATGGATGACTCCGGCGGCCTCGGGCGCGGTGGCACCCTTCTTAATGGTCCAGGCGCGCGTTTCCTTCGGCCCTGCGGTGAGGTACGTCTGCAGGCCGAGGGTGTCGAAGCCGACGCGGGCGAGCTGGTCGAGACCGGACTCGGTGATGCCCATCTCGGCGAGCATCTCGTGAGCTTCGGCGTCGTCGCCGAGTTCGACGAGTTCGGACTCGAACTTGGCGTCGAGGAAGATCGCCTCGGCCGGCGCGACGATCTCGCGCATCTTGTTCTTCAGCTCCTCGTCGGCGAGCTCGTCGGCGTCGCAGTTGAAGACGAAGATGAAGGGCTTGGCGGTGAGCAGCGAGAGCTCACGAATCAACGACAGGTCGATCTTCGTGTCGACCATCGGAGTGCCGGCCTCCAGCGCGGCGAGCGCCTCGCGGGTGGCATCGAGGGTGACAGCGAGGGCCTTGTTGGTCCTCGCCTCCTTCTCCATCCGCGGGATCGCCTTCTCGACGGTCTGCAGGTCGGCCAGGATCAGTTCGGTCTGGATGGTGCCGATGTCGGAGGCCGGGTCGACCTTGCCGTCGACGTGGGTGACGTCCTCGTCACGGAAGACGCGCGTGACCTGGCAGATCGCGGACGACTCGCGGATGTGGGACAGGAACTTGTTGCCCAGCCCCTCCCCCTGCGAAGCACCTGCGACGATCCCGGCGATGTCGACGAACTCGACGGTCGCGGGAAGGATCTTGGCCGAGCCGAAGACCTCCGCCAGCTTGGGCAATCGGTCGTCGGGGACACCGACGACGCCGACATTCGGCTCGATCGTGGCGAACGGGTAGTTCGCCGCCAGCACGTCGTTGTTGGTCAGAGCGTTGAAGAGGGTCGACTTGCCCGCGTTGGGGAGACCGACGATGCCAATGGTGAGAGCCACGGGCGATGAGTCTAGGGCCGCGACGACACCCAGGGAAAAGCGCGCCGCCCTGCGCCCACCGATCGGTGCCGCAGCCGTCCGACAAGGGCCTTCGTGGAAAACTGGACGACATGACCCTGGCCGACGACAGTGCACCGCCGACCATCTCCCTGCGCGAGCCCGCCCATCGGGTGTCCTCGCGGGCCCCGTCGTACTGGCGCGCCACCTCCGCGATCGGCGATCTCGTCTTCCTCGTCGCAGGTGTGGTGCTCTTCGTGTTTCTGCCCGTCCGGCCGTGGTGGGCCATCACCATCTTCGTCGTCCTCCTGCTCCTGGCGCTCCTGCAGACCGCAGTGATGCCGGTGATCCGCTATCGGGTCCACCGCTGGGAGGTCTCCCCCATCGCCGTGCACACCCGCTCCGGCTGGATCGGACGCCACACCCGTATCGCCCCGATCAACCGGGTGCAGACCGTCGACTCTCGACAGGGCGCGATCATGCGCCTGTTCGGCCTGGCGACCCTGACGGTCACCACTGCCTCGGCCGCCGGCCCGATCACCATCGACTGTCTCGACGCGGACACCGCCCGCGACCTCGTCGCCCAGCTCACCGAGATCACCGCAGCGACGGAGGGCGACGCCACGTGACGCCCGATCCAGCCCCGGTCGACACCCCTGCAGAGGTCCCCGCCCAGGATCAGGTCGACGTTCAGGTCGAGGAACTGCCCGTCGCCCCCCTCGATGGCGACGGTTGGTCGCGACTCGATGCCCGCAAACTGCTGCTCGACCCGGTCAGGACACTCAAGGAGTTCCTCTTCCCGGGGCTCATCGCCATCTTCGGGGTCAGCCAGAGCAACATGACCTACTGGCCGCTGATCATCCCGCTGGCCATCCTGGCCCCCATCGCGCTCGGCACCATCCCGTGGCTCACGACCTACTTCCGCATCACCGACTCCCAGGTCCAGCTCCGCACCGGACTGCTCAACAAGCGCTCGTCCACCGCGCCCCTGGACCGCGTCCGCAGCGTCGACCTCGAGGCCTCACTGCTGCACCGGATCCTCGGGCTGGAGAAGGTCCAGATCGGCACCGGCGTCGACGACGACCGGATCACTCTCGACGCGCTGGCCCGCGAAGACGCCCGACAGCTGCGTACGACCCTGCTGCATCGGGCTCGGCCCACAGCTACCGCCACAGCCGAGGACGTCGATGCCACGGTCGGGACGATCGACCCTGACGTCGGTCCGGGCGTCGGTCCTGCGGGAGGGACTGGTCACGAGGCATCCACCGAGTTGGCGAGCATCAACTGGTCCTGGCTGCGCTTCGCACCCTTCAGCCTGGGCCGGCTGGTGTTGTTGGCCGGCGCGATCGGCGTGTTGTCCCAGTTCGGCGACAACCTGCCCATCTTCAGCGAGGACTCCGTCGCGTCGGCGTGGCACTGGATCGGTCGGTTCGCCCTCACCATGGTGATTCTCGTCGCGGTCCTGTCCGGGTTGGCGCTCTGGATCGTGGTCGCCGTGGTCGGCTACGTCATCCAGTGGTGGAACTTCCGTCTCGTCCGTGAGCGCGACTCCCTCCATCTCACCTACGGGCTCTTCACCACGCGTTCCATCTCCGTCGAGGAGGCCAAGGTCCGCGGTGTGCAGATCACCGAGCCGGCGCTCCTGCGCATCGTGGGGGGTGCGGGCCTGGCGACGCTGGCCACCGGGGTGGAGGACGGGGTCACCGAGGTTCTGCCGCCCTGCCCACGTCCGGTGGCAGTCTCGGTCGGAGAGCAGATACTCCGCAGCCGTGAACCCCTGACCCAGGCACTGGTCCACCACGGCTTTCGTGCGCGACGGCGGGCGTACTTCGCCCAGATCCGTCTGGCACTCGTGTGGCCGATCGCTGCGGCTGTCGCGGTGTGGCAGTCGTGGATCTCCCTTAGCTGGCTGGTGGCCGTGACAGTGGTGGCGTTGGCACTGGCAGCAGTGCTCGCCGAGTCGACGTACCGCCATCTCGGCCACACGCTCACCGACGGCCATCTCGTCGCCGGCAGTGGCACCCTGGCTCGTATCCGTACGGTGCTGGAGACCGACGGGATCATCGGCTGGGTCTTCGCCCAGTCGTGGTGGCAGCGTCGCGGACGGCTCACCGACCTGGTCGCCACCACCGCAGCCGGCTCGGAGCGCGTCATCATCCACGACGTGCCGCTCGCGACCGCAGTGGCTCTCGCCAACGCTGCCACGCCGGGCCTGCTCACTGGTTTTCTCGACGCACCGTGACAAATTCGGTGTGACTCCAGCTCGGGACAGGAGTCACACCGAATTCGTTACCCACCAAAGTCCCTCATCCGGGTTCCGCGCACAAGGGTTTGCGCCCCGCAATCTCGGCCGATCCGTGGGTCCACCTACGCTGACCTCGTGCGCATCGCAACCTGGAACGTCAACTCATTCCGCGCCCGTATCGACCGCGTCGAGGCCTTTCTCCAACGCCATGAGATCGACGTGCTGGCCCTGCAGGAGACCAAGGCGCGCGAGGACCAACTCCCGCTGATGGGTCTGCAGGCGCTGGGCTACGACGTCGCCGTCGCTGGCGTCAATCAGTGGAACGGTGTCGCCCTGATCTCACGTGTCGGGCTCGAGGACGTCGAGGTCGGGTTCGCCGACATGCCCGGCTTCGGCGAACCGGTGGCTGCCGAGGCTCGGGCCATCGGGGCCACCTGCGGGGGCGTCCGCATCTGGTCGCTCTACATCCCCAACGGCCGCAAGCCCGATGATCCCCACTATCTCTACAAACTCGACTGGCTGGCGCGGCTGCGTGCCGTCGCGGGTGACTGGCTCGAGGGCGACACGGCGCTGGTCGGCGACTGGAACATCTGCCCGAGCGATGACGACGTCTTCGACCCCTCGCAGTTCGCCAGATCGACACATGTCACCCCGCCCGAGCGAGCGGCTTTCCAGGGTTTCCTGGACGACGGGTACGCCGAGGTGACGCGTGCGCACGATCCCGGATACACGTACTGGGACTATTACCGGCAGCGTTTCGAACGCAACCGCGGGATGAAGATCGACTTCGTCCTCGCCTCGCCGACCCTGGCGTCCCGCGTGGGCGGAGCCTTCGTCGACCGGGACGAACGCGACCCGGCCCAGGGCACCGGGCCACCCTCCGACCACGCACCAGTGATCGTGGACCTCGACTGAATCACCCGCTGTCGGTGGCGTGCGTCAGGGTGGGGCCATGGATCCGCTCACCCTGCTTCTCGGACTCGCCCTCGGTCTTGCTCTCGGCGTGCTCATCGGCGCCCTGTGGATGCGAGGGCGGACCGCGACGGCCGACCACGCCGTGGCGGCCATCCAACAGCGCGCAGCCGACCAGGCCGTCGTGCAGGACGGCCTCGACCGACTGCAGGACCAGCTCAGCGACCTGTCCCACGACCGGACGGCCTGGCAGGCCCAGCTCAATCAGCAGGTGGCCGACATGCGCTCCTCCACCGACATCTTGCGCCGAGAGACCTCGAGCCTGGCGACTGCTCTGCGCAAGCCGCAGGTGCAGGGCCAGTGGGGTGAGCTCCACCTGCGGCGCACCGTCGAACTCGCCGGCCTGGTCGATCACTGCGACTTCGCCGAGCAGGTGCGCTACGAGGACGGCAGGCTGCGCCCCGACCTCGTCGTTTTCCTGGCTGGCGGACGCACGATCGCCGTCGATGCAAAGGCGCCCTTGGCTGCATTCCTCGATGCTGCCGGCTCGGAGGACCCCGCTGAGCACGACCTGGCTCTGAAGCGCCTCGGAGAGCACGTGCGCGCCCACATCAATGATCTGGGATCGCGGCGCTACTGGGACGCCATGCCGCAGACCCCTGCGTTCGTGGTGCTCTTCGTCCCGGGCGAGGCCATCCTGCAGGCCGCGCTCCAGGCCGTGCCCGACCTCATCGAGCAGGCCACCGCCAAGAATGTCGTGCTGGCGACCCCCTCCACGTTGATTGCGTTGTTGCGGACGGTCGCGCAGGGGTGGCAGCACGAGGTGCTCAACGCCCAGGCCCAGCAGGTGCAGCGGCTGGGTCAGGAGCTCCACTCACGGCTGGGGTCGATGGCCGGCCACCTCGACAAGGTGGGCCGATCGCTCAACGCCAGCGTGGTGGCCTACAACCAGGCCATGGGGTCGCTGGAAGGACGGGTCCTCGTCTCGGCCCGCCGTTTCACCGAACTCGGCGTCACCGCCGAAGGCCTGGAGGAGCCGCGTCAGGTCGAGACCCTGCCCCGGACGCTGGCCGCTGCGGAGTTCGCCGCACTCGAAGAAGTCGCGCAACCGGTCGGCGAACTGACGCTGGAGGACCTGATGCCCCAGCCCACCACGGACTCATCGGCGCGGCGCACCGACGGGGCTTGAGACTCGCGCCTAGGTTGATTGTCGTGGACCACGGCGATGCCTTCTGGGACGTGGGGCTCGAGGCGGGCCGCGACGTCGTGTCGTTGGGCTTCGCCGCCACCCTCACTGCCGTCAGCATCAACGTGCTTCTGGTGGGGCACCTCAGTTTGTTCTTCGACCTCTGCTTCATGGTGGTGTGCCTCGCACTGGCCGCGCTCGTGCGGCGGGAGAACTTCTACACCGTGGCGGTGCTCCCGCCCTCGCTGATGTTGGCAGTGTTCACCTTCCTGGCAGTGGTTGCCCGCCCGGCGATTGCTGACGAGGGCGACAACTTCGTCCAGGCAGTCGCGTCCGGCGTTGCCACGCACGGGGTCGCCCTCTTTGCGGGCTACGCGCTGTGTCTGGGTTGGCTCGGCTGGCGGCTGCGAGACGCCAGCCCGCTCACGACGGAGCAGAACTACGAGAGCGACCTCGAGGTGGAGCCCGGGCAGCGCTGCCCGCCAGCCTGACTCAGACCTCGAACCGCTCCACGTCGCCGGAGCCCCGGCGTACGACGATTGGCTCGGCCCCTGACCAGTCGATCACCGTGGTCGGCTCTGCCGTGACATCGCCACACTCGATCACCACGTCGACGACATGGTCGAGGTCTTCCTTGATCTCCCACCCCATCGTGCGAGCCTCTTCTTCGCCCGGCAGGATCAGGGTGCTGGTGAGAATCGGCTCGCCGAGCTCTTCGAGCAGGGCAGAGACGAGGGTGTGCTGCGGGATGCGGACACCGACCGTGCGCTTCTTGGGGTGCATCAGCCGCTTGGGCACCTCACCGGTGGCCGGGAGGATGAAGGTGTACGGGCCGGGCGTGCACGCCTTGATCGCACGGAAGGCCGAGTTGTCCACGTGGACGAAACGCCCCAGCTGCGCGAAGTCCTTGCACATCAGCGTGAAGTGGTGGTGCTCGTCGAGCTCGCGGATGCGAAGAATGCGGTCGCGGCCCTCTCGATTGCCCAGCTGCGCACCCAGGGCGTAGCCCGAATCGGTGGGGTAGGCGATCAACTCGTCCTTGCGCAGCGCGTCCACGACCTGACTCACCAGTCGCGGCTGCGGGTTGTCGGGGTGAATGTCGACGTAGCGAGCCATGGTGGTCCTCAGGCCTTCTGGGCCGCGCGCAGGTCACGGCGCAGCTCGGGTGGCAGCGCGAAGATCAACGACTCCTCGGCCGAGTGGACGGCCTTGGCATCGGGATAGCCACGCTCGGCGAGAAGTGCGAGGACACCGTCGACCAGGTGCTCCGGCACCGACGCTCCGGAGGTGACTGCGACGTTCTCTACACCGTCGAACCACGCCTCATCGATCTCGCTGGCGTCGTCGACGAGGTAGGAGGTCTTGGCGCCCACCTCGAGTGCCACCTCGACGAGTCGAACCGAGTTGGAGGAGTTGCGGGATCCGACCACGATCACCAGGTCGGCATCCTGGGCGATCTCCTTCACCGCGAGCTGCCGGTTCTGGGTGGCGTAGCAGATGTCGTCACTCGGGGGATCGAGCAGCAGCGGGAAGCGCTCGCGGATGGCCGCGACCGTCTCGAGGGTCTCGTCCACGCTCAATGTCGTCTGCGACAGCCAGGCCACCCTGGCGGGGTCGCGCACCACGATGTTGGGCACGTCGGCGGGACTCTGCACGAGCTGGATGTGGTCGGGGGCCTCACCTGCGGTGCCCTCGACCTCCTCATGGCCTTCGTGGCCGATCAGAAGAATGTCGTAGTCGTCGCTGGCGAAGCGCTTGGCCTCGTGGTGGACCTTGGTCACCAGCGGGCAGGTGGCATCGATGGTCTTGAGATCACGCACTTCCGCCTGACGATGGACCTCCGGCGACACGCCGTGCGCCGAGAACACCACTGTCGCGCCCTCGGGGACTTCTTCCAGTTCCTCGACGAAGATGGCTCCTCGCGACTCGAGGTTGGCCACGACGTGCTTGTTGTGGACGATCTGCTTGCGCACGTATACCGGGGAGCCGTAGAGATCGAGGGCCTTCTCCACCGTGATCACGGCCCGGTCGACACCGGCGCAGTAGCCACGGGGGGCGGCGAGGAGCACGCTCTTGGCGCTCTCGGGGTCGAGGACCGGCGGAATGCCGAGGTCGGTGGTCATGCGGTCAGTCTACGGGGCTGCCGAGCGCTGTCGGTCGCCTCGCCTAGAGTCGCGGCGTGACCTCCCTCCGCGACGCCACGGCCGAGTCCCCGGCCCCGGTGCGTGCCGTGGCCAATGCGGTCTCCCAGTGGATCGACAAACTCGGCGGCGTGTGGGTCGAGGGCCAGATCGCACAGGTGAATCGCCGCCCCGGGGTCAACACCGTCTTCATGACGCTGCGCGACACAGTGGCCGACATCTCCGTCACCCTGACCTGTCCGCGGTCGGTGCTCGACTCGCTCAACCCGCCGCTCGTGGAAGGCGCCAGCGTGGTGGTGCAGGCCCGGCCCAGCTTCTATGCCAACCGCGGCACGTTCTCCCTCTACGCCCGCGAGATCCGGATGGTCGGACTCGGCGAACTCCTGGCCCGACTCGAACGACGGCGACAACTGCTGGCCGCGGAAGGGCTCTTCGCCCGTGAGCGCAAGCGCGAGTTGCCGTTCCTCCCCCGCCTCATCGGCCTGGTCACCGCGCCCAACAGCGCCGCCGAGCGCGATGTCCTCGAGAACGCCCGTCGCCGTTGGCCCTCGGCGCAGTTCGAGGTGGCCTATGCCGCCATGCAGGGACCACGTTCGGCAGCCGAGGTGATCGAGGCCCTGGAGCGGCTGGAGCGTCGCCCGGACGTCGATGTGATCGTGGTCGCGCGCGGCGGCGGTTCCGTCGAAGACCTGCTCCCGTTCTCCGACGAGGCGCTCATTCGCGCTGTCCATGCCATGCGTACGCCAGTGGTCTCCGCCATCGGTCACGAGCCGGACCAGCCACTGCTCGACCTCGTGGCCGACGTCAGGGCCTCGACCCCGACCGACGCCGCCAAACTCGTGGTCCCCGACATGGCTGACGAGGTCGCCGGGGTCCGGTGGGCCCGCGACCGGCTGCGTCAGGTCATCACCCAACGGGTGGCCCGCGAGCAGGACTGGCTGCACGACCTGCGTTCCCGCCCGGCCATGGCGGATCCTCGCAACCTGCTCCTGGACCGATCCCGGGAAGTCGACGACCTCGTGTCCCGAGCCCGTCGCACTCTCACCCACCGACTGGACCGGGCCGGTGACGACATCGGCCACCAGCGCGCCCGGGCCCGGGCGCTGTCCCCGCTGGCCACCCTGCAGCGGGGCTACGCCGTGCTGCAGGACGCCGAGGGTCAGGTCCTGACCTCCATCACCCAGACCGCATCCGGTGCCGCAATCTCGGTCCGCGTGGCCGACGGCCGGGTGCACGCCACCACTGACCGTTCCGAGGGGATCGACGATGACCAAAGCCCGCACTGACAAAGCGGCCCAGACACCCACCGAGCCGCCGAGTTACGAAGTGGCCCGAGAAGAGCTGGTCGAGGTGGTCCGCACCCTCGAGGCCGGCGGCACCACCCTGGAGGAGTCGCTGGCGCTCTGGGAGCGCGGCGAGGCCCTGGCCAAGGTCTGCCAGGAGTGGCTCGACGGCGCGCGCAAGCGCCTCGACGACGCGATGGCCGAGGACGAGTAGGTCGAGACGACCGCTGCCATCAGCGCGGCGTCACACGCGTGACGGCCTATCCGTCAACGAGAGTGGGCCGCTTCAGCAGTCCGCCGAGATATCGCAGAAGTGGGAAGCCCGTCAGCGCCATGGCGACGACGAGGAGCCGCACCGGCGAGGGGCCGTACTGGTAGTGGTCCGGGAGCCCGAATGCACTCAGGTCGTAGGTGCACGTGGTGCCCGGAGGAAGCCAGCTCCGCGTGGCGTCCCCATACACCGAAGTACCCCTCCCGAACTCGCAACCGACGTTTCCGTACACCCACGGCGAGGCCCAGCAGGCAAGGACGTACGCCACACTGGCGACCCACAGGACATAGCCGAGCGTCACGAGCCAACGGCCGGGGTAGGGAGTCATGGGGCACATGGTGCCGGAAGGCGCGTGGGGTCCAGACCTCAGCCCTGGGTCAGCAGCGCGAGATAGTCCTCGATCTCCGCAGCCGGGGCGGAGCCGTAGACCAGCAGGGTTTCGTCCCCGAGAGCGGTGGAGAACCCGTGGTCGCCCCCCTCGTCCGACCAGGTCTGCCAGGTGTTCCCCACCTCGGTGGGCACCGTGACCTCGTCGCCCTTGATCGGATCCTCGTCGACGTAGGTCTCCACGAGGTCGTCCATGGGTCGGTCCTGCTGTCTGATCCCGATGAAGTCGCCGGCGGTGGTGAGCACGCCCAGGCCCCATCGGGGATCATCACCGGCGCGCAGGTCGACGCTGGTCGCCTTCCACCCCTGCGGGAGTTCGCGAGGACGGACGACAGCCAGACCCGCCTGGTCAGCGAAGCCGACCTGCTCCTGCCAGTCGACGGTCGGTGTGAAGTCATCGCCGCCGTCACGGAAGATGCCGCGCCACGCCACGAAGGCCAGCACGAAGAGCACGGTGACGAGCAACGCACCGATCATGCCGTTGAAGGATCGGTTGTATCGGCTCGGTTGCTCGCTCACACCGCCCAGTGTCCCAGTCCCGCGATGGTCAGTATCAAATGGCCGCTCGTCAGCGTCGTTCCAGCGGCTATTCGATACAGACGATCGAGTTGATCTCTCGACGGAAGCCCCCGATCATGAGGGCGCATCTGCGGACACCCGAACCGTATACGGACCCGCACTTAAGACATACTCTCAGCATGGCCATCTACTCCATTGCGGAAGCCGCTGAGATCTTGGCGGTCAGCGACGACACCGTCCGACGCTGGGCGGAAGCAGGTCGACTGACCTCGAGCACCGTCGATGGTCGCGCCACCGTGACCGGCGTCGACCTCGCTGCCTTTGCCGAGCACCTGGCCGAGTCGGGCGAAGCCACCGACCGCGACCGTACGCGCGCCAGCACGGTCAGCGCCCGCAATCGGATGAGCGGGATCGTCACCCGGGTCAAGCGCGATGAGGTGATGGCCCAGGTGGAGATGATCTGTGGCCCCCACCGCGTGGTCTCCCTCATGAGCAGCGATGCCGCCGCCGAACTCGGCCTGGAGCCGGGCGTACGCGCCATCGCGAGTGTGAAGTCAACCAATGTCGTCGTGGAGGTTCCATCATGAAGCGCTTTCTACCCGCACTGTCGTTAGCCCTGATCCTGCCCCTTTCCCTCACCGGGTGCGGAGGCAGCGACGACACCGACGCCGGAGCTGATGCCGATGGCGGCAAGCTCACGGTGCTGGCCGCCGCGTCACTGACCGATGTCTTCGAGGAACTCGCCACCGGGTTCGAAGCCGAGCACGATGTCGACGTGACCTTCTCCTTCGGGTCCAGCACCGACCTCGCCGAGCAGGTCGCGGACGGCGCGCCCGGCGACGTCCTCGCCACGGCCGACGAAGCATCGATGACGCTGGCCGAGGAGGCGGGCGTCACCGGGGACGTGGAGACCTTCGCGACCAACGTCCTGACCATCGTCACGCCCACCGACAACCCCGCCGACATCGAATCCCTCGCCGACCTCGAGGGCGCCACGTGGGTGCGGTGCGCGGACGAGGTGCCGTGCGGCAAGGTCGCGCTCGCTGTGTTGGCCGACAACAAGATCACCGCCGAGCCGGTCAGTCTGGAGGAGGACGTGCGCGCCACCCTGGACAAGGTCACTTCTGGTGAGGCGGAGGCCGGACTGGTCTACGCCACCGACGCCGTCGCCGCCGGTGACACTGTCCAGACCGTGGAGATTCCCGATGCGGACACCGAGGCCACGTCCTACTTCACCACCACGCTCGAGCAGTCCGAGAACACCGCACTCGCGGCAGACTGGGTGGCATGGGTGACGTCGGACGAGGGCCAGGCCATTCTGGAGCAGGCCGGCTTCGGCCGACCGTGAAGGATCGGCTGTGAAGGATCGGCTGTGAGGGACCGTCTGGGTCGACCGCCGGCACTGCTCCTGGTGCCGGCGGTCCTGGCCACCCTGCTTCTGCTCGTCCCCCTCGCCTCGATGGTCCTCAGCACCAACTGGGCGGCGCTGCCGGAGCATCTCGCCTCGCCGGTCGCGCGCAGCGCCCTGCGTCTGTCACTGGTGACCTCCACGGTCGCGATCACGTGCTGCCTGCTGCTGGGGCTGCCGCTCGCCTGGCTCCTGGCGCGCGTCGACTTCCGCGGTCGTAGCGCACTGCGCGCCCTGGTCACCGTGCCACTGGTGCTGCCACCGGTGGTGGCTGGCATCGCGCTGCGGACTGCCTTCGGCAGGACGGGAATCATCGGCGAACCCCTCTTGGCCTGGACCGGCTTCGCCTTCCCCTTCACCACATGGGGAGTGGTGCTGGCACATGTCTTCGTGTCGATGCCCTTCGTGGTCATCTCGATCGAAGGAGCACTGCGTTCGGCTGATCCTCGCTACGACGCCGCTGCCGCCACGCTGGGCGCCACCCGGTGGACCACCTTCCGACGCGTCACCGTGCCGCTGGCGCTGCCCGGCGTGGTGGCCGGCACCGTCCTGGGCTGGGCCCGGTCGTTGGGTGAGTTCGGCGCGACGATCACCTTCAACGGCAACTATCCAGGCACCACCCAGACGATGCCGACGTTGATCTATGTCACCCGGCAGGCCGACCAGGACGCTGCCCTGTCACTCAGCCTGGTGATGCTGCTGGTGTCGATCGGCGTCCTGCTGGCGCTGCGCGATCACTGGCTGGGGACGTCATGACTCGCCGCACGCCGCCGGTCCCCCCGTCGTCGGGCCTCGTCGCAGACCTCGACGTCCCCGGTCGCGTGCGGGCCACCTTCGAGGCAGCCCCGGGCGCGGTGGTGGCGGTCATCGGACCCAACGGCTCGGGCAAGAGCACTCTGCTCCACGCCCTGGCCGGTCTGGTCGAGGTCGAGGGCAGCGCCTTCCTCGGCGATACCGACCTCCTTCGCGTTCCGGTACAGGAGCGTGGCGTGGGGCTCGTCTTCCAGGGGCAACTGCTGTTCCCCCACCTCTCCGCCCTCGACAACGTCGCCTTCGGTCCCCGCTCCCGCGGGGTGGGGCGCAAGGAGTCGTCGGCGTTGGCTCGCGACTGGCTCGAAAGGTTCTCGCTCGGTGAACTGGCGCACCGGCGACCGGGTGAGCTCTCCGGCGGTCAGGCCCAACGCGTCGCCATCGCGCGAGCGCTCGCCACCGAGCCTCAGATCCTGCTGCTCGACGAGCCCTTCACCGGACTGGACGTCTCGGTTCAGATGACGTTGCGCATCGAGCTGGCCAAGCACCTGCGCGACTTCGCCGGTGTCGCTCTCCTCGTCACCCACGACCCCATCGACGCCCTCACCCTCGCTGACACGGTGCTCGTCCTCGATGAGGGCCAGATCGCCCAGATGGGGCCACCGGCCGAGGTTGCGGCCCAACCTCGCACCACCCATGTGGCCCGACTCGTAGGCCTCAATCTCGTCTCCGACGGCGACGAGCAGATCACCTTCACCCCGGATGCCGTCGTCATCTCGCTCGACGAACCACAGGGCTCCTCACGGCTGCACTGGCACGGAACGGTGGCCACCCTGGCTCCCCACGGCGACGCCGTACGCGTCCTGGTCCACGCCGGACCGCACCTGCTCGCCGATGTCACTCCAGCCGCGGCGACCGAGCTCGCACTGGTTCCGGGCCGCAAGGTCTGGCTTTCGGTGAAGTCCACCGCAGTCAGGCGTCATGCTTGCCGATAACATGCGCTCCATGAGCCCCACGACCGCCAAGCCTGACCGCAACCTCGCCCTCGAGTTGGTGCGGGTCACCGAAGCCGCTGCCCTGGCCGCTGGCCGCTGGGTGGGTCGGGGTGACAAGAACGACGCCGACGGCGTGGCCGTCGAAGCGATGCGCGTGATGATTTCCACCATCGGCATGCGCGGCACGGTGGTGATCGGCGAGGGCGAGAAGGACAAGGCCCCGATGCTGTTCAACGGCGAGGAGGTCGGTGACGGCACCGGACCGCTGTGCGACGTCGCCGTCGACCCGATCGACGGCACGACGCTGACCGCCAAGGGCATGAGCAACGCCGTCTCGGTGCTCGCGGTCTCCCCGCGCGGGTCGATGTATGACCCCAGCGCCGTGTTCTACATGGAAAAGTTGGTCGCCGGACCGGAAGCCGCCGACGTCGTGGACATCCGGCTTCCTGTCTCGGAGAACATCCGCCTCGTCGCCAAGGCCAAGGGCCGCAAGGCCGCCGATGTCACCGTCGTCCTGCTCGACCGTCCTCGCCACGCCCAGATGGTCCAGGAGATCCGCGACACCGGAGCCCGCATCAAGTTCATCACTGACGGTGACGTCGCCGGCGCCATCATGGCCGCGCGTCCCGACACGGGCGTCGACCTGCTGCTCGGCGTCGGCGGCACCCCGGAAGGCATCATCACCGCCTGCGCCATGAAATGCATCGGCGGGACCATCCAGGGCCGCTTGTGGCCCCAGGACGACGAGGAGCGCCAGCGCGCCCTCGACGCCGGGCACAACCTCGACCCCGACTTCGTCCTCGACACCGACACCTTGGTGACCGGTGACGACTGCTTCTTCGTCGCTACCGGCATCACCGACGGTGAACTGATGCGCGGGGTCCGCTATCGCGGCGGCGGTGCGACCACGCACTCGCTGGTGATGCGTTCGCGCAGCGGCACGATCCGTTCGATCACTGCTGAGCACCAGCTTTCGAAGCTACGCGACTTCTCCGCAATCGACTTCGGCGGCTGAGGCAAGCTTCCCACGTGGGACGAGCGGTCCTCGACCGCTGCGGCGACCGGGTCGATGCAGGCTCGCCAGTCGACGATTCCGTCACGCCTGCTGAACACGGCAGTGAACGCCACGTCATTCGGGAGCGCCGCTCGCGCCCGGGCGAAACTCTCCCGCGCGCACTGCCCATCGTGATGATCCCTGAGATCAGATCGGGTCGCCGCGCGGTAGGTGCGAGAGCCCTCCTGTCGCAGCGATCTGTTCATCAGCCGCAGTGTGGCGTCGCCGGCGAGAAACGCCGGGACCAACAGGATCGGTTCGTCACCACGTACGGGAGCACTCGAGACGTAGGGCGATCGGCGGCGTACGCCACCCGGCCCACGCCATCGCGCCGACACGGGACCCGGCCAGTCTCCCCCTGCCGGCGCCCGGCCGTCGTGTTGACTGGCGGACATGACTCCCACGCCCGGACACCTCGGTGACGCTCCGTCAGACATGCCCGGGGACATCGCGGTCTCCGAGGAGCTCTTCGCTCCCGTGGGCAACGACGTCGAACTCTGCTACCAGACTTTCGGGGACCCCGACGACGACCCGCTCCTGCTGGTGATGGGGCTCGGCGGACCGATGAACTGGTGGGATCCCGACCTGTGCCGAAGACTCGCCCGGGCAGGGTTCTTCGTCATTCGCTACGACAACCGCGACACCGGCCGGTCGAGCAAGATCGCGGGTCGGGTGAGGCGCGCCCAACTGCTACGCGCGTTCGCCGGTGCGGGTGGACGCGCTCCGTACTCCATGGCCGACCTGGGTCAGGACGCCGTGGGACTGCTGGACCACGTCGGCATCGACGCCGCCCATCTGGTGGGGGCATCGATGGGCGGCATGATCGCGCAGACCGCAGCCCTCGAGCATCCCTCGCGGGTGTTGTCCCTGACCAGCATCATGTCGACCACGGGTCGGCGTACGGTCGGCTGGCAGAGCCCCAAACTCCTGCCCATGCTGCTCGCACCACGCAAGCCCGGCCGCCAGCCCTACCTGCAGACCAGCGCGGCGACGTGGAAGGCCATCGGCTCCCCGGGATATCCCACCGACATGGAGGCGCTGCGCGAGCGCGCAGGCGAGACCTACGACCGAGGTTTCAGCGCCAGCGGGGTGATGCGTCAGATGATGACGGTGTTGACCCAACCAGACCGCACCCCTCGCCTGCACAGCCTGCGGATCCCGACACTGGTCCTGCACGGCCTCGCCGACAAGATGGTGCACGTGAGCGGCGGGCGCTCCACCGCGGCAGCGATTCCGGGCGCCGAACTGGTGTTGATCGACGCCATGGGCCACGACCTCCCCGCGGCGCTCTTCGACACCTTCGTCGACTCGATCCGCCGTACGGCCGACCGGTCCGCCATCCGCTGACCCTCAACCGTCGAGGTGACGGGCTCCCTGCTCGGCCGTGGCCACGAAGGCGTCCGGGTAACGCTCGAGCACGCCCGTGGTGGCATGGTCCGGCAGCAGCCCGATCACGCAGCCGCCGAACCCTCCCCCGGTCATCCGGGCCCCCAGGGCACCGAGTTGCAGCAGGGTGTCGACGGTCGCATCCACCTCGGGGACCGTGATCTGGAAGTCGTCGCGCATCGAGGCGTGCGAGGCAGTGAGCAGCGGTCCGATGTCCGCGATCGCACCCGAGTCGAGGAGGTCGACGGTGGCCAGGACCCGTGCGTTCTCGCTGACCACGTGGCGGACGTAGCGCACCAACTCCTCCTCATCCAGACGCGCCAGTGCACCGTCGAGATCCTGGACGTCGCGCATCGCTCGCACACCCAACCGCCGAGCCGCTTCTTCACAGCCACGCCGGCGAGCGCCGTAGTCACCTTCGCTGTGCCGGTGCGGGGCGTGGGTGTCGATGACCACCAACACCAGACCAGCCTCCGCAGGCACGAAGGGGACAGCCCTCGACGTCAGGTCGCGCATGTCACAGAACATGGCATGTCCAGCGACCCCGCGCAGGCTCACCAACTGGTCCATCCCGCCGGTGGGCGCACCGACGACGTCGTTCTCCACCTCCCGGCTCAGCGCGAGCAGGGCATCCGCGGACAGCTCGAGACCGAGGTGGTCGTCCAGGGCGCGCACCACCGAGCAGACGAGTGCGGCAGACGACGAGAGGCCCGCGCCCACCGGGACGGTGGAGTCGACCTCGATGCTCAGCGCCGGTACGTCGATCCCGCGGTCTGTCAGCAGCCACGCCGCGCCGAGGACGTACGACGCCCAGTCCGGCACCGGCGGCGCAGCGGCAACACCTGAGGGCTCCACGACGACCGTCTCGGGTTGCTGCGCGGACACCGCTCGCCAGCCAGCACGTGCCGACGCGACGGTGGCCACACATCCGTAGGAGAGCGCCAGAGGCAGCACGAATCCGTCGTTGTAGTCGGTGTGCTCACCGATCAGGTTCACGCGTCCGGGCGCGAGCCATCGCGTCACAGCTCGCCTCTCTTGTCCAGGGATCGAAGGAGATCGCAGGTCGGACGGGACAGTTGCCAAACCCTATCGTTTGGCACTAGACCAGTCACCAGAGTCACACCCGGGCCAGCGGCACCCATGGCCAGATTTACGAAGGGGAGGGCGCATGACATCTCGATCTTCGACCCGACAGCGATGCCGGCTCAGGAGACGCCGCATCACCGGCTCGGTGGCCACCCTCGCACTGGCCAGCAGCCTGCTGGCCGCGTGCGGCTCAGACGGCGGCAAGCCCGAGTTGGTCTGGTACATCAACCCCGACAGCGGTGGTCAGGCGGCCATTGCCAAGGACTGCTCCACCGATGACTAC
This sequence comes from Propionibacteriales bacterium, assembly GCA_038242265.1. Classification (GTDB taxonomy): domain Bacteria; phylum Actinomycetota; class Actinomycetes; order Propionibacteriales; family Nocardioidaceae; genus Nocardioides. Next base: position 98,202 of record JBBSSH010000004.1, read on the forward strand.
GCGATCACCACCCAGGTCCTTCCCCAGGACTCCAGCCAGCAGCGCATCCAGCTGGCCCGCCGTCTGGCCGCCAAGGACCCCAAGATCGACCTGATGTCACTCGACCCACCCTTCACGGCCGAGTTCGCCGATGCAGGGTTCCTGGCCGAGGTACCGCAGGACGCTCGTGCCCAACTGGAGGACCAGGGCACCTTCAAGGGGGCGATGGACGCCGCCACCTGGAACGACAAACTCGTCGTCTTCCCCTTCTGGTCCAACACCCAGGTGCTCTGGTATCGCAAGTCGTTCGTCGAGAAGACCGATCTGGACATGTCGAAGCCGGTCACGTGGGACCAGATCATCAAGGCCGCCTCGGCCAACGGCGGCAAGGTGGCGGTCCAGGCCAACAAGTACGAGGGCTACGTCGTGTGGATCAATGCCCTCGTCGAGGGAGCGGGCGGCCAGATCCTGACCGATGCCGACCAGGGCGTCGACGCCGACATCACCATCTCCGACGCGGCCGGTGACAAGGCCGCTGCGGTGATCGAGGAGTTGGCCTCGTCCAAGGCGGCGCCCTCGGACCTGAGCGTGTCCAACGAGGGCACGGCCGGGTCGACCTTCGGGTCGGACCAGGGGTCGTTCATGGTCAACTGGACCTACATCTTCCACAACTACGACGAGACCGCTCCCGACGTGGCCAAGGACATCGGCTACGCCCGCTATCCACAGACCGTCGAGGGCGACGAATCCCGACCGCCCTACGGCGGGATCGGGATCGGGGTGAGCTCCTACTCCACCAACAAGGATCTCGCGCTCAAGGCCGCTGCCTGCCTGACCGAGCCGGAGCAACAGGGCAAGAATGCCGAACTCACCGGGAACATGCCGGCCAGCACGGACGGCTACGACTATCCGGCCCTGGCCGAGGAGTACCCGGACGATCTCCGCGCACTGTTCCAGGAGAGTGTCGACGCGGCCGCCCCCCGTACCCCGACTCCCTACTGGTCCGACATCTCGAGTTCGCTGCAGAGTGTCTGGCATCCACCGTCATCGGTCACTGAACAGACTCCGAAGAAGTCCGTCGACTTCATCGAAGAAGTCCTTCAGGGAAAGAAGCTGCTGTGAGCACCGTCGTCGCACCGGACAAGGCATCTCACTCCCCCGAGCCCAGCTCCAAGAAAGCAAAGGCGGTCGCCAGCGATCGGACCAGGGCCGAGAACCGGCTCGGTCTCAAACTCGTCGCGCCTGCGGTGGTCCTGATGCTGCTGGTCACCGCCTATCCGATGGGTCAGGCGCTCTATCTGTCGCTCTTCCGCTACCGCCTCACCGCACCCGACGACAAGGCGTTCGTCGGCTTCGACAACTACTGGACCGTGCTCACTGACGCTCTCTTCTGGCAGGACACCCTCAACACCGTCATCATCATGGTCGTCACGGTGGCCGTCGAGTTCGTGATCGGGTTCGCCTTCGCGATGGTGATGCACCGCATCATCTTTGCTCGTGGCCTGATGCGGACCTCGATCCTGATCCCCTACGGCATCATCACCGTGGTCTCCGCCTTCGCCTGGCAGTTCGCCTTCTCCCTCAACAACGGTTTCGTGAACTCCTGGTTCAACTGGTTGCCGTGGATCGCGCAGGACACCAACTGGTTCGGTGATCACTGGCACGCAATGTTCGCGATCATGGCCTCGGAGATCTGGAAGACCACGCCCTTCATGTCACTGCTGCTCTTGGCAGGGCTCTCCCAGGTGAGCGAGGACATGCTCGAGGCGGCCAAGGTCGATGGAGCCACCTGGTGGCAGCGACTCTTCAAGGTGATCCTGCCCAACATGCGAGCTGCGATCATGGTCGCCGTGCTGTTCCGGGCGCTGGATGCCTACCGCATCTTCGACAACATCTTTGTGATGACGCGAGGTGCCCAGAACACCGAGTCGATCTCCTTCCTGACCTATCGACAAGTCATCGAGCAGATGCAGCTCGGTCTGGGCTCGGCGCTCTCGGTGCTGTTGTTCCTCTCCGTCCTGCTGCTCGCGTTCCTGATCGTGAAGTTGTTCCGCGTTGATCTGGCACAGGCGAGGGGTGAAGGCTGATGAAGGGAAAGAATGCAATCGGCATCTGGGGTGGGTTCGTCCTGATCATGCTGTGGTGTCTGTTCCCGGTGGCGTGGATCATCTCGCTGTCGTTCAAGTCTGAGGCCGAGACGGCCACCGGCAGCGCGCAGTTCCTGCCGAAGGACTTCACCTTCGACAACTACGGCGCCATCCTGAAGAACGGCGACTTCACCCGGGCGTTGATCAACTCCTTCGGCATCGCGATCATCGCGACCGTGCTCGCGGTGATCCTGGCTACCCTCGCCGCCTACGCCATTGCCCGCCTCGAATTCACCGGCAAGAAGGCAGTGCTGTCGCTGGCACTGGCGATCGCGATGTTCCCGGTGGTGGCACTCGTCGGTCCGCTCTTCGACATGTGGACCACGTTCGGCCTCTTCAACACCTGGCCGGGCCTGATCATCCCCTACATGTCCTTCACCCTGCCGCTGGCGATCTGGACTCTGTCCGCCTTCTTCCGCGAGATTCCGTGGGAGATGGAGCAGGCCGCCCAGGTCGACGGTGCGACGTCGTGGCAGGCGTTTCGCAAGGTGATCGTCCCGCTCGCCGCACCTGGCGTCTTCACCGCAGCGATCCTGACCTTCTTCTTCGCGTGGAACGAGTTCGTGCTCGCGATCTCGTTGACCTCCACCACGTCCTCGCGGACGGTACCGGCCCAGTTGTCCTACTTCGTCGGTCCCGACCCGTTCAACCCGCCGTACGCGCAGCTTGCGACGGCGTCGGTCATTGTCACTTTGCCGGTGATCGTCATCGTCCTGCTGTTCCAGCGCAAGATCGTTGCCGGTTTGACCTCCGGCGCAGTGAAGGGGTGATCAGCTCATGGCTGCCATTGAGATGAAGAACATCGTCAAGAAGTACGGCGACGGGTTCCCTGCCGTCAACGACATCAGCATCGATGTGGCGGACGGCGAGTTCCTGATCCTCGTCGGGCCGTCCGGGTGCGGGAAGTCGACGCTGCTGCGGATGATCGTGGGGCTGGAGGACATCACCAGCGGCGACATGATGATCGGCGGGAAGAAGGTCAACGACCTCGCACCGCGCGATCGCAACCTCGCGATGGTGTTCCAGAACTACGCCCTCTATCCCCACCTGTCGGTGTACGAGAACATCGCGTTCCCGCTGCGGCTCGCAGGCGCCTCCGACGCCGAGGTGGACGAGAAGGTCCGCGAGGCATCGAAGACCCTCGAACTCGACGAGCACCTCCAGCGCAAGCCGGGCAACCTGTCGGGTGGACAGCGCCAACGCGTCGCGATGGGCCGCGCGATCGTCCGTCAGGCCGAGGCGTTCCTCTTCGACGAGCCGCTGTCCAACCTCGACGCCAAGCTGCGTGGCCAGATGCGTACCGAGATCTCGCGCCTGCAAAAGCGGCTCGGCATCACCACGGTCTATGTCACCCACGACCAGACCGAGGCCATGACCTTGGGCGACCGGGTGGCGGTGCTCAAACGCGGCATCCTGCAGCAGCTCGCCATTCCACGTGAGCTCTACGGCAACCCGTGCAACCTGTTCGTGGCCGGCTTCATCGGCTCCCCGCCGATGAACTTCCTGCCCGCCACCGTCGACGGTGACTCGGTGGAGCTGCCCTTCGGCAAGGTCAAGATCCCCGCGGCCAAGGCCGAGAAGGTGCAGGGCAAGGGACTGCTCATTGCCGGTCTGCGTCCCGAACACTTCGAGGACGCAGCAGTCGTCGACAGCGACAAGGCGGACGAGCACTCGACCTTCGAGGCGACCGTGGATGTGGTGGAGTGGCTCGGCAACGAGGCCTACGCCTATGTCCCGTTCGAGGCACCGGACGAGGTGCGCGAACAGCTCACCCAACTGGAGAAGGACCTGGACGGCGAGTCGCTACGCACCCAGTTGGTCGTCTCCCTCGACGGCACCAGCAGGATCAGCGAGGGCGACCATGCCCGTATCTGGGTCGACGCCGCCAAGATGCACCTCTTCGACCCGGCCACCGGCGAGAACCTCACCATGGATGCCGACCACGCCGGGATCGTCCCCGGGGGCGACGTCATGGCCAAGACCGAGGAAGCCGCGGAGCAGCAGGACTCGCTCAAGTAGCCCGAAGGACACAAGCGACGCCGCTGGCTGGCGATGTGCCTGCCAGCGGCACCGCCGTCAGGCGCTGTGCGTCAGTAGGTGCCGATGATCGGGCGCGGTGTTCCCTGGGGCGGTCGCCGCTGCACGGTGACCGAGCCCATCAGGGCCATGCCGCGCACTTGCACGATGGGCGAGTCCGGACCGGCCTCCGACGGGGTCTTGTCCTTGGCCTCGCTGAACTCCCCCATGATCGGGATCCCGTCCATCACCACGTGGAGGTGCGCGGGCACGATGATCTTGACCTCACCCATGATGGCGCTGGCATTGATTCTTGTCTCGTGCGCCGAGAGTTGCGCCTCGCGCAGGTCGAGGACAATGGTCCCCATCAGCGCGAAGGCGCTGTGGTGCGCGGGAACGCTCCACACACCACGCCGCTTGCATTCGCCCAGGATGGCCGTCGAAGAGGCGTGACCGAGGGCCGGGACCGAGCTCGGGCGCGCCACCGGCACGGCCGCTGCCTGCGGGTGGGACGGAAGGTGGAGGTCGGCAGTGATCGGCACCAGGTCGGCGTACGTCTTGGCGCTCCATGCGAGCCCGAGACGTTCGTCCAACTCGTCGAGGTCAATCCGGCCGTCGCCGGCCGCCTTGCGCAGCACCTCGGCGACCTGGTTGCGGTCGTCGTCCGAGATACGCAACAAGGACGGGTCCGGCGGCCGGTTCTCGATCTCCCCCATCCCTTCAGCCTAGACCTTGTCGGATTCCAGTTCCCTGGCCCGTTCGGCGTCGACGTAGATGGTCGAGCCCATGTCCACGAACTCCTCGGACTTCTCCCGGAACCGGTCGCGGACGTCCTGGCTGATCCGCATCGAGCAGAACTTCGGCCCACACATCGAGCAGAAGTGCGCGGTCTTGGCACCCTCGGCGGGCAAGGTCTCGTCGTGGAAGGACTCTGCCGTGTGCGGGTCGAGCGACAGCGCGAACTGGTCGTGCCAGCGGAACTCGAAACGGGCGGTCGACAAGGCGTCGTCCCAGTCACGCGCGCCGGGGTGTCCCTTGGCGACGTCGGCAGCGTGCGCGGCGAGCTTGTAGGTGATGACGCCGGTCTTGACGTCGTCGCGGTTCGGCAGACCCAGGTGCTCCTTGGGCGTGACGTAGCAGAGCATCGCGGTGCCGTGCATGGCGATGGTGGCCGCCCCGATGGCGCTGGTGATGTGGTCGTAGCCCGGTGCGATGTCGGTGGCCAGCGGCCCGAGCGTGTAGAACGGCGCGCCGTGGCACCACTCCTGCTGGAGGCGGACGTTCTCCTCCACCAGGTGCAGCGGCACATGGCCGGGGCCCTCCACCATCACCTGGACGTCGTGGGTCCACGCACGTTCGGTGAGCTCGGCAAGGGTGCGGAGTTCGGCAAACTGTGCCTCGTCGTTGGCGTCCGCCACGCTGCCCGGACGCAGTCCGTCACCCAGGCTGAAGCTCACGTCGTAGCGGGCGAAGATCTCGCAGAGCTCGTCGAAGTGGGTGTAGAGGAAGTTCTCCTCGTGGTGGGCCAGGCACCAGCCGGCCATGATTGCGCCGCCGCGCGAGACGATGCCGGTGATGCGTTCCACGGTGAGAGGGACGTGGCGCAACAGCACCCCAGCATGGACGGTCATGTAGTCGACGCCCTGCTCGCACTGCTCGATCACGGTGTCGCGGTAGATCTCCCAGGTGAGCTTGTCGGCCTCACCGTTGACCTTCTCCAACGCCTGGTAGATCGGCACGGTGCCGATCGGGACGGGCGAATTGCGCATGAGCCACTCGCGCGTGGTGTGGATGTCATCGCCCGTGGAAAGGTCCATCACCGTGTCGGCGCCCCAGGTCACGGCCCAGGTGAGCTTCTCGACCTCTTCGGCGACACTGCTCGTCACGGCTGAGTTGCCGATGTTGGCATTGACCTTCACCAGGAACGCCCGACCGATGATCATCGGCTCGAGCTCGGGGTGGTTGATGTTGGCCGGGATGATCGCGCGGCCAGCGGCCAACTCGGCCACCACCAGGGCGACGTCGCAGCCCTCACGCTCTGCGACGTACTCCATCTCTGCGGTCACGATCCCGGCCCGTGCGTAGTGCATCTGGGTCACGTTCGCCGTGCCGCGCAGAGGTGCACGTCGCTCACCGCGCCATGCCCCCTCCGCCTCGCCGCGACGCAGCGCGCTGCGCCCGTTGTCGACCAGCTGGGTCTCACGTCCGGTGTAGGGCTCGGTGTCGCCGCGCTCGGCGACCCAGGACTCGCGTACGGCCGACAGCCCCACCTCGGGCTCAGAGCCGGGACCGGTGGTGCAGTAGCGGTCGAAGGTGTCGCCGTTGGTGAGCGCGACCCGAGTGACGGGTACGTCGTGCTGCCCGACGAGGACGCGGCTGTGGGCGGGATGGACGGTCATGGGGTTCCTCCGTGAGTGGTGTGAGCGACTGGCCCGCGCCCGCGACCGAGGTCCCAGGTGCGGCTGAGCCGGAGTTGTCCGGCGGTGTAGATCGCAGCCCGATTGGCTGCTTCGGCGACGGTCCTGCCGAGAGCAAGGTGGGTGGCGAGGGCACTGCTGTGCGTACAGCCGGTGCCGTGGTCGTTGGCGGTCTCGACACTGACGTGCGTCAGGGGGCGTGGCGACTCACCGGGCAGAGCCAGCCAGTCGAGACCGCCCTCACCTCCGGTGAGCACCACCGCGCAGCCCCACTCGGAGAGGTGCCCCGCGAGCAGTTCAGCAGGTTCGTCCCTCCCGATCAGCGCCATCGCCTCGTCATGGTTGGGGGTGATCACCGCCGCCAACGGAGCGAGGTGGCGGCGATAGGCCCGTACCACCTCCCGACCACCGAGGACGGCACCGCTGGTCGCGACCAGCACGGGGTCCACCACGATCCGCAGGTGCGCCACCCGGTCGGCCACCAGTTCGACCACGGCGGGGGTGCCGAGCATCCCCGTCTTGACCGTCGACACGGCAAGATCACCCAGGACTGCGTCGAGCTGGGCAGCCACTCCACCCCACGGCACCTGGTGGATGTCGTGGACTCCGGTGGTGTCCTGCGCGGTGACGGCGGTGACGACGCAGGCAGCATGAGCACCGAGGTGGCCGATGGTGGCCAGGTCGGCCGCCAGACCCGCGGCTCCGCCGCTGTCGGTGCCCGCGATGGCGAGCACCACGGGTGGACCCGTATCTGTGGGGGTCATCGACTGGATCATCGAGTGGCCTTCACCAGTCCGGCGACCACGTCACGCGGCGACTCCGCGCGCATCACCGCACCCATGACTGCGACGCCGTAGGCCCCCGCGGCGAGGGCGTCCGCAGCGTTGGAGACGTCGACTCCACCCAGGGCCCATACCGGGATGTCGTGACCGGCGTACGCCTGCGCAGGCAGCGCCGGTCCGTGACCAGGCTTGCTCTGGCTGACGCCGTACGGCGAGAGGCTGGCCCATTTGGCCCCGGCTCGAGCGGCCCGCCGCACGTCGGCGACGCTGTGGCAGGACTTTCCCCACGGACGTGGGTCACGACGCGGGGACTGGTCGGCGGCCAGATGGGCGCCATGCGCGGCCGGGTTCCACGTCCGCGAGGACAACACCGTCAGCCCGTCGATCCGGGCCAGCCGACTCACGAGCGCGGAGCGAGCGGCCTTGGGGAGGTCGTGCTCACGCACGATCACTGCCTCCAGACCAGCGTCGGCGCACTCCTGGACCGTCTGGACCAGACTCCGGCCCAGCCGCAGTTGTGACCGGTCGGTGAGCAGGACCAGACGTGCGATCACGAGACACGTCCCATCGTCGGGCTAGCCGAGCGGGCTGCCGGTAGTCGTGGGATACGCCCGGCGAGACGTGCGGCGTGACCGGCGTCCACGCCGAGTCGTAGGGCTCCGGCCATCGCGACCGGATCAGCCGCGCGCGTCACCGCCGAGGCCGCCAACACCGCGGCACACCCCAGTTCCATCGCCAGCGCCGCGTCGGAGGCGGTGCCGATACCGGCGTCGAGCACGACCGGCACGTCGACGGCCGCGACCAGCGTCTCGATGGCGAGCGGGTTGAGGATGCCCAGACCGGAGCCGATCGGAGCCCCCAGTGGCATGACTGCCGCACAGCCGACATCGACCAGCCGGCGAGCGATCACGGCATCGTCGGTGGAGTAGGGCAGCACCACGAAGCCCCGTGCCACCAGTTGCTGGGCCGCCTCGACCAGTTCGAGCACATCAGGCACCAGGCTGCGGTCGTCCCCGATGACCTCCAGCTTGACCCAGTGGGTGCCCAGGGCCTCGCGGGCCAGCTCGGCAGTCAGCACCGCCTCACGCGCCGAGTGGCATCCGGCGGTGTTGGGCAGCACGCGCACGCCGTGATCCGTCAGCGCGGCAAGCAGACCCGAGGGTGCAGTGGACGACGTACGCCGCATGCTGACGGTCACCAGCGCTGGTCGGGCCGCAGCCAGTACCGGCTCGACCAGGTCCGGGCGGGACAGGCCACCGGTGCCGAGGAAGAGCCGCGACGCGAGCGGCTGCCCGGCGATCACCAGATCATTCATCCGCCGGCCACCGCCGTCACGATCTCGACGTTGTCGCCGTCGGTCATCGCGTGACACGCATGGTCCCTGCGTGGGACGACCTCGCCATTGACCGCGACGGCCTGACCGGGTGGGAGGTCGCCGACGACATCACGCACGGTCGCCACTTCTGCCTGCCACGGCGTGCCGTTGAGAATCAGGTGCACTGTGCTTCCTTTCTGAGAACGAAACGTCGGGGGTCCAGCGCCGGATCAGGCTCCGCGCCCTCGAGCGCATCGGCCAGCAGGTGGGCGGTCAGTGGTGCCAGCAGGACGCCGTGGCGGAACAGTCCAGCGGCCAACCAGGTGTCGGGCAGGTGGGTGGGCCCCACCAGCGGGAGATGGTCACGGGTGGCTGGCCGGTCGCGTGCCTCGGTGGCGAGGAACTCGGCGTACTCGAGGGCAGGCATCAGGTCGCGGCCGGCGCGCAGCAGTCTCAGCACTCCCCCAGCAGTCACCACCGGAGCCTCGTCGTGCTCCTCCGCGGTGGCGCCGAGCACCACCTCACCGCCTGCGCGCGGGACGATGTAGACCGCATCACCGCGGGTCCAGGCGCGGACGACGTGCTGCGGAGGCTCCTGCATCCGGATGCGAACCACCTCGCCCCGCACGCCGCGGACGAGTGGGGTGAAGGGAGCCGGCAGCCGGGCGCCGGTGGCGATCACGGTCGCGTCGGGCGTACCGGTCGTATCGGTCGTGGACGCCACGACCCGCTCGCCCAACCGTACGAGCAGCGCGCGCACCACCGCGCGCGGATCCACGGCCCTGTCGCTCACCCGGGCGCCGCCGACGACCGCGGTCAGACCAGGCTCGAGAGCCCTGGTCTCGCTGCCCGAGAGCAGGTCGGCAGGCATGTCGAGATCGTTCAGGAGCACGACCTGGCGCTGCACCTGGGCGAAGTCTCCAGCGTCATGGCCGACCAACAACGTGCCGTGCCCGTGGAGCGGCACCCCGAGACGGGCGGCGTACGACGGCCAGCGCAGCGCACTCTCCACACCCAGTCGGAGCAGGTCCGGCTCACCGAACCAGGCTTCTCCCGAGGGGGACAACATGCCCGCCGCGGCACTCGATGCACCAGAACCCGGCTCGGGATCGATGACCGTGACGTCGTGGCCACGCGTGAGGAGTTCGTCGGCACAGGCCAGGCCGATGATGCCGCCCCCGAGGACGTGCACCCGCATGTCAGGCCACCGCCCGGACCAGCTCCTTCGCGGCAATGAGGGGGTCGGGTTGTCGCCAGATCGCACCGATCACGGCGACCCCGTGGGCTCCGGCCGCCCGAGCCGCTGCGGCATTGGCGGCGTCGATCCCGCCGATGGCGATGAGGGGCAACGACCCGCTGGCAGCCGTGACTGCATCGAGTCCCCGGGGCGACGGAAGGCCGGGCTTGCTGCCGGAGGTGAAGACGGGGCCGAAGCCGGCGTAGGTGGCTCCCTCGACCGCTGCGCGTCGTACGGCGGCAGCGTCACGGCAGGTCGCGCCGATGATCAGTCGGGGGGCGATCCCGGCTGCCAGTCGGGCCGCGGCAGAAACGGGGAGGTCCTCGGCGCCCAGGTGGACGCCGTCGGCTCCCGTCGTCAGTGCCACGTCGAGCCGATCGTTGACCACCACCGTCGCGCCGCTGGGCTTGACGGCGGCCCGCACGATCCGTGCCAACTCCATCAGCTCGCGCGTGGTGGCGCCATGGTCGCGGATCTGGAAACCATCGATCCCGGCCTCGGCCAACGCCGGAAGCAGCGCGAGGTCGTCGGCGGCGGAGACCAGACAGAAGATGCGTGGAAGCACGGAAGAACTCACTGGGAAACTCACTTCCTTCGCCGGCATGACCCGGATCAGGTGCAACGGTCGGAGCGTTGACAGCTCCCTCTCAGCCCGCTTCCGCGGACTCCCGTGTGGACGTCGTTGACCGTAGCAGACCACCAGCTGGCGAGTTGGCCCCCGGCGTGGGATCCAACTCACCAGTTGGCGCGCCAACTGGTGAGTTGGCAGACCCGGGATGGCCTGCCCTCGAACTACGCAGCGTCAGCCGACGAACTCCGACTCACGTTCAGGTTGCTGCCACTGGGCGCCGACGTGGTCACGCTCCAGCGACTCACCTTCGACATCGATGACGGGCAACAGCCGGTCGAGCCAACGCGGCAGCCACCAGGCCTTCTCGCCCATCAGGTAGAGCAGGGCCGGGATCAGCACCATCCGGACCGCGAAGGCATCGATCAGCACCGCGATCGCCAGGGCAAAGCCCATCGACTTGATGATCGGTTCGTCCTGCAGCATGAACGCTGCGAAGACCGACGTCATGATGATCGCGGCCGCGGCCACGACGCGCGCCGAGTTGCGGAAGCCGTCGACGACGGCCTCGCGCGTGGACGCACCATGGACGTGTGCCTCACGGATCCGAGTCACCAGGAACACCTGGTAGTCCATCGCCAGACCGAAGACGACACCGATCAGGAAGATCGGCATGAACGACACCAACGGCGCGCCCTCGACCAGGCCGAAGAGGCCCTCCTGGAAGACGAGCACCGTGGCACCGAGCGTCGCCATCACCGACAGCAGGAAGCCGAGCGTCGCCGTCAGCGGGATCAGGATCGAGCGGAAGACCAGCATCAGCAACAGGAACGCCAGCCCGATCACGACCGTCAGGTAGACCGGCAGCGCATCGGCGAGACGTTCGGACACGTCGGCCTGGATCGCGGTCAAGCCGGTCACACCGGTGGTCGTGCCCGTCTCCTCCTCGATGCCCGCTTGACCGTCGCGGAGCGCGTGGAGCAGATCCTCGGTCGCCACCTCGTCAGGACCGGTGTCCGGGGTCACCAGCACCTGAGCGCCGGTGCCCTGCTCGTTGCTCGCGACCACTTGGGCGTTGACCACTCCGTCCTGCCCGGCGGCCCAGGCAGCGATCTGCCCGAACGCAGCCTGCCCGGCCTGGGGGTCCTCGATCTCTCGGGCGTCCACGACGACCACCAGCGGTCCTTGACGGCCGGCGCCGAAGCCTTCGGTGATCAGGTCAGCGGCCTGGCGCTGGGTGGTGTCGCTGGACGCGGTGGAGTCGGTGGGAAAGGCCAGATGAAGGTTCTTGGCAGGGATGGCGAGGGCGCCGAGACCGACCACGACCAGCAGGATCGCCGCCACCGGCGCACGGCCCACGAGACGGGCCCAGCGCACTCCGTTGTTGAGGATCTGGCCACGGTCGTCACGGGCCGGGCGGTAGCGCCGGACTCGGCCGCCGAAGGCCTTGGAGCCCAACATGCCCAGCGCAGCCGGGAGCAGCGTGAGAGCGACGAGGACCGCGATGAAGACGGTGCCGGCAGCAGCAAGGCCCATCGAGGTCAGGAACGGGATACCCACCACAGACAGTGCCGACAGCGCGATCAGGACGGTGAGACCGGCGAACACGACCGCGGATCCCGCGGTGCCGGTGGCGATTCCTGCCGCTTCGGCCCGGTCGTCGGTGTGCTCGAGTTCGCTGCGATAGCGGGCCAGGATGAACAACGCGTAGTCGATCCCGACCGCCAGACCGATCATGCTGGCAAGGATCGGGGTGCTGGAACCGATGTCGAAGAAGGCCGTGGCCCCCACGACACCGAGCAGGCCCGTGCCGAGACCGATGAGAGCCGTGATGATCGGGATGCCAGCAGCAACGACAGATCCGAAGACCACGAGGAGAACCATCACTGCGACCGCGATACCGATGAGCTCGGACGCACCGCCCTCGGGGAACGCGGTCAGTCCGGAGCCGTTGACCTCAGCCACCAGTCCACCGTCGTTGGCGTCGGCGACGGTGTCCTTGATGACGTTCACGGTGGACTTGTCGACGTCGCCGATGGTCTCGACATCGAGGGCGTAGGTGATGGTGCCGACCCGGCCATCCTCGGAGAGAGGTGAGAGAGCCGCAGCGTTGGCCTTGGCCTGTTCGACGTCGCCGCCGGCCTCGACCGCCCCGTTGACGATCTGGTCCTCCTGGGCCTGGGCCGCGGTCACCGGGTTGAGGATGGCCTCTGCGGCGGGCGCCTGCGGCAGCTTCGCCAACTCAGCGGTCAGGGCATCGACCTTGGCCGAGTACGCCTCCTCGCTGAGACGGCTTCCCTCGGGGGCCGCCACCACGACGGTCACGCTGGCCTGGTCGAAGGGATCCACGGCGTCGGGGAACAGCTCGGCCTGGAGGTCGGCTGCCTTCTCGGACTCGATCCCGGGGATGGAGAACGAGTCGGTCATCGGCTTGCTGATGGCGGTGGCGGTGAAGCCCACGGCGACGAGCGCGATCAGCCAGACGCCGATGAAGGCGTACCAGCGTCGGTAGGCCGTACGGCCGAGACGGTAGAGCAGGCGTGCCATGAGGGTGCTTTCTCTCGGGTGGTGGTTCAGGTCTGGTGGTTCAGCCGAAAAGACGGCGGACCGCCGCGATGGCGGAGACGAAGAGTTCGGCAAAATCCTGTTCGGGGTCATCGAGGTAGTCAGCGATGACGACGTCGGCGATGCCGCCCAGCACTGCGACAGCGATCTGGGCGTCGCGGGCAGGGACCCCGCCGAACGAGCGCGCGACGGCCGCGTCCACCAATCGCTCCGCCAGGCGGTGGAAGCGCTGCTTCATGGTGACGAGCAGGATCGGGTTGGCGTGCATCAGGCGGTCGAAGCGCGCCACGGTCTCGGCGTCGACGACCTCACTGTGCAGGATGGCGATGGCGATGGCCTGCAGGTCCTCGACGATGTCTCCGGTGGGGCCACCGGCGAGGAAGAGATCCAGGGCCTCGGTCGGGACCACCAGGTCGGTCCCCATGACCGCGTCGACCTTGCTCGGGAAATAGTTGAACAGGGTGCGGCGGGAAACTTCAGCGGCGAGGGCCAACTCATCCATCGTGAAAGCGTCGAGACCGCCGCGATCGTCCGCCAACTGCTGGGCGGCGTCGACGATGCGCAACTCGGTCGTCCGCCGACCACGCCGCTGGATTGCACTTTCCGTCATAGAGTGCAGTTTTGCACTCTGGTGCGCATGGTGCAAAGCAGCGACAGGGTGATTTCAAACACGACGAGGTGTTCTCGAACACGGCAGCTAGTCGGCGACCACCAGAACTGGTGCGGTGTCGATCCGCACCGCCAGCGCATCGCCAGGTGACAGGGTCGCGGCGAGAGAACTGGCGAGTTGGGCGACGCCCTGGGCGCCTGTCACCGAGCCGGAGCCGTCCGGCATGGAGAAGCGCACGCGCGAGATCGGCCCCAGAAAACTCACCGAGATCACGCGAGCCGGACCCGCGGGATCGGCCGCCAGGCTGATGGACTCGGGGCGCACCAGTGCCAGGCCACCCCCAGTCACCGAGCCGGGCAGCAACGGGAGTCGCTGACCCAGTACGTCAGCAGTGTCGCCGACGACCTGGGCCGGGAGCCGGTTGGACAGGCCCACGAACTGCGCGACGAACTGCGACGCAGGGGCGTTGTAGAGCTCCATCGGGGTGGCCAACTGCTCCATCGTGCCGGCATTCATCACCCCCACCCGATCAGCAATGGACAGCGCCTCCTCCTGGTCGTGGGTGACGAACAGGGTGGTGGTGCCGACCTCGAGCTGGATCCGTCGGATCTCGTCGCGCAACTGCACGCGCACCTTGGCATCGAGGGCCGACAAGGGCTCGTCGAGCAGCAGCACCGAAGGCTCGATCGCCAGCGCCCGGGCCAAGGCAACCCGCTGCTGCTGACCCCCGGAGAGTTGGGCGGCGTAGCGGTCCCCGAGGCTCTGGAGACCGACCAGTTCAAGTGTCTCCATGGCGCGAGTGCGCCGCGACGCACGGTCCTGGCCGCGCATCTTGAGGCCGAAGGCGACATTGTCGAGGACCGTCAGGTGCGGAAAGAGGCTGTAGGCCTGGAAGACCATCCCCATGTCCCGCTTGTTGGCCGACACCGTGGACAGGTCGCGTCCACCCACGACAACGGTGCCGGAGGTCTGCTGGTCCAGACCTGCCAAGATGCGCAGGGCGGTGGTCTTCCCACATCCGGAAGGCCCCAGCAGGGCGACGAGTTCGCCGGGCTCCACCCGTAGGGAGAATGAGTCCAGGGCTCGCAGCGACCCGTAGACCCGAGTCAGCTCGGAGAGCTCCACGGCGAGGCCGTTCTGCTCGGCGGCGGTCATGACATTCCCTTTCTTTCACGGCGTCGACCCAGGAACGTCAGGCCGAGCAGGAGCGCGGCCACCAACGCCATCGAGGCCAGCGCCGCAGCCATCGAGGCCTGGGCGTAGCTCTGGTAGATCGCCGCCATCACGACGGGCAAGGTTTCGAAGTGCAGCAGGGACGAGAAGACGTACTCGCCGAGGACCAGCGCCACGGAGATGAACGCCGCGGACATCACGCCGCCCCAGATGTTGGGCACCACGATCCGGATGATCACCGTGAGCCAACCCGCGCCCAACGACCGAGCCGCCTCGGCGAGGGTGGTCACGTCGATCGCGGCCAGCGAGCTGTCGAGGGCCCGGTAGGAATAGGGCAGCACCAGGACGATGTAGGCGAACGTCAGGGTCAACGGAGAGCCACCGAGCAGGTAGTAGATCCAGGAGTAGACGTTGGTGATGCCGACGACGATCACCAGCGCCGGAATCGTCAGCGGGAGCAGGCACAGGATCTCGACCAGCTTGCTGGCCCGCGGCACCCTCAGACGTACCCAGATCATCGTGGGGACGAGCAGCACCACCATGCCGGCCACGGTGAGGACCGCCAGCAGCAGGGAAGCGATGATCGCCGACCGGAGTCTTTCGTCGGTGACCATGAAGGTCCAGGCGTCCCAGGTGCGCCCGGGGGCGGTTCCCGGCACCTGGGTGCTGAAGTCGAGCAGCGACAGAAGAGGCACGAAGAAGAATGCCGCGAACCCGAGCAGGGCCAGGATCCTGAAGACCTTGAAGGCGCTTGAATGCGTCGTCACTGCAACCACCGCGAGGTACGGCGTACGAGCAGGCTGTACGCCCCCATCACCACGGCCACCACGAGAATCATCTCCAGCGCCAGGGCGAACCCGACGTTGGCGCCGCCGAGCAGCACCTCACTGGTGATCGCCTGCCGGATCAGCAGCGGCACGATCGGTTGCCCTTGGCTGACGAGGACCGCGGCAGTCGCATAGGCAGCGAAGGCATTGGCGAAAAGGAGCAGGGCACAGCCGAGGAAGGCCGGGGTCAGCAGCGGTACGGCGACGTGGCGCCAGTACTGCCACCTGGTGGCGCCCAGGCTGACGGCAGCCTCGCGCCACTGCACCCGCAGGCCCTCGATCGCCGGGGCGAAGACGATGACCATCAGCGGGATCTGGAAGTAGGTGTAGACCACGATCAGCCCGGGGATCGAGAACAGCCACCCATTGCCGTAGAGGTTGAAGCCGGTGATGTGCTGCAGGGCCAGCGTGACCACGCCCTGGATGCCGATCGTGGCGATCCACGCGAAGGCGAGAATCACCCCGCCGAACTGGGCGAGGACGCCGCTGATGGCCAGTGTCAGCCGCTTGAGCAGGCTGTCCGGCCCGGCGGAGACGATCAACCAGGCCAGCAGGGCTCCGAAGACCGCGCCGATCAGCGCGGTGGAGCCGGCCAGCACGAGCGAACCGCGCAGCGCCTTCACCGCGGCGTAGTCGGTCAGTGCGCCGAGATTGTCGGTGGTGAAGGCGCCGTCGGCATCGCGGAAGGCGCCGACCGCGACCGTCACCACCGGCACGATGAGGAAGATGGCGACGAAGAGGAGAAACGGCACCAACGGCAGCAGCCGGCCGACACGCCCCACACGGGCAGGTCGACCGGACTGCTGCTGAGCACTGCTCATCGTGGTCAGCTGATGGCCTTCGACCAGTTCTTGGCGAGGTATTCCCCGGCCTTCTCGGTCTCCTCGTTGGTGGGAATCACCGGGGTGCCGGTGACCTCGGGGAGCGCTCCCCACAGTTCCGCATCGATCGTGCCGGCCTCGGCCATCGCGTCGCCACGCACCGGGCGGGCGCCGCCTGCAAGCCAGAGGTTCTGGCCCTCGTCGCTGTAGAGGAACTCCTGCCACAGGCGTGCCGCGGCTGGGTGCGGCGCATCGGCACTGATCGCCTGGTAGTAGTAACCGGCCACGACGGCCTCCGACGGCACCACGGTCTTCCACGTGTCGACGTTCTTCGCCGCTGCGGCGCCGAGGTAGTCCCAGTCGATGACGACCGGCGTCGTGCCCTGCTCGATGGTGGTCGAATTGGGGTCGACGGTGAGGAAGTTGTTGGCCTTCTTGAGCTTGGCGAAGAAGTCCACCCCCGCAGCGACGTCCCCGGCCGAGCCACCATTGGCGATGGCAGCCATCACGACACCGCTGAAGGCCGCGCCGGCCTGGGTCGGGTCACCGTTGAGGGCGACGGACCCCTTGTATGCCGGCTTGAGCAGGTCGGCAAGCGAGGTCACGTCCGGCACCTTGGCGGAGTCGTAGCCGATGGCCATGTAGCCGCCGTAGTCGTTGACCCACAAGCCGTCGGCCTCCTTGTAGGCATCGGGGATGCTGTCCCAGGTCTTGACCTGGTACGGGGCGAAGGTCGCGGTGTTGGCGAGAGCCACCGACTGGCCCAGGTCGAAGACGTCGGGGGCGGTGTCCTTGCCCTTGTTCTGCTTCGCAGCGTTGATCTCGTCCTGTGAGGCTCCGTCGGGCTGGGCGGAGTTGATCTTGATGTCGTACTTGTCCTCGAAGGTGGAGATGATTTCTCCGTAGTTGGCCCAGTCGGGCGGCAGCGCGATGACGTTGAGCTGGCCCTCGGCCTGGGCGGCCTTCACCAGCTCGTCCATTCCGCCGAACTTCTCGGCGTTCGTCGCCGTCGCAGCGTCCACACCTGACTCGGTGGTGGTGTCGTTCGCCTTCTCGGGCGCCGCACACGCGGCAAGGCTGGTCAGCATGGTGGCGGTGGTGATTGCAGCCAATGTCTTGCGGATGCTCATCTGCTCTTTCTCCTCTGCTTCACGCTCTCGTCGGTCCGGCCCGAATCCGGTCTGCGCAGTGTCGTCGAGGTGACCATCTCACTTCTGACCACCAGTTGGCCGCCAGGCTCACCTCCGATGAACATTCGGTGCTCCCACGTGAGTATCCTCCACAGGCGTGACGACTGCTGACTTCCGCTACTCCGACCTCCTCCCCACTGCCGGTTCCAACGGCGCCGAGAAGACCCCCTACCGCCTGGTGACCAGCGAGGGCGTCAGTACGGTCGAGGTGGAGGGACGAACCTTCCTCAAGGTCGAGCCCGAGGCCATCCGCCGGCTCACCGAGGAGGCGATGCACGACATCAGCCACTACCTGCGCCCAGGCCATCTCGCCCAGCTGCGCAAGATCATCGACGACCCGGAGGCCTCCGGCAACGACCGATTCGTGGCGCTCGACCTGCTCAAGAACGTCAACATCTCCGCTGGCGGCGTGCTGCCGATGTGTCAGGACACCGGCACCGCGATCGTGATGGGCAAGAAGTCCGAAGGCGTACTGACCGGCACCGACGACGGCGAGGCGATCAGCCGCGGCGTCTATGACGCCTACACCCGGCTCAACCTGCGCTACTCCCAGCTTGCTCCGCTGACGACCTTCGAGGAGAAGAACACCGGCACCAACCTGCCGGCGCAGATCGAGCTCTACTCCACCCCGGCCCAGGACGTCCCTGAATACAAGTTCCTCTTCATGGCCAAGGGTGGCGGTTCGGCCAACAAGTCCTTCCTCTTCCAGGAGACCAAGGCGGTGCTCAACCCCATCCGCCTGATGGAGTTCCTCGACGAGAAGATCCGCTCACTCGGCACGGCTGCCTGTCCGCCGTACCACCTCGCGATCGTCATCGGCGGCACCAGCGCGGAGTTCGCCATGAAGACGGCCAAGTACGCCTCCGCCCACTATCTCGACGACCTCCCGACGCAGGGCTCGATGAGCGCTCACGGCATCCGTGACATCGAGTTGGAGGAGAAGGTCTTCGAGCTGACCCAGGCCTTCGGTATCGGTGCGCAGTTCGGCGGAAAGTACTTCTGCCACGACGTCCGCGTCGTACGCCTGCCGCGCCACGGTGCCTCGTGCCCGGTCGCCATCGCCGTGTCCTGCTCGGCGGATCGCCAGGCGCTCGGCAAGATCACGCCCGAGGGCGTCTTCCTCGAGCAGCTCGAGACCGACCCGGCCCAGTACATGCCCGAGGCCGGTCTGGCAGCCGACATCGCTGGCGGCGAGGTCGTCTCGATCGACCTCAACCAGCCGATGGCCGACATTCTTGCCGAACTGTCGAAGCACCCGGTGAAGACCCGCCTCTCCCTCACCGGCCCGCTGGTGGTGGCGCGCGACATTGCGCACGCCAAGATCAAGGAACTCCTCGACGCCGGTGAGGAGATGCCCACCTATCTCAAGGACCACCCGGTCTACTACGCCGGACCCGCCAAGACCCCCGTCGGCATGGCATCCGGTTCCTTCGGTCCCACCACCGCTGGCCGGATGGACTCCTACGTCGAGCAGTTCCAGGCCGCCGGCGGTTCGATGGTGATGCTGGCCAAGGGCAACCGCTCCACGCAGGTCACCGACGCGTGCGCCGCCCACGGTGGCTTCTACCTCGGCTCCATCGGTGGCCCTGCCGCCCGTCTCGCGCAGGACTGCATCAGGTCCGTCTCGGTCCTGGAGTACGAGGAGCTCGGCATGGAGGCGATCTGGAAGATCGATGTCGAAGACTTCCCCGCCTTCATCGTCGTCGACGACAAGGGCAACGACTTCTTCACCGACCCCGCCGGCACGACGACCGTGCCCCTCGGCGCGACCCGAGTCCGGTGAGCACGCGCGGACTGGTGCTGCTCGACGTCGACGGCACGCTGACGACGGTCCACTCGATCTGGCAACACCTGCTCGAGAGCCAGTTGCGGTGGGAGGGGAAGGGCTTGGCGAACCTCGATTCCTACCTGGCGGGCGATATCGACTACCAGCGATTCTGCGACCTGGACGCCGCGCTGTTGGCCGGTGTCCCGTACGCAACTCTGGAGGAGGTGGCCAGCCAGGTTCCCCTGCGCACGGGCATAGATGAGGCATTTGCTGCTTTCACGACCCATGGCTACGACGTGGCTCTGATCAGCACGGGTCTGCACGTGCTCAACGGTCAGCTTGCGACGCGATTCGGCGTCGCCCACTCGGTCGCCAACGACCTCACTGTTGCTGCGGGCGTGTGCACCGGCGAGGCCGTCCTGCACATCCACGAAGGCCAGAAGGCGATTCACGCGAAGGACGTGATCGACCGTTTCGATCCCGGCCACGTGATCGCCATCGGTGACTCCGCCTCCGACGTGGACATGTTCGCGCTGGCGGACTTCTCGGTCCTGGTGGCTCCGGAGGACTCGCCCTGGAGCGCATCCGCCGACCACCACATCACCGACGGCGATCTCGCGCCCCTGTCCGGGTGGCTCAGGAGCGGCTGCGCACCAGCAGCGCGTTGACCAACTCTGCTCCGTCCTCGGGATGGTCGACCGTGATCGCGAGGTCCGATCCGCCTGCGCGCGAGAGCACCAGGCCCGGCCCGCCACGCACCACGATGGCGGTGCCCCGACGGCTCAGCCGGTAGCCCCAGCCACCCCACTTCATCGGGTCGATCTCCTCCACCGCGGCAGCACGGATCCTCTCCAGCGGCGTGTGCCACGACGGCCGGGCGAAGGGTCCGAAGTGCGCGGTGACACCCGCAGCGTCGACACGGACCGTCAGCGAGGACGTCCAGGCGATCAGCACAGCGGTCGCGAGGCCGATCAACGCCCAGGTGCCGATCACGACATACAGCAGGCCACTCGCCACGAGCGTGACCATCGACACCGTGAGCAGCGTTGGCGACGAAGCGGTGCCGACCCAGGTGACCCGCTCCCCCGGCGTGAGGACGTACGACGCGTCCGGCAACCGAGCGGCAGCGATCCGACTCTCACCCGCAGGCACCAGCCACCAGGTGAGGACAGCTGCCCCAGTGGCCACCAGCAGGACCCCCACCATCGAGACCCAGTCGGAGTGGGCGTCGTGCGGATCAGTGAGACCGCGCGCGGCCACGAGCGTGGTCGCCCCAGCTGCGGCCAGCAGCCAAGCGAGGAAGGCGACCACCGCCACGATCGTCCGGGCCGAGGCCCGGTTCCGGTCGATGACCAGCAGCCCGAGGCCTGCGACAGCCAGCGCCAGCACCACCAGGGTCGACCCCAGGACGAACGGACCGGTGGAGCTGAAACCGTCCGCCGTGCCTGACAGATCCCAGTGGGTGGCCAGGGGATCGGGCAGGTCGTGGCGCAGCACCCACCAGGTGCCGAACAGCACGACCGGTGCGATCAGCAGGAGCCCGGCCGCGGCCCCGCGGCGCAGGGACGGAGAGATGATGTTGTTCATCAGTAGACCTTCTTGATCTCGTCGAAGAGTTGCTCCCGGGTCAGTCCCAGCCGCCGCGCCACCGCCAGCAATTCCTGGATCTGGTGGCCGAGTTCGGCGCGGTGCTGTGCGGGGAAGGCTTCGGCGCCGGCAGCGATCTGAGCTCCCCGCCCCCGGCGCATCTCGACCAGGGCCTCGTCCCGGAGTGCGGCGTAGGCGCGCAGCACGGTGTGCATGTTGACGTCGAGGCCGTGGGCCAGTTCGCGTGCCGGCGGCAGCCGGTCGCCTGCAGCGAGCTGACCCGAGGCGATCCGGCTACGGATCTGATTCGCGATCTGATCGGCCAGACCCACCGGGGAAGTCGGATCCACCCGCACCAGCATGGTTTGCATCGTACTAGAACAATCCGATTTTTCCAACGATCCTCGCCCGCGCAGTCCGGGACCGGTACGGTCGAAGCCATGACCGAGACTCGTATCGAGCACGACTCCATGGGCGAGGTCGAGGTGCCCGTCGACGCACTGTGGCGGGCCCAGACCCAACGCGCGATCGACAACTTCCCGATCAGCGGCACCCCGCTCGAGCGACGCCACATCCAGGCGCTGGGACGGGTCAAGGCCGCCGCTGCCTCGGTGAACGCCGAACTCGACGTCATCACCACCGAGCAGGCCACCGCCATCCGGCGGGCGGCAGAGGGTGTCGTCGCCGGCACCTACGACGAGCACTTCCCACTCGACGTCTTCCAGACCGGCTCGGGCACCAGCTCCAACATGAACACCAACGAGGTGCTGGCGTCACTGGCGGCGCACCACGGTGTCGAGGTCCACCCCAACGACCACGTCAACGCCTCCCAGAGCAGCAACGACACCTTTCCCACCTCGATCCACGTCGCCGCGGCCACCGCCGTCGTCGAGGACCTGCTGCCGGCGCTCGACGTGCTGTCCACCTCTCTCGAAGCCAAGGCCGACGAGTTCGCGACCACGGTGAAGTCGGGGCGTACGCACCTGATGGACGCGACCCCGGTGATGCTCGGCCAGGAGTTCAGCGGCTATGCCGCCACCATCCGCTATGCCACCGAACGCCTGGACGGCGTCCTGCCCCGCGTGCGTGAACTGCCGTTGGGCGGCACCGCGGTGGGCACCGGCATCAACACTCCCCCGGGCTTCGCAGCTCGCGTGATCGAGGTGCTGTCGGAGGAGACCGGACAACCGTTCACCGAGGCGCGCAACCACTTCGAGGCCCAGGCCACCAGAGACTCCCTCGTGGAGCTGAGCGGAGTCCTGCGCACGCTGGCGGTCGGCCTGACCAAGATCTGCAACGATCTCCGGTGGATGTCCTCGGGTCCCACCACCGGGCTCGCCGAGATCCACCTGCCCGACCTGCAGCCGGGCTCGAGCATCATGCCCGGCAAGGTCAATCCGGTGCTGCCGGAGGCGATGCTGATGGTCTGTGCCCAGGTCGTCGGCAACGACGCGACCATCGCATGGGCCGGCGCCTCGGGAAGCTTCGAGCTCAACGTGCAGATGCCGGTGATGGCACGCGGACTGCTGGAGTCGATCCGCATCCTGAGCACCTCCTCGACGCTGCTCGCGCGCCGCTGTGTGGACGGCATCACTGCCGATGTCGACCGGATGCGCGGCTACGCCGAGTCCTCGCCCAGCGTGGTGACGCCACTCAACAAGCATCTCGGCTACGAGGAGGCCTCCAAGATCGCCAAGCAGGCGATGAAGGACGGGGCCACGATCCGCGAAACCGTGATCGCGATGGGCTATGTCGAGCGGGGCGACCTCTCCGAGACCCAGCTCGATGCGTCCCTCGATGTGGGTAGCATGACCCACCCATGACACTCAATGATCCCCACCACGTCCATGAGCAGTACGCCGACGAGAGCCGGCTGGAGACCAGGCGCTCGGTCTGGCACCCGACAGCGGAGGGTCGTGAACCAGCCACCGAGGCGCTGCGAGCGATCGACCGGGCCCTGGTCGGCGACGCCGACATCCTCGAGGTCGGCTGTGGCACCGGCGTGATGGCCGAGCGCATTGCTGCGCTCCCCGGCGTACGGCTGGTGGCGGTGGACTTCTCGCCGCGATTCGTCGAGATGACCGCTGCGCGCGGCGTCGATGCCCGCCAGGCCGACATCCAGTACCTCCCGTTCGAGGACGACTCCTTCGATGTCGTCTTCGCCGGGTGGATGCCCTACCACGTACCCGACCTCGACCGCGGGCTCGCGGAGATCCGCCGGGTGTTGCGACCCGGCGGCACGCTCGTCGCGGTCACCAACGGCACCGAGCACCTGGCAGATCTGCGCCTGGCCGCAGGGGGCGAAGACACCAGCTCGACCTTCACCAGCGAGAACGGCGAGCAGGTCCTGACCACCCGTTTCTCCGACGTACGCCGACAAGACCTCGAGACCCGCGCGGTCTTCCCGGACCACGCCGCTGCGCAGGCCTATCTCGACTCGTGCGGCGAGGGGTTCGAAGGAGCATTGCCTGCCTTCGAGGGCGGCCGTGAATACGCCGGTCACGTCACCGTGTTCGAGGCGCGCTGACTGTCCGCTTTTCGGGGTCGCCGCGGAGATGAGTACCTATACGCATGAATGAGAGCCCCGGAAGTCTCGAAACTTCATCTATGCCGACACGACACCCAGCCCTGCGCTCAGCAGGAAGCCCGGCCTCGTCCGTTGTCGTTGAGCCGTCGACCGGCGAGCCCCGCGAAACGATGCAGCGGGCAGTCAAAATTCTTGCCGTCACCACCGGCGCCTTGGCAGCACCGGTGCTCGTTTTCGCGCTCGGCATGGTGGTCTTGGCTTCTTTCGAGATACAAACCAACCCGGAGGCCAGTCTGGGGTACGTCGTTGCTGCCATCCTTGCTGCTCCCCCGCTGGTAGCGGCGTTACTCGCTGGCACTGGCTTACTCATCCGCGCCCGATACACATTCATTGCCTTGGTGCTGACCATCATCGGCTCGCTCATCGCGTTGCTACCAGCCCTCTTGCTGGCATCGATGGGGCTCACCATGACGTGGAACTTGCTGGGCTAGCCAGTCTTGAACTGCCGACTGCGTCACAGCACTCGCACGAATCAGTACCAGTTGTGGCTCGACTTGAAGCTCCAGGCGCTGCAGGGCGTGCCGTAGGTCCGCTGGATGTATTCCAGGCCCCACCGGATCTGTGACTCCGCAGACGTCGTGTAGTCGGCCGGCAGTTCGTGCAACTGGGTCAACGCCTGCGGGATGCCGTACGCCGACGACGTCGGGTTGTCGGCGTCGATACGCCAGTTGGACTCGCTGACATAGAGCGAGTCCAGGCAGGAGAACTCCGAGCTGTCGAAGCCGTAGCGCGGCAGCAGCGCGCGGGCGATGTCTCGCGGGTCACCCTCGGAAAGTTTCTGGGACCGGGTCACCGTGGCGCCTTGCGCGACCGAAAGTGCGGCAGCTTTCGTCGCGTCACGGCCTCCGCGACGGTCGGAGCGGGAGACGAGGGGAGTCTGCAAGCGCCTCTCGAGGTCAGCCGCATTCATCGACGGAACCGCTGACGGCACGCTCGGGCTGCTCACCTCGACTGCGGTGATGACCCCGGGGCCCCCGGAGAGAACACCAGCCGAGATGCTCGCACCCGTCGCCACCGCTGCCACTCCGCACAACACGAACGTGGTCCGCAGGGCCCGACGCGGCGCTCGCTCGGCCTTGTGCTTGCCGGGCGCGCGGTGCGTGGGGATGTACAGGGCTGACTTCGACACGAATGCTCACGGGGGTTCGACGACGGGGGGCGTGGCGCGGAGGCCTTGACCACCATGCACGAGGGCACCAAGCCACGACCACGGAACGCCACAATTTCCTGGTGTCTCCTGCAACACACCGTCGCTGCGACCAGACGGCCATGCTCACTTGTGCTCACCCGCCGATCAGAGCGTGACGTCCTCCAGCATCTCGGTGACCAACGCGGCGATGGGCGAGCGTTCGGAGCGGGTCAGCGTCACGTGGGCGAAGAGAGGGTGTCCCTTCAACTTCTCCACCACCGCGACGATGCCGTCATGCCGCCCGACACGCAGGTTGTCGCGCTGGGCCACGTCGTGGGTCAGCACGACCTTGGAGTTCGCGCCGATGCGCGACAGCACCGTCAACAACACGTTGCGCTCCAACGACTGTGCTTCGTCGACGATGACGAAGGCATCGTGGAGCGAGCGACCCCGGATGTGGGTCAGCGGGAGCACTTCGAGCATTCCGCGCTCCATCACCTCCTCGATCACGTCGGGAGAGGCCAGCGCTCCCAGCGTGTCGAAGACCGCCTGTCCCCACGGGGACATCTTCTCGTTCTCCGAGCCGGGCAGATAGCCCAGTTCCTGACCGCCGACGGCGAACAACGGACGGAAGACGACCACCTTCTTGTGCTGGCGTCGCTCCATGACCGTCTCCAGGCCCGCGCACAGGGCCAGGGCCGACTTGCCGGTGCCGGCACGCCCGCCCAGGGACACGATGCCGACCTCGGGATCGAGCAGCAGCTCGAGCGCGATCCGCTGCTCGGCGGAGCGACCGTGCAGCCCGAAGGCTTCGCGATCGCCACGGACCAGGTGGACCTGCTTGTCCGCCCCGACCCGACCCAGTGCGGTGCCCCGCTCGGACACCAGGACGAGCCCGTTGTGACACGGCAGATCGCGCGCCTCGGCAAGGTCGAGGACACCGTCCTCGTAGAGTTCGTCGAGATCTGCGGCCGCGACCTCCACCTCGCCCATCCCGGTGTAGCCGATGTCGGAGTCGCTGATTCCCTCGGCGCGGTACTCCTCCGCGTCCAGCCCCACGACCGACGCCTTGATGCGCAGCGGCAGGTCCTTGGAGACCAGGGTGACCCGGTGGCCCTCGTTCGCGAGGTTGCGTGCCACGGCCAGGATGTGGGTGTCATTGTCACCGAGTCGGAAACCGGAGGGCAACGAGGCCGCGTCGGTGTGGTTGAGCTCCACGCGCAGCGTGCCACCTGCCTCTCCGATCGCGACCGGTTCATCGAGTCGCCCGTGGCTCACCCGCAACTCATCGAGGATCCGCAGCGCCGAGCGCGCGAAGAAGCCGAGCTCGGGGTGGTGCCGTTTGCCCTCGAGTTCGGTGATGACGATGAGTGGGAGTACGACCTCGTGCTCGGCGAAGCGTTTCATCGCTCCGGGATCGGCGAGGAGGACGCTGGTGTCCAGGACGTAGGTCCGACGGTCTTCTTCCGGGCTGCTGCTGGTGGCCACGACTACCCCTTGTTCGAGTCGGCACGCGCACTCGCCGCCCGGCTCGTGATCACTTGGTGGACCAGGACGCTCCGCGTGAGAGCCGAACCTCCCAGTTCGGCCGACCGTCTCGCCTGCCGATGACGAGAACGTACGCCGCGACCCGCAACCCGGGCCGCAGACACGCCAGATCAGCGGCCGAAGCGGCGCTCGCGTTCGGCGTAGGCACGGATGGCGCGCAAGAAGTCGACGCGACGAAAGTCGGGCCACAGCGCCTCACAGAAGTAGAACTCCGAGTTGGCGGACTGCCAGAGCAGGAAACCGCCCAGTCGCTGCTCGCCGGAGGTGCGGATGACGAGGTCGGGATCGGGCTGGCCCTTGGTGTAGAGATGCTCGGAGATGTGCCCGACATCGATCAGGTCTGCCAGCTCCTCCAGGGAGGTGCCTCGCACGGCATGGTCACTGAGCAGCGCGCGCACCGCATCGGCGATCTCGCGTCGGCCGCCGTAGCCGACGGCGACGTTGACCAGCAGCCCGCGATTGTCGCGGGTGGACTCTGCCGCTGCCTTGAGCCGTTCGGCCGTCTCGGTCGGGAGCAGGTCCAGGGCGCCGACGGGGTGAATGCGCCACCGACCCGCATCGGCCAGCGACTCGACAGCCCCCTCGATGATGCCCAGCAGTCCGACCAGTTCCTCGGGGGGACGGTTGGTGAGGTTGTCGCTGGAGAGCAGCCACAGGGTGACCACCTCGACACCGACCTCTTCGCACCATCCCAGGAGCGGACGGATGTTGTCGGCCCCTGCCTGATAGCCCTCGGCCGTGTTGGCGCCGACCGCCCGGGCCCAGCGACGATTCCCGTCGAGCATCACACCCACGTGTTTGGGGATGCGATCGGTGGGCAGTGACTTCGCGACCCACGACTCGTAGGCGGGATAGAGCACCCGACGCAGTGCGCCCTTCAGCCTTGCCACGCGATGATGGTAGCGGTCGTGTGACCGATCGCTCGGGGGGATACTGCTGCGCCGGTGACCAACCGTCGTCTAACTTGGGTCTATGAACGACGTCCTCCGCCACCGCTTCGATGAGTTGCACGAGCGCGTCGACGGCTTTCACGAACGCGTCGACGGAGTCATTGCCGAGGTGAAGCCCCACCTGCGTGGCTGGCTGCATTTGGTCAGCGCACCGCTGGCGTTGGCTGCCGGCGTGGTGCTCATCGTGCTCTCCCCCGATGCCACGACCCGCATAGGTTCGACGGCCTTCGCGCTGTCGGCCTTCCTTCTCTTCACCGTCTCCGCGATCTACCACCGCGGCCACTGGTCTCCCCGGGTGCACACGATCCTGCGGCGCTTCGACCACTCCAACATCTTCGTGCTCATTGCCGGTTCCTGTACGCCCTTCGCGCTGTTGCTGCTGCACGGCACCGACCGCTGGGTCATGCTCGGCGTCGTCTGGGGTGGCGCGTTGGCAGGGGTGGCCATGAAGGTGCTCTGGGTGGGCGCGCCGCGCTGGCTCTCAGTCCCGATCTACATGGCGCTGGGCTGGGCCCCGGTCTTCTTCTTCAACGGTTTCGTCGACGGCGCCCGGGCCTACAACCACACGGTCGGTCTGGCCGTGCTCGCGCTCGTGGTGGCCGGCGGCGCTCTCTACACCGTCGGGGCGGTCGTCTACGGCACCAAGCGTCCCAACCCCTGGCCGCAGTGGTTCGGATTCCACGAGATCTTCCACTCGTTCACCGTCTTGGCGTTCATCACTCACTACGTCGGCATCTCGCTCGCGACCTACTACACCCGCTGAGCGCTCAGGCTCAGCACCGCGAAGGTGACGAGCGCTGTCGCCACGACCGCGGCAGCCAGCGACCAGGCAAGCCACGTCGAGCGTCTGGCCAACCACTCGAGTGCGAGATAGCTGGTGGCGATGGCTGCCAACGCGAGCGTGACATGGAGCAGGACCGCCAACATCACTCCGGCGATGGCGCCAGCGATGCGGAGTCTGCCCCAGAGCAGGCTGAGCCCCAGTGGCAGCACGATGGCTCCTGAGAACCCGCCGGCGACCTCGAGCCACCAGACCCGCTCACCCATCCAGGGCAGACCCACCGCGGCTGGCCAGGAGACGTCGAACAGGTCCCCCGTGGCGCAGTAGCCGAGATAGATCACCGTGGAGATGGTCACCGCGGCGGCCACGCGATAGGACCACTGCCGCGCTGGCGACCAGGGCACCTCGCGACCCACGAAGATCGTCGCGATCGTCACCGCGCTCCACACGATCCAGCGTCGGATCACCCCAGTTCCCGTGTCGGCCATCGCGTCGCGAAAGATCCGGTCGGCAGACACCCGGTCGACTGTGTGGCCCTCGGTGGAGACGTAGGAGGACGGGTCGCCTCGACCGGCGACGAGGGCATCGTGCAGCAATGCCGCGGGGAGATGTGCCCCGGTCTTGGGGACCAACCAGGTGAAGAGCGCCGGCACCGAGGTGAGGTCGGTCCGAAACCCGAGATCGTCAGGGATCAGCATCTCCCCCACGTGCCGGTCACGGTAGGCGAGGCGCCGCTCCAGGGAGAAGGTCTCGATGCCCTCCTCATCGTGGCGTTCCAGCACGATCCGCGGAGCCACCCGTGGGTCGGGTGGCTCGCCCGGTAGCCCGCCGTGGGGCAGCGTGCCACCGTCGTAGAACCGCCGTGACTCCTGCACGACCTGGTCGTCCAACTCCCGAGATGTCATGGCTCCAGTGTCACGCTGTCCATCGCTGGTGAGAAGTAGATCTCGACGCCGGGTGGCGCGGCAAGCATGGTCTCGGACTGCTCGGCGGTGAGTCGACGGGTTCCCCGATGGTCGGTGAGGAGGCAGAGTCCATGTGGGGTCTGCCAGAGGTGTCGTCCGTGGCCGACCAGGTGGTAGCGATATCCACCGTGGGTCTTCCATCGGTGGTGTCGGCGTCGCAACGGTGCCGAGTTGTGCGTTCCGGTCTGCCCGGGCGGTCCGGTGTCATTGAAGGGGACGACGTGGTCGAAGTCGACGCCGGACCGAGTGGCGGTGCGGGGCGAGAAGGGGAAGATGTCGCCACCGGTCGTGTTCCAGACCTGGTCCTTCAGTCGTTCGGGATGTTCGTAGGCATCGGCTCGGCGGCGTCGACTCAGGTCGAGAACTTGGGTCACGGTGACATCTGCGTGACCGAACACGTCCGCGAGGTGGGGGGTGCTGATGGGGCCCACTCCTTCGATGCGAGCGACACCGGTGCGCGTCGCCAACGCGACGTCGGTGACGTGGACGAAGAGCGTCGCCCTGGGCCGGAGGGAGGAGAGTTGTCGGGGAGTGAGACTGCTCAGATGCTGAATGGTCTCTTCAAGGTGATCTGGCGCCCACACTGGTCGAGAACCGGACAGATCGGTGTGATCGAGCAGTAGCTTGATCAGGTCGACGGGTCGGGCGAGCCAGCCGAAGGCTATCGAGCGGAGTTCGTCGTGGTTGTGGCTCAGGCGCAGGGGGTTGTCGGCGGCGTCTGGCTGCTCGGCGAGGATCTCGGCAACCCGCTCGACCAGTCCATCGATCCAAGCGGCGTCGCCAGCGGTGGTCCGCGAGATGACATGGCGGTATCCAAATTCATCCGAGCGCGAGACCGACACGTATCGCTCGTGGCGCGACCGCTCTCGCTCGGCAGCATGAGTCTCCGGATCGGCCTCGATCACCTTGGCCTGCGCGATCTGGATCACTGTCGAAGGCGCATGCGCGGCGATGGCCCGCGACACGGCCGCGTCCACGACACGCACCGAAGCAACGGACAAAGGGCGGGAGAGGACGGCGACCTTGCGAGCCACCCACGGCTCACACTCACCAGCCACCACGATCGCCCAGACCCGCGGCAACCGGTGGATCAGGTCCAGCGCGTCCGCGATCAGCGCCCGAGTGGTCGCCGGATGCGTCTCCCGAGCCATCGCATACTCCGGGATCGCGTATTCGCGGACGTCCGGAGCCCCGTCACCACCAGGGCTGACCATCGGATCCCGGTCATCTCGCGGGTGGCCGTGCAGGATTGCCCACTGCGCTCCGAGCCGCAACTCAGCAACCTCAGCCAGACGACGACCGTGCAGCGCCGCGGTGGCCATCGAGAGCAGTTCATCAGCAGACGCCTCATCCACCCCTCTGTCCACCACTGGGTGCGGTCGCTGGTGTGCTGTCGCGGTCATGACTCGATATTATCGAACATGTGTTCGAACGACAAGACTGCACTCTCGCCTCTCTATATGCCAGTCTTGGCCCCGTGCCCTCTCGCTCAGCCCGGATCACGTCGGAGCGACCGTTCTACGACCTGCATGCCGACGCCTACGACTCCCTCATCACCGATCCGACTGAGCCGTGGGTCGAGGCGGTTCACGAACGACTCGCTCACGCCGGAGTTGGCCCAGCGTCGATCTTGGATGCCGGGTGTGGCACCGGACGGCACGCGGCCGGTCTGATCGACCTCGGGCATCGCGTGACGTTGCTGGATGCATCCCCTGCGCTACTCGCACTTGCCGCGCGACGTTGCCCGGGCTGCCGAACCTTCGAGGCCGACATCTGTTCTCCCGGTCTTGACGAGCAGTTCGATGCGGTGGTCTGCCGCGGCGTCCTCAACGACCTCATTGAGGACCAGGAGCGAGACGATGCGCTCCGGTCATTCGCTGGGCTACTCGCCAGCGGCGGACTGCTGATGCTGGATCTGCGAGAGGCTGAGGCCTCTCGGCAACGCGCGGACGGCGTGTGGCGCATCAGCGAGGTCACCGGCGAAAACGGGTCAGCGTTTCGATTCTCGAGCCGGCCGTCGTGGGACGCAGGCCTGATCGTGGTGGACGAGCGCTACGAGATGATCGACGGCCCCACTTCAGCAGCACCACCGCGTCAGTATCGTTTTCACATGCGCCCTTGGACCGGCGCCGAGATCGAAGACCGACTCCGGCTGGCCGGATACGCACAGATTGATGTCGAGTCCGGAGTGGGAAGACGAACCTCTGACCGCCTCTTCGTGACGGCGCGGCGCTGACGTGTTCGACCCCACCGCGACGGTCCCCACCATGCTGGCGCACGACCGATTCGTGGCCGTACCCCTGACGTCTGCCACCGCGGCGTTGGACTACGCGTCCTACATGGCGAGCCCCGACGTCATCCGGGTGCACAGTGATGGTCGATGGCCGACCGATGAGTTCACCTTGGAGGAGAATCTCCCACTCGTGGCGATGCACGAAGCCGACCACCTGAACCGTCGCGCCTTCACGTTCGTCCTCCTCAGTCCCGCGGGTGACGAAGCCCTCGGCTGTCTGTATCTCAATCCCCTTGGTGCGTACCTGCAGCGCTCCCAGGCAGATGCCCGGCTGCTCGACGCGGTTCCCGGGGCGTCTGCGATGGTCACCTTCTGGATCCGTCAGGACCACCACGAAACCGCACTGACTGCTGCAGTCGTGGGCGCCGTGAATGACTGGCTGCTCGACGAGTGGCCTCTCGCCACCCATGTCTTCCGCGTTCTCCCGGATGAACGTGAGTCGTGCCTGGCACTCGACCAACTCGAGCTGCATCAGACGCGGCTTGAGTTGCCCGCAGAGCCGCGGCCATATCGCTGGTACGTCCCGTCGGCCTACTCCGCCACGTTCTCGTCGTGAAGGGAGATCGTGGCCCCTGATGTTCGGGCGCGAGGCAACGCCTGACACGTGGCCGGACGATCAGTTCCTCGCCCAACGTTTCGCTGACATGGAGGCTCCCCGGGGTCACGGGGTGGACGATTCCGCCTTTGCCATGGTCCCGACGCTGGCGATCACCAGGACCAGCCACTAGCGCGTCAGCGGCGTCACTCTCCCAGGTCTGCCGGCGACGTCACCGGCACTGCACAGACGTGGTGCCGACACACGTAGGCGGCAGGCTTCCCGTCGACGGCCTCCCGATCAGCCAACAACGGCCAGTCGGCGTGCGCCTGGTCCGCCACCACCACGACCGCGCCGGGCAGGGCGTACGCGGCTCGGGCCAACGCATCACGTGCGGGTCCGGCCGGCCCCACGACAGCGACCTCGCGGGGACCGTCGAGCATGGCTTCTGCCGCGGCCAGTGACCACCCGGCAAAGCGGGGTGCCTTCGTCGCGAGTTCTCCGGCCGTGACGATAGCCTCCTCCGCGGCAGTGCGGTAGGACTGTTCGCCAGTGAGCGCAGCGAATCCGACGAGGGCATTGACCACGCTCGAGAGACCACTGGGAGAGGCGTTGTCGGACGCGTCCCGCGGACGCGCGATGAGGGCTTCGGCATCCTTCGCGGTGTCGAAGAAACCGCCGTCTTCGGCACGGAAGCGCGCGAGCGCATCGTCGAGCAGGAGCCGCGCGTGGGTGAGCCAGGCAGCATCGAGCGTGGCTGCGGCCAGGTCGACGAAGGCCGCGGCTACGCAGCCCAGGTCCTCCAGCACCCCCGCCGGAGTGCCCACCCGGCCGTCCCGCGAGACCCGGCGCAGGCGAGCGTCGACCAGGTGCACGTCCACCAGCAGACGGCCTGCAGCCATCGCGGCATCGAGGTAGGTCTGCTCCCCCGACCGCTGCCAGGTCGCCACCAGCCCGCTGATGACCAGCCCGTTCCACGCAGCCACGACCTTGTCGTCGCGTGCCGGCCGTACTCGCGTCGAGCGTGCAGCGAACAACGCTGTCCGGGCTGCGGCCCAGCGCTCCGGATCACTCGGAGCGTGCCGCAACTGGAGTGTCGAGGAGCCGTGCTCGAAGGTGCCAGCGGTAGTGACGTCGAGCAGGTCGGCCACCCAAGCGCCCTCGTCCTCGCCCAACACCTCGACCACCTCCCCCGGGGTCCAGGCATAGAACTTGCCCTCCACACCTTCGCTGTCCGCATCGAGAGCGCTGGCAAAGCCACCCTCCGCCGTGCCAAGTTCGCGAATCAGGAAGTCGGCCGTCTCCCGTGCGATCCGGTCACCGAAAGGTGTGCCGAGCCGGGCGTAGAGGCCGAGCAGGAGGCCGTTGTCGTAGAGCATCTTCTCGAAGTGAGGCACCACCCAACCACGGTCGACGGCGTAGCGGGCGAAACCACCGCCCAGCTGGTCGTACATGCCGCCGCCAGCCATCGCCGCCACCGTGCGGGCGAGCATGTGAGCTGCTTGGCGAGCCGACTGGTCCGCTGATTCCTCACCGCCCGGGCGCGGGGCCCGTGCGGCATAGCGCCGCAGGAACTCCAGCACCATCGAGGGTGGGAACTTCGGTGCGGTCCCGAAGCCGCCGGCGCCCGGGTCGAAGTCACCGGCCAGTCGGGCCACGGCCTCCTCGAGCACGTCGGCGCCGATCGGCGAAGCTGGCATCGAGGCAGGCGCCTGCAGATGCTCGCGCAGCTTCGCGGCCTGCTGTCGTACGCCCTCGGCCCGATCGCGCCAGGCCTCGGTCAACGCCTGCAGCACCTGGACGAACGACGACTGACCATGGCGTGGCTCGGGAGGAAAGTAGGTGCCGGCGAACCACGGGTTGGCGTCGTGGTCGAGCACGACCGTCATCGGCCACCCGCCCTGACCTGTCATCGCCGTCGTGGCCTGCATGTAGATCGCATCGACGTCGGGACGTTCCTCGCGATCGACCTTGATACTGACGAAGTGCTCGTTGAGGTAGTCGGCCGTCGCCTGGTCCTCGAAGGACTCGTGGGCCATCACGTGGCACCAGTGGCAGGCGGCATAGCCGACCGAGAGCAGCACGGGCACTCCGCGACGCTCAGCCTCCGCGAAGGCCTCGGGGCTCCACTCCCACCAGTCGACGGGGTTGTCCTTGTGCTGCAACAGATACGGCGACGTAGCCGAGGCAAGACGATTGGTCATTCCTGTGACTCCTCACCAGTGGCACGTGCATCGCTTTCGGGCCAGGGACTAGTGCGAGGATACGTGGATGAGTTGGGGAGATGTCTGGGTCAACGGCGACAAGGTCCGACCTGGGATGGACGCCACCGGCCCACGGGCGCCGTGGATCCCGGCCGGCATCATCTCGTCGGAGCAGCGGAAATTCGTCGACGCGACGCAACTCCTGCGCAGGACCCGCGGTGCGCACGCCCGCGCGGTCGAGTTCGACCTCCAGGTCACCTCGTCCGCCGTGAGCAAGGAGCGCGCCGGCACGGGAAAGGCCGTCGTTGGCTTCGAGCCGGACGGGTTGTGGCTCGCGGTGGACGTGACCCCGGCAGAGAGCCTCGTGGAGGAGGCTCGCTTCGTGGTGTTCACGCAGCGCGTGCACATCGTCGCCGGGGCCCGGCGGGCCGCCGAGCGCGGTACGACAGGCCGCCCGCGGACCATCATCGCGCTGCGCGGTCGCGCCCGATCACGTGAGAGCGCCCTCGAGTGGGGTCACCGGGCGGCTCGGGACTGACAGCCGGAGCGCCTGGGCCGCGAACCCCATCCGTTCACCGCGTCAGCGTCGAACCCGAAGCATGAGCCAGCCCGAAACCATGTTTGCCAGCCGCAACGTCACCAGGCACCTGGTCCGTGGAGCGCTGGGCCTGCCCATGATGGTGGCGGCATTCGTCCTGGTGCCGTGGGTCGGACCCCTCTCGCTCCTGCTCATCGTGCCCGCCGCGATGCTCCTGCGCGGTTGTCCGACGTGCTGGGCCCTCGGCCTCGCCCAAACTCGTGCGCTCAGCCCACGCTCGCCAGCAGCTGGATCTCGACGTCCCCGCTGATCTCGAGCTGCATTGGACGCGCAGTTTCAGGCCGAGCCCGTCACGACGAGGTGGTTTCCCGGCTCACGGCTCGCAAGGGCACCGCGATCAGGATGATGGACACCACGAGGCTCATTGCGCTGAGGGTCAGCAGGATCCCCATGAGCCACGGTAGAGCGGGGACCTCGGCTCCAGCAGTGGTTCTCACGTCCACCCCCCGAGTGGTCTCGCTGTTCATGACGACCGCAGTCCAGTCACCGAGCTCGACGGGCCAAGTGACCTGCTGTCGCCCGGGACCCGAACTCTGTGCCGTCCAGAAGGTCATCTCGTCCGGTGTCAAGATCGGGGCAGACCCATCGATGGTGCGCAGCACGGCGTCACCGTGCCGGAGGTAAATCACGCTCGCGTGCTCGGTGTTCCTGAGGTAGGCATCCACCTGTGACGTGGGGCCGATGCCGAGAAACACGTCCTCCCCGCCCTGGGCAACGACGGTCACCTTGGCGTCGCCGATCAGGGCCTCGGGCAACAGCACGAACGGGGCGTCTGCCTGGATCTCCACGGGCGTGGACGCGATGGCGTAGGTCGACGTCGTCATGCGTTGGGTCGGGCTCATCAGGAACCCTTCGTCGTCGCGCGCGCCCAGGTCGGCGGCGATCATCGCAGTCCAGGCGATCCCGGCGGCGAGCGCCACCATCGCAAGGCCTGCGCCCGCGACCACCGAAATCGTGCGGCCCGCGGTCCATCCAGACGGCCGGCGCACCGGTGGTGAAACCGGTTCGGGGGTGGCATGGGCAGTCGTCGAAGGATCCATGGCGGTCCTAGGACCACGCGGACCGCCCTGCTCGTCATCACTTTCCTCCGCTCCGCCCTGGTCGAGGCTGAACGGCGGGTACCGGTCGGTCATCAGGCTGGCGTATCCGGCGACGCGGAGCACCCAGCGGTTCAGGCCGAGGATGAGATCGAAGAGCTGCTGGGGATAGCGCCCGGTGAACAACAGGATCACTGCGGCGATCAGGACCAGCACCCCGATGAGGCCTGAGCCCGACACCGCTGGCCCGTCCGTGTCGCCACTGATGGAGTAGCCGGTGCCGCCGACCAGGAGGGCAACGACGACGTAGTGCGGGATGGCGAGCAACCACCACTTGACGAGGACCAGCCCGCGAGAGAGTCGCTCGGGGTAGTCGACTTCGAGATGGGCGGGATAGTCGGCCACGTCGTGCAGCGTGAACGGCGGGTAACGGTCGGTGCCCAGCACTCCGTAGCTGTAGAAGGTGACTCGCCAGGTCCAACGCAACACACCCACGTTGAACTCGAAGATGCTTCGCGGATATCTCCCCGTGAACAGGATGGCGAAGAAGGCGACGACGCTGAGGACGAAGAAGGCCATCCACAGGAACACCAGCACGACGTAGTGCGGAATGGCCAGCAGCCACTTGACGATCCAGAGCCAGCGGCTCAGCCCCGGGTCGAGTCGCGCCTCCACGTGCACCGGGTAGGTCGTCATCGCCGTCCTTTCCTGTCAGCTCTCGTGTCCGTGATCGTGCCTCCAGTCTCTCTACCCGAACATCGCAGCGACAGGGCCGAAGGTCGCTGGGATCGTGACCTACGCGGGACTGCGACGAGCAGCTGCCACGGCACCGAGCACCACGCCGACGCTCGCGCCCATCACCATGCCCGGCGCGATCCACGCCGCCCCACCCAGAGCCAGGCCGAAGGTGAGCCCCACGCCGGCGCCGAACACCAACGCATTGGCGACCCACAGAGACCGTCCATCGTCGACTGCCATGACTTTCACTCCCACCGCTGAAACGGCCGCCACCATGGCGACGTGCTTCGACCATAGGCCGACGCGAACTCCGGCGGGACCAGGACCTTCGACTCTGGGAGAGGGATTCGCGCAGTGCCAGGCTGGAGTCACAAGGTCAGGAGAGACACATGAAGGTACTCATCAACACCGACCGGAACGTCCACACCGACGCGGGCAGGGAACGCCGCATCGAGGACGATCTCGCGAATGCACTCGCACGATTTGCCGATCACCTCACGCGCGTCGAGGTGTACCTCAGCGACGAGAGCGCCGGCAGGAGCACCATCGACGACATCCATTGCCGTCTCGAAGCACGCCCGGCAGGCCAGGACCCCGTCTCGGTCAGCCACCAGGCGATGACCGAGACAGAAGCTTTGGTGGGGGCGACGGACAAACTCGAGACCCTGCTCACCCACAAGTTCGACCGGCTCACGGACAAGGACCGACGTGCCACCATTCGCGGCCGCTGAAGACGTCTGATCAGGCGCACCCCGACCCAGCACCTCAGCGCGCGGAGTGATCAGCGCCGAGATGACAACCCACTGAAATGAATCGAGCGCAGTGATGGGATTCACCAGTGATGAGCACCACGTGACAATTGGCGACTCGAGCGTCGCCGTGACGGGAGAGTCTGGCCCGCTCAGCGCCACTTGGACGTTGCTCGTCGACGAAAAGAAATCTGATACAGCCAAAGCGTCAGGCGACTTCACCCTGAGAGGTGTGCTGGGCGATGGCAGTGGCGTCAAGGCTGCAGTGCACCAGAGTCTGGTGGGGCCGACCCGAGTGGTGATCTCGCACGATGACGTCGAGATCGCCCGCTTCAAGGGTTTCGTGGTCTGACCGGCTCCTTGGCGTTCATGGAGTGGGCGCTCATCCGCAGCAGGAAGGCGAAGACGGCGAGAATCGCGCCGGTGAGCCATCCGCCGAACGCGACAGGGGCGGGCACCCACACCAGCAGCAGGATGCCCGGTACGACCAGGGCGACCGAGAGGTAGATGAACATCCGCATGCCGTACAGGGAGGCGAAAGGCAGGTAGTGGGCACCGACGATGACCATGCTTGCGGGGAAGAAGGGCTCCTCACGACCCGTCAGCATGGCCACGACCACGACGAGACCGATGGGGACCGTGAACGCGATCTGCATCCCCAGGGCCGCCATCGGGTGCCCGGTCGGCAACGAGGTGGGTCGTCCAGTCATCCGGATGATCAGCGAGGTGAGCGGGAAGATCAACGTCCCGCCCAGGAAAAGCACGGCCACGGACGCTGCAGTGGAAGCCCACGTGGCCACCGCGGCCGCCGACAGCCATACCGTCGCCGACACCAGTTGACCGTAGAAGCCGCCGGAATAGACGCGACGTGCGTCGTCCTGTGCTGCTGTC
Source organism: Propionibacteriales bacterium (assembly GCA_038242265.1). Classification (GTDB taxonomy): domain Bacteria; phylum Actinomycetota; class Actinomycetes; order Propionibacteriales; family Nocardioidaceae; genus Nocardioides. The sequence continues at coordinate 136,209 of JBBSSH010000004.1, forward strand.
AGGTCCATTGATCGCACTCCTGGTGAGTCGTGGGAGGAAACCCTGTTGTTCTGTTCCTCGATCACATCGGGGTGCTTGCGTTCCGGCCAGTGCCGGGCAGCAGGGTCATGGGGGCCGTTGTGCCCTTACCGTGCCGAGCGGGCGTCCCTAACGTCATAGCCGGGGATGCGCGCCGCCTGAACGTGCCGACGACGTGCCCGACACACGACATGCGGTCCGGCTCCTCGCAGGCCCGGTCTGGAGCTCCACATGACGATCACTCGAGAACCCACCACGGCTGAGATCGACGCCCTCACCGACGGCGACGCAGTGGCGCGGGCTGAACATCTGAGCAAGGTCTACGGGACCGGCGACGCCAAGGTCGTTGCCCTCGACGACGTCACGGTGGAGTTCGGACGGGGCAGGCTCACCGCCATCATGGGCCCGTCCGGGTCGGGCAAGTCGACTCTCATGCACTGCATGGCGGCCCTGGACGCCCCGACGTCGGGTCGGGTGGAGATCGACGGGATCGACATCGACGGCCTCAAGGACAAGACACTGACCCTACTGCGGCGAGACCGGCTCGGGTTCGTGTTCCAGGCCTACAACCTGGTGCCGACGCTCACGGCTCGCGAGAACATCACCCTGCCCGTCGACATCGCGGGTTCGAAGCTCGACGTCGAGTGGTTCGACACCGTGGTGGACACCCTCGGGATCAGGGACCGGCTGAGCCACCGTCCGGACGAACTCTCCGGCGGACAGCAGCAGCGCGTCGCCTGTGCACGGGCACTGATACGTCGCCCGGCGATCGTCTTCGCCGATGAACCCACCGGCAACCTGGACACCCGGGCCGGCGTCGAGATCCTGGCGTTCCTGCGGAGCTCAGTCGACGACTTCGGCCAGAGCATCGTGATGGTCACCCACGACCCGACAGCGGCGGCATACGCAGACCGGGTGCTGTTCCTGGTCGATGGCCACATTGTCGATGAGATCCTGCAGCCGACCACCACGTCGGTTCTCGACCGGATGAAGCGCTTCGAACTCGACGGTCAGGATTCCTGAGATGTGGCATGTCACCCTCCGGGGGCTGCAGGGCCATGTCGTCCGGCTGCTCCTGACCGCCGTCGCCGTGATGCTGGGGGTCTCCTTCGTCACGGGCACCTTCGTACTGCGCGACAGTATCGACAACACCCTCGGCAGTCTCGTCGGCCAAGCATCCAAAGGTCTTGACGTATCCGTCCGCAGCGTCGGAACCGGAGAGGTCTCCCCGGTCTCCGTCAACGGAACCAGCACCGTCCGGCCGGGAGTGCCGCTGGCCCTCGTCGAGACCATCGCTGCCGTGCCAGGAGTCGCACGCGTGGTGCCCAACCTGCAAGGCACAGCCATCCTGGCCGGCAGCGACGGAATAGCGGTCCGCACCGGCGGTGCGCCGTCGCTCGGGTTCGCCTTTACCGAGGATGACCCCTCGTTCACCCTCGTCTCCGGCCGCGGCCCCACCGGTCCCGGGGAGATCGCGGTCGAGACCGACACACTGGAGCGGGCCCACCTGCAGGTGGGGGACTCCACCCAAGCCGTCATCGGTGACCAGGCACGCGAAGTCACCATCACCGGTGAGGTGCGGTTCGGAGCGCTTTTCGGTGCCACCGCCGTCCTTGTCGACAGCGCTACCGCCCGCCGCGTGTTCGCGCCGGACGGCATGGTCGACGCCCTGGTGGTCACCGCCGAACCGGGAGTCAGCCACGTCGAGTTGCGAGCAGCCGTCGCGACAGCCCTGCCAGCAAACCTCGAGGCGGTCACCGGAGCGACGGCGCAGAGCGAGGTTGAGACCTCGATGCAGCAAGGGCTGCAGTTCTTCACCACCTTCCTGCTCGCATTCGCCGGTGTCGCGTTGTTCGTGGGCTCGTTCATCATCGTCAACACCTTCTCCATGCTCGTCGGCCAACGGGCCCGCGAGCTTGCCCTGCTCAGAGCCATCGGAGCGACCAGGGCCCAGGTGATCCGCTCAGTGCTCGGCGAGGCTGTCCTCATCGGTCTGGTGGGCTCGGCACTCGGCATCGCCTTCGGACTGCTGATCGCGGCCGGCGCCAAAGCAGCGATCGGATCCTTCCTCAACACCAACCTCGGCTCCGGGCTCCCCGTCCACGCGACCACCGTCGTGCTCAGCGTGCTGGTCGGGGTCGTGGTCACGGTCGTCGCGGCGGTGCTGCCGGCCCGACGCGCCTCGCGCGTGGCACCGGTGGCTGCCATGCGCGGCGATGTGGGCACGCTCGCCGGGGGCGTGGGCAAGCGGGGCCTGATCGGCCTGGCGCTGTTGGTCTCCGGCGCACTGGTTCTCGGCACGGCGGTCACCCGGAATGAGGTGTCCTGGTTGATGGCGGGACTCGGGGCGGTCGCCGCGGTGCTGGGGATGTTGATCGGGGCACCCCTGGCAACCCGACCTGTCGTCCGGCTGATCGCCTGGCCGTTCGTCGCCCTTTTTGGCACCGTCGGTCGGCTCGCCCGCGAGAACGCGCTCCGCGTTCCGCGCCGTACGGCGACGACCGCGAGCGCTCTGATGATCGGTCTGGCCCTCATCTCCGGCACTGCGGTGCTGGCAGAGAGCGTGAAGGCCAGTGTGAGCAGCGCCGTGACCGACGAGCTGACCTCTGACTTCGTGTTGAACGGCGGCAACACCGCACCGGTGCCTGCGCCGGTCGCTGACGCTGCCCGTGAACTTCCTGCCGTGCGTTCGGTGGCCGCTGTCAGCTTCGTGAACGTGCAGATCGGGACGCTCGACACCAATGTCGCCGTGGTGACTGCCGCCGACCTCGCGGACAACTTCGCGATCCCGATGGCGCACGGCCAACTCTCCGCGCTCGGCCGACACACCGTGGTGGTCAGCGAGACCCTCGCCGACGACCGTGGCTGGCACGTCGGGGACACCGTGAGCGGCACAGTCGGCAGCCTGACAGGTGAGCCGCTCGTCGTGGGTGGCATCTACCGAGACATTCAGGCCTTCGGCTCCATGCTCGTCGACCACTCCCTCTACGCCGCCGCGACGCCTACGAGTCAACAGGTCGATGCACAACTCTTCGTACGGGCGGTACCCGGGGCCGACCTTCCCGCCCTCCGAGCCGAACTGACCCACATCGTCCAGCCCTACCTGATCGTCTCGGTCCAGGACGGGGCGGAGTTCGCCGACGCTGCGGGCGCCTCCATCGACATGCTGATCAACCTGCTCTACGTCCTGCTCTTGTTCAGCGTCATCGTCGCCATCCTGGGCATCATCAACACGCTGGCTCTGTCCGTGTTCGAACGGACCCGTGAGATCGGGCTGCTCCGCGCGATCGGGCTCCGGCGTCAACAGTTGAGCTCCATGATCACGATCGAGGCCGTCACCACTGCCGTGTTCGGTGCCGTCCTGGGGATTGTCCTCGGGCTCGGACTGGGCATCGCGCTCCAGCACGGTCTGACCTCTCAGGGGCTGTCGACGCTCGCGATTCCCTGGACGCTCATCCTCGGCATGCTGGTGGCCTCGGGTGTCGTCGGAGTCCTCGCGGCAGGCCTACCTGCTGTGCGTGCCACCCGTCTGAACATCCTGGCGGCGATCGTCGGCTCAGGATGATCACCACACTTCGCTGGCTACTGGTGGCCGTGCTCGCGGGCCACGGACTCATCCATCTCCTCGGGGCAGCCAAAGGCTTCGGGTGGGCGGAGGTGTCCCAACTCGCCACACCGATCGGCGGCTGGCGTGGGGTCCTGTGGCTGGTCGCTGCCGCCCTCGTCCTCACCGCCGCGGCGTTGCTCGCGACCGGAGCACCCACCTGGTGGTGGGCGCTGGCTCTCGCTGCTGCCGTGGTCTCGCAGATCGCCGTTGTCACTTCCTGGAGCGATGCGCGGTTCGGGACCCTCGCGAACCTTGTTCTCGTCCTGGCAGCCAGTTATGCCTTTGCGGCCCAAGGACCGCTCAGTTTCCATGCGCAGTACCACGCACATGTCGCTCAGGCGCTTGCCGACGTCGACCCGTCTCCTGCGGTCCTGGCCGAAGCGGATCTCGCTGACCTGCCAGCACCCCTGGCTGCCTACATCCGCCGCTCCGGTGCCGTCGGAAAGCCTCGAGTCGTCAGCTTCCATGCCGACTTCCACGGCCGCATTCGCGGTGGCCCGGACGAGCCCTGGATGCCGTTCACCGGCCAGCAGGTCAACACCTACGGCCCTCGACCGCAGCGGCTCTTTCTCATGGACGCGACCAAGGCCCGGCTGCCCGTCACCGTGCTGCACGTCTTCGCCAACACCACGGCCACGATGCGGGTGAAGCTACTCTCGGTGCTCACCATGGTCGACGCGGCTGGCCCCGAGATGGACCGCGGTGAGACCGTCACGGTGTTCGACGACCTCGTCGTCATGGCTCCGGGCGCGATCGTCGATGCCCGCGCCTCGTGGGCAGCCATCGACTCCCAACGCGTACGTGGCGAGTTCACAGACGGCGATCAGACCGTCTCGGCCATGCTGACCTTCAACGCGGATCACGATCTGGTCGACTTCGTCTCCGACGACCGATCTGCCGCATCATCGGACGGCAAGACCTTCACATCACAACGCTGGTCAACCCCCCTCTCCGGCCACCGCGACACCGGCGGGCGTCGGGTCCTGACCTCAGGAGAAGGGGTGTGGCACACCGGGGACGGGCCCTTCACCTATCTCGAGTTCGATCTCGACGCCATCAGCTACAACCCGGGCGACGAGATGCCGACGACCCGATGAGTCACTCACCTCCCCCAGAACTGCGCACGAGGATCGTTCCCTCCCGACTGGTCGATCTCCTCGTGTCCCGACGTCTGGGTGTTCGCTACGCGACGTTGCTCAGCCTCGGTGTCGTCACGTTCCTCCTGTGCCAGGCGATCGCCTACTGGTGGCTGCCCGAGGGCATGCTGCGAGGGCGCAGTGGCGCGGCACTCGCGACCGGCGACAAGGCCGCCCAGAGCTTCGGAACCGAGTGGACGCGCATTGCAGTCTTCAACCTGGTGATCCTCCTGCTGTTCTACGTGGCGGCCAATCTCATCCGACTATCCAACGGCGTGCCCCTCGGCTACAACACCGTGATCGTGATGCAGGGCTACTTCGGGGTCATCACCGGCACCAACTCCTTTTCGATCCCTTTCGGAGCAGGCAAGATCGCGCCCTCGTTCTACTGGCTCGTCACACCCGGTGTCTACGAGCTCGCGGCATACGCGCTGGCCGCGGTAGCGACGTACGACATCAGCCGGTGGCAGGACGTCAGGGTCCAGGGCAGGACGAGGGCAGTGCGGATCCAGCCCTCCCCCTCCCAGCAGGGATGGAGCAGTCCACAGACGAGAATCGGGCTGGCTGTAGCCATCGCAGCGCTGGTCGCGGCGAATGGTTGGGAAGCCCACCGCATCGCGGGGCTGTGACCCGGTCAGCCCGGGGCCACGTCAGCCGATGATCTCCTGGCCTGCTGGTGGGGCGAAGTGGCCGCTGAGAGTAGCTCGGTCAGAGGCACCCGCGGCGCGATCCGTCTTGGCGTGCAACCGGTCGGTGGCAGCGGCACGTCGCGCTTTCAGGGTTGCGCCGTACATGGGGTCATTGAGAAACGAATGAAGACTGTCGACCTGCTCACGCTCGTCCGCCGCTTCGTCACGCATTTCAGCCTTGGCGTCCCGTTCCTCGGCAGCGGCCAGGATCTGGTCGACTTCGGCTGACCTCGCCCGGGCCGACGCTTCACGCGCAGCACCGTCTCGCTCGTCCATGGGGTCTCGTTTCCGCTGTGGGATGCCTTGCCAGAACCAGCCGTACGCCGTCGTTGGCGTCGCAGCCTCGGCCCGACTGCGCCGTGCGCGGTCATCATGGCAGCACCCTGCCCCTTCGTCGCGTCCCGACGCGGTGTGGTGCTGTGGCTCAGCTCTCGTCGGAGGAGTCCGAGGAGTCCGGCACCTTCGGCTCGTCGCCGAAGAGCCCGGCGTCCTTGGCCGCCTGCGCCTTGCGGAGCTGCTTCACCAGGCTGAACGCAATCACCACGACGGCGAGGATGAGGAAGATCCACACCGCAAAGCCGAGGGGACCAGCCTTGACGTCGGTCGGCTTGGGGGTCTCGTCCATCAGTAAGGTCACCAGCTCCAGCATGTCCCCAGTGTGACAGGCGAGCCCTACGGAGCGGGGATCGGGATCCCGGCGAAGAGGTCGTCCTCGGGCAACGCACTCTCGATCTTGGAGTCGACCAGCTCGAAGTCCTCGGTGGGCCAGGTCTTCTGCTGGATCTCGCGCGGGATCGCGAACCAGAATCCGTCCGGGTCGATCTGGGTCGCATGCGCGAGCAGAGCCTGGTCACGGACCCCGAAATAGTCGCCGCACGGCACCCGGGTGGTGATGCGGTTGTCCCATGCCGGATCGCGTTCCCACTTCTCCAGCCGCTCGGCGTAGGGGGACTGCAGATCATGGGCCACCATCGCCTCGTGCAGGGCCTTGGTCTTCGCCCAACTCCAGCCGTGGTGGTAGTAGAGCTTCAGCGGCTGCCACGGCTCCCCCGCGTCGGGGAACTGCTCCGGGTCACCGGCTGCGTGATAGGCCGACACCGAGACTTCGTGGCAGCGGATGTGGTCGGGGTGGGGATAGCCACCCCTCTCGTCATAGGTGGTGAGGACGTGCGGTCTGAAGGAGCGGATCAGCTGCACCAGACGCTCGGTGGCCTCCTCCAGCGGCACCAACGCGAAGCAGCCCTCGGGCAGCGGGGGCTTGGGGTCGCCGTCAGGCCATCCGGAGTCGATGAAGCCCAACCAGTCCTGTCGAACACCCAGGATGTCGCGAGCCCGATGCATCTCCTCGCGGCGAATCTCGGTGATGTTCTCCCACACGTCGGGGCGGTCCATCTTGGCGTTGAGGACCGAGCCTCGCTCACCGCCGGTGCACGTGGCGATGTGGACGTCGACGCCCTCGGTCACGTATTTCGCCGTGGAGGCCGCGCCCTTGCTCGACTCGTCGTCGGGATGCGCGTGGACGTGCATCAGGCGAAGCCCGGTGCGGGAGCGGGCGGCAGGGGGCTGGGCCATGGACGCGAGTCTAGGACGTGGCGCCTAGGCTCGGTGACGTGACCAGCGACCTCGCACAACGCTACGGCGCCCCTTCGCGATGGCAGCGGCCGGCAACCATCGCACTTGCCCTGGTCCTGGCCGCCGTCGGACTCTCGTGGCTGACCTGGACCGCGTGGTTCCACAGCACCCCTGATGTCTCCTCGGAGCTCATCACCTTCAAGGTCACCAGCGACCACGCCACCGAGTCCACCGTGCGGGTCAAACTGCAGGACGAGGTCGACGCCACGTGTCGGCTCCGGGCCTTCGCCGAGGACCACACCCCGGTCGGAGAACTCGCCTTCACTCCCACCGACGGCACCAATGAGGTGCTCATCCGCACCGAGCGGAGAGCGACCACGGTCGAGAAGCTGGGGTGCACCGCCGCGGGGCAGCCACGCCCCCGCTGAGCGCACGAACCTGCGCATTTCGCGTCTCCTTGCTAATCTGACGTTCTGCCCGTCCGGCAGTGCTGCCCCATGTCTGCGGCCCCACTGCCTCGAATCGGACGGTAGCGATTCACCGACCAGGTGCGGTTGTGCCCAGGCACATCCTCACCAGCACTCTCGAAGCAGGAGTATCGACATGACCGACCAGGGCACCATCTGGCTGACCCAGGAGGCCTACGACAAGCTGCAGGCCGAGCTGGAGGACCTTCGCGGTCCGAAGCGTCAGGAGATCATCGAGAAAATCTCGGCCGCCCGCGACGAAGGCGACCTGAAGGAGAACGGCGGCTATCACGCAGCCAAGGACGACCAGGGCAAGCAGGAGGCTCGGATCCGACAGCTCGAGGACATGCTGCGTCGTGCCGAGGTCGGTGAGACCCCGCCCAACGACGGCGTCGTCGAGCCCGGCATGGTCGTGACCATCGACTTCGGTGACAACGAGACCGAGAAGTTCCTTCTCGGCGCTCGCGAGAATCTGTCCGAGGGCGACGACCTCACGGTCTATTCCCCGCAGTCGGCCATGGGCGCGGCGATCAACGGCAAGAGCAAGGGCAAGTCGATCACCTACGTCGCACCGACCGGCAAGAAGATGACCGTCAAGATCATCGACACGGTGCCCTACAAGGGCTGAGCCTCCCCCGACATCACCGGAGCGGTGAGTGGGACTGGATTCCTGTTGTCAGGATCCAGCCTCACTCACCGCTCCGGTGCGTTGGCGGCTATTCGGGGACGCGGTCGCTCATAGACGCGGTCACTCATAGACGCGGTACCCCTGCTCACGCAGACGGCCCATCAGCTGCGCGGCGTGTGACTCGCCCCGCGTCTCGAGTTGGATGCGCACCTCCACCTCGTTGAGTGTGAGGGTCGGCGAGATGCGCTCGTGGGCCACCTCCAGGACGTTGCCACCGGCCGCGCCCACCTCGCTCAACAGCGAGGCAAGTCCTCCGGGGAGGTCAGGGATGCATACGCGGAGGTAGAGATAGCGACCCGCCGCAGCGAGGCCGTGCCGGATGACCTTGCTCAACAACAGCGGGTCGATGTTGCCACCGGACAGCACCGCCACCGCCGGGGTCTCGAAATGCTCCGGGTGGTCCAGCATCGCGGCGACCGCCACGGCACCGGCCGGTTCGACGACCTGCTTGGCCCGTTCGAGGATCGCGAGCAACGCTCGCGACAAAGACTCTTCAGACACGGTGATGATTTCGTCCACGTGGTCTCGTACCGCAGCAAAGGTGAGGTCCCCCGGCCGGCCGACTGCGATGCCGTCGGCCATCGTGCTCATCGACTCCAGCGCCACCGGCCTGCCTGCGGCGAGTGACCCCGGGTACGCGGCACCGCCCTCGGCCTGGACTCCGACCACGCGCACTTCGGGTCGCAGCGCCTTGATCGCGATCGCCACTCCGGCCAGCAGCCCACCGCCGCCGGTGGGGACGATGACCGTACGGACGTCGGGAGCCTGCTCCAGCACTTCCAGACCAAGAGTGCCCTGGCCGGCCATGACGTCGAAGTGATCGAAGGGATGGATCAGGATCGCCCCGGTCTTCTCGGCGAACTCCCGAGCTGCGACGAGGGAGTCCTCGAGGTAGCGACCGTGAAACACCACGTCCGCGCCATAGCCGCGCGTGGCCTGCTCCTTGGGGATCGGAGCGCCTTCCGGCATGAACACGGTGGACCGGATCCCCAGGGTGCTGGCAGCCAACGCCACCCCTTGGGCGTGGTTGCCGGCAGAGGCCGCGACCACACCGCGCTCGCGTTCCTGGGCCGAGAGCCGCGAGATACGGATATAGGCGCCACGGGCCTTGAAGGAGCCGGTGCGCTGCAGGTTCTCGCACTTGAGGCTGACCGGGCCACCCACCAGGCTGGAGAGCCAGCGCGACTCCTCCATGGGAGTCACGACCGACACCCCCACGAGTTCCTTGCGGGCGATCTCGATGTCTTCGAGCGAGACCTGCTCTGTCATGAATGTTCCTTGTCGTCTTCGGGTGCGTCGGGTCCTGCAAGTGGACTGTCGTCCTCACGGACTGGATCATCGGGGACGCCATCGACCACGTCGGTGTAGTGGGCCAGGTGCTGGACCACCGCGTTGCCGGCCGCCGCCAGCGGCACGGCGACGAGAGCACCGGCGACCCCTGCCACGAGCACTCCACACCCGATGGCGATGATGACGCCGAGCGGGTGGAGCGAGACGAAGCGACCCATCAGGAAGGGCTGGAGGACGTGCCCCTCGATCTGCTGGACCAGCACCACCCCGCCCAGCATGATCAGCGCCGTCCACGGTCCCTGATCCACCAGGGCGACAAGGATGGCGACCATCCCGGCGACGGTGGCGCCGATCATGGGTACGAAGGCTCCAAGGAAGACCAGGACACCGATCGCCATCACGAAGGGCACCCCGAGCACGGATGCCACGATCATGATCCCGAGGGCATCGGCCAGCGCCACGAGAACCGTGGCACGCACGAATTGGGTCAGCGACACCCAGGCGACCCTGCCCGAGGCGTCCACCCGCTGCCGGGCAGCGCGCGGTGACAGGCGAACCAACCAGGACCAGATGCGGTCCCCGTCAGCCATGAAGAAATAGGTGGCGAACAGCACGATGAAGAAGCCGGCAAGACCGTGGCCCACTGCTGTTCCGAGCTCACTCACTCGCGCTACCACTCCGTCGCTTCCGGAGTTGTCGGTGATGGTGGCCTGCGTCTGCTTGATGTAACCGTCGAGTTGGGACTGGCTGAGCCCGAGCGGTCCCGTGCGCAGCCAGCGGCGCACCTGTCCCAGCCCCTGGACGACCGAGTCGGCCAGGTCCGTGGCGCCTTGGGCCACCTGCTGACCCACGAAGGTCAGCAGGAGCGCCACGGTGGCCAGCCCGAGGATCATGACGACGCCGGCCGCCAGCCCGCGTGGAAGACCGATCCGGCGCAGCCACTTGACCAAGGGCGTCGCCAACGCAGCGATCAGCAGGGCGATGGCCACCGGGATGGTGATGAGAGCGAAGAAGCGCAGCGTCCACAGCAGCCCGAGCATCGCTGCGGCAATGATGATGAGTCGCCAGGACCAGGCTGCGGCCAGGTCGAGACCCCACGGCACCTGGGCGCGGGTGAAGTTGGACGGGCCGGTGGCCATCTCAAGTGGTCCGGCGCGCCTTTCGGCACGCATCTGTGCCCACTGCTGGACCAGCCTGCGTCTGTTCGACTCGTCGATGAACTGTTCGTCCGCTTCTTCGTGGTCGCTGCCACGACCCGTACCGTCGTCGTTCACACCGCTCACGCTATCCAAGGCTCCCGACGGCCAGGCTGCTCACGAGTCGGTGAGCAGTGATCGGGTGCTGTTGGGCGAGCAGACCGGCCGCCGCGAGGATGCAGCCGTGATCCACCACGATGGTGGGGTCGCGGGGCAGCTGCCACCCGCCCTCGAACGCGTCTCCGGTGGCCGGCCCCAGTACGCGCTCCTCGGCCAGGGGCCCGCCGTGGCGCAACACACCACCTGAACCCACCAGCAGATCAACCTCGCGCAGGTCCTTGCCGCTGCGCTCGACGACACGCCCCTCGGGGCTGACGACGACCTTGCTACGTCCGGCGTGACGCTCGAGTGCGATCCGAACCGCTGCAGCCGCGATCTCGAGGTCGGTCTCTCTCTCCTCGTCACTGTCGGGGAGGAAGTCCGGCTGTGCTCGCCGACGCGCGGCAGCCTCGGCAAGGTCGTCGCGGCCGGCCGCCTCCACCGTGGAGATGGCCGACCACCGCATGCCCAGGTCGCCCTCGACCGTCCGGGTCACGGGAGTGGTGGCGACGACCTCTCGCGCGAGACCGCTGTCCTCGGGATCGAGTTCGATGACGCTGTGGACGTCGGTGGTCGCACCTCCGACATCGACCACCACGACGTCGCCAGCGCCCGGGTGGGTGCTGTCGAGACCGCGAGCCAACAGTTCGACACCGCTCAGCACCACGTCCGGAGTGGCTCCGCGGACCATGTCGGTGAAACTGCGCCCCTGCCCGTCGAGCCGGCTGCTGAGGTGCTTGCCGCCGATGACGTGGGTCAGGAAGATCTCACGGATCGCCCGCCGCGCGCTGTCGGGGGCGAGCACACCGATACGAGGCACCACGTTGTCGGCGAGGACGTGCGGTGTCTTCGATGCCTCGAGAGAGTGCGCCACGGTGGCCTGCGACTCGATGTTGCCAGCCACGACGACCGGTCCGGTCCAGCCCTGAGCGGCGAGGAAGGCCGCATCACCCTCGAGCACCTCGGCGTTGCCGCCGTCGGTGCCGCCCACGAGCAGGATCACGTCCGGCTCGGAGGCACGCAGTTCGACCAGTTTGGCGGGATCCAGCCGGTCGAAGAGCACTCGTACGACCTTGCCGCCGCTGGAGAGGGCGACACGTCGACCCGCTTCTGCGGTGACCAGTTCCTCGTTGCCGACCACGGCGATCCTCAGCCCACCGCCGGCGCTGGAGCACGCGAGAACTTCGGCACCGATCGCCCGGTCGTCCTGCTCGACCAAGCGCGCCAGACAGGCATCGAAGCCGTCGAGGACGTCGGTGTCGATCGTGGTCGGGTGACTCGCGGTGGCGAGCAGATCACCTGAAGCAACGTCGACGAGGGCTGCCTTGGTGAAGGTCGAGCCGAAGTCGACGCAGACGATGGTTTCAGGCACTGGTCGATCCGAGGGCCTGGTCGAGGTCGGCAATCAGGTCCTCGACTGTCTCGATGCCTACGCTCAGCCGAATCAGGTCCTCGGGAACCTCCAGGTCGGTGCCGGCCACGCTGGCGTGCGTCATCTTGCCGGGATGCTCGATCAGGGACTCCACTCCCCCGAGCGACTCACCCAGGGTGAAGACGTGGGCGGCATCGCACACGCGCAGGGCGTGGTCGAGTCCACCCGCGACCCGGAACGAGATCATGCCGCCGAAACGCTTCATCTGACGCGCCGCGATGTCGTGCCCCTGGTGGGTGGCGAGGCCGGGGTAGAAGACCTCGGTGACGCGTGGGTCAGCGCTGAGGAACTCCACGATCTTCTCCGCGTTGTCGCAGTGACGATCCATTCGCACACCGAGGGTCTTGAGGCCGCGGTGGGTGAGGAAGGCGTCGAAGGGCCCTGCCACTGCACCGATGGCGTTCTGGTGGAAGCCGATCTTCTCGGCCAGATCGAGGTCGCGCACCACGACGGCTCCGCCGACGACGTCACTGTGGCCACCGACATATTTGGTGGTGGAGTGCACGACGACGTCGGCACCGAGGGTGAGCGGCTGCTGGAGGTAGGGCGAGGCGAAGGTGTTGTCGACGACCAAGAGTGCTCCGGCGTCGTGGGCCACCCGGGCCAGTACCTCGATGTCACCGATGGTGAGCATCGGGTTGGTGGGCGTCTCCACCCACACCAGCTTCGTACGGCCGGGGACGATCGCAGCGGCCACGGCCTCGGAGTCAGTGACTGCAGCCGTGCTGTAGTCGAGTCCCCAGACCTTCGCGACCTTGTCGAAGAGGCGGAACGTCCCCCCGTAGGCATCGTCGGGGATGACCGCGTGGTCACCGGGGCGGGTCAGGGCCCGCAGGATGGCGTCCTCGGCGGCCAGGCCGGAGGCGAACGCGAAGCCGCGCTCACCGTCCTCCACCGCTGCAAGAGCGCCTTCAAGTGCCGTACGGGTCGGGTTGGCCGAGCGGCTGTATTCATAGCCGCCGCGGAGGCCCCCGACGCCGTCCTGCTTGTAGGTGCTGCTGGCGTAGATGGGCGGATTGACCGCCCCGGTCATGGGGTCAGGTTCGTATCCGGCGTGGATGGCTCGCGTGTCGAACCCGGTCTTGTTGGCGCGTTCCTGAGTCACGTCAGCGAGCGTATCCCCCAAGGTCGCTGAACGTCTCTCCCCCGCCAGTCAGTTGCCCGTCGACATCCCGCTCACGAAGGGGCAAAGATCGCAGTCAGCGCGCTGTCCCTCAGGGTCGCGTCACCGGTGAATTCATTGCACACCAGGTTCACCGTCAGCAGGCTGCCCTTGGTGACCACGAAGCCTCGTGTGCCGGCGATCGAGTGATACTGACCGGCCGCGCCGCTCACGATCTGGTAGGCGTCGGTGTCGAGTTCTCCGGTCAGGCTGATCGAGCAGCGGGAGATGCCCACCGAGATGCCCTGCAACTGGCCGGACGAAGAGACGATGACGGTGCCGTTTGCCGGAGGCATCAGGCTGACCGAACGAACAATATTGTCGGCCGACGTCAGAGCCAGGTCCTGGTCGCCCCCGGCTGTGGCTGCCACCGAGTTGACGAACGGGCCGAGCTTGGAGTCGATGTCGGCCTTGGTGTAGTAGTTGCCGAGCTTTGTGTCCGTGGCCTTGCTGGCCGCCGAAGCGGTCGCTGCCGCTTTCGCTGCATCTGCCGCAGCCTTGGACGCAGCCGCCGCGGCTGCAGTCGCCGCCGAGGACTCGGCCTTGGTGGCGAACTTCTTCCTGGACTTGGTCTTGGTGTAGTAACGCCGGTCGGCCAGCGGCTTGAGGTTCTTCTTCCAGATCTTGTTCCAACTGCTCGCAGCGGCCTGGGAGACCTCGGCCCCGGCCGGCGAGACAGCCATCAGGCCACCACCGACCAGGACTCCCAGCAGGACTGCGACGAGGAGCTGGCGGGGTGTGCGTCGAGACGACATGATGCGTTCCCTTCGATGGTGATCAGAGACCGTCCACCGTCCTCGCGCAGGACACGTCTCGCATCAGTGGAAGTACGACGACTAGACCACTTTCTTGGTGCAGCATTCGTCCGGCGGGCCCGCACTTGTCCGACCAGAGATGATTGGGTCATGTTCGGTTTCGGCAAGCCCACCACCATCCCCGCCCCAGACCAGGCCCTCCCCGGCCGGGAGGAGCAGCAACGCGCCCCTCTCGAGCACCTGGTACTCAAGACACCGGTGATCACCGATGAGGTACCAGCCGGTCACGAGGTCGCCATTCTTGCCCTCGGCTGTTTTTGGGGAGCCGAGGAGATCTACTGGCAAATGCCGGGAGTCTGGTCCACCTCCGTCGGCTACGCCGGAGGCAGCACGCCGCACCCGACGTACGACGAAGTCTGCAGCGGCAGGACCGGTCACACCGAGTCCGTGCGTGTCGTGTTCGACCCTGCCGTCGCCTCCTACGCCGATCTGGTCAAGAAGTTCTTCGAGATCCACGACCCGACCCAGGGCATGCGTCAGGGCAATGATGTCGGCACCCAGTACCGCTCGGCGATCTACACCACGACGCCCGAGCAAGAGGCCTCCGCGCGCGAACTCACCCAGGTCTACGCAGCCGAACTCAAGCGACGTGGACTGGGTGACATCTCCACCGAGATCCGGCCCGCTGCCGAGGCCAACTACTTCTTCGCCGAGGACCCCCACCAGCAGTATCTCGCGCGCAATCCCAACGGTTACCGTTGCCACTCCAACAGCGGCGTGGCGTTCCCTGCATAGGCCGGGATCATCCTGCCCTGCCGCTCCTCGTCACTGCGGCGCGTGCACTTCAGCGACGGACCTTGACCTTCCTTGACCGCCGCGTCTGCGACTCGAACCCCGGGCTCCTGCCGGTGACCTTGACGCTGATCTTCTTGCCACGGTCCTTGCGGGTCACGCGGTAGGTCCGGCCGGTGGCGTGCTTGATCTTCTTACCGTTGCGCAACCAGGTGAAGCGATAAGACATCTTGACCCCCGGCTGCCACGACTTCACCGAGGCGTGGAGCGCGCGACGAGGGCGAGCAACCCCCTTGATGCGCGGCCGAGAGGTCCTGTCGAACAGACTTCTGCCGATCGGGCCCGTAGCGGCAGACATGGCCGACACGGGCTGGTAATAGGCCGCGGCGCCGGTCACGGTGACAGCGATGCTCTTGCCGACCAGCGTCGAGTCGAGTGGCAACGTGGCGGACGTGGCGCCGGGGATCGGCAGCCCGTCAGCAGTCCATTGGTGGGTGAAACTGACGTTGCTCGGCGACCATCCCGTGGTGTCGACGCTCAGGGTCTTGCGGTGAGTCTGCTCGCCCGAGATCGTGGGCGTGGCGGGATAGATCTGGGACTGGCGGTAGTTGGCCACGATGGGCGCCTGCTCAGTGACCGCGCGGGTGTTGTCCGTCCCGGCAGTGCCGGTCGCGTAGCCCTGGGGGGTGGTGAGGGTTGGACTGGAGAAGTAGGGCATGCGCGTGCAGGTGGCCTGAGCGGCTCGGCAGGCGTCGTAGTAGGCCATCACGGTGATGAATCCATGGGCAGCATCGGTGTAGCCGCGGGCGTAGGGCTTGCCCTCCATCGGCGGGGATGCCGCACCGTTGTCATGGTCGCCACTGAAGTTGTGGCCGATCTCGTGCTCGAAGACACGGAACTTGTCGATGCAGTCGCTGTAGAACAACACCGTCCAGGCCGAATAGTCGGCGTCGTACGTCGGCTGGAGACCGCCCAGGGAGCCCACGCCACAAGCGTCCCCCAGCGGCACGGAGCCCCCGGCCCAGAGGCTGACCAGGTCGGCGTGGGTCTCCGCACGCAGCGCCTGAGCCTCGTCGTAGACCCCGTCGCCCGGTGTCGCGACCTGCTTGAGCATCGTCCGGAGGTTCGTGGTCGTCGCAGCGGCGACCTGGCGATCCCCCACGTTGCGCAACTGAACGGGGATGCCGGAGTTGGAGAAGGCCTCATTGGCTCCGGCGATGGCCGCATCGAACTTGGTCCGCAGCCCGGCGATCCCACCCACGTCGGCCTGAGCAACCAGACTTGCTGGGTAGACGAACGCCACGTCGACCACGTTGCCTCCATCGCGGCGCGCATCACCACCCGTGCTCGGCAGCGCCGTCGACGGCTTGCGGTGAACCGGGGGCCGCAGCACCACCGCGTCAGAAGGAGCCGGGTCGGTCCGGATCTGGTCGCTGGCGCTCGCCGCCGATACCGGGGCGAGCATGCCGCTCACGATGAGGGTGGCGAAGAGAGCGGAGGCGATGAGTCGGCGCGGAGCACGATGCTGGTGCTTGGACATACCCCTGTCATACCCCACTTGGTCGGACAGGAAACATCGACAGTCCTGAATCGCCGGCCGCACCCGAGCGCGCCGCCCACCGATCAGTCACAATTGCCTCATGACCGAGTTGCCGCGCAAGGCCGCCGCCCGCACCGCCCGTATGGCAGCGCTCCCGCTGGGCTACGCCGGGCGTACGGCACTCGGTTTCGGCAAGCGGCTGGGTGGAAAATCTGCTGACGCCGTCCTGGCCGAGGTGCAACAACGCACCGCAGAGCAGCTCTTCCGCACCTTGGGTGAACTCAAGGGCGGGGCGATGAAGTTCGGGCAGGCGCTGAGTGTGTTCGAGGCAGCACTGCCCGAAGATCTGGCAGCGCCCTACCGCGAGCAACTCACGGCTCTGCAGGACTCCGCGCCACCCATGCCCACCCAGACCGTCCGGGAGCAGCTGGCCACCCATCTGGGCGCGGACTGGGCTGAGCGTCTGGTCTGGCTCGACGGCGCTCCCACCGCGGCGGCGTCGATCGGTCAGGTCCACCGCGGCCGATGGCGTGACCACTGCCCCGACGCCGAGGGCGTCGAGCGCGACGTGGCGGTGAAGGTGCAATATCCCGGCGCAGGCGAGGCGCTGATGGGTGATCTGCGCCAGATCTCCCGGCTGGCCAAGGGCATTGCGCCGGTCTTCCCGGGCATCGACATCAAACCGCTGGTCACCGAGCTGCAGACCAGAGCCGCCGAGGAACTCGACTACCACCTCGAGGCCGAGGCACAGGCGACGTACGCCGAGGCGTTCCGCGACCACCCCGACATCGTCATCCCCGCCGTCATCGCCGTGGGAGGCGAGGTGCTGGTGACGGAGTGGCTGGAGTCGTCCTACTCCCTCGCGCATGTGATCCGTGAGGGCACCCAGGCCGAGCGCGACCACTACGGCGAACTGTTCGCCAGGTTCCTCTTCGAGGGTCCCGGCCGCACCGGACTGCTGCACGCCGACCCACACCCCGGCAATTTCCGGGTCATTCCCGCTGCGGACGGAGGACTGGGACGACTCGGCGTACTCGACTTCGGCGCTGTCGCCAGGCTCCCCGAGGGGAAACTCCCGGAGAGCGCGGGTCGTTTGATGCGCATTGCTCTGGACGCAGACCCCGAGTCACTGGTCGCAGGGCTGCGCGAGGAAGGGTTCATCAAGGACCGCACCACCGTGGACGCTGCGATGGTCCTCGACTATCTCGCGCCCTTCGTGGAGCCAGCCCGGGACGACACCTTCACCTTCACCCGGGACTGGATGCGCGGGCAGTTCGAGCGGCTCAACGACCCCAGGAATCCGTCCTTCACGCTGGCCACCCGGTTCAACCTGCCGACGTCCTACCTGCTGATCCATCGCACCTGGCTCGGCGGGATCGGTCTGCTCAGCCAACTCGGAGCGACAGCACCATTTCGCCAGATCCTCCTCGAGTCGCTGCCGGGCTTCGCTGGAGCGGAGGATTCTCAGGCGTGACAGCATGAGCCACATGGACGCGGCTTCGGCTCTGGCACGTTGGCACACTCTCGTCGAGAGTCGGGACGCTTCCGGTCTCCCAGCCCTGATCGCCGAGGACGCGGTGTTTCGCAGCCCGGCCGTACACACGCCTCAGGTCGGTCGCGACACCGTCGTCGGCTACCTCACAGCGGCGTTCACCGTGCTCGGCCCGGGCCTGACGTACGAGCGCGAATGGCTCGGCGAGGACTCAGCAGTCCTGGAGTTCCGTACCGAGGTCGGCGGCCTCGACGTGTCCGGGATCGACATGATCACCTGGGACGATCACGGCCAGATCGTCGACTTCACCGTGATGATCCGCCCGGCGAAAGCACTGCACGTGGTCGTCGAGCACATGGGCGCAGAGTTGATGCGGATGCTCGAGGCTGCCGGACTCTGAACGTTGAGGCTGGTTCGGGGTCTGGGTCCCGCACTCCGCCAACTCCTCAGTTGGCGCGCCAACTCGTGAGTCGGCGACCGACAACCGCACCCGCATCAAGACCCGACCGAACTCCCGTCACACCCAGAAGCCGCGGCCACCCTGCCAGTCGCCGAACTGCTCCCGGTAGGAGCCAGCCGGCCCCCGCGAACCGAGGTACGACCCCACGACCGCGGCACCCAGGTCGTCGAGTTCGGGGCTGACCATCCGGCCATCCACCCGCCTGGCCATCGAGTCGATGAAACGCGCCAGGCCGGGGTCCTCGCCGAGTCGGAAGAATGTCACCTGGGCACCCAACCGGGCCGAGGCATCGAGTTCGCGCACGGACCGCGCGATGGTCACCGGGTGCGGCGGGTAGGAGAACCACACCTCACCGTCCGCCTCCAGGTGCGCGGTCGGCTCGCCGTCGGTGACGATGAGCAGCACCGGCTGGGCGTTGGGGTGCTTGCGGAAGAACCGGTTGGCGAGCAGCAGCCCGTGATGGAGGTTGGTGCCCTTGGCCCAGCGGGCATCGAGTCCGGTGAGCTCTTCGATCTCCATGACCTGGGCGTGCCGCCCGAAACCGATCAACTGGAGGTGGTCGCCGCGAAACCGCGACCGGATCAACTGGTGCAGTGCGAGTGCGGTGCGCTTCATCGGCACCCAACGACCGTCCATCGCCATCGAGAACGACGTGTCCACCAGCAGGGCGACGGCTGCCTGGGTGCGCGCCTCGGTCTCGACAACCTCGACGTCGTCGATCTGCAGTTGCACCGGTGACCCACCGGCGCGGAGCACAGCGTTGGTGATGGTGCGCGGAACATCCCACGGCTGGGTGTCGCCGAACTCCCAACGACGGGTCGCACCCGAGGGCTCACCCGCCAGACCCGACGTACGCGTCTCGCGGGCGCCACTGCGCCCGCTCATTCGGTCTGCAACGTCGCGCAGCAGCGCCTTGCCGAGCTGTCGCATGGCCTTGGGTGAGAGCCGCAGTTCGCCGTCGGAGCCGCGCTTGAGGTAGCCGCTGTCTCGAAGAGCGCGTTCGAGTTCCTGGAGGGTCTTCGCGTCGACGGCCGCCTGGTCACCCAGTTGCCGGGCCAGGGCGTCGAGGTCCACGTCGTCGAGCCGGGCGCCTCCGTAGGACTGGGAGAGCTGGTCGGCGAGTGCGTCGAGTTGGGCCAGATCCTGCAACGCTCCCGTCCCGTCGCCGAGACCCAGTCCTTCGCCGCCCTCGAAGCTCTCGCCACCGGACCAGTCCTCGCCGGGACGCATCGCCTGGAGGTTGCCATCCATCCGGGCCAGCTGGGCCATCAGCTCGGGTGAGCCGAAGGCCTGCTGGGAGAGCTCCATCAACTCGGCCCGTTGCTCGGGCGTCATCGAGTTGAGCATCCGTTGGGCGGCGGCGCCGCGTGCGGCGAGCGAATCGATCAGTTCGTCGACCGTGCTCGGGTTCTCGGGGAAGAAGTCACCGTGCTTGTCCATGAAGTCGGCAAAGGCCTGGTCGGTCTCTTCTCCGCCCGCGTGCTTCTCCAGCAGGTCGTTGAGGTCCGACAGCATCTCCGCGACCGCCGCGCGGTCCTCCTCGGTCGCGCCCTCGAGCGCCTGCTTCATCCCCGCGAAACGCTGCTCCAGGAGTTCGCGTCCCAGGAGGTCCTTGATCTCCTCATAGGCCTCGCGGGCCTCGCTGCTCTGCCAGTCGTACGATCCCAACTCGCTCACCGCGGCGGCCGTCGACGTGGGCAGGTTGTCGAGCATGAGCTCGCGGAAGTCGCGGTCGCCGTCATCCATGGTGATGTCACGGGCCAACTGGCTGCGCTCGGAGAGCACGGCCTTCTGGAACAACTCCTGGACCTCGCGCATCGTGCCGTCGAGGTTGTGGCGCTCAAGGATCTCTCGACGTCGCTCGGCCACCTGCCGGGCGAGGTTGTCAAGGCCGGCCTGGTCGTTGCCACCGCGGCGCAGGAACTCAGCCATCGCCCGCTCGGGTGAGTAGCCAGCCATCACGTCCTCACCGATGGCGTCGAGCGCCTCCGCGAGATCGACCGGGGGCGCGAGCGGATCGCCGCCGTCGTACTTGCGGTAGCGGCTCATCGTGAGAGCTGCTTACGGAACCAGATGTCGTCGGGCCACACACCGTCGGAGACTCGCTCGACCTCCTCGAAACCCTGCGCGTGGTAAAACGTGACGGCCTGCTCATTGCCGTCGACTACCTCGAGCCAGAGTTCGTCGCTCTCGACCCGTCGCTCGACCTCGGCCAGCAACCTGGTGCCGAGACCGGCGCCCTGGTGGTCGGGATGGACGTAGAGCTTCCACATCATCGCTCGGTCCTCAGTGACGTGCGGAAAGTTGCGGTGGGACGCCGTGAGCCGGCCGAAGGTGGTCATCGCGACCACCTGAGTGTCCCGTTCAGCGACGATGCACTGCGCGCGCGTCAATGAGGCAGTGAGACGCTCTGGGGTCCACCACTCGTCGAGCATGAGCTGTGCGTACGCCGCGTTGATGGGGCCGTAGGCAAACGGGACCACGGCCTCTCCCAGCGCACGCAGGCCCGGGACGTCCGACACCCTTCCCGGCCGGATGATCACCCGACTAGTCGTCTCAGCCATAGACGGTCTCCCCTGCCCCGGACTCCTTGCCGATCTTGCGCGCGAGGTAGAGGCCTTCCAGCGCCAACTCGATCGCACCGGCGCGGGAGCCGTCGTCCTCGGCGCCGAGGCGCTCGGTGATCTGATCGTAGACGTCCGACTCCCCCAGGACCGGCAGACCGGCCAGGAAGTCGCGCGAGCTCACGCGGGCGCCGGTGGTGACCATCTCGCCACCTTCGATGGCCTCGACGAGCAGACGCATGTCGAGGCCGGCCAGGTGCGCCCGTGCGGTCTCGGCAACGGCGGTACGCAGCAGATGGGTGAGGATCTCCTCCTCGCGGCCTTCCTCACCGGTCTCGAACTCGATCTTGCCGCCGAGCACGTCGACGGCCGTCTCCAGATCGACGACTCGAGCCACGGCCACGTCCTCGCCCTGCGTGGTGGCTCGGTGCAGCGCAGCAGCGGCGATGGTCTCTGCGCCGGCAATGGCGAAGCGGGCACTCACTCCGGAACGCTGGTCGACCGAGGACGACTGGCGCAGGGCGCGGGTGAAGCGCGCCAACACCTCGAGGAGATAGTCGGGTACCGCGGCGACCAGGTCGGACTCCTGCGCGATGACCGCGATCTCCTCGGCCACCTCACGGGGGTAGTGGGTGCGGATCTCGGCACCGAAACGGTCCTTGAGCGGGGTGATGATCCGCCCACGGTTGGTGTAGTCCTCCGGGTTGGCGCTCGCCACGACCAGGACGTCGAGCGGCAGGCGCAGGACGTAGCCGCGGATCTGGATGTCGCGCTCCTCCATCACGTTGAGCATCGCGACCTGGATGCGCTCGGCGAGGTCGGGCAGTTCGTTGATCGCCACGATCCCGCGGTGGCTGCGCGGGATGAGCCCGAAGTGGATCGTCTCCGGATCGCCGAGGCTGCGGCCCTCGGCCACCTTCATCGGGTCGACGTCACCGATCAGGTCGGCCACGCTGGTGTCGGGCGTTGCCAACTTCTCGGCGTACCTCTCCTCCCGGTGGCGCCACACGATCGGGAGGTCGTCGCCGAGCTCGGCGGCGCTACGGATCGAGCCCGGCGTGATCGGCTCGTACGGGTGCTCGCCCAACTCGGAGCCTTCGATCGCCGGCGTCCATTCGTCCAGCAGTCCCACCAGAGCGCGCAGCAGTCGCGTCTTGCCCTGCCCCCGCTCGCCCAGGAGCACGATGTCGTGGCCCGCGAGCAGCGCCCGCTCGACCTGCGGGATGACCGAGTCGACAAAGCCGTGCAGGCCAGGCCAGGGGTCATCTCCCGCGGCGAGCTTGGCCAGCAGGTTGGCGCGGATCTCCTGGCGCAGGGAAGTGAGGTGGTGGCCGCTCTCGCGGAGCTGGCCGACGGTGCGAGGCTCGGGTGCAGTCACGCCCTCCACGCTAGACGGGCACGCAACCCGACAGTGCCAGTGAGGGTGAGTGACGATGAAGATCAGACGCGAAGGATTGAACCAGTGCACTTCGGGGCAGGATGGACCACATGGCCCTGCTCGTCACACTGTTCCTTGCCCTGGCGGCCCTGGCCGTCCCGATCGCCTACTGGTTGGGACGCAACACCGCTCCAGTTCCGCCCGTTCCGGCTGCAGAACTGGCCGAGCGCGACGCGTTCATCGAGCAGTTGCGCGAGCTGGCCTGGCAACACCGCGACATCGCCCCTGAGCTCTCCACGATCATCATCGACGAGATCACCACCCGCCACCGGCAGCTGCCGGGTGGCCCGAACGCCTGAGGACCCCTCTGATGTCGACTTCGCACACGATCGCCAAGAAGGCGACGCTCATGGGCAAGGTGGCAGGCGTCTTCGCCCTGGTCTTCATCCTTGCCCTGGCCGTCCTGATCTTCGTCAGGCCGACCACCGTCTCGACCGGGCCGGACCAGGTGGCGCTGCACTACAGCGACGGGGCCTTCACCCCGCGTCGCTTCAAGGACTGCATCCCGAGCTCGACGCGTGCCTGGGACGGCCCCGGCGACAAGCACTATTCCTATCCGGCGTCCCAGCGCAACTACGTCTTCGGCGAGGGCGGCGACCGCGCCCAGGTGACGTTCGTGACCAAGGACGGGATCGAGATGAGTGTGGACGGGGTCGCGGCCTTCATGCTGAACACGTCCAACTGCGAGACCTTGCGCAAGTTCCACGACCTCATCGGCAACCGCTACGTCGCCTACATGGACACCGCCGACGGCAACGGTTCGCAGGGTTGGCTCCAGATGCTGAGCGTCTACATCAGCCGGCCGCTGGAGACAGCGATCGACCGGGCCGGCCAGAACTACACCTACACCGAGCTCTACACCGACCCGGCCGTCAAGGCCCAGTGGGAGGTCGACGTCCTGGAACAGATGCCGGACCTGGTCGGTCGTCAGATCGACGGCGAAGAGGAGTTCTTCACCAACTTCGCCATCACCTTGCAGAAGCCGGTGCCACCCGACGCGGTCAAGGCGGCCCTCGTGGGCCAGCAGGAGTCCGTGGCGCGTGCCAAGGCCAAGGAGGCCGAGGCTGCTGCTCAGGTGAAGGCCGCGCAGGCGCAGATCGAGGTCGAGAAGGCCGAGGCCGCCAAGATCGCCGAGCGGATCAAGGTGCTGGGTCGTGACGGCTACCTCAAGCAGTACGCCATCGACAAGGGCCTGAATCCCTACCAGCCGACGACCGGGAGCCTGATCACCGGCCCTTGACCGCCGGGAGCGGTGAGTGAGGCTGCTTCTGGTCAGGCCAGAACCAGCCTCACTCACCGCCCACCAACAAAATGGGTCAGCGGGTCAGGATCACCGACGATCCGTGACCGAAAAGGCCTTGGTTGGCCGAGATCCCCACGCGGGCGCCCTCGACCTGCCTGCCCTCGGCCTGGCCCCGCAGTTGCCACGTCAGCTCGCAGACCTGCGCCAGCGCCTGGGCTGGCACCGCTTCACCGAAGCAGGCCAGACCACCGCTGGGGTTGACCGGGATCCGGCCGCCGATGGTGGTCCCACCCGCGCGCAACACCGACTCAGCCTCACCCGGACCGCACAACGACAGATCCTCCATCCAGTCCAGTTCGAGGGCCGTGGACAGGTCATAGACCTCCGCCACGTCCACGTCCGCAGGACTGACTCCGGCTTCCTCGTACGCCGCGTCGGCCAGGCTCTGCTTGAACGTGCGGTCGCCGGGGGTACCGGCGTCGGTGGAGAGCAGCGGCATGTCGATGACGGAGTTGGGGAAGGTGGGGGTGATCGTCGAGATGGCGGCGATACCCACCGGGTCGGCCAGACCGTGCCGGGAGGCGTACTCCGCACTGCAGAGCACCACGGCGGCGCCACCGTCGCTGGTCGCGCAGATGTCGAGCAGGTGGAGCGGGTCGCACACGACTGCGCTGGCGAGTACGTCCTCGACGCTGACCGCCTTGCGGTAGCGGGCGTAGGGGTTGGCGAGACCGTGGCGGGCGTTCTTGACCTTGACCGCGGCGAAATCCTCGGAGGTGGCCCCGAACAGGTCCATCCGACGGCGGGCATAGAGGGCGAAGTAGGCCGGGTTGGTCATGCCGAGCAGGCGGAAGCGCAGCCAGTCGGGATCGTCCCACCGCTCACCGGCGTTGGGAGCGAGGAAGCCCTTGGGGGTCGTGTCGGCACCGACGACGAGCGCCACCTCGGACAGCCCGGCGAGGATCCGCGTGCGAGCGGTGTCGAGGGCCTGGGCGCCGGTCGCGCAGGCGGCGTACGAGGTGGCGATCCGCGCGCCGTTCCACCCGAGGGCCGAGGCGAAAGTGGATCCGGCGACGTAGCCGGCATAACCGTTGCGGACGGTTTCCCCGCCCACGAGGAAGTCGACGTCGCGCCAGTCGATGCCTGAGTCGGCCAGCGCAGCCCGCGCGGCCACGACGCCGTACTCGACGAAGTTCTTCCCCCACTTGCCCCACGGGTGCATGCCCACGCCCGCGACGACGACGTTGTTGTTGCCCGACGCGCTCACTGGTCGGCCTCTTCACCCAGCTCGATGACCGGTTTCCAGCGCCAGATCAGCTCCGAATCATCGCCGGACCCACTCAGCGACTCCACGACCAGCTCGACCTCGGCCCCGACTCGCAGGTCGCCTACGCCATAGCCCTCGGCGACCTGACCGAGCACGACCAGGCCTTCGGGAAGCTCGACGGCTGCCAGCGCGAAAGGTACGAACTCCTCGCCGGCCGGGATGTAGGGAGGCGGGGGCTGGTACTGCGCATCGGTGTAGGACCACACCGTGCCGTGGCGACTCAGCCTGGTCTCCTCGAACTCCTCGCCCTGACAGGCCGGGTTGCGGCAGAAGCCGCGCCCGGTCGTCGGCGGGAAGTAGACGGTCTCGCACGTGGTGCAGCGCGAAGCGATCAGTGCCGGGTGGTCACCGGTGGTGAACCAACCCTCGATGACGGGGGTGGCGGTCATGAAGACAGACTAGAACACGTTCTAGAGGTCGAGATACATCACGTGCAGGCCCACCCGACCATGGGTGGGGCTGTCGAAGGCACCAGGCACCGTGCCGATGATGCGAAAGCCCAGGGTCTGCCACAGCCGGACGGCGGTGAGGTTGGTCTCGACGACTGCATTGAACTGGATCCCCGCGAAGCCCGCTGCGCGATGCCACTCGATGCAGTACTCCCCCAGTCGTCGCCCGACGCCCCGACCCCGCGCCTGAGCACTCACCATGAACGAGGCGGTGCCGATGTGGGCCCCGCGACCTGGCCGGTTGGGACCCATCTTGGCCGTGCCGACAACCACCCCATCCTCCTCGAGAACCACCGTGACGGGGTCCATCCACCACGGTCCGGCTGTCTCGACGGTGAGGTCGAGCGGGAAGGCATACGTCTCGCCGGCCTGCACGATCCAGTCGAAGATCGGCCAGATCCGGGGCCAGTCGCAGTCGGTGGCGAGCCGAATGCTCACACCCCGGTCTGCCCGTCGATGGACTCACGAATGAGGTCGGCATGGCCGTTGTGACGGGCATACTCCTCGATCATGTGGACGAGGATCCACCGCAGGTCGAACGGCGTGCCCTCCCGACGGTCCAGACGCTCGGCGCGACGATCGAGGTCGTCGCCGACCTCGTCGAGCATCAGATTGCTGGCCGCGACCGCCTCGTCGAAAAGAACGAACAACTCCTCGGGTGAGTCGTCGGCCGCGGTGCGGAACTCCCAGTCGGGGTCCTGACCCCAGTCGATCCCCTGCCAGCGCGCAGCATCGTCGCGACCCAGCAGGACGACAGAGAACCAGTTGTCCTCCACGAGCGCCATGTGCTTGAGCAGCCCGCCGAGCGTCAGCGTGCTGGGGGCCAGTGTCTGGGCGAGCTGGGACTGGCTCAAACCCGCGCTCTTGCCGCGCAGGGTGTCGCGGTGGAAGTCCAACCACGCACGCAGTTGGGTGTGTTCGGGGCCGTGGGTGGCGGGTTCCTGGCGGGTGCTCGAGGCTGGCTCGGTCGTGAGGGGCTCAGTCATGGCTCGACGTTAGCGCCCGCCACGGACAGCGGACCACCCCATTGTTGTGGGTGGCCGTCGCGAGCAGTCGTAGCGAGCAGCGCCTCGCCACGAACGTCCTAGGGTGGGCCACGTGACTCCCTCGACCCGATCATGCCCGTGCGGCTCCGAGACTGCGTACGACACCTGTTGCGCGCCACTGCTGGCCCACATCTCTCCCGGGGAGACCCCCGAGCAGGTGATGCGTTCGCGCTACACCGCTCATGTCCTCAACCACCCTGACCACCTCTTCCGTACGTGGCACCCCCGCACCCGCCCCGACGACGTCACTCCTGACCCCACCACCCGCTGGACGGGCCTGGAGATTGTGGACACCGGACCGGACACGGTCGAGTTCATCGCCCGGTGGGAGGGCGGCCAGATGCACGAGGTCAGCCAGTTCGAGCAGCGCGCCGGACGTTGGGTCTACGTCGACGGGGTACAGCGCTAGGCGTCGAGAGTGACGGAGTGGGGGGATCACCTGATCCGATCGCGCACCGGTGGAGGCGTCCTCGAGCTGGTCGGAAGCAAGGTCGTGTCGTCCCACGGGTAGCGCCCGGCCTGCGTGGCGACGAGTGTGGCCCAGGCGGTGAGCCCGACGAGCAGCAGGACTGCGGCGGTGGCCAGCAGGCGCCGCCCCGTCCTGCGACGGCGTGGCATCGGTCGGCCGGACTCGCGGGAGGGAGACTTCTGGGCAGGGACCGTCATGTCGTCCACGCTAGCTCGAATCCACCCAGCGCTCCCCGACTTCCTCCAGCACACCGGCACCCGAGGTCAGCGACGCGACGGCTGCCTCCAGCGCCGCCACGTCGGCCGGACGGGCGCCGAGCAACAGCCGGACGCCAGTGTCGTACGCCGTGTCCAGCACCTCGACACCGCGCGCTCGCAGGTCACCCTCGATGCGCCCGGCATCGGCGTGAGCCAGGTCGAGGGCCAGTTCGCGCACCAGCGAGCGTCGCAGGGTCCCGGCCTCGGCGAGAGCCGCGCGGACAGAGTCGCCGTAGGCCCGCACCAGTCCCCCGGCGCCGAGCAGGGTGCCACCGAACCACCGCGTCACGACCGCGACGACGTCGCTGACCCCGGCGCCACGCAGCACCTCCAGCATCGGACCTCCTGCGGTGCCGGCGGGCTCGCCGTCGTCGGAGGAACGCTGCAAACCGGCGTCGGGTCCGATCACGAACGCCGAGCAGTGATGGCGCGCGTCCCAGTGCTGCCTGCGCAACAGCGCCACGAGCGCGCGGGCGGACTCTTCGTCCTCCACCCGCTGCAGGGTGCAGCGAAAGCGGGAGTGCTTGACCTCGATCTCAGCCGTGCCGTCGCGCGCGAGGGTGAGGTACGACGTCACGCGGGACCGACCGGATCACCGGGACCAACGGGGTCGACCGGATCGACCATTTCGACCGGGCTGTCCTGCTTGCGCTTCTCCCAGGTCACCGACACCTTCTCGAAACCCTTGTGCCGCTGCATCCGCGCGTAGGAGGCGTAGGCGCGGCGGTCGGCATCGGTCAGCTCCACCTTGTCGGTGAAGGGCGTCAGCAGTGCACGCGGCCACAGCCGCCGAGCCACCACCACGTTGATCTCCATCGCCAACACCGCCATCACCGCGCCGATCCACAGGAACCCGATCAGA
This sequence comes from Propionibacteriales bacterium, assembly GCA_038242265.1. GTDB lineage: Bacteria > Actinomycetota > Actinomycetes > Propionibacteriales > Nocardioidaceae > Nocardioides. The sequence continues at coordinate 164,259 of JBBSSH010000004.1, forward strand.
CCCAGCACAAGACCGAACGTCTTGGTCATCGCGCTCGTGTCGACCAGGACGTTCTCGACATAACGCGCACCCAGGAGCTGCAGGACCTGCCACATCAGCGCGAGGGTGAAACCGCCCGGTGCCGAGCGGCGGAAGGAGTGCTGCCCCGTGGCCGAGAGGCGGAAGAGCAAGGTGATGAAGGAGCCCGTCACCAGGACCGTCAGCACCGGGAGCAGCACCTTGACGCCGTCGCCCAGCACCTCGGTGAACACATCGGTGGTGCTCGCCACCGTCGAGACGGTCGACACGGTGACCAGGGTGAACCCGGCGGTCAGCAACAGGATCAATGTCTTCAGGCGGGCATAGATCGGGTTGGGGCGACTGTTGCGCGGCACCGACCACGCCACGTGCTGGGTGTTCTGCAGCGCCTGGCCCAGGCCCAGGGTGCCGTAGAGCGCTGCGAGCGCACCGACCACGACACCCGTGAACGACCCCTGCAGACCCTCGGGCCGTCCGAGTTCGTCGCCGATGATCGGGAACTGCGCCAACGCCGAGTCGAGGATCGCTGTCTGCCATTCGGGCTTGCCCTGCAGGACCAGGCCCAGGATCGAGGAGCCGAGCAGCATCAGCGGGAAGATCGCGATGAAGGCGTAGTAGGTCAGCGCAGAGGCGAGGTAGGGGCCCTGGTCATCGACGTACTTGTAGATGACCGCGAGGGGAAAACCCAGGACGCGATGGCGCCGCTGGAACCTGTCGACTGCTGAGACTGCCCCCACGAGAAGGAGGCTACCGGCCGCAGGCACCGCGGCGCGCGACCGTACGCACCAAGCACCTCACCACACGCCCAGCAGGTCGCCGCCGATGCGCACCACGAAGGCAGCAACGATGATCAGGAAGAAGACGCGGACGAACTTCGCCCCCCGCTTCACCGCCATCCGCGCCCCGAGATAGCCGCCCACGACGTTGCCGACCGCCATCACGAGCCCGAGCTTCCACAACACCGCGCCCATCGGGATGAAGACCACCAACGCCGCCAGGTTCGTGGCCCAGTTGGCCATCCGTGCCTTGGCCGAGGCCTCGAGGAAGTTGTAGCCGAGCAGGCCCACGAGTCCGAAGACGAAGAAGGATCCGGTCCCCGGTCCCAGCGCCCCGTCGTAGAACCCGACCAGCAGGCCGACCACGGCGACGATTCCGAAGTGCTTGGCGCCCTGGAAGCGCAGCGCAGTGACCACCCCGATGGCCGGTTTGAACCAGACGTAGGTGCCGACCAGCACCAGCGCCACCAGCACGATCGGGTCGAAGGCCGATCGTGGGATCAAGGTCGCGACGAACGCGCCGCCGAGCGAGCCTGCGAACGCGAGTGCCATCAACGGCAGGAAGGTCCGCGGATCAGGGCGCACCCGGCGGTAGTAGGTCGCGGAACTGATCGTGGTGCCACAGAAGGACGACAGCTTGTTGGTCGCCAGCAACTGGACCGGCGAGGCCCCGGGGAGACCGATGACGAGAGCAGGAAGCTGGATCAGTCCCCCGCCACCGACGACCGCGTCGACGAAGCCTGCTGCCAGGGCCGCCAGGCCGAGCAGCAGCATCACCTCGAGTGACGGGTCCACGAGCAACGAGCCTAGGCGGTGCCGGCCCGCCAGGTCTGGTAGCCGCCGTCGAGATTGCGTACGTCGCGCCCGTGCTGGGTGAGCAGCCTGGTCGCGACATGCCCGCGCAGACCCACCTGGCAACACACCACCAGCGGCCCCTCGGGCACCTCATCGAGCCGGCTCCGGAGTTCGTCGACCGGGATGTTGAGAGCCCCGGGCACCGTTCCGCAGGCATGTTCTGCGGCGGAGCGGACGTCGACCAGGCTCGCGCCACCCGCCAGCACTTCGGCAAGTTCGTGCCACTGGACAGTGCGTTCGGTCCCGGATCGCAGGTTGTCGGCGACGAAACCCAGCATGTTGATCGGATCCTTGGCCGAGCCGTACTGCGGCGCATAGGCCAGCTCGAGGTCGGCCAGGTCACTGGCAGTGAGTCCCCCGCGCATGGCAGTCGCGATGACGTCGATGCGCTTGTCGACGCCCTCGCCACCGACGCCCTGGGCGCCGAGGATCTGGTCGGTCTCCGGGTCCACGAGCAGCTTGAGTGACATCGGCTCTGCCCCGGGGTAGTAGCCCGCGTGGGAACTGGGGTGGGTGTGGATCACCCGCACGTCGCGCCCGGCAGCTCGCAGCCGCTTCTCGTTCCATCCCACTGCTGCCACGGTGAGACCGAAGACGCCGACGACAGCCGTGCCCAGCACGGGCTGGGTGGAGGTCGACCGACCGGTGATGACATCGGCCACGAGCCGGCCGTGGCGATTGGCGGTCTGGGCGAGCGGAACCAGGACGCCGGCGCCACTGATCGCATCGTGCTTCTCCACCGCGTCACCGACCGCGTAGATGTGCGGATCGCTGGTGCGCTGGTGTCGGTCGACGACGATGCCGCCGCGCTCTCCGACCGTCAGGCCTGCAGCGGCTGCCAGACCCGACTCGGGGCGTACGCCCAGGGCTGCGACCAGCATGTCGGCCGGCAGCACCACCCCGTCGGTGAGCACCACCTTGTCGGTCTCCACCCGCTCGACGGCCACACCGATGTGCACGTCGACCCGGTGCTCGCCGAGTCGCTGCTGCACCGTCGCCGCCATCTCGGGGTCGAGTGGAGCCATCACCTGGCCGGCCAGTTCGACGACTGCGACGCTCAGTCCCCGGGCGACGAGGTTCTCGGCGACCTCCAGTCCCACGAAACCCGCACCCACGACCACGGCACTCTGCGGATCGGCGTCCAACGCCTCCTGCATCCGGTCGACGTCGGCGAGGTCACGCAGTGGCAACGCCCGCTCACCCCCCGGCACGTTCATGGGGGTCGGCGCCGCACCGGTGGCCAGCACCAGGTCGTCGTAGGACAATTCCTCGACGCCACCGTCGTGTCGCACGTGCACGATGCGACGACCGGCATCGACCCTCGTCACCTCATGGCGGGTACGGACGTCGATCGCGAAACGTGCACCCAACGATTCGGGGGTCTGGAGCAACAGGTCGTCGCGGTCGGGGATCACTCCACCGAGGTGGTAGGGCAGCCCGCAGTTGGCGAACGACACGTGGCGACCTCGCTCGAGCACCACGATGTCGAGCGTTTGGTCGTTACGACGCAGCCGCGTTGCCGCGGACATTCCCCCAGCCACTCCACCGATGATGACGACGCGTCGTTCCATCCCAGGCCTCCTGACCACGGTGCGGGCCCCCACCGGGTCCGAGCACATCGCCGAACATACCCCCCCCGGGTATTCAGGTCAGGAATCGCTGGTGCTCTTGCTCCCGCCGTCGTCGGCGGCATACTCCTGGACGACCACCGCGTCGTAGTTGTCCGGCATGACGGTGTTGATCCCCGGACAGACGAATTTCATCGACTGGTCCTTGATCATCTCCGGAGCCGAGCAGTTGACCGTGGCGATCGAGTCGCCGTCGATGGAGAACACCAACTGGAAGAGGGCCGTACGCGTTTCCTCCGCCTTGTTGACGATGATGCCGGACACTTCGGGCGTGGTGACCTGCTCCATGTCGACGGTGCGGTCGACGCCATTGATCGCCCAACCGTCCTCGACGGCGTAGTCGTTCCAGGTGAAGGCCTCGCCCACCTCGACCTCGACCGGATCGGTGCCTGAGCCTGAGTCACTGCAGGCAGCGAAGGCGGGTGCACACAGCAGGACGACGGCAGCTGCCACCAGGCGCTTCACGATGCCGCCAGGAAGGTGAGGAGGTCCTGTCGGGTCAGCACGCCGATGGGCTTGCCGTCCTCGTGGACCAGCACCGCGTCGGCCTTCTCCAACAGCACGACTGCGTCAGCGGCAGCCACGTTCGATCCGATCGTCGGCAGCGACGCGGACATGTGGTCCTCCACCCGGTCGGTGAGCTTGGCGGTGCCGGTGAAGAGCGCGTCGAGCAGGGTCCGCTCAGAGACCGATCCGGCCACCTCCGCCGCCACGATCGGGGGCTCTGCCATGACGACCGGCATCTGGCTCACGCCGTATTCCTGCAGGATGTGCACGGCCTCGGCGATGGTCTCGCCGGGGTGGGTGTGGACCAGGTCGGGCAGATGGTCGGACTTGCCGCGCAGGACCTGACCGACGGTGCGGTGATCACCCTGTTCGCCGCTGTCGAAGCCGTACTGTCCGAGCCACTCGTTGTTGAACACCTTGGTGAGGTAGCCACGACCGGAGTCCGGGAGCAGCACCACGATGACTGCGTCTTCTCGACCCTCCTGGGCCAACTCGTGTGCGAGCTGTCGCGCCGCGAAGGCTGCCATGCCCGAGGAACCGCCCACCAGCATTGCCTCCTCGCGGGCCAGTCGTCGGGTGAAGGCGAAGGAGTCGGCGTCCGACACCTCGATGATCCGGTCGGCGATGGACCGGTCGTAGGTCTCCGGCCAGAAGTCCTCGCCGACGCCCTCGACGAGATACGGGCGACCACTGCCACCGGAGTAGACCGAGCCGGCCGGGTCGGCCCCGACCACCTGGATGTCAGGGTTCTTCTCCTTGAGGTAGCGGCCGATCCCGCTGATCGTGCCACCCGTCCCGACGCCGCACACGAAGTGCGTGATCCTGCCCTCGGTCTGCTCCCAGATCTCCGGACCAGTGGTTTCGTAGTGGGAGCGCGGGTTGTGCGGGTTGGAGTACTGATCGGGCTTCCACGCGCCGGGCTGGGAAGCCAGACGGTCGCTGACGTTGTAGTAGGAGTCCGGGTGCTCGGGCGCCACCGCTGTGGGGCACACCACGACCTCGGCGCCATAGGCCTTCAGCACGTTGCGCTTGTCCTCACTGACCTTGTCCGGGCAGACGAAGACGCACGAATAGCCCTTCTGCTGGGCCACCATCGCCAGGCCGACCCCGGTGTTGCCCGACGTGGGCTCCACGATCGTGCCACCGGGCTGGAGCGCCCCCGAGGCCTCGGCAGCCTCGATCATCCGGGTGGCGATGCGGTCCTTCACGGACCCACCGGGGTTGAGGTACTCGACCTTTGCCAGGACGAGCGGTCCCCCCTCGGAGAGCTCGAGGGTCCGGGACAACCGCACCAGTGGGGTGTTGCCTATCAGGTCAAGGAGAGAGTTCGCATACTGCACCCCGCCAATGTACCGACCGCCACCTGCTTACCATGAAGTCGTGGGGGGAACTGGAGCAGCACGCAAGCTGGCGGCCGCTGCCGCCTTCGGCGGGGGCGGCATGTCCGTGCTCGGCGCAGGCTTGTACGCCGTCCTGGTCGCCGAGGCGAAGTTTGCCCGCAAGATCATCGGCGTCATCGGCGACCGGCCACCGCCGGACGCGTCCGGGTGGTATGGCCGCAGCCGACCCGCCCCGGCCATCCGGATCGCGCTCCTCGGCGACTCCAGCGCAGCGGGATACGGCGTCGATCGGGTGGAGGACACCCCCGGCGCCCACCTGGGCACCAGCATTGCCGCTCAGGCCGATCGACGGGTGCACCTGCGCTCGTTCGCCGTGGTGGGCGCGCAGTCGAGCGACCTCGGCGCCCAGGTCGACAGTGCCATCCCCACCCACCCGGACCTTGCCGTCATGCTCATCGGGGCCAACGACGTCACGCACACGGTCCGCCCGTCGGCCTCGGTGCGACACCTGGCTGAGGCCGTCCGCCGACTGCGTGAGGCTGATGTTGCCGTGGTGGTCGGCACCTGTCCCGACCTCGGCACCATCCGCCCCATTCCGCCGCCCCTCAAGCAGGTGGCCCGCGAATGGTCTCGTCGCCTCGCGGCTGCCCAGACGATCACGGTCGTGGAGAACGGCGGTCGTTCGGTCTCGCTGCGCGACGTCCTGGGCAAGGAGTTCGAGGCAGCCCCGGCGCTGTTGTTCGGTCCCGACCAGTTCCACCCCTCCGCGGACGGATACCGCCAACTCGCATCCGTCCTGATCCCGTCGGCGCTGGCGGCGCTCCATCTCCTGTCGGAGGAGGACGATCAGCCCGAAGCGCGACGACGCGAAGGCGTGCTGCCGGTGGCGGCAGCAGCAGTGCGCGCGGCACGTACGGCCGGCACCGAGGTCGACGGCACCGAGGTCGCGGGCACCCAGCGGGGCCTGCGCGGTCGGTGGGTGCAACTACGCCACCGTCGTCGCGGGCCATCGACCGCTGTGGAGTCCCCGTACGACGTCGAGGCCGAACCCGAGTCGGAGCCTCCCGCCTCGAGCCCGGACCAGAAATGACACTGGCCCGCCCGAGCGAACTCGGACGGGCCAGTGGTCGACGCAGGATCAGTCGCCACGCATGATCGCGAGGATACGCAGCAGGTTGGTGTAGATCCAGACGAGGCTGACGGTGATCGCGAAGGCCGCGCGCCAGGACTCACGCTCGGGGAGCCCGGCGGCGACGCCGTTCTCGACGAAGTCGAAGTCGAGAATCAGCATGAAGACACCGAGGACCAGGCCGATGATCGACATGACCAGTCCGAGTCCGCTGAGCGCAAAGAGACCGGTCTGGATGCCGAAGAAGCTCAGCACCATCGACAGCAGGCCGAGGCCCACCATGCCGAACATGCCGGCGATCACGAAGGTACGGAACTTGTTGCCGACCTTGATTTCGAAGAACTTGTAGGCAGCGAGCGTGCCGATGAAGGCTGCGAAAGTGCCGAGCACGGCCTGGGTGACGATGCTGTCACCGACCGAATCGCTCCGGAACGCCGCGTCGAAGTATTTGCTGATCGCGCCCAGGGCCACGCCTTCGACAGCAGCAAACGCCAGCACCAGCGCGGGGCTGATGACCTTCTTGAAGGAGTTGACCAGGGAGAGCACGAACGCGAGACCAGCACCGACTCCGGCCAGCATGAGCGCGCGAGTCTGTGCTTCCCCCACAACGCCGTTGGTGTCGACCATGGGGCCGATCCACCACCACGTGGCGAACGCGGTCACGAAGACCAGGCCGACCGCCATCGCGGTCTTCTGCACCACAGAGTCGATCGTCATCCGGCCCTGGTCGATCTGCCCGGGGGTGCCCGGCGTGCCGGTGCCCCACGTCGAGGGGTCGCTCGGGTTCTCGCCGTAGCCGGGATGGGACTGGCCTCCGCCGGGGTAGGTCTGGTTGCCGTAGGCGTTCGTCGAGGCGCGGTTGAACTCCTCGGACCGATTGAAAATCGGGTTGCTGCTCTTCATTGGTCTCTCCTTGGAGGCCGGCGTCTGTGCGCCCACCCTACTGGGGCGGCACTTATTCAAACGTGCGGGTGAAGTCGGTTGTTCCCGACTGTGCACCGCGGTGCCCCGACTGGGGTTCGAACCCAGGCTGGACGGTTTTTAAGACCGCTTCCTCTACCGATTGGGATACCGGGGCATATGAGGCTTCTCGCGACGGTGCGTCAGAGATAGTTCTTGCGAGCGTAGACGGCATGGGCTCCCGCAGTACGGTCGAGGAAGAGCAGGCCGGCGCAGTGGTCGATCTCGTGCTGGAGTGCCCGCGCTTCGAAGGCCTCCGCCTCCACCTCGACCTCCTCCCCCGTGCCGGGCAACTGCCCTCGTACGACGAGTCGACTGGCGCGCTTCACGTCACCGGTGAAGTCCGGCACGCTCATGCACCCCTCCCGCGCCTTCTCGTTGCGGCTCGACGACACGACCTCGGCGTTGCACAGCACGAAGGTGCCGTGATTCCCACGAGCCTTGGGATGCTCCGAGACGTCGACGCAGAACATCTGGGTGGCCACGCCCACCTGTGGCGCAGCGAGCCCAACGCACCCGGGCGACACCCGCATCGTGGTGACCAGGTCGGCAGCCAGTTGCACTGCCTCCCGTGACGTCGGATCGACACGCTCCCCGAGCGTGGACAGCACGGCAGCAGGCGCGCGTACGACCTCGCGCACCACGCCGGACACGGCAAGATCGGCTTCGGTCCAGTCGCGGAGACGAGGGTTGATGGCCATCGGTGGGCTGCTCGGCTCAGAACTCGTCGGTCTCGGCAGCGCGCAGGGTGACGCCCACCCCGAGCTGTCCGGCGACCAGCGCCAGGTCTGTGTCCACCTGGTCGATGTCGGCCGCTGCCGGCAGATCGACCTCGGCCACGAGCACGTAGAGGTCACCGGCCAGCCGGGTGGTGAGATCGGTGATGTTGCCGCCGATCCGCGCGACCACGTCGGCGACGGCGGAGACGATTCCGGGGCGGTCACCCCCGTGCACCGACAGGATCCAGGCGCTGGCGTCGCTGTCCTCGGTGCGCTCGGCAGGGACCTCCCGGACCGTGACGGTCAGGCTTCCGTCACGGGTCAGCCCCGCCAGGGCGGCGGTGATGTCGGCGTCGGGAGCCTCACCCGCGCAGATCAGTGTCATGGCGAAATGACCCCGCAACAGGGTCATCGAGGAATCCTCGAGGTTCAGACCCAGCCCGGCCAGTTGCCCGGTGGTCTCAGCGATGATGCCGGGACGGTCATGGCCGAGGACGGTGATCGCATGGAGAGTCACTTCTGCATTGTGCCAGCGTCGGGTTGTGTGAGCGTCCGCGCCCGGCAGAACACCTCGTCCAGCATCTCGGGGGTGAGCCGTCGGGTGTAGGTGTTGTGCGGCGAGGGGTGGTAGCAGCCGATCAGGGTGAGGTCGTCCAGTTCGACCTCGGCCAGATGCCCGAACTTCGGCCGGGGCTTCAGGGTGGAGAGCCCCGCAGCCGACAGTGAGCGCAGCGCACCTTCCCAACCGAACGCACCGAGGGCGACGACGGCGCGCACCGACGGCAGCAGCATCGAGATCTCGGTCGCGATCCAGGGCGCACAGGTGTCGCGCTCCTGCGACGTCGGCCTGTTGGCGGGCGGAGCGCACCGCACGGTGGAGATCATCCGGGCAGCCAGCAGTCGCTGGCCGTCGCCGGCGTGCTCGCTCGTGGACTGGCTGGCCCAGCCGGTGCGGTGCAGGCTGGCGAAGAGGAAGTCGGCGCTCGGGTCGCCGGTGAAGATGCGGCCGGTGCGGTTGCCGCCGTTGGCAGCAGGTGCGAGCCCGATGATCAGCAGCGACGGCTCCGGGTCCCCCCACCCCGCGATCGGCCTGCCCCAGTACGGCTGGTCGGCGAAGGAGGCGCGCTTTTCCCGGGCCACGTCCTCGCGCCACGTCACCAACCGTGGGCAGGCTGCGCACACGCTCACCCTCGCGTCGAGCTCACCCACACTCGCGGTCTGCGCCAGACGTCGTACGTCGTTGGCAGTGCGGGCCACCGGTGTGTCCGGTGCTGCCGGGTCGTCCGGCCAACCCGTCCCGGGAGGCACCGGGCTCGCGAAGGCCTGTCCGGTGATCGGATGGGGCAACAGGCTCATGACGTCTCTCCAGATTCAGGGTCTGTCCCACTGGAGACCGCGGTGAGGATGCCGGCGAGGATCCCGTTGAGGATGTCGGCCTCGGAGACGAGATGCGTGTCGATCTGGACGCGAGCCAGGATGCGACTCCAGATCAGCGCGCCGGCACCGACCACGTCGGCCCGACCCGGGTGCATGTAGGGCAACACCACCCGCTCGGCGACGCTCAGGTGGAGGATTCGGTCGCAGAAGGCACGGGTCGCGGAATTGTCCAGCTCCGCAAGATCGAAGGCCCTGCGGTCATAGGCAGCCGCGTCGAGCACGCCGCACGCGATGGTCTTGATGGTCCCCGACGTGCCCACCAGGGACTTGGCGAACCTGATGGGGATCCCGGACTCGTCCAGATGACGGTCGATGACGCTGACGCAGTCGGCTATTTCTGCAGCCGTCGGTGGGTCCGAGTGCAGATGCCGCTCGTGGAGCCGGACCGATCCGATGTCCATCGAGATCGACTGGCGCGGACCGCCCTGGCCCAGCACCAGCTCGGTCGAGCCTCCTCCGATGTCCACCACGAGAACAGGCTCGGCCGGGACCTGCGGCAGCATGGAGACCGCCCCGGCGTAGACCAACGCGGCTTCCTCATCGCCGGACAGCACCTCCGGCTCGACGCCGAGACGACGACGGACGCCCTCGGTGAAGAGTGCCGAATTGCGGGCATCACGCGTCGCAGAGGTCGCACAGAAGCGAATCCGCGCCGAAGGGATGTCGAGGTCGGCGATGATGGCGGCGAATTCCTCGACGGCAGCGAAGGTGCGCGCCAGCGCCTCATCGGTGAGCATCCCGGCTTCGTCGACTCCCTGCCCGAGGCGTACGACGCGCGAGGTCCGCAGCACGACGTCCGAGGAGGAGCCGATGAGAAGTTTGATCGAGTTGGTCCCACAGTCGATGGCCGCTGCGGCGTCTTGAGGGCCGGCGTGTGTCATGGGGTCATTGTGGCGTGGCTTCGGGTGACACGCAGCGCCCGGCGGCCCACCATGCGCCCAACAGCTCGAGCACCTCGTCGCCCAGCGGGTTGACTCCCGGCCCCATGGCCAGGGATTGACCCGCCAGCACGTGGAGGCACTTGACGCGGTCGGGCATCCCACCGGCAGAGATGCCCTCGATCTCGGGGACATCGAGCCCGGTTCGCGCGCCGATCTCCCTGCGGGAGTCGAGGTATCGCTCATGGGCAGCGCGATAGCCCGCAGCGAGTTCCTCGTCCTCTCCCAGCCGTGCCTGCATCTTCTTCATCAGCCCCGAACCCTCGAGGGTGCCGATCTGCGAGGCTGCTCGAGGACAGGTGAGGTAGAAGGTGGTGGGGAACGGCGTGCCGTTGGGCAGGCGAGGCTCGGTCGCCACCACGTCAGGATTCCCACACGGACAGCGGTGACCGATGGCGTCGATGCCGCGCGGTGTACGACCCAACTGTGCCTCGATCGCCGCGATGTCGGCCGGATCGATCTCTGTTCGCTCGTCTGAAGAAGGTGTACTCACGGCTTGGTCCCGTCAATCAGTTCGGCCGGTGCCTCGGCCGGTGGCGGCGGATTGCCGGCAAGCTCCATCGAACCCCACGCCTGCGTCCACCAGGCCGTCGGCCTGGTCTTGATGACGTCGGAGGGGTCGCTGAGGGTGGCCGGGCTCTCCCACGCCTGGCCGTCCGCCCCGCGCACCTGGAAGCCGGTATCCCCGGGCATCACATAACGGAGTCGCTTACGCGCCTGCGTCTTGACGAAGACCGGGTCGTCCCAGCGCCGCTTCTCCCGCTCGAGATCGTTGATGCTGGCCTGTCGCTCGGCGATCTGGTCGTTGAGGTCACCCAGGTGTGCACGTTGTTTGAGGTAGGCGGTCATCGAGGACGTGTACGACATCGTCAGGACTGCCAGCACGATCACCAGGATCGCAGCGCGACTGGTGAAACGTGGTCGCGGCCCCGGGCGCCGTGAGGCACGTGCCGCCTCGGAGCTGTCGCCCACCGCAGCGGGACGCTGGTCGCCGGGGCGACTCGGCGGCGTCCGGGCCTGGGCTGCCTGCGGACGAGTTGCGCGCCCACTCCGGGCGGCACCGCCCTGCCCCGGTCCCCGAGATCCGCCCCCACCCGGTCCACCCCGGGGAGTGCGACGTGGGGCGGGGCGCTGGGGATCCATGGCGTCCAGTGTGCCCGGTTCAGCCCTTGAAGCGTGCGAACGCGCCCGCACCGGCGTAGCGGGCTGCGTCACCGAGTTCGTCCTCGATGCGCAGGAGCTGGTTGTATTTCGCGACCCGCTCGGACCGGGCCGGGGCGCCGGTCTTGATCTGCCCGCAATTCGTGGCGACCGCGAGGTCGGCGATCGTGGTGTCCTCGGTTTCGCCCGAACGGTGGCTCATCATGCACCGGAAGCCGTTGCGGTGGGCCAACTCGACGGAGTCGAGGGTCTCGGTCAGCGAACCGATCTGGTTGACCTTGACGAGCAACGCATTCGCCTGGCCCCCGCTGATCCCGCGCTGGAGCCGCTCGACGTTGGTGACGAAGAGGTCGTCGCCCACCAGCTGGGTCTTCGTGCCGAGCTCTTCGGTGATGGTCTTCCACCCGTCCCAGTCGTCCTCGTCGAGAGGGTCCTCGATCGACACGATGGGGTAGGAGGCGACGATGTCTGCGTAGTAGGCCGTCATTTCTGCAGCAGTCTTCTGCTTGCCCTCGAAGGCGTACGAGCCCTTCTCGTGGAACTCGGAGGCCGCCACGTCGAGCGCGAGCCCGAAGTCCTTGCCCAGCGTGAATCCGGCGCTGCTGATCGCGTCACCGATCAGGTCGAGCGCGGCCCGGTTGGACTTCAGATCCGGCGCGAAGCCGCCTTCGTCGCCCACCGCGGTGGCCAGACCCTTCTTCTTCAGGACGGCCTTGAGAGCGTGGTAGACCTCCGTCCCCTGCTGCAGCGCCTCACTGAAGGTCGCGGCACCGATCGGAGCGATCATGAACTCCTGGATGTCGACGTTGGTGTCGGCGTGGGCGCCACCGTTGAGGATGTTCATCATCGGCACGGGCAGCAGATGGGCGTTCGGTCCTCCGACATAGCGGAAGAGGGGCAGTCCGGCCGATTCGGCGGCCGCCCTAGCGGTGGCGAGAGAGACACCGAGGATGGCGTTGGCGCCGAGCTTGGCCTTGTTGTCGGTGCCGTCGAGGTCGATCATCGTCTGGTCGATGAGGCGCTGGTCGTCGGCGTCGATGCCGGTGATGGCGCCCGCGATCGAGTCCAGGACCCCCTGGACCGCCTTCTGGACGCCCTTGCCGCCATAGCGTGCACCGCCGTCGCGCAGCTCCATTGCCTCGAAGGCACCGGTCGACGCACCGCTGGGAACCGCAGCCCGACCGAACGCGCCATCCTCGAGAAGGACCTCCACCTCGACGGTGGGGTTGCCGCGCGAATCAAGGATCTCGCGGGCGCCGACTGCAGCGATGATGGCCATGAAAGAGCTCCTGAGGGGTGCGACGGTCAGTGCGTGATCAGCCTAGCCGTGCGCGCGGACCCTTCGTCGCACGGCCTCGCGTAGGGCCCGCTCGGGATCAATCCCGTCGTCATGGGCCACCTCGACCAGGGCAAACAGGCGCTCCCCCATGTCGTGCTCGCCGAGTGCGGTGGACTTGGGGGGGCGTAGATCCTGCGGTGCTGATCCGGTGGCGTGCTGCAGGCGGTCGAGCACCTTGTCGGCCAGGAGGAGTGCCGGCAACCCCGGTGGGAGCCCGTCGAGGACTGATCTCCGGGACGGCTTCTCGACTGCCTTACGACGCTCCCACTCCGCGTTGACCTCCGCCGGTGTCAGGTCTGAGGGCCCCTCGGACTCAAAGACATGCGGGTTGCGTCGCACCATCTTGGCCGTGGCTCCGGCCGCAACGTCGTCGAGGGTGAATTCGCCGGATTCCTCGGCGATCGCGGCGTGGAGGAAGACCTGCAGCAGCAGGTCACCTAGTTCCTCGCGCAAGTGTTCGACATCCCCGGTGTCCAACGCCTCGAGCGTCTCGTGACTCTCTTCGAGCAGGTAACGCGCGAGTGAGCGATGTGTCTGGGCAGCCTTCCACGGGCATTCGGCCCGCAGCCGGCGGATGACGTCCGCGAACTCCTCGAGGGGCTCCTTCGAGGGTGCGGCCATCGTCAGCCACAGCGGAGCGCCACTGGCAGCGACTGGACGTACTCAGCATCCGGCTTGTCCAGGAGCCCGGCCTGGGCCAGTTCGCCGACAGCCACCGAGGTGTGTGTGTCGACCGGGGCCAATGCGCCATCGACCATTTTCAACCCGTAGCGCGGGTCGAACTTGATCTCATGGGTGTTCGGCCACTGACGGAACAGGTCCGCTCCGGCCTGTCGCACCTCGTCCGTGGTCGGTTCTGTGACGCCGGAGTCGGTGAGGGACTGGCGACCGATCTGGTCGATGATGTCCACCACCAGGGCTTCGACGGTCGCCACGTCGAGATAGGTGTCCCGTGTGTCCTTGGGGAGGTTGACGGCCACCCGTTCGGTCTGTGCGCGCTCACTGAGGTAGGTCTTGCCAGGCTTGACGCCCTGTTCCTCGCCCACCTGCAGCGCCCACGACCGCAGGGTCAGCGATTGCGTCACGATGTCTCGCACTTCGGCCATGGGGGTGGCCTGGGCCTGTCCCGCACTCTGGTCCTCCCGCGCCGCGCACAAGTTGGCCGTGGCCGTGTCGAGGTCACGCAGAGACAACTCCTGGTCGCCGACCTGCACCCCCACGCCGGGAGCCAGATTGCCGCACCCCGAGAGCAACACCCCGGAGAGGGCCACGGTCGCAACCGTCATCAGGCGGGTCTTGCTCACGAGTTACTCCTTGTTGGTCACGGCTTGGGAATGTGGCGGGTCAATCACCTCGTCGATGACGCCACGGGCCCATTCAAGCAGGGACACCCCACCGAGGGGCCGGGCCCCGACCGTTGCGGCCTGGGGCCGCGGGACGAGGATCGTGCTGACGGGTGCTTTGACCACGCTGCGTGGATGAAGTCGCTGCAGCCGCAGGGTGCGCGACTCCGGCAGGTCGACCGGCGCAAAACGGACGTACTTGCCGGCCACGGTGACCTCCTTGACCCCGGCCTGGCGCGAGCGTGCCCGGAAGCGGGCCACGAAGAGCAGGGACTCCACCACCTCGGGCGGAGGCCCGTAACGATCGAGGAGCTCCTCGCGGATCTCGTCGATGTCAGAGTCGAGACGCACCTCCGCCAGCCGCTTGTAGATCTCCAGTCGTAGACGCTCGCTGGGGATGTAGTCGTGCGGCAGGTGCGCATCCACCGGCAGTTCGATCCGAACCTCCTGCAGCTCCTCCTCGGCGTCGCCCTTGAAGTCGGCGACCGCCTCACCCACGAGTCGGACGTAGAGGTCGAACCCGACATCGGCGATGTGGCCCGACTGCTCACCACCCAAGAGGTTTCCGGCACCACGGATCTCCAGGTCCTTCATCGCGATCGCCATGCCGCCACCCAGGTCGGAGTGTTGGGCCAGGGTCGCGAGCCGCTCGTGGGCGGTCTCGGTGAGTGGCTTCTCCGCCGGGTAGAGAAAGTAGGCGTAGGCCCGCTCACGCGAGCGTCCGACCCGGCCTCGCAGTTGGTGGAGCTGGGAGAGCCCGAGGGTGTCGGAGCGCTCGATGATCATGGTGTTGGCGTTGGACACGTCCAGGCCGCTCTCCACGATCGTGGTGCACACCAGCACGTCGAACCGTTTCTCCCAGAAGTCGAGCATCACCTGCTCCAGCGCGTGCTCGCCCATCTGTCCGTGAGCGGTCGCGACCCTGGCCTCGGGCACCAGTTCGCGGATCTTGGCGGCCGCCTTCTCGATGGATTGCACCCGGTTGTGGATGTAGAAGACCTGGCCCTCACGCAGCAGCTCCCGGCGTACCGCAGCCATGACCTGGCGGTCCTCGTAGGCGCCGACGTAGGTCAACACGGGATGACGCTCTTCGGGCGGGGTGGTGATCGTTGACATCTCCCGGATGCCCGTCACCGCCATCTCCAGAGTTCGCGGGATCGGCGTGGCACTCAGCGAGAGCACGTCGACCGAGGTGCGCATCCGCTTCATCTGCTCCTTGTGCTCGACACCGAAGCGCTGCTCCTCATCGACAATGATCAGGCCGAGGTCCTTGACCCGGATGTCGGGGTTGAGGAGGCGGTGCGTGCCCACCACGATGTCGACGGTGCCGTCGCCCAGACCGGCGATGACCGCCTTGGCCTCCTTGTCGGTCTGGAAGCGCGACAGGCCCTTCACCACCACCGGGAAACCGGACATCCGTTCGCCGAAGGTGGACAGGTGCTGCGTGACGAGCAGGGTGGTCGGCACCAGCACTGCGACCTGCTTGCCGTCCTGCACCGCCTTGAACGCCGCGCGCACCGCGATCTCGGTCTTGCCGTAGCCCACATCGCCGCAGACCAGCCGGTCCATGGGGACCACCCGGCGCATGTCCTGCTTGACCTCATCGACTGTGGTGAGCTGGTCGAGCGTCTCGGTGAACGGGAAGGCGTCCTCCAGCTCGCGCTGCCACGGGGTGTCGGGGCCGAAGGCATGGCCCTTGGTCGCCTGCCGGGCGGCATAGAGCTTGATCAATTCCGCCGCGATCTCGCGAACGGCCTTGCGCGCCTTGCTCTTGCGCTTGGTCCAGTCACCGCCGCCGAGGCGGTCCAGGCTGGGGTTCTCGCCGCCGACGTAGCGCGTGATCTGGTCAAGGCTGTCGGCCGGGACGTAGAGCCGGTCGGAGGGACCGCCTCGCTTGGAGGCGCCGTAGTCCAGGACGAGGTACTCCCTCGTGGCGCCACTGATCTCGCGCTGCTTCATCTCCACGAAACGGCCCACGCCGTGCTGCTCGTGGACGACATAGTCGCCGGCCTTGAGCTCGAGCGGATCGATCTGCTTCTTGCGTCGCGCCGGCATCCTCCGCATGTCGCGGGTGGAGGCCTTCTGCCCCGACAGGTCGTCGCCGGTCAGGATGGCGATCCGCGCCTCGAGGTCGATGAGTCCGTGTGCGAGGTGACCGGTCGTGACGGTGACCACGTGCTCCGCGCGACGGTCGAGGGCAGCGGCGACGTCGTGCTCCCCCAGCACTTCGACGAAGCGTTGCGCCGGGCCGGGTCCGGCATGGACGACCGTGACGTCCAGACCGTCGGACAGCCACCCCCGGATGTCGCCGACTGCCTTGTCCAGGTCGCCGCGGTACGCCTCTGCTGCCTGCGCGGACAATTTACGGCTGGGCACGCCGTCGATCCGGGCATCCAGTCCGGGGTCGCTGTCGATGCCGAAGGGACTCACCGACCACCAGGCGTGACCGATGCCCAAGGCGTGCAGGCGGACGTCTGCCATCTCACGGTAGGAGGCAGCCCCCAGGTCGATCGGAGCAACACCACCTCCGGCAGCCGCAGCCCAGGACGCGCCGAGGAACTCCTCGCTCGTGGCGACGAGGTCATGGGCCCGGCTCCGGGCCCGCTCGGGATCCAGCAGGAGGACGGTCGTGTGGGTCGGCATCAGGTCGACCAGGAGTTCCATCTCCTCGACCAGCACCGGAGCCAGGGACTCCATGCCCTCGACCGCAATGCCTGCCGCCATCTTGTCGGTGAGCTCGAGCAACTGGGGGTGTGCCTCGCCCAGCTCCGCACAGCGGCGGCGGACGTCCGCGGTGAGCAGCAGTTCGCGACACGGCGGCGCCCAGAGTCGTTCGACCGTCTCCAGCGTGCGCTGGTCGGCAACGGAGAACGCCCGGATCTCCTCGATCTCATCGCCGAAGAACTCCACCCTCAACGGGTGCTCCTCGGTCGGGGGGAAGACATCGACGATGCCACCGCGCACGGCGAACTCACCGCGCCGCTCGACCATGTCCACCCGTGAGTAGGCCGCCTCTGCCAGGCCACGGACCACCTCTTCGAGTGGTCGGCTCTCCCCTGCGGTGATCTCCACCGGCTCGATGTCGGCCAGACCCGGCACCTGCGGTTGGAGAAGGCTCCGGATGGGGGCGACGACCACCTTGAGGGGGCCGTTGGTGGCTGCGGTCCCGGGGTGGCGCAGCCGCCGCAACACGGCAAGGCGGCGACCGACGGTGTCGCTGCGCGGGCTCAACCGCTCGTGCGGCAGCGTCTCCCAGCTGGGGTAGAGGGCCACCGAGTCGGGATCGACCAGGTCGTACAACTCCTCGACCAGGTCTTCGGCCTCACGCGAGGTGGCGGTGACCGCAAGCACGGTCCGCCCACACTGGACCAGCCCATGGATGACGAAGGGTCGCACGGCCGCAGGCCCGGTCAGGTCGAGAGAGGACTGGGTGGCCGCATCGGCGAGCACAGCACCGAAGGCGGGGGCGGAAACCAGCCGTGCGGCGGCGCCGACCAGGGGCGATGAGGACACGCAACAATCCCTTCGAGGAGCACGCATACTGACCCCCATCCGTTGCCAGGTGGGGGTACTTGAAAGTCTACGGGTGCTACCCACGCAAGCGCCGGCGGGATTGGGCGGGCCACAAGAGGTTTGTCCTGGCGCTCACTGGGTAGTAGATCCGTTGACGGTTCGACGCCCGAGCGTCGCACCAGCCAGAACTTCCCATCTGAGAGGACACACCGGGAAATGCGCATCACTCGTCTCATCGCCGGCACGCTCACTGCCGGCCTGCTCGGCATCACCCCCATCGCGATCAGCGCGCCAGCCAGCGCCGCAGTGACCGTGGACACTGCCGCCACGATCACGTCCAGCAAGAGCACCTACGTCTACGGCGAAACGATCAACTTCGACGCCGCAGTGACCACCTCCGACCCGGAACGCGCCTATGCGCCCGGCGAGGCAACGCTGTACATGTTGGCCGCCGGCTCCAGCGCCTGGGAGGCCGTCGCGACTGACGACGGGGTCAGCTACCTCTACTTCTCGGGTATCAAGGCCCGCGGCAATGCCGCCTACAAGGTGGTCTACGCCGGAGGCACCGACCTCTACGACGGAGATGTCTTCAATCCGTCGGAGTCCGCCCCGATCACCGTGAACGTGGCGCGCAAGGTCGTACTGAAGAGCACGAGCAACAGGCTCTTCGGCAAGATCGCGCCGAAGTACAAGCGCAAGCCGATCAAGGTGCAGAAGAAGGTCGGCAAGAAGTGGAAGAAGTACAAGACCTTCAAGACCAACAAGAAGGGCAAGTTCAGCTTCAAGCTGCCGGCCCCGCGCCGCGGCAAGACCTTCTGGAAGATCACCGTCCCGGGGAACAAGCAGTTCGCCACCTGGCAGACGACCGGTAGCACCTACAGCTACCGCGGCGTGGCACCGCGCGCGAGCATCACCAACTGAGCCGTTCTCCTCACTGACTGAGGAGGCAGCACCACTGGCCCGCCGGGACTTTCCCGGCGGGCCAGTTGCGTCGTGCCGCGTCAGTCGGTGCCGTGGCGCCGAACGAAGTCGACGATCGATTCGGCCAACTCGGGGCGACACACGATCAGGTCCGGGAGCGAGGTGTCGTCCTGGTTGTAGACCAGCGGCGAACCGTCCACCCGACTGCAGTAGAGGCCCGCTGCACGTGCCACGGCAACGGGCGCCGCGTTGTCCCACTGATACTGCCCACCTGCATGGACATAGGCATCAGCGATGTCACGCACCACGCTCATGACCTTCACTCCGGCGCTTCCCATCGGCACCAGGTCTGCATCGAGCTCGGCAGCCAACGCTTCCACGAAGGCCGGCGGTCGGCTGCGTGAGACAGCGATACGGGGACGAGTGGTGGTGCGCGGCGGGACGACGCTGGGTTGGCCAGTGCTGAACGTCTCGCGCAGGGCGGGCTGGGCCACGGCACCGGCCGTCAGTTCGCCGTCCTCCCACAACGCGACGTGGACGGCCCAGTCCTCGCGCGGCGGCTCGGAGAATTCACGGGTGCCGTCGAGCGGGTCGATGATCCAGACCCGACGGGCAGTCAGCCTCGACTTGTCGTCGGCCGCTTCCTCGGACAGGACGGAATCGTGAGGGCGGAACTCACTCAGGATCCGGTCGAGCTCGGCCTGGGCGGCAGCATCTCCGGCATCCTTGAGAGCCTTGCCTTCGAGGCCATCGGCCTCGGCGCGCTCACGTACCTCGCGCAGGACGGTGCCCGCCATTTCGGCAGCCCAGGCGGCGAATGTGTGGTCGTCGATCGTGGTGGGATCCATCATGGTCCGCAGCCTATCGACGCGGTGAGGGCGTGACGGTTCCACCACCACAGCTTCGAGGGCGCAGCTCGAGCAGGTGCCCACCACACGATCCACGCCAACCCTCCATGGCGCGTTGTTCCCACTTGTGGGTGGCTCATCGGCTTGAGTGCTCGCGCGTGCAACCCGGACAGCCAACCGGTGAAGGCGAACGAGGGGGCCGGTGTTGCCCCATTTGAGGTACGCCCTCACACTCGGTACGCCCTCACACTTCGAGGGGCCAACCCCCACGGGGGTCGTAACTTTCAGTTTCGGGTGCTCGACAACATGCTGCCCCGGGCAGCGTGGGGGATCAGTATGAAACGCGAGACAGACACTGTGCATGCGTTCTATCGGCATGGACGAGCACCACTCGTCGCGCTGACGGGAGTGTCGTGCGCCCTGCTGCTGGCGCTGTGCGTAGGCCTTGACTCGAGCCGCCAGCACACGTCGTCCTCGTCGGGGAGGCCGCTGTGTCAATTGCCATGACGATCACCGTGTTTGCCGCAGCCAACCTGTTGCTGGCTGCGTTCCTGAACTATCTCACCTGGCGGCTGTCGCCAGATCCGAAGATCGGGTGGGTCGTGGCCGCCGGTGTGCTGATCGCCTGCCTGTCATTGGGCCGGTCCGGCCTGGCCCTGTACAGCGACACCGGAGAGTCACCTCATTCCGACTGGCCGCTGCACATCATCGCGATCACCGGCCTCATCGCGCTAGGACTGGCTCTGCTGAGCTTGCGACGAGTCGTCCAGCCATCCGGTGACCCCCTCGCAGTGGGCTTGGTCCTGGGAACTATCGCCGTCGGTTGTCTGGTGCTTCCAGTCACCGCCTCGACGCCCATCCCCGCATGGGTACTGCTCACCGTGATCGCGTCCAGTCATCTCACGCTGGCCATCGCGGTGGTGTGCAACACCGCACTTCCCCGCTCGGCCGCTGCACTGCTCGTCGTGTCCACCGCGATCATCGCCATCGGATTTCTCATCGCACCTGTTGGCCTCAGCGGGACCCTCTGGGAAGTCGTGGCCTCCCTGGCCCTCGCTGTCACGGCGGGCGCCTGGACGCTGGCATCTTTCGCGAATCTGCGCAGCGATATGAGTCGTGCGCAACTGCATTCTGAGGATTTGCAGGACATGCTCATGGCCACCGTGAGCACGGATCGAGATCATCACGAGCGGTGGCACGAGTTGCGTAGCACGGTGGCCGGGCTCGTCAACGCCTTCGGTCTGCTGCAGCGACACGAGGTTGATCCTGAGGTGCGCCTGCGTCTGGAGAGCACCATGCAGAGCGAGTTGGCGCGCATGCAACGCCTCCTCTCGGACGAGAAGGACCTGCCGACGATCATCGACCTCGATGAGGCCCTCGACGCCATCCTCGGCCTGCACAGGCTCAAGGGCCGTCAGATCGATTTCACTCCCAGCGGAGACCTCGTGCGGGGTCGCTACGACGCTCTTGCCGAGATCGTGGGCATCCTGGTCGACAATGCCTCAACCCATGGTGGCTCCGACGAGAGCGTTGTTGCGGTCACCGGCGGCGACGACATGGTCGAGATCACAGTGACCGACAGCGGCATCGGCATTCCCACCGACGAACGCGAGCGGATCTTCGGGTGGGGTGCGCGCGGCACGGACTCACCCGGCCAAGGAATCGGCCTCCACCTCGCGCAACGACTTGTGCACGAAGGCGGTGGCACCCTGACCTGTGCGGAGCCCGTCGGGGGAGGATCCTCCTTCATCATCTCGTTGCCCGCCGCTCGTCGATCGTTAGAGGACGACCATGTCAACACCGCTCTCTGACCGGGCCAGCCACCGCATCCTCATCATCGATGACCACGTGCTGTTCGCCGAGTCTCTCGAACTTGCCCTCTCGCTGGAGGGCTATGACGTACGCAGCCTGCCCCTGCCCGACATCGGCGGCTCGATGGCAACGCTGCGCTCCTTGGCAATGCGCGCCAACCCACGCACCGTCTTGCTCGACCTGGATCTCGGGAGGTTCGGCGACGGCATGAATCTGATCGCGCCGCTAGCCCGGACCAACGCCAATGTCGTGGTCCTCACTGCCTCCGATGACCGGGGGCACTGGGGTGGCTGCATGCGGCAGGGTGCGCGCAAAGTGCTGTCCAAGAGCGGCGCCCTGCAAGACGCCTTGGCCACCGTCCGTCGGCTCCACCAGGGCCTGCCCGTCGTCAGCCGAGAGGAGCTCGAGTCGTTGCTCGACGCGTGGGCGAGAGATCGAACGGTCCTCGACGGCTTCCGGCGACGCCTCGATCTGTTGACACCACGCGAACGCCAGGTGCTGGGCGCCATGATCGAGGGCCACACGGTGCGTGCCATCTCCAAGGAGAGCGTGGTCTCCGAGGCCACCGTCCGCACCCAAGTGAAATCGATCCTCGGCAAGCTCGAGGTCTCCTCCCAACTGGCCGCTGTTGGCCTGGCCAACCAGGTGCGATGGCGCCCGGGCCTCTGACCTCGTGTCTGGACGGACCGATCTCTGCGTGAGTTTGCCGCATTTGTGGCATGCCAGGACCCGGCGCCCTTCCCTAAAGTCGATTTGGACGCGAAGCCTGGGGAGGCTCGCGAAGAGGGGATCTCTATGACGCGACCGTCAACGGTGAAAGTCGGACGGACCATCACCACATCGATACTGGTCGAGCCGACCGTCGTCCGTGCGGTCCCGCCATCGACATCATCGTCGGGTGTGCCCGATGTGCTCGTGCGCCGGCTCACCACCCCTGTGGCCCGTGCCTTGTTGGACCTGGTGGCTTGTCTGCTGGTCACCTTGGTGGCCCTGGCTGCGGTGGCCCACCTCGGTGTTTCACCCTTACGTGATCTCGTCGCGCTCACGTGTTGGACGCTCCTTCTCTTCTCAGCAGGGCACTACCGAGCCTGCGCCTTGGGGGAGACCAGGGGTGCCGGCTCCCTCCGAGTGATTCGAACTGGCGTGACCGCCCTCCTGCTGGCTGCGGCGGTTGCCCCCCTTCTGCCGGGTGGCGCGGATGCTGCCGCCCTGCCATGGCTGGCCGTCGCCTTCACCACCGCCAGTTTGGTGGTGCTTGCCCTCCCGTTTCGCCAACGCCCTCGTCTCGTGCTGGCAGGACACCCCACTCAGGTACGCGAGGCATTGGCGGACCTGAGTTTGCACAGCCGCCACGATGTCGTCGCTGTCTGCCTCACGCGTCGTTCGGACACAGAGTTTGCAGGAATTCCTACCTATGTCGGCTTGTCCCAGGCCTGCGTCGCAGCCACCCGGGAGGACGCCCACGCCCTGGTCCTACTCGCTGGTCACCAGGCCCCACCCGTGACGTTGAGGCGCTTGCAGTGGGACGCAGCGCACGTAGGTACTGAGCTCTACCTCGGCACCGGTCTCCTCGACGTCAAGCCGCAGCGAACCCGGGCCGTCTCCACGCCCGGCCTCGATGTACTGCACGTCACCCATGCGGCCCTCGGCGGCCCGCGTCGGCTCCTCAAAGACGTCGTCGAGCGCATGCTCGCACTGGGCGGACTCGTGATGGCGCTCCCGCTCGTGGTTGTCCTGTCCGTGTTGATCCGACTCGAGTCACCGGGCCCGGCACTTTTTCGCCAGAAGCGGATCGGTCGCAACGGTGTCCCCTTCACGATGTTCAAGCTCCGTTCGATGGCTGCGGGCGCACAGGCCGAGCAATCCGGACTCACCGTCTCCAATGAGCTGGACGGAGTTCTCTTCAAGATCCGGCTCGATCCCCGCATCACGCCGCTTGGCCAACGCCTGCGCCGCTACTCACTCGATGAGTTGCCCCAGTTGTGGAACGTCGTGCGCGGGGACATGTCACTTGTCGGCCCCCGACCGGCGCTCCCCGACGAGGTCGCGGCCTACGACACCGACCCTCGACGACGACTGGTGGTCAAACCCGGTGTGACTGGTCTGTGGCAAGTCTCGGGTCGCTCGGACCTCAGTTGGTCGGAGTCGATCCGACTGGACCTGAGTTACGTCGAAAATTGGTCGCTGGGTCTGGACCTGAGGATCCTGGCCCGCACCATCACGGCCGTGGTGGGTCATCGCGGTGCCTACTGAGGACCTACCTCGGATAATTTGCGCTCTGCGCCCCCACCCCCCACCGTGTCCAATGCCGGACCAGTCTTGCGGGTGAGCGAACGCTCAGACCGACCAGCACAGGCGCACTACCAACGTCAGTGGTGCCCGACCTCGTCGACCGGTGCCACCAGAACCGGCTCCGCGTGCAGGTACGCCGTTGTCCGGCGCTTCTGAACGATGTCCCGATACACGCGCTCCAGCTGCGCGGCGCTCAGCCCCGTGGATTCGGCGACGGCATCGATCGGCACGTCGTGGTTGAGCGCGTAGAGGCACAGGTCCATCTGCGGGTACGGGAGGGAGAAATAGAACTCCTCCTGCGTCTGGGGGAGCGAATAAGTGTCCGTTGTCGACGGACGGTTCTGAATCTCCTGGGGCACGCCGAGATGGGCGGCAAGCGCGTAGACCTGCGTCTTGTAAAGATGAGCGATCGGCTTGATGTCGGCCGCGCCGTCGCCCAGCTTCACAAAGAAGCCCTGGTCGTACTCCAGTCGATTCGGCGTACCGGTCACAGCGAAGTTGAGCCGGTCCGCGTGGAAGTACTCCAGCATCTTGCGGGTGCGCTGCTTGAAGTTCGTCGCGGCGACGATCTCCAGGTAGGCATCCGCGGTCAACCGGTGGGTGCTCTGGGTGCCGTCAGGCGCCTGCACCACCACGGAATACAGGCGCAGCGAATCGGAGTCGACGACGCTCGGCAGCACGATCTTGGACCTGTGGTCGGGTCCGTAGTCGGGGACGACCCGGCGGATGGCGTCGTCTCGTCGGCGATAGCACCCTGCAGCGGCCAGGATCGGTGAGATGTCCTCCAGGACCGAGTCGATGCCCAGGGTGTCGGTGAGGCTCCGGCTGAAGTTCAGGGTCTCGTCGGCCGACTCAGACTCGGGCAGGTGGAGACCGAAAACGCGCTCGGGGCCGATCGCACGCACGCAGAGTGCCGCGACGACGCTTGAGTCGATTCCGCCCGACACTGCGACGACGACGCCCTTACGTTTGTTACGAATCAAGTAGGAGTGGACCACCTCGCTGATGCGAGCAACCGCGGCCTCCTCGTCGAATGCGAAGACGTCCGGCCCGAAAGTTACCGCCATGTTGTGCTCCTCTGCGGATCGACCCGGTCGAAGATGGTCGTCGGGTGTGGCGGGCGAGCCGGGATGCTTGTGCAACCCCGACCCAGGAACTGTTCGTGCAACAGCTGGACCGACAGCACGGCGGAAAGACGCATGCTATCGGTGTGGGAGAGTGCCCTGCCCCGCGACCGCCGAGACTTCTCGAGGAGAGTGCGGACCACCACAGGCTTGAAGACGCCGGCGGCTTCGACGGCCTCCGCAGAGGTCACTTCCGCGACCCAGCTCGGCGCGTCGGCTCCTACGAACCCTGCGGCGTCGGGAGCTCGGTACGGCTGCTTAGGCCTGGCCACGATCTCGGGCGGGAGCATGTCGCGGAACGCCCGCTTGAGCAGGTGCTTCTCGTCCAGGCCGAGGATCTTCTGTCGCGCAGGCAACTGGCCTGCGAAGGCGACCACATTGGTGTCAAGGAACGGAAAACGGCCCTCGATCGAATTCGCCATCAGCATCCGGTCCCCCTGGGACGCCAGGATGTATCCCGGCAACAACGTGGTCATCTCGAGCCACTGGGCCCGCGCCAAGCCATCCCAGCCGGCGGCCTCCACCGGCATCCGCGCCAGGAGTTCGCTGGTCGCGCTGAGGCCATCAACCTCCCATTCGGGGGTCAGCATTGCCTTGAGCGAAGCCGTGGTGTCCCAGCGCGGCCTGTGTGAGAGCGCCGGATCAGTCGGGTCCAGGTTGCGCCCGAAGAAGGATCGCGCGAACGCCGGTGCTTGGTTGGGGTTGCGGGCCAGCCAGGGATACAACAGCTCGATCGCGCGAGCGCGCGTCGGCGACGACGGGTCCCTGGCCCAGAACTCCCTGACCTTCGCCTCCCGAAAGATGTCGTATCCACCCAGCACCTCATCGGCGCCCTCGCCGGTGACGACCACCTTGTAGCCGGACTCCCGCACGAGGCGGGACAGCAAGAGCATCGGCGCAGGTGCGGTGCGCAGCAGTGGCGTCTCTGCGTGCCGGACCACCTCGGGGAACACTTCTCCGATGTCGCGCTGCGAGACGACGACGTCGCTGTGGGTCGTCCCGAGCTGGCGGACCATCTGCGCCTGATGCCCACCCTCGTCGTACTCAGCCTCGGCGAAGCGCAGGGAAAACGTGTGCAGGTCCGCATCGGTGCAGTTGCGGATGATGCTCGCTGTGACCGCTGAGTCGATTCCGCCGGACAGGTACGCGCCCACCGGGACGTCGCTCCGTTCGAACCGCAGCCGGGTGGCCTCGATGAGGCACTCGCGCAGTCCGGCCGCGTTTTCGTCGAGATCGGGCGACCTGCCGCCGCCCCGCTCCGGGAATGAGGGCTGCCAGAAGACGCGAGCCTCTTGCATCACGCCGTCCCGCACGACCACGTAGGTCCCCGGAACGACCTGCTCCACACCCTCGAAGACCGTCCGCGGAGCAACGGTCGACCAGAACGTGAACACTTGGTCCAGCCCCACCGGGTCGAAGGCACGGGTGATCCTCGGGTCGGCGAACAGCGCCTTGACCTCAGAGGCGAAGAGGAGCTCGCGGCCCACCTTCGCGTAGTACAGCGGGCGCACCCCGAGCCGGTCGCGGGACAGCACCAGTTCAGCGGTCCGCCGATCCCAGATCGCAAGCGCCCACTGTCCGTTGAACCGCTCGAAGCAGTTCGATCCCCACTCCTCCCACGCGTGCACGATCACCTCGGTATCGCAGTGGGTGCGGAAATCGTGGCCGCGGTCGCGAAGCTGCGCGCGAAGTTCTACGTCGTTGAAGATCTCGCCGTTGAACGTGACCCAGACGTCCTCGCGCTCGCCGCACATCGGCTGAACGCCAAGGTCGGGGTCCATGATCGCCAACCGGGTATGTCCCAGCGCGACGGTCCCGTCACGGTAGTAGCCGCTGCCGTCCGGGCCTCGATGGCTCAGTGCGGTCATCATCTGTCTCAGCATGTCGGTGTCCGGCACACCGGTCGGTGAGTGCATACCCGCGATGCCGCACATCAGCGGCCACCCGACCATTGACGGACCGTGCGCTCGAGAGCCCCGGGCGGGACCAAGTGGTCGTGGTCGAGAAGGTCGGGGGGCAAAGTCAGCCCCAGCGACTCCTCCAGATGCACGGCGACCGCGATTGCCGCCAACTCGGCATCGTCTGCGGCGACCGGGATTTCGGCGCACTCGCGCAGAACCCAGTCGATCCGCGTCCCGTCATGGTTGCTCATCACGCTTTCGGTGTCAGAGCAATCGCCCGAGACGATGACCAGCGCCATCACCCGCCCGGCCGCCTGGCAGGTGGAGACGTTGAAATGCTCGGCCCCGACGATTGCTGCGGCTGCGCCCACCTCCCCGCGGAGCACGAGGCGCCAATCCGGTTCGTTGCCGAGGACCTCGATGTCGCGCCATCGCAACGCGCCGGAGAACTGGTTGCCCACCGCCTTGTAGGTGGCCTCCTTCACGGCAAAGCGGAGCGCTGCTGCCAGACTCGGACGCGGGTGACGCGCGCACTCCTCAGCCTCCGCCTCGGTGTACCAATGCGTCCACACCCGCCCCTCTCCCCTGCGCACCAGACGTTCGAAGCGACCGGTGTCGACGACATCCATGCCCACCCCGATGACGACCCCGCTCAACCCGTGGTCAGGCAAGGGCGTCAGCAAGCACGGCGACGAACGCAGAGGCGGCGACCGTACCGCCGCTGGAGTTCAGGTGACCCGGGTCCGAGGCGTACGCCTTGTCCATGGCGTAATAGGGGTCGCCCTGACGCTCGTAGGCGACCCGGTCGCCGTCGGAGTCGGTCGACTGGATTGCTGCGATGTCGAAAAGTGTGCCTGGTTCGGTGTACTCGGCCCGCATGAGGGCATTGAACTCCTCGCGGACGACGTTGTGCTCCGGACCGAGCGTGTCCCCGCGGCCCAACGCTGCCCTGACTTTGCCGAGCGGACCTCTTTGCGCGGTGAGCGGCGATGTCGCTGCCACGAAGGCCGTGTCGGGATAGTCGCGAGCCAAGGCGGCCAGCGTGTCCCGGTAGGCGACGAATACCTCGTCGACATCGACCTGGCCCTCTCGCAGATCGACATAGCAGAGCTTGAGGATGGCGACATCGACGGCGCCTGCCATCTCACCCCGCATGATCTGGTCGAACTCAGCGATCTTTCCCAGCGGGTGACCGTTCTCGCCGATGGCAGTGTGGACGATGGCTGGCCCGGAGGGCGCCTTGCGGGACTCCACGACCGGGGGCAACGTCTGTCCCCCCTTCTTGAACACCCCAGGGAGTGCGTCGAGGATGTTGTAGCCGACCGACTGGTGCCCGAAGAAGACTCGGTGACTGGCGACGGCCTCCAAATCATCGCTCGCCGCGGTGGGAGTCTCGAACCCATCACCGTCTAAGGGGTGCACCCACAGCACCGCTCCGAGAGCTGCCACCGCCCCCATCACCAGTGTGGCGGCGACGACCAGGATCACCTTAAGCATGTTGGCCTCCATTTTCGGCGAGATCGTAGTCGGCGCGTGGACTGGCCGTCGACGAGCGCGCCCACTCGCGCAGCACGCTCTTGACCACCTTCCCGTGCTGGTTCAGTGGTAGTTGGTCCAGGATCCGGACCTCTTGCGGAACGAGATGCTTGGCCAGACGAACTCGCAGATGGGATACGACCTGTGTGACGCCCAGCTCGTGTCCGGGCCGCAGCGTGAGGAACAGAACGACCGCTTCTCCTGCCTGGGGATCCGGACGTCCCACGGCCGCAACATCGAGAACAGCGCTGAGCTCCAGGACTACGTCCTCGATCTCATGGCTGGACATCCGGTATCCCCATGACTTGATGAAATCGTCACGACGGTCCACGAGATACAGGAAGCCGTCCTCGTCCATCCGACCGAAGTCGCCCGTGAGCAACTCCCCGTCGACATATTTCTCGTCCGTGCTCTCGGGGTCCTCCCAGTATCCCTGTGTGACATTCGGACCTTGCACGCGGATCTCGCCCTCGGTGCCGCACGGCACTTCTGCGCCGCCCTCGTCGGTGACCCGCAGGCGCACCCCGGGAATCGCCTGACCCGCGGAGCCCAGTTTGGAGGCGAGCGTCTCGGGCGGCACGTAGGCGATCCGTGCGGTGGCCTCCGTCTGGCCGTACATCACGAACAGCCGTGCGTGCGGCTGTGCGGCCGCGACGCGCTGGACCTGTGCGGTGGGCAGGCGCCCTCCTGCCTGTTGGAGGTGTCGCAAGGACGGCAGGAGACGTGACTCGAAGGAGCTGGCTCGCAGGAGCAGTTGGTAGGAAGACGGCACCCCGGCGAACCCTGTGCACCCGTCGCCAATGGCTTCGACGATCGCCTCGGGGAAAGCCTGGGTCTCGCAGATCCTCAAGCTGCCGCCGACCGCGAGATGGGTGTGCAGCAGCGAGGCGCCGAAGCAGTAGGAGAAGGGCAGCACGACCAGCATCCGGTCATCACGACGCAGTCCGAGGTAGTCGACGATGGACGCCGTGTTGGCAATCACGTTGTCATGGCTGACCCTGACTGCACGGGGCCGACTGGTCGTCCCTGACGTGAAGACCAGGACTGCGGTGTCCGCAGGCGGAGAGGGTTGCGGCAGAGCGCACCCGGCGCCACTCGACAGCAACTCCCGGACACCGGCGCTGGTCTCGGTGCGACCCGTTGCCTCGGTGACCGTCGCGAAGCGCCGCGACAGTTTCTCGTCGAGCAGCAGGCCCGCGCATCTGACATGGGCCATCTTGCTGCGAATTTCGTCAGCGGTGAGGACTGGCGCGAAGGGCACAGCTGTGTGGCCCGCACGCGTGATGGCCAGATAGCTGGCGGCCCAGAACAAGGAGTTCGCGCCCAGCAGAGCAACTCGCGAGCCGGGCTCGAGGTCCCAGTCGAGGAGTTGCTGCGTCTGGTGAGCCACCCCTCGGCGCAGGTCGGCATAGGTGTGGCGACCGCCCGCGTCTATCAGGGCCACGTCTTCAGGCAGTCCCTGGGACAGCAGAAAATCACCCGCATTGGGGCACTGCGAAACCATCGCTCCCCCTGGTCTTGATCTCCAACGTGCTGGTGTCTTGATACAGGGGCTGGTGCCCCTGCGCAAGGTGAGGCGGTGCGAATCGCCCGACTCATCACCCGACATGAACACCCGCGTCTCATCAAGATTCCAAGCGCCCTATGATGCGTTGCTCCGACGCGAAATCTTGGGGGGACGCATCGGGGCAGGTGGGTGCCGACCGTCGGTATTCATCGCTGGATGGGGGTATCCGGGGTTGAACGAGAATCAACCGCACCAAGGCGTTCTGGGCCAGGTGCGCGATTTCATCATCATGAATTTCCTTTTCGGTGACGACTCGAACGTCCCCGCGCACACCGACTCACTGCTTGAGTCCGGTGTCGTGGACTCGACCGGGGTCCTGGAACTCGTCGACTTCCTGGAGACCGACATGGGAACCGTGGTGGCCGATGCCGAGACGCTTCCGGCCAACCTCGACAGCATCGAGAACCTGACCCAGTTCGTCATGCGCAAACGTCGCGCGACGCTGGAGCTGGCTGATGGCTGATGGCTGATCTGAGTCGGACGATTGCGCGGCTGCGCAGTGTTGCGAGACGCGCACGAGCTTCCTCATCGAAGCATTTGCCGCCAGCCAAGCGTCTCGACGAACGGGGAGACCTCGACCAGTACGAGATAGGTCGCTACTCATGGGGCCATCTGACCGTCTCCAGCCGTGGTCCGGGGACCACCCTCAAGGTCGGGCAGTTCTGCTCATTCGCCTATGGCGCACACATCATCCTCGGTGGTGAGCACCGCGCCAGCTTCGTCTCGACCTACCGTTTTCCGGCCTACGCCCCGTTCAACGAGACACATCTGCACCTGGCCGAGGAAACCTCATTCACCAAGGGAGCAGTGGTCATCGGCAATGATGTCTGGTTGGGCCACCAGGCACTGGTGCTGTCCGGGGTGACGATCGGCGACGGCGCCATCATCGGCGCGGGCAGCGTCGTGCGTCACAACGTCCCTCCCTACTCCATCGTGGCCGGCAACCCCGCACGGGTCGCCGGATTCCGGTTCCCACCCGAGCAGATCGAGGCGCTCCTGCAACTGAAGTGGTGGGACTGGTCCATCGAGCGGATCAGCTGCCACCTGGACCAGTTGATGTCGGACGACATCGCCGCGTTCATCGCTGCAGCTGAGAGTGAGTAGCGCAAGAAGTTACCCCAGACAGGGGATTGCGAAAACCGAGCACCGGCGTATTTTCGCGAAAGGCGCCCCGCGATTGGGGTCGGGGGCCGTTCACACCTAGGGGAACGCCGTGCGCATGCTGTCATTGGGGAAGGCACGCCGCGGCGGCCTGCCGTTGCTCACCGCGATGTTTGTCGTCGCCACACTCTGCCCGACCATCCCGGCGGCCTCGGCCCCGGCCGGTGGCGAAACCACGATCATCTCGTGGGGCCGCAACACCTGGGGCGAGTCCGACATCCCGCCAGGCATGTCAGACGTACGACAGATCTCGGGTGCCGCGCACAGTCTCGTGCTGCACAACGACGGCACGGTCACCGCTTGGGGCCTGAACGGGTCCGGTGAGACCAATGTGCCTGCGGGGTTGTCGGGCGTCGCCCTGATCGCTGCCGGCGGATTCCACAGTCTGGCGCTCAGGAGCGACGGCAGCCTGGTCGGCTGGGGCGACAACACCTACGGCCAGTCCACCGCACCCGCCGGGCTGCATGACATCGTCGCGATCTCGGGTGGCCGCTACCACAGCATGGCGCTGATCGCCGACGGCACCGTGGCGGCGTGGGGCGCCCATGGCTCCGGTCAGTCTTCGGTTCCGGCAGACCTCGACGACGTGGTCGCGATCGACGCCGGCGGGTATCACAGCCTGGCTCTCAAGAGCGACGGTACGGTCGTGGCGTGGGGAGGAAACACCTACGGCCAGTCCACCGTGCCCTCCGAACTGCACGACGTGGTCGCGATCGCGGCCGGTTGGAACCACAGCCTGGCACTCAGAAGTGACGGAACAGTGGTCGCCTGGGGCAACAACGACCTCGGCCAGGCCAGCGTGCCGGCCGACCTTGCGCCGGTGGCAGCTGTCTCCGCCGGTGCGACCCACAGTCTGGTCGCGCTCCGGGACGGCACCGTCGCCACCTGGGGCGACAGCGGCTACCAGCTGATGCAGGTTCCACCGGGGATCACCGGCGCCATCCAGATCACGGGCAAGGCGATGAACAGCATGGTCCTGGCCGACGACCAGCCACCGACTCCAGTCACGAACCTCACCGCACCGATCGTCACCAATGCCAAGGTCGTGCTGAACTGGAGTCACCCAGCCCAGCCCAGCGACCGCGACATCAGGCGGTTCGTCGTGCGTGGCGCTCCCGGCGAGATCCCCCCGGCCACCGTGACCGACGGCGTCGAGATCGCCCTCGGCCGACCGCTGGCCACCAGCGGCACCGACCACACCGGCATGGCAATCGGCGAACGCCACTCCTACTCCGTGTTCGCC
>JBBSSH010000005.1:0-174660 GCA_038242265.1 Propionibacteriales bacterium
AGCGGGTCGCCGTCGGCCGTCTGCAGTGTGGCGGTCTGGCGTCCGCCGTTCACGCTGCTGACGATCTGGGTCGAGTGGGCGTGGTCGCCGGTGACGATGACCAAGGTGTCGGGGTGGGCCTTCTGGTAGTCCAGGGCCACCTTGACGGTCTCGTCGATCATCTCCAGATCGCCGATCGCGCCGCAGATGTCCATGCCGTGCTCCTGCTTGTCGATCATCGCGCTCTCGGTCTGCAGGAAAAATCCGTTCGGATTGTCGAGCAGTTCGATGGCCTTCTTCGTCATCGACGCGAGGTCGGGCTGGGTGCCGCGGTCAGCGGCCTGGCAGCGCGCGGTGGGTGAGCCCGCACCGGGGGGCGGGGTCGCCACCAGCGGCTGGAACTTCGGCGTCATGTTGCCGCCGGCGAACAAGCCGAGGACCGGACCGCCGGAGAGGTCGGAGATGGCGCTGAGGCCAGCAGAGGTGTCGACGCTGCGGTAACCCCGCTTCGACTTCGCGTAGTCCAGGACGGACTGGGATCCGTCTTCCAGGGTTTGGGCGTAGCGGCTCGCCCCGCCGCCGAGGAGTACGTCGACTTTGCCATCCACGAGCTGTTCGGCGATCGAGCCCTTGCCCCCGGTCGACTTCAGGGCGGCCGGGCAGGTGGCCATGTTCACCGGCCCCTGGCAGGCGCGGGCGTTGATGTGGACCGCTGCCGCTGCCGGGGTGGCGTCGGTGATCTCGGCCGTGGACACGTTGCCGGTGCGCTTGCCGGCAGCCTGAAACTTCTCCAGCACCGTCTCGTAGTCGACGCCGGGAACCTCCGAGGCGTTCGAGGGCCCCTGCGAGATCCGGCCGTCGACCGTCTTCTTGCCGGTGGACCAGCCGCTGGCAGTCGGTGCAGAGTCGGACACGTACGCCTTGGGGTAGTCCGGACCTGCGCCGACCTTGAGCCCGTGCGTGGTCATCGCGCCGGTGAAGGGGAGTTCGTCGAGCACGAAGCGGCCGTCGGCGCCCAGCGAGTAGTCACGTGCGGCCGTGATCATCGAGTCGTCCATGCCGTCACCGATGATGAGGATGACGCTCTTGGGCTTGTTCGGGTCGATCTGCTTGGCCAGCTCGGCAGAGCGGTCCATGCTGAATCCCACGGGCACTGCAGTGGCTGCGGTGATACCGAGGGCGAGGGCAGCGGCAGTGCCGACAGCCAGGGTGGAGAGGGGGAGACGCTTCACGTCTGAGGTCCTTTCGGTCAGGTGGACGTGGCCAGCGTGGGGGACCCGAGCAGCCGCAGAGGGGCTTGGAGATGGCCGACAGATGACTGTCGTACGGCGGTTGGACGACGGTCTCAAACGCGTGGTTAGCGATCGCTAACCTGCCGCGCTACAGTCGGTGTCATGACCTACGAGCTGTCCCCCGAGCACGAGCAGTTCCGTCGCAGCGTCCGCGACTTCGCCGAGGCTGAGATCGCGCCTCATGCGGCGCAGTGGGATCGCGACCATCACTTCCCGACCGACGTGGTGCACAAGATGGGTGCCCTCGGCCTGATGGGCCTCACTGCCCCGGAAGAGTTCGGTGGCTCCGGGTTGGCGGGGGAGGACGGCGGCTTCACCTCGCTGTGCCTGGCGATCGAGGAGATCGGTCGCGTCGACCAGTCGATGGGCATCACGCTGGAGGCAGCAGTGGGTCTCGGCATCAACCCGATCCTGACCTACGGCACGCCCGAGCAGAAGCAGACCTGGCTCCCTGACCTGGTCGAGGGCACCAAGGTGGCGGGCTTCGGTCTCACCGAGCCCGGGGCCGGTTCGGACGCTGGCGCCACCAAGACCAAGGCTGTGCTCGAGAACGGCGAGTGGGTCGTCAACGGCGCCAAGCAGTTCATCACCAACTCCGGTTCCGCGATCACCTCCGTCGTCACCGTCACAGCGCGCACGGGCGAGCGGGAGAACGGCAGGGCCGAGCTCTCCACGATCATCGTGCCCAGCGACACTCCCGGCTTCACCGCCGAGAAGGCCTACGACAAGCTCGGCTGGCACGCCTCCGACACGCACCCCCTGTCCTTCGAGGACGCCCGCGTCCCCGAGGCCAACCTCCTCGGTGAGCGGGGCCGTGGCTACGCCCAGTTCCTGGCCACCCTCGACGACGGCCGCGTCGCCATCGCCGCGCTGGCCGTCGGGTGCATCCAGGCCTGCCTGGACATGTCGCTCACCTACGCAGGCGAGCGTCAGACGTTCGGTGGCCCGATCGGCCGCAAGCAGGGCCTGGCCTTCCAGATCTCCGACCTCCAGGTCATGCTCGACGCCTCCCGTCTGCTGACCTACAAGGCGGCCGCGATGAAGGACGCCCTCGATGAAGGTGGCTCGCGTGCCCCGTCGGTCGCCGCGTTCAAGCAGGCAGCGGCCGTCTCCAAGCTCTACGCCACTGAGTCGGCCGTCACTGCGACCCGAATCGCCACCCAGGTCTTCGGCGGCTACGGCTTCATGGAGGAATACCCGGTGACCCGGTTCTACCGCGACGCCAAGGTGCTCGAGATCGGCGAGGGGACCTCCGAGGTCCAGCGGATGCTGATCGCGCGTGGCCTCGGTCTGCCGGTGGAGTGACCCGTCCCTGACGATGCCCCTCGCGATGCCCGGGGTGACAGCCCTAGGATGGCCGCGACACTACGGGGAAGGGGACCGCGATGACCGGATTCTTGCTGATCGGGGCAGTGGGCATTGTCCTGCTGCTGGTCTCGCTGATCGTCGGTGATCTGCTCGACGGTCTCCTCGAATTCGGTGGAGACCTCTTCTCCGGCGCGGCGCTGGCCGGATTCCTCGGTGCCTTCGGCTTCACCGGCGCCCTCGTCTTCGGCCAGAGCGACAGCATGGGCTGGGCCATCGGCGCTGGCATCGCAGCCGGCGTGGTGGTCGGCCTCGGCGCCGGATGGATCTCGTACGCCCTCAAGCAGGGCGGCGACGAGTCCAACGTCCGCACCACCGACCTTGCCGGCCGGACCGCCACAGTCATCAGCGCCATTCCCGACCAAGGCTACGGCGAGGTGAGCATGGTGGCCTCGGGCCACATCACCAAGCTCAACGCCCGAGCAGCCGCACCGCTTCCTGCCGGTACGCCGGTCACGATCACCACAGTCCTGTCCGCGACCTCGGTTCTCGTCGAACCCAGAGTCTGAACACCCTTCCACGAGAGCCAGGACCCACACCATGGTTTCCCCCCTGATTGCCGTTGTCGGCATCATCGTCCTCGTCGTCCTGATGGGCGCACTGATCACCACGCGCTACAAGGTCGCCGGCCCCAACGAGGCGTTCATCGTCACCGGCCGCAAGGGCAAGGCGGTGAAGAACCCCGAGACGGGTCAGATCTCCACCGACCTGTCCGGCCAGAAGGTCGTCATGGGCGGCGGCGTCTTCGTGATCCCGTTCGTCCAGAAGGTCAACACCCTCGACCTCTCCTCGCGCCGCATCATGGTGCAGATCCGCGGTGCCATCTCCGGGCAGGGCGTCAAGCTCAACCTCGAAGGTGTGGCGATCGTCAAGGTCGGTGGCAACGAGGACTCGATCCGTGCCGCGGCCCAGCGCTTCCTGTCCCAGCAAGGTGCCATCGAGACGTTCACCCAGGAGACGCTGGCCGGCGCGCTGCGCTCCATCGTGGGGTCCCTGTCGGTGGAGCAGATCATCCGCGACCGCGCGGCCTTCGCCCAGCGGGTGGCGGACGAGTCCGAGAACTCCCTGACCGGTCAGGGTCTGGTGCTCGACACCTTCCAGATCCAGGACATCACCGACGACGGCTCCTACCTGGCCGACCTGGGTCGTCCCGAAGCAGCCAAACTGATCCAGATCGCCTCGATCGCCGAGGCCGAGGCACGGCAGGCCTCTGAGCAGTCCCGTATCGGTGCCGAGGAAGAGATCGCGATCGCGCAGCGCCAGCTGGCGTTGAAGCAGGCCGAGATCAAGGCCGAGACCGACGCCGCCACGGCTCGGGCAGCTGCGGCCGGTCCACTGGCCCAGGCTGACCGTGACCAGGCGATCCTCACCGAGCAGGAGAAGGTCGCTGTCCGCCAGGCGGCTCTCAAGGAGCGTCAGCTCGACACCGAGGTCCGCAAGCCTGCCGACGCCGAGCGATACCGCGTCGAGACCGAAGCCGAAGGCCGTCGCAACTCCCAGGTCTTCGATGCCGACGCCGCCAAGGTGTCCTCCATCGCCAGGGCCGAGGCAGACGCCGAGCGCGACCGCCTGACCGGTGTCGGTGAGAAGTCGCGCCGTCAGGCACTGGCCGAGGCCGAGGCCATCGAGGGTGCCAAGCGCGGCGAGGCGGAGAAGGCCCGGCGTGTGGCCGAGGCCGACGCCGTACGCGCTGAGGGCGATGCCCAGGCAGCGTCGATCCTTGCCATCGGTGAGGCCGAGGCCGAGGCGATGAACAAGAAGGCCGACGCCTTCTCGCACTACAACGACGCGGCCGTCCTCCAGATGTTGATGGAGGTCCTGCCGAAGGTCGCTGCCGAGGTGGCCGCTCCGATGTCCAACATCGACACGCTGACGGTGATCTCCACCGACGGAGCTGGCGAGCTGCCCAAGCAGGTCACCAACAACATCTTCCAGACCATGGAGTTGTTGAAGAGCACCACCGGTGTCGACCTTCAGCAGCTGCTCAAGGGATTCACCGACACCAGCGCGGACTCTCGCGCCGGTGCCCACTCGGGCCATCACGATGGCGCGGTGACCACCTCGGGCAGCGTCGTCGATGCCGACAAGGTCTGACAGCGACCAGGTCTGACACCGGCTAGGTTGCCGCCACCCCTAGGCTCGGGACCATGTTGGAAGTTCGGGAGCTGACCAGACGTTTCGGCGACAACACGGTCGTCGATCGGGTGTCCTTCGACGTGCCCGCGGGCGAGATGACGGGCTTCGTCGGGGCCAACGGCGCTGGCAAGACCACCACCATGCGCATGATCATGGGGGTGCTGGGCAGCGATGAAGGACAGGTGCTCTGGGACGGGCACCCGATCACCCGACTGGATCGGCGGTCCTTCGGATACATGCCCGAGGAGCGCGGCCTCTATCCGAAACAACCCATCCTTGAGCAGCTCGTCTACATCGCTCAACTCAAGGGTATGGCGCGGACCGAGGCCCGCACCCAGGCGCGTGAGCTGCTCGAACGATTCGGGTTGGGGGAGCGCACCAAGGATCATCTGGAGAAGCTGTCACTGGGCAACCAGCAGCGGGTCCAGATCATCGCCTCGGTGCTCCCACGTCCGGCAGCCCTGGTGTTGGACGAGCCGTTCTCCGGGCTGGACCCGATCGCGGTCGACTCCATGGCTGAACTGTTGGCCGACTACACCAGCAGGGGCATCCCGGTGTTGTTCTCCAGTCACCAACTCGACCTGGTGGAGCGGTTGTGCGACCGCTTGGTGGTGCTCGCCAGGGGCCGTCTGGTCGCTGCGGGAACGGTGGCTGAGCTGCGCGACGTCGGCACGCCACGCTTCCGTCTGGTGGTGGGTGAGGATGCGGAGTGGGTCCGTGACCATGGTGGGCTCGACGTGGTGGATCTGCAGGGCGGCACGGTGGTGCTGGAGATCCGGGACCCGGGAGCCGAGCAGATTCTGCTTGCCGAAGCCGTGCGTCGTGGCGCCGTCCACGAGTTCGTACGGGTCCGCCCGGCACTCAGTGAGATCTACCGGGAGGCGACCGCATGAGCACGCACACCACACCGGCCTGGCTCCTGGTGACCCGGCGAGAGGTGAAGTCGCGCATCACGGACAAGACCTTCCTCATCGGCACTGTCCTGCTGGTGGCCATGATCGTCGGATTCATGGGCTTCACGACCTGGCAGAGCGAGAAGACGAACCACGTCAAGCTCGCCGCCACCCCCGATTCGGTCGCCATGGTCCAAGCCGTCATCGACGCAGCCCCGGCCATCGATGACAAGGTCGACATCACGTTGGTCAGGGTCGACGATGCTGCCGCGGCCGAGGCCGCCCTCACTGACGAGGAGGTGGACGCCTGGCTCCACCCCGCGTCGGGGGCCTGGGAGTTGACGACCGAGTCGAGTGCGGACAGCGACCTCACCGCTGTCGTCGACGCGATCGTGAGCCAGCAGGTCCTGAGCCAGAACGCAGCGACCGCAGGCACCACGCTCGAGGCGCTCACCGCAGGCACCCAGGTCTCGACCGTGTTCCTGCGCGGTGATGCCACCAAGGCAGCGGTGGCCGATGTCGTCGGGTTCGTCTTCGTCTTCCTGTTCTACATCGCCGCCCTGCTCTTCGGCATGCAACTGGCCTCCTCGGTCATCGAGGAGAAGCAGAGCCGGATCGTCGAGATCATCGCTGCGGCCATTCCACTGAGACATCTCCTGGCCGGCAAGGTGCTCGGCAACACCGTCCTGGCGATGATCCAGGTGTTGATCTACGTCGCTGTCGGGCTGGTCGGGATGGCGTTCACTCCCTACAGGTCCTACGTCAGCGACATCTCCGGTCCGGCAGTGTGGTTCCTGGCCTTCTTCCTCGCCGGGTTCATCGCGCTGGCCTGCCTGTGGGCGGTCGCGGGGTCGTTGGCGTCACGCACCGAGGATCTTCAGGCGACGTCGACGCCGCTGACGATGGTGATCATGGTCATCCTCTTCGCCGGGCTCTCCCTGGACGGGAGAGCAGCGGTGATTGCGTCGTACCTCCCGCCCGTCTCCGCGGTCGTGATGCCGAAGCGGATCCTGGTCGGTGGCGTGGCGTGGTGGGAGCCGCTGGTTGCCCTTGGCCTGTTGGCCCTCTTCGCCGCGTGCACCGTGTGGGTGGGGGAGAAGCTCTACCGCCGCGCGCTCATGCAGACCGGCGGCCGTGTCACGCTGCGGCAGGCCTGGTCTGCTGCAGAGTGAGGCTGCTGCTGCTGCTGCTGCTGCTGCGTGCGTCAGCGGAACGAGGAGGAGTGGTCCGGTCAGGCCCACAGCGTGGGCCACTGATGACCGAGCTCGATGACCAACTCCCGCAGCAGGGGCAGGCTGACGCCGACGACGTTGTGGTGGTCGCCTTCGATGCGGGTGATGAACGCGCCCCCGAATCCGTCGATGGTGAAGGCACCGGCGACGTGCAGCGGCTCTCCCGTCGCGACATAGGCATCGATCTCTTCGTCGGTGATGTCGGCGAAGTGCACGACGGTCGACCCGGTGGCTGCCGCCATCTGTCCCGATGTCAGATCACGTAGGCAGTGCCCGGTGTGGAGGACCGCCGTCCGACCGCGCATCGCCTGCCACCTCGCCCGGGCATCGATCGCGTCGGCCGGCTTTCCGAGGGCCGCACCGTCCAACTCGAGCACCGAGTCACAGCCCAGCACGAGCGAGTCGGACGGCATCTCTGCACTGGCGGCGACCGCGGCGCACTTGAGGTCGGCCAACTGGAGCGCCAGCTCCGGCGGCGGTAGGTCGCGGAGCTGGGACTCGTCCACGCCGCTGACGAGGACCAAGGGGTCCAGCCCTGCCGTCCGCAGCGTCGTCAGGCGTGCGGGGGAGGCAGAAGCGAGGACGAGTCGAGGCACGGGAAGCACCCTCGCACACGTGGGTCAGAGCCGGGCGAGGGCGGCCTTGAAAGGGTCGAGGCCGAGCGAACCGAGGTCGAGCGCGGCCCGGTGGAAGGCCTTGAGGTCGAACTGCTCGCCGTGGCGCTGTCTGACCTCGTCGCGGGCTTCGAGCCAGATGCGCTCGCCGATCTTGTACGACGGGGCCTGACCCGGCCACCCGAGGTAGCGGTTGATCTCGAAGTCGAGGAACTCCGGTCCCATCTGGCAGTGCTGGCCGAGGAACTCCCGACCCAGCTCCGGGGTCCATGTCTCGCCGGGGTGGAAGCCGAAGGGGTTGTCCTGGGGGATCTCCAGTTCCAGGTGCATCCCGATGTCGATGATGACTCGCGCAGCCCGGAAGGACTGACCGTCCAGCATTCCGAGGCGATCGGCCGGGTCGTCGAGATATCCGAGGTCGTCCATCAGACGCTCGGCGTAGAGAGCCCAGCCCTCGCCATGACCGCTGACCCAACACATCAACCGCTGCCAGCGGTTGAGGCTGTTCTTGCGGAAAGAGGTCTGCGCCACCTGGAGATGATGCCCGGGCACACCCTCGTGGAAGACCGTCGTCACCTCACGCCACGGCGCGAAGTCTTCGACCCCGTCGGGCACCGACCACCACATCCGTCCCGGCCGCTGGAAGTCCTCCGACGGACCGGTGTAATAGATCCCGCCGTCGTTGGTGGGCGCGAGCATGCACTCGATACGACGGATCGGCTCCGGGATGTCGAAGTGCACGTCGACCATGTCGGTCAGGGTGCGATCCGCCAGATCCTGCATCCAGTCACGAAACGCCTCGCGGCCATGAATGGTGCGTGCCGGGTCCGCGTCGAGATGGTGGACCGCCTCGGCCACGCTCGCGCCTGGCACGATCCGGTCGGCCGTGAGGGCCATGTCGTCCGCGAGCCGCTTCAGCTCCTGCCAACCCCAGGCGTAGGTCTCCTCCAGGTCGACGGTCGTGCCGAGGAACTCGCGGCTGGCCAGTGCGTAGTGCTCGCGGCCGACGGCCTCCTTCTCACGCCCCTGGGGCTCGAGTTCGTCTGACACGAACAGGCCGAAGTCGGCGAAGGAACGGGTGGCGGCCCGCGCGTGGGCACGCATCCGGTCACCCAACTCGCCCTGTGGGGCACAACGGTCGACCAGGCCTGCGAAGAAGTCGCCTCCTTCACCGGTCTCGCCGGTCCATCCCCCAATCTGGTCGACCACCTTGGCATACTGCGCGGCTGCCGACACGCGTCCGGCGGCGGCTTCCTGGGCCAGGGTCACGCGGTAGCCCTGTACGGCTTCGGGGACCGCGGCGAGCC
Organism: Propionibacteriales bacterium; assembly: GCA_038242265.1. Lineage (GTDB taxonomy): Bacteria > Actinomycetota > Actinomycetes > Propionibacteriales > Nocardioidaceae > Nocardioides. The sequence goes on from JBBSSH010000005.1 coordinate 8,819, forward strand.
GGGCGTCGATGAGTTCGTGGGCAGCAGCACCGTCGGTGCTCATCAGGTCGAAGACCTGGCGGATACCGTGTACGGCGCTCCCGACCACCGACACCTGACAGCGCGTGATCCCGGCGTCCTCCATCTCGATCTCGAGACGATGCCGCTCGAGAAAGGAGTCACGGGCCGCTGCCTCGTCCTCGTCGACCGGTCTGGCAGCCGCAACAGCGGTCACCGCGTTCCGGATCAGCTCGAAGCGGGTATCGAAGCCTCCCGGGGTGTAGTCCGGGAGTCGGTCGTCGTGGCCCGCCACGCCGAAGTACGTCGCGCTGATGGGGTCGAGGGCGCAGAAGTCGTCGACGAAGGAGTTGCACAGGGCGTCGATGGTGCGGGTGGTGTCGCTCACCCGACCACTGTGCCACGGCTCCGCAGACGGCTCAGGTCCCGCGACCGCGATGTTGCGGCAAACCGGAGGAACGCCAGCCGCCGGGGCCGTGGGAATAGTGCGGGCGGACCTGGCGGTGCGGGGCGTTCCACTGCTTCGGGATGGGCGCTCCAGCCTGCTCCGGGGCGCCCAGGGCCGAGAAGACAGCCACCAGCGCAGCGATCTCCTCCGCCGTGGCATCGGGGTTCACTATCCGCAGCAGTGGAGGAGCGGCGTTCTCGCTCACAGCGCTCGTGCCTCGCTCGACTCTGTCGCTCACAGCGCTCGATGGTTCGCTCGGTCGCTCGCTCGTGCCTCGCTCGACTCTGTCGCTCACAGCGCTCGATGGTTCGCTCGGTCGCTCGCTCGTGCCTCGCTCGACTCTGTCGCTCACAGCGGGATGTTCCCATGCTTCTTCGCCGGCAGAATCTCCCGCTTCGAATGGAGGAGTCGCAGACCGCGCACGATCTCGGTGCGTGTCTCGTGCGGCATGATCACGGTGTCGATGTAGCCGCGCTCGGCTGCGATGTATGGGTTGGCGAGAGTCGTCTCGTACTCGGCGATCAGTTCGGCCCGACGCGCCTCGACATCGCCGCCGTCCTTTGCGAGTTGGGCCAACGCCTTGCGGTGCACGATGTTGGCGGCGCCCTGGGCACCCATCACCGCGATCTGCGCGGTGGGCCAGGCGACGTTGAGGTCGGCACCGAGATGCTTGGATCCCATCACGTCGTAGGCGCCGCCGTAGGCCTTGCGGGTGATGACGGTGATCAGCGGGACCGTCGCCTCGGCGTAGGCATAGATGAGCTTGGCGCCGCGGCGGATGATGCCCTGCCATTCCTGATCGGTGCCGGGCAGGAATCCGGGCACGTCGACGAAGGTGAGAACCGGGATGTTGAAGGCATCGCAGGTGCGGACGAAGCGGGCGGCCTTCTCCGAGGCATCGATGTCGAGGCAGCCGGCGAACTGCATCGGCTGGTTGGCCACCACCCCGACGGGATGACCCTCGACCCGGCCGTAGCCGATGATGATGTTGGGCGCGAAGAGCGACTGGACCTCGAGGAACTCCTCGTCGTCCAGGGTGGCCTCGATGACGGTGTGCATGTCATAGGGCTGGTTCGGAGAATCGGGGATGATCGTGTCGAGCGTCCGGTCGAGGTCGGTGATCTCCATGTCGGGGATCTCCTCGACCACGCTCGCGCCGTCGAGGTTGTTCTGCGGGAGGTAGGACAACAGGGCCTTGACGTAGTCGAAGGCGTCCTCCTCGTCGGAAGCCATGTAGTGGGCGTTGCCGGACTTGGTGTTGTGCGTGCGGGCGCCGCCCAGCTCCTCCATCGTGACGTCCTCGCCGGTGACGGTCTTGATCACGTCGGGTCCGGTGATGAACATCGCTGAGGTCTGGTCGACCATGACGGTGAAGTCCGTGACGGCGGGGGAGTAGACGTGACCCCCGGCGCAGTTGCCCAGGATCATCGAGATCTGCGGGATGACTCCGGAGGCGTGCACATTGCGGCGGAAGATCTCGCCATAGAGGCCGAGGGAGACGACGCCCTCCTGGATGCGCGCCCCGGCGCCCTCGTTGATGCCGATGATCGGGCAGCCGGTCTTCATGGCGAGGTCCATCACCTTGGTGATCTTCTCGCCGTAGACCTCGCCCAACGAGCCGCCGAAGACGGTGAAGTCCTGGGAGAACACGCAGACCTGACGGCCATCGACGGTGCCGTAGCCGGTCACCACGCCGTCGCCGTACGGGCGGGTCTTCTCCAACCCGAACGCAGTCGAGCGGTGGCGAGCCAGTTCGTCGATCTCGACGAAGGACCCCTCGTCGAAGAGCAGGGCGATCCGCTCACGGGCAGTCTTGCGGCCCTTCGCGTGCTGCTTCTCGATCGCCTTGGCCGAACCGGCATGCACCGCCTCGTCCAGGCGTCGCTCCAGATCGGCGAGCTTGCCCGCGGTCGTGTTGATGTCACCTGGCAGTTCGTTGGCGGCGGGGATCTCGGTGCCCTCGCCCGGCTGTGCACTCACGCTGTGGCCTCCTGAACGGTCGCTGTGAGGCAATCTAGTGCCCATGAGTGACACTTCGGCACCGCGCCCACCCATCGACCCGGACCGCGTGGCGGTTCCCGACGGCTGGCGCCTGGAGATGCAGTCGGCCACACCCTCCACGAACGCGGTCGTCGCCGAGCGCGCAAGGGCCGGGGAGGATTCGGGTCTGGTGCTCGTCACCGAGCATCAGACGGCGGGTCGCGGACGACTTGACCGGGTGTGGGAGACCCCGGCCGGCTCGTCGTTGACCTTCTCGGTGCTGCTGCAGCCCGACGTACCGGCGAGCGACTGGCCCTGGCTGCCCCTGCTCACTGGCTACGCCATCCAGGCGGCGCTGGCCGACCGCCTGCCGGACGTGGCGCTGAAGTGGCCCAACGACGTGCTGGTCGACGCCGCCGGTGAAGGTCCGGGCCGCAAGATCGCCGGCATCCTCGTCGAGCGAATCGAGACCGATCGCGGCCCGATGGCCGTGGTCGGGGTCGGGGTCAATGTCGACCAGACACTCGACGAACTCCCCGTGGCGTCGGCGACGTCGATCGCGTTGGAGACCGGCAAACCGGTGGATCGCAGCGGTCTCCTCGGACAGGTGCTCGGCTCGCTGCACGGCCTCCAGGGACTCCTGCTGGACGTGGACTCGCTGCGTGGGGCCTATGCGGACGTGTGCGTGACCCTGGGCCGGACCGTGGACGTACACCTGCCGGGCGGGTCCGTACGACGCGGGGAGGCGCTCGACATCGACACCTCCGGCGCGCTTGTGGTCGGCACCGAGGAAGGCGCCCTCACGGTGGCCGCGGGAGATGTGGTGCACGTGCGGTCGCTCTGATGACATGATCGAGGCGTGGCCTCCTTCCCGAGCAAACTCCTCAACGAGGGTGAGCACGTCGTCGTCTCGACCCGCACCCATGTCAAAGCGCTGTTCCTGCCCGGGCTGGTCCTGGTCGTGACCCTGGTGCTGGCTCTCTTCGTGGCGAGACTGGCCGACCAGGCGATTGTCCGCATCATCGTCGGGTTGGTGTTTGTCGCCGTCCTGATCTGGTTCGTCCTCGCCAAGTTGCTGATCTGGCGCACGACGACCTACACCTTCACCAACCGCCGCTTCATCAAACGCTCGGGCTTCGTCTCGAAGGAGGGCCGCACGATCCCGCTCAACCGGATCAGTGGCGTCGACTTCGAGATCGGTGTGATCGACCGGATCTTCGGTTGCGGCACGCTCGTCGTCTCCGATGCGAGCACCGACGGTCGCGTCGAACTCCATGACATCCCCCGGGTGGAGCAGGTGCAGTTGCAGGTGTCCGACGAGCTGCATCGTCTCTCCGGTGGGGACCGCCACGACGATGGCACCTGAGCCTCCGGTCGAAGTCTCCGGCGCAGACCCAGCTGGAAAGTCGGTCGGAGAGCCGGGTGGAGCTGCCGCGGAACGGCTGGACGAGGTGATCCTCGGTCGGCCCCCGGAGCTGAACGCTCTCGAGGTGGCGGCCGAGACTGGCGTCACCATCGACCAGGTGCGGCGACTGTGGCGTGCTCTGGGGTTTCCCGAGTTCGTCGGCGAGAAGGCCTACAACTCCGCGGATGTCGATGCGGTCTCCACGTTGATGAGCTTCGTCGATGCCGGGTCGGTCGACTTCGACATGGCCGTCAACCTCACGCGTGGTCTGGGCCAGACCATGGCTAGGCTGGCCGACTGGGAAGTGGCCACGTTGGTCAGCCGTGTCGAGGAACTCGAGGCGGGCGACGAGGCGACGGGTTCGAGGGTCGGATCGGCGCGACGACTCATCCACGAGGTGAATCCGCCCTTCGAGCGACTGCTCGTCTATGCGTGGCGCCGACATCTGGCTGCCGCGGTCGGTCGGATCGAGGCGATGGGCGCCAACGACGAGGACCTGCACACCATCGATGTCACCGTCGGCTTCGCCGATCTGGTCTCCTTCACGGCGTTGTCGAACACCTTGGACCGTGACGAGATCGGGGACCTGGTCGAGCTGTTCGAGAGCCGCTGCCACGACGTGGTCACCCGCTATCGCGGTCGCATCATCAAGAGCCTGGGCGACTCGGTTCTCTTCGTGATGAACGGTGCCGAGGACGGTGTCGCGGTCGCCGAGGGGATCATCAACGTGATCGGACGCGACCCCAAGATGCCGGACGTACGCCTCGGGCTGGCCAGCGGACCGGTCGTCCAGCGACTCGGCGACGTCTTCGGTCCGCCGGTCAACATGGCCGCGCGACTGACGCAGGTGGCGCGGCGCAACCGGCTGATCATCGACCAGAACACCGCCGACCAGTTGCCCGGGCAGGACTGGGAGAGCCGCAAGCTTCCCGCTCGCCCGGTGCGTGGCTTCGGACTCGTCGAGCCGGTCGCGGTCCGTCGGCGCTGAGCCGGACCCAGCACCAGTAGGCTCCCGGTCGTGCCCACTGCCGCATCCCATCGTGCTCCCATCCTTGCCGTCATCGGCGGCGGACAACTGGCCCGGATGATGGCCCAGCCGGCCATTGCCATGGGCCTGCCCCTGCGGCTGCTGGCCGAGGCCGAGGGCGTGTCGGCGGCGCAGGTGATCCCCGACCAGATCGTCGGTGACTACACCGACCTGGCCACGCTGCGTCGGGTGACCGAGGGCGCCAGCGTGGTCACCTTCGACCATGAGCACGTGCCCACGGCCCACCTGCACGCGCTGGAGTCGGATGGGGTGGCCGTACGCCCCGGGCCCGAGGCGCTGGTGCACGCCCAGGACAAGGCCGTGATGAGGCGCCGCCTCGCCGAGCTCGACATTCCGTGCCCGCGCAACGCAGTGGTCACCACGGCCGCCGAGGTTGAGGCGTTCGGGTTGCCGTGCGTGCTGAAGACCACCCGCGGTGGCTATGACGGCAAGGGAGTGTGGGTCGTACGGGCGCTCGAGGAGGCGACCGCGGCATTCGACGCGGCCGCCACCACTGGCGTCGAGGTGCTGGCCGAGGAGCTCGTCGACTTCCGCCGTGAGCTCTCCGCGCTGGTCGCTCGCGCCCCCAGCGGTCAGGCCGCCGCCTACCCGGTGGTGGCCTCGACCCAGCTCAACGGGATCTGTCACGAGGTGATCGCGCCTGCCCCCGACCTCGCCCCCGACCTGGCCGGGCAGGCCCAGGAGATCGCGCTGAAGGTTGCCGGCGCGCTCGACGTCACCGGCATCCTCGCGGTCGAGCTCTTCGAGACGACCGACGGACGCATTCTGGTCAACGAACTGGCGATGCGTCCCCACAACACCGGCCACTGGACCCAGGACGGCGCCGTGACCTCGCAGTTCGAGAATCACCTGCGCGCCGTGATGGACCTCCCGTTGGGCTCGCCCGCCCCGCGCAGTCGCTGGACGGTGATGGTCAACATCCTGGGTGGTCCTTCCGACAGCGGGCACCTCTACGACGGACTCCCTCACGCGATGGCGCGCGATCCACACCTGCGGGTGCACCTCTACGGCAAGGACCTGCGTCCCGGCCGCAAGGTCGGCCACGTCAACGCCTACGGCGAGGACCTCGATGACTGCCTGGAGCGCGCACGTCATGCAGCCGCGTGGTTCCGGGGCGACCTCGGAAACGAAAGCGAGTGATCCACATGACTGAGCAGATTCAGCCCGACCAGACCTCCAGCGAACAGGTCCGCGTCGGCATCGTGATGGGGTCGGACTCGGACTGGCCCGTGATGCAGGCCGCCGGCGACATCCTCACCGAGCTGGGTGTCTCCTGGGAGGCCGACGTGGTGTCCGCGCACCGGATGCCGACGGAGATGATCGCGTGGGGTCAGCAGGCTCACACCCGCGGGTTGTCGGTGATCATTGCCGGCGCCGGCGGTGCTGCGCACCTGCCGGGCATGCTTGCCTCGGTCACCCCGCTGCCGGTGATCGGCGTGCCGGTGCCGTTGAAGTACCTCGACGGGATGGATTCCCTGCTCTCCATCGTGCAGATGCCCGGTGGCATCCCGGTCGCCACCGTCGCGATCGGCAATGCCAAGAATGCCGGCATCCTCGCTGCCCGGATCGTCGCCACCAGCGATGCGGCACTGCAGCAACGACTCCTCGACTACCAGTCCTCGCTCGCCGACACCGCCCGCGCCAAGGGCGAGGCCGTCCGCCAGGCGTCCGGCGGCAAGAATCGACGTCTGGGCTTCTGAGTGAGCAGCACCGACCTCGCCCCACCGCCCAGCACCGGCCTGGCGCAGCCGGTCAGCGCTGGCCTGGTGGCAGCCCTCGTCGGCTTCACGAGCTCGTTCGCGGTCGTGCTCAGCGGCCTGATGGCGGTCGGTGCCACCCCGCGTGAGGCTGCGTCGGGTCTGACGATCGTGTGCGTGACGATGGGTGTCGGGACCCTGTGGTTCTCCTGGCACACCCGGATGCCGGTCATGATGGCGTGGTCGACGCCCGGCGCTGCACTATTGGCGAGTTCGACCCTGCCGGCGGGCGGTTTCCGTACAGCCGTGCTGGCGTTCGTGATCACCGGCGTGCTGATCGCATTGTGCGGATTGGTCCGGCCGCTGCAGCTGCTCGTCGAACTGATACCCGTGCCCATCGCGCAGGCCATGCTGGCCGGGATCCTGCTGCCGCTGTGCGTGGTGCCGTTCGCGGGTCTCCAGAACGCGCCCGGTGCTCTTGCTCCGGTGATTGCGGCGTGGGTGGTGCTGGTGGTGTTCGCCCCACGCTGGGCCGTACCGGGGGCACTGGTGGCGGCCGTGGTCGTGATGGTGGTCGACGGCGCGTTCAGCCAGGTCGACGCGGTCCAGGCCGTCCCGAGCCTGTCCTTCGTCATGCCGAACAATTCGTGGACCGCCGCGCTCGGCCTGGCGGTGCCGCTCTTCCTGGTCACCATGACCAGTCAGAACATCCCTGGCATGGCAGTCATGGCGAGCTTCGGTTATCGACCCCGGCTGTCCCCGATGCTGACCTACACCGGTGGGGCGACAGCGGCAGGTGCCTTCGTCGGCGGCCACGCCATCAACCTCGCCGCCATCACCGCAGCGCTCGTCGCCGGGCCGGACGCGGGGCCGGACCGTTCCCGTCGTTGGGTGGCCGGCGTGACGTGTGGCATCGGCTACATCGCCTTCGGCCCGATCTCCGCCCTCGTCACCGCAGTCGCGGAAGCGGCCCCCGCGCAACTCCTCGCCGGGATCGCCGGGCTCGCCCTGATCGGCACTCTGGCCGCATCGGCCCGGGCCGCGCTGGAGGCCGACGAGAGTCGACTGGCCGCTGCCCTGACCTTCGTGGTGGCCGCCTCCGGTCTGACCCTGTACGGCATCGGGGCGGCATTCTGGGCCCTCGTCGCCGGAGTCGTCGTGACGCTGCTCCAGCTGGCGGCGCACCGCCGCTCGGCCCGCGAGATCACCGTCAGTCGATGACGCGACCGCGCAGAGACTTGGTCTGACCCCGTTCCTTCTTGGCCCGCAACCGGCGTTCCTTGGCGCCCCGGCTCGGTCTGGTCGGACGGCGTCGCGGTGGCGGCGGTGCCAGGGCATCACGCAACAGCTCCGCCAACCGTTCGCGGGCAGCAACCCTGTTTCGGTGCTGGGAGCGGTGCTCGGAGGCAGCGATCACCACATGGCCCTCGGGCCAGCGCCGCAACGCTCGCTCCCGCTGGGTGTCGGTCAGGGCGATGGAGTTTTCGACGTCGTAGTCCAGTTCGACGCGCGAGTCGGTCGTGTTGACCGACTGTCCGCCGGGTCCCGATGACTTGGAGAAGCGCTCGACCAGCTCGGCTGCCGGCACCACCAGGCCTTCGGGCAGGCCCGGGCCGGAGGTGACTTGGAGGTCGCGCATGCCCCCATTGTGACTTGACGAGGGAGGAGCCGAGCGACCACTGTCTCAGCACATGGGTGAGGAAACCGTCGGAGTGGTCGGTGGCGGCATCGTCGGTCTGGCCATTGCCCGAGAACTGGTCCGGCGGCGACCGGGCACTCGCGTGATCGTGCTGGAGAAGGAAACTCGGGTCGCCGCACACCAGACAGGCCACAACTCCGGCGTGGTGCACGCCGGCATCTACTACCGACCCGGCACCCTCAAGGCCGAGCTCTGTACGCGTGGACGACACCTCCTGAAGGATTTCTGCGTCGAGCACACGATTGCTTACGAGGAGTGCGGCAAACTCGTCGTCGCGCTCGATCGCGCCGAGCTGGACCGGCTCGACGAGTTGGAGCGCACCGCCACCGCCAACCGGGTGCCCGGCCTACGTCGACTGTCCGCAGACGCCATCACCGAGGTGGAGCCGCACGCGGTCGGGCTTGCTGCGTTGCACTCGCCGGTCACCGCAATCACCGACTACGTCGCCATCGCCGAGGCGCTGGCCAGCGAGGTCACGGCAGCTGGGGGTGAGGTCCGATTCGGCAGCCAGGTCGTGGGCATCGAGCGACGAGCTGGAGTGGTGGCGGTGCGGATCGACGGAACGGATGAGCCGGTCGTCGTCGACCGCCTGGTCGTGGCGGCAGGCCTGCACGCGGACCGGATCTCGGTGCTCGCCGATGGTGAGCCCGGTCCACGGATCGTGCCGTTCCGTGGCGAATACATGGCCGTCAGTGCGGCGAAGCGCGACCTCGTACGCGGCATGGTCTATCCCGTGCCGGATCCGCGCTATCCGTTCCTGGGGGTGCATTTCACCCGACGGGTCACTGGCGCGCTGGAGGTTGGCCCCAACGCTGTCCTGGCCACCCGACGGGAGGGCTATCGCCGTCGTGACGTCTCCGCCAGCGATCTGCGTGACCTGGTCGGCTGGCCGGGCTTCTGGCACCTGGCTCGCGCCCACTGGCGTACGGGTGTCACCGAGGTGCGGGGCTCGCTGTCCCGACGCTCCTACATGGCGACAGCGCAGCGCTACGTCCCTTCGATCGGCGCCGACGACGTGGTGCGCGCCGGTTCCGGGGTGCGTGCCCAGGCCGTGGAGCGCGACGGGAGCCTGGTCGACGACTTCCGGATCACCTGTGCCGAGGGGGTCACGTGCATCCGCAACGCCCCTTCGCCCGCTGCGACCTCCAGCCTGGCCATCGCTGAGCATGTCGTGGACCTGATGCAGCGGCAGGGGTGAGACGGACCATGTTCTGTACCCACGAGTAGAATCAAGGCATGAGCGAGTTTCCACTGTTTGCACTCTCCGAGGAGCACCAGGCCATCCGCGAGGCGGTGAGGGAGTTGTGCGATGCCAAGGTCGCGCCGTTCGCTGCCGCGGTGGACGAGGAGGCTCGTTACCCCCATGAGGCCGCAGCCGCGCTGTTGGCCTCAGACTTCCATGCTCCGCATGTGCCGGAGCAGTACGGCGGTGCCGGGGCCGACGCGCTCGCGACCGTCCTGGTCATCGAGGAAGTGGCCAGGGCGTGCGCGAGTTCGAGCCTGATCCCTGCGGTCAACAAGCTCGGCTCGCTGCCCTTGCAGATCGCCGGCTCGGAAGAGCTCAAGCAGAAGTACCTCCCCAAGCTGGCCTCAGGTGAGGGCGGCTTCTCCTACTGTCTCTCCGAGCCCGATGCTGGATCGGATGCCGGTGGGATGAAGACCATGGCCGTGCGCGACGGCGACGAGTGGGTCATCGATGGCGTCAAGCGCTGGATCACCAACGCCGGTGAGTCGGAGTACTACACCGTCATGGCCGTCACCGATACCGAGAAGAAGACGCGCGGCGGTGTCACGGCTTTCGTCGTGGAGAAATCTGACGAGGGGGTCTCGTTCGGCGCCCCCGAGAAGAAGCTCGGCATCAAGGGATCGCCGACCCGCGAGGTCTATTTCGACAAGGTACGGATCCCCGCCGACCGCATGATCGGTGCGGAGGGCGACGGCTTCGCGATTGCGATGAACACCCTCGACCACACCCGGGTCACCATCGCTGCGCAGGCCGTCGGAATCGCTCAGGGCGCCCTCGACTACGCCTTGGACTATGCCAAGGAACGCCAGCAGTTCGGCAAATCGATCGCCGAGTTCCAGGGGATGCAGTTCATGCTCGCCGACATGGGCATGAAGGTCGAAGCCGCCCGGCAGATGACCTACGCCGCCGCCGGCCGGTCCGAGCGCGGCGACAAGGACCTCACCTTCTTCGGAGCCGCGGCCAAGTGCTTCGCCTCCGACGTGGCCATGGAGGTCACCGTCAACGCCGTGCAGGTGCTGGGTGGCTACGGCTACACCCGCGACTACCCGGTCGAGCGGATGATGCGCGATGCCAAGATCACCCAGATCTACGAGGGCACCAACCAGGTGCAGCGGATCGTGATGGCACGTCAGCTGTTGGCCGGGGTGCAGAGCAACCTCTGACAGGTGGTGAGCCCGGGGGGTTCAGGAGACTAATTCTTCTTCCCGGATCCCTGCGCGTGGAAGTCCAAGGAGACGTCCATCCATAGCCGGAGATCGTCGTCGGACATCAGCGCCTCATGGTCGACGCCGATCCAGCCTGGGCCCATCGATCTGTCCTTGCCCATCACCGCGCGTCGTGCGCCCGGCTTCTCCACCAGGTCGGCGTCGCGCTCAGGCGCGACACGGACCAGCAGGTCGCTGCCCCCACCGGAGACGCAGACGACCATGCGGTCGTCCACCATGAAGGACAGACCGCCGAACATCTTGACCTCGCGCACCTGGTCCCGGTCGGACAGGATCTCGCGGACCCGGTCGGCAAGCTCGACGTTGTAGGACACTGAGGCACCTCGGGTAAATACGAGACGGAAAGCGCTGCGGTCGATTCAACAGGCTAGCGGCAGTCGGGGAAAGTGGTCGGCCGATCTGACCACCGCAGTCCGCGAGCACCTTCGGGTTTCGATCCGTGGGGGTCAGCAGATCCGGTGTGATCCCGGAACCGACGGTCATGGTCCGGATGAGAGAACGCGTTGAACGAGGCTGGCGTATGTCTGCTTCGCTCGTCGAATCGCCTTGGGTGAGCGACTAGACACGGAGGCATTTCCCATGTCGCAGTCACCCAAACCCAGCCGGATCGCCGTGGTCGCATCCGGGTGGCACAAAGAAACAGTCAGTCAGGCCGTCGAGAGTTTCAACGCCGCGATCATGGCCGCCGGGCACGCGCGCCCGGATGTGATCGATTGCTGGACTGATGCAGGTCCTACTGTCGACAGACGTGCCAGTGCTCTCCGGCGTGCTCACGCCACTCCACTTCCATGAGCACGAGGAGCACATCACCCACTTCACCCGACACTTCCGACTCAAGGGCGAAGGATTGGGTGCCGCAGCGCTACTCGCGTTGGAGGTTCACGACAACGCTGCCTACAGCGCCTGAGCCCCGTCGGCGGTCGGGCGCCACTGTTCTTCGACGAACCGAGGCGCCCGACCGGCAGTTGCACGGGGATCGACGTCCGGCACGATGACGTCCGTGACCCTTCACCTCTTCACGCGCCGCCTTGTCCGGTTGTTGGCCGCCGCCGTGTGTGTGGGCGCTCCGTTGGCCCTCTCCATTCCTGCTCCGGCGCACGCGGGGAGCCTTTCCTGTGACACGGTCGTCAACGACCGAGCTGGCGTTCTCGACGTGAAAGTGGTCAGGGCCGCAGCGCGGGCAGCGAAAGGCCGCGTGCTGGTCCTCACCTATGCAGACGTGCCTCGGAGGGACCTCGACGCCGCAGTGCGGAAGGCCCAGAACGCCTGCCCGGCCTGGGACGGCCCCGGCGATGATTGGGCAGGTGCGATGGTTGTCATTGCCGTCTCTGTCGGCGACCGCCGTGCCGGCGCCTATCACGGTCCGGCCCACGACAGGGCCCTGGCCGGTGGGCGCCGGGACAAGATCGTGGACTCCATGACCCCGAGCTTCAAGGCCGGCGACTGGAACGGCGGGATCCTGGCGGGCATCGACACCGCTGACTCGTTGCTCTCGCGTCGCGTCCGGCCGCCGGTTCTTCGCGAGGAGACGTACGACACCGTGACCACCGTCCAGAACACCGGCTCAGGCACCAGCATCTCGGGAAAGGCCGTTGCCTGGGTCTTGGGTGTGCCGGCAGCCGTCGGAGGCGCCTTCGGTGGGTTCTTCCTCGTGCGTTCCCAGCGTCGCAGGATCTCGGTACGCAAGGGCGCCCGAGCCTCGGCACGTGCAGCCCAGGACATGGCCGCAGCATTGTTCATGCGCCTCGATGACACCGCTGAGCTCGTCGAAGCGACCGTGAACATCCTCCCCACGGGACCGGACGAGGCGATCGCTGCTGTGCGGGCTGGGGCGGCTCAGGCGCGCATGAAATCCACGGACTCCACTGACGCCTGGCTCGCGCACGCCGAGGCGCACCCCTCGGAGACTCTCCTACGACTCGGCACCGAGGAGGCCGAAAACGTCGCGCGCGCTGCTGGCGAGGTGACTGCGCGGCTGAACGAAGCTGTCGCGGCGTGGGAGAGCGTCGACGCGGAGGTCACCGCGCTGCGTGCCCGAGTCGACCAGTTGCCCGTCGTCGCCACCTCGGTGCGCGAAACGGCTACGGCGGTGCGGGCATGTACAGGCGACTTGTCCCGGGAGGGATATCGGACGCAGACCTACACCGAGGCTTGCGGAAAGGCCGAAGCCCTTGCCGTGGCTGCGCAGGCCTCCCACTCCGAAAACCTGTGGGGCCGGGCGTGTGCGCAGGCTGATGAAGGACTGGAGCTGGCCCAAGGCGCCCTGACGGCAGTCTCCGGGCTACGTCAACGCCGTAGCGACTTGATCGCGGAGCACGGGAGGCTCGCCGCCCGTGCTGACGCTGTGCGGGACCTGTTGAGTGCTGGCGAACGTGCCGCGGAGGCGGAGGCTGGTGTCCGACACTCCGAATGCGTCCAGGATCTCGCCGGAATACTGGCCGCGGGCCGCGCCTCGCACGCGCAGGCGGTGGTGTCATTGGCGGCGGCTGCGGAAGCATCCTCGATGCAGGTCCAAGACTTTGACGCAGCTCACGACGCCCTGGAGACGGCCATGTCGCTGCTGGACAGTGCGGAAGAGGGCGCGGAAGCGCCGAAACGTCGAGGCGTTGACCTGGCTGAACTGATGACTTTGCTGCCGGTCACGATCGGCGCAGTGATGAAGGAGGCAGAGGAACTGGAAGCCACGATGCTGCGCCGGGGCGACGCGCTGCGTTTCCTTGCCGACGTCCCTGAGCCCGCCGCCATGATCACCGAGACCGAGGTAGCAACAGCCGAACTGTCGGCCGAGCGCCCCCGGTTGCTGACGTTGGACAAGACCGTCCAAGCGTTGGCCCACACCGTGAACCAGGGCAGTGCCGCCGTGGAAGCAGTCGTGGCCCACTACGACCGGGCGGCCTCGGAGCTGGAAGCCGCCTCGCATGCGGTCCGCGATGCTGAGGCCGCTGCTGCCCGGTCTGGTGCCGGCTCCGCTGCTCGGGCTGCGGCACAGGCTGCGCAGTCCCTGCTGAGTCAGGCCGCTCAATATCTCCGCGACGGGAACGACCTGGATGAGGCGGAGCGCCGGATCGCGGAGGCGCGTCGCGCGGGCGTGGAGGCCGAACAGAAAGCTCGCCGTGCCATCGCCGCCGCCCGTGCACGCGAGGAGGCCGAGGATCGTCGCCGTGCAGAGGAGAGGCGACGCGCCGCTTCTGCAAGCAGTTTCGGAGCAGGTTTCGGTGGATCAGGTGGTGGCTCCGACCGCGGTGGTTCCAGCGGCTTTGGTGGGGGTTCGGACCGTGGTGGTTCCAGCGGCTTTGGTGGTGGCTCCGATCGTGGCGGTTCGAAGGGTTTCTGAAGTCGCAATTGACTACAGGGGAGCGCAATGAAACGGTCGCACGATCACCTGAACGTCGACGAGCTTGGTGGCACCACCCAGGCCGATTATCGGGTCTCCCTAGACCCCCGATCTCTTGTGCTCAACGGCCGCGACACGGTGTGGGACGAGCCGGACTCGGGCTGGGTCCTGCTGAGATGATCCGGCGTTGAGCCACGCGGACCTTCCCCGAAAGAGGCGACCATTGGTGCGTGGGACCAATCGTGCTGAAAGCGCGCGGGCCGGTGGCGGATCGGCGAGCAGTGTGACGCGGGTGGCGGGGACGCCGAAATCGACAGTCCTGCCCCCACAGGGTTCTCTGATGTAAGGATGGCGTTGGGGTGTTGCCTCTATTCGGGTATCTACCTACTTCTCCCTGCGCTGTTCCCGGAACTTCAGGTGCGACCGTTGCTCCTGCCTGTGGGTGTGGCCGCAGCAGTGATCGCGGGAGTGTCGGTGGCGCGGCTGCACGCGCAGGTGTGCTTGTAATTCTTGGGATTAGCTCGACTTTCTCGCGGGTGCTGAGTTTCACCACCGTCCCATGGATTTTGCTATACCTCGTGCTGTGGACGGCCTGGACGGCTGGCCATGTGCGGGCATGAAATCGCAACAACCGCGGCAAACTTCGCGCCTCGAAGGATTGACCAGGCCGCAGATCGTGGCGGCCCGCCAGGGCGACCTCACCGTCTTCGCCACCTCCACCCAACCATGGCCGACGACGGCACTTGGAACGCACCCTTCGATACACCCGCGCAGGATGGCTGCCCATTAGCGACGACTTCGAGAACTTTGACCGCTTCCCAGGAGTGCAATGACACACAGGTCCAACGAAGTTTTAGTTGATAGTTGTGCCCACCGCAAGGCCACCCGTGCTGAGGTTGACGATCGGTCTGGCGTCTTGGCGGGTATCTGTCTTCTTATCCCAGCTCTGATTCCTGAGCTTCGGCCGCGACCGCTGTTTCTTTGCGTGACAGCGGCATCATTGGGAGGGCATATTTTTCTCGCGGTTGTTGACCATTGGCGCCCTCCCGTGGCTCGTGCTGTCGCCCTAGTACTGATGTTGGGGAGTGCTGTCCTCTCCTGGGCAGGATCTCGCAACGACCGCAAGTATGGGTGCCGGAAATGACCTCCACCTACGTCAGGGCTGAAGCACACCGAAGGGCACGGCGCCGCGAGCCCATCAAGCTGTGCCATCATCGCCACTGCTCCCCTCGTTGCGGAGGCACCTCGTGTTGAAGCCGCTCAGGCCGGTGCGAGATGGACGCAGGCGAGCATCGGTGCGTGCGACCCATCGTGCTGACGCCGGTGGGGCCGCAGTGACGCCGGTAGTCCGGGAAAGCGACGTCGACAGCGCTGCCCCACCAGAGCTTTCTGTGGTGAGAATGGCGATCGGGACCGGCGTAACTGCTGTTTGGTACCTGTCTATCCCGCTTATGGATCCGGAGGCGCGAGTGCGACCGCTGATTCTGTTGGCGGCTGTGGCTGCAGCAGTACTCGTGGGAGTGGCGGTGGCGTGGCTCCAAGGTCCTGAAGCGGCGAAACCTCGCCGAGTGCGACCAGGTGTAGCGGCGGCACGCGCAGGGATGGCTGGGCTTGTCGGGATTGGTATGGCGCTGTCGCGGGTTGTCCCCGCTGACGTAGTCCCGTGGTTCGTGCTGCTTGGCTCGGTGTTGATGGCATGGACTGGCGGCCAAGCTTGGCAAAAAGAGCGCAACAAACTTCGCCCCTCGCAGGATTGACTTGGCGGGCCGCAGATCGTAGCGGCCCGCCAAGTCTCGGTATGAGTACAGTCCACTTGTGATGCGACGTACCTCGAGCGTGGCGCTCATCCTGTCCTCGACCGTGTTGCTCGCTGGCTGCACGTCTGCCCCGGATCCCGAACTCGCCGCAGGGCACTCGCACGCCGGCGGCACCGGGATCGTCTCCCTCGCGGTCGGTGACGGCACGTCGAGCAGCGAGGTGGGCTACACGTTGAGTGCGGTCAAGGTGGTCGAGCATCCCGACGAACTCAGCACGTTGCACTTCCGGATCGACTCCTATGACGACGCTGTGCTGACCGACTACGTCGAGGAGCAGACCAAGGATCTGCATCTTTACGTCGTCAATGATGACCTCACCGTCTTTCGACACCTCCACCCGACGATGACCGACGACGGCACGTGGAGCGCACCCTTCGACGTACCCGACGCGGGTGGCTACCGCGTGATCACGGAGTTCGTGGCGAAGGACGAGGGCGGCAACGGTGATCATCTCGTCCTCGGGCATCGACTCGACCTCCCCGCAGGCGACCCGGGCGACACCTCGGCACTCGACGAGGTCGTCAACGTGAGCGTCGCCCAGGCTCCGCGTGCCGGGGCCAACGGGCTGCTCCGACTGGTCATCCGCGACGCCCGGCAGCAGCCCGTTCGGCTCGGCACCTATCTCGGCGCATACGGTCACGTCACCGGGTTCAACCGCGAGACCGACGCGGTGATCCACCTGCATCCGCTCGGGGCGCCGCAGGTCACCGAGGACGGCTCGGAGTTGAGGTTCCACGCCGAGATCAACACACCGGGTGACTACCGATTGTTCGTGCAGGTCAGGGTGGATGGCTTCCTCCACACGATGCCGGTCGACATCACCGTGGCACCTTCAGCCTGACGGTCGTCACCGGGCTCTCGAAACGACTCAGCCGGATGCTGACCTGCACCTCCCACACGCCGTCGCGCGGCAGGATGACCTCGCCGCGGTAGGTGCCGTTGGAGATGGCGGTGACCTGCACCTTGCCGAGGTTGAGTCCCGCGGTCCGCACCGACACCTCCGGCGGGGTGGGCGGGTCGTACGGCTCGCCCTCGACGTCCTGCAGCTGGATGAGCAGCACGTTGCTGCCGCGTTCCTGGGGGTCCATCACCGCCAGCACGCGCAGGTCATCCACCAGCGAGGCGCCGACCCCGGTGCTGCCCGAGTTGACCTCGACCGGCGCCGGACGCGGCGACTGGTTGACCAGGAACCCGGTCACCCCGAGCAGCACCACGATCAGGATGGCCTCGACCCGGACCGTGCGCGTCACCAGTGCGGCGGCTCGACCTCGGTCCCCGAAGCCGACGGCATCGCGGACCGCAGGCAGAGTGCGCCACCGGTTCCAGCCCCCGACGCCCGCCACGATCAACGCGATGGCGATCTTGACCAGCAGCAGGCGACCGTACGTTGTCTCCACGAACACCGACCAGGAGCCGAGGATCCGCCAGGACAAAAAGGACCCGGTCGCGGCGACGACGAGCAGGATCCCGCCGGCGAGGGTCGAGAAGCGCGCCAGTGTGGTGGCCGCGAGGACTTCGCGGCCGGCCAGCGCGGGCAGGGACAGCGCCAGTCCGACCAGACCGCCCAGCCAGAAAGCTCCGGCGGCGAGGTGGAGGACATCGCTGAGCATCAGCAGCGCCGACGGGTCGAACGCACGGGTGTGACCCGCGGCGGCCGGTCCGGACAGCGCGACCAGTACCCCGCCGACGAGGATGCGCCGCTGGAGGGTCGTCGGCGGCTGGTCGGAGAGTGCGCGAATCACCACGCCGAGCCCGATCAGCACGAGCGCTGCGAAGATGATCTCGTTGATCACCAGACCGGGGTCGAAGCCGGAGACCAGGCCGGAGAGTTCGAGGCCCTGGGCATAGACCCAGGAGAGCGGCACCAGCAGCAGGCTCGTCACGACGGCGGTGCCCGCCGCGTACGTCGCCACCGTACGGAGTCGACCGCGCACCCGGGAGCCTGAATAGCTCGTCGGGAGCACCAGCGCGAGGAACATCGCCAGACCGCCTGCCAGGAGCAGTGCGAGATAGGTCAGTCCGGCCAGCAGGTCGCGAGTGATCGTGACGGCGGCCGACGACTTCGCTGGTGGTGGGGGAGCGGTCACCGACGCACTCGGGGCGCCGATCGAGAAGGTCAGGGAGCCCGCGATCGGGTGGCCGTCACCGGAGAGGACGTTCCACCCGACGGTGTAGGTGCCCTCGGCCAGGGCGGAGGCGGCGGGCAGCTCGATGCGCACCACGCTCCCGCTCGCGCTCGACTCGGAGACCACTGCGTCACCCGCTGCGTCGTAGACCGTGATGGTCTGCGAGGTGAGGCGGACCGCCTCGTTGAAGGTCAGCATCACCGTCTCGGGTGCCTTCGCGACCACAGCTCCGTCGGTGGGGTCGCTGGAGATCAGGTCGGCATGGGCCAGCGCCGGTCCGGCGCCCCCGCAGAGCACGGCAACCGCGACCAGCACGGCGGCGACCACCCGGAGAGGCAGTCGCCACCGCGCGGGTCGAGGTGAGGAGGTCACGCCTTCGTACGACTCCGTGCCAGGGCGAGACCGCCGGCGATCAGGCCGAGGAGTCCGGCGACCAGTCCGGCAATGCCGATCGCGTTGCTGTTGCCCGACGCGTCTGCCTCTGCGTCGTCAGTCGACGTGTCGGAGGCGGCAGCTTCGTCGGACTCTTCTTTCGTGGCCGTCGCCTCGAGGTGCCCGTCCTCCTCGGCAGCTGCCGTGATCTCGAAGGCCGGCGCCGGGTGCTCGAGCTCGTGGGCGTCCTGCCCGTCGGCAGGCACCTCGATCCACCCGGTCTCACCCTTCTCGCAGGTCTGGACGGTGGGGAAGGTGAGGGTCTCGCCCACCGCGTCCGGGACCTGGAAGGACAGCTCGAAGGCGTCACGTTGACCGTCGGGCAGCGGCGTGTTGGCGGTGTAGACGACCGATGAGGTGCGCTCGGTCACCTCGTTGCCGTGGGCGTCGGTGGTGGGCTCGTCCAGCTTGACAATGGTGGACTTCACGTCCCACAGGGGGTTGCGCGTGGGGGTCACCGAGAGCACCGACTCGGGAATCTGGATCTCGATCTTGGTGGTCGGGGACTCCTCGCAGCCGTGCGGGACGCTCATGGTGAAGATCGTGTACGCCCCGGCGGAGGCATCCGAGGCGGTGCCGCCGACATGGGCGCTGGCGGGGAGCGAGATCGACAGGGCGATGACGCCGACTGCGCCGGAGACGGCGCAGGCGCGCGTGAAAGTGCGGATGGACATGGTTCTCCCGAAAAGGTCGTGGGGTCGAATGGGGGCGGTGCACAGGCCACCCGAACCCGGATCGGATTCAGGTGAGGAGGACCGCCCGCGGTGGACCCCGACGTGGTGAGGCAGCCAGGAGTGCCTCTCGCGATGCCAGCACCCTGACCGTGGCGCGGCGAGGTTGGCGCGGTCCGAGAGCGCGGTGAGCCGTGCGCGTGAGGAGCAGGACGATCACGACGGCCGCCCGCTGTGCCGCCCACCAGAGCAACGCCGTGAGCAGGGTGACCCCGGCATGTGCCAGGACCATCCGCCAGGTCCAGCCGGTGACATCGACCGACGCCACCTGGTGGGAGTGCTCGCCGACGAGCCCGAATGTCTGGTGCAGGCCCACCTGTGCGAGGGCTACCGCGGGTAGCAGCACGAAAATCGATGTCGACCGGCCCAGAACAGCCACTCCACCGGCGAAGACCACGGTGGACAGGAGAGCCATCCCCGGCAGGGTCGGGGTGGCGCCACCGGCCCAGGTGTGGGCGAGAACGGCGCCGGCCATCACCAGAATGGTCGCGGTCAGTGCGCGCCCGAGCGGGTAGGGAGCGCGCTTGCACTCGACCCTGAGCTCGGTGGACACGGACGCATAGTGTCAGCCGGGCGACCGTGCGGCAACTGGTTCAGCCATGCGTCAGTGCGCGGCCGGCCCACCTGCGAGGGAACTGCCGCCGACGGCGCCTCTCGATGATCATCAGCGGCACCATCAACAGCCACCAAGGGTTGCCGGTCAGGATGCTGACGACGATGAGGACCGCGAGGATGTGCACCAAGGGCAGTCGGAATCGTCCGGCACGTGCATACGACTTCCGCGCCGGCGCAACAACGGCGACGGGTGCTGGCAGGTGGGGCAGATCGGTGAAGACCACGTCCAGATCGGCGTGCGTGCGGGCCGAGCACACTGCGTCGAGCCGCTCGTCGTACTCCTCGTGCTCGAGTCGACCCTCGGCATAGTTCTCGGCAAGGCGTGCCATGGACCGCTCCCGGTCGGAGTCGGCGATGCGCAGGTGAGGTGTCGGGGAGCTCAACTCTCACCGGTCCGACCGTCGGCAAGGATGCCGTAGAGACGCCGTCGGGTGTCGACGAGGACGTCGAGCGCGGCACGACGCTGCTTCTCCGAGCCCTGGGTCGCGAGCTGCCAGACAGCGCTCACCACCTGGGCGATCTCACTCTTGATGTCGGTGCCCTCACCCGAGGCCTGCTCCTTCGGCTCCTCGGGCGGCTCGAAGGGTGCCCACACGGCTGCCAGATCTGCGGTATGGGCGTCGGCCCAGCTGACCCCTTCGTCGGTGAGGCGGATGGTGCGCCGTCCGCGCTCGTCATCGGTCTCGGCCAGCCCCTCGTCCTGCAGCTGCTGGATCGTGGGATAGACCGAGCCGGGGGAAGGACGCCACTCGCCGTGACTGAGTTCGGAGATCTCCTGGATGACCTGATAGCCGTTGATCGGCTCATCTGCCTTTCGGGCGCGGTGCAGGACATCGATGATGGCGATCCTGACGTCTCCGCGGCGGACCTTGGGTCCGCGGCTGGGCGGGCGCGCGGGACTGGGCGCGAAACCAAGGATGTCCTGCAGCCAGGCAGGGGGGCCGCCCGCACCAGGTCGATTTGCACCGGACTGTCGGCTGTCGGACCGATTCGAGCCGGGCCAGTCGGCTCCGGGCCATTGGTGTCCCATGGTGTCTCCTTCTGGCAGCAGGTGCGCTGCCCACTCGTGACTGTCGTCGTCGTATCGCGATATATCGCGACTGTACGTGTGCCGCCGAGCGCACACAAGGAAGAGGGCACCTGGAAAACAGGTAGTCCCAACGCCTACTCTGGGATCGTGAAGACCCTGCCCGCGGCCACGACCCCCGGGATCGCCATGGTCGTGGCGCGCGGGTGCGTGCTGGGTGTGATCGGGTTGGGTATCGGCGTCGGCTCCCACCTATTGGGTGGAGGGCTGCTCCCCGGCGGCGCCTCGATGCTGGTGCTTCTGGTGCTCTCGGTCGCCATGTCGGCGCTGCTACTGCGCAGTTGGGTGGGACCGCTCCGGCTGGTGCTGATCGTGGTGGCCGCCCAGGCGGGGTGGCACCTGGTGCTGTCCCTGCTCTCCGGTCACCAGGATGATCGCGCGACCACCATGTCGGCGCCGGTGGCGTCGAGTTCGGTCCTCCTGGCCCACCAGCTGGACCACATGGCGGCCCAGGGAGTACCGATGGGGGTTGCCCACCTGCTCGGTGCCGTGGCCCTGGGGTTGTTCCTGGCTCGCGGCGAGGCAGCCCTGTGGCGGCTCGTGAGCCTTGCGGCGGCAGCGGCACAGCTCGCTCTTGCGCGATGGCACCTGCTGACCACCTGGTGGCTTTTCCACCCGGCCTTCGACCTGCGCCCTGCGCCCACGGCACCCGTCGAGGTCAGGCAGTCCCAGGTGCTGGCCCGCTCCACCCTGCACCGCCGCGGACCACCGCTGCTCCTCGCTGCCTGACATCCCTCATCGGGGGTGTCGGGCTTCCCTGCCCGGCGCCGACACGGCTTCGGGCTCGTCGCCACACCCCTATGCGAGGACAACTCATGCACGTCATACGCACCATCAGTCTTTCTGCAGCAACGCTTCTGGCCGTCACGGCCCTGGCGGGCTGTGGCTCCGACAAGGCCACGGACACCACATCTGGGGCCATGGCTTCTGACAACTCCGCTGCTGACAACTCCGCCTCCAACGACTCCACGGCGGTTGCCGCCCCCGCAGCGGACACCCTCGTGGTCGACGACTCCTGGGTTCGGGCCACCAGCGGCACCGAGGACCCGTCCATGACGGCAGCCTTCATGGTGCTGGACAACAACGGTGAGAACGAGGTCACGATCACGGGTGCCACGTCCCCGGTGACTGGCATGGTCCAGCTCCACGAGATGGCCATGGTCGAGGGCAAGAGCGTGATGCAGGAGATCGCGGGTGGCATCACGCTGGCACCCGGCCGTGGCCAGATCCTCCAGCCCGGCGGCATGCACATCATGTTCATGGGTCTGCAGGATGAGCTGGCCCCCGGCGACGAGGTCGAGCTCAGCCTGGAGCTCTCCGACGGCTCGACCGTCGCTGTGGTGGCTCCGGTCAAGGAGTTCACCGAGGAGACCGAGCACTATCACGCGCCCGGCAAGTCGAAGAAACACAAGCACGAGTGACCTCCCTGGGACGCCGAGGCTTCCTCGGTTACGTCGGGTCGGCGGCTGCAGGAGCAGCCGTCGGCGCGACGGCCATCGCTGCCGCAGGCAAGGACATCGCTGCCGCAGGCAAGGACACCCCCACGGCGCGTACGAACGCACGTGTCCCCGCTGCGGACTCGGCTGACGCGGGAGCGGCCGTCTCACCCTTCGGCCCGCACCAGCCCGGGATCGCCGCAGCGACGCCTGCCGTGATCGAACTGGTGGCGCTCGACCTCCTCCCGGAGCTGCACCGCACCCATGACCGCGACGTCCTCGCCCGGCTGCTCCGGCTGCTCAGCGGCGACATCGCGGCCCTGTGCCAAGGTCGCGGCGCACCCGGCGACCCCACCCCTTGGCTGGCCGCGGGAGCCGCAGCCCTGACGGTGACGCTGGGGCTGGGCAACCGGCTGATGGGCGAGTCGTGGGGGATTTCGTCCCCACCCGGGTGGCAGGTGGTGCCGCCGATGCGCCATGACCGGCTCGCGTCGCGGTGGAGCGGCGGAGACCTCGTCCTGGTCGTGTCGGGACGTGACGCGACCACGGTGGGCCATGCAGTACGCCGGCTGGTCGCCGATGCCGCACCGTTCGCGACGCCGAGGTGGCGTCAGCAGGGGTCGTGGAACGGCTTCGGCGGGGATGGTCAACCCAGCACCGGGCGTAATCTGTTCGGTCAGGTCGATGGATCGGCCAACCCGCAGCCCGGCACCGATCTCTTCGATTCCACCGTCTGGATCGACGGTGGACCCTGGACCGGGGGGACCACGCTGGTCCTGCGGCGGATCCGGATGCACATGGCGACCTGGGATCGACTTACGAGGGACCAGCAGGAGAAGTCCGTCGGTCGCAGGCTGGCCGACGGAGCCCCGCTGGAAGGTCATTCGGAGTTCGATGACATCGTTCCGGCCGCGCTGGTGCCCGACGCCCACGCCCGGCGCTCCCACCCCTCGCTCAACGGCGGTGCCCGGATCTTCCGCAAGGGTGCCAACTACGAGGTTGTCGACCCGGACGGCTCCGAGATGGGTCTGTTGTTCCAGAGTTATCAGGCAGACCTGGGCCGACAGTTCGTGCCGATCCAGCGAAGTCTGGATGAGGTGGATGCGCTGAACGAGTGGACGACCGCAGTGGGCTCGGCAGAGTTTGCGATCCTGCCGGGGATGACCGAGGAGAGTTGGCTGGGTCAGCAGCTACTGGAGACCTGACCAGCCCTACTGGGCGCGTCCCGTCGGGGTGCAACTGCTGGCGGGCACCTCCTCGTTCTCGATGATCGCCTTGAAGAGAGTCGGGGCGCGCTTGGGGTCGGCGACGATCCGGTTGGGGTCGCTCGGCGCTGGCAGGTTGGGCATGGTGCAGGTCTTGGTCTTGCCCGTCATCGCGAGCGCGAACTTCCCGAGCGCGAGCGGGCTCATGTCGTCGTCGACGCGGATTGCTCCGGCGGCGGCATCGTTGATCCGCCAGTAGCGCACCGGGTTGAGGAAGGTCCACGGCGACAAGGCCTCATCACCGACGGCGCTGATCACCTCACGCTGGCGGGCGACGCGGTCGAGGTCACTGAGCGCGGTGACGTGTCGCGAGCGGGAGTAGGCCAGCGCTGTGAGCCCGTCGACCTGCTGGCACCCCTTCTTGACGTCCAGGCGTGCCATCGGGTCCACCATCTTGATCTTGGGGCAGATCTCCACGCCTCCGAAGGCGTCGACGGTGTTGATGACGCTGCCGAAACCCATCTCGACGTAGTGGTCGATGTGGATGCCGCTCAGTTTCTCCACCGTGGCCACGAGCAACTCGGCCTCGCCCAGGGCGAAGGCGGAGTTGATCATCTGGGTGCCGTGACCAGGGACTTCGGCCAGGGTGTCGCGGGGGATGGACATCATCGTGCGGCCGCCCGAGCCCGTGTGCAGCACGATGATCGTGTCGGTGTTGGTCCCTCCGCGGGGACCCGTCTTGAGCGTCTTGCGCTGCGCGTCGGTGAGGTCGTCGGCCTTGTCGGAGCCGACGATGAGGAAGTTGGTGCCGGGCTGGTCGCCGGGACGATCCCCCTTGGGTGTGGCATCGACCTTGTCGAGATGGCTCCACGACCACAGCGGTACTCCGATCAGGAACACCAGCCACAGCACCAGCAGGAGCGGGATCCACTTGAACCGGAAGCGGGGGCGCCACCGACGTCGGGCCGGGCGCGGCGGCGGTGCCGGCGCGGGGGTGGGTCGCGTCCGACGCGGAGGCTGCCCCCCTGCGCCGCGTGCCTGGGCGCGGGCGGCAGGCATGACGTGGGTCTCGTCAGCGCGTTGCTCGCTCTGCACCGGCACGTGTTGGGTGGCGTCCACGGGAGGCGTGCGTGAGGCGCCGCCGTAGAGCCAGTCGTATTCGGGGGTCCCCTCGTCGGGCACCTGTGAGCCCTGCGGACGATCAGCCATGTGAGAGGACGCTACCGTGCCGACCATGACCGATTCTGCACCGCGCCTCACGTCCTACAGCCGAGTCAGCCTGGGCATCATGGCCACCACGACCGAGGCCAACCTGCTCGGCAACGTGCACGGTGGTGACATCACCAAGCTGGCCGACTCCACCGCAGGTGCGGTCGCCTATCGCCACAGCGGCGGCCCGGCAGTGACCGCAGCGATGGACGAGGTGACGTTCCTCAAGCCGGTCCACGTCGGCGACATCATCAAGACGTACGCCCAGGTCAACTGGGCCGGCAAGTCCTCGATGGAGATCGGGGTCCGGGTCGAGGCGCAGCCCTGGGGCGACGCTGCCGACGCCCCGCTGCACGTCGCGAGCGCCTACTTCGTGTTCGTGGCCATCGACGACCAGGGCCGTCCGCGGGCGGTCCCACCTCTCCAGGTGGAGACGCCCGAGGACGCCCGACGCGAACGGGAGGCAGAAATCAGGCGCTCCCACCGCCTGGCACGGAAGCGGGAGATCGACCAGGGGCGCGAGGAGTGAGGGAACGGGTGGGCCGTCGCTGAGACGTGACCCCACCGGCGCGTCTGCACTGATGTGACGGGTGGGACTGGTGATACTGACACTGCTGACTTCCCCCAGCAGAGAGGCACCACCGATGCCACCCGCCACGTCCCCCGGGTCGCACGCACCGCGGTTCAGCACGACTGATCGCGCCCAGCGTGTGCGCTTTCGGCGCGCCCTCACGCTGATGCTGATGACTCTGGTGGTGCCCGGGTCGGCCCAGCTGGTCGCCGGCAACCGGCGGGTGGGGCGGTTGGCGCTGCGGATCTGGTTCGGGCTGGTCCTGCTGGCAGTGCTGTCACTGGGCGCATCCATGGTGTGGCACTCCGTCGCTCTCAAGGCGAGCTTCAACCCGTTGCTGCTGCTGGTGCTGCAACTGGTGCTGATGGGTCTGGCCGTGGGGTGGGCCTACCTCTTCGTGGATGCGTGGCGGCTGGGTCAGCCGCTGACGTTGCAACGTCAGCACCGCCTCGCGGTCGTCGGGATCAACGGCTTCCTCTGCTTCAGCGTCGCCGGGGCACTGCTCTTCAGCGCCCACGTCGTGGGGGTGCAGCGTCACTTCATCTCGATGTTCGGCGACGGAGCGGCCGTCGGCGCGCACCAGGGGCGCTACAACGTGCTCCTCATGGGCGGCGACTCCGGCGCAGGTCGTTGGGGGCTCCGTCCGGACTCGCTGACGGTCGCCAGCATCGATGCCGACACCGGCAAGACGGTCCTGATCTCGTTGCCGCGCAACATGCAGAACTTCCCCTTCGCCGACGGCTCGGTGATGGATGAGGAGTTCCCCGACGGCTTCAACGTCGAGGGCCAATACCTCAACGGCCTGGCCACCTGGGCCTTGGACCACGACGACCTCTTCAAGGGGTCGAAGAACCCCGGCGTCGACGCGACCATCTCAGGCGTGGAGGGCATCACCGGGCTGCAGGTGAACTATTGGGCGATGGTCAACCTCGAGGGGTTCAAGGATCTGGTCGACGCCGTGGGCGGGGTGGAACTCAACGTCCGCCAGCCGATTCCGGTCGGTCTCCCGCATGAGAAGACCTTCCACTACATCGACGCGGGCAAGCGCACCCTCGACGGCCACGACACCCTGTGGTTCGCCCGTGCGCGCGAGGGATCGGACGACTACTCCCGCATGGCCCGCCAGAAGTGCGTCATGAGCGCGATGCTGCAGCAGGTCAGTCCCCAGACCGCGTTGTTCAACTTCGAGAAGATCGCGGACGCGAGTTCGGCGATGATCTCCACCGACGTGCCGCGCGGTGAGGTCGACCGGTTCGTCGAACTGGCGCTCAAGGCCAAGAGTCAGAAGATCGCCACCCTGTCGCTGGTGCCGCCGATGATCAACACCGCTCACCCCGACATCGCTCTGGTGCAGGAGAAGGTGCAGGCGGCGATCAAGAAGTCCGAGGGCGGCAAGCCTGCCACGGTACAGGCGGCTCCTGCCGAGACCGAGACCGATGCGGACGCAGAGGTGGGGGCTGATCCTCAGGCACCGGCGGAGTCCCCGGCGGAGGTGCCTTCAGAGATCCCGACGGAGGTCCCGGTGGTGTCGGAGCCGGTCACGGGTGGCTCGCTGGGCTCGATGTCCCAGGGCTACGTCGCCAACGAGTCACAGGACCTCGGCGCGGTCTGCTGACGCAGGGTCCACAGGTCCCTTGACCGACCCGTATGGTGTGGGCCGTGACGACCGGACCCTTCCCACGCATCGTCGCCGTCGTGGTCACCTTCAACCGGCTCCACCTCCTCGAGACTCTGGTCGAACGACTGGGGCAGGTGCAGGCCCTGGCCGAGGTGCTGGTGATCGACAATGCGTCGACCGACGGCACGGGGGAGTGGTTGGCGCCTCGCCACACCACCGGCGAGACCTGTCTGCGCGCCCGGACCCTGACCACCAACCGCGGCGGTGCGGGTGGATTCCACGAAGGTCTTGCCTGGGCGATCGATTCCGGCGCCGACCTGGTGTGGCTGATGGACGACGACGGCCTCCCCGACCCGGACTGTCTCGACGCCTTGTTGAGCCATCAGGGCGATCTCGACTTCTGGGGTCCTCTCGTGGTCGACGAAGCTGATCCCGCCCGACTGGTCTTCCCGATCCGGCTGCCCGGCAGCACTCGCGTGCTGCACGCCGTCGAGGACGTACGCCGCGCCGCCAGGGCCGATCGCATCGACGGCATCGTCATCCCGTTCAACGGGGTGCTGGTCACCAAGGCACTCGTCGACCTGATCGGGCTCCCGCGCGAAGAATTCTTCATCTGGGGCGACGACCACGAGTACCGCCTCCGCGCCGAGGAGGCGGGAGCGCGGGTCGCGACCGTCGTCACTGCCACCGTCCGGCACCCCAGTGTGGGCAACCTCGGCACCCCGATGATGTTCGGCCGCACCACCTACAACGACTCGCCGAGCGAGCTCAAGCACTACTGCATGGCGCGCAACAACCTGATCAACCTGCGTGACTACCGCGGACCGCTCCACGCGCTGGCCTTCGTGGTCAAGACGGCCTGGTTCTACACCTTCACGCGTCCCAGTCTCTCGCGTCTGCGGCTCAGTCTGGGCGCGATGCGTGCGGGTGTGGCCGGAGACTTCGAGGGTCACCGCAGGTTCTTGAAGTGAGCGCGACTGAAAGCGTCGCCGTCGTCGTGGTGACGTACAACCGAGCCGATCTGCTGGTGGGGATGCTGGACGGTCTCGCGGCGCAGACCCGGGCTCCCGAGGCCGTCATCGTCATCGACAACGCCAGCACCGATCACACGCGCGAGGTGCTCGAGGCTCGCCACGACCTGCCGCTCCTCATCACCACCACCGAGACCAACCTCGGTGGTGCCGGCGGCTTCCACCTGGGCGTCAGGGCCGCCTACGAGGGCGGATTCGACCGGATCTGGTTGGTGGACGACGACGTCGTCCCGGCCCCTGACTGTCTCGCTGTCCTGACAGCCGTGGACGAGGACTGCCTGACCTCAGTGCGAGAGGACCTCGGAGGTGCCCTCGTCGAGAAGGCAGCCACCGACTTCGATCTGCGCAACCCGTTGGCGATCCGACCCAAGCGGGCCTCCGTCGACACCGTCTATGCCGATCGCGCCAGCATGCCGGCGTTGGTCGAGGTGCAGAATGTCGCTTTCGAGGGATTCATGCTCCGACGCAGCGTGGTGGCCGCCATCGGCTTCCCGGACCCGGGGTTCTTCATCTTCTACGACGACGTCGACTATGCCGTGCGCGCGCGTCACGCCGGACGCCGTATCTGGGCGGTCCGCGACGCAGTGCTGGTACGACAGCTCGACTTCAACCAGCAGCACGACCTGTCGGGTTGGAAGGGCTTCTACATGTACCGCAACGTCTTCGTGGTGCACCTGCGCCACGGGGAAAACCTGTTCGTCCGCCTCAAGCCGTGGCTCATCACGCTCGCCGTGGTCCTCCTGAGCCCCCTGCGCGGAGGCCGGGCCGAGGCCCGCAACGTGATCCGTGCCATGGTCTCCGCCCGAGGCATGCGCCGCCTGACCAGTTCCGCGCGACCCCCTCGCTAGACTCAGCCCGCGCCTCTCACCCACAGGAGTTCTTCCCTTGTCCCTTGGCTCAACGCACCAGCCTGACCTCGTCATCGTCGGATCGGGCCTGTTCGGGCTCACCATCGCCGAGCGATGCGCCGAGGAGTTGGGCCTGAAGGTGCTCATCGTCGAGCGTCGCCACCACGTAGGTGGCAACGCCTACTCCGAACGCAATCCGGAGACCAACGTGGAGGTGCACAAATATGGGGCCCACCTCTTCCACACCTCCAACGAGCGTGTGTGGGAATACGTCAATCGCTTCACCAGCTTCACCAACTACCAGCACCGCGTGTTCGCCAAATATCAGGGTCAGGTCTATTCCTTCCCGATGAATCTGGGTCTCATCAACCAGTTCTTCGGCAAGAGCCACACCCCCGACGAGGCCCGTGCGTTGATTGCCGAGCAGTCGAGCGAGATCGCCACCGACGAGGCCACCAACCTCGAGGAGAAGGCGATCAGCCTGATCGGGCGTCCGCTGTACGAGGCGTTCGTCAAGGGTTACACCGCCAAGCAGTGGCAGACCGACCCCACCGAGCTGAGCGCGGACATCATCACGCGCCTCCCGGTCCGCTACACCTTCGACAACCGCTACTTCAACGACACCTACGAAGGTCTGCCGGTCGACGGCTACACCGCCTGGCTCACCAAGATGGCCGACCACCCCAACATCGAGGTGAAGCTCAACACCGACTTCTTCGCCAAGACCGATGACTTCGACGCCGATGACTACAAGGGCAAGGTCCCGATCATCTACACCGGACCCGTCGACGAATACTTCGACAACTGTGAGGGCCGGCTGTCGTGGCGCACCGTCGACCTGAAGGAGAGCGTCGTCGATGTCGACGACTACCAGGGCGCCTCGGTGGTCAACGCCAACGACGAGGACATTCCCTTCACCCGAGTGCTGGAGTTCAAGCACTTCCACCCCGAGCGGGTCAAGACACACATCCCCGGCAAGACCGTGATCGTCCACGAATACAGCCGGGCGGCCACCGAGGACGACGAGCCGTACTACCCCATCAACACCGCCGAGGACCGCGCCAAGCTGCTGAAGTACCGCGAGCTGGCCCAGGCCGAGTCGATGGTCCTCTTCGGTGGACGACTGGGCACCTACAAATACCTGGACATGCACATGGCCATCGGGTCGGCGCTGTCGATGTATGACAACAAGCTCAAGCCGCACTTCACCGAAGGTGCCGAGCTGACCAGCGGAGGTATCGACGCATGAGCGAGACGACCGACAGCCCGACCACCACGACCCCCAGCACCGTGACACGGTTGTTGCAGCGACAGATTCTGCCGCTGGACCGCGACACGGACGTGTTCCCCCTCTACGTCGACCTCGAGGACGCCAAACTCGACACCGACCGGTTCGACGTCGGCGGCAACAAGTCGGCGAAGGACCTCAACAACGCCGCGATCCGCCAGTCGACCGCGACCGGGCGCAAGCTGCACCCCGACCAGATCCGTTCGCGGACCGCGCTACGGCTCGAGCCCTCCCAGCTGCTCTCCTTCGGCACCTACTTCAACGCCTTCCCGGCCTCCTACTGGCGTCGACACACGGTCGTCACCGACGTCGAGCTGACCGTTGACCTCACCGGTCCCGGATCAGTCGTCACGGTCTACAAGTCGATGGCCCGGGGGCACTCCCAGCGCGTCGATGCCGCCACGGTCGAGGGGGAGTCGGGGTCCTTCACCTTCAGCCTGTCGCTCAAGCCCTTCGTGGACGGTGGGTGGTACTGGTACGACGTCGTCGCCGGTGATGACGGCTGCATCGTCGAGGGCGCCAAATGGACCTCTCAGGTTCCCGCCGACCGCGCCGAGCACGGCACCGTCGACGTCTGCATCACCACGATGCTGCCCGACATGAGTGCGAAGCTGCTGGGCCAGCTCGGCGATGCCGAAGAGCTCCAGCCCTACCTGGACACGGTCTTCGTGATGGACCAGGGCAAGGACAAGGTCACCGACAGCGAGTTCTTCCCGATCGCGAGTGCAGGTCTGGGCGACAAGCTGAAGGTGATCGTGCAGGGCAACCTCGGCGGCTCCGGCGGCTATGCCCGCGGCCAGTCCGAGAGCGTGCGCAAGGCCACGGCGACCTACGCCCTGATGATGGACGACGACGTGGTCTGCGAGCCGGAGGGCCTGATCCGCGCCGTCACCTTCGGCGACCTCGCCAAGCGCCCCACCATCGTCGGCGGCCACATGTTCAACCTCTACAGTCGCGCCCAGTTGCACTCCTTCGGCGAGATCATCCAGCCGTGGCGCTTCTGGTGGCAGACCCGTCTCGACGGTTACAGCCAGTGGGACCTCGGCGCTCGCAACCTGCGCTCCTCGCGCTGGCTGCACAAGCGCGCCGACGTCGACTTCAACGGCTGGTTCATGTGCCTGATCCCGCGCGTGGTCCTGGAGGAGATCGGGCTCTCGCTGCCGGTCTTCATCAAGTGGGACGACTCCGAGTTCGGGCTTCGGGCCAAGGCCGCCGGCTACCCGACCGTCACCTTCCCCGGGGCGGCCGTGTGGCACATGCCGTGGAGCGACAAGAACGACGGCGTCGACTGGCAGTCCTACTTCCACCAGCGCAACCGGATCATCGCCGCACTGCTGCACTCACCCTACGAGCGCGGTGGGCGGATGGTGCGCGAGAGCTTCAACCACCAGATCAAACACCTGGCCTCGCTGCAATACTCCACCGCCGAGCTGCGTCACCTGGCGATGGAAGACGTGCTGCGTGGCCCGTACTCCCTGCACGGTGAGCTGGCCACCAAACTGGGCGACATCAATGCCTTCCGCAAGCAGTTCTCCGATGCCCAGCTCCACACCGACCGCGACTCCCTCCCCCCGGTGCGCCGCAAGAAGCCCCCGAAGAAGGGCAAGTCCGACATCGAGATCCCGGGTCGTCTCAGCACCCTGATCGCCGCCGGCCTGGCACCGATTCGTCAGCTGCGACCGGTGCGCGAGATGGCGCGGGACTTCCCCGAGACCGAACTCCCCGCGATGGACGCGGCCTGGTTCAACCTGGTCAAGTACGACTCGGCCGTGGTGTCGATGAACGACGGGTCCTCGGTGGCTCTCTACCAGCGCGATCCTGCGCACTATCGCGACCTGCTCAAGCGCACCATCGACATCCACCGGCGTTTCCACTCCGAGTGGCCGGAGTTGGCGCAGCAGTATCGCGATGCCTTGCCCGACATCACCTCGCCCGAGGCGTGGGACAAGACGTTCGAGCCCTGGACGCAGCACCAAGGAGAGGGTGCGTGAGCCACCCCAGCAGTGAGGTCCGTGCGGTCGAGGAGCGGCACCATCTGTCGCAGGTGCCGCTGGCGCCACCCTCGCGTACGTCCGGGGTGTTGGAGGTCTTCCGCCGACGGCACCTCCTGCGGCTCATGGTGCGCCGAGAGATCCAGGCGCGTTATGCCGGGACGGGCTTCGGTCTGGCCTGGTCCTACATCAACCCGCTGACCCGGTTCGCGACCTTCTACGTCGTCTTCGGGCTCCTGCTGGGGCGCGGTATGGGCCTGGAGAACTTCGCCATCCACCTGTTTGCCGGCATGGTGTTGGTGAACTATTTCACCGAGTCGGTGACGGCAGGCACGCGCTCGCTGCTCTCCAACAAGGGCGTGATCGCGAAGATGGCGATGCCGCGGGAGATGTTCCCCGTGGCGTCCATGCTGGTCTCGTTGTGGCACGCGATTCCGCAGCTCATCATCCTGCTCATCGCCTGCGTCCTGTCGGGCTGGTGGGGATCGGCCAATGTGTGGATTCCCGATGTGATCGGGATGGGCGCAGCCCTGTTGGGACTGATCCTGATGCTGGTCTACGGCACTGCGCTGGGCCTGTTGTTCTCCTGCGTCAACGTCATCTTCCGGGACTTCCAACGGATCGTGCAGACGTTCATCAACATCATCCCGTTCACCGCCCCGATGATGTACGCCTACTGGATCAGCTACGACCGATTCCCGGGTGGCTGGCACCAGGTCTATGTCGCGAACCCGGTCGCCCAGGCGGTCATGCTGATCCAGCGCGGCTTCTGGTATCCGACGTGCCGTCCGAGTTGCGCCGTCATGCCCAATCCGGACATCAAGGGTGCGCTCATGCCTGCCCCCGAATTTGTCGACCATCTCTTCACCCGCAGTTTCATCTCGCTGGGCGTGGGGCTGGTTCTGTTGGTGGTCGCCCAAATGGTGTTCGCGCGCCTCGAGAAGACGATTCCGGAGCGTTTGTGATGACCACTTCCATCGTGGTGGACAACGTCAGCAAGTCCTTCCGCTACCACTATCACCGCACGCTCAAGCAGGTCGTTCGCGGTCGCGTGTCCCGGGAGAAGAATCCCGAGTCGTTCAAAGCCCTGGACGGTGTGTCGTTCGAGGTCCAGCAGGGCGAGTCCATCGGCCTGATGGGCCTCAACGGCTCCGGCAAGTCGACCCTGCTCAAGTTGGTGAGTGGCGTGATGCTGCCGGACGAGGGTCAGGTCTTGACCCGCGGACGTATCTCAGGGCTGATTGCCACGGGTGCCGGATTCCACAACGAGCTCACCGGGCGCGAGAACATCTACATGAACGCCGCCATGCTCGGCATGACCAAGCTCGAGACCGCGGAGAAGTTCGACGACATCGCCGCCTTTGCCGACGTCGGCCGGTTCCTCGACACCCCCGTCGGCAACTATTCCTCCGGCATGTTCGCCAGGCTGGGATTCTCGATCGCGGTGCACGTCGACTGCGACATCTTCATCGCCGATGAGGTGCTGGCGGTCGGGGACCGGCCCTTCAAACGCAAGTGCATGAAGCGGATGAATGAGATCCGCGAATCCGGGATCACGATGTTCTATGTCAGCCACTCCGCCGGTTCGGTCAAGCGGATGTGTGATCGCGCGATCGTGCTCGACAAGGGTAAGGTCGGTTTCGACGGCAACGTGGATGAGGCTATCAAGTATCTCCACTACGACGGCGACGACGAAGAGCCGGACGGCGAAGAATCGGCCGAGGACGAGCGTGACGATGAGCTCGCCAGCGATATCTGACAGAGTTTTTCACGCTCAACCGGCGTGTCGAGTGGAAATTACAACGTTGTAGTTACTCAGAAACCCTTCCGTGACTGGTGTGACTGGTGTGACAGTACTGCCTTGTGTGACCTTCCCCCGCACAGGAGTAGATCTTTCATGCGCCCTCTTCAGGCCCGTTTCATCACCTTGTGTCAGCAGCTGCTGGCGTTGGGTGTCGTCCTTGCCGTGCTCAGTCCCGCCTCCGGCGTGGTGTCCCTCGACATTGTCGGAGGACACAGCGACGAGCGAGTCGCCGAACCGTTCCCGGGCCAGGTGGCACCGGTCGAGCTGATGTCGGCCACCGTGCCGGCGACTGCGGTGACGCCGACGGTCGCCGAGGTGCCGCTCACCGCGAGCACCGGTGGTGTGGCCGGGCTTTCGGGACGCACAGTCGTCGGAGGTGCCAGCGACTCCAGTGTCACCAGCACGCCGCAGGACGTCGAGGACTTTGCGGCGATCGGGGTGACGTGGCAGCACGGCGAGAACCTGTCCGAGGACCAGATCTCGCTCCAGGTGCGAACCCGCACGGGGGAGACCTGGAGCGACTGGGAGGCGCTGGAGTACCACGACGAGCACGGTCCCGACCCCTCGAGCGCCGAGGGTGCCGGGTCGCGACCGGGCACCGAGCCGATGTTCGTCGGGAATGTCGATGACGTCCAGGTCCAGGCGAGGACCGTGGGAACGTCACTTCCCGACGACCTCTCGCTGGCCCTGGTCAGCCCCGGCACTGCTGCGTCCAGTGAGATCGAGCCGGCAGCCGACCAGCCCGAGGCGGTCCAGTCGAGCCCTGAGCCCGCTGTTGCGCCCGTGGAGAGCACCCAGGAGGGCACAGCGGAGGGCACAGGTGACAGCGCAGCCGAAGGCACAGAGGACGGCACAGAGGAGGGTATGGCCCTGCAGTCCGCGCCGATCAAGAAGGCTGTCACCCAGCCGACGATCTTCACCCGGGCCCAATGGGGCGCCGATGAAAAGATCCGCAACAAGAAGGCGTTGAGCTACGGCACGATCAACGCTGGTTTCGTCCACCACACGGTGAATGCCAACGACTACACCGAGGACCAGGTCCCGGCGCTGATTCGCAGCATCTACGCCTACCACGTGAAGTCCCGTGGCTGGAGCGACATCGGCTACAACTTCCTGGTGGACCGGTTCGGGCGCATCTGGGAGGGCCGCTACGGCGGGATCGACAAGCCGGTGATCGGCGCCCACACGCTCAACTACAACCAGTACTCCTTCGCGATGTCGGCGATCGGAAACTTCGACACCGTGCAGCCCCCCGACGTGATGCTGCGTGCCTACGGCCAGTTGTTCGCCTGGAAGCTGTCGCTGCACGGGGTGAACCCGGCCTCGACGTCCCAGGTGGTCGGCAGGTCGACGTTCCAGGCCATCAACGGCCACCGCGATGCGGGATCCACGGCCTGCCCTGGCCAGTACCTCTACGCCCAACTGCCGTTGATCCGCACCTACGCCACCCAGGCGGGTCCGGCGCCGACCTCGACGCCGACGCCGACGCCGACGCCGACACCGACGACTCCTCCGGCTCCGGTGCCGATCGCGGTGAGTGCGCCCAGTCCCCAGAACAACCTCGATGCCTCTCCCTACCCGGACCTGGTCGTACGACGAGCGTCGGACGGTCGCGCGATGATCATTCCGACCGGCGGTCTGACCGCCTTCCAGAAGCGCACCGTTGCCGGCAAGAAGGGCTGGAATGCCCGTGCGGACGTGATGGTGTCCCCGGACCTCACCGGGGACGGTGTGCCCGACCTGGTGACGGTCGACAAGTCCGGGAAGGTCCGCGTACGCAAGGGATCGGGCAACGGAAAGTTCGGCAAGACGACCAAGAAGCTCATGCTGCGGGGATATTCACTCATCACCGCCGTGGGCGACCTCGACGGCGATGGTCGTAACGATCTCGTCGGTCGTCGCAAGGGACAACTCGTCACCCTGCTCGCGACCAGCAAGGGCGGTTTCGCCCGTAAGACCTCGGGCAAGGGCTTCGGCAACTATGTCCAGATGATTGGTTCCGGTGACATCAACTCCGACGCCCATCCCGACCTGCTGCTGCGCTCCAAGAAGAAGTTGTACGTGCTCCACGGAACGGGCAAAGGTTCCTTCGGCAAGCGGCAGGCCGTCGCGGGATCCTGGAGCGGCTACAACCGCCTGATCGCTGGAGACTTCGACGCCGACGGTCACGCAGATCTCGTGGCTCGGTCCGGCAACGGCAAGATCTGGCTGCTGCCGGGTCGTGGCGACGGATCGTACGGAGCGGCGCTGGGCCCGGCTGCCAACGTCAAGTCGATGCGCATGCTGACGGGCGCGCAACTGGTCGGTGGTCCCGGCGCGGACCTCGTCGGTGTTTCCGGGAAATCGTTGGTGGTGATCGCCAACCGCGACACCTTCGAACTCGGGACACCCATCGACGCCGGGGTGTCCTTCGCAGGCATGAACCTGCTGCTCAATGCCGGCGACGTCAACCGCGACGGAACAGGTGACGTCCTGGCGCGAGATGCGGAGGGTCAACTGTGGCTCTACGCCGGCGACGGGCAGGGTCAGCTCGGTGCGGGAACGCTGGTCGGCACGGGATGGGGCCCGATCGCGGACCTGGCCGCCGTGGGCGACGTGACGGGTGACGGTTTGCCTGACCTGATGGGTACCCCGCCCAATGGATCGTTGAATGTCTGGCGGGGTGTTGCGGGAGGATTCGGCGCAGCGGTGCCGGTCTCCGGTAAGACGGCGGCGCGCGCCGGGCTTCCGGCAGACGTTTCCGCCTTCGACTGGGTCCTCGAGATGCAGGACATGAACCTCACGGGCCGGGACGACTTCATCGTGCGAGACGGCACGAGCGGCATGGCCTACGTCTACGGCGGACGTCGATCCGGAGTCTCCGCGCCGCGTCTGCTCGGCGAAGGCCTGGGCGCCTACGACCTGGCGGGCTGAGCGATCAGCCGCGGGCCGTGGCCCGCTCGGCGACGAAGACGTCGTCGAGTCGGTCCGGGTCCGGACGGCGAATCAGGACCAGCGAGCCACCCCGCATGAGTGGCTCGGTGAAGGTGGCCATTCCTGGCGGGGAAGCCGGGTCGGTCACCGACAGAAGACGGCCGCCGTCGGCGAGGGAACTCCCGGCGGTGGCCGTCAGTCGTTGAGCGAGCAGCGCGTCCTGTGTCAGCGAGTCGGTGGCGGCGTCGGTGTCCGAAGGCTCGTCGAACGCGATGAAGGCGTCCGGCTGTGACCAGATCTCGAGGCCGACGTCCCGGACGTGGGCCGGCAGTGGTTCGGCGAACCGCACGCCCATGGGCAGCAGGCTGCACGCGAAGACCGGGAGCGTGGCCGCGTGCGGGGTCCAGGCCGCGAGTGTCTCGGGACCGCAGACCACCGCGTCAGGCTGGTCGGACTCGGTGACCTGGAGTCCCACAGTCCAGGCGGCACCCAGGAACACCACCGAGAGCCAGTGGGGCGGTAGATCGACGCGTAGCGTCATGCCACGCTCGAGATCGCCTTCCTCCACCAGCAGGCCCGCAGCCTTGGCCACCCAGTTGGCGTAGGTCGTCACCGACAATTCGACCCGCTCACCGGTGGCATGGTCATAGAAAGTCACCAGCGGACGACCCGGGTCGTGGGCAAGTTGCTGGGCCAGGGCAG
Source organism: Propionibacteriales bacterium (assembly GCA_038242265.1). Taxonomy (GTDB): domain Bacteria; phylum Actinomycetota; class Actinomycetes; order Propionibacteriales; family Nocardioidaceae; genus Nocardioides. Next base: position 46,323 of record JBBSSH010000005.1, read on the forward strand.
CGGCGAACGTGGTCACGACTGTGTGCATCTCCCGTTGGCGAGCCCGATGGTGAATGGACGAGTCTACGGAGTCGGGGGTGAGGCACGACACACCACGTCAGGTCCCGGGTTGGTTTTCGGATTGGTTCCCGGGCCGGCCAGCAGGCCGTCCCAGCGGGCAGCGGTCCATCCGTGGGCGAAGCAGACCGCCGCCACCGCAGTGGGGTCGCTCTGGTCCACCCGCTGCATCGCAGTCAGGAGTTCGCCGACCTCGGCCGGTGCGCCGAAGGCGGGCAGGTCTGCTGCTTCGCCGGACAAGGCCCGGACCACGGCCTCCCGGGCGCCGTAGCCGAACAGGTCACCCGACTCGGGCCGGATCAGCGAAGCAGCGCCCGGTCCGTCCTCGCCGGCGGGGAGGACGAGATCGGCACGCCCTCGGATGACGGACAGGGGACGGCCCCGGAGTTTGCCCTGTGCCAGTTCTGCGGTGGAGGCGAGTTCGTCCGCGACGGCTGGCCGGGTGACCGAGAGCGGGTTGCCGTAGGGATCGGTACGACCCGCGAAGTCCTCTGCCACGGCGATGCCCGCTGCGCCGATGGCGATGTCGGTCTGGCCCTCGCGCCAGGCGCGGCCCGCGGTGTCGGTGATGATGATGCCGACCCACACTCCGATGCTGGTGTGGATGTCGGCCCGCAACGCGCGGGCGGAGGCATCAGGGGCCAGGGGAAGCAGGGCGACCGAGCCGGTCGCGACGTTGGAGGCGTCCACCCCGGCCGCTGCCATCGTCAGCCCGAGTCGGTTGCGCACGATCCGAGTCTCGCCACGGCGAGCCACCACCCGGACGGTCTCCTCATCCACCGCAGTGTCGCGTTCGCCCGGGCGCACCCTGCCCTCGGACTTGCTCACGACCTTGCTCGTCACGCACACGATGTCGCCGTCGGCGAGTGGGTGGGCCGCAATGACCAGGCTGGCGAGGTCGTGGCCCTCGGTGACCTCGGGCAGCCCGTCGGGCGAGAAGACCTCGAGTCGGTTCATGAAACGAGCGCGACGGCCGCCGCCGCCATGGCCGCGGTCGCATCGAGGTCCGTCATCATCAGATCCACCGCACCGGCCCGCAGACCGGCCTCCTCGAGGGCGAGGAGTTGATCGGTGTCGCAGCTGTCGACCAGCCAACCGTCCAGGACGCCGGATCCGGACCGGGCACCGTAGAACCGGCCCACGCCGCCAGCGCTGACCTCCACACCGATGCTGCCGAGCAGTTGTTCGGCCATGCCATGGATGTGCGCCCCTCCGACGATCGGAGAGAGCCCCACCACCGGTGCGGGCGTGGTCCGTACCGCCTCACGGATGCCGGGGACGCCGAGGATGGTCCCCAGCGACACCACCGGGTTGGAGGGCGGCAGGATGACCAGGTCGGTCTCGGTGATCGCCTCCAGTACGCCCGGCGCGGGCGTCGCGGTGTCCTGGCCGACCACGATGACCGCCTCGGCAGGCACTGCTGCCCGCAGCCGCACCCAGTACTCCTGGAAATGGATCACCGATCGACCACTGGGGCTGTCGGGATCAGCGATCGCGATGTGGGTCTCGACGCGGTCATCGCTCATCGGCAGGAGTCGCACACCCGGCTGCCACCTCTTGCACAGTGCTTCGGTCACCGCGGAAAGCGAAAATCCTGCCTCGAGCATCTGCGTACGCACCAGGTGCGTGGCGAGGTCGCGATCGCCCAGACCGAACCAGGTCGGCTCGACTCCGTAGGCCTCCAGTTCGGCCTTCGCGTTCCACGTTTCGTCGCGCCGTCCCCAGCCGCGATCGAGGTCGATGCCGTCCCCGAGCGTGTACATGACCGTATCGAGGTCCGGGCACACCTTGATTCCGTGAATCCACCAGTCATCGGCCGTGTTGACCACTACCGTTACCTCCGTGGCGGGGGTGCCTCCTTGGATGCGTCCGGTACGAAGTCCGTGGAGAAGTCCTTGCAGGAAGCGGGCTCCGCCCACTCCGCCGGAGAAGACCGTGATGTGTCTCAACTGTCGGGATTGCATGTGAACACCTTGCCGGATGGCCAAGTCCATATCAGATGTGGGCTTGACTTGAGGCACACGACAGGCTTGTAATTCTCATAGTGTCGTTCAGTTTATTAACTTGGGTCGAAAGGGCAACGAGCCATGAGAGCAGAACTTTTTCTCCTTGAGCCGGAGGGTGAAGAACTCGGCTGGCAGGACCGCGCATTGTGCGCGCAGACTGACCCGGAGGCGTTCTTCCCGGAGAAGGGTGGATCGACCAGGGAGGCCAAGAAGGTGTGCCTCACCTGCGAGGTTCGCGACGACTGTCTTGAGTATGCCTTGATGAACGATGAACGTTTCGGCATCTGGGGCGGACTCTCCGAGCGCGAGCGGCGCAAGCTCAAGAAGCGCGCTGTCTGACGTTTTTCCACCTCGGCACACCCTCGCTAAGGTGCTCCGGTGACTGTCACCGTGCTTCTCGTCAGCCATGACGGAGCACGATGGCTTCCATCGGTGCTCGATGGCCTTGTCGAGCAGACCCTCCCCGTGGACCGACTCGCATCGGTCGACACGACCAGTCGCGACGGCAGCGCGGAACTGATCCAGCGCACACTGGGTGAGCCCTCGGCGCGCCTGGTCTACGACATCGTTCCGGGCTCCACGAGTTTTCCTGCCGCCGTGGCCCACGGTCTGTCGATGTTGCCCGCCGAGGGCCCCGACGAGTGGATCTGGCTGCTGCACGACGACGCCAATCCCGATCCCGATGCGCTTGCCCACCTGATGGCTGCGGCGAAGGAGAATCCCGGCACCGCGATCGTCGGACCCAAGCTCCGCGAATGGCCTTCCCTGCGACGACTTCTCGAGGTCGGGCTGACCATCACCGGGACCGGGCGTCGTGAGACCGGCCTCGAGCGGGGTGAGTACGACCAGGGCCAGCACGACGCCGTCCGCGAAGTACTGGCCGTCAACACCGCTGGCATGCTGGTGCGACGCAACGTGCTCGAAGAACTGGGTGGGCTCGACACGGAGCTGCCGATCTTCGGCAACGACATCGACTTCGGGTGGCGTGCGGCGTTGGCCGGATATCAGACGTTGGTGGTGCCGCAGGCGGTGGTCTTCCACGCCGAGGCAGCCCACCGAGGCTTGCGCCGGACGCCGTTGACGGGGAGACACACCCACTACCAGGAGCGCCGCGCCGCGCTCTTCACCTCTCTCGCGAATGTCTCCGGCCGGGCATTTGCGTGGCACTTCGTCCGGTTGTTCTTCGGTTCGCTGTTGCGCATGGTGGGTTTCCTGGCCGTCCGGTCGGTCGGCGAAGCCCTCGACGAACTCGCCGCCGTCGTGTCTGTCCACGGCCGCCCACTCCAGTTGTTGTCCGCCCGACGTTCGCGGGCCGCGCGCCGGCGTGGCGAGGCCGCCGACGTGAGCCACCTCCTCGCCCCGGTCTGGCTTCCGTATCGTCAGGGACTCGACTTCGTCACCGACCTTGCCTCGGCAGCGACAGGTCAGGCTGCCGATGTTGCAGAGCGTCGTCGCGTCGCTAGGGCCGAGGACAGCGGCATCTCGCCGGTGCGCGAGCAACGACGGGTGTCGCACGACGATGATGAGGATCTGCTGCTCACCGACACCGGCATGGTCGCTCGATTCTTCACCAACCCGGTCGCCATCGTGCTGGTGCTCTTCGGCCTGCTGGCGCTCTGGGCGGGCCGTGAGGCGTTCGGCTCGATCACCGGTGGTGCCCTGTCTCCGGTCCCGGCCGCGGCGGCGGACTGGTGGTCCCTGCACACCTCGTCATGGCACCAACTGGGGACCGGTACGGACGTGCCGGCTCCGGCGTACGTCCTCCCGTTCGCGGTACTGGCCACCCTGCTGCTCGGCCACACCGGTGCGGTCATCAGTGCGTTGATGCTGCTGGCCGTGCCGGTCGGCGCCTGGGGGGCCTGGCGTCTGCTCAAGGTGGTGGGTCGCCTGGTGGATCCACGGGGGCTGTCGCGGTGGCTGCTGGTGTGGGGGGCACTGACCTATGCGCTCGTCCCGGTGACCTCGGGGGCGTGGGGCGAAGGCCGTTTCGGCACGGTCGCCGTGGCTGCCCTCCTCCCATGGGCTGCCCATGCAGCTCTCGGTTTCGTCGACCCCGATCGTGACCGTCGTTGGCGCGCTGCGTGGCGGACCGCGCTACTGCTCGCGCTGGGTACGGCCTTCGTGCCGGGCTTCTGGCTCTTCGCCGTACTGGCTGCCTCGGTGGTGCTCGGCGCCGCCGCGTTCATCTCACCGCGCCTGCTGAGCGAGCGGGACAACTGGGGACCTCCGGTCATGGCACTGGCGGCGACCCCGGTCCTCGTGGCGCCGTGGTTCCTGCCGCTGTTGACGACCGGCTCGGCCGCAGGACTGCTGCTGGAGGCAGGGCGCCTCACCGTCGACCAGGTCACCTTCGTCGGGTTGCTGACCGGGCGGCTCAACGAGATGGGGGCACCCGGGCAACTGGGGCTGGTCCTGGGCGTGTTGAGCGTGGTGGCGCTGATTCCCTCCCGCACCCGGGTGCCCGTGCTGGCCTGTTGGCTGGTGGCTCTCGCTGCGGCGCTGGTCTCCGGGATCCTGTCCCACGTCACACTCCACCTCCCGGCAGTGACCACACGCCCGAGTCTCGGCCTGTTCGTCGTCATCCTGCAGGGCACCGCCGTCGTGGCGGTCGTCCTCGGTGCGGACGCCTTCGTTCGTCGTCTCACCGACCACCATCCCTGGTGGCAGCGCGGGTTTGCGGTCGTCCTGGCGCTGGTGGCGGCAGTGGTGCCGATCGGCGGGATGATGTGGTGGCTGTCCGGCCCGGACACCGCGCTCGCCCTGGAAACGGAGCAGAACGTCCCCGTCTACATGCAGCAGAGTTCGCTGCTCGGACCCGAGCACGGCGTACTCGTGCTCAGCGGCTCGGTCGAGGACGGCATCACCTACCGCATCCGACGAGAAGACGGCACCACGCTGGGGGAGGACGAGATCCTCACCCTCGCGGACGAGGACACCGACCTCACCGAGGACGTGAAGACCCTGGTCGCCACGCCCACCCCGGCCGTGGTCGCGGCGCTGGGTGGCCGCGGGGTTGAGTACGTCGTACTCACCGCCCCGGCGGACGGACGTATCTCGGCACTGCTCGACGCCACGGCCGGCCTCGACCAGGCGAGCGCGGAGGATCGTGCGACGCGCGCCTGGCGGGTGGCCCGGCCGCTGGAGGCGCAGGAGATCGCCGGTAACGGCTGGCGAACCGGCCTGATCGTTCTCCAGGCTTTGGCGATACTCGCGGCTCTCGTGCTGGCCGCGCCCACGATGAGGAGACGCCGACATGGCTGACCGCGATCTCGGTGATGTTCACGGGGGTGGTCGTCGGCGGGTGGCGGCCAGGGCGTCCGTCCGACCTTCGCCGCTCACCATTCTGGCCCTGGCGATTCCACTGCTGACGGTGGCAGCCCTGGCACTGGTACGACCCGCCGTCGTCCCGTTGACCACCCAGGCCTCCAGTGACGCGGAACTCGACCGGAGCTCACGTGTCTGTCCGAGCAGCCTTCCCGGAGCCGAACGCGTGATCTTCGGGCATACAGGTCTTGCCTCGGGAACGTTGGCGCTTCGGGTGTCGGGTGAGGACGACACCGTCGATCTCGCTACCGGGATCGCGACCCGCGACGAACCCGCAGCAGTGACGGCCACCGGGGAGGGAAACCTGGCGCCCGGCCTGGTCCTCACCAGAGCAGGAGCAGGCGCCGCCGTTCGGTGCACCGAACCTTCGCCCGAACAATGGTTCACCGGCGTGGGGGCGGCTGCCGAACACTCCTCCAACCTCACTCTCACCAACCCGGACAAGGGCCCGGCCGTGGCAGACGTGACGGTCCATGACGGCGCCGGCATCGTCGATGTGCCCGGATTGCGAGGAATCCGGGTGCCGGGTGGCCGCTCGATGTCCTTCGACCTTGCTGAAGTCGTCCCGAGCCGCGACGCCCTTGCCATGAGGGTTTCGGTGACCCGCGGCCGGCTCGGTGCGAGTGTCGTCGACACGATCGACCCGCTGGGTCGAAGCACAAAATTGCGTGAGTGGCTGCCGTCCCAACCGGCTCCCACCGAGTCCTCCTATTTCGTCGGGCTGGGCACGACACCCGGCGACCGGGTCCTCACCGTGGCCAACCCGGGTGACAGCGAGGCGCAGGTCGATCTCAAACTGGTCAGCCAGGACAGCGAGTTCACCCCCAAGGGGATCAAGACCCTGCGGGTGGCTCCTGCCTCTGTGCGCGAGCTCGACCTCAGCCAGGTGTTGCGCGGCAAACTCGCCGAGGGCGTGGAAGCCGTACGGCTGGACGCGAGCGCACCCGTCACGTCGAGTCTGCGCACCAGGACCGCTCGCGACCTGGCCCTGGTCAGCGCTGCGCCCCCCATCACGTCTGCTGGGGTGGCCCTTCCGTCCGGTCCGGCCCGCATCGTCGTGGCAGGGGCAACCGCGGCGGGCGAGGTGACCGTGCAGGCATGGGACAAGCGTGGAGCAGAAGTTGTCGGCATGCGTCGCGTGGAGATCACACCGGAGACGGCAACGCGCATCAACTTGCCCGACACTGCCGTGCTCGCCCTGATCGAGGTGGAGGGCGCGAAGGCGAGCATCTCGGTGGAGATGACCAGCCCGGGTCTGTCCGTGGTGCCGCTGGACGAGCTCCTCACCACGAGCCAGCTACCCGACGTACGCCCCGCTCCGCGTTAGTCGGAATACGTGTCGTCGACCTGGTCGGGCATGATCCCGAGGAGTTCGGCGAGCTGCTCCACGATGATCGTGTGCACCATCGCTCGAAGATCCTGACGGCCGACGGCGCGGTGCTCGATCGGTCGCCGGAACAGCACCAGTCGGGTCGGATCGACGCCCTTGCCACGTACGAGGGAGGCCAGCGGCACCGAGGTGTCGCCCCAGTCGTCGGGCAGCATCGGAGCGTCCTCGACCGCGTACTCCACCAACCCGAGGTGCAACTGCCAGCGCTGGTCGAGCGGAGCGACGATGTCGAGCACCAGCTGGTCGAACCGCTGACGGGTGGTGAGCCGGGCCGGGGTGCCGAGCGCGAGGGGGAGGATCCCGGGCCCGCGCATGCCGCGCCCGCGGCGGTCGCGGGTGTGGCGGCGATGGGCCGGAAAGGGTGCGGTGATCTCGTCCACACCGCGAGCCTAAGCGGCCCACGTGCAGGTGGCGGGTACCGTCAGCGTCGTGAGTCTTGCCCGTCGTTGTTCGCGTACGGCGTGTGGTCGTCCTTCGATCAACACGTTGACCTATGTCTACGCCGACCAGACCGCTGTGCTGGGCCCGCTGGCCACGTTCGCCGAACCGCATGCCTATGACCTGTGCGAGGTGCACAGCGAACGGCTGTCAGCACCGCGCGGTTGGGAAGTGTTGCGCTTGGCTCCCGATCCGGCCGCGCAAGGTCCCAGCAGCGACGACCTGCTGGCACTGGCCGACGCGGTCCGAGAGGCTGCCCGCCCAGCGCCCGAGCCGGTCCCGTTGCATGTCGCCGACGACGCGACGCGTGGCGTCAAGCGGGGTCACCTCCGCATGCTCACCTCCACCGACTGACCTAGGATGCGTGCGTGAACATCGACCCGCAGTTGCTGCGCATCATCGTCTGCCCGGCCTGCCACGGCGAGCTCGCGCCGGTGGCCGACGAACTCGTGTGCCAGGGGTGCTCGAACGCCTATCCCGTGCGTGACGACATCCCGGTGCTGCTGGTCGACGAGGCCCGCAGGAACGTCTGAGAGCGCTGACCATGGCCAACTGGTTCGACGAAGCCCGACTCGATGATCTCGCAGTGCTCGAGGCCGCCGACCTGAGGCTGAGGTCCCTGGCTGAGAGCGGAGCCCGGGTCCGACGCGAGGCACACGAGGCGGCACCCGCGATCGCGGAACTCGTCTCGCGTGAACGCGACGTCGTCCGGCCTCGGGCCGTCATCGCTGCTGGCCCGGATTCGCGTCTGCTGCGAGCCGTCCTGGAGTTGCGGTGCCCGGTGCCCTTCGTGGCGTGGCCCAACCCAGGCCTGCCCGGCTGGGCCGGCTCCCTCGACCTGGTGGTCATGCTCGCTCCCACAGGTGCTGACCTCGGCTCTGCCTCGGCAGTCGCTGAAGCCGTCCGCCGCGGTGCCCAGGTCGTGGTGGCCTGCCCCGAGCGCTCGCTGGTCGCAGAGCACGCCGCAGGACGTCATACCGCCGTGTTGCCCACGGTCACCGGCGACCAACTCGCCACAGCCGTGGTCGTCCTCGACTACCTCTCCCACGTGCACCTCGGCCCGCGCGCCGACGCCGAGTCGGTGGCCCAGTCACTCGACGACGTCGCCACCAGTTGTTCGCCCCACCGCGACCTGGCCGTCAACCCTGCCAAGATGCTCGCCATCGCCATGGCTGACACCAACCCACTGGTGTGGGGAGGCTCGGTCCTCGCGGCCCGCGCTGCACGTCGGCTCGCGGAGTCGTTGCGGCGCACCAGCGGTCGCTCTGCCATCGCCGGTGATGCCGAGCACCTGCTCCCGGTGATCGAGGCAACCCGCCAGCGTGACGTTTTTGCCGACCCGTTCGCCGACGAGCCCGGCGACCTTCGCCCGCTCCTGTTGATCCTCGACGACGGGTCGGACGAGCCCGTCGTCCGCGAACAGACCGGCGAACTGAAGTCCGCCGCCGCGCGCCACGGCGTCCGGGTGGAGACCCTGACGACCACCGCTGAGGCTGAAGTGGGGCGCTATTCGTCGCTCCTGCTGACCGGCACCTACGCCGCTGAATACCTGCGGATCGGCCTGGTCGAGGACTGAGCGGGACTCCAGGTGTGGCCGCCGGAGTGCACCCGCTTCACACCGCCGCAGGACGTGTGAGCCTGCACCCGAAGACCAGCGCATCCGCGCCGTGGACATGCGCCGTACGTTCGACCACCATCCCGAGTTTGGCCGCGACACCCTGTGACGGGGTGTTCTCCGGTCGGACCAGGGCGATCAGGTGATCGATGCCTGCGGCGGCCGCACAGTCTCGTACGGCAGTGGCGGCCTCGGTGCCGTAGCCGTGGCGTCGATGGTCCGGCATGACGTGATAGCCGACCTCGACATGAGACGTCCCCTCGACGTCCTGCATCGTCAGTCCGCAGTCGCCGACGAATTCGCCGTCGTGGGTCTCCACGACCCAGAGCCCGAAGTCGTGCTCGGCGTAGTTGCGTTCCTGCCACTCGATCCAGCGCGCCGCATCGTCGCGGGTCCTCGCCTGTCGGTCGAAGCGCACCGGGTCGAGGGCAGAGAGCAGTGCAGTCATGTCCTCGAAGTCGCCCACCGTCATCGGGCGAAAAAGCAGACGGCCGGTGGGGGAGGGCAGCACGGGGGTCACAGTACGTGCCTTCAGCTCCGTGGCCACTGGCTACGGCGTGCGGGCTGGTCCAGATTGCTGAAACGGCGCCTGATTCGGGTGGTCGCTCAACCCGCCAAGAGCCGTGGGTCTTGAGCCGGTGGTGCCGTCGACACAGCGGCATCAGGTTGCTGCTCGCTGTCGGGCCCGATTGCTCGTGGCCCTCCGATCGGGCGTCGTGGTCGAAAGGGGCGACGTGATCGATGTCGCAGGAGCGAGCGGGACGAGTGCACCACGGGAAGAGGCAGGTCTCGTCGCGAAGGATCACCTGTTCGCGGAGTCGATCCGGGATCGCGCAAGCCGGAGACTTGATTTCAGTGCTGAGGTCGATCACTGGCCGGATGCTGACACGGGTGTGCGACTCGCCGCACCACCCCTTGATCTGCTCGAGCAGCACCAGACGCTGCCCGGTTTCGAGGCGGCCGGTGGACGTGATCGCCAGTTCGTCGCCTGCAGCGGAGGCGTCGAAGTGCAGATGGAGGACAACCTCCCGCGCGGCGGGGAGCGGCGCGTCGGCCATCGCGCCGTGGCCACCAAGAGCCAGCGCCGTCTGCTGCCGAGCCAGGTCGCCCAGGGCCGCGGACCTGCGGGCGTCGAGCGAAGCGGTCGATCCGAGCGCGGCCAAGGTCGCGGCACTGTGGCTGAGCGCGCGATCGAGGTCGAGGGCCGCGGCGATGTCGAGTTCGGCCTCGAAGTGCATGGTGCCGGCAAAGTGCACCTGGTCACGGTGCAGCGTCGCGTGGCGTGGGTCGACGTCGCGCCAACCGCCAGGGTCCAACGAAACTTCTTCAGCGAGGTGATGGCGTCGGATGGCCTCGGCGACGAGCCGGTCGAGCTGGGCGGGCCCGACCTTGCCGGCGACTGCCGCAACCTGCGCATCGATCCATCCGGCGGCCTCGCGGGACAGGGCAGGGGAAGCGTGGATGGTGGCTTCGGCGACTGATCTGGCCCGCCACGTCGGCACTCTTCCAGCGTGCACCCGCTTCCACAGCCGGGGGAGTCGATGGCGCAACTCCAGGGCGTGGCCGACCAGGCGTGTCGCTGCCGTCGTGGAGACGCCGAGTGCAGCGCCCAGTTCGGCGAGCGCGAACTCCGCCACCAACGGGCACCCTTGTCCAGCGACCGGCTCCTCGTGCTCACTGCCGGGGGTCGTGAACACCGCTGCGTGGTGGATCGACTCCGGCGGGTGGAGATCGGCCCACCTGGCGGCCAGTTCGAGCTGACGAGCGGATGCTGCATTCTCGTCACGCCGCGCGGCCCCGATCTGTGACAGCACGCCCGCAGGCGACAGTTCGTCGTCCTCGTGGAGTGTGGTCGCGGGGGCCATGCCTCTCACTATATCCGAACAGTTGTTCGAATGTCATCGTCTATCCACCACCAACTCTCGTCCGCGAGTCTGGCTTTGCATCGACTGAGTTGCCCCTGCCTTGACCCACGGGACCATGTTGTGCATGACACAGGAACCGACATCGGCAGCGCAGGACTGCATCTTCTGCCCCTTTGTGGCCGGACAGGCCGAGGCCAATGTGGTGTACGAGGACGAGACCGTGGTGGCCTACATGGACCTGAACCCCGTCACGCCCGGCCATCTTCTCGTCCTGCCACGCGTGCACGCGGTGGGGCTTGCAGACCCTGATGGAGCTACCAGCGCCCACGTGTGGTCGGTCGGTCATCATCTGGCCCGAGCCGTGCGGCGCCCCGGCATGCGCTGCGAACGGATCAACGTCGTGCTCCCCGACGGCGAAGTTGCCTTCCAGACGGTCTTCCACTTTCACCTGCACGTCATCCCTCGCTAGGCAGGGGACGGCTGGAACATCATTCCCGAGCCGGCGGAGCGCAAAAGGCCGCTCCTCGACAGCGACGCGGAAGCGATCAACAACGCCATCGTGCCGACTGGCTGACTGGTCGGCTTCGCTCATGGACGTCGCCGACAAAGGCAATCCCGATACTCGGGGCACCGTGACACAGTGACGCGCGTGGCCGACGAGAGCGAACTCCTGCAACGGCACTGGGGCATGGGTGAGGCGTTACTCAGCCAGCTCGAAGGCGGGATGAACTCAGCCACCTGGCTGGTCGAGTGCGAAGGAGCCCGGTACGTCCTCAAACGCGTGCCCGCGAGTGGGTTGGCTGACCTGCTTGCCGGTTGCGAGGCCGCCTCGACCTTCGCGCAGGCAGGGCTCGTCACCGGGGCGCCGGTGCCCACCCTGGACGGGCGAATGGTCGCGTCTGAGCACGGATTGGCGCTGCTCGTCCACGTGCCCGGCCGTGAACTCGACGGCGAGTCGGACGAGGAGCAGCGCTGGATCGCTGCCACGTTGGCGCGTGTCCACCTTGCCGCAAACGCAGCCAGAGGTCCGAGTCCCGCCACTTTCATGGCTGACTGGCTCTCGCCTCGCCTGCCGGGGACCGAGGCTCATCCGTGGCTCGGCCCGGTGTTCGAGGCGGTCCGCGCCGAGACCGATCCGCTGACTCTGACGTGGTCCCTGCTCCACACCGATCCGACGCCGGAGGCGTTCATCCACGACGACAGGACCGGCGTCACCGGCCTGATCGACTGGACCGGGGCCCAGCGCGGACCAGTCCTCTACGACGTGGCCTCCGCCGTCATGTACCTGCGCGGGCCGGAGCGCGCGTCTGCTTTCCTGGGCGCCTACGAGGAACAGGGGCCCCTCGGGGCTGACGAGACGCGGTCACTCGACGCCTTCCGCCGCTTTCGGTGGGCCGTCCAGGCGGCGTACTTCGCCCAGCGACTAGCCACCCACGACCTCACGGGCATAGCGGACCAGGCCGAGAACGAGCAGGGCCTCGCCCGCGCTCGGCGAGGTCTGTCCGAGCTGGGTCTGGACACCAGATAGCCTCACCCCAGCATTGTGCTGACTGGGGAGGGACTCATGGCCGGCGGACTTTTTGCCCTGCTCGACGACATCGCGGTGTTTGCGCGGATTGCCGCGGCCAGCGTTGATGATGTGGGCGCGGCCGCAGGGCGGGCGAGCGTGAAGGCGGCAGGTGTCCTGGTCGACGACACGGCTGTCACTCCGCAGTACCTCCGCGGCTCGGCGGCGGCAAGGGAACTTCCGATCATCAAGAAGATCGCGATCGGGTCCCTGCGCAACAAGCTCATCTTCATTCTGCCCGCGGCCGTGCTGCTGGGGCAGTTTCTTCCCCAGTTGCTGCCACTCATCCTGATCTTCGGTGGAGCCTTCCTGGCCTACGAAGGGGCCCACAAGGTCTGGGAGAAAGTCGCCGGTCACGACGATCCGGCCTCCGCTGTGATCGCCGCCGAGGGTGAGTTCACGCCGGAGCACGAGGCGCGCACCATCAGTAGCGCTATTCGCACCGACTTCATCCTGAGCGCCGAGATCATGGTCATCGCGCTCAAGGAGGTCGTGAGCTCCGACGTCGATGCCAGCATCTGGATGCGGGCCATCGTGCTGGCTGTGGTGGCACTGGTGATCACCCTGCTTGTCTACGGCGTGGTGGCGTTGATCGTGAAGATGGACGATGTCGGCCTCCACCTCAGCCAAAAACGCTCCAGGATCTCCCAGCGGATCGGCCTCGGGTTGGTCGCGGCCATGCCGCGGTTGCTCTCCGCTATCTCCGCCATCGGCATCGTGGCCATGCTCTGGGTCGGTGGCCACATCTTTCTCGTGAGCCTCTACGAGATCGGCGGCGAAGGTGGCCTCCTCGACGCCACGTCGCTCGGCAATGCGCTGCACTGGCCCTACGAATTCGTGCACCACTGGGAGACACAGGTCAGTGACGCCATCGGCGGTGTGATCGGTGGCCTGGCTGGTTGGGTGCTCAACACCCTCGCCTCCGCGATGGTGGGCCTCGCCCTGGGTGGGCTTCTCGTGGCGGTGCTGGGGGCTCTCGGCATCGGCGGACATGCTGAGGCCGACTCGGACTCTCCCGTGGATTCTCCGATTCACTGAGCGCAGTTCTACGCTGTGAAGTCTGCGTGGGAGATCCCAAGACGCACAGATGTGCGGCGCGGAACAGCACCACCACTTCAGGAGCACGCGCATGGACTTCAAGGTTGCCGATCTGTCCCTGGCCGAATACGGCCGCAAGGAAATCAAGCTCGCCGAGCACGAGATGCCGGGCCTGATGGCCATGCGTGAGCGCTACGGCTCCACCAAGCCGCTCGCCGGTGCTCGCGTCGCGGGTTCGATCCACATGACGATCCAGACCGCGGTCCTCATCGAGACCCTCGTCGATCTGGGCGCAGAGGTCCGTTGGGCCTCGTGCAACATCTTCTCCACCCAGGACCATGCTGCGGCTGCTGTCGTCGTGGGTCCCGAGGGCACCCCCGACGCGCCTTCCGGTTCTCCCGTCTTTGCCTGGAAGGGCGAGACGCTGGAGGAGTACTGGTGGTGCACCCAGCAGATCCTCGACTGGCCCGGCGACACCTTCGCCAACATGATTCTCGACGACGGTGGCGACGCGACCATGCTCGTCCACCTCGGACTCGAGATGGAGAAGACCGGCGTCGCGCCGGATCCCGCCACGGCTGGCTCGACCGAGCAGCGGATCGTGTTCGAGGTGCTGCAGGAATCACTGAAGGTCTCCAGCGACCGCTGGACCCCCATCGCAGGCGAGATCATGGGCGTCACCGAAGAGACCACGACCGGTGTCCACCGTCTCTACGAGATGATGAAGGAAGGCTCACTGCTCTTCCCGGCCATCAACGTCAACGACTCGGTCACCAAGTCCAAGTTCGACAACAAGTACGGCTGCCGCCACTCGCTCATCGACGGCCTCAACCGCGCCACCGATGTCCTCATCGGCGGCAAGGTCGCAGTCGTGTGTGGCTACGGCGACGTGGGCAAGGGCAGCGCGGAGTCACTGCGGGGACAGGGTGCTCGCGTCATCATCACCGAGGTCGACCCGATCTGCGCCCTGCAGGCCTCCATGGACGGCTACCAGGTCGATCTTCTCGACAACGTGCTCTCCATCGCCGACATCATCATCACCGCGACGGGCAACATGGACGTCGTCACGGTCGAGCAGATGAAGAGGATGAAGCACAACGCCATCCTGGCCAACATTGGTCACTTCGACAACGAGATCGACATGGCGGGTCTCGAGGCCGACGGGGTGGCCGAGCGCTCCACCGTGAAGCCTCAGGTCGACGTCTGGACCTTCCCCGGCGGCAACGCGATCATCGTCCTGTCCGAGGGCCGGTTGATGAACCTCGGCAACGCGACCGGTCACCCGAGCTTCGTGATGTCCAACTCCTTCACCAACCAGGTCCTCGCGCAGATCGAGCTGTTCACCAAGCTCAAGCAGTACCCCGTCGGCGTCTACGTGCTGCCCAAGCACCTGGACGAGGAGGTCGCTCGTCTGCACCTGGGATCGCTGGGCGTGAACCTCACGACCCTCACCGATGGACAGGCTGCCTACCTCGGCATTCCTGCGGAGGGGCCGTACAAGACCGAGCAGTACCGCTACTGAGATTGAGGCCGGTCCTAGAATGCTCGGCATGACCGATCTTGCCGAGCCCACCCGAGGAAGCGTCCTCGTCGTGGATGACGACGCCTCCCTCGCGGAGATGCTCTCCATCGTGTTGCGCCAGGAAGGGTTTGGGAGCCGGATCGTGAGCCGCGGAGACGTGGCACTCGAAGCGTTCCGGGACTACAAACCCGACCTGGTGCTTCTCGACCTGATGTTGCCGGGCAAGGACGGTATCGATGTCTGCAAGGAGATCCGGTCCGAATCCGGCGTACCCATCGTGATGTTGACCGCGAAGGGCGACACCATCGATGTGGTGGTGGGCCTGGAGTCCGGGGCAGACGACTACATCGTCAAGCCGTTCAAGCCCAAGGAACTCGTGGCGCGGATCCGGGCGCGGATGCGCTCCAACGACGTCTCGTCGATGGAGACCCTCACCATCGGTGACCTCACGATCGACGTGGCAGGGCATTCGGTGACTCGGGGCGGCGAACTGATCAACCTGACGCCACTCGAGTTCGAACTGCTCGTGTGTCTGGGCCGCAAGCCCTGGCAGGTGTTCACCCGTGAGGTTCTTCTCGAACAGGTCTGGGGCTACCGCCACAGTGCGGACACCCGGTTGGTCAACGTCCACGTCCAGCGACTGCGTTCCAAGATCGAGCACGATCCCGAGAACCCCGAGATCGTGCTGACGGTGCGCGGCGTGGGCTACAAGGCCGGCAAGTCCTGACGACCTCATGACGACCCCCGGCATGAGTCGAGCGCGTGACCGGCTGCCGCATTTTCTCCGTCGACGACCGGCCTTCTGGCGGCGTTCGGTCCAGGCGCGGGTGGTGGTCAGCACGGTGGTACTGGCCGCTGCTGTGGTCGGGGTGGTGGGCTGGTTCCTGATCCAGCAGACCCGCGACGGTCTGGTCGAGAATCGAGTCGACGCGGTCGTGCAGGAGGCGCAGGCAGAGACCGAGACCGCTCGGGTGGCTCTCGCCGGGACGCTCGCCCTCGACGTGGACGCACCCGGCCAGCAGCAGGCGCTCGTCGGACCTCTCATCGACCGCGGCAAGACCCGCGGGTTCGCCGTGGTGCTCTCACCACCGATCGGCGAAGGGACCCGGTTGTCCGATGGTGGGGCGAAGTTCACCGAGGGGCTGGACCTGACCAGCGTTCCGGAGGCGCTGCAGGCGCAGTTCGACACGAACTCACCCACGGCGTGGACCTACACCGACATTCGCACCACCCGCGACATGCCCGGCCTGCCACAGGGTCCCGGTGTGGTGGTCGGCAGCCAGGTTCGACTGCCGGCGGACGACAACGTCTACACCCTCTATTACCTCTACTCCCTCTCCGAGCAGACCGAAACACTGGCCCTCGTCTCACAGGCGCTGCTGGCCGCAGGAGTGCCGCTGATGCTGCTGGTCGCCGGGTTGACCTGGCTGGTGACCCGGCAGGTGGTGACGCCCATCCGGATGGCGCGTCGAGTGGCCGAGCGACTCGCCGCGGGCCACCTCCACGAACGTTTGCGCGTGACTGGGGAGGACGATTTGGCGCGCTTGGCGACGTCCTTCAACCAGATGGCCTCCAACCTCCAGAAACAGATCCGTCAGCTCGAGGAACTGAGCCGGCTGCAGCGGCGCTTCGTCTCAGATGTCTCCCACGAACTACGCACCCCGATCACCACTGTCCGGATGGCCAGTGACGTGATCTATGACGCCAGACCCCTGCTCGATCCGGTCACGTCCCGCGCAGCTGAGCTCCTGCAGAAGGAGCTCGATCGTTTCGAGACCCTGCTCGCCGATCTGCTGGAGATCAGCCGCTTCGATGCCGGAGCCGCGGTTCTGGATGCCGAGGACGTGGACCTGGTTGATGTCGCGCGGCGAGTGGCGGACATGACGTCGGCGATGGCGGCACAGCGCCACACCCGTGTCGTCGTGCACCAGCCCGTGATGTCCTGCGTCGCCGAGGCCGACGTACGTCGCGTGGAGCGCATCGTGCGCAACCTCGTCACCAATGCCATCGACCACGCGGAGATGCGAGACGTCGAGATCTTCATCGCTGCCGATGCACAGACTGCAGCCATCTCGGTGCGCGATCATGGCGTCGGACTCGAGCCGGGAGAGTCGGCCATGGTCTTCAACCGCTTCTGGCGCGCCGATCCCGCACGCGCCCGCACCAGCGGCGGCACCGGGCTGGGTCTGTCGATCTCGCTGGAGGACGCGCATCTGCACGGTGGCTGGCTGCAGGCGTGGGGCCGAGCCGGTGAGGGATCGCAGTTCCGTCTCACCCTGCCTCGTCACCTGTCCACACCACTTCGTCACAGTCCGTTGCCGTTGGTGCCCCACGACACGAGGGAACCGGCATGACACTTCGACGTGCCGCGACGATGGTGGCGGCGGTGGTCGCAGCGGGGATCTTGGCGGGGTGCGTCCAGATGCCCACCGACGGTCCGGTGGTGAAGTCTCCGGTCTCCGCCGCCGTGCAGGACTTGCCGGGCATCTCCTATGACCCGCGACCGCCGCGACGGGGTCAGTCGGGAATCGACATCGTCGACGGCTTCCTCGAGGCGATGAAAGCGACTCCGATCAGTAAGACCGTGGCTCGGCAGTTCCTCTCTGTCCAGGCGCAGAAGACATGGGTGCCAGAGGAGCGGATCATCACCTACGTCGATCTGGGCGCGACGACTGGCGTCGAGATCGAGTCGCCCGACGAAGCAGACCTCGGCTCACCGGACAGCACCACCGCGATGAGCGTGACGATGTCTGGGGTCAACCTCTACGACTACCAGGGTGCCTGGGAACGAACGCAGCTCTTCCGTCAGCTGGACATCAGTCTGGTGCAGGAAAACGGGGAGTGGCGTATCGATGCGCTACCGGATGCCCTCGTCGTGCCGGAATCGTGGTTCGACGACTGGTACAGACGGGTGTCGCTCTACTTCTTCGATCCCACCACGGAGGTGCTGGTGCCGGAGCCGGTCTTCGTGCCCAAGGGTGAGCAGTTCACTTCGGCGGTGGTGCGGGGTCTGCTGGCTGAGCCCACCGGGGAGTCGGCCCAGGTGGCGCGCACCTATTTCCCTCCGGGGACGAAGCAGGCGCTGTCGGTGCCGATCAACAGCGCGGGGGTGGCGGAGGTGGCCCTGACCGGCGACCCGGACACGGTGGACGAGCTCACCGCAGAACGCATGCTGGCCCAGCTGGTGTGGACCTTGGGCCAGGAACCTCTCATTCGCGGGGTCCGCCTGAGCGTGGGCGGGCGTGTCTTCGACAGCACCGACGGGTCGAACCGGCCCAACCTGGACGTCGGGAGGGGATACGACCCCAACGGGGTGAGGTCGACCGGCGAGTTGTTCGCTCTCAGGGGCGGAATGGTGGTCCGTGGTTCGCTCGAATCCTTGGAGGTCACGACCGGCCCGTTCGGCCAGACCGACCTGGGGGTCCGTTCGATCGGCGTCAATCTCTCCGGCTCGCGGGTGGGGGCGGTGTCGAGCGACGGTACGCGGGTGGACATCGCACCCCTGGAGACACCCGACGCGGAGGTGGTGCCGGTCATCAGCGACGGCGTCAACCTCCAGCCGCCGGTGTGGGACTTCCGCGATCGAGCCTGGGTGCTGGACCGCAACGGAGGACGGGCCCGCATCCTGCTGGTGGTGGACGGAGCGGTGCGTGAAGTCACCGTCCCTCGGGTGAGCGGACGCCGAGTCACCCAGATATTGGTCTCTCGTGACAGCAGCCGATTCGTCGCAGTGGTGCGAGGACCCAAGGCCGACCGGGTGGTCGCTTCGCGGATCCAGCACGACGAAGATGGTCGGGTGCTCCGCGTGACGGCGCCGGTACCACTCGCGATCCCGATCGAGGACGGCCCGCGAGTGCGTGATGTGGGATGGCGCTCGCCGACGACGGTGTCGTTGCTGAGCGACCCCACCGAGGGTTTCTCCCAGGTGCGGACCCTCTCGGTCGACGGATCGCCGGGCGAGATCGCCACTGCTGGCACCTCACGCCTTCGCGGGGCGGTCCGTGCGCTGGTCACTGCTCCACAGGGAACCGAGGTCTTCGCCGTTGTTGGCCGTGAGGTCACGAATCTGAGTCAGCCCGAACGGGCCGTGGTGGACCTGCCTCGAGGGGTCACCTCGCTCACCTTTGCCGGGTGAGCGGCTGTCCACAGGCTTGGCCCAGGCGGTTGTCGCACCGGGCATCGCTCTGGTGCCATCAGGGATGCTCGACGAGACCCTCGACCTGTTCCTCGGTAGTCATTGCGTTGGGTGTGCCCACCCCGGACGGATGCTCTGCGCACTGTGTCGCGCGGCGCTGCCTTCGACAGCACGGATCTCATGGCCCAGCCCGGTGCCTCCGGGACTGGTGACGCCATGGGTCGTGGCCCCCTATGCGGGCGCGGTGCGCGAACTCGTGGTGGGTCACAAGGACCGGGGACAGTGGGGACATCGCAGGGTGCTGGGCCGACTGCTCGCCCAGGCGGTGCAGGCAGCGGCCGTCGGACTGGATCCGCGGGTGCCGCTGCTGTTGGTCCCGGTTCCCTCCCGCCTCGGGTCGGGCCGTCGACGGGGGTACGAGCCGTTGCTGGCCCTCGTCGGGGAAGCGTCGAGGGTGGTGGGGGCGAACCGACCGGTGGCGGTGGCTCCGGTTCTCCACTCGCGCGGGGCGGTGGTCGACCAGACCGGTCTCGACGCGACTGCCCGACGGGAGAATGTGATGACCTCGATGCACTGTCCCTCGCCCGTGCTGCGGAGATTGCGACGACGCTGGCCATTGGCCGCAGTACTGATCTGCGACGACGTGCTGACGACCGGAGCCACCGCGCGCGAGGCACAACGGGCCCTCGGCGCGGTCGGGTGGCCACCTTTCGCGATCGCAGCGATTGCAGCCACGCCGCGGCGTTGACGGGGCGGCTCTTGGCCCGGGGACGTTGAGGGGTTAGCGTCTGTTCATGGAGTCCGTCCGGGTCCGTGGTTGCGTCACGCGAAGGGCTGTGCGCGGTGCCGTTGTGCGCGGTGCTCCGCCCCAACCGTGTCTAGCCGATGCCAGTCGCAGGCGAAACGGTCCACGTAAGTCCGCGGGCACTGTGCTGTTCAGTACAGGGCTCGCGCGACGATCACGGTGCGGCTTAGAAGTAAGTCCTGCCTCGCCCCCGTCACCAGATGTGACGGATGTCGGGAGAAGGCCAGTAGTGACGGAGAAGTTGCGACAGCTTCAGCAGGCGATTGTGGGGACGAAGACCAGGTCGGCCGGGCGGACTCCATCCCACCCTGCCCCGGAGTTCATCGCCGGGGCCCATCTATGGGTGCGGCCGCGTGCAAGTTGAGGAGGTTCACATGGAGGTTGTGGTCACGGGACGACACTGCGAGGTGTCTGATCGATTCCGCGAACATGTCTCGGAGAAACTCACCCGTCTGGAGAAGCACGATCACCAGATCATGCGCGTTCAAGTGGCGGTGGTGGCGGAGAAGAACCCGCGCCAGCAGGACCGGGGAACCCGGGTCGAACTGACGGCGTTCTCCAAGGGTCCGGTCATCCGGGCCGAGGCGGCTGCAGCGGACAAGATGGCTGCTCTCGACCTGGCTCTGGACAAGATGCAGGCGCAGATGCGGCGAGCCGCCGACCGGCGCCGTGTCCATCGCGGACGCAACATGCCGCCCTCGCTCGGCGAGGCGCTTGCCGGGGTGCCCGAGATTGGCGAGGACACCGAAGCATCGGCAGATGACGGGTCGGTCAACGAACGCAAGGTCGGTCCCATCACCGTGACCGGTGACGGTCCGTTGGTCGTGCGGGAGAAGTCCCACCAGGCTGCGCCGATGCCGCTCGACCAGGCGCTGTACGAGATGGAGCTGGTGGGTCACGACTTCTACCTCTTCGTCGACAAGGAGAGCGAGCGCCCCTCGGTGGTCTATCGCCGCCGTGGATACGACTACGGCGTGATCTCTCTCGAGATGGAGAGCTGAGCGTCGCGTTGTTGCCGTGCCTCGGTCACGACTCGTGACATGATGCGAGCGTGACCGAGGCAACAGGCACCGAACCCGTCCGAGTTCTCGTGGTCGACGACCACGAACTCTTCCGGCGCGGCTTGATCATGCTGCTGGCCAGCGATGCTGACATCGAGGTCGTCGGTGAGGCCTCGGACGGGGTGACAGCGACCGATCTCGCCGTCGCAACTGTCCCCGACGTGATCCTGCTCGACGTCCGGATGCCGCGCCGTACGGGCGTGGAGGCATGTCGTCTCATCAAGGAAGCTGTTCCGTCGGCCAAGATCATCATGCTGACAGTCTCCGATGAGGAGGCCGACCTCTATGAGTCGGTCAAGAACGGCGCAGCGGGCTATCTCCTCAAGGATTCCTCCATCGAGGAGGTCGCCCAGGCCGTCCGCGTGGTCAACGAGGGCCAGTCCCTGATCAGCCCCTCGATGGCCGTCAAACTCATCGATGAGTTCAAGCAGATGTCCAAGCCCGAGCGCGAGCAAGGACCGACCTTGCGGCTGACCGAGCGAGAGCTCGAAGTTCTCCGGATGGTGGCCAAGGGCCTCAACAACCGCGAGGTTGCCAAGGAACTCTTCATCTCGGAGAACACCGTCAAGAACCACGTGCGCAACATCTTGGAGAAGTTGCAGTTGCATTCGCGTATGGAGGCGGTCATGTACGCCATGCGCGAGAAGCTGCTCGACCTTCCCTGAGGACGTCGCTCCCATGGAGTCCCTCACGACCAGCCAGGCGCGCAGGATCGCGCTCGCGGCCCAGGGTTTCTGCGACCGGCCCCACGCGACTCCTTCGCTGCGTACGGTGGATCGCACCCTGGCCCGGACCGGTGTGCTCCAGGTCGACTCCGTCAATGTCCTCCAGCGGGCCCACTACCTGCCCCTCTACTCGAGGATGGGCCCCTACGACGTGGACCTGCTCCGTCGCGCCTCGCAGGGCCGCTCGGCTCGTCTGGTGGAGTACTGGGCGCATGTGCAGGCCCTGATGCCGGTGGAACTGTGGCCGTACATGCGCCACCGGATGGATCAGTACCGCGCCGAACACGGTGACCGGAGCGGGACTGGTGGTGACACCCTCGAACGCGACGTGCTCGCTGCCGTGCGTGCGGGCGGGCCGGTCACGGCTCGAGACCTGGAGGAGGAGTTCAGTGTCGGTCCTCGCGCCCGCGAGCACTGGGGTTGGAACTGGTCCGAGGCCCGCAAGGTCCTCCACCACCTCTACCTGGTCGGGGATGTGGCCATCGCGGGGCGGACGTCCCAGTTCGAGGTCTGCTACGACGTGACTGAGCGAGTCCTGCCGGCAGAGGTGCTCAACGCACCGACTCCCAGTCCGCAGGAAGCGGTCACCGAGCTCGTACGCCGTGCCGCCCGGTCCCACGGGGTCGCCACCGCGACCTGTCTGGCCGACTACTACCGTCTGCGGCTCCCGCGGCGACCTGCCCAGCCGAGTGCGACGGAAGCCGTCGCGCAACTGGTGGAGTCCGGTGAGTTGCAGCCGGTCACGGTCCAGGGGTGGGATCGTCCGGCCTACCTGCACCGTGATGCCCGCCTTCCTCGCAAGGTGAGCGCCGCCACGCTGCTGAGCCCCTTCGACCCCCTCGTGTGGGAGCGCTCGCGGCTGGAAGCCTTGTTCGACTTCTTCTACCGCATCGAGATCTACGTCCCCGCCGAAAAACGCGTCCACGGCTACTACGTCCTCCCGTTCCTGTGGGGTGATCGACTGGTGGCTCGCGTCGACCTGAAGGCCGATCGGCCTGCTCGCGCGCTCCTCGTGCAGGGCTCGTTCGCCGAGGCGAAGGCACCCACCGGGACCGCGGCGGCACTTGCCGCGGAACTGTGGCGGCTCGCGGGTTGGTTGGGGCTCGACCATGTAGTGGTCAGGCCGCGCGGTGACCTGTCCTCCGAGCTGTCCGCCGAACTGGCCGATACGACCCGGGTTAGGAACCGTGGGTAGCATGACCGACGGTCATCCGA
The DNA here is from genome assembly GCA_038242265.1 of Propionibacteriales bacterium. Lineage (GTDB taxonomy): Bacteria > Actinomycetota > Actinomycetes > Propionibacteriales > Nocardioidaceae > Nocardioides. The sequence goes on from JBBSSH010000005.1 coordinate 69,086, forward strand.
CCGCTCTCCCCTCTGTCTCTGGAGTCGCATCACCGTGCCTGCCATCATCGACAAGCTCCTTCGCCTCGGCGAGGGCAAGATCCTTCGTGAGCTCCAGGCCATCTCCAAGGCCGTCAACGCAATCGAGGACGACTTCGTCGCGATGAGCGACGAAGAACTCCGTGCGAGCACCGACGAGTTCAAGGAGCGGCTCGAGAAGGGCGAGAGCCTCGACGACATCATGCCGGAGGCCTTTGCCGTGGTGCGCGAGGCGGCACACCGGGTGTTGGGCATGCGCCCCTTCGACGTCCAGATCATGGGTGCCGCAGCTCTCCACCTCGGCAACATCGCCGAGATGAAGACCGGTGAGGGCAAGACCCTGGTCGCCGTGCTGGCGTCCTACCTCAACGGACTGGGCGGCAAGGGCGTCCACGTCGTCACGGTCAACGACTACCTCGCCAAGTACCAGTCCGAGATGATGGGACGGGTCCACCACTTCCTGGGGCTGACCACCGGCGTGATCCTGCCGTCGATGCGCCCTGCCGAGCGTCGTGAGGCCTACGCCTGCGACATCACCTACGGCACCAACAACGAACTCGGCTTCGACTACCTCCGCGACAACATGGCCGAGTCGATCGAGGAGTGCGTGCAGCGCTCCCACAGCTTCGTGATCGTCGACGAGGTCGACTCGATCCTCATCGACGAGGCCCGGACCCCGCTGATCATCAGTGGTCCCACGCAGGACGAGGTGAAGTGGTACGCCGAGTTCGCCAAGATCGCCCGCACGATGGTCAAGGACACCGACTACGAGGTGGATGAGAAGAAGCGCACCATCTCGGTGATGGAGTCCGGCATCACTCGCGTCGAGGACCACCTGGGGATCGAAAATCTCTACGACTCGGTCAACACTTCGCTGATCTCCTTCCTCAACAACTCCATCAAGGCCAAGGAGTTGTTCCGCAACGACAAGGAATATGTCGTCATGGAGGGCGAGGTGCTGATCGTCGACGAGCACACCGGCCGCATCCTGGCCGGGCGTCGATACAACGACGGCCTCCACCAGGCCATCGAGGCCAAGGAAGGGGTGACGGTCCGTGAGGAGTACCAGACGCTGGCCACCATCACCCTGCAGAACTACTTCCGCCTCTACGACAAGCTCTCCGGCATGACCGGTACGGCCATGACCGAAGCCTCGGAGTTCGACAAGATCTACAAGCTCGGCGTCGTGCCCATCGAGACGAACCGCCCCATGCAGCGGGTGGACAACGTCGACTTCGTGTATCGCACCGAAGAGGCCAAGTACGACGCGGTCGTCGAAGACATCTACGAGCGTCACTCGTTGGGTCAGCCGGTGCTGATCGGCACCGTGTCGGTGGAGAAGTCCGAGCATCTGTCCAACAAGATGACCAAGCGCGGCATCCCGCACACCGTCCTCAACGCCAAGCAGCATGCCAACGAGGCCAAGGTGGTGGCGCTCGCCGGCCACAAGGGCGCGGTGACCGTCGCGACCAACATGGCCGGTCGAGGCACCGACATCATGCTCGGCGGGTCGATCGACTTCCTCGCCGACGAGGATCTCCGCAAGCAGGGACTCGACCCGGTGGAGTCCCCGGAGGAGTATGACGCCGCCTGGCCTGCTGCCCTCGACAAGATCAAGGCGCAGGTCGCCGCCGAACACGACGAGGTCGCAGCGCTGGGAGGCCTGTACGTCGTCGGCACCGAGCGGCACGAGTCACGCCGTATCGACAACCAACTGCGTGGTCGCTCGGGCCGTCAGGGCGACCCGGGTGAGTCTCGCTTCTATCTCTCCTTGCAGGACGAGATGATGCGCCTGTTCAAGTCCGAATGGGTCGACCGCATTCTCACCGTCCTCAAGGTCCCCGACGACGTGCCGATCGATGCCAAGCGCGTGAGCAACGCGATCGCCGGCGCTCAGGGCAACATCGAGTCGCAGAACTTCGAGTCGCGCAAGAACGTCCTCAAGTACGACGACGTGATGAGCCGTCAGCGTGAGGTCGTCTACGCCGAGCGCCGTCGGGTCCTCGAGGGTGCCGATCTGGGCGACCAGATTCGCGAGTTCATCAACGACGTCATCAGTGGCTATGTCCGCGGCGCGACCGAGGGCTACGCCCAGGACTGGGATCTTGACGCGCTCTTCACCGCGCTCGGTCAGCTCTACCCCATGGCTCTCACCCAGGAAGGCATGCTGTCGGCTGCCGGGGGAATCGACGGTTTGAGTCGCGAGGCGCTGATCGAGGACATCCAGAAGGATGCCCAGGCTGCCTATGACCGTCGCGAGACCGAGGTCGGCGAAGAGGTCCAGCGTGAGTTGGAGCGACGCGTCGTCCTCTCGGTGCTCGATCGACGGTGGCGCGATCATCTCTACGAGATGGACTACCTGCGCGAGGGCATCTACCTGCGCGCCTATTCGCAGCGTGATCCGCTGGTGGAATACCAGCGCGAGGGCTTCGACATGTTCGCGGTCATGATGGACGGCATCAAGGAAGAGTCCGTCGGATTCCTGTTCAACCTCCAGGTCGAGGTCGAGGAGGAGTCGGAGGAGGACGACGTGGTCGAGGCCGCGGCGCCGCAGGTGTCCGCAGCCACCCCGCAGATCAATTTCGCGCAGGCGCAGGCCCATGCTCCGCAGATCCGCGCCAAGGGGCTGGACCGCGCGGCGAAGCCGCAGAACCTCACCTACAGCGCACCTGACGAGGATGGCGAAGCCGAGGTGCGGGCGTCGGGGGCTGCAGATGACGACCCCTTCGCGAACGTGGGTCGCAACACGCTGTGCCCCTGCGGCTCCGGACAGAAGTTCAAGCGGTGCCATGGTGCTCCCGGCGGAGCTCCGGGCTACACCACGCGCTCCGGCGGCTGAGGGGACTGGGCCTCAGCCCCACACGATCGTCACGCACTGCCAGCGGTCCCGTACGATCTCGAATCGTGCGGCGACCGCGCGTGATCGGCGTCCGTACCGGACGTGCGCGCTCGCCTCGAGGGCGTCGTCACGGATGAGGGCGGTACGGACTCCGACGACGATCGGCCGGGCGGGGGTGCTGCCTCGCGGGCCCTGGGCAGGGGACCCTGCTGCGGCTCGCACGGTGCGGGAGCGCTCGCTCAGTTCGCGGTAGACCTCCGGAACGGTGTGGCGCAGCAACTGGCCCACGGGACGATCTCCCGTGGCGACCTCGACCGCAGCCTGGAAGTAGCGTCCGACCAACGCATCAAGTCTTTTGCGACTGTCCGTCTCGGCGGTGACCAGATCGAACATCTGCGCGCTGCGCAGGTGCGAGCGCGGTGGCGCGGTCCTCCAGGTCAGGTCGAGGGCCAGAGAACCCTGGACGCTGGACATCGGCGCGGCCGTGGGCAGCGCGATGATCTCGGCGCCCCCTGAGCGGGACTGGCCTGTCATCGGGCACCTTCTTCGGTGAGAGGGGGAGTGGGGATCCGCAATTGCTGCCCCGGAATGATGAGGTCCGGATCGGAGCCGATGGTGTCCTGGTTGGCTGCCCAGATGGTCCGCCATCTGGTGCCGATGTCTCCGGTTCCCGCCTCTGCGGCGGCGATCGACCACAGCGAGTCGCCCGGGCGCACGACGTGGACCCGGTCCCGGCGCGGCGTCGCCACGGCGACTGAGGGGCGCGGGACCCGGTCCCGACCTGCGTTCTCGTCGGGTGCGCGAGGGGCGGCCACGCTGCGATCCGGCAGCGAGAGGCCCGCCAAGGTGGAGGGGCCGTCGTTGTCCGCAGCCGTCGCCGGCGCCGTGGCGCCCGCGAGCAGTGCTGCTCCACAGGCCAGGAGCACGAGGCGGCGAGTCGCACCACCGCCGGTGCGGCGACGCCCGTACAGCAGTTCGCCCACTGTCACGGTGGTGACGATCCACAACCAGGTGAGGGCCAGGAACAGCCCCGCGGCACACAGGGCGACGAGCAGGTCGGAGAACTGGACCGGTGCGGCCGTGGAGCGAGCGGCATGGAGTGAGGATGAAGCGATGAGAGCACCGGATGTGGTCGCGGCCGTGACCGCGAGCCAGACCAGCAGGCTTCTCACCATGAGTGCAGATTTCCCCCGAGACACGATCAGACCCTTTCGTTTGCGTGCGTTTGATTCATTTAAGGGCGTTTTGATGTCAGTGTCAAAGGATTGTGCACAGCGCGTAGTGGCTAGGGTCCTTGGCCATGGGCTGGGAAAATGACTTGTTCGCGCTGTTCGACGATCTGGAATCCCAGGCCGCCAGCCTCTGGGAGGCTGACAGGGAGGCCGAGCTCGCCGATCGCGCGCGCAGCGAGTACGCAGCAGTCACTCTTGCCAGCAGACTGATGGCGTCGATCGGCGACACGGTGTCACTGGAACTGCCCGTCGTGGGACGTGTCGAGGGTCGTCTCGATCGAACGGGGGAGACGTGGTGCCTGGTCACGGCGTCCGGTCAGGACTGGATCATCGTCCTGAGCCATGTGGTGGCGGTCCAGGGCGCATCCGCGCGATCGGTCCCGGAGGTGGCCTGGTCGCCGGTGAACCGCCTCGGCCTGCGCTCCGCGCTCCGACGCCTCGCCGACTCGGGTCACAGGTGTCTGGTGCACCTGATGGACACCTCACGCCACGAGGTGCAGCTTGGTCGCATCGGGGCCGACTTCATGGAGTGTGAGACGTCCGGCGGACGGGAACTGCTGGTGCCCTACTCCGGTCTGCTCGCAGTCCAGAGCCGTGATGAATAGGCCGCGCTGAGTAGTCCGCGCGAAGCACGGCGCAGGTGGCTCAGGTGGCTTCGACGTCGTAGGGAGGCACCTGTCCGGCCGGCAACGTCGGCTTCTTGGCTGCCTCGCGATCGACCTCGGCCATGGCTTCGGTGATGTGCTTGCGCACGATCGTGCGCGGATCCAGGTCACGGAGCTCGAGGTCGGCATAGTCGGGCCCCAACTCGGTCCGCAGCTCGTCGCGAGCGTTGCGCGCCAGAGCACGTCCCTTGTGCAGCAACTGCGCGGCCTGCCGCGCCAGGTCGGGCAGTTTGTCGGGCCCCAGCACCACGATCGCCACCAGCCCGATCACGGCCAGCTCGAGGAACCCGACGTCGCCGATGAGCAGCACGTGCCCGAGCCCGACGCCATCCATGTTCAGAACTTACTGGTTGGCGTGAGTCCAAGTTGGAGACCTGCCAAACCTCGGCCTCGTCCGGACAGGGTGTCGGCGATGGAAACCAGGGCTCGGGCAGCCGGTGAGGCGGGGTCGGCCACCACGATCGGGGTGCCGCTGTCGCCGCCTTCGCGTAGTGAGATGTCGAGGGGGATCTGGGCAAGCAACGGGACGTCGTAGCCGAAGCGCTGTGACAAGGTGCCCGCGACTCTCTCCCCACCGCCGGTGCCGAAGATCTCGAGACGATGGTCGTCCTCTGCATCGCAGTGCGGGCAGGGAAGGAAGCTCATGTTCTCGACCACGCCAACCACGCGCTGGTGCATCATCGACGCCATGGTCCCGGCTCGCTCCGCGACCTCGGCAGCGGCTTCCTGCGGAGTCGTCACGACCACGACCTCGGCGTTGGGCAGGTGTTGACCCAGCGAAATGGCCACATCGCCGGTGCCGGGTGGGAGGTCGAGGAGCAGAACGTCGAGGTCGCCCCAGTAGACGTCTGCGAGCATCTGGACCAACGCGCGGTCGAGCATCGGGCCGCGCCAGGCGACCACCTGGTCGCGGCGGGGTTTGAGCATGCCGATCGAGATGACGGAGACGCCACTCGAGGTCGGCACCGGCATGATGAGATCGTCGACCTGGGTCGGTCGGGTGTCCGCCACCCCGAGCATGGCAGGGACCGAGTGGCCGTAGATGTCTGCGTCGACCACGCCCACCTTGAGTCCCTGCGCCGCCATGGCGAGGGCCAGATTCACCGTCACGGACGACTTGCCGACGCCGCCCTTGCCGCTGGCGATGGCGTAGACCTTGGTCAGCGAGCCTGCCTGTGCAAAGGGAATCTCGCGCTGGGCCCGACCGCCGCTGAGCAGTTCCTTGAGCCCGGCCCGCTGCTCGGCAGTCATCACCCCGAGGGTGAGATCGACCGAGGTGACGCCCTCCACGCCGGAGGCGGCGGCGGTCACGTCGCGGGTGATGGTGTCTTTGAGGGGACAACCCGAGACAGTCAGGAGCACGAGGATCGTCACGACCCCGTCCTCGCTGATTTCCACGGAGTCGACCATGCCGAGTTCAGTGATCGGACGCTTGATCTCAGGATCGTTGACGGTCGCGAGCGCGGCCTGGATCTGGTCGACGGTAGGGGTGCTCATGAGGCCCAAGTCTACGAGCCGGGGTGCTACCCGGAGTCTGCCGGTCGAGCCTGGGCATCCTCAACGGTCGCCTGCGGGGCCAGATCTTCGATGTCTGTGAGGAGACCGCGCAGTTCCGAGCGCATGAAGTCGCGCGTCGCCACCTCACCGACTGCCATCCGCAGCGAGGCCATCTCACGGGCCAGGAACTCCATGTCGGCGTGGGCGCGAGAGTTGGCCTGGCGGTCCTGCTCGGCCACGACCTTGTCGCGCTGCTCCTGTCTGTTCTGCGCGAGCAGGATCAGCGGCGCAGCGTAGGAGGCCTGCAGACTCAGCATCAGGGTTAACAAGATGTAGGGGAACTCGTCGAAACGCCATTCGCGCGGAGCCAGGACGTTCCACGACAACCAGCACAGGACGAAGACGGTCATCCAGAACAGGAACTTCGCCGTGCCCATGAAGCGCGCGAAGGACTCGGCAAAGACTCCGAACGTGTCGCTGTCGTAACTCGGGTGGGGCATCAAGGTGCGACGCAGTTCGCGCGGTGTGTCGAGGCGGGGACGGCGGGACTCACTCATCGTGCATCACCAGCGATGGGTCCGGGCCGCGGTGAGTGGTCGCGCCAGCCGAGAGGAAGCATGTGGTCGAGCAGGTCATCGACGGTGACTGCTCCGAGGAGTCGTCCCTCGTCGTCCACCACCGGCGCGGCGACCAGGTTGTAGGTCGCCAGGTGTGCCGCGACCTGGTCCAGGGTGGCCGCGGGGCGCAACGGATCCATCGACTCGTCGAGTGCCGCTGCCACCAACGTGGAGGGCGGTTCTCGCAACAACCGTTGGATGTGGGCGGCCCCGAGCAGCTTTCCCGTGGGAGTCTCGAGCGGCTGCCGGCAGACGTAGACGAGCGCCGCGAGGGACGGGGTGAGCTCGGGGTTGCGGACATGGGCAAGGGCATCGGCGATGGTGGCGTCGGGGGAGAGGATGACCGGCTCCGGGGTCATCATCGCGCCGGCGGTGTCGTCGGCGTAGGACATCAGTCGGCGTACGTCTTCTGCCTCGTCGGGCTTCATCAGCCCCAGCAGGGTCGCTGCCGTCTCCGGGCTCAGGTCGGCGATGAGGTCGGCAGCGTCATCGGCGGACATCTCCTCGAGTACGTCGGCTGCGCGTTCGGAGTCGAGGAGTTCAAGGATCTCGACCTGATCCTCCTCCGGCAGCTCTTCGAGCACATTCGCGAGCCGCTCGTCGTCCAGGGCGGCGACCACGGCAGAGCGCCGTTCGGGAGGCAGATCGTGGATCATGTGTGCCGCGTCGGCGGGGCGCATGTCGTTCAGCGCGGCAATCAGGTGCGTGGCGCCCTGGGCTTCTTCCGGCTTGGTCAGACCGGTGACGTCGCGCCACTCGGTGACGTGGGTCTGTCCACGCCGTCGGAAGCCTTTGCTCGGTTCCTGGACGGCGACCCGGCAGAGCACCCAGTCCCGGTTGCGCGCCTGCTCCATCGCCACGTCGTAGACCGTGCCGGTGACGGCCGACTCGCGCATGGTGACGGTCCGGTCGAGCATCTGGCCCATCACGAGAGTCTCGGTGGGTCGCTGCTCGAAACGTCGCATGTTGAGCAGGCCGGTCGTGTGGACCTGCCCACTGTCGATGTTGGTGACTCGCGTCATCGGCACGAAGATCCGTCGTCGCCCGAAGATGTCCGCCACCATGCCCAGCACACGCGGCTGGCTCGTCTCGGTCCGCACTGCCACGACCAGGTCACGGACCTTGGCCACCTGGTCACCCTGTGGGTCGAAGATCGGCAGTCCGACGAGCCGGGCCACGAAGACGCGGGACGGTGTGGTGCTCACGGCGTCACGTTAGCCTGCGGGGTGCTCGCGGGCAGCACGAACGGGCTCCCTGCGAGCTCCTGGCGGACTCCGAGAGGCGTACTGGGAAGGCGTGGTCCGCACGGTTCGGGCCCCTCGACGGCGGGCCTCGGCAGGCATTTTCACAGACCTGCCGCGAAGGTGGGGTGGAGCGAACCGATGAGTTACCCTCGAGTGGCTTCACGCAGCCGGTGGAGTCAGTCGAGGTCGAGGGGTGCAGTTCCGTTGGCATCACATCGTGCGCCGAATAGGCGCCGCGCGCGCCCGTCGGCGCGCCCGAAATGGCGACTTGTCGTCGTCGCCAGCGCCATCACCGGGCTGTTGGTGTCGACCATGTTCACCTTCTCGACCGGCAGGAGTGATGAGGACCAGGTCGAAGCCGGTTCGGCAAGCATCGCCGCCGCAAACATCAGGGCCACCCGCACGCCCGACACTTCACGTAGCCAGCGCCGTACCCCAGCTCCGAAGGATGCGCCGCGGCTCAAGCAGCGCCGCGCGGTGCCCTTCGAAAACGCCGAACTACGAAAAGCGGTCACCGGGATCCGCGACCGCAAGGTCCGGGCCAGACTTCAGGCGAAACGCAAGGCAAAGCGGATCCGGGTGTTGGCCCGGCAGGCGGCGATGAAGAAGACGTCGACGTTCCGCATCGGAGCCCTCAACGTCCTCGGCAGCCAGCACACCGCCGGCAAGGGTGGCTATGGGCCGGGCACCGAACGCGCTGCCATCTCTTCAGGCATCATCGCGAGTCGCGGGGTCGACGTGGTCACGCTCTCGGAGGTGCAGGACGACCAACTCGGAGTCCTGAACGGGCGGATGGCGGGCTATTCGATCTGGCCGCAACACACTCTCGGCAGCAATGGTCAGCGGCTGCAGGTCGCCTGGCGCAGCTCCCGGTTCGAGATGATCGACGGTGGCTCGGTCACCTACACCTTCGCCAGCCAGGCCATTCCCATGCCGTACGTCCTGCTGAAGGACCGTGCCAGCGGAGCGGAGTTCTGGGTCATCTCGCTGCACACCTCCGCAGGCGGGCTGGAGGGTGAGCGGGACTCGGCCACGGCAATCGCTGTCTCCTTGATGCGGCGACTGATGGAAGAATCCGGGAAACCGGTCATCATCGGCGGCGATGTCAACGAACACGAAGAATTCTTCTACACCGTCTGCCAGGCCACTGGTTTCCTCGCTGCGAATGGCGGAGGGTCCGGCTGCTCGCTCCCGCCGCCGCCTTTGCGGGTGGATTGGATCATGGGTGGTGGCGGCGACGGGGTCACCTTCTCCGGTTATGTGCAGGACGGGTCTACTCTTGCCAGAGCCAGTGACCACTACTTCATCCATGCAGATGTCAGCATCGTCGATCCGGGGGGAACGAAATGACACCTAGAACAACCCGAGCGCCAGTGATTGCCGGAAGTCTCATCCTCGTCCTGGGCCTGTCCTTGTCCGCCTGCGGCGAGAAGGACAGTGAATCGGACAACCCCGTGGCGAAGGACTCCAGCAGTTCGGCCACGACGACTCCATCCACCGAGCCGACCGAGGCCCCATCCGAGACCGTCGAACCAGAGGGTCCGCTCTGCGCGGACGTCTGGGTAGCTGGCAGCGTTCTTCCGGGCAGATACAACGGATGCCTGGACGAAGAGCAGGCGAAGTTCGTCCAAGCGATCACCTACCGCTGCTCCTCCGGGCAGAAGCTCGTCACCTTCCGCCGCAACTTCTATGCCGTGCCGGGTGAAGTCGTCAATGAGACCACCACTCCGCTGGCGCGTGACCCGAAGTTCAAGAAGGTAATGGCCATCTGCGGGGCCTGAGCCCATTGACGCCGGATGATCGGTCACTCCACCTACCCGTTGATGGTGGTGCTGGTGTGACCAAAGTGAAAATTGAGATACTGTCGATTGTCGTTCGTCGTGGAGTCCCTCGTGCGTGAGCCCGGGAGACCAGCGAGACACCTGAACCTGTAGGGAAAATGCCCGTGCGCAAGATGATCATGCTCGTCGCGACCGCTGTCATGGCGGCCTCGCTCGCTGGGACCGTGCAGGCCTCGGCGGAAACGCCGGACCACTACGTCCCCAAGACGGGTCCGGCATTCAACAACCCCTACGGCAAACCGAAAGACATTCGTAAGCTGATCGTGCAGGTCAACCGGACGATCGACTCGGTCCCGCGCGGCGGACAGATTCGAATCTCGGCGTGGAACGTGCGCAGTTACACCATCACGTCCGCCCTGATCCGGGCCCACCGCCGCAACGTCAGCGTCCAGGTCGTCATGGACCGGGCCAACTGGAACCCCAACGTTCCCAACGTCGACTCTGCCCGGCTGCATGCGGCTCTGAAGGAGGGTAACAAGACGCGTCCCGACGCCAAGAAGAGCTTCCTGAAGCGCTGCATCAGTTCTTGTCGCGGCAAGTACGGGATTCCGCACTCCAAGTTCTTCCTCTTCAACAAGGTGCATGGCAAGAAGGACGGCACGGTCAAGACGGTCAAGTGGGTGACCATGTACGGGTCGTACAACGCCACCGAACTGGGTGCGACGATCCAGTGGAACGACCTCTACACCGTCAAGGAGGACAAGGAGCGCTACAAGTCGTTCCTTGCCGTCTTCGACGAGATGGCTGCCGACACTCCGCTCAAGAACCCCGTGACCACCTACGACGACGGGGTGACGGCGACCAGCTTCTATCCCTACACCGGCTCCGACATCACCGGTGACCCGATCATGGATGTGCTCAAGACCGTGTCCTGCACGGGCGCTGCCACTGCGAAGGGAAAGACCCGCATCCGGATCGCGCAGACCTCGATGTATGGCGACCGCGGGCTGATCATCGCCAAGAAGCTGGCCAGACTCCGGCGTCAGGGGTGCAACATCCGATTGGTCTACGCCATGTTCGGCAACCAGGTCCTCAAGATCATGCGTAAGGCCAAGATCCCGATGACCCACCTTGCCTACGACAACAACGAAGACGGGTACTACGACCGCTACGTCCACATGAAGACGATGGCGATCAGTGGAAACGTCGGCGGCAATCCAGCCGCCAAGATCACCTGGAACGGGTCCGCCAACTGGACCCAGGTGGCGCTCTCCAGCGACGAGGTCGTCGGGGTCGTCCGGCGCAACTGGGTGACCACCCGTTACATGCAATGGATCGACTACATGTTCACGCACCGCCCTGACGCCTGGGGCGCCGATCGCCCGAGCGGCGACACCGGCGAGACCGAAGGCCGACCGACCCAGAACGGCCTCGGTGAGGTCATGACCCGCGCGAAGTACGACGCCATGGTGGAGGCCCGCGCAAAGAGCCGCGGAATCGACCCCTATGCCCTCATCAAGGAGGAGAACTGACATGAAGCTGCGAACCCGGTCCAGAGGATTCCGCAAGGATTCCACCCGAGTCGGGTTCACGCCGGCGACAGCGCAGTTTGCGGCAGTGGGACTGGTGGCAGCTCTGCTGCTGGCCCCCGCCGTGACGCAGAAGCAACAGTCTCCCGCGACCAGCGACCTGTCACTCGCCGCGAGTGCGGTGTGCACCGACGTCCTCGTCATCGGGATCGATGGCAACGGTCAGGGCCGCAAGAAGGTGGCCGGTCAGACCGTCTCTGCCATCACCAACAAGGTCAAGGCGAAGGCCGACAAGCAGGGCCGTACCCTCACCGTCGAGCGTGTCCGGATCAAGACACCGGGCGCAGCGCGCGTGCTGCGTACCAAGCGCGGCCCTGCCGCCAAAGCCATCTCCCGCTCTGGCCTTCGCGCGTGGAAGAAGTCGCTGAGCCCGGGAATCAAGGCCACCCGCAAACTGGTCAACCGGCGGATGGCCGCGTGTCCCGAGCAGCAGGTGCTGCTGGTGGGCTACGCCCAGGGCGCCGGTGTCTCGCACCGTGTGGTGCAAGATCTCGCGAAGAAGGGTGCGCTGGCCAACGTCGCCGGCGCGGTCACCATCTCCGACCCCTCGCGAGTGCGGAAGTCCTCGAGCAAGAGGCCGCTGGGCAAACCTGCCGCTGCCCGCAATTCTGAAGGAATCCTGAGCAGTTTCACCCGATCCGTCGGAGACGTTCCGGCAGCCACCGGCACCTTCCGGGTGATCTCGGTCTGCCACAAGGGTGACCTGATCTGCAATCCCGGCAAGACCGCGGCACCGCGAGCGTTGAAGCTGGCCCAGTCCTACGGGGCCAAGTCGAGTCGTTCGACCATGAAGGAAGCCGCCGCGCGTGCCTGGGCACAGATTTCCCTGTGGCCCGTGCCTTCCTCGCAGCAGGTCGCCGTGGCATCGGGGACGCCCATCTCCCAGCAGTTGACGGTCCAGGGTGGTTCCCCGACCCTGCCCGCTGCACGTTTCGCGGCGACGACTCTGCCCGCGGGGATGACTCTCAGCGCGGACGGGCTGTTGACCGGTCAGATCGACACCGCTGGCATCTACGAGGTGCGCTACACCGTGTCTGGCGTCGCACCGGCGACAACGTCGAAGTCCGGAGTCCTGCTGGTCAACGTGCGCGCCGCATCCGGCGGCTCGTCCGCGGGCGGCCAGACCTCGTGCGGGGTGCGCAGCGACGGCTCCGCCTGGTGCTGGGGCCGCAACGACTTCGGTCAGTTGGGCGATGGCACCACCACGCTCCAGTCCAGCCCCGTCCAGGTGCAGGGCACTGGCTGGGCACGCATCACGACCGGCGGGAGCTTCACCTGCGGCGTCAAGCTCGACGGCACCCTGTGGTGCTGGGGACTCAACAACTTCGGCCAACTCGGTGCCGGTGATGCGGCCACGTCGCTCGTGCCTCGTCAGGTCGGCCTCGGCGCGACCTGGCGTGAGGTCTCCGCCTCATGGCAGCACGCCTGCGCCACCCAGACCGACGGCTCGCTGTGGTGCTGGGGACAGAACTCTCGCGGGCAGTTGGGCGCGGGCACCATGTCTCCGCGCAGCACTGCGCCCGTCCGTGTCGTCGGCACGCAGCAGTGGACCTCGGTTTCGGCCGGCGGATGGCACACGTGTGCCACCACCGCCACCGGGACTGGCTACTGCTGGGGCGACAACGGTTTCGGTCAGGTCGGCGACGGCACGGCCACGTTGCGGATCAACCCGGCAGCGGTGGCCGGCGGCCTCCAGTTCGCGCAGATGTCCACCACGTGGGGCCGGTCCTGTGGAGTGACTCCGGCAGGTCAGGTGTACTGCTGGGGTGAGAACGCCAACGGCGAACTCGGCAACGGGACCCGCGACGACTCGATGGCACCTGTTGCCGTCAGCGCGCAAGGCACCTATTCGCACGTCGGCACCGCACTGACCAGCACGTGTGCCACGCGCACGGATGGTCAGGTGCTGTGTTGGGGCGACAACCGCTACGGCCAGCTCGGCCCGGCGGCCACGGCCAGTTCCACCACGCCCGTCGCGGCCGGACTGTCGGCCAGCGGGGTCGTGAGTGGCGGATGGCTCCACCTGTGCGCCGAGGGCGTCGGATGCTGGGGAGCCAACGATGCCGGCCAGCAGGGCGGCGGCGTCGTGACGCCGTTCTCCAGCCCGGCCGAGGCTCCCGCTCCCTGGGGTCCGGGAACGGTCGTGACGACCGACCAGGTCCGCCAGTGGAACGCGAAGAAGATCGCCCAGACCGCGATCGCCACTCGCCCGCAGATCAGCGCGCGAGCGCGTCGGGGCCCGCTGGCGATGGAGGTGATGACCTTCAACATTCTGGGCAGTCAGCACACCGCACCCACGGGCGCTCGTCCCAACTTTGCTCCTGGTCGAGTGCGCAGTGAGTGGGGCAACAGCCTCATCCAGCGCCGTGGGGCGACGCTGATCGGACTCTCCGAGCCTCAGCCCGACCAGATCGCTTCGCTCGACGTCGCCACCAATGGTGCGTACTCCTTCTACCCCGGCAACACGATGGGCTACGAGGCAGCACCCCAGTCGGTGATGTGGAAGGACTCCGAGTGGACCTTCGTCTGGGCCAACACCGTCCAGATGCCGTTCATGCGTGGGTCACGTCCACAGGCGTTGGTGCGTCTGCGCAACACCTCGACCGGACGCGAGATCTACTGGATCAACGCCCACCTTTCGCCGGGCAAGATGCAGGACGAGCGCGACAAGGGGATGGACATCATCACCCAGGTGGTCAAGCAGCTGAAGGGCGACGGGTTGCCGATCCTGGTGACCGGTGACCTCAACGAGCACGCCAAGGCTTTCCAGCGCATCGCGTGCGAGAACTCGATGGAGGCGGCAGTCGGCGGCGTGTCCACCGGCGGCAAGTGCAAGTTGCCCAAGGCGATGCGGGTGGACTGGATCTTCGGTCTCGGAGGAAGCTTCGACAACACCCTGGTGGACACCGGTGCGCAGGTGCGTCGTACGACCGACCACGCCGTGGTCTCGTCGCGCTTCACTGTGCAGTAATGTCCCAGCAGCCCCTGCACAGCCGTCGAGGGCACCCGGGGGAGGAGTCGCGATGATGCCGCGCGTGCAGCGTGTCGACGACGACGGTCTCCACCTGGAGCGAGGTTTCGACGGCTCACTGGACGTGCACTTCGACGACTGGCGTGGTTGGTCGGTGGCAGTGGAGGACGACACCACGGGCACCGTCACCGTGCCGTGGCCCAGGCGGCTCAAGGCACGTCTGGACGGCACGTCGACGGTGAGCATCACGTGTGAGGGCACCGAGGTGTTCAGACATGAGGTCGCGTTCGGTACCGGTGAGGGTCGGGTCGAGCTGGTGGACCGCTTCGGCAACCCGGTGTTCGTCGACAAGTGGGGCCTGACCCAACGGCCGTTCGAGACGCGGCGCGAGGCGGGTGGGGTCGAGGCCATGACGGCAATGGCCGAGCGCGTCCTCGACGTGATGCGGGACGTGTGCGGCATCGACGGATGGATCTCCTTCGGCACACTCCTGGGGGCCGCGCGCGCGGGCAAGGTCATCGGTCACGACAGCGACATTGATCTGTGCTTCCTCTCCGAGAAGCAGACGCCGGCCGAGATGGCAGTTGAGATCTGGGGCATCGCCCGAGCCCTGGTCGACGCCGGCATCGCGGTGAAACACAAGACCGCAAGCTTCATCACTGTCGTCTACGACGCCCCCGACGGCGGGGAGGACGGGATCGACATCTACACCTGCTTCTACGTCGGTGACCTGCTGCATGAGACGGCCACTGTGCGTGAGCGGGTGGGCCGCGAGGCGGTCCTGCCGTTGCGGACCCTTGAGTTCGAGGGGCGTGACATGCCGGCGCCTGCCGATCCGGACCAGTTGCTTGCCGTCTCCTACGGTCCCAACTGGCGCGTACCCGACCCGTCGTTCCGGCACCTGCCCTCGCGCGAGATCACGGACCGCTTCGATGCATGGTTCGGCTCGGTGATGACGAATCGTCGTGACTGGACCCAGTACAACGGCGAGGTCGGCGCCGCTGGCATGCGACCCAGTTCGTTCGCCCGTTGGGTGGTGGGCCTGTTGGACAGCACGCCGCGTGTCCTGGATGTGGGATCGGGCTCCTCTGCAGATCTGCGGGCCTATGACCGAGCCGGCTGCAAGGCGATCGGATACGACTACGCCCATCCGGGCAAGCATGCGTTGGGCGGCACGGAGATCGATCTCCCCGACGCTGTCGGCCGACGAGTCGTGAACCTGCTCGATGAGCGGGACGTTCTCGTGGTGGGGGCGCTGGCCGCGCGCCAACGGGGCGAGAAGGTGGTCACTGCCCGCCAGCTCCTCGAGGCAGTCCCGCCTCGCTCACGCGACAATTTTTGGCGCTTCGCCGCGATGGCGTTGAGTGGTGGTGGGCGTGCTTATCTGGAAGGCGTGAGTCGATCCCCCCAGGAGTGCAGACGCTGGCAGGAGGAGTCGGGCTCGCCGAGAACCTGGCCGGTGGATCCCACCGCCCTCGAAGAAGTCGTACGCGCCAGCGGGGGACGGGTCCTCCACCGCGAAGGCTTCGCCGCCGCGCACCGTGCTTGCCGCCGTGGTAGTCCCGCCACCTGGCGGATGATTGTCGAATACCGAACTCCGGAGGGTCGTACGTCGCCATGACGCAGGTCGTGTATCTCCATGTAGGTGGGCCCAAGTCCGGCACCACCTACGTCCAGCAGGTCCTGGACCACAACGCTGAGTCGCTCGCCGAGGCGGGTGTGCTGGTGGTGGGACCTCGCCTGGAGCTCATCCACGCATCCATGGTGCTTCGCCAGGATCGTCGCCTGGACGATCTGCCCGCGGCGGCCGGCGAGTCGTGGAACCGCGTCGTGGCGCAGATCTGCGAGTGGCAGGGGCGCGCCGCGATCGTGAGCTACGAACTCTTTGCGAACGCCTCGGCCGAGCAGGCAGAATCGGCACTTGCCGCGTTGGCGGGCATCGATGTCCACGTCGTGATCACTGCCCGCGACCTGGGCAAGGCGACCGCATCCTCGTGGCAGGAGCAGTTGAAGTTCGGCCTGAGCAAAACGCTCGAGCGTTGGTCGCCCCCGCAGGAGTCGGCGAGCGCGAGCGAGTGGGGTTGGCGCACCATGCAGCCGGCGAACGTGGCCGCCCGCTGGGCCGGCACGCTGTCGGCCGACCACGTCCACGTCGTGACGGTGCCTTCGCGCACCCGGGGCAGCGACGAACTCTGGCACCGGTTTGCCTCTGCCTGCGGGCTCGACCTGATCGAGGGCCTCGACCTCACCGTCGAGCGCGCCAACGAGTCGCTGGGCGTGGTGGAGACAGAGGTGTTGCGACGCGTCAACCGTGCCCTCGACGGGCAGATCTCGGGCGGTCGGGCGAAATCGCTGTGGTTGCGCGATCTGCTTGCCCACACCATCCTGGCGCCGATCGGCCATGAGCCGATCGGACTGACGCCGGCACACGGCCAAGAAGCCACCGAGGAGGCGGAGCGAGCCATCGCGGCGATCACGGCGGCCGGGTACTCGGTCCACGGTGATCTGGAGGATCTCCGTCCCGGGCCGGTCGAGGCTCGACTCCCCAGCGAAGTGAGTGAGGCCGAGGTGGCAGAGTCGGCGACGATCGCGCTGGCGGATCTCCTCGTCTGGTCGCGCGAGGCCGGAGCCGACGTCCACACACCGGGGCCCTCGAGTCCTCGGCCCGTCGACGAATCCGGCCCCACGGTGAAGACTGCCGTGCGCTCTGCACTCGTACGCATGGCCGCTCCTCGGGTGGACCGCCGCGTCGAACAGCTCGAGAAGCGCATCGCAGAGCTGGAGGAGCAGGTGGAGGCCTCGCGTGCCCTCCACCTGCGGGTGGGCACCCTCAGCGAGGTGGTGACCCAGCTTCTCCTCCCGGTGACGCAGCAGGACGGGGAGATCACCATGCAGGCCCTGCGCGACTATCGGCAACGATCGCTGTGAAGGTCCTTGATCACCTCAATGTTCCCCTGATGGACCGCGTCCGTGAGGCCATCGGGACCCGGGACCTGATGGACCTGGAGGAGCGGCTGACTTCCCTGGAGGTTGCGGTGCCGGAGAACGCAGCACTCGAGAGCGCGCTGGAGTCGTTGGTGGCTGACTTGGAACGCGCGGTGGCCCAGGTGGCCGCACGTCACGCAGGGAACGAGATGGGAGCATGAGCGCCATGTCTGCCGGCCACGACCACATCGAGCTGTCCGTCGTGATTCCCTGCTTCAACGAGGAGGAATCGCTCCCGCGCCTGGTCGAGGTGCTCGAGGAGCAACTGGGCTCGTTGGCCCCGTCCTTCGAGGTGATCCTCGTCGACGACGGCAGCCGCGACCGGACGCTGTCGATGCTGCGTGAGGTCAATCGGTCACACCCGCGTTTTCGCTACCTTTCCCTGAGCCGCAACTTCGGCAAGGAATCCGCCATGCTGGCCGGGCTGAGCCAGGCGCGTGGCGACAAGGTCGCGATCATGGATGCCGACCTCCAGCACCCACCGAGCCTGCTGGCCCAGATGCTCCCGCTGCTGGAGAGCGGTGACTACTCCCAGGTTGTCGCGCGACGCACCCGTACCAACGACCCGGTCGTCCGCACGGCGCTCTCCCGCCTCTACTACAAGCTGATGAACCGACTGGTCGACGTCCGGCTGGAGGACGGCGTGGGGGACTTCCGCGTCCTCGACAAGATGGCCGTCCGCGCGCTCCTCACCCTGGGGGAGACCAACCGTTTCTCCAAGGGCTTGTTCGCCTGGATCGGCTTCCCGACCGCAGTGGTTGACTACGAGAACGTCTCCCGCGAGGCTGGCGCCACCAAGTGGCGCCTGCGTGATCTGTTCAACTACGGCATCGACGGTGTCGTGTCGTTCAACTACCGCCCGCTCCGGATGTCGATCTGGTTCGGCATGCTCGTCACCTTGGTCGCCATCGGCTATGCCGGCTGGGTGCTCGGCGACGCGATCCTGCACGGCAACAGCGTCCCGGGCTACGTCACCACGATCTGCCTGGTCACCGGTTTCGGTGGCGTGCAGTTGATCGTGCTGGGCGTGATCGGCGAGTATCTGGGACGGATCTATGCCGAGACCAAGCAGCGGCCGCTGTTCCTCCTCAAGGAGAGCAGTGAGCGCAACACTCCGGTGACGAGTCTGCTGGGTCGCGAACACGAAGCTCTGGAGATGCGCGCCACCCTGCCCGAGGAACGGAGCACGACGCAGTGACCGAAACCACCCCCACCCGCGCTCGCTGGTTCTGGCCGGCGCTCGTGGTCGCGGTGACGGCCGGCTACTCCGCGATCCCGTTCCTCATCACGAACTGGTTCTACCAACGCGGTGACACCGCGGCCCAGTTCGCTCCGACCTGGTGGCATTTCGGTCAGATGGTGCGCGAGGGCCAGTGGCCCCTCTGGCTCGACCCTCAGTCCTGGGCCGGCGGAAACTACGTCGCCGAGGCTCTCTTCGGCACCTACAACCCACTCAACGTGCTGGTCTGGGTGGCGGTGTCACTCGGCCCCGATCTGGCAGTGTCGACCGTGCTGGTCAAGGCCACTGTCATGGTCGCGCTGGCGCTGGGCACCTACCTCCTCGCTCGGGAGTACGACGCCATCCCCTCCGCAGCGGCAGTCGTCGCGATCGCCCTCCCGTTCTCCGGGTTCACGCTCTTCTGGGACGCGGGTTCATGGCCGTCGGGATTGATGGCCTTCGCCTACACGCCCTGGATCTGGTTGACGTTCCGGCGTGCGTTGCGTGGGGTCGGCAGTCCCTTCTGGGCCTTCGTGGCCGGCCTGCTCGCGGTTCTCAACGGCAACCCCTACGGCACGCTGGCGGTGATCACGATCGGCGCAGCGATGATCTGCGAGGGGATGGTCGCGCGCACCTGGCGTGGGGTGTGGAGGCTCGTGCTCGTCGGCCTGGCCGTGGCAGCACTCCTTCCACTGGTCTACCTGCCTTTGCTCGAGACTGCTGACCTGGCCGTGC
This sequence comes from Propionibacteriales bacterium, assembly GCA_038242265.1. Classification (GTDB taxonomy): domain Bacteria; phylum Actinomycetota; class Actinomycetes; order Propionibacteriales; family Nocardioidaceae; genus Nocardioides. The sequence goes on from JBBSSH010000005.1 coordinate 88,478, forward strand.
GCTCCTCGGGCGCCCTCTTCGAGAACAGCGGCAAGCTACGACCTGCCGCGGGAGACCTGTTCGCGGCGAGCTCTCCCCTGCACACCCCGCCCATCCGGGCGATCACCGGACCGATGATGGTGCCGGCGACCTTCCTGGCCTGGTTCGTGCTGCCACTGCTGCCCTGGCTGCGCTTCGACGTCCTTCGCACCCGCGCCAGGGAATTCACCGGTGCAGCGCTGATCACGTTGATCTACCTTGCCCTGACGCTGGGCCCCAGCAAACTTTGGCTCTTCAGGTGGCCGCTGCGCGTCATCGAATACTTCTACCTCGGCGTGCTCGTGGTGTTTGCTGTCCTCCTCAGTCAGGGCCTGGCGCGGACCTCCATGCGTCCACGTCTGCTGGGCACCGGACTCATCCTTCTCTCGCTCGGCTGGCTGACCTGGTCGCAGGATCCCTCGTCGTTGCGCCGCGCCGCACTCGGAACCGCGGTCGTGGCCGCGTTGACGCTGCTGCTCCTCGTGACACACCTGGTGGTGCGCCGGGTCGCCGCTGTCGCGCTCGTGGCCATCGCAGGAGTGGGTGCCGTACTGGTCCTCCAGGTGAATGTGTTCGGCGAGAACGCCAGTTCGCGTCTGTGGCACGTGCCGAGCGACGTGGCCGGGTTGCAGACGACCTTCGCCGATCGCGAGGGCCGCGTGATGCAGTTCGCTGATCTCAAACCCCTCCAGAAGAAGGGACAGGTCGCCCAGCTCGAGAAGCAGTGGTCCACCTATCTGCCCGGCAGCATGTATCACCCGGCCGGGGTCGAGGCTGTCAACAACTACACCGGCATGGGGTTCTTGCCCTTCACCAAGAACTTCTGCATGGAGTACGACGGCCTCACCCAGCCCTGCGGCTATCGCAACCTCTGGAAGAGCGGCGGTCCCGGCCAGCCGCCCGTGGCCGATCTGATGAAGCTCGACACGATCGTCGTACAACCCGAGATGGCCGCAGGCGTCACCCCCGGCAAGGGTTGGAAGCAGGACGACTCCGAGACCGGCGCCATCGTCCTGCGGCACCGGGGCGAGCACCCCCACCCGGATTCCGAGCTGTCCTGGGCCTCGGACGACGTGGAGATCAGCGATGCCCGCACGCGCGATCGACTGCACGAATCCGTCGACGTGACCTCCGCCCCTGAGGGGGGTGAACTGGTCTTCTCCATGCTGGCGTGGCCCGGGTGGGAGGCGGACCTCGACGGCAAGCCGCTCACCGTCACCGGTAGCGACATCGGCCTCCTGACGGTGGCACTGCCGCCGGGGGCGAGTGGCAGGATGGATCTGACCTACCGCCCGCCCGGGCTCACCACTGGTCTGGCCGGCGCGGCGGTGGGTGCGCTGCTCGCCCTGGTGCTCGCGTTCATGGGGTGGCGCACGCGGCGGCGTCGCGGGGATGCAGACGGTGTGACGTCTGTCTCCGAGGACGACACTGCAGAAGTGACCCAGCAGTAACTAGACTCGACACCTGTCCGAAGCTGCACGCGACACGCAAAGGAATTCCATGCCTCGTCTCTGCCAGACCGACGGCCTCACCGAGGACCAGAGCGACATCCTCAAGGCCGTACGGCAGTTCGTCGAGGAGAAGATCATTCCGGTCGCGACCGAACTCGAGCATGCTGACGAGTACCCCACCGAGATCGTCGAGGGACTCAAGGAACTCGGCATCTTCGGTCTGATGATTCCGGAGGAGTACGACGGCCTCGGGGAGTCGCTGCTGACCTACGCGCTGTGCGTGGAGGAGATCGCGCGTGGCTGGATGAGCGTCTCCGGTGTGATCAACACCCACTTCATCGTGGCCTACATGATCATGAGGCACGGCACCGACGAGCAGAAGCAGAAGTACCTCCCGCGGATGGCGACCGGTGAGGTGCGGGGCGCGTTCTCGATGTCGGAGCCCGCTCTCGGCTCGGACGTCGCCGCGATCTCGACCAAGGCAGTGAAGGGCGACGACGGCAACTACGCCATCACCGGCCAGAAGATGTGGCTGACCAACGGTGGAAGTTCCACGCTGATCGCCACCCTGGTGAAGACCGACGAGGGCTCGGACTCGGTCTACAAGAACATGACCACCTTCCTCGTGGAGAAGGAGCCCGGCTTCGGTGAGACCGCTCCCGGTCTCACGATCCCCGGCAAGATCGACAAGATGGGCTACAAGGGCGTCGACACGACCGAGGCCATCTTCGAGAACCACCAGATCGACGCCGATCAGATCTTGGGCGGCGAGCCCGGTCAGGGCTTCTACCAGATGATGGACGGCGTCGAGGTGGGCCGGGTGAATGTGGCGGCACGCGCCTGCGGCATCGCGAACCGGGCCTTCGAACTCGCCATCTCCTATGCCCAGCAGCGCGAGACCTTCGGCAAGCCCATCGTCGAGCACCAGGCCGTCCTCTTCCGCCTGGCCGAGATGGCCACCAAGGTCGAGGCGGCCCACGCGATGATGGTGAAGGCTGCCCGGAAGAAGGACTCCGGCGAGCGCAACGACGTCGAGGCGGGGATGGCCAAGATGCTCGCCAGCGAATACTGCAACGAGGTCGTCGAGGCGTCGTTCCGCATCCATGGTGGCTACGGATACTCCAAGGAGTACGAGATCGAGCGTCTCTACCGTGAGGCTGCGTTCATGCTCATCGGCGAGGGCACCTCCGACATCCAGAAGATGATCATCGGGCGCAGCGTCCTCAAGGACTACAAGCTCCGCTGAGACGGTGTGGGTCCTGAGCAGATGGGCATCGATGAGCAGGTGGACATGACCAAGACCAACCCCGGCAACTTCTTCGAGGACTTCACCCTCGGGCAGGTGATCGAGCATGCGACACCCCGCACGGTCACCGAGGGTGATCGGGCGCTCTACGGCGCGATCTATCCCACCCGCTTCGCCCTGCCTTCCTCGGCCGCCTTCGCCACTGCGTGTGGACTCTCCCAGCACCCGGTGGAGGAGTTGATCGGCTTTCACATTGCCTTCGGCAAGACCGTCCCGGACATCTCTCTCAACGCGGTCGCCAACCTGGGGTATGCCGAGTGCCGCTTTCGGGTGCCGGTGGTGGCTGGCGACACGCTCCGCACCCGCTCCGAGGTCATCGGGCTGAAGCAGAACTCGAACGGGAAGTCCGGCGTGGTCTGGGTCCGTTCGACCGCGACCAACCAGCGCGGCGAGATCGCCATCGAGTGGGCTCGATGGGTGATGGTGCACAAACGTGACGCCTCCTCGCCAGCACCGGGAACGGTGGTCCCCGAACTCGCACCGGCTCTCGACCCGGCCGACCTCGTGGTCCCTCCCGGCCTGGACTTCACCTCCTACGACTTCAGCGCTGCCGGGGAACCGCACCGCTTCGACGACTACGAGGTGGGCGAGCAGATCGACCATGTCGACGGCGTCACGCTCAGCGACGCCGAGCACATGATGGCGACGCGTCTGTGGCAGAACACCGCCAAGGTGCACTTCAACACCCAGGCCCGACCCGACGGTCACCGGCTGGTCTATGGCGGTCACGTGATCTCGCTGGCTCGCGCGTTGTCCTTCAACGGACTCGCCAACGCGCAGTTGATCGCGGCCATCAACGCCGGCTCCCACGTTGCTCCTGCGTTCGCCGGCGACACGATCTATGCCTGGTCGCAGGTGCTGGACAAGGCCGAGACCTCGGCACCCGGCGTCGGTGCGTTGCGCTTGCGGTTGGTGGCGACCAAGGGTCGCGACGAGTCGATGACCCTGCGGGGCGAGGACACCAGGTACGCCCCCGGCGTGTTGCTCGACCTGGACTACTGGGCGTTCTTGCCGCGCTGACGGCGTACCCACCGGGCGAGGCGAGCCCGTAGCGCGGTCAGTGAGGCGGAATCTGCCTGTCGGGAACCAGTCTCACTCACCGCTCGAGTGGTGGTTCTTTCGTTGGCGCGAGCCAGCAATTCGGCGGCGATGAATGCTTCGGCGACCGCCAGCACATCCCCATCAGGGATGTCGTCGGGATCGACACCGTCACCGGGACCGGGATCCGGCCGCAGATCGTCGAGGTCTCCCACGACGTGCCACGGCCCAACTTCGAGTTCGTCGACCATCCGGCCGCCGCGCTCGGCCAGCCAGGCGTGCATGTCGGGGGCAAGCGCCAGCCGATCCGAACCCCCGTCGCCACCGAGCCGCGGGTCCATGAACCCCTTGATCCGTCGAGACATCGCCACGTCGAGGTGGGCCCGGGGAAAGTGCGCGTTGACGCCACGCAGGAACGCGATCTCGGCTGGTGCGAGGGTCTCGTTGACGGCAGGACCGTCGAGGGAGAGCCCGGTGTCGTCGATGCCGAGCAGGCCGCACGTACGTCTCCAGAGCAGGTTCCTGGGTGCGCCGGGGCGGGGAAGGACGACCACGTGCATGTGTGCGGGCGGCACGCCTTCACTCCATCGATCCAGGATGCGCGGCACGTCCTGGTGGTGCCAGAAGTTGAAGTCGGGATCGTCGGTGGCCACTCGCTGGAAGAAGCGTCGCAGCGTGGTCGCCGATCCGTGTTTGATCCGTTGCTGCCACGCGCTCGGCACCTGGCGTACGAGGTCCCGTGCGGTGATCACCACATGCACCTCGTCAGCCACCTCCTGCAGGCGCGCGATCGCAGCAGCCGCATCCTCTCGCGCGGCCTCGACCAGTTGCTCCTGACTGATCAGGGCATCCCCGGCCCAGCCGTCGATCTCCTCGACGAGTCGGTCCCAGGAGGTGAGTTGGTGCGGTCCCATGGTCGCCAGGACGCCCGAGTTGGCGCGGATCACCGCCGCGGCCTGGAACTGCACGTCCGCGGTGCCTCCCGGCAGCCACAGCCCACGCTCGGCAAGCGCAGCGCTGTTGTGCCACCACAGGCTCTGCAGATAGGTCGTGCCGGACTTCGGTGTGCCGATGTGCAGGAAGACGCGTCGTGCCACGCTCAACCCCCGTGATCGATCCATCGGGCCACCACCGTGGTGGCGGCACCCACCATTTCACGATCGGTCACCTGTTCCGGTGTGCGACCCGACCCCGGTCCGGCGGGCAGGAGGTCCGCGAGATCTCCGACGACGTCGAAGCCCTTGTCCTGCAGAGCCTCCACCATGGCGTCGCTACGCTCACGCACCCAGGCGGCGTGCTCGGGGGGAAGCACGAACGCCTCCTTGGGCGCGCTACCGGCCAACACGTTGCGGGCAAAGGCCCCCTTGGTGAGACGGGTCAGTGACACGGATCGCCTCCCACGACCGATTCGCTGGTTGACGCGCCGCAGCAGCTCCGCCTCGACGATGCCGAGGGAGTCGTTCGGCAGCCGCGGGACAGCATCGAGGTCACTGACATCGAGTCCGAGGACGGCGCCCGTACGCCTCCACAACTCGTCGCGCGGTGCACCTGCACGAGGCACGACGACCAGGTGCACATGGCTCGGATCGAGACCGACGGCCCAGCGGTCGAGGATGCCGGGGACGTCCTGGTACCGCCAGAACTTCTGGTGACCGCGATCGCGACGGACCGTTTCCAGGAACCGGCCGTAGGGCTGACGTGCCCCCTGCTTCACGCGTTGTTGCCACGCCGAGGGCAGTACCCGACCCAGGTCGCGCACCGTCAGCATCAGGTGCACCTCGTCCGCAGCTGCGCGCAGGTCGGACATGGCGCGGGCAGCAGCCTCGGCGGAGGAGTCGGAGAAGTGCTCGTGGCTGATGAGGACGTCACCGGGCCACTCACGCGTCTGTGCCACCAGACGCTGCCAGGTGCCGTGCTCGTGTGCGCTCAGTTGGTCGGTGATCACCGCCATGCCCTTGGTCAACGCCGCGGCGTGGAAGTGGTCGCGCAGAGCCCGCCCGGGCAGGAGGAGGCCACGCTCACGCAACGCGTCGCGGTGGCGCCACCAGAGATCCTGGAGATAGGTGGTCCCCGATTTCGCGGTGCCACAGTGGAGGAATACGCGCCGAGCCATGGGTTCGAGCCTATTGCGTGCAAACTACAGACGTGCCTTGGGATCGCGACTTCTTCTATGACACCTATCCGCGCCTCGAGGAAGAGTTCGCCGCCCGACTCGACGAGTCGCTCTCCCCGAGGGGCCCATCGGTGCTCCTGCAGGTCGTGCGCGAGCTCGAACTGCCACCCGACAGTCAGGTGGTCGATGTCGGATGTGGTGCGGGCTCGCATGCGTTTCGCCTCGCCACCCACTTCGGCCTGCGCGTGCTCGGCCTCGATCCGGTCCAGCGTCATCTCGACCTGGCTCGAGCCGCACGCCGTGACCTGCATGACGAGATTGCCTCCCGGGTCTCCTTCGAGCGCGGTTCGGCGACGGAGATTGCGGTGCCCACCGCGACGATCGACCTGGTGTGGTGTCGCGACGTGCTCGTGCACGAGCCGGATCCGGTCGCGGCCTACGCAGAGTTCGCGCGGGTGCTACGGCCCGGCGGATTCGTCGTGAACTACCAGATGGTCGCCACGCCGACGCTGTCGCAGGAGGAGGCGGACGGGCTCTTCGACGTCATGGGTGTCGTGGCGGCTTCTGCCGAGCCGGACGTCCTGGGCGACGCCATCGAACGGTCCGGTCTGCGGGTCGTCGACACCATCGACCTCGCCAGTGAATGGGGAGAGTGGTCGCAGGAGCAGTCCGACCACGGGGGCCGTGAACTGCTCCGCCTGTCACGGCTCCAGCGTGAGCCCGAACGCTATCGGGCCGAGTTCGGCGACGCTGCCTTCGACGTGATGCTGGGGGACTGCCTGTGGCACGTGTACCGGATGATGGGGAAACTGGCGGGCCGTATCGACGTGCTGGCGCGACCCGGCCAGGGATAAGGGCTCGACGTTGCTTGTCGGGTTTGACAGTGTTGCCGACAGATCCCGCGAACCGAGGAGGAGCCCATGGCTGACCAGGACCCCAACGCAGATATCAAGGCAAAGATGCGGGAGGCGCTCGATCGCAAGAAGGGCCACGAGCACCCCGACGACACCGCCGAGGCGCGTGAGAAGGCTCACGGATCAGAGGTGAACGACAAGAACGTCGCCAAGCCGATGCATCGACGCAAGGCCGGGGGCGGCGGCGCCTGACCTGGGGCGTCCCAGCGGCTCACCCGGTGCCTCACGCGCCGGCGGACACCTCGTCCGCCGGCGCGAAGGCACGCGCCAGGGGGAACAACGCGAGCACCAGCACGAGCGGTACGGCGAAGCCGAGGCGCAATGAGTTCGCGCCCACCACCCCTGTCATGACCGCGCCCAGCAGCGCTCCGGCGTAGTTGAACTGGTTGAACCGGGCGATCACCGCATCGACCCGCGCCTGCCGGGTGGCAGGATCGGCATCACGTCCGGCCAGCGCCGCAGCAGCCGAGAAACTCAGTGGCGCCACCACCGCGACCCCGCAGCCCAGGACGGTGAAGCCGATCACTGCCACCGGCCACGTGGGCGCCCCCACGATGACGATCAGGGCGACCACGGCCACGACGGCGCCGGCGCGCAGCAACCGGACGGCCCCCACCCGTTCGGTGAGTGAGTCGCCGATCATTCGCACCAGCCCGCTGGCGACGAGATACGGCAGCGTCGCGAGGGCAACAAGCCGTTCGGGCGCCGCGAAGACGTCATCGAGATAGACCGGTCCCCAGGTCGCTGCCGCGGTGTCGACGGTGTAGAACACCACGAGGGCCAGGCCGATCAGCATGATCGCGCGCCACGGCACGTCGGTCTCGGTCGTAGTGGCCGCCACGCCATGGTCGCGGGCCAGGAAAGACCCGAAGGAAGCCATCAACGGGAACACCGCCACCGACGCGGCGACGGACCACGGCAGGTGGACCGTACCCAGCGTCAGGACCGCCGCGATCACGCCGCCGAGCGTCCACGCACCGTGGCAGGAAGGCAGGATCACGCGACCAAGGCGGTGCTCCAGCGCCACCGCCTGCATGTTGCCGCTGGCATCGACCAGGCCCAGCCCGACGCCGTACGTGGCCAGGCCCAGCAGGAAGACGCCGATCGCCGGGGCGAGCAGCGTCACTGCGACGGCGCCGGCCACCACCACCAGCCCGACGCGCAGCAGCAACGCGCTGTCGAGACGAGGGGCCAGACGCTCGGCCAGCAGCGATCCGGCTCCGGCCAGCAGGACCATCATCAGCAGGACGCCCGACAAGGCCAGTTCGTCGAGTCCCCACCGGTCCTGAATCCGTGGCAGTCGGGTGGTGAGACTGATGAAGACCAGCCCCTGGGTGAGGAAGGCCGCGGCGATGGACAGACGCGCGCGACGCAGACCGGGGGCAGAATCCATGACAGGCATGGTGACAGGACGACTGCTCGAACGTGGCAGACTCGTAGACATGTCTCACACTGCGACCGGTGAAATGTGGCTGGTGCGCCATGGTGAGACCGAGTGGAGCCGCGATGGTCTGCACACCTCGACGACGGACCTGCCCCTCACCGCCATCGGTGAGACGGCCGCCGGCACGCTGGCTCCTCGGTTGGCCGACACCTCGTTCGACCTCGTACTGACCAGTCCGCGCAGGCGCGCGCAACGCACCGCCGAGCTGGCGGGATTTGCCGACGCCGAGGTGGACGAGGACCTGGTGGAGTGGTCCTACGGTGACTACGAAGGCCGGAGCACCGCGCAGATCCGTGAGTCTGTGCCGGGGTGGACGGTGTGGACCCATCCCTCTCCGGGCGGCGAGAACGCGGACCAGGTCTCCACCCGTCTGGATCGCGTCGTGGAGCGCGCCCGTGGCCACGAGCGGACCCTCGTCTTTGCCCACGGCCACGCTCTGCGGGTGCTCACTGCCCGCTGGCTCGACCAGAGGGGCATCGAGGGTCGTCACTACCGTCTCGACACCGCAACCATCTCCGTCCTCGGCTTCGAACGGGAGACCCCGGTGCTCGTGAAGTGGAACGGTTGACATGCGGATCGACCTCCACACCCACTCTTTGGCCAGTGATGGCACCGACACACCTGCCGATCTGGTGCGAGCCGCTCACGCAGCGGGCCTCGATGTTGTCGCGCTGACCGACCACGATGCGACCGCAGGGTGGGCCGCCGCGGCCAGGACTGCTGACGAGGTCGGCATCACGCTGGTACGGGGGCTCGAGATCAGTACCCGTTTCGCGGGCGGCAGCGTGCACCTGCTCGCCTACCTTCCCGACCCCGGCCATCAGCCGCTCGTCGAAGCACTCGACCGCATTCTCCAGGGGCGTCGCGAGCGGACGCCGGCCATCGTCGAAGCCCTGCGCGGCCACGGGATCGACATCACCGAGGAAGACGTACGACGCGAGTCGGGCAGTTCCATGGCGGCGGGACGTCCGCACATCGCCGATGCTCTGATCCGCCTCGGTGTCGTGGCGCATCGCACGCAAGCCTTCACCGAACTGCTCAACCCCGGGAGGCCCGGATACGTGACCCGCTATGCCGCAGAGCTGACCGGGCTGATCCCGCTGGTCGCAGCAGCCGGTGGAGTGAGTGTTCTGGCGCACCCCTGGGGCCGGAGCGGCCGCAAGGTTCTGGACGCCGATGCCTTCGACTCGCTGCGTCAGTTGGGGCTGGCCGGCATCGAGGTGGATCACCAGGACCACGACCGTGACACGCGGGCCACGCTGCGCGGACTGGCAGACGACCTGGGCCTGGTCATCACCGGCAGCAGCGACCACCACGGGCTGGGCAAGATCGATCACGATCTGGGGGTGAACACCACCGCGCCCGAGGAGTTCGAGCGGCTGGTGTCACTGGCCGAAGCGGCCGCGCTGGCGGCCACCCGCGGGGTGGACGTGCTGTGGGCCAAGCGGGGTCGAGCCCGCCACATCCAAGGTCGTTGACTGTTCTTCTTCCTTCGGCGAGAGTGGCGCCGGTCACCATCTCTCTGGACTCGGGCAACTGAAGGGCAATACTTCTATGCGTTCCACCGTCGTACCCATATCCACACGCGCAAGACGCGCCACAGCCGGTTGGAGCGTGGCCGCGCTCGCCGTCGCTGGGCTGGTCGTCGGCACCCAGCCGTTGGCACAGGGGAGTGCTTCGTCGGCCACGCCGACTGCCGCTACTGCGGTGGCGGACGTTCCGCTCACCTATGAGCGCGATCTCACCACCCAGCTCGACGCGAGTCGCTCCTACGCCACCGTGAAATATCTGGTCGAGGACATCGGCCCACGCCTCAACGGCACCCCTGCGGAGCGTCGTGGCGCCGAGTATCTGCGTGATGTTCTCGAGCCCTACGGCTACGAGGTCGAACTGCAGTCCTGGGGTCCGGTGAGTGACAAGCGCACCGCCGACATCGTCACAGCTGGAGCACCGCTCCCTGGCGGCCCCAAGTGGCAGATGGCTGCCTCTGTGTCAGGAAAGTTCACGGGCGATCGGGCTCCGGTGACGGCGCGGGTCGTATCAGTTGGCAGCGGGCAGGACGTGACGGACTACGCCGACGCGACAGGGGCGATCGCATTCGCCACCGTCGCAACGACCGTCGAACGCGGCAATGCGATGGCGCTGGCCGTCGCGAGTGGGGCCAAGGCAATCATCCTGGCGCCACCCATCCCTATCGGTCGCAAGACTGCTCCTCGGGCTCCGACACTGCCTGCTGGCACGACGCCAGTGGATATCCCCGTGGTGGGAGCGGGCTCGGACCACACGATGTGGCTCAATGAGGCGCTCGCCGCCGGCCCCGTGTCGCTCCGGCTGGTCACCAACGAGTATCTCGCCCCCATGGGCACCAACATCATCGCTACCCGACACGCAGTGGGGGACCCGCAGGGCACCACGGCTCCCATCGTGATGGTCGGCGCCCACATCGACTCCGTGCTCGGTGCCCCCGGCGGTCACGACGACGCATCGGGCAACGGAGTCTCGACCGAGATCGCCCGGGTGCTGTCGACCCTTCCCTACGACAAGGAGATCCGCATCGGCGGCTTCGGCGGCGAGGAAGGCGGACTTTTGGGCGCGAAGGCCTACGTCAACACCCTCACCAAGGCGACACGCAAGCGATTCGTCGGGGAATGGCAGATGGACATGGTCGGCACGACCTACGAGCCAGCGCGTCTATGGGCACTCACTCCCGACGGCAAGAGCAACTACGTCGTCGAGCAGGCCTACGCAGCAGCGCAGCGTGACGGCTTCGACGGGCTGAAGAACTGCAAGCTCGGACAGTCCGACCACCAGGCGTTCTTCGATGCCGGCATCCCGGCAGCGCTGTTCATCTGGTTGGACTACAAGAACCCGGTGGCCCCGGCCACGTGCGAGTCCATTCGAAGCGGTAGCTACCAGACCGAGCCCCAGTACCACCAGCCCAGCGATGGCATGAACAACGTCAGCGAGCCGAGATTGCAGATCACCCTGGACGTCATCGGGGGCGCGGTCATCGAGAACGCGATGAACGCACTGACCGTGTCTGCCGTGACCGCCGAGGGAGCGCCTCTCGTCGACGCTCAGGTGCTGGTCGACTGCGGGGACGGTAGCCATGACGCTGGGATCACCGATGCTGCTGGGATCACCACGACCCGGGTGCCTGCCGGCAGGTGCACACTCACCACTGGTGCGGGATCAGACACCGTCACTGAAGATGTGGCGATGTCGGGCGACGAGTCGGTCACGCTGACCCTCCCCGCCACCCCGCAGACGCCGGCTGTCCCGACGCCTTCGACATCGTCCACGCCGTCCCCGGCGCCTTCGACGTCTGTCGTGGCCCCCAAGGTCTCCGCTGCCGCGGGCACCAGCCGCTACGGCGAGTCGCCGGTGGTCCACGTCGACCTGGCACCCGCAGCCCTGTCACCCACCGGATCGGTGGAGGTTCGCCGCGGTTCTCGACTCCTCGCCACGTCATCAGGACAGCCCGGCACACGGTCGGTGATCCTGCCTGCCACGCGACTACGTCCAGGTATCCATGACCTCAGCGTGGTCTATGTCGATTCCGCCGGCGCCGACCGGGCAACTGCCCCGGTCTCGGTGAAGGTGCTCAAGGCACGTGCGAATCTGCGAGTGCAGAACGTGCGAGTGGTCAGAGGGTCTCGTGCCCACCTGCCCGTCCACTTGGTGCTGCGCCCGCGTGACCTCTCTTTCGCAGCTCGCGGAAAGATTGTGGTCATGGCTGGGGGTCGAGAGTTGGGCAAGGCCCAACTGCGCGGTGATCACGTGGTGATCCGCCTCGACCGCTTGGGTCGACTGGGCAAGCACAAGCTGCGCGTGCGCTACGTAGGCAACAAGTTGGTGCGTTCGAGTTCGGTCAGGACCACAGTCACCGTTCGCCGATCGGGAGGGCCCAAGAACTAGCGGCGCCCCATCGATTGAGTCAACTGGAGGGCACGCGAGGGGATCAGGCGGGTTGCCGCGACGATCGCCTTGTAGTGCCCTCCAGGGATCGACACGACCTTGCCCTTGGCAAAGTCCTGCAACGACTTGCGCACGAGGAAATCTGGCTCCAGCCAGAGGAAGCCATCCCCGCGCGTGACCTGCATGCGCTGGTGGAACTCGGTCTTGGTGAAACCAGGGCACAGCGCCATCACGCTCACCCCTCGGGGACGATATTCCTGCGCGGCCCACTCGCTGAAGCTGTTGACCCACGCCTTGGCGGCGGAGTATGTGCCACGCGGCAGAAAGGCCGCCACGCTGGAAACGTTGATGATGCCCCCATGGCCGCGCTCGGCCATGGGGCCCAACGCCGCGTGGCTGAGCCGCAGCACCGCGGTGACCAGCACGTCGAGCATGGCGATCTCGTCGTCAATGGGGTTGTCCAGGAATCGCCCCTTGAGCCCGAAGCCAGCGTTGTTCACCAGCAGGTCCACCGGACGTTCTCCGTCAGCGAGCCGCTCCGCCACGCGGGCAAGATCGTCAGGGTCGGTCAGGTCGGCGGCCAGCACCTCCACATCGACCGAATGGGTGCGACGCAACTGGGCGGCCACCTCCTCGAGACGGTCCCGGTCGCGGGCAACCAGCACGAGGTGATCACCCCGTGCGGCGAGTTGATGAGCGAATTCGTGGCCGATGCCGGCAGTGGCGCCAGTGATGAGTGAGGTGGGCATTGGTCCAGCATTTCACTCCTCCCCGCATCAGGGCGCCCGGTCCGGCATGATGGACTGAAGATGACATCACCAGCACCGTTCACCCTCGCCGTCGCCAACCAGAAGGGCGGCGTCGCCAAGACCACCTCAGTCGCCTCGATCGGCGCTGCGCTGGCCGAACTAGGCCAGCGCGTGCTCCTGGTCGATCTTGACCCTCAGGCGTGCCTGACGTTCTCACTCGGCGTCGATCCCGAGGACCTCGAAGTGTCCATCCATCATGTCCTGACCCAAGGGGTGGATCCGATGGAGATCATCCTCGAGACCGAGGACGGTGTGGACCTGCTCCCGGCGACGATCGAGTTGGCACGTGCCGAGGCCGACCTGCTCACCCGCACCGGTCGTGAGCACGTCCTCAAGGGCGTGCTCGACCAACTCGCCGAGGACCTGGGGGACCGGGCCTACGAATGGGTCATTCTCGACTGCCCGCCTTCGCTCGGCGTGTTGACCGTGGGTGCATTGACCGCAGCCGATGGTGTGCTGATCCCGCTGCAGTGCGAGACCCTCTCGCACCGTGGCGTGGGGCAGTTGCTCGACACCGTCCACGACGTACGCCGTTTCACCAACCGGGGGCTCGAGGTGTGGGGTGTCCTTCCCACGCTCTACGACGGGCGCACCACACATGCGCGCACGGTGTTGGAGACCATCAGTGAGACTTATGGTCTCGACGTCGTGGAGCCACCGATCCCCAAGACGATCAAGTTCGCCGAGGCTCCCGCGGCCGGTCGTTCGATCCTCTCCACCAGTCGCAGCAGCAAGGGGGCCAAGGCCTATCGCGAGGTGGCTGCTCACCTGCTCGAGCGGGCGTCCCGACCCATGCAGAAAGCCAGCAAGAAGACCCCAGCGCCGAAGCGCTGAGGCCTTTCTTTCGTGCTGAGACTGCTGTCAGGGCTGCTGGGGTGCGTCCTTGACCGGAGTGCCGCCGCGCGTACGGCTACGGCTGCGGTTGCGCCGTCGCGGCGCGTCGCCGGACTTCTTCTCACCGGAGGAGCCTTCACGACGCTCACCCGAAGAGCCCTCGCGGCGCTCACGCGGGGCGCGCTCCTTCTTCTCCACCGGAGCAGGATCCTTGATCCGGCCCTTGGTGCCCGGGGCAATCCCCTGCTCGGTGAAGAGGTGCTCGGAGGTCGAGTACGTCTCGACCGGCTCGTTGAAGGGGAGGTCCAACGCCTTATTGATCATCTTCCAGCGGTGGATGTCGGCCCAGTCCACAAAGGTGATCGCGGTCCCGGTCGCGCCCGCGCGGCCGGTACGACCGATGCGGTGCACGTAGGTCTTGTCGTCCTCGGGGCAGGTGTAGTTGATGACGTGGGAAACGCCGCGCACGTCGATGCCTCGGGCAGCGACGTCGGTGCAGACCAACACCTTGACCTTGTCCTCACGGAAGCGGGCCATGGCCTTCTCTCGCGCGATCTGAGCCATGTCGCCATGCAGAGGTGAGGTCGCGAAGCCGCGCTCCTCCAGGTCCTCGGCGATGCGCTGGGCCTGACGCTTGGTGCGGGTGAAGACGATCATCTTCTCGGCGTCGTCGGCCTGCAGGACCCTGCCGATGATCTCGGGCTTGTCGAGGTCGTGAGCCTGGTAGATGAACTGCGCCGTCAACGGGACGGTCGCGTTCTCGTAGGAGGACTCGGCGCGGATGTTCATCGGGTGACGCATGTGGGTGCGGGCCAGGGCCACGATGGCAGCAGGCATCGTCGCCGAGAACAGCATGGTCTGACGGGTCTCGGGGGTCTTGGAGATGAGCGTGATGACATCGGGCAGAAAACCGAGGTCGAGCATCTCGTCGGCCTCGTCCAGCACGAGCGCGTGGACGTGGGAGAGATCAAGGACCCGACGGTTGGCGAGGTCGATGAGTCGGCCGGGGGTGCCCACGACGATGTCGACGCCGGCCTCGAGCGCCTCGAGCTGCGGCTCGTAGCCCACGCCGCCGTAGACAGTGAGGACGCGCAGCCCGCGATCCGCGCTGGCCACTGCGAGGTCCTTGGAGACCTGGAGCGCGAGCTCGCGGGTGGGGGCCACGATCAGGGCCTGCGGCTTGCCCTGGGGCATGTCGACGTAGTCGGGGTCATTCGGTGCCACCGAACGCTGGATCACGGGGATGCCGAAGGCGAGGGTCTTGCCGGTGCCCGTACGGGCCTGGCCGATGAGGTCGGTGCCCATCAGGGCGACCGAGAGGGTCATCTCCTGGATGGCGAAGGGGGTGATGATGCCGGCGCGCTCGAGCGCGTCGCAGATTTCCGGCTGGACGCCGAGGTCTCGGAAGGTGGTCACGAAGGTGTCGCTTTCGAAGAGTTGGATCCCACGCGTAGGCGGTCAGCCACACTCTTGCGTGCCAACCGCGCACATACAGGTGAGCGCGCCGGATTGAAATTGGGCACTCGGACCACTCAATGGTATCGCTAGGCTGCGCACATGACTGAATCGCCCGACGACGACTACCAGCGTGCCGCCATCGACCTGTTGGGCGCGATCGCCTATGGCGAGCTGTGTGCCTTCGAGCGGCTGGTCGAGGATGCCAAACTTGCTCCCAGCATCAACGACAAGATCGCCATCGGCGCGATGGCAACTGCGGAGTTCAGCCACCTGCAGAAGTTGGTCGGTCGACTCGAGGAGTTGGGTGCCGACCCTGGTGAGGCAATGGAGGCCTTCCGCCCCGGTTTCGACTCCTTCCACACCCACACCGCACCCTCCGACTACTACGAGGGGCTGGTGAAGGCCTACGTCGGGGATGGGCTCGCAGCGGACTTCTACCGTGAGATCGCGGCCTACCTCGACGCCGAGACCCAGGAGGTGATCATCAATTCGCTCGAGAACACCGGTCAGACGGCATTCATCGTGGAACGGGTGCGCGCCGGAATCGTCCGCGACCCGCGCCTTGGCGGACGACTGGCCCTGTGGGGACGACGGTTGATGGGCGAGGCCCTGACGCAGGCCCAGCGGGTTGCCGGTGAGCGCGACTCCCTCACCGCTCTGCTGGCGGGGGGAGTGGATCGACCAGGTCTCGACCTGGCGGCGTTGGGACGGATGTTCGCCCGGCTCACCGAGAACCACACGGAGCGGATGGACCAGTTGGGGCTGGACGCCTGAGAAACGCTGTCCCCGTCACACACCACGAAGGCCCGCACCAACAGGTGCGGGCCTTCGTGTGTGGTGCATGCCTCAGACGCGCTTGCCGCGCCCGGTGACGGTGGACGCGATCACGACGAGCACCGCGGCCGTACCGATCTGCCACAGGTGGCGCCACCAGTCCGGACCCTTGCTGGTGTCGTACATGTCGCCCTTGGGGTAGTTGTCAGCCACTCCGAACAAGGCGAAGTAGAGGTAGCTGCCGACGAAGGCACCCACGATTCCACACACGATCGTCAGCCACAGAGGGATGTTGTCCTTGTCTCCGGGCGCCACGAACTTGCCCAGCAGGCCGATGATCGTACCGACGATGAGCGTGACAATGATGGTTCCGAGCAAACCCATGTGTCCTCCTTCATGCCAGTCGCAGACGCGACCGATCAGCGAACATCATGGCGATTCCGTGCCGCGAGAGCAATGTATGCCCCCCAAGGGGTGGAACGCGTCAGCGAAAACCGACGGTGCTGCTGGTCGGTGATCCGAGCTCGAGATAGGCGACCTTGTCTGCCGCCATGATGACGCTGCGTCCCTTGATGTCCACCACACGGAAGACGCCGTGGGCCGCCATGGCCTCCGCCAGTCTGTTCTCGATGTCCTCAGGTGTTGCGTCGGTGTCGAGCACCAGTTCTCGCTGCGCGTGCTGCACGCCGATCTTGATTTCCACGTCGTGTCTCCTTCTCATCGGTGGTCATGGGGAAAGGGCTGTCTCAGGGTTCGTCAGTCATCGGATAGCCGCGGATGCCACGCCAGGCCAGTCCGGCCACCAGAGCAGCCGCGTCGTCCTGGGAGATGTCGCCGCCGCCCGCCAGCCAGAACCGCGCAGAGACCTGTGCCATTCCCACGAGGGACACCGCCAGTAGTTCGGGGGCATCGTCGGGGAGTCCGGTGTCGGCGCGGATGACGTCAGCGATCATGTCGGCGCACTCGGCGGTGACCCGGTCGACTCGCGCGCGCACGTCGGGCTCGCTCGTGAGGTCGGACTCGAACACGAGTCGGAAGGCACCTTCCTTGGCTGCGACATAGCTGTAGAACACGCGCATCGTCGCTTCGACCCTGGCCCTGTTGTCCGAGGTGGAGGCCAGTGCCACGCGACAGTTGTCGATGATCGTGTCGCACGAGGCGTCCAACAGCGCGAGATAGAGGTCGAGCTTGCCGGGGAAGTGTTGGTAGAGCACCGGTTTGGAAACCCCGGCCCGGTCGGCGATGTCGTCCATCGCAGCGGAGTGATAACCCTGGGCCACGAAGACCTCGAGAGCCGACGTGAGGAGTTGGACCCGACGCTCGCGCCGTGGCATCCGGCCGCCCCGAGGTCGTTCGCCATGGGTGTCGATGCCCTCAGAGCTCACAAGTCCTCCTGATCGATACGCATACCTCTGGCATGTGTGCTGGAGCCTAGCCGCCCCGCTCTGGGCGCCGACGTCCGTATGGCGGGACGGGTCATCGCTCTTGGCGGTGGGACCCGACGATGACGGGGAACAGGGGCGGCGCTCCGGCTTCTTCATCGGGCCTGCGATCGCGCCGCACCCACCAACCTGCATGTAGGGAGTCATCGTGTCCTTCCCCGCTCTCGTGGAGCCGGCTGTCGAACTCACCACCGACGAAGTGCGGCGTTACAGCCGTCACCTGATCATCCCCGACGTCGGCATGGTCGGGCAGAAGCGGCTGAAGAACGCCAAGGTGCTGGTGATCGGAGCGGGTGGACTCGGATCACCGGCCCTGCTCTACCTCGCTGCAGCGGGAGTGGGCACGATCGGGATCGCGGAGTTCGACGAGGTCGACGAGTCGAACCTGCAGCGCCAGATCATCCACGGCCAGTCCGACATCGGGAAGCCGAAGGGGCTCTCGGCCAAGGAATCCATCGCCGAGGCGAACCCGCTCGTTCATGTGGTCCTTCACGAGGAGCGCCTGGACAACGACAACGTCATGGGCGTGTTCGAAGGCTATGACCTGATCGTCGACGGGACCGACAACTTCGCGACGCGCTACATGGTCAATGACGCAGCCTTCTTCCTACGGATTCCTTATGTGTGGGGGTCCATCTACCGCTTCGACGGCCAGGCGAGTGTCTTCGCGCCGTCCCTGGGCGAGGACCTGCCGTGCTACCGCTGCCTCTATCCCGAGCCGCCGCCGCCGGGCATGGTGCCCAGCTGCGCCGAGGGCGGCGTCCTCGGTGTGCTGTGTGCCAGCATCGGAGCGATCCAGGTCAACGAGGCCATCAAACTGCTGACCGGCATCGGTGAGCCGATCGCGGGCCGACTGATGATCTACGACGCTCTGGAGATGGAGTACCGCAAACTCAAGGTGCGCAAGGACCCCGCCTGCGCGTTGTGTGGGGAGAACCCGACGGTGACCGGCCTCATCGACTACGACGCGTTCTGTGGTGCCGTCTCCGAGGAGGCAGCCGATGCCGCCGCGGGATCGACGATCTCGGTCGTCCAGTTGGAGAAGATGCTGCAGGAGCGCGCGGCGGGCACCCGCGACTTCGTGCTGATCGACGTCCGCGAGCCCAACGAGTACGAGATCAACCACATCCCCGGATCGGTGCTGATCCCCAAGGGTGAGTTCCTCAACGGCTCCGCGATCGGGGACCTGGCCGCCGACGTACCCGTCGTCCTGCACTGCAAGTCGGGTGTCCGCTCTGCGGAGGTGCTCGCAGTGCTCAAGGGGGCAGGCTTCACCGACGCCGTGCACGTGGGTGGCGGCGTGGTCGCCTGGGTCAGTCAGATCGACACCAGCCAGCCGACGTACTGAGGAGTTCGTCACATAGGGTGCTCGCCATGCGGGCATCGGGGCCACGAGGAGCAGGCCTTCGCGCTGCGCTCGCGGTGGCCGGTACCAGTGTGCTGATGGTCCTCATCGCCTGGGGCACTTTGATAGGCCCCAGCGCAGTCTTCACGGGTCCCGGCCCGATGCCGGGCACGGTTTCGCCCTCCACCAGCACGACGTCTCCGCCCATCGAGGAAAATCAGGACGACGTGTTGCAGGACATGGTGGAGCAGACCGT
The DNA here is from genome assembly GCA_038242265.1 of Propionibacteriales bacterium. Classification (GTDB taxonomy): domain Bacteria; phylum Actinomycetota; class Actinomycetes; order Propionibacteriales; family Nocardioidaceae; genus Nocardioides. The sequence continues at coordinate 107,598 of JBBSSH010000005.1, forward strand.
CGTGCCGCTGTGGGTGAAGATCCTCGTATGGGTCCTGGAGTTCTGCGTGCTCCTCTCCATGATCGCTTTCCTCGGCTACGTGCTGGTCCAGTTCTGGCGGCTGTGGAGTCGACGTCCCCGATCCGACGGCAAGCGGGACGAGGTCGGATTCGACACCCTCGATGAGCCGCAACGCATTGCTGCAGCCATGACGGCAGACGCGGCCGAGCAGGATGCCGCGCTTCACGACGGTGACGCCCGCAACGCGATCGTGGCGACGTGGCTGCGATTCGAGGTCCAGGGCCGGAATGCCGGCATGGCGCGGCAGTCGTGGGAGACCTCGTCGGAATATGCCGTGCGCATGCTCGATCGGGTCAAGGCAGACGACGGCGCCGTCATCCGGCTCGAGCGGCTCTACCGCGAGGCCCGCTTCTCCGACCACTCCATCGATGAGTCGCACCGTGAAGCCGCTCTGACGGCACTTGGCCAGATTCGGCTCAGCCTGGGGGTGCGTTCGTGACGGACCTCCGGATCGACGGCGGGTGGGTCGTACGCCTCACCGCGGCCGCCGTGGTCGGTCTCATGGGCTTCGTGGCCGCTGCCTTCGTCGACTTCGAGCCCCATCCACTGCCGTTCGCGGTCATGGTGTTGTTGGTGTTTTCGCTGGCGTGGCTGGTGATCGACTGCACCCGCACCCCCCCAGCGCAGTGGACGTCCTCCCTGGCAGCGCCCCGCGACCGAGTCGATGAGGCGAATGCCGACCACCGCATCCTCACCACCCACCAGCAGGCCAACGAACCCAGTGGCGCTGTGCGAGCTCGCTTGCTCGCCCTCGCCCGGGGTCGCGACCCCGCGCTGGCCGCGACGCTCGAGACCGAACTGTCCTCTGTCCGGCGACTCAGGCCCACTGAGATCGACCACATCCTGACCCGAATCGAGCAATCCCGTGAGCCCATCTGACACGTCGGTTTCCGTCCTGGCTGAGCGAGTCCTCGACGAGGTCGGTCGCGCTGTCGTCGGCAAGCGCGAGGCGTTGACTCTTGTCATGGCCGGGATCCTCGCCAAGGGACACATCCTGCTCGAGGACTTCCCGGGCCTGGGCAAGACGCTCGCGGCGCGGTCCTTCGCGAGCGCGCTGGGGCTGGACTTCTCCCGCGCCCAGTTCACCCCCGATCTGTTGCCGGCCGACCTCACCGGTTCCTACGTCTATGACCAGCGCCGCAGCGAGTTCGACTTCCGGCCCGGGCCGATCTTTGCCGGTCTGTTGCTGGCCGACGAGATCAACCGCACCCCTCCCAAGACCCAGTCGGCCCTGCTCGAGGCGATGCAGGAGGGGCAGGTCACCGTCGAGGGTCAGACCCACCGGCTGCCCAGTCCCTTCCACGTCCTTGCCACCGCCAACCCGGTGGAGTACGAAGGCACCTATCCCTTGCCCGAGGCGCAACTCGACCGTTTCCTGCTGCGGGTCAGCTTCGGCTATCCCTCGCCCGACGAGGAGTACGACATCGTCCGCCGTCGCCTTGACCGTCAGCGGGAGGAGATCGACATCGATCGAGTGACCGACACCGCCGGCCTGGCACAGATGCAGGCGAGTGTCGAGCAGGTGGTGGTGGACGACTCGGTGGCTCGTTACTGCGTCGCCCTCTGCACGGCCACCCGTTTGCACCGTGACGTCCTCACCGGGGCCTCGCCGCGCGGAAGCCTGGGCCTGGTCCTGACGGCGCGTGCCTGGGCCGCGATCCGCGGCCGCGACTACGTAGTGCCCGAAGACGTGAAGGTCGTGGCCCGCGCGGTGCTGGCGCACCGCATCACGGTCAAACCAGACCTGTGGATGACCGACGCCTCGGGCTCCCGGGTCGTCGACTCGGTGCTGTCCGCGGTCGAGACGCCACGGACCCTGGAGCTCCACCGGTGACATCGTGGCAGCCCACGCCGACGCTTGTCCGCGCCGCGCTGATCTCGTTCGGCGGTCTCGTCGGAGGATTGGTCTTCGGCCTGGAAGTGCTGGTGGTCCTGGCTGCCCCGTTCCTGCTCTTCGCCGTGATGGGGTTGCTGGGCCGGCCAACTGCCGACCCCGGAATCGTCACGCTGCTCGATCATCACCGACTCCACGAGGGTCAGGGCGTGACCTCGCGGCTCAGCCTGACCGGGAGCACGCAGGGGGAGGTCGAACACGTCACCCGGGTCGCCGCCCCGACCCCGCACATCGCCACCCGACCGACGTCCGGGGCAGTCGGCTCCCTGGTCCGCAAAGGGTTTCCGGAGATCGAGTTCAGTCCGCGGCGGTGGGGACGGCGCTCGATCGGCTCCGAGCGCGTTGCCCTCACCAGTGCGTGGGCGGGGTGGCGGTGTGGGCCCCGGGACCTGCCTGCCCACGGCCTCGGGGTCCTTCCCCAGGCCACCCCCTACGACTCCCGGGCTGAGGTTCCGCAGCCCGATGGTCTGGTGGGTGGCCACCGTTCTCGTCGGGTGGGCAGCGGCACCGAGTTCGAAGGAATCCGGCCCTTCGCCGCGGGAGACCGGCTGAGACGGATCAACTGGCGGGTCTCGCTGCGTTCCGGTGAACTCCATGTGGTCACCACCCGCTCCGAGCAGGACGCCGGGGTCTGGTTGATCGTCGACGGACTGCGCGACATCGGCGAGTCCGGCGGAGTCGACGGAGAAGCCAGCAGTCTCGACGTGACCGTTCGCGCCGCGAGCGCGCTGGCCGAGCACCACATTCGACAAGGTGACCGGGTCGGCCTGCTCGTGGTCGCCTCCGACGGAGCCCGCGTCCGACTCGGGTCGGGGGCACGGCACCTTCACTCGCTCCAGGGCACCCTGGCCCGGATCCGTACCGAACCGCGGGCGGTTCCACCCGAGCGACTCGACCTCGGCACGAGTGCGGGCAGCGTGGTCTACATGCTGTCGCCGATGCTCTTCACGCCGCTGGTCACCGCCACGGCGACGCTGCAACGGGCCGGACAATCGGTGGTGGTCATCGACACCCTCGGCGAGCGACAGGGGAGCGACGGGCCGCTCGAACTGGCCAGTCTGGCGGCGCGCATGCAGAAGATCGAGCGTGATGACCGGCTCGCGTCCCTGGCGGCCCTCGGTTGTCCGGTCGTGCCGTGGCACGGCCCCGGCACTCTCGACACGGTGCTGCACCGGTTGGCCCGCCATGCCCAGGTCCCCAAGGTCCGAGCCCGATGAGGCTGCCGTCGGGCTGGACGTGGCGCGTCGTGCTGATGCGGGCACTGCTCTTCCTGCTGCCAGTCGCTTGTCTGCTGCTCGCCCTGCCGCAGGTGCCGAACTGGGCCGTTGTCGTGCTCGTGGTGATGTGTGCCCTGCAATGGGCGCGTTCTCCCGACCATCTCGCTGGCGCTCTCGCGCTCACTCTTGTCATCGGGTGGTGGACCGTCCGCGACGTCGTCGACTGGCAGATCGTCGTCGTGGCTGTCCTGCTGACGCTCGCGCATGTCATTGCCACGGTGTCGGCATACGGTCCGGTAGGCATGCGTCCTGATCGTGACGTGGCGCTCCTCTGGTTGCGCCGAGGCGCATTGTCGCTCATCCCCCTGGGAGTGACATTCGCAGTGATTCGGGGTTTCGACGCCGCTTCGGCACCGCCCGGGCTGTGGTTGCTGGCTGCGGTGGTCGCCATCGGCCTGGGGCTGACGACCGCACGCCTCACCGGGACCGAGTCCGAATGAGCGAGCTTTCGGACCAGCGCAGTCACTACGAAGAACTCGTCCTGCAGTGCGTTGAGGGCGTACCGCGTGGCCGGGTGACCACCTACGGCACGATCGCCGAAGCGGTGGGAGTCCTCGTGGGCCACGGTGGGCCGCGTCAGGTGGGTGTCGTTCTGGCCCAGTGCGGCGGGGGAGTGCCGTGGTGGCGGGTGGTGCGCGCCGACGGATCTCTGCCCCCCTCCCAGGGACAAGAAGCGCGAGCCGCCTATCTGGACGAAGGGACCCCCTTGCGTCCATCAGGAGCCGTGGACCTGCCGCGCGCGTTCTGGCAGCCAGCCGGGCAGGCACAATGAGCGACATGCTCTACGGCCTCCTGAACAGCGTCGTGCCCCCACTGGCCCGGGCCGTGTGGCGTCCGACGATCGAAGGTCTGCACCATCTGCCGTTGACCGGCCCGGTGATCGTGGCCAGCAACCACCTCTCCTTCGTCGACAGCGTGGTGATCCCGGTCGTGGTTCCGCGCAAGGTGGTCTTCCTCGCCAAGTCCGACTACTTCACCGGTCCGGGTGTCGGGGGCGCATTGTCCAAGGCGTGGTTCGAGGGGCTGGGGATGCTGCCGGTCGACCGGGACGATTCCAGGTCGGCACTGGCAAGCCTCGACACCGCGCTGGAGGTCCTGCGCAGCGGTGACGCGTTCGGGATCTACCCCGAGGGAACACGCTCCCGCGACGGCCGCCTCTACCGAGGGCGTACGGGGGTGGCACACCTGGCGTTGACAGCCGGTTGCCCGGTCGTGCCGGTCGGGCTGCAGGGCACCGCAGACATCCAGCCAGTCGGCTCCAGGATGCCGCGACTGGCGAAGGTGAAGGTGTGCTTCGGGCCGCCCATCACGGTGGCCGGCGATTACGACGGCGTGGCTGCGGGGCGCGCACGACGTGAGCTCACCGATCGCATCATGGCGGAGATCGCGCAGCTCTCCGGCCAGCAACAGGCCGGCGGCTACAACGAGCGTTCCTCCAGCGCGTGAGTTCGCGCCGGAGAGTTCAGCTGCTCAGTGTCGGTGGCGCGTGATGGAGTGCGGCTCGTGAGCACGATGACCTATCACTTGGTGCGCCCCGACCGCGAGGTGGCGGTGCCTGAGCTGGACGAGCACCAGCAACGCGTGGTCGACCACCAGGGTGGACCCCTGTTGGTGTTGGCCGGTCCCGGCACCGGGAAGACCACGACCTTGGTCGAAGCCATCGTCGACCGCATCGAGAACCGCGGGGCCGATCCCGCGTCAGTGCTGGCGTTGACCTTCTCGCGCAAGGCCGCCGAACAGTTGCGTGACCGGGTGACCGCTCGGCTCGGCCGCACCACGGCCGCGGCCATGTGCTCCACCTTCCATTCCTTCGCCTATTCCCTCATCCGCGCCTACAGCCCAGACGAGCTCTATGACGCCCCTCTCCAGTTGCTCTCGGCGCCCGAGTCCGACGTGGTGTTGCGCGAACTCCTTGCCGACAACCCCGAGTCGGTGAGCTGGCCTCCCGCGATGCGCCGTGCCCTCGGCACCCGTGGTTTCACCCGGGAGGTCCATGCCGTGCTGTCGAGGGCCCGCGAGAAGGGGCTCGACGGCCCCGCGCTGCAGGCGCTGGGGCACGAGCAGGGGATCGCAGAGTTCGTGGCGGCCGGACTGTTCCTCGACCAATACCTCACCGTCCTGGATTCGCTCGGCTCGACCGACCACGCCGATCTCATCCGGCGGTCGGTGATCGAGGCCGAGGCCCACCGCAGCGAGTTGCGCGCGCGTTTTACTCATGTCTTCGTCGACGAATACCAGGACACCGACCCGGGCCAGGTGGCGTTGCTCAGGGCACTGGCCGGCGATGGTCGCAACCTGACCGTGGTGGGCGACCCGCACCAGTCCATCTACGGATTCCGCGGCGCGGACGTGCGCGGCATCCTGGATTTTCCGGCCCAGTTCCCGACGCGCGCGGGTTCCTCCGCACCGGTCGTCGTGCTCCGCAACACTCGGAGGTTCGGGCCACGGCTGCTGCTGGCAGCGGGACGGGTGGCCTCCCGGCTGTCCCTCACCGGCAGCATCGATGCCCGGGCGCGCGAAGCATTCCTGCACCCTCAATCGGTGCCGGGCCCGTACGGCGAGGGACGCGTGGACGTGCTCACCTTCGACACCGACCGCGCCGAGGCCGAACACCTCGCCGACCTGCTGCGTCGGGCGCACCTGGAGCAGGGCATCGACTGGAGCGACATGGCGGTTCTGGTGCGCTCGGGGCAGGCGTCCATACCACCGCTGCGTCGCGCCCTGGCCACGGCCGGTGTGCCTGTCGAGGTGGCGGCCGATGAGGTTCCGTTGGTGATGGATCCGGCGATCGTGCCGCTGCTCGAAGCGATGCGCGCGGTGGTCAATCTCGACAACGAGGATCCGGACGCTGCGGGCTACCTCGACGCCGGCAGGGTGGAGGCGCTGCTGCTTTCACCCTTGGGCGGTCTCGATGCCAGTGATTTGCGAGCCCTGGTGCGTCGACTCCGGATGCGCGACAAGCAACGCGCCGCCGTCGAAGACGTCTCACCGCGGACCTCGCGTGAGCTCGTGCGACTGAGCGTGGTGGCGGAAGGCTTTCTCGAGGGCGTCGAGGGTGATGAGATCGAGCGGACCGTGGCGCTCGCGTCGTTGCTGCGAGCCGGGCAGGACCTGATGAATGGCCGGGCAAGCGCCGAGGAAGTGTTGTGGCACCTCTGGTCCGGAACGACGTGGCCCCGGAGGCTGCGCCGCCAGGTCGACCTGGGCGGTGCTGGCGCCCGACGCGCCCACCGTGACCTGGATTCCCTGTGTGCACTCTTCGACCTGGCAGCGCGCACCGAAGCCCAACGTGATCATCGAGGGCTTGGGCCGTTCCTCGACAATCTCGTGGCACAGCAGATCCCGGCGGACACGCTCGCCGAGCGCGGCACCCGCGGCTCTGCGGTACGACTGCTCACGGCGCACCGATCCAAGGGACTCGAGTGGGACCTGGTGCTGCTGGCGCACGTCCAGCAGGACGGATGGCCCGATCTTCGGCGCCGTTCGACGCTCCTCGGCGCCGACCGGATCGGTGCCACGTCGGAGGGACGCCCCGAACTCCTGCCGCCGGTGACGTCACGATCGCTGCTCATGGAGGAGCGTCGCCTCTTCTACGTCGCCTGCACCCGCGCACGTCGACGGCTGGTCGTGACTGCGGTGGCGTCCAACGACGACGAGGGGGAGCAGCCCTCGCGTTTTCTCGAAGAGCTGGGTCGTCACATCGAACACCGCGTCGGCCGGCCTCCTCGTCCCCTCTCCCTGGGCGGGCTGGTGGCCGAACTGCGGCGCACGGTCGCGCATCCTGACACGACCCCAGCGTTGCGATCGGCAGCAGCTCGGCGGTTGGCGGCCCTGGCCGGAGAGACCGCGGCAGGGCGGGCACTTGTGCCCACCGCCGACCCGGCGAACTGGTGGGGGACCCGCGCCTCCAGTCAGGCTGCAGTCCCAGTGCGACGCCCCGATCGTCCCGTCCCCATCTCGGCCAGCATGCTCGACGCCATCGGGAGGTGTCCTGCTGCCTGGTTCTTCGCACGCGAAGCCGGCGGAGTCTCAATAGCTCACCAGTCGGCCAACCTGGGCCGGATCGTGCATGCGTTGGCCGATGCCGTTCACAAGCAGGAGTTGCCGGCGGACGTGGGCGCGCTGATGGCCGAGGTGGACGCGGTGTGGGCCCGACTCGCCTTCCGTACGCCCTGGTCTCGCAAGCGTGAGCACGACAGGGTGCGGATGGCGGTGGTGCGGTTCCTGGAGTGGCACGCGGCCAACCCCCGTCAGGTGCTCGGTACGGAGGTCTCGTTCCGTAGCGAGATCGAGATCGACGGTGAAGTCGTCCAGCTCACCGGATATGCCGATCGTCTCGAGGTCGATGCTGCCGGTGACGTCGTCGTTGTCGACTTCAAGACCGGACGCAACAAGCCCAGCGGGCCGGAGGTCGCGCGCAACCCCCAGCTGGCCCTCTACCAGTACGCCGTCGACGGCGGCGCGCTGGACGTCCTTGCCGAACGCCCCGTCCGCTCCGGCGGTGCGGAACTCGTCCAGCTCGGACTCAGCGAGGGGCCGCCGGCGGCCACGGTCCAGGCCCAGTCCGCCCACGCCGACCAAGGTCCTGAGCGTGACGAACTGCGAGCACGACTTACCGACGCCGCTGCCCTGGTGCGTGCCGAAAATTTCCCTGCCCGGACCGGCCCGCAGTGCCGCGACTGCTCGTTCGTGGCCATCTGCCCGGCCAAGGGCACCGGGTCGGTGACGGCCCAATGACGACGCCGCCCGGCTCCACACCCCCCACGATCGCACTCCACACCCCGGAAGACCTCAAGGCGCTGATGGGTGGTCATGCCCCCAGTGCGGAGCAATGGACGGCGATCACTGCCCCGTTGCGACCTACGGTGGTGGTGGCGGGCGCCGGGTCGGGCAAGACCACGCTGATGGCGCAACGGGTGGTCTATCTCGTCGCCACCGGTCAGGTCCGTCCCGAGGAGGTCCTGGGTCTGACCTTCACCACCAAGGCTGCCGCCGAGCTCCGATCCCGCGTCAGCGACGGGCTGGGGGCAGCGGGTCTGCTCGATCGCTCCACGGTGGAGGAGGGCGAGGACGTCCTCGAGCCGACGGTCGCCACCTATCACGCCTATGCCGCGATGCTCCTCAGCGACCACGGTCTCCGGGTCGGCCACGAGCCGGACACGCGGGTGATCAGCGATGCGTCGCGTTTCCAGCTCGGGGCCAGGGTGATCGAACGGTTCACCGGGTCCGTCGAGTTGCTCTCCGACCACCCTCCCACCGTCATCCAGAACCTGTTGGCGCTAGACGGAGCCATGAGCGAGCATCTGGCCGCTCCCGACGACGTGCGGGAGGTCGATGCGCAGGCGCGCGCGGGTTTTGTCCGGGCCCTGGCCGAGGAGGAGCAGGGCAGAGCGCGCAAGGGCAGCCTCGAAGCCATCTCCAAGGCGATCAACACGATCGATCGGCGAGGTGAGGTGCTGCAACTGGTTGCTGGCTATCGACGGCTCAAGTCCGACCTCGGATTGATGGACTTCGGTGACCAGATCGCCGTGGCCGCCCGGCTGGTGGCTGGACAACCCGCCGTGGGAGAGGCCGAGCGCGGGCGTTTCAAAGTCGTTCTGCTCGACGAGTACCAGGACACCTCCGTGGCGCAGGCCACGATGTTGGCCGGGCTCTTCTCCGGGTCCTCGACCGCTTCGGGGCTGGGCCACCCGGTCATGGCCGTGGGTGACCCCAACCAGGCGATCTACGGCTGGCGCGGTGCATCGGTGTCCAACATCCTCCACTTCGACCAGACCTTCCCCACCGAGGACGGGACGGCGCATCGACTGCCGCTGACGGTCAACCGGCGCTCCGACCGTCGCATCCTGGCGGTGGCCAACCGCTTGGCTGCCCCCCTCCTGCAGGCCTACGGCGACAAGGTCGCGCAGCTGGTGGCACGAGACGGCGTCGAGGAAGGCACCGTCGAGGTAGCCGTCTTCGAACGGTCCGACGACGAACTCGACTGGCTGGTCGCTCAGGTGAAACGTCGCTGTCCCGCGGGCGAGGGGTACGCCGGGATCGGTGTGCTGACCCGGGACAACGCGCAGGCCGAGGAGGTCTACGACGCGTTGACATCTGCGGGGGTGCCTGTCGAGATCGTGGGGTTGTCGGGGCTGATCCGCCTGCCCGAAGTCGCTGAAGTCGTGGCGACGCTGTCGCTCCTGCATGACGTGGCCGACAACCCCGCCATGTTGACCCTGCTCACCGGACCTCGATGGGCCATCGGACCACGCGACCTGCGACTCCTCGCGGAGCGCGCGGTGGAGATCTCCGGCGCGGGTGGCCGCGCGGAGACCGCGCGGGTGGCTGAGCAGATCCTCGCCATCGCTGACGGGATCGACATCGCAGAGCTGCCGGCCCTCTCCGACGCTCTGGAGTCACCCGGAGAAGATGCGCTGTTCTCCGACGAGGCACGCGACAGGTTCGCCCTTCTGGGCGCCGAACTACGCCGGTTGCGGCGCACCGCCGGCGACCCGCTGCTCGACGTGGTGCGCCGCATCATCGACACCACCGGGGTCGACGTGGAGTTGGCTTCAGCCACCAATCCAGCGGCTGGCGCCCGTCGCGACAATCTCGATCTCTTCGTCAAGGCCGTGGCGGAGTTCCAGTCCGTCGATGGCGACGTGAGTCTTCCTGCGCTGCTCGCCTACCTCACCGCGGAGGACGATCAGGGCAACGGACTCGATGTGGCCACCCCCACCGAAGCAGATTCGGTCAAACTGCTCACCGTCCACCGTGCCAAGGGCCTGGAATGGAAGGTGGTCTTCTGTGTCGGAGTGGGTGAATCGAGGTTTCCCAGCAACCGCTCCCGCACGCTGTGGACGTCCTCGCCGGCCGTCCTGCCGGCGCCGCTGCGTGGCGACCGCGACGACCAGCCCGAGCTGCTGGGCTATGACAAGGCTGCTCTGGATGCCTACCGTGTCGCGACGCGAGCCCACGACGCAGAGGAGGAACTGCGCCTGGGCTACGTCGCCTTCACCAGGGCCGAACACCACCTGGCGGTGACGTCCTACCTGTGGGGCCAGCGCGCCACCGTCTTCGGACCCTCCGACTACCAGCGTGTGGTGCGAGAGCAGTTGGAGGAATGGGACGAGGCGGTGTCGACCTGGCTCGAGAAGCCGGAGAAGGGCACCCCCAACCCCAATGCCAGCATCGACCAGTCCCGCCCCTGGCCGGTGCGTGGGCAGGGAGAGGAGACGAGGCGGCGGCTGGCCGCGGCGGAGCTGGTCTCGAGGATCGATCCCACCGAGCCCGACGAAGAACTCGACATGATCGAGGCAGCCACCGTGGCGTCCTGGGACGAAGAACTCCACCAACTGCTTGTCGAGGCCAGGACCGACCGCTCCCACGACATCGAGGTGGCGTTGCCGCCCAGCCTGTCGGCGACGTCGCTGGCGAGGCTCAACGAGGACCCGGCGGCGTTCGCGCGTGACATCGCTCGACCCATGCCGAGACCGACAGCATCGTCCGCCAAGTTCGGCACCGCTTTCCATGCCTGGATCGAAGCCAGGTTCGGCCAACAGTTCCTGCTGGCCGATGACGACCTACCCGGTCGCGCCGACAGTGGCATCGACGACGCCGACGAGCTGCACGCGGTCATCGAGAGGTTCGAGTCAGGACCATTCGCGGAGCGTGCTCCTGCGGCGGTGGAGGCTCCCTTCGCCCTGGTGCTCGCTGGCCAGGTGATTCGTGGGCGTATCGACGCGGTCTACCTCGAGCCGGACGGCTCCTGGCTCATCGTGGACTGGAAGACCAACATCTCCGAGACGGCCGACCCGCTCCAGCTCTCGCTCTACCGACTGGCCTGGGCCGAGTTGCGCCGGGTGGGACTCGAACAGGTCGGTGCCGCCTTCCACTACGTCCGAAGCGGCCGGACGGTCCGCCCGGCCGCCCTGTTGGGCCGCGAAGAACTGGAGGCCCTGGTCAGCGCGGGGGCACAGCTGCGCTGAGCGCGATCTCGATCATCTCGCCGAAGGTCTGCTCCCGCTCTGCGGAGGTGGTCTCCTCCCCGGTGACGATGTGGTCGGACACCGTACAGATCGCCAGGGCCTGGCGGCCGTACTTCGCGGCGAGAGTGTAGAGACCGCTCGCCTCCATCTCCACCGCGAGAACGCCGTAGTCGACCATGGCGGCAAGCAACTCGGGGCGAGCGGCGTAGAAGGAGTCGCTGGAGAACACCAGACCGACGTGGAAGGGGGATCCGCCTTCGCGTGACTCGGCCGCCTCGACCGCGCCGCGAAGCAGTCCGAAGTCGGCCACGGGGGCGTAGTCGATGCCGTGGAAGGCGATCTTGTTCACGGCCGAGTCCGTGCAGGCACCGGAGGCGATGATGACGTCGCGGATGCCCACGGCGTCGGTCACCGCCCCACACGAGCCGACGCGCACGATCCGTTGGACGTCGTAGTCGCGGAAGAGTTCGTGGACGTAGATCGCCATCGAGGGCTGACCCATGCCAGAGCCCTGGACCGAAACAGGTCGCCCCTGCCAGGTGCCGGTGAAGCCGTACATCCCTCTCACCTCGGTGTAGCACCGCGCGTCGGTGAGGAAGTTCTCGGCGATCCACCGGGCTCGCAGGGGGTCGCCGGGAAGGAGGACCGTCGGTGCGATCTCGCCGGGCTGAGCGGCAATATGGGTGCTCACGCCTCGACGGTACCGGCTGGGAGCGGCTGGGACTGGCTGGGACCGGTTGTGAACATGGGCGCTAGCGTGACCGATGTGAGGTATCGCAGCTTTCCGCACGTAGCCCTGTCGGCCCATGCCCACAACCGTCTCGGTCTCCAACGCACCGACGAGGCCTGGATGGCGGAGACGATGAAGGATCCGTCCACGCGCGTGCTGGTGGTCAACGGCAACCGGCTGAGGCCGGTCGACGGCGCCATCGAATGGGTCTCGCCCGACCGTGCTCCCGTGGGCAGGTTCGTGTTGCTCGGTGCCCACGACGACGTCGTCCATGTGGCGGTGATCGTGACCCCTGAAGTTGCCCCTGGACAGCCCGACGAGTGGGTGCCACTGCGTGAGGTGTTGCCGATGCTGTCCGACCAGGCCCCCGACCAGGCGCCGTTGATGATGCATGCCATCGGCTTGGCCGAATGGCATCACGCGACCCGCTTCTGCCCACGATGTGGTGGGCTGCTCCAGAGTCGGGCGGCCGGTCACGAGTTGCGGTGCACGTTGTGTGAGCGGGCGCAGTTCCCGCGCACCGACCCCGCGGTGATCATGGCCATCACCCATGGGGAGGGGGACGACGAAGCGATCCTGCTGGGACGGAGCCCCGCCTGGCCTCCCGGTCGCTACTCGACGCTCGCGGGCTTCTGCGAGCCGGGCGAGACCCTGGAGGACGCCGTCCGCCGCGAGGTGGAGGAGGAGGCGGGGGTGATCGTCGGTGACGTCACCTGGTTCGGCAACCAGCCGTGGCCGCTCCCGGCGAGCCTCATGCTCGGTTTCACCGGTCGCGCCCTCACTCGCGAGATCCACGTCGACGGCGCCGAGATCGAGCATGCGAGGTGGTGGTCGCGCACGGAATATCGGGCAGCCGTGCGCTCGGGTGAACTGGCCGTCCCGCGTGGGGTCTCGATCTCGTCGTCCCTGATCGAGGCGTGGCTGGGTGAGCCACTCGACGACGGTGCGGACTGAGGAGCGCCGGGCGCTCAGCCCGGAGGCGTCAGGCGCAGTTGTCGCACTCGCCGGTCGCCGGCAGGGCCAGGAAGCACTTCGGACAGAACGTGTACGTCTCCCTGTCGCTGGCCGCGACCCGGGTGGCGCGAGGCGCGGGCGAACTCTTGGCGCGCGTGGTCGCGGCTCTGTCGGCCGTTGCCCGTGCGGTACGGGCTTGTGCCGGGCGCGCGGGGGAGTCGTCGCGCACGTCGAAGCCCAACTTGGTCAGGGCCTTGCCTGCGCCCGCGGACCCACCGGGGATGTCCTCCGGCGCCAGGGTGCGGCCGGTCGACAACCCGTGCGCGATACCGGCGATGGAGGCGGCGTCATATTCCCGGCCGTGGTGCAGCAGCACATGGGTGGAGGTCCCGCCGCGGATCATCAGGTACATGGCGCCGTCGGCGCTGTCCCAAGTCTCCATCGCGGTGAGGACATGATCTCGATCGAAAGAGGACAACGTAGACACGACTGCAGGCTATCGCGTTGCGGCGGGGAGCCTCAGGCCAGTGTCGCCAGCCGCTCCTTGATCTGGGCGATGGACGGGTTGGTGAGCGTGCTCCCGTCGTCGAAGAGCAGCGTGGGTACGGTCTGGTTCCCGCCATTGGCCTGCTCGACGGTGAAGACCGCCTCGGGCTCCTGCTCGATGTCGACCATCGTGAAGGCGATGCCCTCGCGGTCGAGCTGGCCCTTGAGGCGGTGGCAGTAACCGCACCACGGGGTGCTGAACATGGTGAACGTCATGGGTGGAGTGTCTCCTCCGGCGTCTAGGGTTGCTAACTCACTGCTCAACCACGATGTCGTAGGAGTTGTTCCGTTGCTCGAATCGCTTGATCCGGAGCAACGACAGGTCGCCGAGGCGCTAAGAGGTCCGGTTCGTGTGTTGGCCGGCGCGGGCACGGGCAAGACCCGCGCGGTGACGCACCGCATCGCGCACGGCGTGCACACCGGCATCTACGCGCCGACCGAGGTGCTGGCGCTGTCGTTCACCACTCGCGCAGCCGGAGAGATGCGAGAGCGTCTGCGGACTCTGGGTGCGCCGGGGGTCCAGGCCAGGACGTTCCATTCGGCTGCCCTGCGTCAGCTCCGGTTCTTCTGGCCCCGGGTGCACGGTCGCGACCTTCCCGAGCTGACCGAGTCCAAGCTCTCGATGCTCGCGTTGGCCAGCAGACGTCAGCGGCTCAGTCTCGACCAGGCCACGCTGCGTGACCTGGCCAGCGAGATCGAGTGGGCCAAGGTCTCCAACGTGGGCCCCGACGACTATGTGGGGCTTGCGCGCTCGCGTGGTCGCGCGGTCGGCACCCTCGAGCCGGAACTGGTGGCGCGCGCGTTCGACTCCTACGAAGAGGTCAAGCGCGAACAGGGACGGATGGACATGGAGGACGCGCTCCTGTTCACCGCTGGACTGCTCGCCGACAACGAAGCCGTCGCAGCCCAGGTGCGTCGGCAGTACAAGTGGTTCGTGGTCGACGAGTTCCAGGACGTCTCCCCGCTCCAGTACGCCCTCCTCGACCTGTGGCTGGGGGGTCGCGACGAGCTCTGCGTCGTGGGCGACCCGGCCCAGACCATCTACTCCTTCGCCGGCGCCGATGCGCGCTACCTCCGCGAGTTCACCACGCGTTTCCCCCAAGCCACGAGCGTGGAACTGGTCCGCAACTACCGCTCCACCCCCGAAGTCGTCACCGCTGCCAACCGACTTCTCGACGGCACCCCCAGCAAGGGCGTCGCGCTGCAGGCGCAGCGTTCCAGTGGCGCAGCCGTCAGTTTCCACGAGGCGCCGGACGAGGTGTCCGAGGCAGCACGGGTCGCCGACCGCATCACCGTGCTGCGGGCCTCTGGGACTCCCGCCAGCCGAATCGCCGTCCTGTTGCGCATCAATGCCCAGTCCGAGCGTTTCGAGGAAGCACTGGCGGCGCGGCAATTGCCCTACGTCGTGCGCGGGGCTGTCCGCTTCTTCTCCCGGGCCGAGGTGCGTCAGGCCATCACGCTCATCCGTGGGGCGGCGCGCAGTGGGGAGGCCGAGGGCAGCGTCGCGGAAGCGGTGCTGGCGGTGCTGTCACAGATGGGTCATTCGACCGAGCCCCCACAGGGCAAGGGCGAGGTCCGCAACCGCTGGGAATCCCTCCAGGCGCTGGTCGACCTCGCCAGCGACTGGGCTCGGGACCAGCCTGCAGCAGATCTCGGAGCCTTTGTCGATGACCTCGACCGACGAGCCGGGGAGCAGCACGCCCCGGTCGCCGACGCGGTCACGCTGGCGACCATCCACTCCGCGAAAGGGCTCGAGTGGGACGCCGTCTTCGTGGCCGGCATGCACGAAAAGATGATGCCGATCAATCAGGCCCAGACCCCCACCGAGATCGAGGAGGAACGCCGCCTGCTCTATGTCGCCATGACCCGCGCGCGGGACGAACTCAGCGTTTCGTGGGCGAGCGCGCGTGAGCCCGGAGGTCGGGCGCACCGGGGAAGCTCTCCCTTCCTTGCCCCGCTCCTCGAGGGGGTCCAGGGTGTGGCTGCCCAGCGCCGCGAACGCACCACACGCAACCGCAAGGCCATGCGGTGTCGAGAGTGCGGTGGCGCCCTGTCCACTCCGGCGGAGAAGAAGACCAGCCGCTGTGCCGATTGCCCGGCCTCCTACGACGAGGCGTTGTACGACCGCCTTCGCTCCTGGCGTCTGGCGCGGGCCGGACACGACAAGGTTCCAGCCTTCGTGGTCTTCACCGACGCCACCCTCCAACTCATCGCAGAGCATGCGCCGGGTGACGAAAAGGGTCTGCGATCCATCAGCGGTGTCGGCACCGGCAAACTCGCCAAGTACGGCCAGGACGTGCTCGGGGTGGTCGCCGGAACCGACACAGAACAAAAAATATAGGTAACAACCATTAAATCGTTTGCCCCTGACGTGGGTCAGGGCTTAGCGTTCCCTTTCAACAGCAGCCGCGCATCACGATCGCTCACAGTGTTCGCTCATAGCGTTCATTGACAATGATCGGCGCCCAACACACCGAAGGAGGTGGCCAGCATGGAGAACTACTCAAAGACAAAGACGGCGTGGTCGCCGTCCTTCGGCACGTCCACCCTCGGTCACACCTGCGCGAACACTCGCGTCTTCGGTGCTGGTGTGGTGGCTGCTCAGGGCGGCGCCACCACAGCGCATGTCGCCATTGCCCTCATGAAGGGCGATTTCCCGGGGTCCCATGCCTGGAGTAGTCCACCGACGAGTTGAGCTCAACTCTCATCGGCACTCTCCAGGCCGCGGAACCCGACACCGGGATCCGCGGCCTTTCTGTTTGTCCAACCACGATTTTCAGCCCACCCGCGATCAGGTCAACATCAAGGAGGTGAATACATGACCATCAGCGTTCTCGACCGCAACCCCGCAGCCGTCGTCGGTCAGCCCCCAGCTTCTCTGGGTGTCTTGCACGACACGGCGGCGACGGTGGACGAAAGCCTGTTGCCCTGCCGCGTCAACGACTCCGAGCTCTGGTTTGCCGAATCTCCGGCCGACGTGGAGCACGCCAAGTTCTTGTGCCACGACTGCCCCGTGCAGTCACTGTGCCTGGACGGCGCTCTCGACCGACGTGAGCCGTGGGGCGTCTGGGGAGGCGAGCTCCTCCTCCAGGGTGCGGTGATCCCGCGCAAGCGTCCGCGAGGTCGTCCCCGCAAGTCCGACCAGACGGCAGCTCAAGCAGAACTGGCCCGCAACGACGGGGCCGCCGCGTAGAAGTCACCACGGGGAATCACCAGGAGGAATCCATCTTGATCGAAACAACCCGGCTCGAAACAACCCGGCTTGAAACCATCATCAGCACTGAACTGAACGGACACCACACCATGAATCTCATGCACGAAGAACTCGCACGCGCGCAAATGTCCGCGCGCCTGGGAGAGGCGCACCACCTGCGGCGCGGTCACCACCTGATGCTGGCCCGCCGAATGAGCCGCAAGGCCGAACAGGCTGCGCTGCAGGCACGACTTGCGCTCGCTCGCGCCATGTGAGCGCCGAACTTGCCCTGATCGCGGGTAAGTGATGCGCGAACCGGTACGGCGCGAGGGCGCCGTGCCGGTTCGCGCCATGTCCGACGACAGCTGCGGTCATCGGGGCGTAGCCTCGCTCAGATGAGCGCGCTCATCACCTGTGACTTCTGTGGACGTCAGGCCGCCACGACGGAGACCTTGACGTGGACGACGTCGGTGGAGAACGGTCGGCGACGGAGCTACTGCGACGAATGTTCTCGCACCCACCTGCGAGCCATGGAAGGCAAACTCGACAGTGAGTGGTGGTGAGCCGGATCAGACCGGGTCGAACCATCCGCAGCCGCAATAGGGATGGCGCTGCCAGCGTCGCGACTGCGGCAGCGGCGAGTGGTCCAGGACCCAGGACGAGAGCCAGGTGCTGGGCGTCTCACCCCGGAGCCAGTCGGCCAGGTCACGCGCTGCCCAGCCGGCAGCAAGGGACAACAGCGGCGCCGGGATCGACTCGGGAGTCATGAGGTCGCCCTCGTCGAAGGTCGCTGCGCGCACACAGCGCGCGCACGGGCCTTGTCCTGGAACCACCCAAGGACCGACGTGGAGGGCGTGCGGCCACACACCGACCAGCAGGTGCGGCAGGGAGGCCACGCTCCATGCGTCCACCTGTTCGTCCACCACACGGCCGGGCGCCACGCTCACCCCCACCGGCGCTTCCGGGTCGATGAGAAGGCCGGCGCTCACCAGGGTGGTCTCCACCTGGTCACGCCACGGGACGGGTACGTGGAGCCGTACACGGACGGGATCGTCATACACAGCTCTCAGGCTGCCACCGCACGGATCCTCGGACGGGGTTCTCCACAGGGCAGTCCACGTGACGACGAACGCATCAGGGAAAAATCGAAGGGAAAATCGCGGGGAAAGAAATGGCAGCGGCGGCGTCACCCGAGGGCGACGCCGCCGCTGTCAGTTCATCGGGCGAGGCTCACGCCTTGCCGAGAATGCGGTTCAGGTTCGTGCCGCAGACGGGGCAGACGCCCTTGGCCATCTTGGTGCCCTTGTCATTGACACGGACCTCACCTTCGGCCTCGCGCTTTTCCTTGCACTTGACGCAGTAGAATTCACCGCTCCAGGTTTCCGCCATGACGGCCTCCCTTTTCGTTCTTTCTCGGACGTCGCGACGGGTGGTTGATGAAGAGTCCCGCCGGGGTCCGCAAGCGAGTGCCTGCGATCCGAGGACGACCCTACGGCACGGCTGGTTCACGCTCACGCACCACACGCTCTGAGCGTGAAACCAGATGTCGGCACACGCCCGTCGATGGGTAGGGTCAGGGGCATGGCTGATCTCACCCACCTGCGCCTGGAGCGCCCGTCCCCGGGGGTCGTCGTACTGACCCTCGACAACCCCGACATGCGCAACGCAATGAGCGACGACATGACCTCTTCATGGGTCACCGCGATCGACGAACTGGCCGCAGACACCTCGGTCCGTGTGGTGGTGGTGACCGGAGCGGGGAGCGCGTTCTGCTCGGGTGGCAACACCAGCTGGATTGCCAGCGAGCCCGACGCCACCGTCGATGAGTTGCGGGCCAGGATGATGCCTTTCTATCGCGCCTGGCTCTCCATCCGGCGACTCGAGGTGCCGACCATCGCCGCGCTCAACGGTCACGCGATCGGTGCCGGCCTGTGTCTGGCGCTCGCCTGCGACATCCGGTACGCCGCCTCCGGCGCCAAGATGGGGGTGCCGTTCAACAAGCTCGGCATGCACGCCGGTATGGCCGGCACCTGGCTGCTGCCCAACGTCGTGGGTCCCGCCCACGCCCGCGACCTGTTGCTCACCGGGCGCATCGTCGGGGCCGACGAGGCGCTGCGCCTGGGGCTGGTGTCGCGCGTGATCGAGCCGGACACCTTCCTCGACGAGGTGCTGGACACTGCTGCGGGGGTCGCTGCGACGGCCCCGATCGCGAGCCGGCTGACCAAGATCGCGCTGGCCGACGGTGGGCACCCAGACTTCGAGTCTGCACTGCAGTGGGAAGCCCTGGCGCAACCCCTGACGCTGGCCACCGAAGACCTCCAGGAGGGGATCGCGGCGGCACGGGAGAAGCGTACGGCGGTCTTCGAGGGACGCTGACGTGGCTGACGACGTCGTTCCCGGTCCCGTGGCAGCGCTGCGGCGGATTGCCTTCCTCATGGAGCGCCAGCGTGAAGAGAGCCGCCGCATCGAGGCTTTCCGCAATGCGGCGCGGGTGCTCCTTCCGCTGTCCGGGGACGAGGTCGTCGCCCGGGCCGACGCAGGGACCCTCACCGAGCTCACCGGGATCGGACCCAGCACTGCTGCGGTCATCACCGACGCCTGTCGCGGTGAGGTGCCGGAGCGACTGGTGGCGTTGGAGAAGACGGCCGGGCCGTTGGCGCCGGGGGGAAGCGAGCTTCGCGCCCAACTCCGAGGCGACCTGCATTCCCACTCTGACTGGTCCGACGGCGGCTCGCCGCTGGAGGAGATGGCGATGACCGCCATGGAGCTCGGTCACGACTATCTCGTCCTGACCGACCACAGCCCGCGCCTCACGATCGCGCACGGCCTGAGCGCCGAGCGACTGGGCCGGCAGCTCGACGTGATCGACGCCGTCAACGACCACCTGGGCGGCGCGTTCACCCTGCTGAAGGGAATCGAGGTCGACATCCTGGACGACGGGGAGCTCGACCAGACCGACGCGATGTTGGGACGGCTCGACCTGCGCGTGGCAAGCGTGCACTCCAAGCTGAGGATGGCTGCGGACCCGATGACCCGTCGCATGGTCGCTGCGGTGCGCAACCGGTTCACCAATGTGCTCGGTCATTGCACGGGCCGACTGGTCACTGGTGGTCGTGGGACGCGCCCACCCAGTGATTTCGATGCAGAGGCGGTCTTCACCGCGTGTGCGCAGGAGAGCGTGGCCGTCGAGATCAACTCCCGTCCCGAGCGCCGGGACCCGCCGACAGCGCTCCTGGAGATGGCGCGCGACCTGGGGTGTCTGTTCGCCATCGATTCCGATGCGCACGCTCCCGGTCAACTCGACATGCTCGACTACGGATGTGCCCGTGCCCAGGAGGCTGGCATCGACGCGGAACGTATCGTCAACACGTGGGAGCGTGATCGTCTGCTGGAATGGGCCGCCACACGGGTGTGAGGGCCGTCCTTTGTCGGTCCGGGAGGTTAGGTTCGGTGCATGAGCACTGCGCCTTCCCCTCCCGAGGTGGAGGTCCGTCGCTCGCGACGGCGCCGACGCACCGTCTCGGCCTATCGCGAGGGCGGTCGCATCGTCGTGCTCATCCCCGCCACCATGAGCGAGCGGGACGAGGAGATCTGGGTGGGTGAGATGGTGGCGCAGATCCTGCGGAAGGAAAAGCGCAAGCACCGCTCGGACGATGACCTGGTGCTGCGTGCGCAGAAGCTCAACGAGCTCTATCTGGGCGGCCTGGCCATCCCTGACTCGGTGCGCTGGGTCACCAACCAGAACTCGCGGTGGGGATCGTGCACCCCGGGAGAGCGTTCGATCCGGCTCAGCGCCCGGCTCCAGCACACCCCCAACTGGGTGATCGACTATGTCCTGGTCCACGAGTTGGCGCACCTTCTCGAGTCAGGGCACACCCCGCAGTTCTGGGCCTGGGTGGAGCACTATCCCAAGGCCGAGAAGGCCAAGGGCTATCTCGAGGGCTATTCGGCCGCCGCGCGTCTGGAGCCGCCGCCCGGCGGTGAGGTCGACTGAGCGCTCATCTGGGGATCTGAGAAGCATCCAGCCTGGCCACCGCAGCGTCGATCAACCGGTGCATGTCGTCGAACAGAGGGGGCAGGGCGTCCAGCGGCCACCACCGCACGTCGAGGGACTCCTCGCTGACCCGATGGT
This sequence comes from Propionibacteriales bacterium, assembly GCA_038242265.1. Lineage (GTDB taxonomy): Bacteria > Actinomycetota > Actinomycetes > Propionibacteriales > Nocardioidaceae > Nocardioides. The sequence continues at coordinate 128,354 of JBBSSH010000005.1, forward strand.
CCGCCTCGCGTGGTGCGGTCGCCAGGAAGCGGACGTCGAGATGGTGCACGGTGGTGCCGGGGGAGCAGAACTCGACCGGATGTTGGTCGAGGTTGAGTGGCACCGGGTCGAAGTCGAGGTGCGCCAGCCCGGACTCTTCCCGTGCTTCACGCAGCGCCACCCCGGCCAGCGTGGTGTCGCCCGGCTCGCAGTGGCCACCGAAGGCCAACCACGCGTCGGCCTTGCGATGGTGGTTGAGCAGTACGGCGTCAGCCTGCGGTGTCAGCACGATGGTGCCGGCGGTGAGGTGATCGGGCAAGCACTGACGTGTCATCGCGAGCGGCTCGGCGTCCAGATGAGCCAGAAAACGTATCCGCAACTCATGCTCACGAGCGGTCGAAGGAATCCACCCGGCCAGCACGGCCCGGGCATCGGAATGCAGGCTCACTCGGTGGGACGCTCGCCCTCGTCCTCACCGAGCAGGTCACGCAGACCCGCGTCGAATTCTTCCTCGGAGAGGTGTTCGGGCGATACCGAGTCCTCCCGGAAGCCGAGCGGATCGTCGAGGTCTGCTGCGGTCGGCAGCAGGTGGGGGGAGAGCCACACGCCGTCACGAGCCTCCACGCCCTGTCGCACCCGGAGGGATCCCCACAGGGTGGAAGCATCGCGCAGTCGGCGCGGACGCAACTCGAGGCCGACGAGGGTCGCGAAGGTCTGCTCGGCAGGACCGCCGGCAGCGCGGCGGCGGCGCACGGTCTCGTGCAGTTTGGCGGCAGCAGGCATCCGCTGCTCGGTGGCCTGACTCACCACGTCATCGACCCAGCCCTCCACCAGCGCCAGCGTGACCTCGAGGGTCTCGAGCGCCACCTTCTGCGCCGGAGAGGGCTGCGGGTCGAAGAGCCCCCCGGAAAGGGCTTCCTGCATCGACATGGGGTTGGAGACGTCGATGTCGCGCAACTTCTCCTCCATGCCGGAGGTGTCGAAGTCCATGCCAGCGCCATAGGCGGCCACCGCACCGATGAGGTGGTCGCGCAGCCACGGCGCTCCTGCGAAGAGTCGCTGGTGGGCGGCCTCGCGCAGCGCCAGATAGAGGAGCACGTCGTCCTCGGTCACGTCAGGCACTTCTGCGGCAAAGGCCGCGACGTTGGTCGGCAACAGTGCTGCCTTCCCGATCGGACCCAGGGGGAGTCCGATGTCGCTCGCGCTCAGGACGTCACCAGCGAGCGCCCCCAGACCGCTGCCCATCTGGCTGGCGACCATGGCTCCCATGGCATTGCCGATCATTCCCAGGATCGGCCCGGCGAGTTGGCGCATCTCCTCGGGCACGGCCTGGCTCAGTGCTTGTGTCGCGGTGCCGGCCACGGGTTCGACCAGGACCTTCCACACGTCGGTGGTCTGCACGATCCAGTCGGCTCGCGACCACGCGGCGGTCGTCCGTACGCCGGAGGGGAATCCGGCGGTGGCGTCGAGCCAGTGGTCGGCCAGGCGTACTGCATCGGCGATGGCGGTGACCTGGGAGGTGCTTGGCGTCGGGTCCGGCTCCTGCGCTGCGGCACGGCGAGCCGTGTCGACGACGGCGTCCCAGTTCACCGCACCCTCGTGGGGTTGCATCAGGGACTGCATCTGAGCCATCAGGTCGTTCAGGTCGGGCATGGCGCCACCGGCACCCATCCCGCCCAGACTCCCGAAGAGCTGTTCGAACGGCGTGCCCTTGAAGGGGTTGTTGTCGTCGGGTCCCTGACCGGGTGGGAAAGGGCCGCCGGGGGTGTCACTCATGCCAGCCACGTTACCCAGTCCGCCTAGACTCGGCGCGTGAGTGACCCCGTACGTCTCGTCGCCATCCGTGAGACCCGTCTCGACGTGGGAGAGGTCGTCGACTCCCTCGGAGACGACGGTGCTGGTGGTCTCACCCTCTTCATCGGCCAGGTGCGCGACCACGATGGCGGCAAGGGCGTCACTGCGTTGGACTACTCGGCCCACCCCACCGCGCTGGCTCTGCTGACCCAAGTGTGTCGACAGATCGGCGAGGACCACGACGTACGCGGCGTGGCCGCGGTGCATCGGGTCGGTCGCCTGGAGATCGGGGACCTGGCGGTCGTCGTGGCGACCACCGCCGCGCACCGCGGAGACTCCTTCGAGGCTTCGCGTGCGCTGATCGACACGCTGAAGGCCGAGGTGCCGATCTGGAAGCATCAGGTCTTCGGCGACGGCACCGAGGAGTGGGTCGGCACGCCGTAACGCCTGCCCATCATTCCGCAGCCGCGGCCCTAGGCTCGGGCGCGTGGAGATTCTGCTGTGGCTCGTGCCGTCCGCGGTCGTGACCCTCACCGCAATGAGCTGGGCCATGTGGCGCGGCCGGGAGGGGCGGGACGATGTGGACCGCGAGGTGGCGATACGACGGCTCACCGAGGCGTTGACCAGGGAGCAGCCGGCTCGCCCTCCGCGGCCGGCCCGCAACGCCCGCGACCGCAGTACCGGCATTGCCGTTCGACCCAGTCATGGGGGAGACGAGACCCGTCGAGCCTCATAGTTGCCCTCGTTTGAGAGAGTTGGGTCCATGAGTCAGCGGACCGGAGCGGGATTGCTGGCGTTGTGGTTGCTGGCTGTGCTGTGGGTGACTGCGATACTCGTGCCGCTGCCTTTCGTGACTTACCACCCCGGGCCGACCGTTGACATCATGGGCGAGCAGGACGGCGTGGAGAACGTCAAGGTGGAGGGGCATCGGGCCTACTACGACAACGGCGAGCTGCGACTCACCACTGTCTACGTCAGCCAGCCCGAGGATGACATCTCCCTGCCCAGGTTGCTGTTGGCGTATTTCGACCCCGATGCCGCAGTGTGGCCGCGCTCAGCCGTCTATGGGCCAGAGGAGACCGACGCGTCCAACGACCAGGAAGGCGCCGTGGCCATGGTGTCCTCCCAGGACACCGCTGTGGCGGCTGCACTGACCGAACTCGGCACCCCGCCGGACACACTCGTCGAGGTGCTCGACGTGGCTCGCGGGATGCCCGCGGACGGAGAGCTGAAGGTGCGCGACATCTTGGTCAGGGTCGGCGAGACCGACATCACCGGAGCCCAGGATGTCGTCGACGCCGTCGATCGGGCACCTGTCGGCACGGACCTGCCCATCGTCGTACGCCGCAACGGCCGACAGGTCACCGTGTCGGTGACGCCTCGTGTGGTCGACGGCGACAAGCGCATCGGGATCACCCCCGGCGTGGGCTACGACTTCCCTTTCGACGTCACCGTCAACATCGGCGAGGGCATCGGAGGTCCCAGCGCGGGCCTGATGATGTCGCTGGCCATCTACGACACGCTGACACCCGGGTCGCTGACCAACGGGGCCGCCGTTGCCGGCACCGGCACCATCACTTCTGCCGGTGAGGTCGGGCCCATCGGTGGGATCCAGCAGAAGATCGCTGCGGCACGAGATGCAGGCGCCACGCTCTTCCTGGTGCCTGCGGACAACTGCGACGGACTCGGCGGCGTCGACTCCGCAGACATGCGACTGGCCAAGGTGTCGAGCATGCACCAGGCGGTCGGGCTCGTCGAGACCTGGTCTGCCGACCCACAAACCACGCTTCCCACCTGTGAGGACACGAAATCATGACGACCGAGACGACCGTTCTGCCCGAGGACCCGGCGTTGGCTGCTGCCGTCCTGGAGGTCGAGGCACACGTCGCCGGCGACGGATGGGATCAACCTGCGCGGCTCTACGCGCTCGTGGACACGGCCGCGCTGGTCGTCGAGGAACCGGCCCTCGCTGCCGCGATGTCGATCGACGGACCGGGCGATGAGGGTTCCTTCACCTCGATCGAGCAGGACGGTCTGCCGCCCGGTCAGGAACTGGAGGAGGCTCTGACGTCCATCGCGTGGCCGACGGGGGTGAGCGGCTGCGCGGTGGTCATCGAGCGGCTGGTGCTGCCGCCGGGGGTCGACAGCGAGATCCCCGAGGACGCCTCCGAGGCCACCCAGTTCGCCCGGGAACATCCCGACCGTCAGGAGGTGCGGATGGTGGCCGGAGTCACGAGAGCCGGTGCCTCCTACTGCGCCCTGCGTCTGCGCGCCCATGACGACGCACAATCCGTCGTCGACGGCACCGAGTTGGTGCCGGGTCTCCTGGATCTCCTGCACGCCACGTTCGACCAAGACCCCACCGACACCGGAGCGAGTCAGGCATGAGCACTCCTTTCGATCGCCCACGCCCGGCCGCCCGACCCACGCAGGCGCCGCGGCGCCCACGAGCGATCTTGGCGACCGCCATCGTCATGATCGTGGGTTTCATGCTGCTCAGTGCCTTCACGTCGTTCTGGACCGAACGGCTCTGGTACCGCTCGGTCGGATACGGCGGGGTGTTCACCACTCTGCTGCTGACCAAGGTCGGGCTCTTCCTCGTCTTTGCGGCACTGATGAGTGCAACGGTCGCCGTCACGATGTCGCTGGCCTATCACTTCCGGCCCGTGTTGTGGCCCGGGATGCCCGGAATGCCCGAAGACGGCATGGACCGCTATCGAGAGCTCCTCGTGCCGCGGATGACCAAGGTGATCGCTGCGGCAGCCCTCTTCATGGGTCTGTTCGCCGGCGCCTCGGCCACCAGCCAGTGGCGTAGCTATTCGCTGTGGCGCCACGGGCAGGACTTCGGCACACGCGACCCCTACTTCAACAAGGACGCCGGTTTCTACGTCTTCGACCTGCCGTGGTGGCACTTCCTGGTGGACTACGCCATGGCGCTGGCGGTCATCGGGCTGATGGTGACCCTGTTGACGCACTACCTCTTCGGTGGCATCCAGCTCGCAGCCCGGCCCGGCGACCGGGTGAGTGGTGCGGCCCAGGTGCAGATCTCGGCCCTGCTGGCGCTCTTCGGCATCGCCAAGGCGGTGGACTACTGGCTGGACCGCTTCGATCTGGTGACCAACTCCGGCGGCATCTTCACCGGTATGAGCTACACCGAGGACAAGGCAGTGCTCCCCGCCAAGGAGATCTTGGCCGGCATTGCCATCGTGTGCGCCGTGCTCTTCCTGGCCAACATCTGGCGCCGGACCTGGTTGCTGCCCTCGGTCGGTGTCGCGCTGTTCGCCCTCTCCGCGCTCATCCTGGGTCTCGTCGTGCCGACGGTGGTCCAGACGCTCCAGGTCAACCCCAACGTTCCGGACCGTGAGGGCCCCTACATCAAGGCCAACATCGACGCGACGCGCGCGGCGTACGCCCTGGACCAGGTGGACGAGGGCCCCGTCAGAGGCACGGTGTCCCCCGAGGGTGACCAGCTCGACGCGCTGGACGCGATGACGGCGAGCGTCCCGCTGGTGGACCCCAAGGTGGTCAGCCAGATCTTCGAGCAGCAGCAGCAGGTGCGCGCCTACTACTCCGTCAGCGATGTGCTCGACACCGACCGCTACGAGATCGACGGCAAGGACCGCGCGCTGGTGATGGGCGTCCGCGAGCTCGACCAGTCCGGTCTGGCCGAGAGCGACCAGAACTGGTCCAACCTGCACACCGTCTACACCCACGGCAACGGCGTCATTGCCGCCTACGCCAACCAGCGGCCCGAGGATGACGTGAGTCAGTCGAACGACGTCCAGTGGGCTGAGGGCCAGGAGGTCGAGGAGGACGCGCTCACCCAATTGCCTCCGGGCAGTTATGAGACCCGCGTCTACTACGGTGAGAAGAGCCCCAATTACAGCATCGTGGGGAAGCCTGCGGACGCGAAGTCGGTGGAACTCGACCTGCCCAAGGGCGAGCGCAGTGACTCCAACGAGGCCACGACGTACGACGGCACCGGGGGCGTCCCCGTGGGTGGGTTGTTCAACAAAGTCCTCTATGCCGTGAAATTTGCTGAGCCGAACTTCCTGCTCGCCGACCGCATCTACGACAACTCCAAGGTGCTCTACGACCGTGACCCGCGCACGATGGTGGAGAAGGTCGCGCCGTGGTTGACGGTGGACTCCGATCCTTATCCCGCAGTGATCGACGGAAGGATCAAATGGGTCCTCGACGGTTATACGGTCACCGACAAGTATCCCCTCTCGCAACGTGAGTCGCTGGAGACCATGACCGATGATGCGCTGCAGGACAACAACACGTTCCAGACGTTGCCGACCGATGAGGTCAACTACCTCCGCAACTCGGTGAAGGCCACGGTGGACGCCTACGACGGCTCCGTGACGCTGTATGCCTGGAAGCCTGACGACCCCATCCTCAAGGCGTGGGACGAGGTGTTCCCGGGACTGATCAAGTCGGGCGACGAGATCTCTGAGGAGCTCAGGGCCCACCTGCGCTATCCCGAGGACCTCTTCAAGGCCCAGCGTTACCAGTTCCAGCGCTACCACGAGACCTCGGCGCAGGACTGGTTCGAGGGATCGACGCGGTGGGAGGTCCCCAAGGACCCGCAGGCCCAGGACCGCCTCCAGCCCCCCTACCGTCTCTTCTCCGACGTGGGGGAGGGGGAGACCTGGTCGCTCACCTCGGTCTACGTCCCGCGCAAGAAGGACAACCTGACCGCCTACATGGCAGTGAACAGTGACGCAACGAGCGAGGGCTACGGCCAAATCAAGGTACGGGAACTGCCCAACGAGCGCACCGATGGCCCGCGACTGATCGCCAACACCCTCAGTACCAACGAGGACGTGAGCCGGGCGCTCCTGCCCTACACGACCGGTGACGCCAAACCGCTCTACGGCAACTTGCTGACGCTCCCGGTGGGGGAGAGTTTCATGTACATCCAGCCGCTTTACACCCGGCGGGAGTCCGAGTCGAGTTTCCCAATCCTGCGCTTCGTGCTGGTCTCCTACAACGGCAACGTCGGCATCGGCGAGACACTGCGTGAGGCGATCGGAGATGCGCTGGAGGGGGGGAGCGACTCGACTACGGACGATGCAGGGACGCCGACCGATCCGCCGACGCCGTCCGATGAGGCAACCCCGACGGACTCCCCGACCGCGGATCCGACTGCGCCGACGGAAACCCCCACACCGAGCCAGCCAGCGGGTGGCACCCAGGCTCAGATCCGGGACCTGCTGCGTCGCGCCGACGCCAAGTTCACCCAGGCCGACGAAGCCCAGCGCTCGGGCGACACGGTCACCTGGGCCCGCCTGATGGAGGAAGGCCGGGTGCTCGTGGAGAAGGCCGTACGTCTGACCGAATGACGCCTGCACCCTTCTGGCGGACCCGATTAGGGCTACGGACAGGCGGCCTGTACTGTTCTGTTCACCGACGCGGGGTGGAGCAGCTCGGTAGCTCGCTGGGCTCATAACCCAGAGGTCGCAGGTTCAAATCCTGCCCCCGCTACAAGTAGGAACAGCAAGTCAGAAACCGCTTCCCGAGAACATGGGGAGGCGGTTTTCTGCATGTCCAGGGCGCGGTGACTACCATTCTGACCACCACCGCCCCATCAGGCCAGTAGCCACCGCGGCCACGCTCCGCCCACTGGGTGCACTCACATGGTCGAAAGGTGCACGAGAGTGTCGAGAGACGAAGGTCCGAGGAGCCGGTCCAGCGATGAAGGCACACCATGGCGACGAAAAGGATTCTTGTCTCCAGTCGGTGTGGCCGCGGGCTTGGCTGTCGCCGGCAAGATCGCGTTCAGTCTCAGTCCCTGGCCCGGTGCGATGCTCATCCGTCAGGTCTTCGACCTCGGCGCGGCGAAGACCAAGGCGGCGCTGCAGAAGCATGCCGCCACCGGTGTGGACCGGTTGCTCGACCAGCAGTATCGGACCGATGACCCGGATGCGCTGCTGGACGTCTACTACTCGCAAGGCACCACGGCCGAGCAGCCGACGATCGTGTGGACCCACGGTGGCGGCTGGGTCTCCGGCGACAAGGCCGACGCAGCCCCGTACTTCACCATCCTGGCCGCGCAGGGCTACACCGTGGTCTCGCTGAACTACTCCTACGGACCCGAGAAGCACTACCCGACGGCTGTCTTCCAGATCAACGACGCATTGTCCTATCTGCGGGACAACGCCGAGCGTCTGCACATCGACGCCGACCGGATCGTGCTGGCAGGAGACTCGGCTGGCGCTCAACTCACCAGCCAGCTCGCCAGCATCATCACCAACCCCGCGTACGCCACGCAGATGCACGTCACGCCGGCTTTGCAGCCCGATCAACTCAGAGGCGTGGTGCTCACCTGCGGTGTGTACGACATGGCGGCACTGCACTCTGCCATCGGTGGCGGTCTGACCGGCTGGGGCTTCGACACCACAGTCTGGGCCTACACCGGGATCAAGGACTATGCGGGCGACCTGGCCATGGCTGAAATGTCCACCATCGACTTCGCCACCGCGGAGTTCCCGCCAGCCTTCGTCACCGGTGGCAATGGCGACCCGCTCACTGCTGGCCAGTCGCAGCCCTTCGCGGAGCGACTTGGCCACCTCGGTGTGGCCGTCACCACCTTGTTCTTCCCCGACGACCACGAGCCAGCGCTACCGCACGAATATCAGTTCGACCTGGACACTGAGGCCGGTGACGAGGCGCTGACGCGGACCCTCGCCTTCCTCGCCGAACGCTTCGGTACGTAGCTGCTGACTCGCGGGGTACCACGTCAAGCGCGGGGTGTCACGCTTGAGCGATGGCGTGGCGCGGCGTGGACACGGACTGGTAACGATGCTCGTCTGGACCTGTTGGTTCGCGTGTGACACAGGCCACAGTGGTGAGTGCTAAGCGTTGCAAACGCACTTCTCTCGATGGAGGACCAATGAAGGTCAGGAAGTCTATGCGCGTCACTGCCGTAGCAGCCGCACTCGCTCTCGGGCTGACCGCTTGTGGCGGCGGCAACACCAACGACAAGTCATCGTCGAGCAGGGTCGAGCCGACTGGGCAGCCCGGCGGGGAGTACGTCGCCGAAGTCACCGAGCCATCGTTCCTCGCACCCGCATCCAACTGCTACGAGTCCGAGTGCTCCGCCATTCTCGACATGGTCAACGATCCCCTCGTCACGACGGATGCAGAGTCTGGTGAGCTTGTCTATGACGGGCTGGCCGAGAGCATCGAGGCCAACGAGGACCAGACCGTGTGGACGGTGATCCTCAAGGAGGGCCGCGAGTTCCAGAACGGTGAGCCGGTGGATGCCGAGGCGTTCGCCCGCGCGTGGAACTACTCCCAGGACCCCAAGAACGCCCAGGCGACGGCTGGCTTCATGACCCGTATCGAGGGCGCCGGCAAGGGCAAGGAGATGTCCGGACTGAAGGTCATCGACGCCACCACCTTCGAGGTCACTCTCAACGGCCCGTTCTCGCAGTTCGGTCAGCAGATGTCCTACGCCCCGGCATTCGCGCCGATCGCGCAGGCCTGCTTCGACGACATGAAGGCCTGCAACGAGGAGCCCATCGGCACCGGCCCCTACATGATGGACGGCCCGTGGGACCACGACGCACAGATCGCTGTGGTCCGCTCGACTGACTACACCGGTGACGTGAACGTGTCCGCGGACAAGATCACGTTCAAGATGTTCACCGACCCGACCGCTGCCTACCGCGACTTCCAGAACGGCGGCCTCGACGTCATCAGTCTGTCGCCCGACATCTACCTCGAAGCCAAGGGCACTTTGGGTGACGAACTCATCGAGGAGCCGACCGCGACCCTGACCTACCTGGGCTTCCCGGTCGACAAGCCTCCGTTCGACAACGTGAAGGTCCGCCAGGCGATCTCGATGTCGTTCGACCGTGAACTCATCGTGGAGCAGGTCCTGAACGGACTCGGTTACCCCTCCACCGACATCGTCACCCCGCCGATCCCCGGCGCGCGCGACGACGCCTGCACGTACTGCGTCTATGACCCGGAGGCCGCGAAGGCGCTGCTGGACGAGGCCGGAGTCGACCTGTCGGGCGAGACGATCCAGTACTACTTCAACTCCGACGCGGGCCACGACGAATGGGTCGAGGCTGCTGCCCGTCAGGTCCAGGAGAACCTCGGCCTGGACTACAAGCTGAAGTCGACCGAGTGGGCCCAGTACCTCGAGCTCCTCGACAAGAAGGACTTTACCGGGCCGTTCCGCCTCGGTTGGTCGCTGGACTACCCGTCCCCGGAAAACTATCTCCGTCCGGTCGTGGGCACCGGTGGTGACTCCAACTACACCGGTTACACCAACCCCGAGGTCGACGCTCTGCTCGTGAAGGGCGACGAGGCCGCGACGCTGGATGAGGGCATCGAGTTCTACCAGCAGGCCGGTGACGTGGCTTTGGAGGACATGCCGATCATGCCGATGTGGAGCGGTGGCACCGCCGTCGCCTTCTCGGACAATGTGGGCGACGTCCGTTACGACGCCGGTCAGGGCGAGATTGCGTTCAAGGAGATCTCCGTCAACCAGTGACGCTTGCCCAGCGCTCACTTGCTCCAGGCGAACGGTGTGGGGGTCGGGCCCAGGCTCGGCCCCCGCACTCTGGTCGTACAGATAATCGTGATGGAAAGGCAATCGCATGGGGCGTTACGTAGCCCGTCGTCTCATCCAGTTCATTCCGGTGATTCTGGGGACGCTGTTCCTGCTCCACTTCCTGACCACCGTGTCCATCCAGGTGGTGGGTGACCCGGTCAGGGCGCTGTTCGGTGAAAACGCACCGCCCCCCGCTGTGATCGAACAGATGCAGATCCAGTACGGCCTCGACGACCCCTGCCTGAAACAGACCGGCAATCCCTGCGTCGGGATGTTCGTCGATCGACTCGGTCAATACGTGCAGGGCGACTTTGGCACCAACTACCGCGGTCGGCCGGTCACCGAACTCTTCCGCGAGCGGGTCGGAATCACCCTGCGGATGCAGGGCATCGCCCTGTTCTTCGAGATCGGCGTCGGCATCTTCATCGGCGTCCTGGCCGGTCTGCGCAAGGACAAGATCATCGACAACCTGGTCCGGATCACCACCTCGGTGCTGATCGCCGTCCCGGTCTTCGTGGCGGGATCGCTTGCCCTCCTCTTTGTGGGTCTCAAGGTGGGACTACCGATCAGGAACAGCGACTGGGCCCCGGAATGGTTGGGGCAGATGCTGCAGGTCGGCTACAACCCCGACTATCCCTGGCTGAGCCTGGTCCTCCCGGGCCTCGTCCTCGGTTCCTTCTCCCTGGCTGCGATCGCGCGCCTCACCCGCACGAGCCTGATCGAGAACCTGCGCTCGGACTACGTCCGCACCGCGCGAGCCAAGGGGCTCACGACGCGCCGGGTGGTCGGCATCCACACCCTGCGCAACTCCTTGATTCCCGTGGTCACCTATATCGGCATCGACATCGGCCTGCTGCTCGGCGGCTCGCTGGTGACCGAGGGCATCTTCAACGTGCCGGGCGTGGGCCAGCTGACCTTCAATGCGATCAAGCAGAACGACACCCCCGTCATCCTCGGCGTGGTGACGGTGCTGACCATCGTGTTCCTGGTGTCCAGCCTGCTCGTCGACATCCTGTACGCCGCACTCGACCCGAGGATCCGCTATGAGTGACACCAGTGCGGCGACCGCCGCGTCCGGCCCTCCGCCCGAACCGGAGGAGAGCTCGGAGAGCAACCGCTCCCTGTGGGGTGACGTCCGCTACGAACTGGTGCGCAACCCGGTGTTCTGGATCTCCTCGATCCTGGTCCTCATCGTGCTGCTCATGTCGTTCGCGCCGTGGTTGTTCGCCTCCACCTCGCCCACCGAGGCCGGCGCCTGCCAGCTGAGCGACTCACGAGGGAAGCCGACGTGGGACAAGCCCTTCGGCTACACCAAATCAGGATGCGACATGTGGTCCTCTCTCGTCTGGGGCGCCGGGAAGTCAGTCAATGTCGCCATCATGGTGACGATCGCCACGGTGTTCCTCGGCGTCGCCTCCGGGACGGCAGCCGGCTGGTTCGGCGGCTTCACCGACACGGTCATCAGCCGGATCACCGATGTGTTCTTCGGGCTTCCCTTCCTGCTGGGCGCCATCGTGTTCCTGGCGATCTTCCCCGAGCGCAACGTCTGGACGATCTCGCTCGTCCTGTCGCTGCTGGGGTGGACATCGCTGACCCGGGTGATGCGGGGAAGCGTGCTCAGCACCAAGCAACAGGACTATGTCGATGCGGCGAGAGCTCTGGGGGCCAGTGACTTCTACATCATCCGCAAGCACATCCTGGCCAACAGCATTGCGCCGGTCATCGTGCTCGGCACGATCGGATTGGGCTCCTACGTCGGCGCTGAAGCAACCTTGACCTATCTGGGAGTCGGCTATCAGCGACCCACGGTGTCGTGGGGTCTGCTGGTCAACGAGGGACAGAACCTGGTCTTCGCCGGATATTCGCACCTGCTGATCTACCCCTGTGCGTTCATCGTGGTCACCGTCCTGGCATTCATCCTGCTGGGAGACGTGCTCCGCGACGCCCTGGACCCCCGAAGCCGCTGAGGACGAGAGATGACTGACACCAACACCGAGTTGTCCACGGGACGGGACAAGTCACCGCTGAGCGGTGTCCCTTTCGATCATGCCGCCCCGCTGCTGGAGGTCGAGGACCTGCACGTGGAGTTCCACACGCGCGACGGCATCGCCAAGGCCGTCAACGGCGTGAGCTTCGCCGTCGGGGAGGGGGAGACCCTGGGCATCCTGGGTGAGTCCGGCTGCGGCAAGTCCGTCACTGCGCAGGCCATCATGGGCATCCTCGACGTGCCGCCGGCGCGGATCACTGGCGGTGAGGTGCGTTACCGCGGCGTCGACCTGTTGCAACTGCCCGAATCAACGCGTCGCCATGTCCGGGCCAACAAGATCGCGATTATCTTCCAGGACGCGCTCTCCTCGCTGAATCCCACCTTCAGTGTCGGCTGGCAGTTGGCGGAACTTTTCCGCCTGCACGAGGGCGCCAGTCGCAAGGAGGCCAAGAAGAAGGCCATTGAGATGCTCGATCTGGTCGGCATCCCGGCTGCCGCCGATCGGGTGGGTGACTACCCGCACCAGTTCTCCGGCGGCATGCGTCAGCGGGTGATGATCGCCATGGCGCTGTCGTTGAAGCCCGACCTCATCATCGCCGACGAGCCCACCACCGCTCTGGACGTCACCGTCCAGGCCCAGGTGATGCAGTTGCTGGCCGATCTGCAGCAGGAGATGAAGCTCGGGCTGATCCTGATCACCCACGACATGGGTGTCGTGGCCGACGTGGCCGACAAGATCTGTGTGATGTATGCCGGCAACGCGGTCGAGCAGGCGGACGTCTACCAGATCTACGAGAAGCCGGCGCACCCCTACACGAAGGCGCTGCTCGAATCGATCCCACGGATCGACCAGAAGGGGAAGGAACTGACCGTGATCAAGGGTCTGCCACCGGCCCTCGTCAACACACCACCCGGGTGCTCGTTCAACCCACGCTGCGGCTATGCCACAGACAAGTGCCGGACCGACAAGCCGGAGCTCTACGCCGTGCCCGGCGGTCGCTTCAGCGCCTGTCACTACTGGGAAGAGGTCATCGGCCAGTGACTACCGAGACTCATCAGAGCGGCTCGACGAACGAGGCGAGCGACCCCGACGTCGTCCTCACCGTCCGCGACGTCAAGAAGCATTTTCCGCTGACCCAGGGGATCGTGTTCCAGCGCACCATCGGCCACGTCAAGGCCGTGGACGGCGTGTCCTTCGAGTTGCGCAAGGGCGAGACCCTCGGCGTGGTCGGTGAGTCCGGCTGCGGCAAGTCGACGCTTGGCCGCCTCCTCATGGGCCTCGAGACTCCGACAGCGGGCTCCATCAAGCTGCTCGGTCGCGAGATGGTGGGCCTGAAGGCTCGCGAGATGCGCAAGATGCGACGCGACATCCAGATCGTGCTGCAGGACCCGTACTCCTCGCTCGATCCCCGAATGACCGTCGGCGACCTGGTCGGCGAATCGTTCGACATCCACCCTGATGCACTCGATGGCAGGAAGCGGCAGAGCGCGATCCAGGAAATGATCGAGGTGGTCGGTCTGAACCCCGACCACATCAACCGTTATCCGCACCAGTTCTCCGGTGGCCAGCGCCAACGCATCGGCATCGCGCGGGCACTGACACTGCGTCCCAAGGTGCTGGTCTGTGATGAGCCCGTCTCCGCGCTCGATGTCTCGGTCCAGGCGCAGGTCATCAACCTGTTCGAGCAGCTCCAGAAGGAGTTCGGCCTCGCCTACGTCTTCATCGCCCACGACCTTTCGGTGGTCCGCCACATCGCCGACCGGGTCCTGGTCATGTACCTCGGCAAGGGCATGGAGCTGGGCAACGATGACGACATCTACGTCAGGCCGACCCACCCCTACACCCAGGCGCTGCTCTCGGCCGTGCCGGTGCCAGACCCGCGGTTGAGGGGCAGGCGTAACACCATCGTGCTCCAGGGCGACGTCCCGAGCCCGGCCAACCCGCCGTCCGGCTGTCGATTCCGGACCCGGTGCTGGAAGGCACAGGAGATCTGTGCGCAGGAGGAACCGCTGCTCCAGATTCGTGAGCGCTCAGACCACCCGTCGGCGTGTCACTTCGCCGAGCCGAGAATCGTCATCGCGCCGGACGGAGAGACCTCGGCCGCCGAATCGGAGAGTGCGGGCGCCTGATGGTGGCCGCGGCCCTCACCTCCGGGCGACGGCGCCTGGTGATCGCTGCGTTCCTCACACTTCTGCTCGCCGGGTGTGCCTCCGGTGAAGATCCGAGACCCGGCGCTGCTTCGAGCTCCGCGCCGATCGACAGCACGACAGTTCCCTCCGACTCGGACGGCGTGACGACCGAGTCGGACAGCCATCCGACCTGGTCGGCCATCGACGGCCTCGAGATGCCCCGCGACGACTTCGGGTCAGCCGTCGTCGGCACCGACATCTGGGTCATGGGCGGCATGACGGGAGCGCGAGGCAACCGACTGGTCTCGATCGAGGTCCTCGACACCGCCACCGGCAGCTGGGACACCTCGGAGGTGGAGATGCCGGTCGGCGTCGCTTCCTTCGAAGTCGTGAGCCGGGGCCCGCTGATCTACGGCTTCGGTGGCTTCGACGCCTCCAGCGAGGCGACCGACTTCGCAGCAGTCCTCGACACCCGCACCGGTACGTGGCGCGACCTGCCGCCCCTGCCCACACCCCGCTACGCCCACACGGTCACTCGATTCGGCGGGCAGATCTACGTCATCGGCGGGCGTGACGCCGACGGCGAGGTGTCGCAGGTCGACGCGTTCGACCTCACGACGGAGCGATGGGACACTCTGGCCCGGCCGATGCCGCGCGCTCGAGACTCCCACAAGACGGTGGCGACGCCAGTCGGACTGGTGGTGGCCGGCGGCCAGCGGGAGTACGACGACAGCGAACTGGTTGACCTGTTCGATCCCGCTACGGGGCGTTGGCGGAGCCTGCCTGACCTTCCCGAGAAGATGTCACGTCCCGGTCTCGCCTATGCAGGCGGCAACCTGTGGATCATGCTGC
The DNA here is from genome assembly GCA_038242265.1 of Propionibacteriales bacterium. GTDB lineage: Bacteria > Actinomycetota > Actinomycetes > Propionibacteriales > Nocardioidaceae > Nocardioides. The sequence continues at coordinate 143,668 of JBBSSH010000005.1, forward strand.
ACGAGTCGGCCTACGTCGCCCGGGGGCCGGTCCCGACGGCGTGGGAGGAGGGCAACGCGCTGACCCTGTCGCGACATGGCATGGGAGTCATCGTCCTCGACGGCTTCATCTACTCGATCGCAGGCTGCGCGCTGAACCCACTGCGAGATGTTCGTACGGTCGATCGTTTGGAGTTGGACTGAGGGTGGGTCCGCAACCCCTGACTCGTGAGATCGACATTCGGGACCAACGGCTCTTGTTGGCGGACCACCTGCGGAAGACGCTGGACACGTGCCCAGCACCCGTGACCTGCTCCAGCGATTCCGCCCGGCCGGAGCGCCGGGAGCAGCGACGGCCACGGGTGTGCCGGCCGACCGGAGCGACGAGCGGGCCAGTGAGTTGGCCGGGGTGTTCGCTCTCCTGGAATCGACAGTGGCTGAGGCGGAGCGGATCCGTGACGATGCCACGGCCCAGGCACAGCAGCGCCGCGACCGGTCTCGGAAGCAGGGGCTCGCGACCGTGGCCCAGGCACGCCTGGACGCGGAGGTCCTGCGGACGCAGACAGTGGCCCAGGCCCGCGACGCCATTGCGGTCGCACGCCGACAGACCAGCGAGGCAGCTGAGCAGCGCGGTCAGGAGATCGAACATGAGGCGGTGCAGACCCGGAACCAGGACGTGATCCTAATCGTGGCTGCGGTGCGAGACCTGGTCGTCGGTCCGGATCAGCTGGAAGATCCATCGTGAAGGCGGGTTGGGCGGCCGGCGGGGTGCGGGCGCGAGCGATGTCGCAGCGGAGGTATGGCGCCGGTGCTGCGCGTGCACTGGCCTCCTGTGGTTCGCTACCCGAGGCACTGGACCACTTGGCCTCGACGCCGTACGCCCACCAGGTGCGGTCCGGGATGACCTTGCGCGAAGCCCAGCACGCCGTCGCCGCCACCACGCTGTGGCACTACCGGGTGCTCAGCGGCTGGGTGCCGGCCGAGGGCGTCCAGTTGCTCCGTGTCCTGGCGGCCGGCTTCGAGATCGCCAATGTCGATCGCCTGCTCGACTCCTACACGGCCACGTCCGACCTCGTCTCGACCTACCAACTCGGTGCGCTGGCCACCGCGTGGCCGCGGTTGGCGCAGGTCAACTCGACCACCGCCCTTCGCGCCACCCTGGCCCGGTCCTCGTGGGGAGACCCTGGCCAGGACTCTCCGTGGGCGGTTCGCATGGGGATGAGGCTGGCCTGGGCCCACCGGGCCGTCGCGCTGCTGCCCACCCGTTGGGTGTTGGGGGCCACCGCGTTGCTCGTCGCCCGAGAACGATTCGTCGCCGGACACGAACTCATCGGGCCTGCTGGAGCTGTCGCCGAGACCCTGCTCGGAGCCCCCGCACTCGCCGCGGCCTCCCTGTCAGAACTCGTGTCCGCGCTTCCTCGTGACGCAGCTTGGGCACTGTCCGCGGTCACCGCACCGAGCGAGCTGTGGCTGGCGGAGGCCGGGTGGTGGAGGCAGGTGGAGCGCGACGCGTTCCACGACCTGCGTACCGGCCTGCTCCAGGCTCCCACGCTCGTCGGAGCCGCCGCGGTCCTCGGCGTGGACGCTTGGCGGGTCCGGGCAGCACTTGAGGTCGCCGCCCGTGGCGGAACGAATCGGGAGGTCTTCGATGTCGTGGCGTGAGGCACTCACTCCGGCCCGGATGGAACGCGTTGCCATCGTGGCCCCCAGCACACGGGTGCGCGAGGTTCTGGTTGCTGTGGCAGATCTCGGGCAGGTGGAGCTCGACCCGCCGGTGGGAAGCGAACGCTCTGCCGGACCGGCCGCCCTCCAACTCGACGCCCTGGGCACGGACCGGCCCCAGCAACTCGCACTCGCCCAACACGAGATCGACCCGGACCAGCTGGTGGAGATGGGACGAACTGACCTGCTGGCCGGAGAGGCGGCGCTCCAGACGTTGGCCGCCGATGCGATGGAACGCAACGGTGTGGTGGCCCTCACCGGCTGGTCGGTGGGTGCGGCGTTGCCCGCCTTGCAGAGGGACCTCGCCTCGATGGGTGGCGCCGTGGTGCGACTGACAACACCGCGAGGGGTCGACCCGCCGACGCTGCTGCAGAGCAGGAGCAGACTGCATCAGCAGCTTTCGCCCCTCGTCGAGACCTACGGAACCGTGCCCTACGCGAACGTGGATCCCTCGGTGGCGGCCGGGATCGCCTACGTCGCCATGTTCGGCATGATGTTCGGCGACGTCGGGCACGGACTGATGCTGGTCCTGGCGGGCCTGGTGCTGAGGGCGGGACGGATCCGTCGCCTTGCCGGGGTCGCCAAGTCATGGCCGTTCGTGCTCGGGGCGGGGGTCGCCGCCACTGCCGTCGGTTTCCTGTACGGAGAGTTCTTCGGCCCCACCGGGCTGATCTCGCCGCTGTGGTTGTCGCCGACCGAGGAGCCGGTGAGGCTGCTCGTCGCTGGCGTGGCGGTGGGGGCAGTGCTGCTCGCGGCGGCCTACGCGCTCGGCACGGTGAACCGCTGGCGCGAAGGCGGCTGGTCACTGGCGTTGTATGCGCCCTCCGGCATGGCCGGCGTGGCACTCTTCCTCGGCCTGGGCGGGGTCGTCATCGGCGCATACGTCGGCGGAGGATGGGGTGCCTGGCTGGTCCCTCTGGGGGCAGCGACGTGGGTGACGGGGCTGGTCCTCGCCTTCATCGGTCTTCTGTTCAATGCGGGCTTCAGCGGCACGGGCGTGCTCCAGGCGGTCGTGGAACTGTTCGACACAGTGATCCAGGTGGGCTCAAACCTGATCTCCTTCGCGCGGTTGGCAGCGTTCGGTCTGGCGCATGCGGCCTTGGCTGATCTGGTGTGGCAGGCCACTCGGAGTTTGGGGCGTGGTGGACCTGTCGACTGGTTGGGCGCGGTCCTCGTCTTCGCGTTGGGCAACGCCATCGCCTTCACCCTCGAGGCGCTCGTCGCGGGCGTCCAGGCACTCCGTCTGGAGTACTACGAACTCTTCTCCCGTGTTTTCACGACCCAGGGTCGGCCGTTCCGGCCCTGGCACATTCCCACCGTTCGTATCCCCACCGCGCATGTTCCTGACGTGCCCGCACAACCGGCACCCCAACGATTGGAGTCACGCTCATGAGGACCTGGCTGATCCTTCTCCCTGTCGCCGCAGTGGTCGCAGCCGCGGCCATCCTGCTCCTGCGACTGGGCCCTCGCCGTGCCCTGCACGGGTTCCTCGTGTTCAACGGCGTGCTGGCGTTGGCTGCCCTGGGATTGCTCATCTTCGCTGCTGCGGGTGGCCCGGCCCAGGCCGACTCGCAGCAGGTCGCGGCTGCGGCGCAGGCAACCGGAGCCTCGAGCGCTAGTTGGGCAGCGTTGCTCGGTGCCGCGATCGCAGTGGCGGGCTCCTCGATCGGTGCAGGCATCGCCGTCGCCTACACCGGTGCTGCTGCGTTGGCTGCGATCAGCGAGCGGCCGGAGATCTTCGGGCGCGCGATGGTGATCGTCGGCCTGGCCGAAGGCATCGCCATCTATGGCCTGATCGTCTCGATCATCCTGGTGGGGAAGGCCTGAGCCGGTGTCACGCGTGGCAGTCATCGGGGAGCAGGGGCAGGTACAGGGGTTTGCCCTGGCCGGTGCCGAGGTGCGCTTCGCGTCGTCCCCAGAGGACGTCCGCACGGCGTGGCGCGAGCTGCCGGGAGACGTGGCCGTCGTGATCTTGACCCCGGTGGCGTCGGACGCGGTCAAGGACCTGGTCGCCGGTGACCGCATCACGGTGGTGATGCCGTCGTGAGCTCAACACTCAACATTGTGGACGTCACCGAACTGGCTCCGGTGCGTGAGGCCCTGCTGCAGAGTGCCTGTGTCGATGCCGAGAAGGAGTTGGCCAAGGCCGACCGCGACGTCGAGGACCTGAGCGCTGAAGCTGCCGCCGAGGCGACACAACTGTTGGACCGAGCCAGCGCCCACGCGGCCGACGACGTCGTGGTCCTCGAGGCCGCCGAACGCTCCCGCGTGTTGCGCGAGGCCCGATCGGTGCAGCTGCGGGCCCGGCTGGCCACCTACGAAGCGCTGGTCTCGGCAGCGACTGCGGCCGTCCGTGACCAACTGGCCGACGACCCGTCGGTGACCTCGGCGTTGGTTACGCGTGCCCGCACCGAGCTCGGCGCGGACGCCGTGCTCAGCAGGCTTCCCGACGGCGGCCTGGTCGCGGAGGCCGGTGGGCGTCGGCTGGCCCTTCCGCTCCAGGCTCTGGTGGAGCGTGTGGTGGCCGATCTGATCGCTGCGCAGGAGTCGTCATGACGACCAACTCGGCCCAGACAACCTCCGGCCAGACATCCTCTGGCCACGTCGTACGCGTCAACGGCCCGTTGGTCGAGGTGGAGGGTCTTCCGGGCGTGGCGATGTTCGAGATGGTCGATCTCGGGCCGCACCGGCTGCCTGCCGAGGTGGTCAACATCCGTGACGAGGTGCTCACCGTGCAGGCCTACGAATACACCGGTGGACTACGACCCGGCGACCCGGCATGGGCCCGTGGCGAGCCGCTGTCGGTCCCGCTGGGTCCGGGACTGCTCGGCGGGGTTTTCGATGGTCTGCTGCGGCCGTTGGCTGGTGCGGGCACGTTCCTGGACCCTCAGCCGGTCGGGACTCTCGTCGCCGAAGGTGAGTGGCGATTCGCCCCCTCAGCCACCTTGGCAGGGGCCATGAGCGAGGGCGACCGACTCGGTACGGTCGGGCCCGAGGGGACGCAGGCACTGCCTCTGTTGGTGCCTCCCGGCATGGCCGGTGAGCTGACGTGGTTGGCAGAGCCAGGTTCCTACCCCGGGGACGCGGTGGTCGCCCGCATCGACACCACCGAGGTCCGGCTCACCTCTCGTTGGCCGATCCGCCAGCCGCGACCCCACGTCTCGCGCGAGTACACCCCTCGACCATTGCTCACCGGTCAGCGGGTCGTCGACCTGTTGTTCCCCGTGGCGCGGGGGAGCGCGGTCGGGGTCCCGGGCGGATTCGGCACCGGCAAGACGATGTTGCTCCAGCAGATCGCGAAGTGGTGCGACGCCGACGTCATCGTCTACGTCGGCTGCGGTGAGCGTGGCAACGAGATGGCCGACGTGGTGAGCGAGCTCGCCGAACTGAGGGACCCCCGTACGGGCGGGTCGCTCGCGGAGCGCACCGTCGTCATCGCCAACACCTCCAACATGCCGATGATGGCCCGCGAGTCGAGCGTCTACACCGGGATGACCGTCGCGGAGTACTTCCGCGATCTGGGCCGGCACGTCGTGGTGATCGCAGATTCCACCTCGCGCTGGGCCGAGGCACTGCGGGAGTTGGCCTCGAGAACCGGCACGCTGCCTGCCGAGGAGGGCTACCCCGCCGACCTGGCCTCCTCTCTCGCAGCTTTCTACGAGCGCGCCGGACAGGTGACCACGCTGGGCGGAGGAGAAGGCTCGGTCACGGTGATCGGAGCGGTCTCGCCCCCGGGTGGGGACCTGACCGAGCCGGTGACGTCGCAGACCGAGCGTTTTGTCCGCTGCCTGTGGTCGCTGGACCACGACCTGGCCTACTCCCGGCACTATCCGGCTGTGTCGTGGACGGGGTCGTTCTCCCGCGACGCCGACACGCTGGCCGCCTGGTACGTCGGTAACGGCGACCCGGAGTGGCCCCGGCGCCGTACCCGCGTCTCGGGGCTGCTCGCCGAGGCAGATCGGCTGGTCTCGTTGTCCGAGCTGGTGGGTGCCGGCTCGCTGCCCGGGCATGAACGAATTGTCATCGTCGCCGGGCGACTGCTGCGGCTCGCTCTCCTGCAACAGAACGCCCTGCATCCCAACGACGCCACCTGCGGACCGGCCAAGAGCGCAGCCCTGGGCGATGCAGTGCTTGCCGTGGTTGACCGCTGCCAGCAACTAGTGCAGTCCGGAGTGCTGGCCACCACCATCGAGGAGGTCGACTTCGGTCCGTTGGTGCGGGCTCGCAATGACACCGGCCCCGACGACGCCGAGGGCGTGGCCAAGTTACGCGACGACGTGCTCAGCCGACTGGAGGAACTCACATGACCAGCACCTGGGGAGAGATCGAATACGCCGGGCTGCACGAGATCCGTGGGCCGCTGGTGCTGGTCCGCGGAGTCCAGGGAGTCGGGTGGGACGAGTCGGCCCGAGTGATCCTGGAGTCCGGGGAGACCCGGATGGGGACGGTCCTCGAGGTGGACCGCGACTTGGCGGTCGTGCAGGTCATGGAAGGCACGGCAGGGGTGGACCTGGCCAGCACCCGCGTCGGTTTCAGCGGCGACGTATGGCGGATCCCGGTCGGTGACGGCTGGCTCGGTCGGGTCTGCAACGGCCGTGGTGAACCGATCGATGGCGGGCCACCCGTCGTGGGCCAGTCCTCGTCAGCGGTCAGCGGGCGGCCGATCAACCCGACCCTGCGGGAGCCACCACGCGACCCGGTGGTCACCGGTGTGTCAGCGATCGATGCCCTGACCACCCTGGTGCGCGGCCAGAAGCTCCCGGTGTTCTCGATCGCCGGGCTGCCGCATCTGGCGCTGGCCACCCAGATCACGTCCCAGGCCTCGGCCGGTGGCGAGCCGTTCGCCGTGGTGTTCGCCGGCATGGGACTGACCCATGCCGACGCGGCACAGGTGCGGAGCGCCCTGGAGGAGCGCTCCGCAGAGGGTAAACTGGTGCTGCTGCTCAACACTGCCGACGACCCGGTCACTGAGCGACTGCTCACTCCGCGCATCGCGCTGACGGTGGCCGAGCACCTGGCGTTCGTCGGCGGACGCCATGTCTTGGTCGTGATGGCCGACATGACCAGCTATGCCGAGGCGCTGCGTGAGATCTCGGCCGTCCGTCGTGAGATTCCTGCCCGCCGCGCCTATCCCGGCTACCTCTACAGCGACCTGGCTTCCCTCTACGAACGTTGCGGACGGATCCGTGGGTTGCCCGGCTCGGTGACGGTGCTGCCCGTGCTGACCATGCCGGCCGGTGACATCACCCACCCGGTGCCGGACCTCACCGGCTACATCACCGAGGGCCAGATCGTGCTGTCGGCGGAGGCGCACGCGCGTGGCATCTACCCGCCGATGGATCCACTGGCCTCGTTGTCCCGGTTGATGCGCAAGGGAGCCGGGGCAGGTCGGACGCGAGAGGACCACCTGGACCTGGCCGCTCAGGTACTCGCCGCATTGGCGCGCGCCAGGCAGGTGCGTGAGTTAGCCGAGCTGCTGGGAGCCGGCGCCCTGAGCGAGACCGACCAGCACTACCTGGCGTTCGAGAGCACCATCGAGGCCCGCCTGCTGGACCAGGGCATTGCCGAATCCCGCACCCTGGAAGGCACACTCGACCGGGCGTGGGAGGCCCTGGCCGAGCTGCCCCGTCGTGAGCTCTCGGCCCTGGATCCCCAGATGGTCGCCGCGCACCTGGACCAGGGGCAGCACCCATGACCGTGCTGCGTGGTCAACCGCCGGGGCGGACCGGTCTGCTGTGGCTGCAGCATCGGCTCGCGCTGGCCGATCGGGCGGCGTCGCGGCTGGACCAGAAGCTGCGCATCCTCCTGACCGAGCAGGTGGCGTACGCCCTGCTGGTGGAGCGGACCGGACCAGCGTGGGAGCAGGCCTCCCGAGAGGCCGATGCCTGGCTGTTGCGGGCGGCACTCCTGGACGGTCAGGAAGGCGTCCGTCCACCCGCCGGGTTACCGCCTGCCCAGGTGCACGTCGACTGGACCACCGCACTGGGCACCGTCTACCCGGCCAGTGGGACCTGCACCATGCCCGACGTCGATCCGCAGTTCGCCGCCGTGTCGTCGGCGGCGGCGATCGAGGCCGCTGCCGCCTACCGCCACGCGCTCGAGACCGCTGTTGCGCACGCGGTCGCGTCCACGGCCGCCCGCGCGATCGCCGCCGAAGTGGCCTCCACCAGGCAACGGTTGCGGGGGGTGCAGGACCGCTGGGTCCCTCGGCTGAGTGCCGCGCTCGTCGAACTGCGGCAGAGTCTCGACGAGGCGGAGCACGCTGAAGGCACCAGGCTGCGGTGGGCGATCGACCAGCAAGGAGCCGCACAATGATCGAGCGCATCCTGGTCGCCGTCAATGACTCGCCCGCTGCATTGGCAGCATTCCGTTACGCGCTGGACCTGGCGAAGAGATATGGCGCGTCGGTGCGGGCGCTCCACGTGCTCGACGAGGGCGGCGTCAGCGCGTTGCCACCCCGTGCGGTCGACCACAACCGCGACTCGGGTCCCCTGCTGCGGCACCTGACGTCACTGGCTGACAGATCGGGGTTGCAGATCGAGGCTGTCCAGGTTGACGGCGAACCGGCGCATCGGATCCTCGAGCAGGCTCAGTCCTGGTCCGCCGACCTCGTCGTGATCGGACGGTCCAACCACCAGGGCGTGGGCGGTCCCTGGGTCGGCAAGGAAACCCGGATGGTCCTGGAATTTGCCGACCAGCCGGTGCTGGTCGTGCCTCAAGAATCGAGACTTTGACCCAAGGTCGGAGGGAGTGAAGGCGCGGCGCGCAGCCAGTGGAAAATGATTGATGGGTCATTCGCCGAGGCATTCTGCGACGTCTGGGTGGCATTGGGTGAGCATTGTGCATGCTCTGAACCCTGAAGATGATATAAATTGTCCACGTCGCGCATACTCGTGCCGTGACCCAGACGATCGTGCAGCCACCTGCACCCAACCCCACCTGCGACCCCGGCACGCCGCGCCACACCTGGCTCGAAGATGTCGCTGGCCTGTTGACGGGCGCCTTCCTCGCTTCAGTCGGGCTGTCTCTGCTGGATGCCGGTGGCGTCGGCACCGGTGGTGTTGCGGGTCTGGCGCTGCTGGTCGCGCGGTGGGTCCCGGTGGGGTTCGGGGTCTTGTTCTTCCTGCTGAGCATGCCGTTCGTGGCGTTGGCGATCAGTCGGAAGGGCTGGTCGTTCACCCTGCGGTCGGCGGCGGCGCTGGGAGCGATGGTGGTCTTCACCAAGCTCCAGCCGCTCGCCATCCAACTCGAACATGTCGATCGGCTCTACGCCGCGCTGGTCGGTAACCTGTGCGCCGGGCTCGCGATCCTGATCCTCTTCCGCCACGGGGCAAGCCTGGGCGGCTTCAACGTGGTCGCGCTCATTGCCCAGGAACGGCGGGGGTGGCGAGCCGGCTACGTGCAGTTGGCGCTCGACAGCGTGGTGGTGGCGTCGTTCTTCTTCGTGGGGAGTCTGAGCGATGTGCTGGTGACGGCGTTGGGTGCGGTGATGCTCAACTCGATCCTGGTGATGAACCATCGGCCGGGCCGCTACACCGGCGCCGTCGTTCGCTCAGGTCCCCCCTCCGCGTAGGGGTCCGCGCAGACGGGCTCGCAACGACTCCTTGGGCACCATCGCGATGGCCGTGAGTGGGATGCCTGCGGGACAAACCTTGGCACATTCGCCGAAGGTGGAGCAGGGGCCGAACTCGATCTCGGAGGCTGACGTCATGGCTGCCGCTCGAGTGGCCCGTTCAGGTTGGCCCTGGTGGACGAAGCCGAGATGGCCCAGCTTCGATCCGAGGAACAGTTGCGCCGAGCCGTTGGGGCAGGCGGCGACGCAGGCGCCGCAGCCGATGCACGCAGCCAGGTCGAGCGTCGGCTCGGCGACCGCGTGAGACACCGGTCGTCCGTCGGCGTCCGGAGCCGTCCCGGCGTCGACCGAGATGAAGCCACCGGCCTCGATCAGTCGATCGAGGGCCGAGCGATCCACCACGAGGTCGCGGACGACGGGGAAACTGCCGGCACGCAGGGGTTCGAGAGTGACCCGGGCTCCGTCGGCGAAGCTCCGCAGATGCTGTTGGCAGGACGGCGTGTTGGCCTCGGGCCCGTGGGGGCGACCGTCGACGGTGATCCCGCAGGATCCGCAGATGCCCTCACGGCAGTCCGAATCGAACGCGACCGGACTGACCTGTTGGCCCACGAGTGTCTCGTTGAGGCGGTCGATGAGCTCCAGGAGTGACATCGAGGGGGAGGCGTCCTCCACCGTGTAGTCGACGAAATCCCCCTTGGTCTCCCCGTCGGGCTGGCGCCAGATTCGCAGATCGATCCTCATCGGTAGTCCCTTGTCTGGAGCGGTACGGCGGTGAAGGTGAGTGGCTCGTCGTGCCTGACATGGTGGCCGTCGTCCCGGGTCTCCCACGCGGAGACGAAGGCCCAGTCGTCGTCGTTGCGCACCGCCTCACCCGTGTCGCTCTGGTGCTCGACGCGGAAGTGCGCGCCGCAGGACTCGTCGCGATCGAGCGCATCGATGCACATCAGTTCGGCCAGTTCGAGGAAGTCTGCGACCCGGCCGGCATGCTCGAGTTCGTGATCCAGTCCCTGACCGTTGTCGACGAGGCACAGATCGGTCCAGAACTCCTCTCGCAACGACCGGATCTCCCCGATCGCGGTGGTCAGCGACTGCGCGGAACGGCTCACCCCGCAGCCGCGGACCAGGATCTCTCCCAAGTTTCGGTGGAAGATCGAGGCACTTGTGGTGCCACCGATGGATACGAGAGCAGAGACGCGTGTCCGCACCCGGTCGACGGCATCGGTGACGTCCGGATCCTCAGGCGCCAACCTTGCGGTGCCCAGCAGCGGCGCAAGGTAGTTCGGAATGGAGTACGGCAAGGTGAACCAGCCGTCCACGCAGGCCGAGAGCAGTGAGTTCGCGCCCAGTCTGTTGGCGCCGTGATAGCCGCACCCGGCCTCACCGCCGACGAAGAGTCCCGGCATCGATGTCATCAGGTCGAAGTCGGACCAGAGCCCGCCCATCGTGTAGTGCGCGCTGGGGGCGATCCGCATGGGTGTGGTGTAGGCGTCATCACCGGTCGCGTTGAGATAGGTGTCGAAGATGTTGCCGTAGCGCTCCTCGAGGGTGGCCCTTCCCAGGGATGCCATCGCGTCACGAAAGTCGAGGTAGACGCTGTTCCTGAGCGGCCCGACCCCGTGTCCCGACTCGAGTTGTTCGCGGGCGGCACGGGACGCGACATCGCGCGGAGCCAGATTGCCGAACGCGGGATACTTGCGTTCGAGGTAGTAGTCGCGCTCCTCGTCAGGGATCGTGCCGGGAGCCCTGGTGTCCCCGGCCTTCGCTGGCACCCAGATGCGGCCGTCGTTGCGCAGCGATTCGCTCATCAACGTGGTCTTGGACTGCCAGGCGGAGTCCACCGGCAGCGCGGTCGGGTGGAACTGGACGAACGACGGTGACCCGAAGAGGGCGCCCTGGCGGTGGGCGCGCCACGCTGCGGTGGCGTTGCAGTTCATTGCGAGCGTCGAGTGGTAGAACACCGTGCCGTAGCCCCCGGTGGCGATCACCACGGCGTGCGCGGTGGTGGCCGCGATCTCGCCGGTGCGCAGGTCGCGGGTCACGATGCCTTGGGCGCGGCCGTCCGACACGACGAGGTCGAGCATCTCGTGGCGGGTGTGCATCGTCACGGTGCCGGCAGCGACCTGGCGGTGCAGGGCCTGCGAGGACGCGACCTGCAACTGCTGCCCGGTCTGTCCGCGGGTGTAGTAGGTCCGCGACACCTGCACGCCGCCGAACGAGCGGGTGGCGAGCTGGCCGCCGTACTCACGGGCGAACGGAGCGCCGATCGCGTTCATGTGGTCGATGACCCGCACGGACTCCTCACCGAGACGGAAACAGTCGGCCTCGCGCGATCGGTAGTCGCCCCCCTTGACCGTGTCCTTGACGAATCGGGCCAGGCTGTCGTTGTCGACCTTGCGGGCTCGAGCTGCGTTGATCCCACCCTGCGCGGCCACACTGTGCGCGCGCCGTGGGGAGTCGTGGAAGGTGAAGGCTTCGACCTTGAATCCCAGCTCGCCCAGCGACGCCGCACACGCAGCACCGGCGAGACCGGTGCCCACGACGATGACGGAGAAGTTCTTCCGGTTGAGGGGGCTGACCAGCTGGTAGTCGAACCGGCGGGCGGGCCACGCGAGGGTCGGGTCACCGTCAGGGACTCCTGCGTCGACGGGACTGCCGATGCTCCAGAGAGCCTGGGTGCTGGCATCGATCTCGGGGCTCATTGCACGACTCCTGTCAGCACGGCAAGCGGGATCGAGGCATTGGCCACGAAGACCACCCCAGCCACCGCCCCGGCGGCGGCCGCGGCGAACTGGCGTACCCGGTGGCCGGTGACGCCGAGGTCGTTGACCACGGCCCACAGCCCGTGGGCCAGGTGCATGCCCAGCACGGCCATGGCCGTGAGATAGAACGCCGAGACCCAGGGTCGATCGAAGCTGGCCACCAGGTTTTCGTAGGCCAGGCTGCTGGAAGAGGTCGTCGGCGCGTACGACGAACTGGCCGCCGGACTGGTGCCGGTCGTCAGATCGAGGATGTGGAACACGATGAACAGCAGCAACACGATCCCGGTCACCGGCATGTTCCTGGCCGAGAACGATCTCCAGTCGGGACGTCGAGCCCGGTAGCTGCCCCGGGCGCTGCGGGCCCGTCTCCAGAGCACTGCCGAGCACCAGACATGCCCGACGAGACAGACGAGAAGGACCACCCGCAGGAACCACAGCACGCCCTCGTAGGGCAGCAGCGGCTCGAGGATGGTGCGTAGCCAGTGGGCGTAGGCGTTGAAGTGCTCGGCGCCGGTGTAGACCTTGAGGTTGCCGACCATGTGCACGACGACGAACAGGGCGAACACGGTGCCTGTCACCGCCATCACGAGCCGGCAGGTGAGGTTCGAAGGTCTGGGTGGGCGGGGCGGATGCGCCGCGCGCGCCGGTACGTCGAGCGGTGTCGATCGGGTTGCAGCACTCACGAGTCCAAGGCCTCCGGTGTCGCCGTCGTCAGGTGGTCGGTCGTAATTGCGTCCACTCTGCGCCAGGGGAGCCCGGAAGGACAGGGTCCAAGGACCTCAGTTGAGCAGGCCACCTGAGAGGGCGCCGCACACGACCTGAGACCGCCGCAGAAAATGACTGGATCGGCTCGGGCAGACTGAGCGCGTGCTCCTGACCGTCTCCACCACCCACCAGCCGGCCACCGATCTCGGTTATCTGCTGCACAAGCATCCGGATCGCGTGCAGAAGTTCACGCAGTCCTTCGGCACCGCACGGGTGTTCTACCCCGAGGCCACCGAGGAGCGGTGCACCGCCGCGTTGCTGCTCGAGGTGGACCCCATCCGGCTGGCGCGCTCCCGGGCTCGTCATTCTCCCGACTTCAGCCTCGCCCAGTACGTCAACGACCGGTCCTACGCAGCCTCCTCTCTGCTGGGAGTGGCGATGGCGGACGTGTTCAGCACCGCCCGCAGCGGCCGCTGCAACTCGCGTCAGGAGCTCGCGGACTCCGCCATCGAGTTGGAGATCGTGATTCCGGTCCTCCCGTGCCGGGGTGGGCCGGAGGTGGCGCACCGGCTGTTCGAGCCGTTGGGCTGGACGGTCACTGCACAGCCGATTCCGCTCGACGAGGCCTTCGCGGAGTGGGGCGACTCCCGCTACGTGCACCTGACGCTGAGCGGTGCCGTGCGGCTCGCGGATGCGCTCAACCAGCTGCACGTGCTGCTCCCGGTGTTGGACGAGTCCAAGCACTACTGGCAGGGGCCCGACGAGGTCGACAAACTGCTCAGATCGGGGGAGGGCTGGCTCGCGCGTCACCCCGAAGCCGACCTCATCACCCGCCGCTATCTCAGGCGCGCCAGTGGGCTCACCCGGGTCGCGCTGGCTCGTCTGGCCGAGCTCGGTGACGACCTGGAGGACACCCGTCACGACGATGAGGAGCTGTTGCAGGGGAAGCGGCTCCCGCTCAATGCCCAGCGCCACGAGGCAGTGCTTGAGGTGTTGTCGGAGCTGGGTGCCAAGTCAGTCATCGATCTCGGGTGTGGTCCGGGCCAACTCCTCGAGCGGTTGATGCGGACGTCGTCGTTCACCCGGATCGCCGGCAGCGACGTGTCCACCCGATCGCTGCAGCAGGCGGCCCGAAGGCTCCGCGTCGATGACATGAGTGAGCGGCAGGCCGAGCGGGTCGAGTTGTTCCAGAGCGCTCTCACCTATGAGGACGACAGATTCGCTGACTTCGACGCTGCGGTGTTGATGGAGGTCGTGGAGCACGTCGACCCGCCTCGTCTCGACGCACTCGAGCACGTCGTCTTCGGTGTCGCACGCCCCGGGGCGGTGATCGTGACCACGCCCAACAGCGACTACAACGTGCTCTACCCCGACTTGAACGGCATGCGGCATCGCGACCACCGCTTCGAGTGGACGCGGACCAAGTTCACGCAGTGGTGTGACCACGTGGGGGAGACCCACGGTTACCGCGTGGAGCGGCGCGGGATCGGTGACCTCGACGATGCCCTCGGCACGCCCACGCAGATGGCCATCTTCACGCGGCTCCACCCGGCTGACACCGAAGGACAGCAACGATGACTGACATGACTGAAAAGACCCAGGTCAGGCTGCCCGCCATGGGGCTGGTCGTGCTCGTGGGCGTCTCCGGGAGCGGCAAGTCGACCTTCGCGCGGACCCACTTCAAGGCCACCGAAGTGGTCTCCAGCGACGTCTGCCGAGGGCTGGTCTCCGACGACGAGAACGACCAGTCGGCCACACCGGACGCCTTCGACGTCCTCCACTACATCGTCGGGACGCGGCTGCGGCGTGGCCTGCTCACCGTCGTCGACGCCACCAACGTCCAGCGCGAGGCGCGTGCTGCGCTCGTCACCCTGGCCAAGGAGCACAACGTCCTGGTGGATGCCATCGTCCTCGACGTCCCCGAGTCGCTGGCGGTCGGGCGCAATGCCGAACGGGCCGACCGAGACTTCGGACGCCACGTCGTCGCCCGTCAGCACCGTGACCTGAAGAAGTCCCTGTCCCGGCTGCGCAAGGAAGGCTTCCGACGCGTCCATGTACTGCACGGAACCGACCAGGTGGAGGCGGTCGAGATCGTCCGTGAGCGTTCCTGGAACGACCGCAGGGATGTGGGGGGTCCCTTCGACGTGATTGGCGACATCCATGGCTGTGCCTCCGAACTGCGGACGCTGCTCACCGCGCTCGGTTGGACGATCACCCACGACGGCACCGAAGCCGTCGACGCGACTCATCCGGAGGGTCGTCAGGCGGTCTTCGTCGGCGACCTGGTCGACCGTGGTCCGGACACCCCCGGCGTGCTGCGTCTGGTCATGGGGATGGTCGCCTCTGGCAACGCGTGGTGCGTCTCGGGCAACCACGAGGCGAAGCTCGTCCGCGCGCTCAAGGGTGCCCAGGTCAAGGTCTCGCACGGTCTGGCGGAGTCGCTGGCCCAGCTGGAGGCCGAGCCGGCTGAGTTCCGCACCCAGGTGCTGGACTTCATGGACCGACTCATCAGCCACTACGTCCTCGACGAGGGCCGCCTCGTTGTCGCGCACGCCGGACTGAAGGAGGCCTACCACGGCCGCTCGTCGGGTCGGGTGCGCTCGTTCGCGCTCTACGGCGACACCACGGGGGAGACGGACGACTACGGTCTGCCGGTCCGCTACCCGTGGGCGCAGGAGTATCGCGGCAAGGCCATGGTGGTCTACGGCCACACGCCGGTCCCGACGGCGGAGTGGATCAACAACACCATCTGCCTCGACACCGGCGTCGTGTTCGGCGGCACCCTCACGGCGTTGCGCTATCCCGAGCGCGAACTGGTCTCGGTGCCGGCAGAGCGGGAGTGGTACGAACCCGTACGTCCGCTGGCTCCCGTCGTCCATGAGCGCGAACCGTCCGTCCTGCGGATCGATGACGTCGCTGGCACTCGCTGGTTGGAGACCACGTTCGCCGGCAAGGTGAAGGTCCCCGAGGAGAACGCCGCTGCCGCGCTGGAGGTGATGAGCCGGTTCGCGGTGGATCCGCGCTGGCTGGTCCACCTCCCACCCACGATGTCGCCGGTCGCCACCTCCAGGCGTGAGGGCTTTCTCGAACACCCGGAGCAGGCTTTCGACGAGTACGCCGGGTGGGGCGTGACGCGCGTGGTGTGCGAGGAGAAGCACATGGGCTCGCGTGCCATCGCGGTGCTGACCCGCGATGCCGAGACGGCCGAGCGTCGGTTCGGGGTCGGCGACGGCAGCACCGGTGTCGTCCATACCCGCACCGGGCGACCGTTCTTCGCCGACATGACCGAACTCGTGGACCGTCTTCGAGCCACCGCAACACCCCTGTTCGAGTCCTTGGACACCGACTGGCTGGTCCTCGACTGTGAGCTGCTCCCGTGGTCGGCCAAGGCCGGTGAGCTCATCAAGTCGCAGTACGCCTCCGTCGGCGCGGCAGCGCGGCACGCACTTCCCGAGGTGCTGGGTGTGCTCGGACAGGCCGCAGCACGCGGGCTCGACGTCGCCGACCTATCGGCGCACACCCGACGACGTCTCGACCACGCAGACGCCTTCCGCGACGCCTATGCCGCCTACGTACGACCCACCGACGGTCTGGACGGTGTGACGCTGGCGCCGTTCCAGATCCTCGCCTCCGAGGGACGAGTGCAGGCGGTGACCGAGTCGCACGAGTGGCACCTCGCCGAGGTCGCCAAGCTCGAGGGTGAGCTCATCACTGCGACCCGTCACCGCTTCGTCGATCTCTCCTCGCCCGCTGAGCGGGAGGCCGCGACCCAGTGGTGGCTCGACCTGACCGCCTCCGGAGGAGAAGGCATGGTGGTCAAGCCTGCCCATCTCGCCCCAGCCCGTATCAAGAACGGCCATGCCAAGCAGTCCCGGATCCAGCCGGGGATCAAAGTGCGGGGGCGGGAATACCTCCGGATCATCTACGGACCCGACTACACCGACTCTCTCGACGTGCTGCGCGATCGCAACCTCGGGAAGAAGCGCCAGCTAGCCCTGCGTGAGCACGGTCTGGGGCTCCAGTCGCTCACGGACTTCGTGGATCGCGAGCCGCTGTGGAAGGTGCACCAGTCGGCCTTCGCCGTGCTCGCGTTGGAGTCGGATCCGGTGGATCCCAGACTCTGACTCCAGCTACCCAGAGGTCGTCAGAGGACCAGTTTCATCCTCGGTGCCCTGGTCGGCACGAAACCGGCCTGGTCGTAGATGCGCTGCCCGTCCGGGGTGGTGCTGAGATCGACGCGGTCGGCGTCGATCGACCGGGCCCATGCGACCACCTCACCGACGAGCAGGGTTCCGTAGCCCTGGCGGCGGTACGCCGGCAACGTGATCACATTCATCAGTCGCACGGTCCGTCCCTGCGGGCATTGCGGGTTGGGGACGCCGAGTTCGAGGGTTCCGATCGCCGTGGCCACGATGTCTCCATCGATCTCGATCACCGGGAAGTGGGCGACGGAGGGATCTTCGACAGCGCGGGCGAACCACCGTCGCGCATTCTCCTGCCACGGCGTGGGTGGATCGAGGTCGTCGTCTCCGAACTCTGACGCCCACAGGGTGAGGAGTTGCTCGACATCAGCCGTGCTGGCGGCGCGGACATGGTCCGACGTGGGCGTACGCATGCCGACATGGTGCCGCAGATCCGCCGCTGCCCATCGTGAAGGTTGTACGAACGCCCTCGGCACGTAGGCGTGCTCGACCCGGATTCATCAGGAACCGGTGGCTGCAGCGAGCACTGCCGCGGTGAGCGCGACCGCGGCCGCGGCAGTGCGGACCAGGTCAGCGACCCGAAGTCGCCGCACCAGTTCAGGCGTACGCCCGTGACCCAGCCGCCCGTGGGTCGGAGCTGCCACCGCAGCCGTGCTAACGGCCGCCACCGCGCAGCCCGACGCAGCGACGATGACGGCGGGGGAGGGATCGGTGATGAGGGCAGCGAGCACGGTGATGATCAGCGCTGCGTAGATCACGGCGACGAGCGGGACGATGCGACGCCCGTGGGCGGTGTGCGCCCCGGTCCACTCATCCTCCGGGGTGTCCAGTAGGGCTGGGTAGGCCACCACCGTGATGGTCAACTGAAAACCGAGGTGCACAGCGGTCGCGACCAGCAGCCCGATCATGCTGAGCGCACCCGCGCCATGGCTGCGACCACGCCGGCGATGACCAGCCCACCCACCACCACGACGACTATCTGCAGCATCGCGGTGAAGCCGAACCAGGTCGTGTGCATCTCCGGCAGCGTGTAGGGCGATGCGACACCGTTGACCACAAGGCTCAGCACGGCAGGTAGGCCGGCGACCAGCACGATGGTGGTCGTGGCACTGAGCACGCTGGTCGCAGCGTCGGTGGGCGGGAGCCGCCATGGTCGGGTGGCGGACAGTACGACCGCGAAGCTGGCGGCGAGACCGGCGAGCGTCGCCACGGCGATCGTGACGACGAGACCACCGGTGTCCTCGACCCAGGACAGCGAGTACGGCCTGCCCAGCACCAGCGCATAACAGGCGTGGAAGCCTGCCAGGAACGCCACTGCGCCGAGGAGTTGCCGCCACTGGGCGCGTCCCCGGCGCCGCCACGACAGCACACCCGCGAGCCCCAGGACGAGCAGGGCCACCGCACCGCGCCACAACCGTCCGGGCAGCATCGCGGCTGCAGTCCTCGACGCCATCTCGGCCTGCGTGGCCGTGACGGGGTCGTCGTCGGGTGCTTCGTAGTCGGTGGGTCGGCCGAGAGCGTCGGCATGCGCGCGAGCCAGTTGTTGCTGTTGGGTGGTGAGCGCGGCGGAGAGGCCGGGTGGTTCGGCCCGGAGCATGTCGGTGAGCGGTCGTCCCTGCGAGGCCGCAGGCAGTCGGGTGCCGAGGATGGTGGCGACGGTGGGGGCGACATCGATCTGGTCCGCATCGTCATAGTCGCCGGGTGTCACCGGGCCACCGACGACCAGCAACGGCTCGGTCATCACCGCTGCCTCCGTCCCGCCATGCCCACCGGGACCGATATGGCCGTGGTCGGACACCACGACCAAGGTGTCAGTGGCGAGGTCGAGGGTCCCGCTGAGCAGGGCGATCTGCGCGTCCGCCGCGCCGGCCGCGATCTCCCAGGCCTGAGCATCGGGTCCGCCCTGGGTGTGTCCGGCGTGGTCGACGCCGTTGAGGTCCACCAGCAGCAGGTCGACCCGGTTGTCCTCGAGCCAGCCCACTGCCTGCGCGACCACGTCGTCGTCTGCTGCGGTGTCCTCACCGGTGACGAAGTGGCTCTCGGTCCACGTCTGCGGTGCCACCATGCTGCGCCACCAGTCGTTGCCGCTGATGCCCACCCGGAGACCGACGTCCTGGGCGGCGGCAAAGAGGTGGTCCTGCTGCCAGCGCAGCGGGTCAGTGCCGTCCGGATTCATCGCCTCCCCGCCGTTGAGGTCCGGCCAGGCGCCGGTGCCCAGCACGGTCCAGCCCGGTGCCGAGTACGACGGTGCTCGCGAGTGCAGCACCCGGAACGCACCCTGCCCACGCAACCGGTCCAGGGTGGGCATCACCTCGGGATCGGTGGCGGTGTCGACCCGCAACCCGTCGACCAGGACCAGGACCAGTCGTCCCGTAGAGGACTCCGGTGCGATCGGATCTCCTGTCGGCACCGGCTCCGCGTTGAGCGGGGAGGAGTAGGCGTACAGGCCGTCCATGGTCCGGGTCGCGGTGAGGAAGGAGGCGGTGGCGACCAGCGCCAGGGCCACGACGGTGAGCAGCAGTCGCTGGTTTCCGCGAGAGCTGGGTGTGCTCGACATGGGGTCATCATCGAGCATCGGGGCGGCATTGTCCCGACCTGTCCGGGGGCTGTCGGGCCGCGGGCGTACGGTGGCGCAGTGGCTGAGGAAACCCTGGTGTCCGGTGTCCCCGACGTGATCACCGGTCGACTCCGCCCGGTCGGAGTGTGGCTGGCACTCGGGACGGCGTCGGTGATCGCCGGCGGCCTGTTGGCCGCCGTGGTCGCGCACGCCCCGACGCAGAAGCCGGTGTGGGCATGCGCCTATCTCGTCCTCGTCGCGGGTGTCGGGCAGGTCGGTCTCGCACTGGGTCGCACGTTGTTGGCCACCCGAGTGGTGACAGCCCGCGGCGTTGCGGTCGAGTTCCTCCTCTTCGCGATCGCCAACGTGGGCGTCATCGTCGGCACCCTCCTGGACGCGGTGTGGCTCGTCGACATCGGTGGGGCTCTCCTGTTCGTGGCACTGGGGCTGATGGTGTGGGGACTCCGCGCACCGTCGGGCGCGGCCCCTGCCCGGCGCTCGCAGATGACGCTCTGGCTCCTGTGGACCTACCGCCTGCTGGTCGGGGTGTTGGTGGTGAGCATCCCGGTCGGCCTGCTGCTGGCGCGGGGATAGGCCGCCCACCCGGGGCAGATCGCCTCAACTAGATTCCTCGCCATGGACGACGTCGTCATTTGTTCCCCGTTGCGCACTCCCGTCGGTCGATTCGGGGGTGTCTTCGCCACCCTGAGCGCGGTGGACCTGGCCGCCCAGACCCTGGCCGAACTGGTGCGCCGTACCGGCCTGGCCGAAGGCGACGTCGACGACGTTGTGCTCGGCAACTGCTATCCCAGCGGGGAGAATCCTGCGATCGGTCGGATCGCTGCTCTCGATGCAGGGTTGGGCACCGGAGTCCCCGGACTCCAGCTGGACCGTCGCTGCGGCTCGGGCCTCCAGGCCGTCCTGTACGCCGCTGCGCAGGTCGCCACCGGCGCTGCGAGCGTCGTGGTGGCCGGAGGTGTCGAGTCGATGTCCAACGTCGAGCACTACGCCCTGGGCATCCGCACCGGTGTCCGCAGCGGCAACCTGGAGTTGATGGACCGACTGGTGCGAGCCCGAGAAACCGCCGGTGGGCGCGACCACCCGGTGCCCGGCGGGATGCTGGAGACCGCGGAGAACCTGCGGCGTCAATACTCCATCACGCGTGCAGCCCAGGACGAACTGTCTCTGAGCAGCCAGCAACGGGTGGGTGCAGCGCAGGCCACCGGCGCCTTTGCGCACGAGATGGTGGCGGTCACGGTGCCCGGTCGCCGCGGCAAGCCAGACGTCGTGGTCGAGGTCGACGAGCACCCACGGCCCGAGACGACGCTCGAGGACCTGGCCCGCCTGAAGCCCGTACGCCTCGGGGTCGACGCGGACTCCACGGTGACGGCCGGCAACGCGAGCGGGCAGAACGACGGGGCCGCGATGTGTGTCGTCACCACGCGCGCCGAGGCCGATCGTCGGGGTCTGGTGCCGATGCTCACCCTGCGCTCGTGGGCCGTGGCAGGGGTGGGCCCGGAGGTGATGGGCATCGGACCGGTCCCCGCGAGCGCTGCCGCGCTGGGCAGGGCCGGACTCACGCTTGCCGACATGGACGTCATCGAACTCAACGAAGCCTTTGCTGCCCAGGTGCTGGCGTGCCTGGCCGAGTGGGGGATCGATGCGCAGGACGAGCGGCTCAACCCGCTCGGCTCCGGGATCTCGCTGGGCCACCCGGTCGGGGCCACGGGAGCCAGGATCCTGGCGACCATGGCCCACGAGATGGAGCGTCGGGAGGCCCGCTACTGCCTGGAGACGATGTGCATCGGCGGCGGGCAGGGGTTGGCGGCGGTGTTCGAACGGGTCGTGTGAACTGGCCTGCGAGTGGGGCGGGTGGTCGGGAAATGGGGTCAATAGCCCGCCACTGCTTGTCGGTGGGAACAAGTTGAGTAGTTGAGTGCTTAACCAGTCATGAAAAGGATTGGGTTCTCCACCTCGGTCACTGGACCGACCCGCCGCACCCGCAGGTCCGCACGGCCACCGATGTCCTCCTGCGATCGATCGATCTCGCGGTTGCAGCCGAGGAGTTGGGGACCGACGTCGCGTACTCCAGGGTCCACCACGTCACCTGTCGATCTCAGTCGCCCTTTCCGGTGCTGGCTGCGCTGAGGAGTAGAAAGGGCCCATGAGCAGACCAGTGATCCTGATCGTCGGTGCCGGCCCCGGAGTGAGCGGATCGGTGGCGCGTCGCTTCGCGGACGAGGGCTACGACGTCGGCCTGCTCGGACGTGACGAACAGGCACTCGCCGACCTCGTGCGCGAAGTGGAGGCGCGCGGCGCCGACGTCATCGCGACGGAGGTCGACATCACCGACACTGACGCCGCGAGCGCCGCCATCACTCAGGTGGGGGAGAGGTGGGGTCGTATCGACGTCGTGCACTTCAACCCCAGCGCTTATCGGGAGAAGGACCCGCTCCACCTCACCGTGCCGGAGTTGCTCCAGGACGTTGCTCTCGGAGTCGGCGCGCTCCTGACGACGGTCCAGGCGGCCAGGGCGTTCCTGAGTGCCGGCGGGCGGATCAGCGTCACCGGCAGCATGGCTGCCGACGAGCCCTCGGCGCCAGCGGCGTCGTTGGGAGTGCAGAAGGCAGGGGTGCGCAACCTGGTGCACAGCCTCGACGCGACGCTGGCGCCCGACGGAATCCGGGCGGTGTCGGTGACCGTACGAGGTGCGTTGGCTCGCGAGGGTGCCTTCACCCCGGACCGGGTCGCCGCGGCGATCTGGGCTGCCGTCACCGCCGACGAGGGCGCGTGGCGGAGCGAGGTGCCCTACTCCGGCTGAACTCCATTCGCGGTGTCGGACCTTCTGCGGGAGAGGCGGGACCATCGGCCCTGCCCTTGGCCAGCCGTCCGGCAGATGCTGGGGGCAAGCCAATCAGGAGGACGATCACCATGACCGCCAGCGCCAACCCGCCCGTCCAGCCTTCTGACCCGGTGAGGACGTTGATGAGGTGGCCGGTGGCCACCGTCAACCTCGCTACCGGTCTGGGCCAGGTGGCAGAGTCTCTGGCTGCAGATGAGGTCGGGGCCCTGGCCGTGATCGAGAACGGCTCCCTGGTCGGGGTCATCTCCGAGCGCGATATCGTGCGTCAGATCGCCGCAGGAGCCGATCTCGAGCACAAGCGGGCCAGCGAGATGATGAGCATCGACCCGGTCACGGTGGGACCGGGCGATGCCCTCAGTCGTGCGGCCCACCTGATGCGGGAGGCGGACGTACGCCACCTTCCCGTGGTCGAGGACGGCAGTGTGGTGGGCATCTTGTCCATCCGCGATGTGTTCGACCTGTATGTCCGGTCCGCCACCGAAGAAGCCAACTGAGTGGAAGGCAGCTGAGCAGAGGAGCCTTGGGTCGGGGGCCTCAGCCCTCGGCTGCGCTCTTCTCGGCCACCTGCCGCTTGATGCGGGTCAGCATCGCTGCCATCCCACGCAGGCGCAGAGGGCTCACCGCCTCCGCCAGCGCCAACATGCTGGAGAAGTCGTTGGGCACGGCCAACACCTGCGCCACCGTCAGCCCGTCGAGACCTTCGTGCAGGATGCCGGCAAAGCCTCGGGTGGTGGGCGCTTCGGGCGGCGCGGAGAAGTGCAGTCTCACCACGGCGTCCTGGCCGGTGCCCTCGACCTCACTGAGGAGGAAGATCGGGGACTGGCACTCGGGGACAGGCTCCAGCAGCTCGGGATGGTCGGCATACCGCGCGGGCAGCGGCGCCAGCTCGCGGCTGAACTCCAACAGCAGTTGCAGCCGGTCCTGGGGTCCGACGGCGTTGAAGTCCTCGATGATCTCGGTCAGCGACTCCGGCAGGTCAGCCATCGCCGGGGCGCTCATCGAGCCGGCACCTCTCCGGGGGCCTCGCCGGTGACGATCGGTACGCGGACTGCGTTGCCCCACTCGGTCCACGAACCGTCGTAGTTGCGCACGTTGTCGAACCCGAGCAGATAGGTCAGCACGAACCAGGTGTGCGAGGAACGCTCACCGATGCGGCAGTAGGCCACCAGCGGCTGGCTCGGGTCGAGGTCCTTCTCCTGCTGGTAGATCGCCTCGAGATCGGCCCGGGGACGGAAGGTGCCGTCCTCGTTGGCGGCCCGGGACCACGGCACCGACTGGGCGCCCGGGATGTGGCCACCGCGCAGGGCACCTTCCTCGGGGTAGTCAGGCATGTGGGTGCGCTGGCCGGTGTATTCCTCGGGAGAGCGCACGTCCACCAACTGACCGCCGAGGAAGTCGAGGACCTCGTCGCGGTAGGCACGGATCGGCGCGTCGTTACGCTCCACGACGGGGTAGTCGGTTGCGTCGGGCATGCTCACGTCGGTCGTCATGTCGCGACCTTCGGCAGCCCAGGCGGCACGGCCGCCGTCGAGGAGCCGGACGTCGGGGTGGCCGAAGAGGGTGAAGACCCACATGGCGTAGGCCGCCCACCAGTTGCTCTTGTCGCCATAGATCACCACGGTCGTGTCGCGGGTGATGCCCTTGGCCGACATCAGTGCGGCGAACTGCTCGCCGCCGATGTAGTCACGGGTGACGGAGTCGTTGAGGTCGAGGTGCCAGTCGATCTTGGTGGAGCCGGGGATGTGGCCGGTCTCGTAGAGCAACACGTCCTCGTCGCTCTCGACCACCACCAGTCCGGGCTCTCCCAGATGTCCGGCGAGCCAGTCGGTGGTGACGAGCCGGTCGGGGTGGGCGTAGGAGGCGAGCTTGGAGTCGTTGTCGTACGGCAGGGCCATGGTTCTCCTCGTGTGCTGGGACTGGGGTGCAGCGTCGATCTTCTCACCCGGGAGGTGAGAGTCCACGGCGGTGGTCTGCCCCGCTCGACCATGACGTAAGGTGCTGATATTCACGGAAAATAACCGTGTTTATTAAATGGTACGGAAGATGAGGCATGAGCGACGACCCGCTGCGCGAGAACGTCGGGGCCACCGCACACGAAGTGGTCGCCGAGACCACCGTCATTCTGGTCAAGGCGCTGCGGGCGCTGGGTCAGTCCGGCCTTCCCGACGCAGCAAGTCGCCTCGGGGCGAAGGCGTGGTGGGTGCTGCGTGAGGAGCATCCTCGCGAGGCCGAGCACGTCAACGGCGTGCTCCACTTCCTGGCCCGGCTGCCTGTCGAGGAAGGCGCACGCGTCGCTTCCGCACCCCACACCCAGGAGGAAACATGAGCACCGACCAACTGCTTGACGTCCGCGCCGAGGCCCCCGCCCGTCGACACACCCTGATCTTCGAGACCTACCACGCACTCGAGGCGGGCACTGCCTTCGAGTTGGTCAACGACCACGACCCCAAGCCGCTGTACTACCAGTTCGATGCCGAGCACACCGGACAGTTCACCTGGGACTACCAGGAGCAGGGCCCCGAGGTCTGGCGCGTACGCATCGGGAAGCCGTAGTCGTCAGCGACGAGGGAGCTGCCATGACCGACCTCGATGTGCGGATGATCCTGCTCTCCACCGATGACCTCGACGCCTCGCTAGCCTTCTACTGTGAGTCGCTCGGCATGACGCTCAAGTTCCGCGACGGCACCCATTTTGCCGCCCTGGACGCGGGGCCGGTCACGCTGGCCCTGGCGACGAGCCTCGACCATCCCCTCCCGGGCCAGGTCGTGGTGGGGGTCAAGACCTCCGACGTCGACGCTGCTGCTCGCGAGGTCGAGGCAGCCGGCGGAGTGATCGTCAAAGGTCCCTATGACGACGCCCACGAGCGCCGCGTGGTGGTCTATGACAACAAGGGCAACGCACTGGTGTTCTACAGCCCGCTCGCTCGCTGACGAGAAGGCTGTCTTAGGACACAATCGCTACGTGGCTCTCCTCTCGCAACCGGTGACCCGCACGGTGCGATTCCTGGCGGTCTCCGATCCCGGACAGCTGCGGTTGATGAGTGCGGCCGGGACGGCACTGACCGTCCTGTTGGCGATGCTGGCGTCGGTGGGTGTGATCGAAGCGACCGGAGAGCCTGTCACGGTCGCCATGCTCGGCACGATCGTGTCGATGCAGGCGGCTGCGGTGGTGAAGGACCGCGCGCCGCGCGCCCGCGTCCTCACCACGGCGCTGATGGCACTGCCCGCCGGCGGCGCCGTCCTTCTCGCGGCAGGGTTGTCCGAGTTCGGCAAGGCCGCTGATGTCGGGTTCATCGCGGTGTTGTTCGCGGCCGTGTGGGTCCGCAGGTTCGGCCCACGGGGAACCGCGCTCGGGATGGGTGCCTTCATCTCGTACTTCTTCGCGCTCTTCCTGCATGCCGATGTGTCGCAGGTGCCGGTGCTGCTGGTGGCGATCGTGATCGGAGTGGCGATCGCGGTGTTCGTGCGTACCGCAATCTTTCGCGACCGGCCCCACTCGGAGGTACGCCGGCTGGCCCGGGCGTTGCGCGCCGCTTCGCTGGCGGTGCTGGAGGCCGCTTCACCCGGGCGGCCCAGCGACCCGGCCCTGCTGCGGCGCAAGCTCACCGGTCTCGCCGACACCGCGATGATGATCGAGGACTGGCTCGACCGCAACGATGCTGCCCTGCACCTGAGTCTGACGAGTCACGACCTGTCGGTGCGTGTCTTCGAGGCGCAGATCGCCACCGAGCAGTTGGCCAGCGCGCTGTGGCCGCTGGGTCAGGAGGTGTCGTGGCCGGTGGATCTCGGCCGCGCGATGACGATGGTGACCTCTTGTCTGCAGGACGACGCGCCCGAGGAGGTCCTGCAGGCAGCGCGCAGATATGGCTTCGAGGTCGTCGAGACGACAGACACGAGTCAGCAGGCCGGTCTCGCCGCAATCCTGGCCGCCCGCGCCATCGAGGCGCACCTGGCCATCCATCGCATCACTGCCGATACGTCGAATGCCGTCGACAGAGCCTCGGGCACTTCCGCAGACATCGTGGCAACGACCGACGGACCGGCGTCCGCCACTGCCCTGAACCCGCACACCCGAGCAGCCATCCAGGTGGCGTTCGCGACGAGTGCCGCCATGCTCCTCGGCGACCTCATCTCGCCCAACCGGTGGTACTGGGCGGTGATGACGGCCTTCCTGGTCTTCAACGGTGTCACCACGCGCGGCGAACTGCTGACCAAGGCCGGAAACCGGATCCTCGGCACGGTGCTCGGAGTGATGGCGGGCGTGCTTCTCGCGGCTGCTGTCGGCGATCAGCCGGTGGTCCAGATGGCGCTCATCGTGGTGTGTGTCTTCTTCGCCTTCTGGCTGCTGGCGATCAACTATGCCCTGCTGGTCTTCTTCATCACCGTGCTGCTGTCGTTGCTGTACGGACTCCTGGGGCAGTTCAGCATCGATGTTCTCGAGGTGCGGATCTACGAGACGATTGCCGGCTCGGCGATGGGCATCCTGGCAGCGTTCCTGGTCCTACCGGTCAGGACCCGATCGACTCTTCTCGCGAAGGTGGAGGCCTATCTCGCCCAGATGAGTGAACTGATCGATGCCAGCGTCGAATCTGTGGTCGTCACGGGCGGAGGCGCCGACCTGGTGACCGCCTCGCGCGCGCTCGACACCGCTCTCCAGGGCGTCATGACGGCAGCGAAACCGTTGAGCCTCGGACCGACGACCCGCGGGCGACGCAGCACCCGACGGCTGTTGCTCGTCCTGCAGGTCAGCGGACGCGCCGGCCATGCACTCGCCCGGGCGGGTGCTGCGGCGAGCCGTGCGGAGCCCGACACTGCTCCGTCCGAGGAGACCGCGAGGGCGTTGCGTGAGGCCGCAGCCCTGGTTCGGCAGAACCTCGCGCTGGTCGTGCAGTTGGTCAGTGGTGAGAGCTTCGAGCGCCCCTCGCGCAGCACGGACTCACCGGTGATCGACGTGTTGATCACCGCGCCCGACGCATCTGCTGCGCTGCGCGGCGCCGTCAGGGCACTGAGCAGGCTGAACCGCTCGATCCTGGAGTTGGTTGTCGAGAATCCGTGAGAGTGGCACACCTGGCGTGATGAAGCCGGAGCCTCGGTGGTGACAAGGTCCGGTGACTAGCGGCTCGACGGCACCCTGATGCTCGAACGTGCGACTGCGGGTTGCACGACATCGGTTCCCGCGTAGCGCACGACGACCGGCTTCGTGCCTGGACGGACACCGCGCAGGACGACCCGCGCCGTCCCCTGGACGACCTGGACCTCGACCGTGCGTCGTCCCACGGTGATGGTCATCGCCCCGTCCGGCCGGGGCGCTCCCGGCGCGCGTACGCGAACGTCCACAGCGACCCGCTTGCGCGTGGCGTCGGCCCGGACCTTGACCTCGGGCACGGTCGTGACGGGGGCTGAGACGGCGACTGATTCAGTGGTGCTGCGGAAGTGTCGTCGAGTCAGCGTGATCTGGACGGACAGACTGCGGCCGATGTCCGCTCGGCGGGCCGTGTACGTCGGCTTCGTCGCCTTGGCGATGCGTCGGCCGTCTCGGAGCCAGGCGTAGGTGGCCGCCGCGTCAGTGGGTCGGACGCTCCCGACCCGGGCCGTGAGCCGGCGCCCGACCTCCGGTGTGCCCTTTACCTGCGACGGGCTGGTGATCGCGACCGGCTTCGCAAGGACCGGCGTGGTCGCGGTCGCGGTCAAGGACGACTTCCGGTAGCCGCTCGCGCTTGCGCTGGTGCGTGCACTGATGCGTCGGTCGATGTGGTCACGAGTGAGGACGAGGGACGCGGTGGATTCGCCGAGAGCAACGCCGTCGGCATACCACTGCGTCGTGACCTTCGAAGGCTGCGGCGACCACGATGAGGTCGTGAGGGTCAACGTCTGGCCGACCTCCGCAACCCCTTGGATCGTCGGCAGTTCCGTGGGCTGGAACGCACCAGGTGCAACGGGAGTGGTGGCGAGATCGGCTCTCCCGGCGGTGTAGCCACTCAGCTCTGCCGTCACCTCGGCAGTGAGGGTCTTGCCCTTCACGCTGGGGGTGGGCACATAGACGGGCGCGGTCGCGCCCGCAATGGCGGCACCGTCGGCGAGCCACCGAACGGTGACTCCGGTGGGCGTGGGCGTCCACGCACCAGTGGCCACCTCCAGCGGTGCACCGACCACAGCCGATCCGAGGAGGGCAGGAGACGTCGTCGGCGCGACGACACGGTCGTTGAAGTGAATGAATCCCGTCGGCCAGCCCCCGCCGGACTGGGTGACCTGCCGCCAGTGGAAGTCACCGCCCCAGTTGTCCTCCGAGACGATGATCTCAGTGTCGGAGATGACCCGTTCGACGTAGGCGACGTGTCCGCCCGAGCCTGCCGGTGTCACGTTCGGCTCGTACCAGGCGACGGATCCAACAGTGGGGGTCTGGTCGGTGATGCTCGCCATCGCCACGCCCCAGTTCGAGGCGTTGCCGCTGCCCGACCAAGGACGGACGTTCGCCATCCCGGACTGGATCAACCGGTAGGCCACGTAGTTGGTGCAGTTGTGCCCCGCATGCATGCGCCAGTACGCCGTGGACCCAGCCTGGCGGTAGCCACCGTGCCCGTATCCGACCGTCTGACACTCGGCGTATCCGGAGCACAGGTAGGTCGACGACGCCAGGCTGATCTTGTCCACGGTGCTCGGCACGGCCACCAGGGAGAGCGCAAGCATGCTGGTGAGCAGCGTCGTCGTCCGACCAATACGTCGTACGGCGTGTTGGAGCGGGGACAGTCGCGGACGGACGCGCTGTGACGTCTGTGACGAATGAGGCTGTTGTTGCACCTGAGTGATCGTAGGGGCCCGAAGTCAAGCCCGCCACGCCGCTGAGTGAAGAACAATCGTGTAATTCGCCAGAGGCATGGACCCGCGGGCCTGAACCGCTGAGCCGACGGAGCAAGGCAGTGAAATAGGCAGTCGTCGGGCGGTGGTACGACTCACCTGGCGGAGCACCATATCCGGCAGATGCGGGCGGTGAACGCGAGGCGGTCGTCTACGGGTCGCGTACGGTCTGGCCGTGGTCATCGACGTGCAGCGAAGCGTCTCCCTGGGCGTTCGGGAGAAGAGGGCACTTGTCTCCGTGCCGACACCGAAGCCTCTGCCGGGGACAGCATTCCCGCCACGGCGGCTGACCCTTCGGGGAGTGCCGGTGTTCGAGCTGGGCCTGTGGTGCGGCACCTGCCCTGCCCTATTCACAAAGTTGAGCGAGCCGGAAGCCGCGGATCTCGGGGTTGCGAATGGGCGCCTCAACGCGGGCCTGGCGGCGATCGAGACCGACGTCCTGCGTGCATACGGGAAGGCGCTGCCCAAGTCCCACTACACGGTGCTGCTGATCGACACTACCCCTCAGCTCGTGACGCCGGGGAGCACGTCCGACTACTTCACTCATGAGCAGGTCGCCACGTGGGGCGTGGACCCCGTGGTCGGTTCACCCGAGACCCCGGCCACGCCCTACTACCGAACCTTTGAGACGCCCGTGGGCCGCGAACAGCATCTGTACGAGTTCGTCGTGCCTATGGTTCCGCCCGCTTGGAACGACCTGGTCCGTGTCGCTGGATACGGCAAGAGTGCCGGAGAGACACCACCCACTGCCGTGGCGTACTCGCTCCTCGACGTGATCCAGCCTGCGATGGAAGAAGGCGACGACTACTACGAGCACTGGGTGCTCACCCACTTCCTGCTAGATGGTCACCACAGGGTCCAGGCAGCTGCGGCTGCCGGACGACCGGTGCGCTTGCTCTGCCTCGTCGACGAGCGCATCAGTATCGCGTCGCAGGAAGAGGTCACGGCGCTCATCGAGGCACGCTCCAAGCCGCAACAGGCGAGAACCTGAACGTCAATCCACACGAGCCCACGCCTGACATTGGGATGATCGCCTACTCGGGCACGCCGACAGGCGGCGAAGTGACGCAGGCTCCGGCTTACGGCGCGACTGTGGTTGACCACACGCGGCAGCGGCTCTTCGAGGCGTCACGTGCGATGCCTACCCTTTTCTCAGTTCGGGTGGGAGAGTCAGCACATCAAATGTTCTGGTCCCTGAGAGAGGTCGCAATGAGAGGACTCCGGGCTCTGGGCGCTGTCAGCAAATGGCTCTCCAGCACCGCGTTGCGCGTGGTGGGTATCGAATCGCACGGCGTCGATCCGAAGGGCGCTGACTACTTGTTCAAGCCGCCACCACCCGAGTACCGGCCATAGCGGCATCTCCAGGTGGGCTTCTGTGTAAGGGGGCCCAGGCTTGCCCGCGCATGCCGCGCGCAATGCGGCGACAGCGAAGCCGATGGGGTGGGGTAGGTCAGCACCGCTAGCTGATCGGGTGATCGTGGACCGCCGAGGAGAGGTGTAGGCCGTTCAGCTCGAGGTAGAGCTGTCGCTCGGTGACAGTAAGTATGAGCGCGTTGCGGCGCTCTATCGCGTCCACCGCGGAATCGATGAACCCGGGCTCAAAGCTGTGCAGGACGATCTCCTCGGCGCGATGTATCTTCGCCCCCGTCCACAACGCCAGCACCCTGGTCGGGTCGCGGTGCGTGTAGATCGTCGTGCGCTCGGCCGCCTTGCTGCCCGTGTGAAGGCGCGCGGCATCCGGCGCCCCGACTTCGATCCAGGCCAGCAGCTTCCCGCTCAG